>NZ_JWHY01000020.1:0-706 GCF_000830495.1 Halomonas sp. KHS3 | reverse complement strand
GCTTCATTGCTTGACCCTATAACCCGAAGGAGTCTGGTATCTCGCAATGATCACGTTTCATTTTGCCGGATACGCTTGAGACGTATCACAATTTAAGAASCACTTCTTGCGAAGTGTTCTTGTCAGCATGATATACATTGTTAAAGAGCAGCTGTTCAATGAACAGTGATAAGGCGGCGTGCGATAACTAAAACAACGGCTACAACACAGCGACTTATCAATGGTCACGAAACATTCACAAACGGTATTGAAGGTTAAATTAAACAGGGTAGTAACGTAATGGTGGAGCCAAGCGGGATCGAACCGCTGACCTCCTGCGTGCAAGGCAGGCGCTCTCCCAGCTGAGCTATGGCCCCATTAATACATAACTTTTCCGGGTAATTTTATTCAGAACAAGGCATTTTATGGCGAAGCATAGCCTGCTATGCGAGTCATAAAATAACGCAGTGCTGGATAAAATTTGGTGGGTCTGGGCAGACTTGAACTGCCGACCTCACCCTTATCAGGGGTGCGCTCTAACCAACTGAGCTACAGACCCGGCTATTCAGTTGTTACAGGTTTTGATGCCTTTGTAACAACTAAACTAACTACCGTTTGCTCTATTGCTTGATCAGGTAATTCATTGTGGACGCTTACCGACTGTGACGCATCGTTTAAGGAGGTGATCCAGCCGCAGGTTCCCCTACGGCTACCTTGTTACGACTTC
>NZ_JWHY01000015.1:0-65084 GCF_000830495.1 Halomonas sp. KHS3 | reverse complement strand
TGGTTGATAGGCACGGTGTGGAAGCGCTGCAAGGCGTTGAGCTAACGTGTACTAATGGCCCGTGAGGCTTGACCCTATAACACCCAAGGGGTCTGGTCGCGATGATGACGCAACATTAAAACACCGGATACGCAGCGTGTGGCCCAAGCGACATAACGCCAGGGCGGCAGGCATTGAGACGATCACAAACAGCATGATGTACATTAACAGTTACGCCTGACGACCATAGCACGCGTGAACCACCTGATCCCTTGCCGAACTCAGAAGTGAAACCCGATGGTAGTGTGGGGTCTCCCCATGCGAGAGTAGGTCATCGTCAGGCACTTATTATGAAAAATCCCCCAGGGCTGATGCCTTGGGGGATTTTTTTTGCATGGGCGTGAGGGGTAAATAGTGAGGAGTGAGGGGGAATAGTGAGTAGAAAACGTTGGTTAATGGGGGGCTTCCCAATATCCTGTTCCGCCTCACGCCTCACGCCTCACGCCTCACGCCTCACGCCTCACGCCTCACGCCTCACGCCTCACGCCTCACGCCTCACGCCTCACGCCTCACGCCTCACTTTTATACATCCCTTCGATGCTGGCACTGCCCGCCTGCCCAGGTCTCATAAATAGCGCGATCATCCGCCAGCATCATGAGCGCAAACAGCCGCTCACCAAGCGTGGTGCAGTGATTGATTCGTCGAGAGAGTAGCGATGTTGCCTGGGTGTCAATCACCACAAAGTCAGCCTCAAGGGTAGGCGCCAATTGACCGATGTGGCTATCCAGCGAGAGAGCTTTTGCATTACCCATGGTTAAGCCATAAAAGCCCTGCCATGCGGTAAGGGGCTGTCCGCCTAGTTGACCCACTTGATAGGCCGCTTTAAGCGTTCCAAATCCTGATAAATCAGTGCCTGCGCCGATATCGCTGGCAAACGTATATGCCATGCCCGTCTGTTTGGCTGCTTCGCGGTCGAATAACCCGCTACCCAGAAAAAGATTGGAGCTGGGGCAAAAGGCAATATTGGCTCCTCGATCCGCCAAGCGTTTGCGCATGCCGTTATCGAGGTGAATGCCATGAGCGAAGGTGCTACGGGGTCCGACTAAGCCTGCCTCCTCATACACGGCCAGGTAGTCGCGGCTGCCTGGAAACAGTTCGGCTACCCAGTCTAACTCGCCACTGTTTTCAGCCAAGTGGGTCTGTAACCAAAGGCTAGGATCATTACGTAAGAGAGCGCCGGCAGCGTCCATTTGCGTCTTAGTTGAAGTCGGCGCAAAACGTGGTGTGACGCTATAGCCCAGTCGGCCATTGCCGTGCCAATCCTCAATAAGTCGCTCGCTGTCAGCAATACCAGATGCACCGTCCATCAGCGCCTCTGGCGCATTACGATCCATCAAAACCTTGCCCACCAGCATGCGCAGCTGGCGTTTTTGGCAGGCGGTGAAAAATGCATCTACGGAGCCGGGGTGGCTAGAACCGAATACCTGGGCAGTGGTAGTGCCCGCGCGTAGCATCTCATCCAAAAAAGCATTAGACAGCGCTTCAGCGTGGGCATGATTAGCAAAGCGACACTCTTCAGGAAAGGTGTAGTCGTTTAGCCAGTCAAGCAGTTGGCGGCCATAAGAAGCCATGATATCCAGCTGCACATAGTGCACATGGGTATCGATAAACCCCGGCATAATCAGCTTGTCACGATAATCAAGAACGTCAGCCCCTTTGGGTAGCAAAGGTGAGAGTTCGGTGAAATGGCCGACGGCATGAATATGCTGGCCTTTCAACCAGAGCAGTCCGTCGCCGTAATGCTCTAAGCTGCCCGGTTCAGGTGTATTGCCATCGCCAGGGTCACGGGCAAAACTAATCAATTCAGCACGAATGAACGTATCGGTAGAAGAAGTCATATCAACTCGGGGTCGTCGGAGAATCGGTCATTAGCGTTCGCACTGCCTGGGGGTCAAGGCCACGGTTTTCTTGCGAAGAGGGCGTGTCCGTTAGCCAAAGCAGTTCAGCCACCACCGTTAAAGCAATCGCATAGGGCGTTTTATTACTCAGCTTAGTGGCGTGGATGTGGCCGATGGGGCATCGCACCTGCGCAATTTGATCGGCGGAGTAACCATCGCGCTTAAGGCGTCCTTCAAAGCTTGCCCATTTGCTGTCAGAACCAATTAGCCCAATCGACGCGATGTCATCGCGCGCGATCAGCGCTTTGATCAGCGCATAGTCTTCGTCATGGTTGTGCGTCAATACCAGTGCGTGGCTATCAGCAGGTAAGGCGGCAACACTTTGCTGTGCATCTTGGAGTGAATAACAGCTAAGTCGCGGCTGCTGCTGATGGTACTGCTCGGCAAACGCATCGCTTCGGCTATCGTACCAGTGTAATTGCCAGGGAAGCGGCGCACTTAGCTTTACCAGTTGCTGCCCTACGTGCCCTGCACCAAAGATCGCTATGTGCGTTGTAGTGCCTGGAAAGGCTTCCAATAGGATATTAACGAACCCACCACAGCACTGACCGCTTCGTCCGCCCAAAGAGAAGGCTTCCAAACTGAGGCCATAGCGTTTTTCTGTCAAACAAGCACGTGCAGCGGTAATGGTTTGCCACTCAAAGGTACCGCCACCTAGTGTATCGAAGATCGCATCGTTGGTGATCACCATGCGTGCGCCAGGCTCCCGGGGAGTGGAGCCTGCGCTGGTTACCTGAGTGGCTAATACATGCGGTATGCCGTCGCGCTGTAAGCGGTGTAGCGCTGCATGCCAGCTTTCTGGGTTTTGACTAGAACTCACAGCACTTTCTTCCTGATAGCGTTGGCTGCCAGCATGACCCGCTCTGGTGTGGCCGGTGTATCTAAGTGGGGAGAGATGGCGTAACCAGTAAGGCTCGATAGCGCATCACGCAGCGCTGACCACACACTGATACCGAGCATTAAAGGGGGCTCACCGACTGCTTTTGAACGGTAGAGACTGGCCATCGAATTGGGATGGCCTTCCATTAGCGCGACATTGAAGACGGGCGGTAGGTCGCCAAAGGTAGGGATTTTATAGGTCGCCGGGCCATCGCTGACAAGCACGCCTTTGTCGTTCCACTTAAGCTCTTCACTGGTCAACCAGCCCCTTCCTTGAATAAAACCGCCCTCCACCTGACCAATATCAATGGCTGGGTTTAGTGAGTCTCCCACGTCGTGCAAGATATCGACACGATCGACCTGATACTCCCCGCTCAAGGTATCCACGCTTACTTCTGCCACTGCCGCGCCAAACGCGTAGTAGTAGAAGGGCCGACCTTGACCAACTGAACGATCATAGTGAATAAGCGGTGTGGCGTAGAAGCCTTTTTCAGATAGCGATATGCGATTGAGGTAGGCTGTTTGCACCAACTCACCCCAAGGTATGCGGCGCTCGCTCTCGCCGAACCCGGCCACTAGCATGCCATCTTCCAGGCGCATCCCTTCCCGATCCAAGCCCTCTGAATAGTGCTCGGCGGCAAAATCGAACAGGCGTTCTCGCAGTTTACTGGCGGCATCCCGCGCGGCCATACCGTTTAAGTCAGCACCGCTAGAGGCGGCGGTAGGGGAGGTATTGGGGACTTTATCGGTTCGCGTAGCGGTAATGCGTACCTTCTCCAGGTCCAGGCCCAGCTCCCGAGCCACTACCTGACAAATTTTAGTATGTAGCCCTTGGCCCATCTCGGTACCGCCGTGATTAATCATCACGCTGCCGTCAGTGTAAACATGCAGAAGAGCACCCGCCTGATTAAGGTGCTGGGCGGTAAACGAAATGCCAAATTTAACCGGGGTAAGTGCCAGTCCTTTTTTAATGATAGGGCTGGTGGCGTTGAAGTCACTGGCTGCTTTGCGCCGTGTCCAGTAATCGCTGTCGCTTTCTAGGGTTTCAACGAGCGTATGCAGGAGTTGCCGCTGGTCGACCTGCTGGCCGTAGTGAGTCACCTCGCGGCCATCGCGGTAGAAGTTACGCTTACGTACAGTCAGTGGGTCTTCGCCAATCTGGCGGGCAATATCATCCATGGCCGCTTCGATAATCATCATCCCTTGGGGGCCACCGAAGCCCCGAAATGCGGTATTAGAGGCGGTATGGGTTTTTGCTCGATGACCGACTACCTGGGCGTCCCCCAGCGAGTAGGCGTTGTCGGCGTGGAACATAGCGCGATCAACGATAGCGTCGGAAAGATCCGGCGAGTAGCCGCAGTCACCGATCACCGTGATCGCACCACCCTGAATAACGCCCTCAGCATCAATGGCGAGTCGATAGCGGTTATGGAAAGGGTGGCGTTTACCCGTGGCGCGCATATCTTCACTGCGCGGTAAGCGGAGTCGCACCGTCTTGCCTGTGCGGCGGGCAATAATCGCGGCGATACACGCCCAGGGGGAGGCCTGAGTCTCTTTGCCACCAAAGCCACCACCCATACGGCGCACTTCTACGGTCACGGCATGAAAAGGAATATCGAGCACCTCCGCCACCAGCTTCTGGGTTTCGCTGGGGTGCTGGTTGGAGGTATGGACGACAACGCCCTCATCCTCGGTGGGGTGAACCACGCAGGCCTGGCCTTCCAGATAGAAGTGCTCTTGGCCACCGACGAATAGCTCACCCTCAATCAGCTGTTCCGCTTGATCAAGCGCCTGCTGCCAATCACCACGGGTCTGCACATGAGTCGGGCGCACAAACTCCTCACGCTCCGTTGCGGCCACCGGATCTAAACTGGCAGGTTGCTCGTCTATGCTAATGGCGGCTAGCTTGACGGCACGACGTGCGGCCTGCAGCGACGTTGCGGCAACGGCGAAGAGGCATTGGCCTGCGTAGCTGATCGCTTGATCGACAAAAATGGGATCGCCCGGAAAGACCGGCCCGATATCGGTATGCCCTGGCACTTCATGAAAGGTAATCACATCGACTACCCCTGGTGCCTCTTTCACCTTGCTGAGATCAAGCTGCGTTAAGGTGCCGTGGGCGACGGGCGATAGGCCAAGCGCCACATGCAGGGCATCTGCGGGGAGTACCAAGTCGTCAATATAAGCGGCCTTGCCGGTGACGTGCTTTTCAGCACTTTCGTGAAAACTTGCGCTTCCCGCCTGTCGCTGGCCATTACTGTCCACCGTATGACGTGCCAAGGGCCCTGAGCCTTGAATGTGGTCGTGTAGTTCACGGCGAGCACGGCTGCTATCGCCGTCCAGTTTAGTGAGCGTACGCATGGAGCATCACCTCGTGGTCGGGCGCTAAGAGAGAAAGATAGAGACGTTCAAGCAGGTTCTTGGCAGCTTGCTGGCGATAATGCTGACTGCCCCGCACATCACTCATGGGCTGGAAGTCGTCATCAAGTGCCTGCTGAGCGGCGCGAAAAGCTTCCGCAGCTATGGTGCAACCTTCGAGCGCTGCTTCAGCAGCTTTCGCGCGTTTGGGAGTAGCGGCCATTCCCCCAAAAGCGATGCGTACATCGTGCAAGGTGCCTTGTTCAATGCGGTAGCTAAAGGCACCGAGTAGCGCAGAGATATCATCTTCGCGACGCTTGGATAACTTCCAAACGCGTAATTGACTGTCCTCAACCGGCTGCGGAATGAAAATCCGCGAAACGACTTCATCAGCCGCCAAAGCGGTCTTTTTGTAATCAAGGAAGAAATCCTCCAGCGCTAAGCAACGCTTGCCGTTTGTGCTGGCAAGTTCCACCTGAGCTCCCAAGGCAAGTAGCACGGGTGGCGTATCACCAATAGGAGAGGCATTGGCGATATTGCCACCCAGTGTTCCCCGATTACGAATTTGCTGGGAGCCAAGCCGGTGCAGCAGGTGAGCAAACGCAGGAAAGTGCTTTTCAAATAGCGGTTCGAGCTGGGTATAGGTAACCCCGGCGCCTATCCACCAGCCGGTTTGATGTCCATGGGTAGCCTCTTCAACCGTCAATAGCTCGGCAACCCGGGAAACGTCAATCAACTGATCAAGCGGCGCCAAGCGCTGAGTGATCTCCAACCAAAGATCAGTACCGCCTGCCACCAAGCGCGCCTGGGGAGTTGCGCGACGCAATTGCGTTAGCTCTTCCAAAGACGCTGGCTGAGCAAAAAATGGCGCAGTTCCTGCCGAATCGGCGGTCTGAGTGTCGCTTTCTGACGCTGGCAACGTCGCGTCGAACCACTGAGGGCGCTCATAGGGCGTATCATTCATACGCAGCGCCGCATCTCGAATAGGGCGATAGCCGGTGCAGCGGCACAAATTACCGCCCAGAGCGGCTTCTAGGCGTTCAGGTGATAGTTCTTGTAAGAGCGGAGTAGGGCGTTGAGTAAGATCGCTATGCAAGGTGAAAAGCGACATAACGATACCTGGCGTACAAAAACCACACTGACTGCCATGGCATTCGATCATCGCTTCCTGAGCTGGGTGCAGGTGACCTTTTTCCGATAACCCTTCAATGGTGACCAAGTGCCTGCCCTGTAGCTGGTGAGCGGGCGTAATACAGGCGTTAGCGCTGGTAAACTTTTGGCTACCAGCCGTTGACTCGCCAATCGCCACGGTGCAGGCGCCACAGTCACCGGAAGCGCAGCCCTCTTTGGTGCCCGTTAGGGCCAAATGCTCGCGCAGTAGCGTTAAAATACTGGCGTCGGGTGAAACGTTACACCGCTGAGGGGTACCATTGAGCAGGAACGTCATCGTTGCCATGCCGAACTCCACTGTTATTGTATAGACCGGAATTGTGTTGACCGATCGGTCAATATAGGTTGAGCTTGGGACAAAACGCCCTACCTTGCAAGTATTTGCTCACTGCACAGGAGTGGGGCAAGCTGGTGTGAAATGCTAACTTTTGGGGCAGCCCAGCCTATCTTCTCACCCAGCTAAGCATTCATGTGTAACTAAACATTCAAGCTAACAATCACTCACGCTATTGGGGAATACTGTTAATGACCGCCGTCTCTGCCACTCATGAAAGCCCTAGCCGGGAAAGAATAGAAACAAATATTCTGGTGGCCGCTGAGGAGGTGTTCTCTCAGCACGGCTACCGCGGGGCGAGCTTGCAAATGATCGCTGATCGAGTCGGTCTCCCCAAAGCCAATATTTTGTACTACATGGGCAGTAAGCAAGCGCTTTATGTGCGACTGCTTAACCGCATGATGCGCCGCTGGAACGAAGTGCTTGAAGACATTACTCCTGATAGTGATCCTGCGACGGTACTCAGTGACTTTATTCGCACTAAAATGGTGCTGGGGCAGCGCTATCCCGAAGGCTCAAAACTTTTTGCGGCGGAAATTTTAGCCGGTGCTCCCTTCTTAAGTGATTATCTGGGCGGCGAGTTACGCGATTGGGTCTCCTCTCGTGCCGCGATCATTCGCCAGTGGTCAGCCCAGGGAAAAATGGATGCTGTCGATCCGCGCTGGCTTATTTTCCTGATTTGGTCTGCCACCCAGCACTACACTGAATATAGTGCCCAGGTCAGCGGTATTCTAGGCCGCGATGCGTTAACCGAGGATGACCTTGAATCCATCTCCAGCTTTCTTGAGCACGTTATTCTAAAAGGCTGCGGCGTTACTTCACCCGCGCCCAATAATTCTGCACCTAAAAGCAGTGCAGACGCTCACAGTGTGGAAAAGTGACCTTCACATGAGCGCTTTGCCTATTGATCAGTATCTTGATCCGCTTAAAACCATCTTGACTACCCATAATCGGCTGATGCTGATTGCCCAGCCGGGGGCGGGTAAAACCACCCGCGTGCCGCTCTGTTTACTTGAAGAAGAGTGGGTCAAAGGGCAAAAACTACTGTTACTTGAGCCTCGTCGTGTAGCTGCGCGTTTGGCAGCCAGCTTTATGGCCCGGCAATTGGGTGAAGACGTTGGCCAAACGGTGGGGTATCGCATGCGCGGTGATAGCTGTGTGAGCGCGCAAACCCGCTTGGAAGTAGTCACCCAGGGCGTACTCACTCGCATGCTGCAAGATGACCCGCTGTTAGAAGGCGTTGCCGGGATCATTTTTGATGAGTTCCATGAACGCAGTTTAGAAGCTGATGTGGGATTGGCGCTAACGCTGGATGTGCAGACCAGTATTCGCGATGATTTGCGCCTACTGGTGATGTCGGCAACCTTGGATGTCGAAGCGCTCAAGCGGGTGTTGGGCGAGCAAGTACCTGTTATTGAGTGCCATGGGCGTCAGTATCCTGTGGCGACGGCTTATCGTCCTTCCCTGAGTGGTGAGGAGAGCATTAGCCACGCACTTCGGGTGGTTGAGGAAGCGCTATCACTGCCTGGTACTCAAGGCATACTGGTAATCTTGCCCGGTGTCGCCGAAATTAATCGCTTGGTTCAGGCGCTGGAAAAAAAGCTGCCCCATCTGGCGATTCGGCCGCTGCACGGCAGAATGAGTATTGCTGAACAGCAGGCAGCCTTGGCGGCGAATACATCGAAACAGCGCATTATCGTCTCCACCGCCATCACCGAATCGAGCATTACCGTGGATGGTGTGAATGTGGTGATTGACGGTGGCCTGGAGCGGGTGCCACTTTTTCAGCCGCGTACCGGGCTAACCCGTTTAACGACCCGGCGGATCAATCGCGCCAGTGCCGATCAGCGTCGGGGGCGTGCAGGGCGTCAGCGGGAAGGCAGTTGTTTTCGGCTCTGGGCCCAGGAGCAGACGTTGGCGCCTTATGGTGAGCCTGAAATTCAGCAAGCGGATCTCTCATCGCTAGTGCTCGAACTGGCGTGCTGGGGCATCGCATCACCCCAATCGCTAAGCTGGGTAACGCCGCCGCCGGAGGGAGCCTGGCGCAGTGGCCAATCGCTGCTCCAGCAACTAGGCGTGTTAGATCATGAGCATAAGCTTACCCCTCTAGGTAGCCGCTGTGCCAAATGGCCAGTTGAACCGAGAGTTGCCGTGATGCTGGAGCGGGCTTCAGAGTTTAATACTGTACCACTAGCCTGTGGAATAGCGGCACTCCTTGAAGAGCGCGACAGCAACGAGCGATCCCTGCATGATGCGTTAGCACTGCGTCTTCGTCAGCCTAAACGCTTCCCCAGTTGGCATCGCGAAGCGCTTAGGCTGGCTAAGCGAGCAGGAGTGGCACTTAATGACGCCGTGCTAGTACCGCTTGGGCCGCTCTTAGCGCTGGCGTACCCTGAGCGCCTTGGCCAGTCAATTGAGCCGGGTAAGTTTCGGCTTGCCAATGGCAAAACCGCTACGCTGCCGTTAAACGATACGTTGGCGCATCAAGACTACGTTGTCGCTGTCGCATTAAATAGTGCGGCTGGCGACCAGGCGCGGATCATCTCAGGCGAACCGCTATCACTTGAGTCGCTGCTTTCGCTATATCCTGGTATTCGCCAATGGCAGCCACGAGTGGCGTGGTCGCAAGAACAGGGCCGTTTAATTGGTGAAGAGGTGCAAGCTCACGGCAGCCTCGTCATTGCCAAACGACCTCTAGCACACTTACCCGAGGAGGCGGTGAAAGAGGCGCTATTGAATGCACTACGCCAGCGGCCCGAGCAGTTATTTGGCGATAATTTACAGCAGTTGTGCGGGCGAATGGCGCTACTTCGCGAGTACCAGGGGGACGAGTGGCCCGACTGGTCCGAGCCAGCGCTATTAGCCTCATTAGAGAACTGGCTAACCCCTTACCTAATCGGTATTAAACGGTTGAGTCAAATTGAGAAATTGCCGCTAGAGCGCTATTTGCTCAATTCACTGAGCTGGGAAGCACAACGTGAATTCGAGCAGTTAACCCCATTAGCGCTTGAGGTTCCTAGCGGCAAACAGGTTGGCTTAGACTACCTGCCGTGCCTTTCCCAGCGGCCACCTGTGTTAGCGTTGAAACTGCAAGAGGCCTTTGGCTGGCGGGTAACGCCCACCGTTGTCGATGGTGCCGTTGCCGTAATGATTCACCTGCTTTCTCCCGCGCGTCGGCCGTTGCAAGTCACCCAGGACTTGGTTAGCTTTTGGCAGAAGGGTTATCCTGAAGTACGCAAAGAGATGCGCGGTCGCTATCCAAAGCATCCCTGGCCTGAAGACCCACTGACAGCACCCGCCACTGCGCATACCAAGCGAAAGGCGTGACCGGTTTCGCTGCTTCGACTCCGATAATTACTCGCTGCGCTTTTCCGGGATTTCATCGGGAATGCGATAGCGCACGCCATCTACGCGTTCTTCCTCATAGCGTTGATTCTCTTCTTCAGGTACTACGCCGATGACGGTTTCCTTAGACCCATCCGGCCAAGTGTAAGTCGTGCAGCCTGCCAGCAGCAGTGGAATGATCAAAAACAGTGTGATGGGTAAGGCGAGGTGGCGCTTGAGCATAAGGCACTCCATTGGGTGGCGCTGATCCTGAGAATTGGCTGAGTATCTCACATTGAGAAACTATAGGTGGTCATTTACGTGGCTGTAAATGCTTATGTAGGTCTATGATAATAGTGGCTAACCCTTCAGCCTTAGACTGATACGAGAGCCAAAGAAAACCGGAGGTGGTATGTGGTCTGTAGTCAAGTCAGTGTTAGCAGCCCTACTAGGCGTTCAAAGTAATCAAAAGCGGGAAGAGGACTTTAGCAGTGGCAGGCCCGCAGCCTACCTCGTTACGGGGGTGGTGATCACGCTACTGTTCGTTTTGATGCTTGTTTTTTTGGCCATGTTTGCGGCCCGCTGAAAAGCGTTGATAGCGTTAAATAAGCAAAGCGTGACGAATCGCACATATTTTCTATACTGCTAATATCTAATTTCATCCTACCCTAATCTAACGATAAGAAATAACAACAATAAAACTGGAGGTCTCTATGCGTTCACGGTGGTGGCTAATGGCCGTATCCCTTGCTGCAAGTGGATCGCAGGCTCAAACGAACGGTTGGAACATGCCTGTCGGCGTTACCGATGTGAGTAGCGATATTTACGGCCTGCACATGACCATATTCTGGATATGTGTCGTGATTGGATTGGTGGTATTTGGGGCAATGTTCTACTCCCTGTTTCGCTATCGCCATTCCAAAGGTGCAAAGGCCGCCCACTTTCATGAGCACACTAGTGTGGAAGTGTTATGGACAGCTATCCCTATCTTGATCCTGGTAGGTATGGCGGTGCCCGCCACCGCAACTTTAAAAAACATGTATGACTCATCAGACGCCGAGTTGGATGTAATGATTACCGGCCAGCAGTGGCGTTGGCGCTATGAATACCTGGGGGAAGATGTGGCATTCACCTCTAATATGAGTACGCCGAGAACGCAAATCAGCGGAGAAGAAACTCGCGGAGAGCACTACCTATTAGAGGTTGATGAGCCGCTGGTGCTGCCGATAAATCGTAAAGTACGCTTTCTAATGACCTCAGATGACGTTATTCACTCTTGGTGGGTGCCGGATTTAGCGGTTAAGCAGGATACGATTCCCGGCTTTATCAATGAGAATTGGGTGAAGATCAACGAGCCGGGTATTTACCGCGGGCAGTGCGCTGAGCTGTGCGGTATCGACCACGGCTTTATGCCTGTGGTGGTGCACGCTGTGGAGGAGGAGGAGTTTGATGGCTGGCTAGCTGAGCGCAAAGAGGCTGCTGAGCAGGAAGCCATGGGGGTTGACCGTGAATGGGCAATGGATGAGCTAGTTGAGCGCGGCGAATCAGTGTATCAATCGATCTGCTCCTCTTGTCATCAGGCCGAAGGCCAAGGTTCTCCACCCGCCTTTCCCGCGTTGGCAAATAACGAACAGCTCATCAATGATGTGGATTGGCATCTAGATAGGGTCGTCAACGGTGTATCGGGTGCTGCTATGCCTGCTTTCCGTAGCACCTTAAACCCTGTTGAGATAGCGGCTGTGGTCACCTATACGCGTAACGCCTGGGGTAATGATACGGGTGATGTCGTGCAGCCCTCTGCAGTAGCTGAGTTAATTGCCCAGTGATGTTGGTTTGCCACTCAATTAGACAACAATATTTCGGAGAGACACATGGCGCCCAAACTACCTCCTCAGCCACCGCTGCAACATAGCACCACGGCCGTCGCCGATGGGCAGTCCCATGGTCATGCTGCGCCGCCGAAAGGCATTTTTCGCTGGCTACTGACCACCAATCATAAAGAGATTGGCTCCCTTTATTTGATTTTTTCGCTGACGATGTTTTTCATCGGAGGGATATTTGCCCTGGTGGTCAGGGCCGAGCTTTTCCAGCCCGGCCTGCAGCTGGTCGAGCCTGAATTTTTCAATCAGATGACCACCATGCATGGCTTGATCATGGTGTTTGGTGCGGTAATGCCTGCTTTTACCGGCTTAGCCAACTGGATGATACCGCTACAGATTGGCGCGCCAGATATGGCGTTACCTCGGTTGAATAACTTCAGTTTTTGGCTTCTTCCTGTGTCATTCACACTGCTACTTTCAACGCTACTCATGCCCGGCGGCGGCCCTAATTTTGGTTGGACGTTTTATGCACCGCTGTCGACGAATTTTGCTCCACCTTCGACAACTTTCTTTATTCTTGCGCTACATATTGCCGGTATTAGTTCTATTCTCGGTGCCATCAACATCATCGCGACCATTTTAAATATGCGTGCGCCGGGTATGCGTTTAATGGATATGCCGCTATTCGTATGGACATGGCTGATTACCGCTTTCCTATTAATTGCGGTAATGCCGGTGCTAGCGGGTGTCATCACGATGATGTTGATGGATATCAACTTTGGCACCAGCTTCTTTGATGCGGCAGGTGGTGGGGATCCGGTGTTGTTCCAGCATCTATTCTGGTTCTTTGGGCATCCCGAAGTATACATTATGATTCTGCCAGCTTTTGGTATTGTCTCAGCGATTATCCCCACCTTCGCGCGTAAGCCTTTGTTTGGTTACGCTTCCATGGTGTACGCCACTGCGGCCATTGCACTGCTGTCATTTTTAGTCTGGGCCCACCATATGTTTATAGTGGGTCTACCTTTGGTGGCAGAGTTGTTCTTTATGTATTCCACCATGCTGATCGCCGTGCCAACCGGCGTGAAGGTATTTAACTGGGTAACCACACTGTTTCGCGGCTCGATTAGTTTTGAATCGCCGATGCTGTTTGCTCTGGCTTTCGTGGTGCTGTTTACCATTGGTGGTTTTTCAGGGCTTATGTTGGCGATTGCACCGGCGGATTTTCAGTATCACGATACCTACTTCGTCGTTGCCCACTTTCACTATGTGCTAGTCCCGGGGGCAATCTTTGCGATTATGGCGGGGGTCTATTACTGGCTGCCTAAATGGACCGGGCATTACCCCAATGAGAAGCTGGCCCAGTGGCACTTCTGGTTCTCGATTATTGGTGTCAATCTAACCTTCTTCCCCATGCACTTCGCAGGCTTGGCGGGAATGCCGCGGCGGATCCCTGACTACGCCCTTCAGTTTGCGGACTTTAATTTACTCTCAAGCATCGGTGCCTTCTTCTTTGGCGCATCTCAACTGCTCTTTGTATTGGGCGTCATACTGTGCGTGCGCGGTGGCAAAAAAGCGCCAGCAAAAGCCTGGGAGGGGGCCGAGGATTTAGAATGGACGGTGCCTAGTCCAGCACCACTGCATACGTTTGAAACGCCGCCAGTGTTTCATCGTACGTCCCACTAGCAATGACATAAAGCACATGGGTCACTGGCCTAAGAGGTGTTATGGATAGCCAAGAGCAGGCAAAGGTAGGTGTGCGCCGCACGGTTATTAGAACAATCGCCGTATTGATAGGCATGTTTGGCTTTGCCTTTGCACTAGTGCCGCTTTATGACGTTTTTTGTAGCATTACTGGTATTAACGGCAAGGTGGACGCCACTGCGAAGAGCGTCGTGCACGAAGAAGTCGATGAGTCGCGCTATATAAATGTGCAATTTATCACGCGTGGTAGCCCGGGCCTGCCGTGGCAAATGAGCGTTGAAATGCGCCAGATGAGTGTGCACCCCGGGCAAATGGCGGAAGTCGATTTTACCTTCACCAATAATAGCAGTAGCGAAAGCTGGGGGAGAGCAGTGCCCAGTGTGTCTCCCTCTACTGCCACGACGCATCTACGTAAAATCAGCTGTTTCTGCTTTCAGGAGCAGCAGTTGCAGGGTAATGAGCGGTTAACCATACCGTTGGTATTCCAGCTAGCGCGTGATCTGCCCGACGATATTAATACTATTACACTGGTGTATACCCTCTACCCGATAGAGCATGTGATTCAAAATGCTGCATTGGATAATACGCTTAAGAGCAGCGCTAACAACGAGCTTGTAAACGACCCTATAAACAATCTCAGTAACACGCCTAAAAACAATAAAGCGGCGGGAGAAGCGATATGAGCAGTGGTAGCTATTATGTTCCGGCGAGTAGCCGATGGCCTGTTCTCGGCTCGGTTGCCCTAGGCGCCATGATGGTCGGCACGGGCATTAAACTCGTTTATGACACCGGGTTACCGCTGGTGTTAATCGGTGTGGTAGGCATTCTTGCGGTGATGGGGCTCTGGTTCCGTGACGTCATTAGTGAGTCTCGGGGAGGGCTTTATGATGAGCAGATGGATCGCTCATTTCGTTGGGGGATGGGCTGGTTCATTTTTTCGGAAGTAATGTTTTTTGCCGCCTTTTTTGGCGCGCTGTTTTACGTACGCATGTTTGCTATTCCATGGTTAGGGGGAGAGGGGGCAAAAGGTGTTTCCGCATTACTATGGCCTGACTTTGTCGCCACTTGGCCGTTGTTGAATCCACCGGACTCATCCATTGCCGGCCCTGAACAAGTCTTTAGCCCGTGGCAACTGCCTCTCGTCAACACGCTGATTTTGATAACTTCCAGCATCACGCTCACCGTTGCTCACGAAGCTTTAAAAGTGGGTGACCGGAAGACTTGCCGCAACTGGCTAACGGGAACGGTGCTATTGGGTTGCTGCTTTATCATGATCCAGGGTGTCGAATACTACGAGGCCTACGCCCATTATGGCATTACCTTGGAAGCCGGAATTTTCGGGGCAACATTCTTTATTTTGACCGGCTTTCATGGTGTGCACGTGATTATCGGCACGCTGATTTTAGCCACCATGCTGGTACGCATTATCAAGGGCCACTTTGGCGACGAAAACCATTTTGGTTTTGAAGCCTCTTGCTGGTACTGGCACTTTGTTGATGTGGTGTGGGTTGGGCTGTTTATTTTTGTCTACGTCTTATAACCGCATTAGCCTAACTGGCCCGACCAATAGCCGAAAATAATGAGGGCCATGAGCAGACAGGCTAATCCAATTCTCCATTTGAGAGAGAGTAGTAGGCGGCGGGAAGAGACGTTATCTCTAATCAGGAAAATGGCGCCTACGGCCAAGCTGATAACCATCGCAATAAACACGGCGGCAATGAGTAGTTGTAACCACATGATGAATCCCTCTCGGCAATGGCGTTTTTATAGTTGGTATCTGTTTTGGAGTTTGCTGGTGGCGTTAGGTATTAGTTTAGGACTATGGCAGTGGGAACGGGCAGATGACAAGCGGTTGGCCATCGCCGTTCGCGATGCAGCCCCTACCTTAGTGCAGCCTACCGAGCAGCCAGCGCAAGGCGCCCAGGTAACGTTGCGTGGGCAGTATTTGGCGGAGCAAACGCTCTATTTGGATAATCGCGTTGTAGACGGAAGAGTGGGGGTGGCCGTACTAACCCCGCTGCGTGATAGTTTCGGGCAGCTTTGGCTGGTACAGCGTGGCTTTTTAGCCACCGGGCCGCGTCGCGAAACGCCGCAGACAACCACACCCAGCGGTACGGTCGAAGTGATTGGCGAGTGGCAGGAGGTACAGTCTGGCGGGCCGCTATATGGGGAAAATAGAGAAGGGGCAAGGCTGCAGCAGCTTAGCCTTGAACCCTGGCACGCTTCGCTAGGCGCGTTTAGTTACCCAGGCTGGTTGCACGCCAGCGAAGGCGATGGGGTCTTAATCCCATGGTGGGAAGCCAATGTGATGCCGCCCAGTCGGCATATGGGCTATGCCTTTCAATGGTGGGGGCTGGCACTGGCGGCCTTGATGGTGATGTTTATTGGCGGATATAAACTGCGTCGCGATGGCGCTGATAAAAAAGCTTTAGTTAATAAAAATAAACAGAGGTGAAAAGTATGCAGGACGCCAGACATATTCGCCGTCAGCGGCTCAAGTTAATCCTTATTTTTGTCGTTTTTGCGGCGCCCATGGTCGCTGCTTGGGGAATGGTCGAGTTACGCATCGGTATTCCCGATCGCTATACTGCTCACGGAAATGTGGAGCTGGAATTGCCCATGCTTGACGAGTGGCCTTTAACAATAGCTGCGGTCAATAGCCAAGAGGAGTGGGTCTTGGCCTTTGACTGCTCTCAGCAGTGTGAGCAGCGTAAGGATGAGTTGTGGCGTTTACACCGTGCTTTAGGGCGCGAAGCGCCGAGGTTAACTCGCTTACGGATTGGTGGGGATCCCGAATCGCTGCCAGGAGAAATGACCAGCGAATGGCAGCACTTACCTCCGTGGCGTCAAGCCAACTCGGCTTGGCTGCTTGATCCAATGGGGCGACCAGCACTGGCCTTTGAGGCCAACGTAGCCACTGAGGATGTGCTCGAGGATATCCAGCATCTACTTAAAGTGAATCCTCAATAAAGCGCGCTAGCCTCTGCTGTTAAGGAAACGCCATGCACGATTCATTTGAGCGCCGCTTGCGCTGGTTAGTGCGATTAACGCTGGTAGGTACTCTATTTACTGCCGTAGTGATGCTGGTAGGCGCCTGGACGCGTTTAGTCGATGCTGGTTTAGGCTGCCCTGACTGGCCGGGTTGCTACGGCAAGCTATTAGTTCCTGATAATGATCTTGCCACGCTTCATCATCCCGATGTCCCGTTGGAGCCCTTTAAAGCGTGGGTAGAAATGGTACATCGCTATATCGCGACGCTGCTGGGATTGGTGATCGTTAGCGTTGTAGCCTTGGGCTGGCCGTTGCGTCATCGTCGCGATTACCCATGGCACCTAAGCTTGATGCTGCTGGTGGTTATTTTGCTCCAGGGCGCCTTTGGTGCCTTCACCGTTACGCTCAAGTTATGGCCTCAAGTCGTTACCCTTCACCTCCTGGGCGGGTTGAGTGTGCTGCTGCTGCTCTTTTGGCTGCATCTTCGCTTACGCCTCGCTGTGGCGCCAAAGCCAACAAGTGAGCCTCGGCGAGTGAATGCGTGGTGGGGTATTGCGGCATGTTTGCTGGTAGTGCAATTGGCTCTAGGTGGGTGGGTGTCCAGCAATTATGCCGGTATTGCCTGCCAAGGTTTTCCTACTTGTAATGGCCAGTGGATGCCCGCGATGGATATCAGCGAGGGCTTCCATCTTACCCAGACCGTGGGGCCCAATTACCTACATGGGCATTTACATGCCGATGCACGTACCGCGATTCAAGTGGTACATCGCCTGGGGGCATTGTTGCTTGGTGTCGGGCTAATAGTGCTCTGGTGGCGTTATCGACAGTGGCAGAATGTGGTAAGGCCGCTAGCGATTGTCGTCGGTTTGTATGTGCTGCAGGCTGCATTGGGGGTGGCCAATGTGGTGCTTTGGTTGCCGCTTTGGCTGGCGCTACTGCACACAGCGGGCGCCATTGCGTTGGCCGTTGGGCTCGTTTGGGCCTGGTGGCGTTGGCGCTATCATGAGGCTGGCGTTTACTCAACGACGACTCATTCACCTTATAACAACGTTATCGTTCAATAAAAGGGAAGCATGCCATGCGAAATATAACAATGACGCTACCCACGGCAGTGCCTTCTATGGTGTGGGGCTGGAAAGAGCTCCTTGGTCTGTGCAAGATGAAAGTTGTTGCCGTTATGTTGGTGTGTGCTGCCGTAGGAATGGCGTTAGCAACCCCGGGCCTACCACCATTGACGAACGTAGTCCTTGGGCTAGCCGGTATCGGCTTGGCCTCTTGCGGTGCGGCGGCTTTTAACCATGTCATCGACCGCCACTTGGACGCGGTAATGACACGAACGTCTCGTCGTCCTTTGGCAAGTAAACGTCTACCCGTGGCAATCGCTCTAGGTTGGGCGTGCTTGCTTTCAGTCGCGGGTGTGGCGCTATTGGTGTGGCAGGTTAACCATTTAACGGCTGCGCTAACCTTTGCCTCCCTAATTGGTTATGCGCTGATTTATACCGCTTTTTTAAAGCGGGCGACACCACAAAATATCGTCATTGGAGGCGTTGCTGGCGCTGCGCCGCCACTGCTGGGGTGGGTCGCTATTACTGGGCAAATTACCCCCGAGCCTTTGCTTTTAATGCTGATTATTTTTGCCTGGACGCCGCCCCATTTTTGGGCGCTGGCCATTCACAAGCGCGATGATTATGCCCGGGCTGGTATCCCCATGCTGCCCGTTACCCACGGCATTCCTTTTACGCGGCTGCAAATTTGGCTGTATGGGTGGTTAACGGTGTTAGCCACCTTACTGCCGGTGATGATAGGCATGAGCGGCGCGCTCTACCTAGTGGTCGTGCTGTGCCTGAATGCGCGCTTCATGGTGTGGAATTGGCGAGTGTGGCGTGGTCAGGATCCTGCTGCTCCTATCGGCGCATTCTGGTTCTCAATTCGCTATTTATTAGGTGTTTTTGGGGCGCTATTACTTGATCACTACGCTGCGGCGCTTGCTTGGTGATCCAAACAAGAGTTGGACAGCTATGCAGTCAGAAGAGAAGCAAGCCTAGATGCTATTGGCAGAATAGTGGTATAAGGGTGTACAATTTTCGTCAAGCAATTTATCCGCTGAATGAGGAGTTTCATGAGCTCAACGGTAGCGCTGGTATTACTCGCCGTGGCGATTGCAGTCATTGTAGGGTTGTGTTTCTACGCATGGTCGTTACGCAAAGAGGTGAGTCGTCGAGAAGCTTATCGTCGCGATGAAGACGCTCGCGCCCAACAAAATAGCTTAGAAAACCTCGATTATGTAGCAAGCGCACTGGTTCAGGAGCAGGTCGATATTACCGAAGGCGCCTGGCGGTGCAAGGTGTTACTGGAAATCATTGATCCTAGTTTAACGGAACGAACTGAATTTAAGGCATTTGCCGAGCACTACAGCCGCACTCAACACCTGAATACCCATACCGCTCGTCAACAGTTGTCCCCCCGAGAGCGTATGCAGGAAGACAAAGAGCGGCTGATGGTAGAAAATGATATGCGCGATGCCGTATTGGAGGCAGCTCGGGCAGTGCTGAAATGGCGTGCCCAAGGCAGAAAAGCGCTGCATTAATGACAGGTTTTGAGCGGTTTAAACCGCCCAAAAGCATAGCAAGCTAATTTTTAGTGCCCATTGCGGCAATTTTGCTATGCTGAAGGATGTCGGTATTGGCAAGAAGTTGATATCTTGGCATTGTTGCCTTCCTGCGCTTAAGCGTGAATGATAGGCACATCGCTCTATATCGACTGGGTGTTGAGTAATTAGTACGTGATTATTGGTACTGGTAGCTTGATACTATCAACAGCGATATGGAGCAGGCGAAAAATGGATGCTCTCGCAATAAGAAGCATTGGATAGATTTGGTCACTTATGGCCATTTCAGCATTGGATCAAGAAGGAGTCTTGCATGAAAAAATCAACGACTGGCTTGCTCATCGGTTCCGCACTGGTAGTAGGTCTATCTGGCTGTGCCAGCTCGGCCTCACAGTCTTCCGGCCAAGCAAGCGCTAGCAGCGACCGCAGCTGGTACCAGCACCCTGCGGTATGTGGTCTGGCAGGCGGCGTTATCGGTGGCAGCATTGGCTACGCCACCAGCAGTAGTTCTGATGAAGAGAGCGGTGCTGCTACTGGTGCCGCAGCTGGTGCTGCTATCGGCGGTCTGCTATGTGCTGATCGTACGCCTGAGCCGGTTGCACCTCAGTGCCCGAGCTATGGCGAAGTGCCTGCTGGTGTCGCAGTTGACGCCGAGGGATGCCCGTTAGATTCTGACGGTGATGGCGTGCCGGACTACCGCGATCAGTGCCCAGGCACTCCCGCTGGCGTTGAAGTTAATGCCAACGGTTGCCCGCTTGACTCCGATAACGACGGTGTGCCCGATTACCGTGATCAGTGCCCGAACACTCCTGCTGGTGTAGAAGTGAACGCCCTGGGTTGCCCGGATAGCGTAGTTCTGGAAGATGTTAACTTCGAGTTTGATTCTGCTCAGTTAACCTCTAACGCTCAGAGCGTGCTTAACGGTGTTGCAGAGCGCTTGGTCAGCAACCCTGATGTTCGCGTAAGCATCGAAGGCCACACTGATTCACGCGGTTCTGACGAGTACAACAAAAACTTGTCACAAGAGCGTGCTCAATCTGTTGCTAACTACTTGGCGAGCCGTGGCGTAGAAGCTAACCGCATGCGTGCGGTAGGTTACGGTGAAGAGCGTCCGGTCGCCTCTAACGAGACTGAAGAAGGTCGCTTCCAGAACCGTCGCGTTGAACTGGATGAGTGGAACTAAGTTCACTTATCATCTGAGGTTTGCGGTTTGGTTATAAAGTGCTAGCGGCAATCCACAGGTAAAGAAACGGGAGGCTTATGCCTCCCGTTTTTATTTTAAGCGGTCGGCAAGTCTGCTAGTCTTGCTGCTGTTTTATGTTGGTACATTTACACCTCTCCCAAGACCATTGATAGCGATATGTGATCCTTGGTATGGATCACCACTGCGCTCAAGGAATCTGAATGCCTATTGTTACTCTGCCTGACGGCAGTCAAAAGACGTTTGAAGCACCGCTAACCATTATGCAGCTCGCAGAATCCATTGGCCCTGGTTTGGCTAAGGCCTGTATCGCTGGAAAGATCGATGGTGTGCTGGTAGATGCCGCTGACCTGATCGAGCAAGACGCAACGGTGGCGATAATTACTGCCCGTGACGCTGAAGGGCTGGAAATTATTCGCCACTCCTGCGCTCACCTCATTGGTCATGCGGTTAAGCAGATGTACCCCGAGGCCAAAATGGCCATCGGGCCAGTTATTGAAGATGGTTTCTACTACGATATTGAGTTTGGTCAATCTGTCACACCGGAAGACCTGGAAGCCATCGAAGCGCGTATGCAGTCACTGATAGAGCGTGAGTACGATGTGGTACGCGAGTATGTTGATCGTGACCAGGCAATGCTGACTTTTTTACACCGCGATGAACCTTATAAGCAGGAAATTGTTCGCGATATTCCCGATGACGCGACCATCCGGCTTTATCATCACGAAGAATACACCGATATGTGCCGCGGGCCTCATGTGCCAAATACCCGCCACTTAAAAGCCTTTAAGTTGACCAAGTTGGCCGGTGCTTATTGGCGCGGTGACGCTGCAAATACTATGTTGACGCGTATCTACGGCACCGCGTGGGGTGATAAAAAACAGCTGAAGGCTTACGTCAAACGTCTCGAAGAGGCGGAGAAACGCGATCACCGTAAGTTGGCGCGTCGGTTGGATCTCTTCCACATGCAGGAAGAGGCGCCGGGGATGATATTCTGGCATCCAAACGGCTGGGCGCTATGGCAGCAGATCGAACAATATATGCGGGGCGTCTATAAAGAGGGTGGTTATCAAGAAATACGCTGTCCTCAGATTATGGACGTATCGCTTTGGAAAAAATCAGGGCACTGGGATAACTACGCGGACGGCATGTTCTTTACTGAATCCGAAAAGCGTGAGTATGCTCTTAAGCCGATGAACTGCCCTGGACATGTTCAGGTGTTTAATTCTGGTTTGCGTAGCTATCGCGAATTGCCCGTTCGTTTTGGTGAGTTTGGTGGATGCCACCGTAACGAGCCTTCAGGTGCTTTACACGGCATTATGCGTGTGCGGGCATTTACGCAAGATGATGGCCATGTTTTCTGTACTGAAGCTCAAGTTGAGCCTGAAGTGACTGATTTTCATCGCCAAGCGCTAAAGGTGTATAGTGATTTCGGCTTTGAAGATATAGCTATTAAAATTGCTCTTCGCCCGGAAAAGCGCATTGGAAGTGATGAGGTTTGGGATCGGGCAGAAGATGCGCTGCGTAGCGCATTGAAAACTTGTGGCGTCGAGTGGCAGGAACTTCCTGGCGAAGGCGCGTTCTACGGCCCCAAGATTGAATATCATATGAAAGACTGTCTGGGGCGTGAATGGCAGGTCGGCACTATGCAGGTCGATTTTATGATGCCAGAGCGGCTTGGGGCTCAGTATGTGACTGAAGAAGGTCAGCGTAAGTCGCCGGTAATGCTGCATCGTGCTATTGTAGGCTCCATGGAGCGCTTCATTGGCATCTTGATTGAACATTATGCGGGCGCTATGCCATTATGGCTTGCGCCTCAGCAGGCGGTTGTCATGACTATCACCGATTCGCAGCGTGAATATGCGCTTGAATTGGAGAAACGTCTGCAAAAAAGTGGCTTGCGTGTTAAAGCGGACTTGAGGAACGAGAAGATCGGCTTTAAAATCCGTGAGCATACATTACAGAAAGTTCCCTATCTCCTTGTGGTGGGAGATAAGGAAGTCGAAGCTGACTCAGTGGCCGTGCGAACACGCAGCGGCGAAAACCTCGGTACAATGACGGTCGATGAATTTATTGAACGCCATACTGCCGAGAGAGCAGCCCTGGCGACATCGTCAATGGCCTAAGGAGACGGAACGATCAAGAGAAGCAACCAGCGCGGGCGTCCAGCAGACAAACGCCCACCAATGAACGAGCGAATTGTCGAAGAAGAAGTACGCCTTATTGGTAGCGACGGTGAGCAGTTGGGCGTTGTGCCCACCACCGAAGCGCTAGAGCGTGCTGAATCTGAAAGCTTAGATCTCGTGCAAATTTCGAATGCCGATCCCATCGTCTGTAAGATTATGGATTACGGCAAATTCGTTTTTGAGACCAAGAAGCAGAAAGCGGCTCAAAAGAAGAAGCAGAAGCAAATCCAGGTTAAGGAAGTCAAATTCCGTCCTGGCACCGATGAAGGCGATTATCAGGTCAAGCTTAAAAACCTGACGCGCTTTTTGGAAGGTGGTGACAAGGGCAAAGTCACACTGCGCTTCCGTGGTCGTGAAATGGCGCACCAGGATATCGGCCGTAAGCTGATGGAAAGGATCGCGGCAGACCTGGAAGAGATCGGAGTGGTAGAGGCCTTTCCTAAAATGGAAGGCCGCCAGATGATCATGATTATTGCCCCGAAAAAGAAGTGATCCAACGGCGATGTCAACGGGCCACCGTTAAACCGGTGGTCGGCCCTGGGTTTTCTAAAAAATATCGAGCGGAGTTTTCCTCATGCCGAAAATCAAAAGCAACAGCGGCGCTGCCAAGCGCTTCAAGAAGACTGCTAATGGCTTTAAGCACAAGCAGTCTCACCGTAGCCACATCTTGACCAAGAAATCGACCAAGCGTAAGCGTCAATTGCGTGGAATGAAGCAGATCCACGCGTCTGATAAAGCGCTCATCCAGCGTATGCTGCCGAATCTATAAGTCGGGTTTTCGTTTTTCTGAGTGCACAATTTTTTTGCCTCAGCCTTAAAGTCAGGAGTGTGTTATGACTCGAGTTAAACGTGGCGTAGTAGCGCGTCGTCGCCATAAAAAAGTATTGAAGCTTGCCAAAGGTTACTACGGTGCCCGTTCACGCGTTTTCCGTGTTGCCAAGCAAGCTGTAATCAAAGCTGGTCAGTACGCTTACCGTGACCGTCGCAATCGTAAGCGCCAGTTCCGCGCGCTATGGATCCAGCGTATTAACGCTGGTGCGCGTGTTAACGGTATGTCTTACAGCCGCTTTGTTGGCGGTCTTAAGAAAGCCGGTATCGAAATCGACCGTAAAGTATTGGCCGATTTGGCAGTACACGAGAAGGCTGCATTTGCTGCCATCGTGGAAAAAGCCAAGGCTGCCCAATAAGGTAATATGCATAGGGCTTGTGCCCGTGTTACGTGCCTGAGGTCATTTCAGAGTGACCCATCCAGGGGAAGAGCAGCCGCTCTTCCCCTGTTTTTTTGTCACCTTCAACGTGCCACGCCATCTTCACGGATGGACACCGCTTAATTCGGAGTGAAACGGATGGATCACCTTCCTACTCTGGTATCTGAGGCTCGCGACGCCATTCAGGCTGCGCAGAGTGTCGCCGCACTAGACGAGTTACGAGTACGCTACTTAGGTAAGAAAGGTGAGGTAACTGCCTTGCTGAAGGGCCTGGGGAAGCTGTCAGCCGAAGAACGCCCGGCAGCAGGCGAGCGTATTAATCAAGCCAAGCAAACGCTGGCCGACGAAATTGATGCTAAGCGCGAACAGCTTGAAAGTGAGGCGCTGAATGCCCGTTTGGCCGCTGAAAGTATCGATGTCACATTGCCAGGGCGTGGTCAGGCCAGCGGTGGGTTGCATCCCGTCACGCGTACGCTTGAGCGCATAGAGGGGCTGTTCACACGTATTGGTTATGACGTGGCGGTAGGGCCTGAAATTGAAGACGATTATCACAACTTCGAAGCCCTCAACATTCCCGCGCACCATCCCGCTCGCGGTATGGCTGATACCTTCTATTTTGACGCCACGCGCTTGCTGCGTACTCACACCTCGCCGGTGCAAGTGCGTACTATGAAAAGTAGTGAGCCACCTATCCGTATCGTTTGCCCGGGGCGGGTCTATCGCAGCGATTCAGATTTGACTCACACCCCCATGTTCCACCAAGTGGAGGGCTTGCTGGTCGATGAGGGGGTTAGCTTTGCCGACCTTAAAGGAACGATCGAAGACTTTCTGCAGGCATTTTTTGAGCGCGACGACCTTTCGGTGCGTTTCCGTCCATCCTACTTTCCATTCACTGAGCCCTCCGCCGAAGTGGATATTCAGTGTGTGATGTGTAGTGGATCAGGTTGTCGTGTCTGTTCCCACAGCGGCTGGCTGGAAGTGATGGGATGCGGCATGGTGCATCCTGAAGTCTTTCGTCACTCGGGTATTGATACCGAGCGCTATACCGGTTTTGCCTTCGGAATGGGGGCTGAGCGTTTGGCAATGCTGCGCTACGGCGTGAATGATTTACGCCTGTTCTTTGAAAACGATCTGCGTTTTTTACGTCAATTCGCTTAAGACCGCCGCCGAATACAGGATCAACGATGAAATTTTCAGAACAGTGGCTGCGTGAGTGGGTTTCGCCGCAGCTTGAAACGCAGGCAATGGCCGACCAAATCACCATGGCGGGCTTGGAAGTCGACGCTATTGAGCCGGTAGCCGCCGCATTCAGCGGTGTAGTGGTGGCTGAGGTGCTGAGTAAAGAGAAGCACCCTGACGCGGATAAGCTCAATGTGTGCACCGTTGATGACGGTAGTGGCGAGCCTGTGCAGGTTGTCTGCGGTGCACCCAATGTTGATGTTGGTCAGAAGATCCCCTTTGCCCAGGTGGGTGGCGTGCTGCCAGGTGATTTTAAAATCAAAAAAGCCAAGCTACGCGGCGTTGAATCGCGCGGGATGATTTGTTCTGCATCGGAGCTGGGGCTTGAAGAAGAGACCTCGCCCGGCATCCTGGTGCTGTCGTCATCTGCGCCGGTGGGGGGCGATTTCAGAGAGTTCATGCATCTTAATGACATGACGATTGAGGTCGATCTGACGCCCAACCGGGGAGACTGCCTGAGTATTAAGGGGATGGCGCGAGAGGTCGGCGTGCTTAACCGTTTGCCGGTTAACGGGCCCGTAATCGCACCGGTGGCCGCGGAGGTTGAGGATAGCTTCGCGGTGAGCGTAGAGGCACCAGAGCAGTGCCCGCGCTATATTGGTCGCGTAATCAAGGGCGTTAATGTTAAGGCTGAAACACCGCTGTGGATGGTAGAACGTCTTCGCCGCAGTGGCGTGCGCTCGATTGACCCAGTGGTGGATATTACCAACTACGTCATGCTGGAATTGGGCCAGCCGATGCACGCCTTTGACCGCCACAACCTGCAAGAGGGCATAGTGGTTCGCATGGCCAAGCCGGGCGAACGGCTAACACTGCTTGATGGTAGTGATATGGCGCTGCGCCCCGAAACGTTGATCATTGCCGACAGCTCAGGCCCGCTAGCCATGGCAGGTGTGATGGGTGGGGAAAACTCCGGCGTTAATGAAAATACCCAGACTATTTTCCTTGAATCAGCGTTCTTCACTCCGCTTGCCATTGCGGGGCAGGCGCGCTCCTACGGGCTACACACAGATGCATCGCACCGTTTTGAGCGCGGCGTCGATCCGCAATTGACACCAGTTGCCGTTGAGCGCGCCACACAGCTTTTGATTGATATCTGCGGCGGCCAAGCAGGGCCTCTTGTTGAAGCGCAAAGTGCTGAGCGTATGCCTGCTGAGCGCGCTATTTTCTTGCGCAGTGAACGGTTAGAAAAAGCGCTTTCCAAGGCTCTCGATAGTGATGATGTAACTGATATCTTGCAACGCCTAGGGCTTGAAGTCAGCGTGCAGGATGCCGGCTGGGCAGTCACTGCGCCGAGTTGGCGTTTTGATCTGGCCATCGAAGAGGATCTCATCGAAGAAGTAGCGCGTATCCATGGCTACAATAATTTGCCGGTGCGCCGGCCGGCGGCACGCTTGGCGCTCCGTTCAGCAGACGAGGCAACGCTTACCCAGGCACGGCTGCGCCGCCAGATGGTTGCCCGCGGCTTCCAAGAGGCGATTACCTACAGCTTTGTGGCTCCTGAGCTGCAAGCGACCATGCTGCCCGATGCTGTAAGCCCCGCGCTAGCTAACCCTATCTCGGCTGATTTGTCGGTGATGCGTGCTAGTTTGTTTCCCGGCTTGGTGCGCGCCATGGAGTATAATCTTAACCGTCAGCAAACCCGCGTGCGGCTGTTTGAAACCGGGCTGGTTTTCAACGGCGAACTGGATGAGTTGTCACAAGTCCCGATGCTTGGTGCTCTGGTCTGTGGTGCGCGGGAAGCAGAGGGCTGGAGTGATGCGAAAGGGCGGGTGGATTTCTACGATCTAAAGGGCGATTTGGAGAGTGTCCTGGCCTTGGGCGGTGACGCTGACGCATGGCGCTTTGAGCCTGCAGAGCACCCGGCCCTTCATCCGGGGCAGTGTGCGCAGCTGCTGCATCGTGGAGAGCCTGCGGGTTGGATCGGTACCCTGCACCCTCAGGTGCGCGCAACGCTTGGCTTGAAGATGGATGCGGTGCTCTTCGAAGTGCGTCTGGATGCGCTTAGCCAAGGCCGTATTCCTGCCTTTGAACCGTTATCACGCTTTCCTGAGGTGCGCCGTGATTTGGCGTTTATACTCAAAGAGGCGACTCCTGTGCAGGCGCTGTTGGATTGCGCCAAGCAGCAAGCAGGTGAGTATCTGCAAGATATCAAGCTATTTGACGTCTATTCAGGTAAAGGTGTGGCCGAAGAGCACAAGAGTATTGCTTTGGGCTTGACCTGGCAGCATCCATCGCGCACGCTAAACGACGAGGAAATCAATCAGTTGGTTGATTCAATTGTGACACAAGTGCGTGTCAAGTTAGATGCTGAGCTGCGCGGCTAATTAAGTAGCTATGTGAGTGCCTGGGCTACGCCACGATGCTTATCACGTTCTTGGCAATGCGTTTGCTACTGTACGTTTGGTACAGAGCGTTTGTTGCTGTGTTTGCTTCAAGGATAAGGAGAAGCCTTATGGGTGCGTTGACCAAAGCAGAGCTAGCCGAACATTTGCATGCAGAGCTAGCCCTGTCCAAACGAGAAGCGAAGGCTATGGTCGAAGCTTTTTTTGAAGAGATTAGAGCCTGCCTTCGTGAGAACGAACAGGTAAAACTATCGGGTTTTGGTAACTTTGATCTGAGAGATAAGCGCGAGCGACCAGGGCGTAACCCCAAAACCGGTGAAGAAATTCCCATTTCTGCTCGAAGAGTCGTGACGTTTCGCCCAGGGCAAAAGCTTAAGCAGCAGGTTGAACACTATGAAGGCGGTGAATAGTCTTTTGGTTTGAGAAATGCTGGTACTCTCAGTTCAGTAGCTGCTCTCGTGTCATGCAAGACTCCCCTTCATAAAAAAGGAGTGCCTTCGGGCGCTCCTTTTCTCTTTTATGATGGGCGTTGTTGTGATGAGTATAGTGATAAGCGCGCCTGTGGAGTGATGGCTTTTGCTACCCCTGCATGCCGCCACCTTCGATTAGCCAGGTAATCACCACCTTAATGACGTAACCCAGCATGCCTGCGCCGAGCACCACAAACAGCATGATGGTACCAAATTTGCCTGCGTTCGATTTTTTGGCCAAATCCCAGATAATAAAACACATAAATATGATCAGGCCGCTAATCATTAGCGGGGTGATCCAAGCCTCGAAGGTTTGCTGCATAGCCACTCCTGTGCGCTGCGTGTGGGTCACCCGTTTGGGCGATGTGTCTCATTCTAACCAGCCATGTTAATATTTGAGCAAATTCATCAGGTATTTGTCGACTTGACGGTTGGCACTGTGACACTTTGACAGGGGAGTGACGATGCCGAAGCTAAATATTTTGGTGGGTACCATGTATGGCGGTGCCCTTGATGTGGCAGAGCAGGTGAAACCCCTATTTGAACAGGCCGGTTACGCTGTGGAGATTATTGAACAGCCATCTGTTGATGATATTGTCAGCGGTGACACCGATTTGGCGCTTTTTTGTGTATCGACCACTGGTAGTGGTGATTTTCCCGGCAGCTTTGTGCCCTTTGTCCGGCAGTTGCGTGACCAAAGTCCTGCGCTTACCACACTTCGCTACGGACTCATTGCACTCGGTGATAGCTCGTATGGTGATACATTTTGTGGCGCTGGCCGCGCGCTTGATGAGCTGCTGGCGGATCATGGCGCGACGCGTTTAGGGGAGTGCCTAGAGATCGATGCCATGGAGACCTTTATGGCCGACGATGCTGCTGTGCCCTGGGTGGAAGAGTGGATCGTTGCCCAGCAATTAGAGGTGGCTTGAGCGATGCAGCGAGCCCCCACCTCGCCTGAGCGCATCAGCGTTGCGCTGGGCTTATGTGTCGTTATGCTGGCAACTTTGCCGCGCTACATGGCGGGAGGGCATGAAACCCGCCAGACGCTGATTATCTTCGCCTTAGCGCTGGTGGCTTTTGCGGCTATTGTTCAGTGGCGCTTACTGGCCGTGGAGGCGCGTCGTCGTCTGCCACAACTATGTAAACGGTTAGTCGTTATGCTGCTGCTGGGAATGGTGGTGATGGGTGGCTGGCATGCGCTGTTTACGGACTGGATCAGTTGGCAGGTATTCATTTCTCATGGTGCTACGCTTGGGGTGCTTCTTCATGCGCTGAGCTTATGGTGGTCGGGTGAGCGTCATGCAGGTTAGCTTTTTTTGCGGTAGTGATTGAAAAAGTCGCTGCAAGACGCACAAAGCAGTAGAATGGTAAAAATTACGCAACGTGGGGCGAATAATGAAGCTAAACACGCCTTAAAGTGGTTAATTGCTCGCTTATTGCCTTGTTTTTAAAATCACTGCCCCCATGTTGCGAGCATGGCGCTTGCCACTATGCGTTGGGGTTCTTAAAATTGCCCCCTTGAACTTATTATATGCAATCAACACAACGCCCAGCCGTTAGAGGACAATTCATGCAAGTTTCTGTCGAGACGACCTCCCAGATCGAACGCCGCATTACCATTCAAGTGCCGGCGGCCGAAATTGACGGGGCCGTTAGCGCTCGCTTGAAAGACACTGCGAAGAACGTTCGCTTGAATGGTTTTCGCCAGGGCCGGGTGCCAATGGCAGTAGTCCAGCAGCGCTACGGCCAAGACGTACGTAACGAGGTTGTCAGCGAAGTAATGCGTGAGCGTTATGTGCGCGCTATTACCGAAGAAGGGTTGAACCCTGCTGGCTTCCCGCAAATTGAGCCATCGGTCAATGAGTCTGGTAAAGACCTAGAGTTCGTTGCGGTTATGGAGATCTACCCGCAGGTTGAGCTTAACTCTATCGAAGGTACAGAGATTGAGCGCCCGGTGGTTTCGGTGAGTGATGCGGATGTCGATGAGATGATCGATACGCTGCGTAAGCAAAATGCAGCCTGGGAAGAAGTGGACGCTGCTGCAGCTGACGGCGATCAGGTCACTATTGACTTCCAGGGTTATATTGGTGATGAGCCGTTTGAAGGCGGTAGCGCCGAAGGCCACACGCTGGTCATTGGTTCCAATAGCTTTATTCCTGGTTTTGAAGAGCAGTTAATTGGCGCCAAAGCGGGCGAAGAGAAGACCCTTAACGTCACCTTCCCTGAGGATTACCAGGCCGAGCATTTAGCCGGTAAAGAAGCCACCTTCAAGGTAACCGTACATAAGGTCAGCAGCCAGAAGTTGCCCGAAGTAGACGCTGAGTTTATCGAGCGTTTTGGCGTTGAAGGCGGCGATCAGGAAAAATTCCGCGCTGAAATCAAGAAGAACATGACCCGTGAAGCGTCGCAAGCCGTTGATAACCGGGTTAAGCAGCAAGTGCTCGATGCGCTGAAAAAGGTTAACGAAATTCCTGTGCCTAGCGCGCTCGTTCAGCAAGAGACTGACGGCATGAAGCGCCAAGCGGCGCAGCAGTTTGGTCTAGGCGAAGATTTTGATGTCAGCCAGTTGCCCAACGAACTCTTTGAAGAGCAGGCCAAAGGCCGCGTTCAGGTCGGCTTGTTGCTGGCTGAAGTAATCAAAGCTAACGAACTCGATGCTGACGATGATGCTATCAAAGCAAAAGTGACCGAGCTTGCTGAGCAGTACCAAGATCCTGATGAGGTGGTTAGCTACTACATGGGTAACGAGCAGATGAAAACCCAAGTAAAATCTGCCATTCTCGAAGAGAAAGCGGTAGCTAAGCTGCTCGAACAAACGAACATTAAAGACGTTGAAATGTCTTATCAGCAAGCCCTTGCCGCTGCGCAACAGCAGGCAGAGCAAGATGAGGGTGCTGAAGAGGGCGAGCAAGCGAGCGCCTAACACCCTGGAACGCGGCGCACCTAATATGTCGGTGCGCCTTTCCCTTCCCGGACGCAAGGAATCACCTGAATGAGTGAGTTTGATATTCAAAACGCCGGCGGTTTAGTGCCCATGGTGGTTGAGCAGAGCGCCAAAGGGGAAAGAGCCTACGACATTTACTCACGCCTGTTAAAAGAGCGTGTGATCTTTTTGGTAGGCCCTGTAGAAGACTACATGGCTAATTTGGTTGTTGCCCAACTGCTGTTCCTGGAATCGGAAAACCCCGATAAAGATATTCACCTGTATATTAACTCGCCAGGTGGATCGGTCACTGCGGGTATGTCGATTTATGACACTATGCAGTTTGTGAAACCAGATGTCTCTACGGTGTGTATTGGTCAGGCGGCCAGCATGGGTGCGCTGTTATTGACAGCGGGTGCTGCTGGCAAGCGTTATTGCCTTCCCAACTCACGCGTCATGATTCACCAGCCGCTGGGTGGTTACCAAGGCCAAGCGTCTGACATTGAAATTCATACCCGTGAGATTCTGGGTATTCGCGAGAAACTGAACCAAATTCTTGCCCACCACACGGGTCAGGAAATTGAAGCTGTCTCACGTGATACTGATCGGGATAATTTCATGAGCGCCAATCAAGCCAAAGAGTATGGCCTGATTGATGCAGTGCTGGATAAGCGGCCTACATCCTGATAGCGTGATAGGATTCTGCTTTTCTAACGAGCTTTTCCGGCGGCGAAAGCCGCCGCAGTGATAGAGGTATGCGAATGGCCGACGGCAAAGGCAAAGACGAAGGTGGCAAACTGCTCTACTGCTCGTTTTGCGGCAAAAACCAAAACGAAGTACGTAAGCTGATTGCGGGCCCATCCGTCTATATCTGCGATGAGTGTGTCGACTTGTGTAATGACATCATTCGCGAGGAAGTTCTCGAAGCCGATGCCGAGAGCGATGAGGAGCGTTTACCTACGCCACGCGAAATACGTCATACGCTTGATGACTACGTTATCGGACAGGATCGCGCCAAGATGGTGCTTTCCGTAGCGGTATATAACCACTACAAGCGTTTGAAAACAGATGTACGCGACGGCGATGTAGAGCTAGGTAAATCAAACATTCTGCTGATTGGCCCCACCGGTAGCGGTAAAACGCTGCTTGCGGAAACCATGGCACGGTTACTGAATGTACCTTTTACCATTGCGGATGCAACCACGCTGACGGAAGCCGGCTATGTCGGTGAAGATGTCGAAAACATCATCCAGAAGCTGTTGCAGAAGTGCGACTACGACGTCGAGAAAGCCGAGCGTGGCATTGTTTACATCGATGAAATCGACAAGATTTCACGCAAGTCGGATAACCCTTCTATTACCCGTGATGTCTCGGGTGAAGGCGTTCAGCAAGCACTGCTGAAGCTTATTGAAGGTACGACGGCTTCCGTGCCGCCTCAAGGCGGACGCAAACACCCCCAGCAGGAGTTTGTCCAAGTCAATACGGGCAACATTCTGTTTATCGTAGGCGGTGCTTTTGCAGGGCTGGATAAAGTTATCCGTGACCGTGCTGAGAAAGGCGGCATCGGCTTCAATGCGGCGGTGAAAAGCAAAGAGTCTTCCCGTGGGGTGGGTGAACTGCTGGCCGACGTAGAGCCTGATGATCTGGTTAAATTTGGCTTGATTCCAGAGTTTGTGGGTCGTTTGCCCATCATCGCAACACTGATGGAGCTCACTGAAGACGCCCTGGTGCAGATTCTTACAGAACCGAAGAATTCGCTAGTTAAGCAGTACGCCAAGCTGTTTGAAATGGAAGATGTAACGCTAGAGTTCAGAGATGAAGCGTTACGTGCAGTGGCTGAAAAAGCCATGGAGCGTAAGACAGGTGCTCGCGGACTGCGCTCTATTCTAGAGTCGGTACTGTTGGATACCATGTACGAAATTCCTTCGCTTGAAGGTGTTAGCAAGGTCGTCATCGACGGATCTGTGATAGCCGGAGAAAGCGAACCTCTGTTGATCTACTCTCAGCAGGAAGATGCACGTGTCGACGGCACTGATGGTTAGTGGCTAGTCGAGTATCGCGGCCCAGCTTCAACCGCTTGCGCTAAATCAAGGGGTCGCCAAGGCGACCCCTTGTTGTTGTAGATGTTCTAGGGCTCTGCTGTAGAGAGCCCTTATAAAGCGTGTTGTGAAGCCTGGTTATCTAGCGAGAGAGTTATAAAGCCTAATTCGTGAAGTGTTACTGCCTAGCCTATTCAATGCTAACGTCTAAACGCCAGCATTTTGAAAAGTGTGCAGTACTTTTCTAAGTACTCTTTTAAGTACTCATCCGATTTGTCGAGGAACGTCTGCGATGCAGCAGAACGCCGAACAGACACAATGTCTACCCCTTTTGCCATTGCGCGATGTGGTTGTTTATCCGCAAATGGTCATCCCCCTTTTTGTAGGTCGTGAAAAGTCTATCCAGGCGCTCGAAGCGGCGATGGAGGCTGATAAACGTGTGCTACTGGTGGCTCAGCGTGAAGCGTCTCAAGATGAGCCTGACAATGCGGATCTTTACGCTATGGGCACCGTGGCCGATATCATGCAACTGCTTAAGTTGCCTGATGGCACGGTCAAGGTACTCATTGAGGGGAATTTCCGAGCGGATGTTCTCAATGTCGAAGAGAATGCCGCAGGCTACACCCAGGCGTATTTAACGCCCCGAGAGAGTGAACCGCTGACCAGTCGTGAGCAGGAAGCACTGGTACGCGTGTTGCTCAATCAGTTCGAGCAGTACGTCAAACTCTCCAAAAAAGTCCCCAACGAAGTGCTTAATTCGCTGTCGGGGATTGAAGATCCAAGCCGCTTGGTGGACACCATTTGTGCCCACCTGTCGCTTAAAATTGGCGACAAGCAAGAGCTGCTTGAGATGGATCGGGTGCGCGATCGTATTGAGCACCTGATGGCGCTGATCGAATCTGAAATCGACCTACTGCAAGTAGAGAAGCGCATCCGCTCGCGGGTCAAAGAGCAGATGGAGAAGACTCAGCGCGAGTACTACCTCAATGAGCAGATGAAAGCTATCCAGAAAGAGATGGGTGAGCTGGATAATGTGCCCAACGAGGCTGAGAAGTATGAGCTGGCGATTAAAGAGTCCGGTATGCCGAAAGAGGCGTCCGAGAAAGCGACTCAAGAGCTCAATAAGCTTAAAATGATGGCCTCAAACTCCGCTGAAGCGACCGTAGTGCGCTCCTACCTGGATTGGTTAGTCGCTGTTCCATGGAAAAAGCGTACCCGGGTAAAGCATGATCTCGTCAAAGCGCAGCAGGTGCTCGATGAAGATCATTACGGCCTGGAGGAGGTTAAGGCGCGCATCCTGGAATATCTTGCCGTACAGAAGCGCGTGCGCAAGATGAAAGGCCCAGTGCTATGTCTCGTTGGGCCGCCCGGGGTGGGCAAGACCTCGCTTGGCCAGTCCATTGCCCGTGCCACCAATCGCAAATATGTGCGTTTGGCCCTGGGTGGGGTACGCGATGAGTCGGAAATTCGCGGCCATCGGCGCACCTATATTGGTTCATTGCCAGGCAAGTTGATGCAGCGGATGAGCAGAGCAGGGGTTAAAAACCCGTTATTTCTTTTGGATGAGGTCGACAAACTGGGCATGGATCATCGCGGTGACCCTGCCTCTGCGCTGCTCGAAGTGCTTGATCCTGAGCAGAACAACAGCTTTAGCGATCACTATCTGGAGCTTGACTACGATCTCTCCGAGACGCTGTTCATCTGTACCGCTAACTCGATGAATATCCCTAGCGCCTTGCTTGACCGTATGGAGATTATTCGTCTGCCGGGTTACACCGAGGATGAGAAGCTGGCGATCGCTAAGCGCTACTTATTGCCTAAGCAACTAGCCGCGAACGGTTTAAAAGGCGATGAGTTAACGCTCGAAGACAGCGCGCTTTTAGAGCTTATTCGCTACTATACCCGCGAAGCGGGTGTGCGTGAGCTGGAGCGGCAGATTGCCAAAGTGTCGCGGAAGGTACTGCGTGAGCGGCTTGAGAAAGAGCGTGACCCGCAAGCCGCCCAAACAGGGCAGAGCTTAACGGCTGAGCAAATTGAGCACTACGCGGGCGTACGTCGCTATAGTTACGGTTTGGCAGAGCAAGACGACCAGATCGGCCGAGTGACAGGCCTTGCCTGGACATCGGTGGGCGGCGAGTTACTCAACATCGAGTCTGTCGTGACGCCGGGTAAAGGGCGAATTAACAAGACCGGTTCACTTGGCGATGTAATGAAAGAGTCGGTGAGTGCCGCTCATACGGTAGTGCGCGCCAGGGCAGAAGCGTATGGCATTGACCCCGAACGGTTCGAAAAAGAGGACCTGCATATCCACGTTCCTGAAGGGGCAACACCTAAAGATGGGCCCAGTGCAGGTATTGCCATGGTGACGGCGATTGTTTCCGCATACACCCAGCGTGCGGTACGCTGCGACGTGGCAATGACCGGTGAAGTCAATCTGCGCGGTGAGGTATTACCGATAGGCGGATTGAAGGAGAAATTGCTGGCAGCCCGCCGCGGTGGTATAAAGACAGTGCTAATTCCTGAGGAAAACCGCCGTGATCTCAAGGAAGTACCTGACAATATCAAAGGTGCATTGGATATTCGTCCGGTACGTTGGATAGATGATGTCTTAGCCGTAGCGCTAGCTGATAAGGTAGAAGACGGTGCGCCATTGAAAAGTACCGAAGCATCGTTTAGTAATACCGTTGTTGCTAGTACCCATTAAGCTGTTAAAGTCCTCGCTGGTCTTTAATTTTACTTAATATGTGCCCGCTGCTTTGGGTAGCGGGTATCTCGCGGCATGGTTGCTTGACAGATGTTTCAAGGCATTGCTATAAAACGCAGCTATGCTTTGATCGTCGTATCCATCGGTGACCATGCCGTTCAGAGCCATTTTTTGAAACAGTCAAGGGGTGAAGAGTGAATAAGTCCGAGCTGATTGAAGCCATTGCCGCGTCTGCAGATATTCCGAAAGCAGCGGCAACCCGCGCATTGGATGCCATGGTGGAGTCTGTCACCGATAGCCTTAAGAAAGGCGAAAGCGTATCTCTGGTAGGTTTTGGTACCTTCGCGATCAAAGAGCGTGCTGCTCGTACTGGCCGTAACCCACAAACGGGTCAGCCAATCCAGATCAGTGCCGCCAAAGTACCCAGCTTCAAAGCAGGTAAAGCGCTGAAAGACGCCGTCAACTAATTTGACCGCGTTTGCTGTAACCTAATGGGCGCATCGCATTGGCGATGCGCCCATGTTATTTTCTGGCCCACTTTTTATTTGGGTTGAGCGGGCCGATCTGTTTGGCTGTGACTATCTGAGGCTAGCATGCTGCAAAGTATTCGAGATGGCTCCAGGAGCTGGGGTGCCAAAATTATTATCGGTGTCATGGTCGCGGCCATGGCACTTTTCGGGATTGAGTCACTGTTTGGGCTTTTTGGCAGCGATCCGGACGAAGTGGCGAGCGTCAACGGACAGCCGATTATGCGTCAGCAAGTTGAGCTAGAGGTTCAGCGCGCGCTGCGTTCAGGACAAGTGCCGCCTGAGCAAGAGCGTGCCTTGCGCAACGATATACTTGACCAGCTTATCACGCAGCAACTGCTGTCCCAGTATGCAGAAGAGGGTGGTTTTGCCGTTTCTGAACAGCAGTTGGATCAGTTAATTGTCAGCCTGCCGGAATTTCATGATCAGGATGGCCGTTTCTCTGCAGAGGTGTTCCGAAATCGTCTCGCCGGTGCTGGCTATACGCCGATCTCCTTTCGTGAAGAGTTGCGCGTCGATATCCAGCGCCAGCATTTACAGCAAGGCTTAGCCTTCAGTGATTTTAGCCTGCCGAACGAGCAAGAGCGCCTGGCCGAATTACAGCGCCAGCAGCGTAGTTTCCGCTATATAGTCTTGGATGGCGACGATGTGGACGCTGATATCAGCGTTAGCGATGACGATCTCCAAGCATATTACGATGCCCACCAGGAGCGCTATGAACGCCCGGAACAGGTGCGTCTTGAGTATGTGCTGATTGACCGTCAGGCCATGGCAGAGGGTCGTGACGTGGATGAAGAGGCCCTGCGTGACGCCTGGCGCGAGAAAAATCGCAATGCTGACCGCCGTGTGTCGCATATCATGATCACCTTTGGTAATGAGCGCACCCGCGATGAAGCGCAGCAATTAGCCGAGACCGCTCGGGAAGCACTGGACAGCGGTGATTCGTTTACAGATACCGCCTTGCGCTATTCTGACGACACGGCCAGCGCAGAAGAGGGCGGTGATCTTGGTGTGATCAGCCGTGGCTTCTTTGGTGAGGCCTTTGATGAAGCGGCCTTTGGTCTCGAAGAGGGTGATGTATCCCAGCCTGTTGAGTTGGATAACGCTTTCCACATTATCCAGGTGACGGATATTCAGGGCCCTACTTTTGAAGAGCAGCGCGATGAGCTAGCGCGGGAAGTGGCACTACGTGACATTGATGATGAGTTTAACCAGCGGGTTCAACAACTGATCGACGAGAGCTTCGCTGCCGACGACTTGCAGAGCGTTGCCGATGAGCTCGGTCTAACGCTGCAGGAGAGCGATTGGCTTGCTCGTGATGATGAGGCTGACGGAGTGCTATCTGAGCCTGGGGTAATGTCGGCGGCCTTTAGCAACGACGTATTTGAAGAGGGCTACAACAGCGAAGTGATTGAGCTGGATCAGGATCGTCGCCTGGTACTGCGGGTTGCTGAGCAGCGTGATGCGACTCTGCTGCCGCTTGATGAAGTGCGCGAGGACGTTGAAATGTCAGTGGCCGCAGAACAGCAGCAAGAGGCGCTGCGTGAAGAGGCACAGGCACTGGTTGCAAGTTTGCGAGACGGTCAGTCGGCAGATGTTGATTGGCTAGAAGCCAACAGCGTAAGCCGCCAAGCCGATAGCACTGTGCCTCAGCTGATTGTTCAGGAAGCCTTCCGCATGGAGCGCCCTGAAGAGGGTGAGAGCGTCTATCGCACGGTTGAACTGCCGCAAGGAGTGGCTGTGGTAGCGCTTGATAGCGTCAGTGTAGGTGAGGTCGATGAGCAGATGGAGACATTTGTTGCGCAAATGGCCGAGCAGTTGCGTGCCCAATCGGTATTGCAGGGATTGATTGATGACCTGCGCAGCGATGCCGATATAGAGCGCTAGAGTCGCTTAAGCCCAAGTTAAAAACAGCAAGAGCAAAAAAGCCGATCACATGATCGGCTTTTTTATACTCGTAAATTGCGGTCAGGAATCAGGTAATTCCGTTAAAGAGAACTGACGTAGTCGGGGCGCAGTATGGTCGGCGCGCTCAATGATAATATCCCAGCCGTGCTGGGCATCCCAGTCGCCTAGTACATAGCGCTTGGCAGGCACGTCTTCAACCGTCAAGTCATGTACTCTGGGGCGGTGGGTGTGACCGTGGATCATGGTAGTCAAGCCATGGTGCTCCATCAGCGCAATGACTTCTTGTGGCGTCACATCCATAATCGCTTCAGCTTTATTAGCATTGGCTTCGCCAGATTGAGTACGCAAGCTTTGCGCAAGTGCTACACGTTGTTCCAAAGGTAGCGCAAGCATCTGCGCCTGCCACTCTGGATTGCGCGACTGCTTGCGGAAAGCCATATACGCTTCATCCTGAGTACACAAACTATCGCCATGTAGCAGTAAAACGGGAATGCCTTGGATTTCCACTTCCTCAATATCCGGTAGCAGAAATGCCTGGCACGCATTTATAAAGCGTTCGCCCAGCAGAAAGTCTCGGTTGCCGTGCATTAGGTACACCGCAGTACCGTCGCTGCTAAGTCTGCGCAAATGGCGAATTACTTCATGTGCAACAACGCTAAGCGGATGTGTATTGGCGTCCAGTAGATCATCGCCAATCCAGGCATCGAAAAGATCCCCAAGAATATAAAGCGCGTCGGCTCCTGGAGCAGTGTGCTCTAGGTAGCGGTAAAACCCCTGATTGATCTCGGGGGTATCGCTACTTAGATGAAGGTCGGCAACAAGCAGTGTGCGCATAAGGCTCCCGGCGTTATTCCGCGTCTTTGACGTACGCGCGCTCGATAATGACATCTTCGGAGGGGACGTCGGCGTGCATGCCGCGGCGAGACGTGGCTACGTTTTTAATCTCATTGACCACATCCATCCCGTCAACGACTTCGCCAAATACCGCATAGCCCCAGCCTTGAAGGCTTTTACCGCTGTGATCAAGAAAACTATTATCGCCCACATTGATAAAAAACTGCGCAGTGGCAGAGTGGGGATCCTGGGTGCGTGCCATGGCCAGGGTGCCAACGGTATTTTTCAAGCCGTTGTCGGCTTCGTTGTCGATAGGGTCGCGGGTCGGCTTTTGGTTGAACTCCTTATCGAAACCACCCCCTTGCACCATGAAGCCGTCAATGACGCGATGGAACAGGGTGCCATCATAAAACCCGTCGCGCACATACTGTTCAAAATTCGCCGCACTAATTGGCGCTTTTTCGTGGTTAAGAGCGATGGTGATGTCACCGTGGTTCGTTTGTAATACGATCATAGATAAATTCCTGTTCAATAAAGGCGTTCGCCTTGGCGCTGTGCATCGGCGTCACGTTATAATAGCGGTTTTGCCCTGCACCGCGAAGGGCCATAGGAGTATCCTATGTCCTCACGGCGCAGCACGCCATCCACCACGAGGTTATCAACACCATCATGACCAACGAGACCACCCCAGCGCCGAACTTCATTCGCAACCAAGTACGCGACGAAATCGAGGGCGGCCAGGTCACTAAAATCGTGACGCGCTTCCCCCCGGAGCCCAATGGCTTCCTGCATATCGGCCATGCGAAGTCGATCTGTCTAAATTTCGGGTTGGCGGAGCAACTGGGTGGCGAGTGTCATCTACGTTTTGACGACACCAACCCTGCCAAAGAAGAGCAGGCTTACATCGATGCGATCAAAGAGGACGTCAGCTGGCTAGGCTTTGAATGGGCAGGCCCGGTGCGTTTTGCGTCTGACTACTTCGATCAGCTCTATGCCTGGGCGCAGCACTTAATGCGAGAAGGCAAAGCCTACGTTGACGACCTGTCGCCGGATGAAATCCGCGAGTATCGCGGCACCCTGACAGCGCCGGGTAAGCCTAGCCCTTATCGCGAACGCAGTGCCGAAGAGAATCTGGATTTGCTCGCGCGTATGCGTGAAGGTGAGTTTGGCGAAAGTGAAAAGGTCGTGCGCGCCAAGATTGACATGGCCTCACCCAATATCAATCTACGCGACCCGATTATTTACCGTATTCGTCATGCCAGCCATCACCAGACTGGCGACAAGTGGAAAATCTATCCCTCTTACGACTTCACCCATGGTCAGTCGGATGCTATTGAAGGTATTACCCACTCGATCTGCACCCTGGAATTTGAAGATCACCGACCACTGTACGAGTGGTTTTTAAATAATCTGCCGGTTCCCACGAAACCGCGCCAGATCGAGTTTGCACGGCTGAATCTCGACTACACCCTGACCTCCAAGCGCAAGCTGAAACTGCTGGTTGACGAAAAAATTGTCGATGGCTGGGACGATCCGCGTATGCCGACGATCTCCGGCATGCGTCGCCGTGGCTATACGCCAGCGTCAATTCGTAAATTCTGCGAGATGATTGGCGTTACTCGTGCCGACGGTGGCTTGGTGGATATCGCCATGTTGACCCACGCCATTCGCTCGGATCTTGAAGACAATGCCCCGCGCGCCATGTGTGTGTTAAAGCCGCTGAAAGTCGTGCTCACCAACGTGCCGGAAGGTCACCAGGAGGTGTACGAAGTCCCTGGTCACCCCGCCCGTGAAGATATGACGGTGCGTCAGGTGCCGTTCAGCCGCGAGCTGTATATCGACCAAGACGACTTTATGGAAGACGCGCCTAAAAAGTTCTTCCGCTTGGCACCAGGTAAAGAAGTACGCCTACGCAATAGCTACGTGATTCGTTGTGACGAAGTGATCAAAGACGCCGCCGGTGAGATCAGCGAGCTGCACTGTTCGGTGGATTTCGATACGCTGGGTAAAAATCCCGAAGGACGTAAGGTCAAAGGTGTTATTCACTGGGTTAGCGCTGCACACGGCGTGCCGATGGAAGTGCGTCTTTACGACAATCTGTTCACCGTTGAACAGCCGGATCGCGATAAAGATGTCGATTTTCTAGAGCATCTTAATCCGGAGTCGCTGGTCGTTTGCCAAGCCATCGGAGAGCCAAGCTTAGCCTTCGCAACGCCCGAGTCACGCTTCCAGTTCGAGCGCGTCGGCTACTTCTGCGCTGACCGTCACGACTCTACGCCAGAGCATTTGGTGTTTAACCGTACCGTGGGGTTGAAAGATAGCTGGGCTAAAATCAAGCAGAAGGGCTAAAACAAACATGGATAGCCATATGCATATTTACAATACGCTGACGCGCCGCAAAGAACCTTTCACCCCACTGGAAGCGGGTAAAGTGAGCATGTATGTCTGCGGCATGACGGTGTATGACTACTGCCACCTAGGGCACGCTCGCGTCATGGTCGCCTTTGATGTCATCACCCGCTATCTTCGAGAACGCGGCTATGACGTTAACTACGTGCGCAACATTACCGATATCGACGATAAGATCCTCAAGCGCGCGGACGAAAATGGCGAAAGTATCACTGCGCTGACAGAGCGCATGATTGATGCCATGCACGAAGACGAGGCGCGCCTATTTGTATTGCCGCCCAGCCATGAGCCCCGCGCCACCGGCCATATCGACGATATCGTGGCAATGATTGAAACGCTGATTGAAAAAGGCTTTGCCTACGCGGCCGATAACGGTGATGTCTACTATCGGGTGCGCAAATTCGCTGATTACGGCAAGCTCAATAACCGCCAGTTAGACGATATGCGTGCAGGCAGCCGGGTTGATGTGGATGTTCATAAAGAAGACCCGCTCGATTTCGTGCTCTGGAAGGCAGCCAAACCGGGGGAGGCGCACTGGGCGTCGCCCTGGGGTAACGGCCGGCCTGGCTGGCACATCGAGTGCTCGGCGATGTCGACCTGCTGCCTGGGTGACACTTTCGATATTCATGGCGGCGGGCCGGATTTAACCTTTCCACACCATGAAAATGAGATCGCTCAATCCGAGGCGGCCACTGGCAAAACCTACGTCAATACCTGGATGCACGCAGGCGCTGTGCGGGTGAATCAGGAAAAGATGTCCAAATCCCTGGGCAACTTTTTCACCATTCGCGACGTGCTGGCCGAGCACGACCCAGAAGTGGTGCGTTTTCTGCTGGTGGCGAGTCACTACCGTAGCCCGATCAACTACTCGGTTGATTCACTGACCGAGGCGCGTAAATCGCTAACGCGCTTGTACACCGCGCTGGAAGGTCTTGAGCTAGGCGCGGCAAATAGTGATGACGCTTCGGCTTACCGTGAGCGCTTTACTCAGGTAATGGATGATGACTTCAATACCCCCGAAGCTTTGGCGGTGATGTTTGAGCTGGCTCGCGAGGTCAATCGCGCCAAGCAAGAACAGCCTAATGAAGCTGCCAAGCTGGCGGGCGAGTTAAAGCAGCTTGGGTCAGTTTTGGGGCTTCTTCAGCAAGAGCCACAAACGTTCTTAAAAGGCACGCAGCAGCAGGGTATGCCGCTCAGCGAGAGCGAGATCGAAGCGAAAATTGCTCAGCGCATTGAGGCTAAGGCGAATAAAGACTTCGCCCAAGCGGATGCGATCCGCGATGAGCTTGCCGCTTTAGGGATTATTCTCAAGGACTCCCGAGAAGGCACGTCTTGGGTATTAGAAGCACCTTAACCCAAAAACCTTCATCTCTCGTTGGTGGCTTATGCGCTAACTTAAACGCTGATGGCTCTTATAATGACTATAAGAGCCTCGGTCGTTTAAAGCCCACTTCAAAAGGAATTCAAAGATGCGCTTTTCAGCCAATTCTTTCATTGCTAAGCCCTTAATCGCTGCTTGTGCCGTATCCCTCGCGGCATTCTCCCAAGTCAGCGCTAACGAGCCTGTGGTGGTGTCATCCAAAATCGATACAGAAGGCTCTGTTCTGGGCGAGCTGATTATTCAGACCCTGGAGCGCAATGACATTGCGACCGAAAACCGCTTACAGCTGGGCGGCACTAGCGTTGTCCGCACTGCGCTTGAAGCGGGCGAGATTGACCTTTATCCAGAATACACGGGTAATGGCGCGTTCTTTTTCGATATGACCGACAGTTCAGTATGGAATAATGCAGATCAGGCTTATGAAACAGTGCGCGAGCGTGATGCGCAGCAAGGCTTGATATGGCTGCAGCCTGCCAGCGCTAATAACACTTGGGCAATGAGCGTCCGCGAGGATGTTGCCGAGGAAAATGAGCTGGTGAGTCTAGAAGATCTAGCCGCCTATTTGGCTGACGGCGGCGAGTTCAAATTTGCTGCAAGCGCTGAGTTTGTCGAGTCTTCACAAGCACTGCCCGCATTTCAGGAAGCCTACGGTTTTGAGTTGAGTGATGATCAACTGTTGGTGCTCTCTGGTGGTAATACCGCTGCTACCATGCGTGCTGCCGCCCAACAGACCAGCGGCGTTAATGGCGCCATGACCTATGGCACGGACGGTGGCTTAAGTGCGCTGGGGCTGGTCGTGCTGGAAGATACCAAGGGCGTGCAACCGGTGTATCAGCCTGCCCCCGTGGTGCGTGAAAGCGTACTTGAAGCCTATCCAGAAATAGAAGCGCTGCTCAATGAGGTTTTCACTAGCCTTGATCTGGTCACTCTGCAAACGCTCAATGCCGATGTCGCCGTTAACGGGCTGTCTCCATCCCAAGTGGCCAGCGACTACCTCGATTCGCTTAATAATTAATGCCTGGTAATCTTATAATTTAATGCTAACGCTCGGGATAACTAATTAATGTCGTTGATGGATGCACTGCCCACCCCGCGGCTTCGTTGGGAAGGGTGGCACCCTAACGTTGTGCTCGTTAGCCTGAGCCTTATTATGCTGGCTGCATTCTGGTTACTTGATGTGGTCAGCATGACCCCCAACCGGATTGTGTTAGGGACGGGGCATGGCGCACTGGAGGCTTTTGGCTGGCCAGGTGCGCTATTGGCAACGCTATTGCTCTCCTTTATCGGTATTCTCGCGTGCCAGCCAACCCATCGTCACTACCGAGCGCTGTTAGCGGCGGTGATAGTGATCATGGCGCTAATGCCAGTGGGGTTGATGGCGAGCAGCTATTTACTGATTGACCCTGAGATGCCTCAAGCGCGTTTAGGCATGGGAGCGGCGTATTGGGTTGTTCTGTTTGTACTGCTGCTGTGTTTAGTAGAACTACGCTTGCGCTTAAACCTCACGCGGGTATGGCCCACGCTATTGCTATGTGGTGTCGCGCTGATGTGGTGGCTCTGTGCAGCTTTTGGGCTGGAGACGCTTGCCCTCGTTCAAGAATTTAAAGCCCGTGATCAACAGTTTCTAAGCGCCGTCGCGCAGCACATTAAGCTGGTCAGTATCGCCGTCAGTGTCAGCATTGTGCTTGGGCTGGCACTTGCCATGCTGATGCGCCGCTATGCCCGGCTGCAGAAGGGCGCGTTTGCTGTGCTCAATTTTCTTCAAACCATTCCCAGTTTGGCGCTATTCGGTCTACTGCTGGCGCCGCTAGCCTGGCTTGCCACCAACGTGCCTTTTTTAGCCCAGCTTGGCGTTAGCGGTATTGGCACTACGCCCGCCTTAATTGCACTGATTGGCTACAGCCTGCTGCCCATTGTGCGCAACACCTATACCGCGCTTGAACAAGTCAGTCCCGATACATTAGAAGCCGCCAAAGGCATGGGCATGCGTGCCGGGCAGCGTTTTTGGCAGGTGCGGTTACCGCTGGCGCTGCCGGTGCTGTTGGAAGGGGTGAGAATTACCACTGTTCAGGCCATTGGGCTTACCGCCGTTGCCGCTCTGATTGGTGCGGGCGGGTTAGGTACTTTTATTTTTCAAGGCTTAGGTCAGGCCGCCATGGATATGGTGCTGCTTGGCGCACTGCCTATTTTAATGCTGGCTCTGGTGGTGGATGCGGGCTTAGGTGCCTTGGCAGAAGCGCTGCGCCCCGGAGGAACAAGATGATCGAACTATCCCACGTATCCAAGCGGTTTGGGGATGAAACCGCGGTGGACGATATTTCTCTACGGGTGGCGAAGGGTAAATTCTGTGCGTTAGTGGGTACCTCGGGCTGTGGTAAATCGACCACCTTGCGCATGATCAATCGCTTAATTGAGCACAGCGAAGGCGACATCATCCTCGATGGGCAGGCGATAGACGCGTATGACCCTGTAAAACTACGTCGCCGGATTGGCTATGTGATACAGCACACCGGGCTGTTTCCCCACTGGAACGTTGCGCGCAACATCGGTCTGGTGCCACGGTTATTGAAGTGGTCAGCAACGGACGTCCAGTCACGGGTGGCCGAGCTAATGCATTTGCTCGGTTTGCCAGTGGATGAGTTTGGGCATAAATACCCGCATCAGCTTTCAGGGGGGCAGGCGCAGCGAGTGGGTGTTGCGCGTGCCCTGGCGGCAGACCCGGATATTTTGTTGATGGATGAACCCTTCGGCGCGCTTGATCCTATTACCCGTGAAAAGCTACAGGATGAGCTGGCCAAGCTACAAGCACGGCTGCATAAAACCGTAGTGTTTGTGACCCATGATATGGATGAAGCGCTTAAGCTGGCGGATCACTTAGTGGTGATGCGCGAAGGTCGAATCGTGCAACAAGGTTCACCGCTGGCGCTATTACAAAGCCCTGCCGACCCTTTTGTCGAGTCGCTTTTAGGTGGGCTGGAAAGAGGCCTTAAACAAGCCGCGTTAACCCGTGTGAAAGATCATATGACCTCTATGGGGCCTACCTTGCCCGCGCAGTCGCGCATCCCTGGGACTTTCTCGCTACGTCAGGCGCTTTCCATGATGCTGCGCGATCATAGCGACCGGTTGACCGTTGTTGACCAACATGATGTGCCGGTCGGTGAGCTATCGTTGCGGAGAATTATCAAGGAGGCTCAACTGGACAATGGAAACCCGCGTGAGTAACTCGCTAAGCGTCGCCCAGCCCCACAAAAAAGCCCCACAATGGCTATGGCCACTGCTTTGGGGGGCGCTGCTAATGATGAGCGTCTTTGCCATGTCGGCTGCCGAGCCCCTATTTCGCTGGATTGAGCCCGATGCCCGGCAAGTCATCTACGATCGCGCCGGTTTTGTCACTTTGCTAGGCCGCCACCTCTTTGTAGTCGGCATTGCAGCGGTGGTGACCATTATCGTGGGAGTCGCGGCGGGTATCGCCGTTACCCGCAGGTGGGGGAGTGATTTTCTACCACTGGTGGCCCAGTTGGCATCACTAGGGCAAACGTTTCCTCCAGTGGCGGTTCTGGCGCTGGCGGTACCCGTTCTGGGGTTTGGCACCTTGCCCATTATTGTCGCTTTAATGCTCTACGGGCTATTGCCTATCGTGCGCAATACTCTTGCTGGTTTGCAGGGCGTCGAAGGCGATATTAAAACGGCTGCTCACGCTATGGGCATGAAGCCAACGCAAATCCTGTGTCAAGTTGAGCTCCCTCTGGCAGCTCCGGTCATTCTGGCGGGCATCCGAACCTCGGTGACCATCAATATTGCCACTGCCGCGTTAGGGGCTACCGTGGGAGCGAGTAACCTGGGTGACCCGATTATCTCCGGCATCGTGAACGGCAATATGGCCTATGTGGTTCAAGGGGCGCTGACCATTGCATTGTTGGCCCTGACGATTGATAGCTTGTTCGAAGTGTTGCAGCGTCAACTACGTGCGCGTATCTCTGATGACTGATTTTTCTGCGTTTTAACCTCTCTGCATCTTAAGTAGCATCCCTAAAGTCCTTGCGCTGCGTTATTGTCCTAAATGTTGTGGTAGATAGATGTTGCGTTGACCTATGACAGATAAATCCACTGGCATAAACGGTCAATACCAACAACACTGCCCTCAAAAGGGGCAAAACAAGGACAATAATGATGACACAGTACGTACACCAGCCGGACTTCATGACCGGCGACGAATTTTCAATTCCTACTTTCAGCCTGCTTAACCCAGAAGGTGAGCTGCATAGCGACGCTGATGAGCCCGCGCTTGAGCGTGATCACGCCCGGCGTATCTATCAGGCGATGCTGGCCACGCGTATTCTCGATGAACGTATGATGGCTGCTCAGCGCCAGGGGCGGTTGAGCTTTTATATGCAGTGTACCGGGGAAGAGGCCGCCGTAGTGGGCGCCACTGCTGCGCTAAATGACGCCGATATGATTATGGCGCAGTACCGCGAGCAGGGCGCTTTAATGTATCGCGGCTTCTCCATCGACGAATTCATGAATCAGCTGTTCGGCAACGAGCTGGACTACGGCAAAGGCCGCCAAATGCCGATTCACTATGGGTCGCGTAAGCTGCACTATATGACCATCTCGTCTCCCTTGGCTACCCAAATTCCCCAGGCAACGGGCTACGCTTACGGCCAAAAACTTGCCGGTAACGGTCACTGCACGTTAACGTTTTTTGGTGAAGGCGCCGCCTCCGAGGGAGATTTCCATGCCGCGTTGAATATGGCCTCAGTGCATCAGGTGCCGGTGATATTCTTCTGCCGTAACAATGGCTATGCTATTTCCACACCCGCCGTCGAGCAGTTTGCCGCCGACGGTATCGCCCCCCGAGCCTTTGGCTACCACATGCACGTCATCCGGGTAGATGGTAACGATGTGCTGGCGGTCTACGAAGCGACGCGGCAGGCACGCAAGATCGCCGTTGAGAAAAATCAGCCGGTATTGATCGAGGCCATGAGCTATCGCCTTGCCGCGCACTCCTCTTCCGACGACCCCTCTGGCTATCGCTCGAAAGATGAGGAGGAGGTGTGGCGTGCCAAAGACCCACTGCTGCGGCTGCAAAAATGGCTGTTGAAGAAACAGTGGTGGAGCGAAGAGGAGGAGGCTACCCAGCAGGAAACCCTGCGCCGTGAAGTACTGGAAACCATGAAGCGGGCTGAGAAGCGCTCATCGCCGCCGCTAGAGAGCCTGATCAGCGATGTTTATGCCGATATAACCCCAGCGCTGCAGCGCCAATTCGATCAGTTAAAACGCCATATCCGTCGCTACCCAGAGGCTTATCCCCGCGGGGCGCAGTCGTTGGATTTAGACGTGGGCACCGAGACTGATACTCAGGGAGAGGCGTAACATGGCTACCATGAACATGCTCCAGGCAATTAATAATGCACTGGATATCGCCATGGCAGAGGATGAAAAAGTCATCTGCTTTGGTGAAGATGTGGGTATTTTTGGCGGCGTATTTCGGGCCACCAGTCACCTGCAGGAGAAGTACGGCAAAGCGCGCTGTTTCAATACGCCACTTGTCGAACAGGGCATTATCGGCTTTGCCAATGGCTTGGCGGCCCAGGGCTCGGTGCCTGTGGCAGAAATACAGTTTGCCGACTATATCTTTCCGGCGTTTGACCAGATCGTTAACGAAACCGCCAAGTTCCGGTACCGCTCAGGCGATCTGTTTAACGTTGGTGGTTTGACCATTCGCACTCCTTACGGTGGCGGTATCGCTGGTGGCCTTTATCACTCTCAATCACCGGAAGCTTATTTCACCCATACACCTGGATTAAAGGTGGTGGTGCCGCGCAACCCCTATCAGGCTAAAGGGCTACTGCTTGCCGCTATTCGCGACCCGGATCCGGTGCTTTTTCTGGAGCCTAAGCGTCTTTATCGTGCTTCAGTCGGTGAAGTGCCCGAAGAGGATTACCAGCTTCCCATTGGCGAAGCCGAAATCACCAAGGAGGGCACGGATATTACCGTGGTAGGCTGGGGCGCGCAGATGGAGGTGATCGGCAAAGCGGTCGAGCTAGCCGAAGAGCAGGGCATCGCCTGTGAAGTGATCGACCTGCGCTCACTGCTGCCCTGGGATGCGGATACGGTGGCTGAATCGGTGTTAAAAACCGGCCGACTGGTGGTGAGCCATGAAGCCCCGTTAACCGGCGGCTTTGCCGGTGAAATCGCTGCCACTATTCAAGAGCGTTGTTTTCTCTACCTGGAATCGCCCATTTCCCGGGTGACGGGTCTGGATACGCCTTTTCCACTGGTGCTGGAAAAAGAGTATCTGCCTGATCATCTGAAGATTTTTGAAGCGATTCGCGAAAGCGTCAACTTTTAGTGGCTATTAATGCCTAAGTACGCATGGGGAGAAAAACAATGAGCGATTTTTTATTGCCTGATATTGGCGAGGGTATTGTCGAGTGCGAAGTCGTCGAATGGCGCGTCGCTGAAGGCGATCAAATTGAAGAAGATCAGCCTATCGTTGAAGTCATGACCGACAAGGCGCTGGTGGAGATTACCGCCCCCGAAGCCGGTGTGGTGACCAAACTGTATGTGGCCCAGGGCCAAATTGCCAAAGTGCATGCGCCGCTGTATGCCTATCAAGTGGATGGGGCTAGTAACAATAATAGTGAGGCCGAACCAGACGGTGCGCAATCGGCCGCCAGTGAAAAGCCAATGGCACAGACGACAGAATCGTCCAACCCTACAGGTATTCCGGCTGCTGGCCGCTTATATGACAAGGTGCCAGCCAGCCCCGCCGTTAGACGCCTAGTGCGTGAACACTCTCTACAGCTCACGGAGATCGCTGGCAGCGGCAAAGACGGTCGGGTGCTAAAAGAGGACGTGTTGGCGCATCTCGACCAAGCACCCCAAGCTTCATTTAGCCAAACCGTTGTTAACAACCAAACTGTTAAGAACCAAGCTGAAACTCAGGCACCCAGAGTGGAGCCCCTCCGCGGTGTGCGGGCGGTCATGGCCAAGCGCATGGTCGAGGCAGCCAGCACCATTCCCCATTTTCACTACGGTGAAGAGATCGACGTTACTGCACTGTTGGCGCTGCGGGAGCGCTTAAAGCCGCTAGCCGAGGCTCAGGGCGAACGGCTGACGCTAATGCCGTTTTTTATGAAAGCCATGGCGCTAGCCGTCGCTGAAGAGCCCATCGTTAATGCCCAGTTAAATGCGGCTGGTGATGAGCTGTACTACTACCCTCAGTGCAATATCGGTATGGCGGTGGATAGCAAGACGGGCCTGATGGTGCCCAATGTTAAAAACGTTGAGCGCTTAACCCTGTTGGAAATTGCCCGGGAAGTCGGCCGGCTAACCACCTCGGCGCGGGATGGGCGGGTTGATCAGGTGGATCTAAAAGGAGGCACCATTAGTATTTCCAATATTGGGGCGTTGGGAGGTACCTACGCCGCGCCGATCATTAACGCGCCAGAGGCCGCCATTGTGGCAATTGGTAAAACCCAGTGGCTACCGCGCTTTGATGAGCAGGGTGCGGTGCAGCGCCGGGCGATCATGACTATCACCTGGGCGGGCGATCACCGCTTTATTGACGGTGGTACCATTGCGCGTTTCTGTAATGTCTGGAAAGGCTTTCTCGAAGCCCCTGAAACCATGCTGCTTCACTTGGGCTAGCAAGGCGACTTATGTCCCAGGCACCGCTTCAGCAGTTTTATATACCTGAAGAGCAGTCGGTCTATCTGCTGAGCCATCACGATGCCCGTAAGCTTAAAGACTGGGTGGCGCTATGCCAGGCGCAGCTCTCCCAGTTGGGCTATCAGGGCATCGAGCTCATTGGCAAGGGCGCCTACGGTTTTGTATTTGCCGGCAGCACCGTCCACCAAGGCGCTAAAGCGCATTATGTCTTTAAATTCTCCCGCATTACCCTACCTGTGCACTTGCAGGAGCGCCTCGAAGAAGAGGCGTTTATGCTGGAACAGGTGTCCCATCCACGCATTCCAGGTCTTATTGCTTACCAGCGCTCCCGGGGGCAGTCCATTCTGGTAATGGAGCGTGCCCCCGGCTGGAATTTAGAGCAGGTATCGCTTAAGCAGGGGCGCCTCTCTCCACGCTTGATTGTGCGCATTGCGGAGCAGTTGGCCGACATCCTGCTTGCCTTGCGGCGGGAGTCAGGCCCCCAGGCACGTCCGGTGGTGCATGGCGATATTAAGCCTTCTAACTTGGTGTATGACGCCGAGCAGGAGTCTATTGCGCTAATCGACTGGGGCTCATCGGTATTTGCCCAACTAGACGCGCAGCTGCAGTTTGTGGGCGCCAACGTGATGGAGCTGATGTCGGATAATTTGCAGCAAACCAATGCCCGCCTGGGTGATGTTTACTTTATCGGCGAAGAGCAGTTGAACGGCGCACTGTCATCGCCGCGATTCGACGAGCAGGGCGCGGCGGGTACCCTGTATGCGCTGGCGTCGGCGCAGTCGTGTCGATTTGGCCATCGGGCGATTCCCGCCAGTTCGCTGGGGTTGCCAATGGAGTTTGCCCGCACCCTGGATGGCATGCTCGACCCTAACCCTCAGGTGCGGCGCAAAGCGGGCGACTACTTTTTAAAAAACATGCCGCGAATGGCCAGGGTAGTAATGATCGATCTGCCCACATCGCTCAGTGTCCCGCTGGTACCGGTATGGGCGCGTCCTGCGCATCAGGAGATCGATACCGTGGTATATAGCTCGCGCAAAGCCTTTCTACGCGAAGTCTTTTCACAGGAAGAGCATGCCCAAGAAACCCTGAATGATGTCAATGATGTGCAGTTAGACCGCTACTACAAGCAGTTTATGCAGGGTATGGGGGAAACCGAAAAGGCCTTTTTGGCGTCGGTGAGCCGCCTGGGAAAATATCCGGTAGTGGGGGGCTTGGCGGTACGCTGGGAGCGGGAAGGTGTGTATATCGACTCGTCGTTAAATTTACACGACCCGACGCTGAAGCCCGCCTTTATTGAAGCGGTCAATAATATGGTGCACTTGGCGCGGGCGATTCATCGTCAGGGCGTGTTTAAAAGCTGCTTGTTTAATGCCCGGCAAACACTGCACTTAGAACGTACTTCCGTGGATGAAGCCTTCGTAAGCGAACCCAGCATGGCGATAGGCTACGAGTTGAGCGCAGTACCGGAGCTTGAGGATCGCACCCGTCAGCACAGCTACTTCGAAGATGGCCCCGACCCAGAAGAGCTATTGGTGCTGCCCGAGGCGATTATGCATGTGCTGCAGCAGCTCAATGACATTCACCATACCGGCATGATCATTTTTGAAGCGCTGCCACAACACCTCAAAATACATAGCTACTATCGTCTGCTGGATCCGGCTCGAGAGGGCGAGTTCCGCACGCTGCTGGCGCGCATTCTCGCCTCGGTAGACCAAATCGAGGGCCTAGGCGTCTCGGGCTACATGAAAATGCCGTACAAGGATACCCGCTACTTTGCGCACCTGGAAAGCCAGCCAGAGCGCTACTACCCCCGCGACCCGCGGGAGTATGTCCGAAGGGCAACAACGTCCTAATTACACGGCTTAGTTAGGTCTGGTTTAGTCAGTTCTAGCTTAGTCAATGGTGGCTTCCTGCTGATTGGCCAGCCAGTTGACCAACTGCTCAGTAAGTTCGTCGCTAGCAGCACCAAATGCATCAACCACATCAGGAATATTGGTGCTTATAGATTGTGCGCTGGTGGTAAAGCTCTGAGTAGCGATTGAAGCGCGGTTTTGAGTGCTGACGAGCTGAACATCGAGCTGAACCTTCACCGTGGGCGGACGGGTAGCGTAGTCGCTCTGAAAGTGACGTAGTTCACTCAGTAGCAATAGCTCGGAAGGCAGGCTATCGCTACCCACGCTGGCGAATAGGCGGCTCTGCTGTAACCCAGTGATCAAGCGCGATTGGAGTAAAGCAGGGGCATTCTCTTGCCAGCGGGCACCTTCGTAGACATTAACAATATTGCCCTCCGGGTAGACTAAAATGCGGTTGCTACTCAGTAAATGCCCCGCCTGTGGGGCCGCCACCGCCAGGCGTTGGCGGGTGGTCATAGAATCTGATGTGACGGGCTGTATATCGCTACTGGGCAGACGATACAGCGTCGCTGGCTTACTTTCGGGCAGAATCGAACAGCCACTGCTGAGTAGCAGCGCAGCGCTAACTAAAGCGATGGCGGTGGAGCGTAATGTCATGGGCGGAACTCCTCTACCTGATCACGGCCCAGGAAAAAGTCTGTTGGGCTCTCCTCTAGCTGGCGGGTAATACGATCCAATGTATCGAGCGTGGAGCGTAGCGAAGAGAGCGCTGGGGCAATATCTTGCGCGCCCTGCAGGCTGCCTTCGATGGCACCAGCGTTAGTTTCCACTAACTGCTCAATGCGTTGAGCTGCCCGGGCCACATCGCGACTCGCATCAGCGGCGCTCTCCATTACCAGCCGGCCATCTTGACGCAGTAGCTGTGTCGCTTCCTGGCTAAGTTCGTCGATGCTGCTAAGCGTGTTAGTTGCCTGGCGAGTGGCTTCGCCGAAAAGCGCCATATTCTGGTCTAGGGCGTTCTGCTGGGCGGCAATCATTTCGGTGATCTGAGCAATGTTGGTTAAAATACTGCCTGCCTGGTCACGGTTATTATCGTCAAACAGTTCGTTGACGTTTTGCAGGATTGAATTGATGTTTTCGATCATATCTTCGCCCTCATCAAACAGCGTAGCGATGGGCGAAGGGTCTGCGTTTATAAACGGTGCTTCGATATTGGTTTGGTCAATTAGCAGTGGGGCTTCAGGGGTGCCGCCGTGAAGTTGCACGGACATGCTGCCGGTGATACTGGCAAAGGCAAGTTTTGCCCGGGTGTCTGTCTTAATCGGTGCGTCATCGTAGACGCGGATATGGGCAATCACTTGCCGAGGGTCATCAGGATTAAGGTTAAGCTCGGTGACGTCCCCCACCTCAATACCGTTATACTGCACTCGGCTGCCGACCGATAAGCCGCTAACGCTGCGCTCAAATAGAATACGATAAGGCTGGTAGCTACGTTCGCCCGCTGCATAGCTCATCCAAAGTGCAAACAGCAGCGCGCCAGCGGCAGTGGCCAGCGTGAAGAGACCGATTAAAACGTGATGCGCCCGTGTTTCCATGTGCAGTCACTCCTGGACGTTTGCATTATTTGAAGAGCCGGTATGAGCACGCTGAGCGGCTCGACCACGCGGGCCGTGAAAGTAGTCTTGAATCCACTCGTCGTCGGTGTCCGCCACTTTATCAATGGTATCTACGACTAATACGCGTTTTTGTGAGAGTACCGCTACCCGGTCGCAGGCGGCGTAGAGCGTATCCAAGTCATGGGTGACCAGGAATACGCTGAAACCCAGCGCATCGCGAAGGGTGACCAGCAACTGATCGAAGGCCGCAGCGCCAATAGGGTCAAGCCCCGCCGTGGGCTCATCAAGAAACAGGATGTCAGGATCAAGCGCTAAGGCACGGGCAAGGGCGGCGCGCTTGACCATGCCGCCAGACAGCGACTCAGGAAACTGCAGCGCGGCCTGTGGCGGCAGCCCGACCAACGCTAGCTTTACCCTGGCAAGATGCTCGGCGTCTTCACGGGGTAGCCTGGCGTGTTCAATTAGCGGTAGGGCAATATTTTCTTGCAGGTTCAACGAGCTGAACAGCGCACCGCGTTGAAACAGTACACCAAAGCGCCGCTCTATTTGACTGCGCTGTGCCTCGTTAAGCTCGTTAAGGGTTGTGCCTAGGACTTCAACCGTGCCGTCATTGGGGCGCTTCAAACCAACGATGCTGCGTAACAGCACTGATTTGCCGGTACCAGAACCGCCTACAACGCCGAGGATTTCCCCGCGTTCAAGGGTCAGATCTAAATTTTCGTGAACCACATGAGCGCCAAAGTGGTTCACCAAGCCTCGAACCTTAATGACCGGTAGGTCGTTTTGCTCTGTCGGTTTATCTGAATTGATCACCAGCCCATCTCCATAAAGAATAGCGCGGCGACGGCATCAATCAGAATCACCATAAAAATCGACTGAACGACGCTTGACGTAGTGTGTTCTCCCACCGACTGCGCACTGCCGCTGACCTTAAAGCCTTCAAGGCAGCCGATAACGGCGATCACAAAGGCAAACACCGGTGCTTTGCTAAGCCCTACCAAAAAGTGTGTCACCGATACGTCTTTTTGCAGCGTGGCCATGAACTGGGTAAGTGAAATATCCAGTGACAAAGAGGTGACCATGGCACCACCCGCTAAGCCGCTGAGCATGCCCACAAACGCTAGCATGGGCAGGCTAATTAACATCGCCATTACCCGTGGCAGCACCAAAAGCTCGATAGGATCTAGCCCTTGGGCCTGCAGGGCATCAATCTCTTCATTGGATTTCATGGCGCCGATCTGGGCAGTAAAGGCGCTGGCGGTTCGTCCCGCTAATAAAATTGCAGCAAGCAGAACGCCGAACTCTCGTAAGAATGAGAACGCAACAAGATCGATGGTATAAATCGTGGCGCCAAAATCCTGCAAAACGGTAGCGCCAAGGAAAGCCACAACGGCACCCACCATAAAGGTGAGTAGCGCGACGATGGGTACGGCATTAAGACCGCTCTGCTGAATATGGGCAACGGTGGCCGTTAGGCGCCAGTGGCGTGGCCGCAATGCCAGATGGAATAGGGTAGCCACGACGAGACCAATAAAGGCCAGCAGCTGGCGCTGCTGAGACCAAAGCCCCGCCATGTGTTGGCCCACGCTGGCAAGCGCTTGGCTAATACGCGAATAGGAGGGGGGATCAACGTCAAGCGGCGCTTCCATGGCTTCGGCAATACGCACCAGCAGCGCCTGCTGCTCTTTCGGCAGTTCTGCTGCCCAATCCGCTACCGCCTGTGCTTTCTCAACGCCAATCAGCTCTACAATGAGTATGGCACCGGCGGTATCAAGGCGAGTTATTGCGTCTAACGAAACCGTCGCACCCGTTGGCTTGCCAAGTTCGGTTCGAGTTTCACTGTGATTAAGCGCCGCTTTGATATAGCGGTAATTGGCAAGTGTCCACTCGCCTTTAAGGGTGACTGTTTGATCATGACGCGCTATCCACTCGCTTGGCATCCCCACTCCTCGGCGCTCTTGGTATCGCTGCGCTTGTTTAGAAGTCTATGATGCATTCAAACGGGCGTTAGTTAAAGTCTCCCTAGCTTGAATTTACCTTGCCGAGCGGTTTCTTGGCGCTAGTTCCTGCTTAATCTGATTAGCGACTTCTTTGAGACGTGGGCCTAAGTTATTAACCAAGCGGTCATGATCCAAGCGCAGGCTGGAGCCGCCGCAGTTAATCGCCATGACCTCGGCGCCATCTTCTAAAATTAGCGGCATCGCCACCGCGCTAATATCGCGCTGCCAATCCTGCTCAGAGAGACAAAAACCGTACTGTGCATAGTCTTTGAAACTCTGTTGTATACCCGCTTCATAACGCGGCCAGTCGCTACCATACTCGCTGGCCAACTCTTGGAGCACCTGCTGGCGCCGTTCGTCAGACAAACCGCATAGCCAGGCACGACCAATGGCGGAAGTGGCAATGGGCAGGCGGGAGCCCGTGTCCAGGCGAATGATTAGCGGGCCATGGCCGTGGCAGGTTTCCAAATAAACCATGTCACTGCGGTCGGCCCCGCCCAGGCTAACGTTACAGTCGGTGGCATCAGCAAATTTCTGCAGATGCGGGCGAGCAATTTCGCGAATGCCCATATTGGCGAGAAAGCGATATCCCAAGGCTAAGACACCTGGCCCAAGGCGGTACTTTTCCAGGTGGGTATTGTGTTGGAGATAGCCCAACTGCGTCAGGGTATAGGTTAAACGTGACACCGTCGGGCGAGGGATACTCGTACGGTTGGAGAGCTCAGCATTGCCTAAATACTCTTCACCTGCGCCAAAGGCGCGCAGTAACTCTAAACCGCGCGCGAGGGCAGTCACAAAGTTACGATCTTTTCCTGGCAACTGCGGGTCGTCAGCATCAGTGTCGGTGGGGTGCATTCAATATCCCAACAATAGGTGGCTTATGGCGCCCAGTATCGCATATCTACTTAGACGCAGCGTTCATGCCTCTCAACGAAATAGCGGCTGTTTGACACTAAATCAGCTGTCCAGACGCTCGATAATCGTGGCAATGCCCTGACCGACGCCGATGCACATGGTGACCAACGCATAGCGCCCACCGGTCGCTTCAAGCTGTCGGAGAGCCGTAAGCGCCAAGCGTGCTCCTGATGCCCCCAGAGGATGACCAATGGCGATAGCGCCGCCGTTGGCGTTCAAGCGTGGATCATCAACGGAGAGACCCAACTGCTGCACGCAGCCAAGCACCTGAACGGCAAACGCTTCGTTGATTTCAATCACATCCATCTGCTCAAGGGTAAGCCCTGCACGCGCCAACGCCTTTTGTGAAGCGGGTACTGGCCCTAACCCCATAACCCGCGGAGCCACACCGGCAACGGCGCTGGCGACAATGCGCGCGCGCGGCGCTAGGCCCACACGTTCACCGGCGGCCTTGGTGCCGACAATCATGGCAGCGGCGCCGTCATTCAGGCCCGAGGCATTGCCGGCGGTGACCACGCCACCCTCGAATAGCGAGCCCAGTCGGGCCAGTTTGTCTTCGCTGCTTTGTGGGCGGGGGTGTTCGTCTTTTTCCACCAACAGTGGCGGCTGTTTACGCCCTTGGGGCACCTCTACGCCAAACATCTCGCCGTCGTAGAAACCTGAGGCCAGCGCTTGGGCGTAGCGGGCCTGAGAGCGGGCGGCAAAGGTGTCGCTTTCATCGCGGCTAATATTCAGGTCGTGGGCAATGTTATCAGCAGTTTCCGGCATGCTGTGGCTGCCGTACTCCTTAGCAATCCAGGGGTTGGGAAAGCGTGAGCCAATCACCGTGTCGTACAGCGGCTGGTTGCGGGCATAGGGGGAGTCCGCTTTACCCAACACATAAGGTGCACGGGACATGGACTCAACGCCGCCTGCTAAAAACAGCTCGCCTTCACCTAGCCGTGCCGCCCGGGCCGCATCCATCATCGCTGCCAAGCCACTGCCGCAAAGCCGGTTAACGGTTTGCCCTGCCACTTCGATGGGCAGACCTGCCAACAGTGCGCCGTGACGGGCTACGTTTCGGGAGTCTTCCCCCGCTTGGTTGGTGCAGCCTGCCAGCACCTCTTCATAGCTTGCTGGCGCGAATGGGTTGCGGGCTACCAGTGTTTTAAGCGTCAGCCCCAACAGCTCATCTGGGCGAATAGCCGCTAAGCTGCCACCGTGGCGACCAAAAGGGGTACGTAAACCGTCGTAAATATAGGCGTCTTGCATGGTGATGCTCCTTGTTATTGGTAGGGTTAAGCGGCGGTTAACGACATTTGCAGCGCGGCGCGGCGGCGCAGCCAGGGGCTAGGCCGATAGCGTGGGTCGCCGGTGGCCTCAAGCAGGTTGGTCAATATCGTCATGATGCGCGTGGCTCCGTAATGGTCGCCCATGCGTAGCGGGCCGAAAGGGTAGCCCAAACCCAGCTCAACCGCTCGGTCGATCGTCGTGGGTTCTGCCACGCCTTGCTGGGCAATGTCGGCACCGACGTTGACGATGCAGGCAATAATGCGCTGAAGAACGAAGCCGTTGCTGTCCTGCAGAGTGCTTACCGGCGTACCGTTATGATTGAGCAGGTTTTGCGCTGCTTGAATGAAAGTGGAGTGGGTAATAGGCGTAGCCATGAGGCTACGGCGTTTATCGAGTCCTGCGAGCATATCCACCGCCACACACTGCTTGGCATCTAACCCCTGGCGCAGCGAACAGCTGGTGGCATCTTCGCCGAAAGGGGTAAGCAGACAGAGCGCCTGTTCAGTGGGCTGCGTGCCGGTTTCTAACGGCCAGCCCGCCGCATTCACCAGCCCGGTGAGTGCTTTGGCGCTCTCGGGGTCATCCTGGCTAATCCATACCGGGCAAGGTGAGGTAGGCTTGATGACAGGCTCATCCGGCATCTGCTGCTTGCCTTCCTCGTAGCGGTAAAAACCTTCGCCAGTTTTACGCCCCAGCAAGCCCGCGGCCAAGCGCTGTCGGGTTAACGGTGAAGGGCGAAAACGTGCTTCTTCATAATACTGGTGATACACCGACTCCATCACGGCGTGGGAAACGTCCAGCCCGGTAAGGTCAAGCAGGGTAAAGGGCCCCATCCGGAATCCGCCCTGATCAACCATAATACGGTCAATGGTGGCCGGGTCAGCGACGCTTTCGCCTAGCAGTCGCAGCGCTTCAGTACCGAAGGCACGCCCGGCATGGTTAACCAGAAACCCAGGTGTATCGGTGGTTTGGGCCGTAAAGTGGCCCATGGCTTGTCCTAGAGCATTGACCTGCTGAGTCACCTCATCGGTGGTACGCAAGCCCGGGATGACCTCGGCAATCTTCATCAGCGGCACGGGATTAAAGAAGTGAAAGCCAATAACCCGCTCAGGGTGCTGGCAGGCGGCGGCAATGGCCGTGACGGAGAGTGAAGAGGTATTGGTCGCCAACACAGCCTGCTGGCTGAGGATTGCTTCTAAATCGCTAAACAGCCCCTGCTTGGCCTCCAGCTTCTCGACAATGGCTTCCACCACAATATCGCAGGGAGCGAGCGCGGCAAGCTCGCTGGCTTCAATCAACCGTTCACTATAGTGCTGCGCCTGTTCTGCGTTAATGCGCTGCTTTTCGACACTTCTCTGCCATAAGCCATTAATAAAGGCTTTCGCTTCTTGTGCGGCATCCTCTTTAACGTCAAAAAGTATGACGTCTAGACCGGCCTGGGCAGCCAACTGTGCGATGCCACGTCCCATGGCGCCGGTGCCGACGATGCCAAGCGTGGTAAAGGGGGGAGGTGTTGATTCGCTAGCCATACGCTAAGTCCTCTCTGCAAATGGGTACATATTTAGCATTGTGATTCTGCATTGCAAAATAGTGTTTCAATTATTGACTGCCATCCTAGGCTATGCAAAAGTGCCTGACAAGAATAGTGGACAATAGTTTTGCTATGCAAAATGCACGCACTGTCCACGCCCAGCGCTACTTCGAATGATAACTCTAACTATAAAACCCGTTGCCACCAGGAGCCGTCATGATTCGCGATCCCGAATTAATTAATCAGCTTGTCGATACCATCGCCCGCTTTGTCCGTGAGCGCTTAATTCCTAATGAGGCACGCCTAGCCGAAGAGGATGCAGTACCCCCGGAAATTCTTGCGGAAATGAAAGAGATGGGGCTTTTCGGGCTATCGATTCCAGAAGAGTACGGCGGCCTAGGCCTGACGATGGAGGAAGAAGCGCTGGTGGCGATGGAGATTGGTAAAACCTCGCCTGCCTTTCGCTCGGTGTTTGGCACTAATAATGGCATCGGCGCCCAGGGTATTTTGATTGATGGTACTGATGAGCAGAAAGCCAAGTATGTGCCACGCTTGGCCACGGGCGAGATTCTTAGCTCGTTTTGTCTCACCGAGCCCGATTCCGGCTCCGACGCCGCCAGCCTGCGCACGACGGCGGTGCGGGATGGCGATGACTATATCTTGAACGGCACCAAGCGCTATATCACCAACGGCCCAGAAGCCGATCTGTTTACCGTGATGGCGCGTACTGACCCAGAGAATAAAGGTGCGGGCGGGATCTCAGCCTTTATCGTCGAAGGTAACACGCCAGGGCTGGTACGCGGCCCTGCGGATAACAAGATGGGCCAGAAGGGCGCCCATACCTGCGATATTATTTTCGACAACTGCCGGGTGCCCGCTGAAAATATTATTGGCGGGAAAGAGGGACAAGGGTTTAAAACGGCGATGAAGGTGCTGGATCGTGGGCGGCTGCATATTTCGGCGGTCTGTGTAGGCGTGGCCGAGCGCTTAGTGGAAGAGTCGCTGCGCTACACCATGGAGCGTAAGCAGTTTGGCGCGGCGCTTGCCGAGCATCAGCTGATCCAAGCCATGTTGGCGGATAGCAAAACCGAAGCCTATGCAGGCAAAACCATGGTGATGGACGCTGCACGGCGTAAAGACAATGGCGAAAATGTTTCGACACTGGCCTCCTGCTGCAAACTGTTCTGCGCCGAAATGGTGGGCCGTGTCGCAGACCGCGCGGTGCAGGTTCACGGTGGGGCGGGTTACATGTCGGAATACGCGGTTGAGCGTTTCTACCGCGATGTGCGGCTATTCCGTATTTACGAAGGCACCACCCAGATTCAACAAATCGTCATTGCTCGCAACATGGTGCGGGAGGCGTCCTAATGGCTTTATCGGTTTCCTACCAAGCGCCGGACGAGGCTATTTTTGGGCGCCTTGCCAGCGAGCTGGTGGCCGAGCTTCCCGAGCGCCTCAGTACCCGCGTGCTTGAAAATGCCAAGCTGCTTGGCGAGCACCCGGCTATAGTGGATGGCACTGTGCGCTGGAGTTATGCGGAGCTTGGTCAAGAAATACACGCCGCTTATGGCTGGTTAAGCGCATTGGGCATTCGCCCTGGCGACCGGATTATGACGGTGAGTGAAAACTGTCGCGCTCTGGTCGTGCTGCTGCTGGCCGCCAGTGAATTGGATGTCTGGGTAGCGATTGTGAACTCGCGCCTGTCAGCACAGGAAGTTGACCTGATTCAGGGCAACTGCCTGCCCCGGCGAGTCTTCTATACCTGTGAAGCATCCCCAGAGGCGTGCCAGCACGCCGAGCGCCACGCGGCTGACCGCTACCAACACCCTCAGTTGGGTGGGCTGGCCATTTCGCCGCTGTATGACAGTGAGCCCGAGCCGGTCTGCGCGAGCGGGGCCGAGCAGGTGGCGGCGATGATCTACACCTCAGGCACCACTGGCACACCTAAAGGCGTCATGCTGACCCATCGTGGCATTCTGTATATTGCCTCAATCTCTGGGGGCATGCGTCATTTAAGCGAAGGGCAGCGGGTCTACGGCGTGCTGCCCATGTCTCATGTGTTTGGCCTCTCTTCGGTATGTATGGGGTCGCTCTATAACGGCGCCTGCCTGTATACCGTGCCGCGCTTCGATGCCGCCCATATGTTGGCGACGCTAAAGCAGGAGCACATTACCGTTCTCCAGGGAGTGCCGGCGATGTATGCCCGGGCGTTAGAGTTTTTAAAACGTGAACAGCGCCCGTTAGAAGCGCCTGATCTAATTTATATGTCAGCAGGAGGTTCACCGTTAGATAGCGACACCAAAGTGCGGGTAGAGGCAGCCTTTGGGCTGACGCTGCATAACGGCTACGGTTTAACCGAGGCCAGCCCTACCATCAGCCAGACCCGCATCGATGACCACCATGCAACTAGCACCGTTGGCCGGGTATTGCCTTTACTTGAGTACCGCCTGGAACCGCTTAGCGACAGCGGAACTGCCGAGCAGCCTGGAGATGAAGTGGGTGAACTATGGGTGCGCGGGCCTAATATTATGAAGGGTTACTTCCGCCAGCCGGAAGCTACCCGCGCCACCCTAACCGAAGATGGTTGGCTCAATACCGGTGATATCGCCAAACTCGATCACCATGACCAACTCTATATTGTAGGGCGTAGCAAAGAGCTGATTATCCGCTCTGGCTTCAATATCTACCCGCCGGATGTGGAAGCGGTGATTAACGAGCACCCTGCGGTAACGCTTACCGCCGTAGTGGGGCGTCAAATCGCCGGTAATGAAGAAGTCGTGGCGTTTGTGCAGTGTGAGCCAGGCGTTGACGTTGATGTGGCGGAGCTAAAGGCGTTTATCGCCGAACGGTTGGCGCCTTACAAACGACCTACTCAAATTGTATTGATGGATACGCTACCTTCCACTGCCAGCGGCAAAATTCTTAAAGGGCGGCTGCGGGATTTAGCCCAGCAGGAGAGCGCCTCATGAGTTCTTCGCAAATACACAGGCCAGATACGCCTCAACAAGCACTTATGGGCTATCACGAGTTGCTAGGTATGCAGGTGGTTGAGTGGCAGCAAGATCGTGCCGTGGTGGAGCTCACTATCGAGCCCAAACATCTAAACCGCAGCGGTAATGTTCACGGCGGCGTATTGGCTTCAATGCTGGATAGCGCTTTAAGCCTTGCCGGTCTGCACTGCGACGTACCGGGCAATATACGCCGGGGAATGACGCTCTCATTAACCACGACTTTTGTGGGCCCCGCCCGGCAAGGTGTGTTGAAGGCAATAGGCACGGTGCGCGGCGGCGGACAGAAAATCTATATGAGCAGCGGTGAGATCGTTGATGAGAAAGGCAATTTAGTGGCCATGGGTGAAGGTTCATTTCGGCGCCGCAGTGGCAGTGAATCGTCTGAAGGCTTCCCGGAAAAAACACCCAGGGAGAAGGCTGAGTGAAACCAGCCCGCCTGCGGGTTTCTCTGTTACTGCTGGTCACCTTGGCAACGCTGTTTCATCTGGTGGTCGGCAGCCTGTTTTGGCAAGCCGTCGGGATTGCCGCGCTGGCGCTCTATCTATTAACGCTTGCTGGCAAGCTAACGCGGATGGCCAAAGGGTTACTGCTAGTCGCGGGGATAGTGTCGCTGTTAGCGCTCTGGCGTTCACCAAACCCAAGCCAACTGCTGTTTGAAGCCAGTGGACGTTTTGCGTTTTTTGCTACCTTTGTGGTGGCGTTGAGCATGCTACGTTTGCCGGCCTACCGTTCACGCCTGGTGCGTCGCTGTGGGCAAAGTATGCTGCTTCAACCGCCTAGCCGCCGCTACCCGATTTTATCGCTCGGCTCTGCGCTGTTTGGGATTATTCTCAATATCGGCGTGCTTAACTTATTTGCCGCCATGATTGAGAAGAGTAACACCCTAGGCGCAGCCCAAGGGCGTGCCTGGGTGCGAGAAGCTCGCCAGCGGCGCATGATGTTGGCGTTGCTACGCGGGTTTTCCCTGGCGCCACTGATCTCCCCTATGGGTATTGGGGTGGCGGTGGTGCTGTCTAGCCTTCCTCAGGTTACCTGGCTGGCGCTTGCGCCGTATATTTTGGGTGCCGCAGTGCTAATTTTTCTGGCGGGTTGGGCCGTGGATTTTCTCACCGGGCCACATCCCCCTGCCAATAAAGCCTTGGTAGCTGCCCCTTCATTGCGCCCGTTGGCCCAGTTCAGTGTGTTGCTGCTAGGGATTGTGGCGCTGGTGTTTAGCCTTGCCTGGCTATTAGAACTGCGCTTACCCATTGCCGCGCTTTTAGGTGCGCCCACGGGGGCGCTGGTTTGGCTTGCCTGGCAGCGGCGTAGGCTTGGCTTCGGTGGGCTGCCTGCCGCGGTTAGCGCGGTGCATCGTCAGTTGCCGTGGCTGCTTTCGCCCAGTGCCAATGAGATCGTGGTGCTAGGGGCGGCGGGCTATTTGGGGCACTTATGCGTTGGACTGGTGGACACTCAACAGTTGGCGCCGCTACTAACCGTGTTGAACCAGTGGGGCGCCTTCAATGCCGTACTGGCAATGCTGATGGTGGTAGGGCTGGCCCAGGTAGGCGTTAATCCTATCGTGACGGTAACGCTGCTGGTGGGGCTGCTACCGCAGTTAGCTATTGAGGGACTAACACCCGCACTGATAGGTGCATCGCTGATGGTGGGTTGGGCGCTGGCGCTAATGTCGTCGCCGATGACGGCATCAATGCTGATTTTATCCCGATTTACCGGTGTGCCCGCCACGCGTATCGGCTACCGCTGGAACGGCAAATTTCTGGTCGCCTCGATTCCGCTATTGGCAGCGTGGTTTGTATGGGCACCCTTTTAAAGGGGGGTAAGAATGCGGAAGCGCTTGACCTTTGTGCGGTGTTTTTTTAATGTCCTTGTTATAAAGTGAAACAGAATTCTGCTGTGCAAAATTGAAACATGATTAAAGCAAGATTAAATATTATTAATCGCCAGGAGCACCCCTTATGAAAGTACTCGTCGCGGTGAAACGCGTCATCGACTACAACGTCAAAATCCGCGTTAAGGCGGATCATTCGGACGTGGATCTTACCAACGTCAAAATGGCCATGAACCCCTTCTGCGAAATTGCCGTGGAAGAGGCGGTACGCTTGAAAGAAAAGGGCGTGGCGACAGAAGTCGTCGCCGTCACGGTAGGGCCCAAAGCCGCCCAAGAGCAGCTGCGTACGGCATTGGCGCTGGGGGCAGACCGCGCCCTGCATATCGAAACCGACGAGCGCGCCGAATCCCTGGCCGTGGCCAAGCTGCTGGCCAAAGTGGTCGAAGAGGAGCAGCCGGGGTTGGTGGTGCTGGGCAAGCGCCGAATCCCTGGCCGTGGCCAAGCTGCTGGCCAAAGTGGTCGAAGAGGAGCAGCCGGGGTTGGTGGTGCTGGGCAAGCAGGCCATCGACACCGACAACAACCAGACCGGCCAAATGCTCGCCGCGCTGACCGGCCTGCCGCAAGGCACCTTTGTCTCGGAAGTGGAAATTAGCGGGGACGGAAGTGATAAAAAGCTTAATGTGACGCGTGAAATCGACGGGGGGCTGCAAACCATCGCGCTGACGCTGCCGGCGATTGTCACCACCGACCTGCGTTTGAATGAGCCGCGCTACGCCAAGCTGCCTGACATCATGAAGGCCAAGAAAAAACCGCTGGATGTGAAAACCCCCGCCGACTACGGCATCGAGGTCGCCTCCAAGGTCAGTCTGCTCAAAGTAGAGTCG
>NZ_JWHY01000014.1:0-77230 GCF_000830495.1 Halomonas sp. KHS3 | reverse complement strand
CAACTGGGCCACACGGCTTGCCGTTGAACTGGCTTGCCTCAGCGAGGAAGGCGTATTCTACGCATTTCCTGGTGTTTGTCAAGGGCGTTGTTTTCGATGTTAAACTGACCACATCCAAAACCGCTGGCTTTCGTAAAAGCACTAACTACCTGACAAACCGAAGCTTTTACACTTCATTCACCGCTGGTAACGCTTGGCGTCCCAAAAGCACTAACTACCTGACAAACCGAAGCTTTTACACTTCATTCACCGCTGGTAACGCTTGGCGTCCCCGGCAGCGGATGCGTACTTTACGGATTCGCTGACGGGTTGGCAAGGGCTTTTTGACAGAAAGTTCAAATAAGCGTCACACGAGCGTAACGTTTCTTACCAGCTTGAATAACATAGCTCTTACCTGTCGCCAGCATAGTGTCTTTGGCAACGACGTCGCCGTCGACTTTAACTCGGCCATTACCCAGCATGTCTTTGGCTTGGGCACTGTTATTCGCAAGCTCAGCTCTATTAAGCACTGCTGCAATAGGTGCTTGCTCACTGCCCTCAAAATCGACCGTGACTTCCGGCAGATCTTCTGGCAGCTCGCCATCAGCCAGTTGATTACCCGCTGACTTGTGCGCACTGGCGGCTGCTTCATCGCCGTGGTAGCGGGCAATTAGCTCACGGGCCAGCTCCATTTTGATATCCCGCGGGTTCGCGCCCTGCTCAACGCTCTGCTTGAGCGCGTCAATCTCTTCGTTCGATTTCAAAGAGAGCAGCTCAAAATAGCGCCACATCAAGCTATCCGGCATGGAGACCAGCTTATTGAACATGGAGCCCGGCGCTTCATCGACACCAATGTAGTTGCCCAGGGACTTCGACATCTTCTGCACGCCGTCTAACCCTTCCAACAGCGGCATGGTAATGACCACCTGGGGCTCCTGGCCGAAGTGTTTTTGAATTTCGCGCCCCATCAGCAGGTTGAACTTCTGGTCAGTGCCGCCCAGCTCCACGTCCGCCTCAAGCGCTACCGAGTCGTAGCCCTGTACCAGCGGGTAGAGAAATTCGTGAATGGCAATGGACTGATTGGCTTTATAGCGCTTTTCAAAGTCATCCCGTTCCAGCATACGGGCGACGGTGCTTTGGGCAGCCAGCTCAATCATTTTGGCAGCGGAGAGCTCGCCAAACCATTCGGCGTTAAAACGTACCTCGGTCTTTTCAGGGTCGAGGATTTTAAACACTTGCTCTTTATAGGTTTCGGCGTTGGCTTTCACATCCTCTTCAGTGAGCGGTTTGCGCGTCACGTTCTTACCGGTAGGGTCACCAATACGCCCGGTAAAGTCACCGATCAAAAAGATAACCGTGTGCCCCAAATCCTGAAACTGGCGCATTTTGGTCAGCAATACGCTGTGCCCCAGGTGTAAGTCAGGGGCCGTGGGATCAAAACCCGCTTTGATACGCAGTTTGCGGCCTGAAGCCAGCTTCTGTTTTAGCTCATCCTCTACCAGGATTTCATGCGTACCCCGCGACAGCAGCGCTAAAGCCTGATCCACCTCACTCATTGCCTCTCTCCACTATAAAGAACCGCCCTTACCGGGCTCAGGTGATAAATAGCTGACGATGTTACCATGCTCGCTCGCCTTGGTTTAGCTCTCACCCTGGTTTAGTCTCAGCCCAGCTTTGTACGAGTTCGCTTATGAAAACGCCTACCGCTTCGCCGCTTTACTATATTGGCCTGATGTCCGGCACTAGTCTGGACGGTATTGATGCGGCACTTATCACCATCGAAGGTGATTCGCCGCCACGCCTGTTGGCCACCCATGCCGAACCGATGCCGGACGAGCTTCATCGCCTACTGTTTAAGCTGTGTCATGCGGAGCAGGTGAGTTTTGCGCAGCTCGCAGCAGCGGAACACGCGTTCTGCCAATGCCAGGCCCAAGCCGTGCAACACTTATTAGCGCCACTTTCAGTGAGCGTAGAACAGATCAGTGCCATCGGCAGCCACGGCCAAACTATCGAACACGCCCCTGCAGGCCACGACGGCGGCCCAAGCTATACCTTACAGCTGGACAACCCCAGCCTGTTAGCGGAACTCACCGGCTGCACGGTAGTGGCCGATTTCCGTCGCCGAGATTTAGCCGCTGGGGGGCAGGCTGCACCGCTGGCACCAGCATTTCATCAGGCGCTATTTGGGCGAGCAGACACGCATCAGCTGGTACTTAATTTGGGCGGCTTTGCCAATCTCACCTGGCTCTCTAGCCAGCCGAACGACCCGGTGATAGGTTTTGATACCGGGCCTGCAAATGTTTTATTGGATGGCTGGTTTGCCTTGCACCAGGGCGGCCGCTTTGACCAGGACGGCGATTGGGCCGCTAGCGGCAAGGTAGATGAAGCGCTATTAGCTCGACTGCTTTCCGAACCGTTTTTCCAGCAGCCGCCGCCGAGAAGCACAGGGCGTGAGCTATTTCATCTGGATTGGCTTCAAAAACACCTCAGCGGCCAGGAGGCCGCCGCCGATGTTCAGGCGACGCTGGCTGAACTCACCGCCGTCAGTATCGCCCAGGGGATTGAACAACTGCGGATCGATAGTGGCCCGCTGACGCTGATCACCGCTGGCGGCGGCGCCCACAACGGCTACTTAATGCAGCGCCTTGCCTATCATCTCCCCCGCGCCACACTCACTTCGCCAGCGGCGTACGGCTGGCCTGAAGACTGGATTGAAGCGGGCGCCTTTGCCTGGTTGGCGCACCAGCGTCTGCACAACCTGCCTGGCAACTTGCCCTCGGTCACCGGCGCGCAGGGCCCGCGGGTATTGGGTGGAATCTATGCCCCCTAATACTCATTGTTTGAATACGCCCCTAGACCTCAAAGAAAAGCAGTTGGTACGCCACAAGGCTTAAATTATTCAGCTTTTGCGACGAGAGTGCCTTTAGCCTGAGCCTGGGCTTCCTCTATGCTTACAACGCCCTCATTGACTAACCGAGACAGCGCGGCATCCAGGGTTTGCATACCCAGGCTGCCACCGGTTTGAATGGCTGAGTACATCTGCGCCACTTTGTCTTCGCGGATCAAGTTGCGCACTGCAGAAGTGGCAATGAGGATTTCGTGGGCCGCTACGCGCCCGCCGCCCTGACGTTTAAGCAGCGATTGCGACACCACTGCCTGGAGCGATTCCGACAGCATGGAGCGCACCATGGCTTTCTCTTCGCTGGGAAAAACATCGATGATCCGGTCGATTGTCTTGACGGCAGAGGTGGTATGCAGCGTTCCCAGCACCAGATGACCAGTTTCAGCAGCGGTCAGTGCTAAACGGATGGTCTCCAGATCACGCAGCTCGCCGACCAGGATCACATCCGGGTCTTCACGCAGCACGCTACGCAACGCATCGGCAAAGCTATGGGTGTCGCGATGCACTTCGCGTTGGTTAATCAAACAGCGCTTGCTAACGTGGACAAACTCGACGGGGTCTTCAATGGTGAGAATGTGCTCGTAACGATGATCGTTAATGTAATCGATCATCGCGGCCAGCGTGGTGCTTTTGCCCGACCCCGTTGGCCCAGTCACCAGCACCAGGCCCCGAGGTAACATCGCCAGGCGCTCGAACACCTCACCGAGCCCAAGGGTTTGTATGGAAAGTACTTGATTGGGAATGGTGCGAAACACCGCCCCCGCCCCGCGAGCTTGAGTAAAGGCGTTAACACGAAAGCGGGCGATCCCCGGCACTTCAAAGGAAAAATCAATTTCCAGGTGCTCTTCGTAGTCGCGCCGCTGACGATCATTCATGATGGCGTAGATCAATCTGCGCACATCGTTATTATCGATAGCGGGCACATTGAGCCGACGAATATCGCCATCAACACGTATCATGGGCGGCAAACCGGCCGAAAGGTGCAAGTCAGAGGCATTCTGCTTTGCCGAGAATGCTAGCAGTTCGGTAATATCCATCTCTCTTCCCAGCTGCGGTAAGGTGCTTGAGTATGACAGACATCGCGCTTAACGAGTCACTCGGCCATTCATACGCTCAGGCGCTTGAACGCCTGCATAATGCATTAGAAAACGCGGGGCGCGCCCAGGGTGCAGCCAAGCTACTGGCCGTCAGCAAAACCAAGCCTGCGGCGATGATTCGTCAGATTTGGCAGTTGGGTCAGCGTGAATTTGGTGAAAACTATTTGCAAGAAGCGCTGGAAAAGCAGGCAGAGCTTACTGATCTTGACGGCATTGTATGGCATTTCATTGGCCCCCTGCAGTCCAACAAAACCCGCTCTGTGGCCGAGCACTTTGACTGGGTACACAGCGTCGATCGGCTAAAAATTGCCAAACGCCTTAACGAGCAGCGCCCAACGCACCTTGCGCCGCTCAATATCTGCCTGCAGATTAATATCAGCCGAGAGGAGAGCAAAGCTGGTGTGCTGCCCGAGGAGTTAGAGGAATTGGCCAGGGAAGTCGCCACACTGCCTAATCTGCGCCTGCGCGGTTTAATGGCGATCCCCGCTCCAGCAGTGGATATAAGTGCTCAGCGCCAGCCATTGGCAGCACTACGCGAAGCTTTTACCGCCTTACAAAGCAGCTTGCCAGGCACACCCCTTGATACGCTCTCGATGGGCATGAGCGACGATTTAGAAGCGGCGGTGCTGGAAGGCGCCACGCTGGTGCGTTTGGGCACTGCAATTTTCGGCGCTCGCCCATCGGCTTAGACGAAAAGTAGCCCACTTTTTTACGTAGAACACTTTTACTTAAGGGACACCTACCATGGCGAATAAGATTACCTTCATTGGGGCCGGCAATATGGCCAGCGCCATTATCGGCGGCCTAATCGACAGCGGCGTCGCGCCTTCTACTATTACCGCCACCGCGCCGAATGACAGCGAACTGACATCGATTAAACAACGCTTAGGCATCAATACAGACACCGACAACAATGCGGCGGTGGCTGAGGCCGATGTGGTGGTACTCGCGGTGAAGCCGCAAATCATGCGCAACGTATGCGAAGCGTTGCGCGACAGCGTTCAGCGCCAGCAGCCGTTGGTCATCTCGATTGCTGCCGGCCTGGATGCCGGCACGATCGACCAGTGGCTAGGCGGCCAGAATGCCATGGTACGCTGCATGCCCAATACGCCCTCGCTGGTCGGTTATGGCGCCAGCGGCCTCTACGCCAATGCCAACGTCAGCGATGCCCAGCGTGACGTGGCCACCCAGTTAATGGAAGCGGTCGGCATTGTGGAGTGGGTGGAAGAAGAAGCCCTGTTAGACGCAGTCACCGCTGTTTCTGGTAGCGCCCCGGCCTACTTCTTTCTGATGTTCGAAGCCATGGAAGAAGCCGCGGTTAAACTCGGCCTACCTGCCGCCACCGCGCGCCGCCTGGCTATTCAAACCGCGCTGGGTGCCGCCACCATGGCGCAGCAGAGTGATAAAGACCCGGCCACGCTGAAACAGAACGTTATGTCGCCGGGCGGCACCACCGAACGTGCCATTCAACATATGGAAGAGGCACAATTGCGCACCACGATTGCCGACGCCATGCAGGCCTGCGCCGACCGCGCCCAGGCAATGGCCAAGGAACTAAGCGGCAGCTAATGCAGCCATTCGGCTAACACAGCCTAAGCTACCGGATCATCAAGGAGACATAATAATGGGCAATGAATTGGGCAGTGCAGGGTTAATGCTGGTAAATACCCTCATCAATATTTACCTCTTTTTACTCATGCTGCGCTTCCTGCTGCAAGCGTCGCGGGCGGATTACTACAACCCGTTAAGCCAATCGGTGGTCAAAATCACCCAGCCGGTAGTGGGGCTATTTCAAGGCTTTTTAGGCCCTGTGGCTGGCCGCTTCGACCTCGCCACCTTAGCAGCAGGCTTTGTATTGAAAGTGGCTAGCATCATCGCCATTTTTATGGTGATTGGCGTTGGCATGCCGCCCATTGCTGGACTGCTGATTGCCGGTGCGGCCGCCTTGGCGAATGCAATTTTAAAAATCTACTTCTTCGCCCTGATTGTGATGATTATTTTGAGCTGGGTAGCGCCCAACGCCAGCCATCCAGGTGCGCTGCTGGTTATGCAGTTGGTAGAGCCGATTATGGCCCCGGTACGCAAAGTGATTCCTCCGCTGGGCATGATCGATCTATCGCCTATCGTGGTGTTTATCACCATTAACCTGATCGATGGTTTGGTGGTCGGCGCCCTGATTCGTGCGGCGGGCATTTCCGGCGCGCTGGTCGGGCTGTGATGGCAACTGCCATCTCCGTATTCTTAGCAAGGAAGCCTCTGATTAACGTAATGAGTGCAGGCCAGACAAGGCAAAAATCAACGAAAAAGCGGAATTTACAGGTTGTAAATGAGCATTTTGAGGCGATTTTTAACGCCGTATGGGCAAGCGCAATAGTTAATCAGAGGTTTACAGGATCTACTTCAGTCGCCCTCTTTCAGCAGGACTAGCGCCTTCAATGCCTGACTCAGATACGCTTGCATTTGCAGACCGACCGGCGGGCTCCGTCGGCGTGGTCACCCCGCACGTGGCACGCTTCGACACGCCGCTCGCTCTCGCCTGCGGCAAAGTGCTGCCTGCCTACGAGCTGATTTACGAAACCTACGGCACATTGAATGCCGATCGCAGTAACGCGGTACTGATTTGCCACGCGCTCTCGGGTCACCACCACGCCGCGGGCTACCACAGCGAAGAAGACCGCAAGCCCGGCTGGTGGGATGCCCATATTGGCCCCGGCAAAGCGATCGACACCAACCGTTTTTTTGTTGTGTCGCTTAATAACCTTGGGGGCTGCCATGGCAGCACCGGGCCGGTCAGTCATAACCCCGACACCGGTCGACAATGGGGGCCTGAGTTCCCCATGGTCACGGTGAGCGATTGGGTAGCTAGCCAGGCGCGGCTTGCCGACCACCTGGGGATTGAGCGCTGGGCCGCCGCGGTAGGCGGCAGCCTGGGCGGCATGCAGGTGATGCAATGGACAATGACCTACCCGGAACGGGTGGCTAATGCGGTGGTGATTGCCGCCACGCCACGACTCTCGGCGCAAAATATCGCTTTCAACGAAGTGGCTCGCCAGGCGATTCGCTCTGATCCGGAGTTTTTTGACGGCTGGTATGCCGAGCACGACACCGTACCCAAACGCGGACTTAAGCTCGCGCGCATGGTGGGCCATATCACCTACCTGTCCGAAGACGCCATGGGCAGCAAGTTTGGCCGCGATTTGCGTAGCGACGACCTTAACTTCGGCTTTGACGTTGAGTTCCAGGTGGAGTCCTACTTGCGCTATCAGGGCGATACCTTCTCCACCGCCTTTGATGCCAATACTTACCTGCTGATGACCAAAGCGCTGGACTACTTTGACCCTTCCGCCACCCAAGGGGGCGACTTAGCCAAAGCCCTGGCCCCAGCGCAGTGCCCGTTTTTGATTGTTAGCTTTACCACCGATTGGCGCTTTCCGCCCTCGCGCTCCCGCGAGCTGGTCGATGCACTCATTCGTGCGGGCAAAGCGGTTAGCTACGCCAACATCGACTCGCCCCATGGGCACGATGCTTTCTTACTCTCAGAGCCGCGCTACGACGCCATCTTCAGCGCTTTTATGAATCGCGCTGCTGGCGAGCTTAACCTCGCCGAAGTGGGTAAAGATGAAGCAAGCGAAGATGCAACGAGCTCAGAGGAGACGCCATGATGCGCGCCGATCTTGAACTGATTTATGACTGGGTGCCCGAAGGGGCGCACGTGCTCGACCTCGCCTGTGGCGACGGCGAGCTGCTGGAGACCCTGGCGAACAATAAAGGCGTGACCGGCTATGGCTTAGAGATCGACCACGACGGCATTAATGCCTGCGTCGCCCGGGGCGTCAGCGTGATTGAGCACAACCTGGATGACGGTTTAAGCAGCTTCTGCGATAACAGTTATGACCAGGTAATCATGACCCAGGCGCTTCAGGCGCTGCGCCGTCCGGACAGGATGCTCGATGAAATGCTGCGTGTCGCCGAAGAGGGCATCATCACTTTCCCCAACTTCGCCTACTGGCGTCACCGTGTTCATTTGGGCCTGCGCGGCTATATGCCGGTATCCAAATCGCTGCCCCACGCCTGGTACGACACACCCAACATCCATCTCTCAACGTTCAACGACTTTGAGCATCTGTGCCGCGAGAAGGGCTTGATGATTGTTGATCGCGCGGTGGGCGTGGGGGATCATCAAGGTCACTGGAAATCGCGGCTATGGCCCAATCTATTTGGTGAAATTGCCATTTTCCGCGTTCGTCGCCGCTAGATATTCATCGCGTTTAAACGTAACCCAAGGAGCCACGCCATGTTACGCAGATTAATGATGAGTGCCGCCCTTGTCGGCACGCTCTTCGCCGCCGCTGGGGCCCACGCCGAGCAGTTCGTCAGCGTGGGTGATTACGAGATTCACTACAGCGCGGTGAACAGCAGCTTTTTGACCCCGGAGGTGGCCCAAGCGAACAACCTCCAGCGCAGCGCTAACCGCGGCCTGGTGAATGTAAGCGTTCGCGAGCGCCAGGAGGATGGCAGTACCCGCCCCGTTAACGCCAGCGTACAGGGCCACGTAAGCGGCTTGACGGGCGCCCAGGAGTCGCTCAGCTTTCGCACCGTGCACGACGGCGATGCCACCTACCACCTGGCGCCTTTTACCCTACTCGACGATGAGAACATGCGCTTTGAGCTAAGCGTGCGTTACGACCGCAACGCAGCCCCCGAACCGGTGAACTTTATTCAGCGTTTTTATATTGATCGCTAAGTCGTACCTAGAAACATATAAATTAGCATCCAAAGCGCCGAGGGTTGGTGTAAGCAAGGGTCTTTCGCCATGGATGGCGAAAGTAGCGCCCAGGGAAGGGTTCACAGCGCCCTTGCGTCACCTGCCCTCGGCAAGCTCATGCCACTTTAAAGCCGTACAGGCAGGCTGCGGGTTAGCCGCACCTCCGTTGGGCGCTCCTGCTCTCGAGCCACTTCAATGCCGTAAGCCAGCACTTCCACCCCGCTGGCCGAGGCCTCCGCTAGAGCTGCCGCGTAAGTCGCGTCGATATGGGCTGCGGCGGCTACATCGGCTATACCTTCGTGGGCGACACAAAACAGCAGCACCGCCCGTTCGCCCTGCTCTGCCAACACTCGCAGCGAATGCAGATGCTTGGTACCGCGCACACTTACCGAGTCCGGAAAGTAGCCGTGGCCGTCCTGCTCTTTGAGGGTGACCTGCTTCACCTCGATATACGCCCGCCCACGCTCTGGGTCATCCAGCCTAAAATCGAGGCGGGCGTCGGCCACTTTCACCTCCCGGCGCAGAGTGGCGTAGCCTGCCAACGGTGCCAAAGCCCCCGCCTCCAGCGCCGCTTCCACGATGCGGTTAGCGCGTCCGGTATGCACCGAGGCGAGCGCCACCTGCTCATCCGCTTGGGGCAGCTCGATAAACTCCCACGTCCAGGCAAGCTTGCGCTTGGGGTTATCGCTGGGTGACAACCACACTCGGCACCCTGGCACGTTCACCGCCTTCATCGAGCCGGTATTGGGGCAGTGGGCGACGACTTCGCGACCATCATCCAAACGCACATCGGCGAGAAAGCGCTTATAACGCTTGATCAGCGTGCCCGGCACCAGCGCCGGATAAGTCAGCATCACAGCCTGCCCACAAAGCGTGCAATCCGAGCCACCGCCTCTTCCAGCCGAGCCACATCATTGGTGAAAGCAATGCGCACATGGTGTTCGCCGCCACGTACGGCAAAATCAATACCCGGGGTAATCGCCACGTTCTCCTCCTGCAATAAGCGCTCGCAGAAGGCCTGGCTATCGCGGCTGTAGCGGGAGATATCCAACCACAAATAAAACGCCCCCTGGGGCGGGAGATCCGGCGCCAGCCCCAAGCCTGCAAGGCCCTCCAGCAGTACCTGGCGGCGCTCTTTCAGGGTTTCACGACGCTGTTCAAGAATACCCCGGCTCTCGGGCGTAAACGCCGCCAGGGCGGCATGCTGCGACGGCGTCGCCGCGGCCAGAAACATGTTCTGCGCCAGCCGCGTTAATGGCTCCACTGCATGCTCTGGCGCCACCAGCCAGCCCAGGCGCCAGCCGGTCATGCCAAAATATTTTGAAAAGCTGTTGACCACATAGGCGTTGGCGGAGAGCGAAGTCGCCGACAGCGGCGCATCGTCGTAGTTGAGGCCCTGATAAATCTCATCGACGATGACCTCGCCTTCGCGCTCAGCGACCGCTGCCAGCACTGCAGAGAGCTGTTGCGCGCTCAACGTGTGGCCGGTAGGGTTAGAGGGCGACGCCAACATCGCTAGGCTTGTGTCCTCACGCCAATGCTGGGCGACCAGGGCAGCGTCCAACTGCCAGCCGCTACCTCGCCCCACGGATACCGCATCAATCTCAGCGCCAGCTAGCGCCATAAAGTGACGATTGCAGGGGTAGTTCGGATCAGCCATCAGCACCCGCGAGCCGGTTTCAACTAATAACTGGCTGGCCAGCAGCAGTGCCCCTGACGCCCCGGGCGTTACCAAAATACGTGCAGGATCAACCGTAGCGTTAAAGTGCTCGGCGTAATGTCCGGCGATCGCCTCGCGCAGCGCGGGCAGCCCAGCTGCTGGGGTGTAGCGGGTATGGCCACTGGCCAACGCCTGCTGCCCGGCAGCGATAATGGGCTCGGGAGTAGCAAAATCCGGCTCGCCTACTTCCAGGTGAATCACATCGTGGCAGGCGGCTTCCCGCGCCTGGGCCATTTCCAGCAAATGCATGACCCGAAAAGGGGCAACGTGATCGACACGCGAATTCCAGGCCATAACGGCTCCTTCATCTAATCATTTTTGAAACTGGACAAATATTGAAAAACTAACTAAAACATGGCGCTAGTCATATTCAAGGCCAAACAATCGTCGACAGCTCACCATTATGCTTGCAACCCAGTCATTTTTCAGCTAAACAAGCATCCCTTTGGCGTGAGATCGTGACAATCGCTCATGGTCGATCAGTAGTCACATATGTAAGGGGCAGTCCCATGCCAGTAGCAGAAAAGAAACCGGAAGCGTCCAAGTCCTTCACTCCGTATGAGCCAGCGCCGGGTGAAGAGTATATGAACGAGCAGCAGCTAGCGCACTTCCGTCAGCTGCTGCTGGATTGGAAACAGGATCTCATGGAAGAGGTGGATCGTACCGTACGCCACCTGCAGGAAGATGCGAACAACTACGCCGACCCCGCCGACCGTGCTACCCAGGAAGAGGGCTTTAGCCTGGAACTGCGTACCCGGGATCGCGAGCGTAAGCTGCTCAAGAAAATTAACGAGACGCTAGATAACATCGATGATGATGATTATGGCTTCTGCGAAGCCTGCGGCGTTGAAATCGGCATTCGTCGTTTAGAAGCTCGCCCCACCGCCACCCTTTGTGTGGATTGCAAAACCCTGGCGGAACTCAAAGAGAAACAGCTAGGCGGCTGAGCACTAAAAGACCGTGCTACTCGAACGCGGGCACCTTAGGGTGCCCGTTTTTGTGAATGGCTTTTTGTGAACAATCAGCCCCTTTCAACAACGACGCTACTATGAATGATTTTGCTCGCTACCGTGGTCGCTTTGCTCCTACGCCCTCAGGCCCGCTGCACTTTGGCTCTTTGGTCGCCGCCTTAGGCAGCTATTTAGATGCCCGCGCAGCCGATGGGCAGTGGCTGGTACGCATTGAAGATATCGACCCACCGCGTTGCCCTGAAGGCGCGGCGAGCACTATCCTTCGCCAGTTGGAAACCTTCGGGCTGGAGTGGGACGAAGCGGTAATGTGGCAGCACACTCGCGGCGATGCTTACCAACAGGCGCTTGACCAGCTTGTCCAACTCGGCCTGGCCTATCCCTGCAGCTGTTCGCGCAAGCAGTGGCAGGCGTTTGATATCTACCCCGGCTGGTGCCGCGATGGCGTTTGCGATGCGAATAAACCGGTGGCCTGGCGGCTGCGCAGCGACCGTGGCGAACGCCCTATCCGCTGGCAAGACCGGCTGTTCGGCGAGCAGCAGTTTGACCCGGCTGAACTAGGCGATGTGGTATTAAAGCGCAAAGATGACCTATGGGCGTATCAGCTCGCCGTGGTAGTGGATGACGCCGAGCAGCAGATTACCGATGTGGTACGCGGGCTCGATTTGCTCGATAACACCCCTTGGCAGCGCCAATTGCAGAGCGCACTTCAGCTACCGCAGCCGCGTTACTTGCATCTGCCACTCATTGTGACCGCTGAAGGGCAAAAGCTCTCCAAGCAAAACCTGGCCCCGGCCCTGGCAGAAGACGAGCAGAAAGTGCGCCAGCAGCTCTTTCAGGCGCTGGAAGCGCTTGATCAAGCGCCGCCACAAGAACTGGCCTCAGAGCCCTCCGCGACTCAGCTACACTGGGCGGTAGCGAACTGGTCGTTGGCACGTTTAAACCCAACGGCACACCGTTTAAATCCCTCTTCACCTCCAGTAGGAGATTGATATGTATGTCTATCGCATCATGCTGTTTTTGGTGTTTGGCGGCTACCTGCTCTCTCCGCTACTGATGAATGGCTGGAGCGACCCTGAGGCCGCCTGGTACCGGCCGTTTGCGATTTGGGGCGGTTTGATTGCGTTAACTCTCTGGCTGGAGCAGAAGAGAAAGCTTGATGAACGTTGAGATGCACGTTGAGATAGTCGGCGTCCTACTGCTTGGGCTGGGCTACCTGGCACTGCTGTTTGGCTGCGGTTTTGCGGTAGAGCGCGGCTGGGTGCCGGTGCGTATTACCCGCCACCCGATTGTTTATACCCTTGCCCTGGGTGTTTATGCCAGCGCCTGGGCGATTTACGGCAGCGTGGAAATGGCTGCCCACGCGGGGTTTGGCTTCCTCGCCTACTACCTGGGCGCAGCGGGCGCCTTCTTGCTCGCCCCTGTGCTACTGGTGCCCATCCAGCGCATCACCCGCACCTATCAACTAACGTCATTGGCGGATCTGTTTGCCTTTCGCTTTCGCTCTCGTTGGGCGGGTACGCTGGTCACCATCGTCAGTCTACTGGCGGTGCTGCCACTGCTCGGCATTCAAGTCCAAACCCTGGGCGAAGCCATCAATATCATCACCGCCAGCCAAGCGGGAGGTAGCGTTGCGCTACTTTTTTGCGCCGTAATTGCCGCCTTTGCGGTTATTTTCGGTGCCCGCCACAGCCAGTCTCACGGCCGCCACGACACTCTGCTTAGCGCCATTGCGTTTGAATCCATTGTTAAACTGCTGGCCATGCTGGGGCTCGGCGTGGTGGCGCTATGGATGGTGTTTGACGGCCCAGGCGACCTGCAGCTGTGGCTGGAGGGCCCTGGCGCTCTCCTCCAACAACAGACACCCAAACTTGACCCGGCCCAGTGGAGAACCCTCCTGCTGCTGTTTTTTGCGGCGGCGTTTATGATGCCGCATCTGTTTCATATCAGTTTTTCAGAAAGTCTATCCCGGCATACCCTGCTACAAGCGAGCTGGGCGCTGCCGCTTTTCCTGCTATTAATGGCGCTACCCGTGCCGTTGATTTGGTGGGCCGCGCAGTCGGTCAATCCCGACATACCCATCGCCGCCTATGCCGCCTACCTAATGACCGAGCACTGGTGGGTAGGGGCACTGGCGTTTATCGGCGGGCTAGCCGCCGCCAGCGGCACCATGATTATGATTGCACTGGCACTTTCCGGCATGGTGCTTAATCATATTGTACTGGTAGCGAGGCCCCCGGAAGCGCGCAGTGATCTCTACGGCTGGCTGCTGTGGCTGCGCCGAGGGCTAGTGGTCGCTGTGATTATCAGCGGCTGGGTGTTTTACCAGTGGGTAGGGCGCCATCATGGGCTTATCGGTTTGGGATTAGCCGCATTTGTGGGGATGGCCCAGTGCCTGCCTGGCATGCTGGCGCTGCTCTACTGGCCGGGCGCTAACCGTAAAGGCATGATTATTGGCCTCATCGCAGGCGTCGGCGTATGGCTATGGGGGCTATGGCTGCCGCTCATGTTCTCGCTACCCGTACCGACGCTGCCCTTTACCCCGCTTACCGACACTGGTGCGCCGGTTTGGTACAACGTCACGCTGCTCTCGTTAGCGGTCAATATCCTGCTGTTGATTGTGATATCGCTGTTTACGCGTATTTCTGAAGGTGAGCAGTCCGCCGCGGAAGCGTGCTCCGTCGATGCCGTTATCCGCTCCAAGCGCTTTCCACTGGAAGCCGCCACGGCGAGCGATTTTTCTACCCACTTAGCCCACGCCCTCGGCGATGAGGCGGCTAGCCGTGAAGTGAATCGGGCATTGCAAGCACTCAACTTAACGCCCCAGGAGCGCCGTCCCTACGCGCTGCGTCGCTTGCGTGACCGTATTCAGGCCAATCTCTCGGGCCTAATGGGTCCATCGGTGGCACGGGATATTGTTGATCGCTATCTACCCTACCGCCACGACGACACCCCTGAAACCGACGATATTCACTTTGTTGAAAGTCGCCTGGAAGCCTACCGTTCGCGGTTAACGGGGCTAGCCCGGGAACTCGACGGCTTGCGCCGCCACCACCGCCAAACCCTGGCCTATCTGCCCGTGGGGCTGTGCGTGCTAGGCGATGACGATGAACTACTAATGTGGAATCAGGCGCTCTCTCAACTCTCGGGCATTAGCGGTGAAAGCGTGATCGGTTCACGTCGCGACAGCCTGCCTGCCCCCTGGCCCGGCCTACTCGGCGGCGTGCTGGAAACCACATCAGCACCGCTCTACAAACAGGCGGTCACGCTGCACGGTAAAGACTATTTTTTGACCCTGCACAAAGCGATTCTCAGCGGTAGTGACAGCCGTGGCGGCAGCGTTATTCTGATTGAAGACCATACCGAAATGAAATGGTTGGAAGATGAGTTGGTGCATGCAGCGCGCCTTGCCTCTATCGGTCAGTTAGCCGCTGGGGTCGCCCACGAAATTGGCAACCCGATTACCGGCATCTCGTCGCTGGCGCAAAATCTACGCTACGACACCAACGACCCCGCCCTGCTGGAGACCGCCGAGCAAATCCAGCAGCTGACCCAACGGGTCACCAAAATCGTTAACTCACTGGTTGGCTTTGCCCATGGGGGAAGCCAATCGGTACCGCTCCCTGCCTCACCTGTGGCACTTGCATCCATTAGCGAAGATGCACTGCACTTGATCCACCTCGCCCGCTCGGGAGAGGATGTTACCTTAACCAATGAAACGCCTGACGACGTGGTGGTGCGCGGCGATGCCCAGCGATTAACGCAAGTGATGGTCAACCTGCTGAGCAATGCCCGGGATGCCTGCGGCCAAGGGGGAGAAGTTCACATGACCGCAGGGCGCCACGAGCAGCTTGCATGGTGGCGGATAACCGATAACGGTCAGGGCATCGACCCACGAGTGCGCGAGCACCTATTCGAGCCCTTTACCACCACCAAGCCCGCCGGCGAGGGCACCGGTCTGGGCCTTTCATTGGCCTACCAGATTATCAATGAGCACCAGGGTAAAATAGACGTGGCTTCGCCACCCCCCGGACAGCCTCGCGGCACGGCCATTACGTTATGGCTGCCGCTTTACCAACAGGATGATCAGCCAACCCATGCCCAGGATTCTGATTGTTGAAGATGAAGCGATTATTCGCAGCGCGCTAAAGCGCCTTCTGGAACGCCACGACTATACGGTCAGCGAAGCAGGCAGCGCTGAGGAGGCCAGCCAGCTTGAGCTCGCAGGGTTCGACCTCATCATCAGCGACCTGCGTCTGCCGGGCGAACCGGGCACCTCGCTGATCGCCGCCGCGGCCCCCGTGCCAGTATTGATCATGACCAGCTACGCCAGCATGCGCTCTGCGGTGGAGGCGCTCAAACAGGGGGCTGTGGACTACGTTGCCAAGCCCTTTGACCACGCGGAGCTATTGGAGACCGTTGAGCGGATCCTGCACAAGCAGTCGATGCAGCAGAGTCCGCCCCCGGATATCACCGATGCAGGCGGCAGCCGGCAAACCATGATCGGCAACTGCGTTGCCATGCAGCAGGTCTACACCCGCATTAGTAAAACCGCACCGGCCGATGTCACCGTATTGATTCTTGGCGAGTCAGGTACCGGCAAGGAGCTGGTGGCACGCGCCATTCACCAGCAGAGCAAGCGCGCCAAGGCACCGTTGATCTGCGTCAACTGCGCGGCGATTCCTGAAACGCTGATCGAATCAGAGCTGTTTGGCCATGAGAAAGGCGCTTTTACCGGCGCCAGCGCTGCGCGCACCGGGTTAGTCGAAGCCGCTGATGGCGGTACGCTATTTTTGGATGAGATTGGTGAACTACCACTGGATGCCCAGGCGCGTCTGCTGCGCGTTCTTCAAGAGGGTGAAATCCGTAAAATTGGCTCGGTGGAAACCCGCCACGTCAATGTCCGCCTGATTGCAGCCACCCATCGTGACCTGCGAGCACTGTCAAAAACCGGCGAGTTCCGCCTTGATCTTTACTACCGGCTGAACGTGATGCAGATCGAGCTGCCGCCGCTGCGCGAGCGCGAGGATGACGTGCTTGAGATCGCCGACATTCTGCTCGACAAGGCGTGTAAGCGCCACGAACGCACGGGCCTGCGTTTGTCCCGCGCAGCCCGCCAGGATCTGCGCGACTACCCTTGGCCGGGTAACGTTCGCGAGCTGGAGAATGCCCTTGAGCGCGGAGTGATTCTTGCCGAGGGGCATCTGATCCATCCGGATGACCTGGGTCTAGCGCCGACCACCCCACGCCCCCATCCGTCCTCTGGCGCGTCCAGCACACCTGCTGCCAGTGGTGGCGGTGATAAAAGTGCTGAAGAGAATGAAGATGATCTCTCTTTAGAAGATTATTTTCAGCACTTTGTCCTCGAACACCAAGACCAAATGAGTGAAACCGAATTGGCACAAAAACTGGGCATTAGCCGTAAAAACCTTTGGGAACGACGCCAGCGGCTTGGCATACCGCGCAAAAAAACCGCCCGGCGCCCAGGTTAAGCACCTGGGCATTGCTATCCACTCGCGCCTCCACACCACGCCTACGACTATCGTCTAATATACTGATTTAAATAAGAAATATTCTGCCTTTCGCTACCCAGGCACTGTTACCTTCCCACACAACGCCGCGCACAAACGGGCGCGAAAGGGGTAACACTTCTCGCGCCGTAAAGTTCCGCAGTGACTTAAAAAACTCCAACCTTCTGAAATTTATAATTTATTAAATAGGTGGCACAGGGTCTGCAGTATTACTGGGTAAGAAAAACAAACTGGGCATAGCGCCAGGTCACCAACAAAAACAACATGACCTCGCCACAACCTGAGCCACAACAAAAACAACAGGGCCAGGTAGAGATAACGGTACTAACAAGAACAACAGGCTTGAATCTCATTACTTGCTTGCGCAGGCAACACAGGCGCAGCGAACAACAACAAAAGTTAGCAAGTGGCCCGAAAGGACGCGACGTACAATGTGACTTGGCATCCTAACAACAACAATAGCTGTCAGTGTGTACACCCCGGCGCCAATAATAATACCCCGGGGGGAGAAAAGTTCGCGGTTGGATTATTGTTTTGAATACGAGGCGGTCGGAACCATCGTGATCCTTACGCCTACCGACTGCGGTGCGTATTCAGGGCGATGTGCCATCATGAAGAAAAATAGCAGCACGGACGCTGATTAATTGCTTGATAGGGGAGGCTCTCTTAGCCTCCCCTTTCCGTGTTTGAAACCTGGGTTTAAAACCTGTGTTAGCCCCCGCCAGCGTCAAGTGCTTTGCAAGCCGCTACTTTGCAAGCCGCTCTTTGCAAGCCATGAAGGGTCGGCTACACTCAGCCACTCGTGGTTTATGTTCAGTACTCGTTTGAAGTGTTTTCTAACGACTATTTTTACGACCATTTTTTCGTACCTGCGAGTTGAAATCGTCGCATGTTTAAAGGATTTACCCGTTTCCTACACAGCCCGGGGGAGCAATTGAAAACCTTGCTTGATCCCCAAGAGAGCACCACCAGCGCCCTCACTCCGCGCAACATCCCTCGGTCCGAGCACCCTGTTTCTCGCCAGCATATTAGCGATGCCGCGTTAAAAGTGCTTTATCGCCTTAGCGGCGCGGGTTTCGACGCCTATTTGGTGGGCGGTTGCATTCGTGATGCGCTGCTGGGCAAGATGCCCAAAGATTTTGATGTCGCCACCAACGCCACTCCAGAGCAGGTTCGCGATCTATTTCGTAACTCGCGCCTGATCGGCCGCCGTTTTCGGATTGTCCATGTGCGCTTTGGCCGCGAGGTCATTGAGGTCACCACCTTCCGTGGCAAACCCCAAGACGAGCATGGCGACCACATTGCCCATCAGTCCGATGAAGGGTTACTGCTACGCGACAATGTATGGGGCAATATCGAAGAAGACGCGCTGCGCCGCGACTTCACCGTTAATGCGCTCTACTACAATATCGCCGACTTCAGCATCACCGATTTTGCCAATGGTGCCGAGGACATTAAGACCCGCACCCTGCGCCTGATTGGCGACCCGGCGACACGCTACCGTGAAGACCCGGTACGGATGCTGCGGGCAGTGCGTTTTGCGGCTAAGCTCGATTTCACGCTGGATCCCGCCACTGAAGCGCCGATGTACGATCAGGCGCCGCTGCTGCTGCAGATTCCCCCAGCGCGGCTATTCGATGAAGTGCTCAAGCTGTTTATGTCGGGCCACGGCTTGGTTACCTTCCGGCTGCTCAGCCACTACGGCCTATTCGGTATGCTGTTCCCCGAGGCCGAAGAAGCCATGGCCGATGCCGCCTGGGCCGAAGAGCTGATTGAGCAGGCGCTGACCAATACCGATAAACGTATCGCCGAAGAGCGCCCCGTCACCCCCGCGTTTCTGCTGGCTGCGTTTTTATGGGCACCGGTCAAACATCGTCAGGAAGCGTTGGAACAAGAAGGCATGCCGCCTATTCCCGCGCTTCAAGCAGCCGCCCAACAGGTGGTCTCTCGTCAGTTAGAGTTCACATCCATTCCCAAGCGCTTTGGCATCCCGATGCGGGAAATTTGGGAATTACAGCAGCGCCTACCCCAGCGGCGCGGTAAAAAAGCCTTTCAAACCCGCGAACATTCGCGTTTCAGAGCTGGCTATGATCTGCTGCTGCTGCGCGAACAGGCGGGCGAGATACCAAGTGGTTTAGGCGAGTGGTGGACGGCGTTTCAGCGCGGCGATGAGCACGAACAGCGCCGCTTACTGCAAAAAGTTGGCGGCGACCCCGCCAGCCAGGGCGATCGTCGTCGCAAACGGCGCCGTAAGCCGAGCGCGCCAGAGTAGTGGGTGCTCCTCCCCAGCTCGCCTATATTGGCTTGGGTAGCAATCTGGAGTCGCCTATCGAGCAGGTTCGCGAGGCCCTCAACGAGCTGGCAATGCTACCGCTAAGTCGATTGGTGGCAGCATCATCGCTTTACGCCAGCCGCCCGGTGGGGCCGCAGGATCAGCCGGACTTTATCAACGCGGTGGCAGCGCTGGAGACACGGCTCTCGCCGCTGGCGCTACTCGACCAGCTTCAGGTGTTAGAGCAGCAGCATCGCCGCCGCCGCCAGCGCCACTGGGGGCCCCGAACGCTCGATCTTGACCTGCTGCTCTACGCTAATGACACTATCGATACGCCACGCCTACGCGTGCCGCACCCGCAAATGACTGCCCGGGCCTTTGTACTGCTCCCCCTCGCAGAGATCGCCCCCTCTCTAGACCTTCTCCAACAGCCGCTATCCACCTGGCTTGAAGGTGTTGAGTCACAAGACTTGCTCAGGGTTTAGTGCGCTTATCCCATCTGACACTTAGAGCTTGAGGTTACTGCTTTCAGTACCTAGCCAGCGTTTCAAACTCATGACTGTAGAAGTGCAACTAAAGTGCGAAAAGGCACGTTTTCAGCCCTATGTTTAGGCTTATAGAACCTTTGCCCTTAGGTTCATCGCAGGCTAAGCTTACTTAAAGTAGCTGTGATTAATTTAGCGGGCTCTAGCTTGCTTAAACACCTCATGCTCACTAACTCATTAGCTACTTGATTTTCCAGAACAAATTAATTCATGAGGCATCAAGAAATGAGTATATCAGGCATTAGCAGCCAACTGTCATACGCGGTAACTGGAAACGTCAACTCATTCAAGGAGATGGCACCCCACGCAAGAAAAATGACGGAATCTGAGATGGCGGAGATGAAGAATCTTCCCTCTATACATGAACACGCTGCTCAACAAACTGGGCGTCCCGACAATTCGCCAGAGAATTTATTTGCTGAAATAACGGTTCACGGCAAGGTGGTAGCCAAAGTATGGGATACCGGATTGGCGCAAACGCCCAGAGACCTACAGCTAAATATGGATGGCGGGGGTTTGTCATTTGCTCAGGAACGTGCCGAGGAAATAGCAAAAAAGCTAGGTGGTGAGATAAATTACGCCACAAAGGCAAGTTCTGACACTACGCAGCCAAACTCTTATAGCTTTTCGGATTCACTAGCTCGCATTCTTAACAGCTACCGTTGAGAGATAAAAATCTTCACCCACAGATAACCGTGCATCACCTCTACTATGCTGGCATCGCTGGCAGAGTTTACACTCTCTAGCTCGTGGCCAGCATTCGCTGTCATTTGACGACAGACTAAAATACCCTCCCCAGACACCGAGTGTGCGGCTAACGCTACCATTTGACACAAATCTCGACACCGACACCCCATTCAGGTAACAATTGCCGGTTACGCCACTTCGCGTATGCAGGGATGCAGCATCAATAATGGTCGGCTGCCTATGTCGCAGCGGCCTCACGTAAAACATGAGAGCACGCCATGAAAACCGTCACCCTAAGCACGCTGCAGGCCTATAAGCAGGCTGGCGAGACATTCAGCTGCCTAACCGCTTACGACGCCTCCTTTGCCCATGCGGCAAGCCAAGCAGGCATTGATGTCCTGCTCGTCGGTGATTCGCTGGGCATGGTGCTACAGGGCCATAACAGCACTCTGCCCGTCACCATTGAAGACATCGTTTACCACACCCGCTGCGCTGAGCGTGGTAAAGGCCATAGCCTGTTGATGGTGGATCTACCCTTTATGAGCAACGTCACCACCGAGCGCCTGCTGGAAGATGCCGGTGCCGTGATGCGCGCGGGGGCGGAGCTGGTCAAACTGGAAGGCGAAGCGTGGATGGCCGATGGCATTCGTGAACTCACCCGCCGCGGTGTACCGGTGTGTGCCCACCTGGGTTTAACCCCACAAACCGTGCATCAGCTAGGTGGCTATAAAGTGCAGGGGCGCGACGCCGCTCACGCTGAGCGCATCATTAATGACGCAAAAGTGCTTGTCGAGGCGGGCGCCTCGGTGATTCTGCTTGAGTGCGTCCCTGCCAGCCTGGGCAAAGCGGTCACCGAAGCGCTGGATGTACCGGTGATTGGCATTGGCGCAGGGCCGGATACCGATGGTCAGATCCTGGTAATGCACGATGTGCTCGGCATCACCCATGGCCGCACACCCCGCTTTGTAAAAAACTTCATGGCTGAGGCTGATAGCATTCAAGCAGCTTTCCAGGCCTACCATGAAGCGGTCAAAACCCGCGCCTTCCCGGCTCAAGAGCACTGTTTTTAAAACAGCTCGACTATCGACCATTTTTTGTTATTGACGCGAAACGACTATGCGCACTTTGCGAGACATTGATCAGCTACGCAGCACGCTGCGAGATTACCGCCAACGCGGCCAGCGTATTGCCCTGGTACCCACCATGGGCAACCTACATGCCGGGCACCTAGCGCTGGTCGCCTGCGCGCGCCAGCACGCCGATATCGTGGTCGCAAGCCTGTTTGTCAATCCGATGCAGTTTGGCCCAGGCGAAGATTTAGACGGCTACCCGCGTACCTTTGATGCCGACCAAGCACAGCTTATCGAGGCTGGCTGCGATGTGCTGTTCGCCCCGACGGTGAGCTCGCTCTACCCCAACGGCTTGGACGCCCAGACCCGCGTGCATGTGCCCGTGGTGGGTGAGGGTCTGTGTGGCGGCTCACGACCCGGCCATTTTGACGGTGTCTCCACCGTGGTCAGCATGCTGTTTAATCTGGTGCAGCCAGATATTGCCTGCTTTGGGGAGAAGGATTACCAGCAGCTTGCGGTGATTCGTAAGCTAGTGCGCGATCTGCACATGCCCATCGAGATTATCGGCGTGCCCATCGTGCGCGCAGAAGATGGCCTGGCACTGTCATCACGCAATGGCTATTTAAGTAGCGAGGAGCGTGCAATCGCCCCTGCGCTTTACCGCACGCTGTGTACGCTTCGCGATGCGCTAGAGCGCGGAGAACCTATCGAAAAGGTACTACACCAGGGCAACACCGCGCTGTATGATGCGGGCTTTACGCTGGACTATTTGGAACTGCGCGATGTCACGCTAGGCCCCATTAACCTAGCGACCTGCCATGCGGTACTGCTGGCCGCCGCCAAGCTGGGCCCGGCGCGATTAATCGATAACCTCACTGTTCAACTCCCGGCCAGCGCTGCCACTACTGGCAGAGAATAAACAAACAACGGGTAAAAATAGGAACTCACATGCATACCATCATGCTCAAAGCCAAGCTGCACATGGCACGCGTCACTCACGCGGTGCTTAACTACGAAGGCTCCTGCGCCATCGACGGCGACCTGCTGGATATGGCGGGTATTCGTGAAAATGAGCAGATCCAGATTTACAACGTCGAGAATGGCGAACGCTTCACCACTTACGCCATTCGCGGTGAGGAAGGCTCCAAGCTCATTTCGATCAACGGCGCTGCGGCCCACCTCGCCGCCCCTGGCCACCGGATCATTATCTGCAGCTACGCCCACTACTCCGAAGCCGAACTGGAAAACCACCAGCCTGCTCTGGTGTATCTCCAGGAAGGTAACCACGTCAGCCACACCAGCAATATTATTCCAGTACAGTTGGCCTGATCACAACTGGCCTAATCTTAGCGCCTCTAATGCTTTCTTCTGACGGGCCACATGTTGGCCCGTTTTTATTTGCCCATAAAGGTTTATTGCCGCAACGCACCACCTTCCCCTATGCTGAAGAGACGGCTGACACAGCACGAATAAAAGAGTACGGCTGCAGAGCACACCTATCGGGCATCTGGCATCAGACTGTCTGTTAATTACTCCAGGAGTCATCTTATGCAAGAAGTAGTCATTGTTGCGGCACGCCGCACCGCTGTGGGCGCTTTCGGCGGCTCCCTCGCAGGTATTCCAGCGAGCGACCTAGGCGCTTTGGTGATCAAGGATATCCTTGCCTCAACCGGCGTTTCTCCCGATCAGGTTGACGAAGTACTGCTGGGCCAGGTGCTCACCGCGGGCGTTGGTCAAAACCCAGCGCGCCAAGCGGCTATCAAAGGCGGCCTACCGGACTCGGTACCGGCCATGACCATCAACAAAGTGTGTGGCTCAGGCCTTAAGGCACTGCATCTCGCTACGCAGGCCATTCGCTGCGGCGATGCCGAGCTGATTCTGGCCGGCGGCCAGGAGAATATGTCCGCCTCGCCCCACGTACTGCCCAACTCCCGCAACGGTCAGCGCATGGGCGATTGGAAGGCAATTGATTCCATGGTACACGACGGCCTGTGGGATGCGTTCAACAACTACCATATGGGTATTACCGCCGAGAATTTAGCCGAGAAGTACGGTATCACCCGCGAAGCGATGGATGAGTTCGCCGCAGCGTCACAGCAGAAAGCCGCTGCCGCCATCAAAGAAGGTAAGTTCAAAGGCCAGATCGTGCCGGTGGAAATTCCCCAGCGCAAAGGCGACCCGGTGGTGTTTGATACCGACGAGAACCCACGGGAAGTTACCGCGGAGAAGCTTGGCGGCATGCGCCCTGCGTTTAAGAAAGACGGCACCGTTACCGCCGGTAACGCCTCGGCGCTCAACGACGGCGCGGCGGTGGTTATGCTCTGCTCCGCCGAAAAAGCTAAGCAGTTGGGGCTAGAGCCACTGGCACGCATAGCGGCTTACTCCAACGCAGGCGTTGACCCTGCCATTATGGGTATCGGCCCCGCACCGGCCACTCGCCGCTGCCTGGAAAAAGCCGGCTGGAGCCTGGACGACCTGGACTTGGTCGAAGCCAACGAAGCGTTTGCCGCCCAGGCGCTATCTGTCAACAAAGAGCTCGGCTGGGATACGTCTAAAGTGAACGTCAACGGCGGCGCGATCGCTCTAGGCCACCCCATCGGTGCCTCCGGCTGCCGCGTACTGGTCACGCTGCTCCACGAAATGATCGCCCGCGACGCCAAGAAAGGCCTCGCGACGCTGTGCATCGGCGGCGGTCAGGGCGTAGCCTTGGCTATCGAGCGGCCTTAAAAACCTACCCTTCGCTCGCTTAACTAAGAACTAATATAAGCCCTTGTCAATTGACGAGGGCTTTTTCCGTTCGGGATGCACAAACCTCTTTATCTTGTTCTACTAACATCATCATTACCGAGCTAAATGGCACTAGTCGCCATTGGCCTCTGACGCGACAAGAGAAAATCGTTGTTGAGTCACCCATCTCCCCTCAGTATTCACGATCAACGCAAAATTTTTGCAGTAACACTGAATCGCCCTCTGTTTCGCCATCAACAAACGCACCTCATCTTCTATTCGTTCGAGTGCCTCTGGCTCACTCTCTCTGGCGACGGTGAGGTGAGGTATGCTGCCCGTATGGAGACCACCGTAGGGTGGGTAGTCTGGGAAGGCATCGACGAATGCTTTAATCAGCGAGATAAAAGGAGCGCTAGGGCTTGGCTGAAGATACACCGTGTCCGTGAATCGGCCCACACCCGATAGCCAAAACTCAAAAGCAGTGGCTTGTTTAGCAATCGCTTTAAGCTTGCGAAGATCTTTCTCGACAATCTCGTTAGGTGATACAAAGGGATAAAGTAGTGTTATGTGCGCGGGCACGCCTATAGCCGCTGTGGCGTCATAGCGCTGACGAAGCTCGTCAACCACGGGTTCGGCTTCGCGAACAGGAACGATCAAGGCCGCTTGCGGTGCCACTCGGGTCATGACGGCATCGTCCAGTTCGGCGCATCCGTGCCAGGTGGCATCGAGGGCCGTGCGTAGCCTGCTGGCGTGCGCAGCAGTTGCGCGCTGGGACGCACCGCGCGTAACAGGCCGAAGCCAGAAATATCACTTGTCAGCCAGGGCGCAAAGTCGGGCCTAGCAGAGTCAAGACCTCCCTCGACGCGCCCCAACCCGCGCAGCCAGTGACCAGTCTGCGCCAACGAAACCTGCACATGCCAGCTCCCCCCTTCGTGCTGCTGATGCCACAGGGCGGCAGCTACCCCGAAGGCCATCAGGAAGCCACTGGCCTGGTCGAGAATCTGCATCGGCAACGCGCGTGGCTTGCCGTCATCGGCCGCTTCACCCTCAGCATGATTGAATCCCATCGCCGTCTGCACCAGCGAGTCAAAACCGCGGCGATTGGCCCAGGGGCCCTGAGTACCGTAGGCGGTGAGCGACACGCTGACAATGCCGGGCCTACGAGCAGCCAGGGCCTCAGGAGAAAAACCGAGTGCGGCCAGCCCGCCAGGGCGATAGCCCTGAGAGAATACCTGGGCATCCTCAATGAGCCGCCATAGTAACTTTCGCCCGGCAGCGGTGCGTAAATCGATATGCGCCGAGCGTTTGCCCCGGCTGGTCTCGGCGATGGCAGCGATATTGGGAAGGTTAGGTGAGTTCACCAGCATCACATCCGCACCCAATGAAGCTAACGCCCGCCCTCCCACCGGCCCAGCCAGGATGCGAGTGAGGTCGAGCACCCGCACTCCTGTGAGCGGACGGGCGTTATTTGCCAGAGTTGGCAGCGCGCGAGGCGGCGCATCGCCGATGCGGGTGATCGTCATCAGGGGCTGCGATGCGATGGCCTGGCCCTGGGGCGTTACATCCCACTCATCGAAGCGACGCAGCGCCGTGGCCACTAGGCCACGCTCAGCGCTCGCCTGCTCGAACGCCAGCGCCTGCCAGCGCAACAGTGCTTGCGCGGCATCTTCGCGTGTCGCTGATCTCTTATCCAAGCCCAGTAATCGGAGCGCGCCATCGCGATGGTGACGAAAGTTGGTGTGTACACGAACGTGCCCGTCGGCGCAGCGATATAAGCCGGAGAACGGATCCCAGAGGTTGGGTTCCTGGCCATCCAGGCTGAACCACCCCAAGCACTCAGCGGCAGCGTGCGCCATCTCCACCGCGACTGGCTGGCGGGAAGCCCCGCGTGAATGCCCCAGCTCGCAGGCGGCAAGCGCCGCGGCAGCGATCGTCGTTTGCGCGGCGGCGCCAACGGCAAACGACGATGGGAAAACGGGATCATGGCCGGTCAACGTGATCTTGTCCAAAGCCTCCGCCGGCAAACCACCCAGTGACCAGAGCGCAGTCAGTGCATCGCGTGCTGTCATCGTATGAAAACTCATGCTAATGCCTCCAACAACGCCCACCCCTGAGGCCACTCCCCCAACTGACTTGCGGCGTTGATATGCCCGCAGGCGCCCACGTCAACAAAGTCGGCTTGCCATGTCGCAGCCTGCTGCCGGGCATAGTCCGTCGTCGCATAGGGGTCGTCACTGCTGGCTACAACCAGCGCTGGAAATGGCAGAGGCCGAGCAGGAGCGTTGCGGAAATCGCTCGCTTCGGGTGGGAAAGCCTTTGCGCCAGGGTCAGGTACTGCCACCAGCAACGCGCCGCTTACCTGCGCCAATCGATGAGCTCTTTCATCGCTGCTATTGGCCTCCTGTACCCAGTGCGCCACCAGCAGGCACGCAAGACTGTGAGCAACGAGCAACACCGGTGCCTCAGCTTCATCAATGGCGGTATCCAATGCCTGCAGCCAATCGTTGAGATTCGGCTCATCCCAGGAGCCAGGCTGAAAACGGAGGCTATTAGGCCGCTTTAGCCCCCATAGTGACTGCCAGTGGTCGGCATCAGAATTGCCGAGACCGGGCAGAAATAGCAGCTGGGTCGCTGGCTTGTTAGTTGTCATTGCAGGTCTCCTTACGCGGCCGATAGCGCAGCTCGCCAGGAAAAGTCGTGGGCGGATTACCGGTGCGCAGCCACTCCATGGCAAGTGGCCAGAGCACGTCGCGAAAGCGCTTATGGAAAAAAGCGAAATGACCGATGCTTGGCTGGCCCACCGCAGTTGGCGCTAGCCGCAGGTGATAGCGTTCGCTACTACTGTAATACTCTAGAAGGCGATCAAGCGCGGGACGAGTGCCGAAAGGGTCATCATCGATGCCCAGCGCCAAAATCGGTGCCTGCACACGCGTGAAGCCCCGCACCAGCATCTCAGCTTCGGGCTCACCCTCAGGTGTTTCACGTTTACGCCGCACGTTGTGCTCAAAGCGCGGCCCCATTCGCGCCCAATCCAGTGCTACGCCTTTGGGTGTATCTTCCATCCACCCCAGACGCTTGGCGGGTACGTAGCCGACCAAAAGTGCCAACAGTGGCATCGCTAGATGCCAACGCAAGAACATAGATCGCCGAGCCTCGGGTGCGTAGTCCCGCCAGTAGGCATACTGTGCACCCATGGTGAAGATGCGACGCACGCGATGGGCGGACTGGGCAAAGCCAATCACGAAACCGCCCGCAGAGTGACCCACCACATCGACAGGCTGACCAGGAAAACGTCTGGCGACGTAGCGTAGAACGCCTTCAAAATCATGCTGCCCCCAGTCGATCCAGTCGGCCTTGAGTTTGCGCAGCGAATGGTGGCGCGAATCGCCGATTCCCCGGTAGTCGTAGGTCACTACGTCCCACCCTTGCTGATACAAATAATCAGCAAAGGGCATGTAATAGCGGCAGCGCACCGAGGTGGCGGTGTTAATGATCACCACGGGGCCAGGGTGAGACGACGAAACACAAGGTCGGCGCCATACCCACCCGCGCAGCGCATAACTATCCGCCGCGCTGATATAGATGGGCTCAGGCATCAATGTTCTGTCGCCTTGCAGCTATACCGTTCTTAGCCCCAGTGACCGTAGCATGAAAGTCCGCAATCAGTTGCTGGGTGACAGGGCCCACGGGCCATTCGGTCTTCGCCTTATCTTCCACCAATGCCACCACCGGCTGAAGCTCGACCGAGGTGCCGGCAGTCAACACTTCGGTTGCAGCACGCAGCTCCTCGAGTGTAACCGCTCGCTCCTCTACCGACAGGCCTCTCTGACGTGCCAAACCCAACACATGGCGCTTGGTGATGCCATCAAGAAAACAGGTCGGCAGTGGGGTTACCAGTACGCCATCACTGACCAAAAGCAGATTAGTGGCCGTCGTTTCAGCGACTAAGCCGTCGCTATCGAGCAGTAACGCATCATCACAGCCTACTGCCAAGGCCGCATGGCGGGCTAGCGTGCCGATCATATACAGTCCAGAACACTTAGAGGCAGTAGGCGCCGTATTAGGGAGCGGGCGTCGCCAGTTGGCCAACTGCAGCCGAATACCTACCTCTGCCCGCCCCTGGGACGCCGCCGTAGGCCAATCCCAAGCGGCAATCGCCACATGGACACGTGCTTGAGGCGCCGCGATAGACACACTATCCGCGCCACGCCAGGCGATAGGGCGGATATACGCATCGGTTAGCTGATTGGCCCATAGCACCGCGTCAATCGCTTGGCTGAGCTCGCGGTGCGACCAGGGCAGCCGATAGTCCAGTAGTGCGGCGGAACGCTCTAAACGCTCCAAATGCGCGTCACCCAGAAAAACACGCCGCCCGTAGGCACGCATGCCTTCGAATACCGCTCCCCCCATGTGTAACGCATGGCTAAGCACGTGCAGGCGCGCCTCACGCCAAGGAAGCAGCTCACCATCGAGCCAGATCAACCCATCTCGGTCATCAAGAGCGTTTAGCATGGCACCCACCCAGTAGCAGATTATCGATATCGTCAGTCTGTCCTCTATATGTTTTAAAAACGAGTGAGTAAACCTCAAACTGGGCTGAGTTTTGCTCAGCGATTTTTACAGCGTGGTCAGCGCGGCTTCTTGTATGATCTGTTTATCAACCTTCGAGGGTGGGGGTAGCGATTATGCGGATTCCTGTGCCATTAAATGCTCTACGCGCTTTTGAGGCGACGGCGCGGCATCTTTCAATCAAGGAAGCGGCCATGGAGCTTTCGGTCACTCCTTCGGCCGTCAGTCACCAACTGCGCATACTGGAGGAGTTGTTTGGCGTCGTGCTTCTGCGCCGAGCAGGAACGCGTCTTGAGCTTACCGACGCGGGACACAAGCTAACACCTTACCTGCAACAAGGCTTTACGCAGATTGCCAAGGGGGTTGACTCACTTCGCCAAAAACGCCGTGACGGGCCGCTACGTCTCAACATGTTGCCTACTTTTGCAACCAACTGGCTGTCGCCACGGTTAAGCCTGTATCCCTTCGAGCGGCGTGGATTCTCGCTTGAGATATCCACTACGCAGGATGAGGTAGACCTTGCCGCGGGGGTGGCCGATGTGGGCATCTGGTACGGCAACGGGCATTGGCCGGAATTACAGGCCGATCTCCTCTTTGAAGCAACCATCGACCTTTATGCCCGTCCAGGCTTTGCTACCGGCTCCCATTGCGATCGCCTTGACCGTGTCAGCCAGGCCAATCTGTTTGTCTCCCGCCACTGCCTGACATGGCAACGCTGGATGGAGAGCCTTCCCGGCGGCCCCTTCAAACCCGCCGTGGTCACGCAGGTGGATTCCGGCGGATTAACCCTGCAGGCCGCCGCCGATGGGGTGGGTGTATCGATAGTGGTCTGCGAGCTGGCCGATAGCGCCGTGCGATTGGGGCGGCTAACGTCGGTATTCGAACATCCAGTCAACGCAGACGTTGGTTTCTGGTTAGTCTACCCAGATGCACTGCGCGAGGATCGCCGTTTGGATAATTTGCGTAGTTGGCTGCGCGAACAGCCAACATAGCCAGATACTTGCGCATTATTTATCGCTTACTTAACGACGCTTCTCCCCCACAATGCGTGACGGTGTTCGCCAGACCAACAGCGCCCCCAACAGAAATAACCCCGATGCGGCCCACATGGCAATGGGCAGGCTAGTGCCATCGACGATACGCCCGCCTAGCATGGCGCCCAGGCCAATGGACATATTGAAGGTAAACGCCATCAACGCCGTGGCGGCTTCGGTATTGGGTGCAGTGCGTATAATCCAGGTTTGAATGCTGACTGATACGCTGCCAAACACCGCGCCCCACATCATGAGCAACATGACACCGCTGCTCGGCTGAACACCCAGAAGAGGGAAAACAGCCACCACAATGAGCAGCAGGCTGGGAATCGCCAGCACCGCGCGGTAAGGGTGGCGCCCGGCAAACATGCCTGCCGCAATATTGCCCACAATGCCTGCCGCCCCGTAAAGCAGCAGCAGACTGCTCACATGGCGCTGGGAAATACCGCTGATCTCTTGCAGGATGGGGCTAATAAAGGTGTAGGCGGCAAAGTGGCCAACCACTACAAAGGCGGTGGTTAACACCGCGACTCGCACACCGCGATTGCTAAACTGCTGCGCCAATACCCGCAAACGCACAGGTTCTCGCGGTGGTAGCGGCGGTAGCCAAAACCACAGCGCAGCTGCCGTTAACAGGCTTAGCCCTCCCAGCGTCCCAAAGGCGACCCGCCAGTTGCTTAGATCCCCCAGCAGCGTTCCCAGTGGCACACCCAGCACCGAGGCCGCCGCGACACCACCAAAAATCATCGTCATCGCTTTTGGCACCTGAGCCTCTGGCACTAGGCGTGGGGCAATGCTGCCCGCCACCGCCCAAAAGCCACCAATACTAAGCCCCACAAGCACGCGGGCGGCAAGCAACAGGATAAAGCTGCTGGCCAATGCCGATAGCACACTCCCGGCCACCATTACGGCCATCAATGCCGTGAGCATAATGCGCCTGTCCAAGCGCCCCACCGCTACCGGCAGCAGCGGGGCTGAAAAGGCAGCGACCACGCCGGGCACGGTGACCATTAAGCCCGCCATGCCGGGGGTAACGCCCATGCTAGATGCCACCTGGGAAAGCAACCCAATCGGCAGCTGCTCTGCGGTCACCAGTAAAAAAATGCCGATCATCACGGCCACCACCGCCCACCAGCGCGGCGTTTGTTGCTGCTCCATCTGCTGCTCCCTGACTGTCTAAATCCCGGCGAACAAAGCGATACCTAACCACAAAACCCTATCTAGCCAAAAAGTACTTAGCAAAAACAGTACCTAGCAAAAACAACGCCCCCGCAGCCAGAGGCTACGAGGGCGGTCTCAGAAACCTAGCGAGCGATTTAAATCGCCGCTTCAGTTTCCGCTGCTTCCGCGGTAAAAGCGGCTTTCTCTTCGTCGCTGATCTCTTTCATCGACAGCTTCACGCGGTTGCGGTTGTCGATATCCAGCACCTTAACGACCACGTCATCGCCTTCGTTCAAGAAGTCGCGCACGTTGTTAACCCGCTCGGCAACGATTTGCGAGATGTGAACCAGGCCATCGGTGCCGGGCATGATGTTAACGAACGCACCGAAGTCAGCAATACGCACGACCTTGCCGTGATACAGCTTGCCGATTTCCGCTTCAGCGGTAATCGCCAGTACGGTGTCGATGGCGCGCTTGGCGGCGGCTTTATCTTCCGCGTAAATACGCACGGTGCCATCGTCGTCGAGATCAATAGAGGCGCCGGTGTCTTCGCAGATTTTGCGAATGGTTGCGCCACCTTTACCGATAACGTCACGGATCTTGTCCGGATCGATTTTGATCGTTGCCATGGACGGCGCGTTGTCGGAGACATCGCTACGGCTCTGGCTGATCACGACATTCATTTGCTCGAGAATACTCAGTCGCGCGGTCAGTGCTTGCTGCAGCGCGAGCTCCATAATCTCTTCGTTGATGCCTTCGATCTTGATGTCCATCTGCAGGGCGGTGACGCCCTCTTCGGAACCGGCAACTTTAAAGTCCATATCGCCAAGGTGATCTTCGTCACCCAGAATATCGGTCAATACCGCAAAACCGTCCGGGTCTTTTACCAAGCCCATGGCAATACCGGCGACCGGTGCTTTCAACGGCACGCCTGCGTCCATCAGGGCCAGCGAAGAGCCACACACAGAGGCCATGGAGCTGGAACCGTTAGACTCGGTAATTTCAGACACCACACGAATGGTGTAGGGGAAGACGTCTTCTGACGGCAGCATTGCCTGCACACCACGACGCGCTAAGCGGCCATGGCCGATTTCGCGACGCTTCGGGCCACCCATAAAGCCAGCTTCACCCACCGAGTAGGGAGGGAAGTTGTAGTGCAGCATAAAGCGGTCTTTACGCTCACCTTCCAGTGATTCGATTAGCTGTGAATCACGCAGCGTGCCCAGTGTTGCTACGGCAATCGCCTGGGTCTCACCACGCGTAAAGATGGCAGAACCGTGAGCCTTCGGCAGCACACCGACTTCGATAGCCAGCGGACGAACGGTTTGATTGTCACGACCGTCAATACGCGGCTCGCCTTTTACCACCCGTGAACGCACAACGCGTTTTTCCAGGCTAGCAAAGGCACCTTTGACGTCATCTTTACTGAACTTGTCGTTAACCGGTTCGCCTTCATCGGCTGCCAGCTGTTCAATCGCCTGGTCTTTCAACTCAGCCAGTGCATCCTGGCGCTGCATTTTGTCGGTGATGCGGTAAGCATCGCCCACTTTAGCTTCAAATGCATCGGCCATGGCGGCTTTGAGCGCCTGGTTCTCTTCGGCGGCCTGCCACTCCCAGCGCGGCTTGCCCGCTTCAGCAACCAGTTCGTTAATGGCACTGATCGCGACCTGCATTTCCTGGTGACCGAACAGAACGGCTCCCAGCATTTCGTCTTCGAGCAGCTCTTTGGCTTCAGACTCAACCATCAGCACGGCTTTTTCAGTACCGGCGACGACCATGTCGAGCTCAGAGGTGGCCAGTTCTTCAACCGTTGGGTTGAGGAAGTAGCCTTTCTCTTCGTTAAAACCAACCCGGGCTGCGCCAATCGGGCCACTAAACGGCACGCCAGAGATACTCAGCGCCGCGGAGGTGCCAAGCAGTGCGGCGATATCCGGATCGTGGTTACGGTCGGTGGAGAGAACGGTACAGACGACCTGCACTTCGTTCATGAAGCCCTTGGGGAACAGCGGACGGATCGGGCGATCAATCAGACGCGAGGTCAGCGTCTCTTTTTCAGTGGGACGCCCTTCGCGCTTGAAGAAGCCGCCAGGAATCTTGCCCACTGCGTAGGTCTTCTCTTGGTAGTGTACCGAGAGAGGGAAAAAGGGTTGGCTCGGGTTTGCCTCTTTACGAGCGACAACGGTACACAGCACGACGGTGTCATCCATGGTAACCATGACAGCGCCGGTAGCTTGGCGAGCAATACGCCCGGTTTCGAGCGTGACGGTGCTACGACCGTACTGGAACGTTTTCTTTACCGGATTCACAGCGACTTCCTTCAGCATTATCAATATCTACTTGTCTATTCGTTTAGGTCGTTTTGACTCGTTACCATTCTAGGCGCTGGAGCGCGATAGGGCTACCAGTTCCCTACTTGCCGTAAACACGAAACATAAAAAAACGGGCAGCTCACAAGGAGCTGCCCGTTTCTAATCGTTGCCGTTAACGCTTAACGACGCAGACCCAGACGCTGAATCAGGGACTGATAGCGTTCGAAATCTTTACGCTTTAGGTAGTCCAGCAGCTTACGACGCTGGTTAACCATGCGGATCAGGCCACGACGAGAGTGGTGATCCTGTTTGTTGGTCTTGAAGTGATCCTGCAGGCCATTAATGTTGGCGCTCAGCAGTGCAACTTGCACTTCAGGGGAACCGGTATCGTTATCGCCGCGGCCGTATTCAGTGACGATCTCGGCCTTCTTCTCAGCGGTTAAAGCCATCTGTCTCTCCAGTAAGCAATATGCCTAAAAATGAATGGGTGAGACCACGCATATTTGCAGTCTCAAGCTACTGTTTTCTACGTACACGTTTCGACGTGCACGTCGGATCTTGCAATTTTCACGTAGACGGTCGCCTCCTTGCAACGCTGTTTACGAGATAGCGACAGTGCTTAACAGTCGCTTAGGTGCCACTTCCTGAGCACCTTTCACTACGCCAAGGCCGATAAACGTCTCGGCGTAATAAAGTCGGGCTACTTCGTCCGGGGCTAATGCGCCGGTTTCGAGAGCAGCGGGCTGACCATGGGCCAAACGAGAATGGGCGGTGTCGTCTACCGTCAGTAACGGTAAATGATCCACCAACACATCCACGGGCATCAGCTCAGCTTCCAGTGCCGCTTGGCCGGCCAATGCTTCCAAGGCCTCTAGCGTCCACATCGCGTCGGCTAAAAAAGGCCCCGTTTTGAGCCTTCTTAGTTGACTGATGTGCGCACCACAGCCAAGCGCTTGGCCAATATCTTCGGCTAACGTGCGGATGTAAGTGCCTTTACTGCAGCTTACTTCCAGCTCAAAAGCAGTGCCTTCAAACGATAGCAGGCGCGCATCATACACGCTTACGCGCCGGGCTGCACGCTCTACCTGCTTGCCTTCACGGGCCAACTCGTAAAGTTTTTTGCCCTGATGCTTGAGAGCCGAATACATCGGCGGCACTTGGTCAATCTCACCGCGAAAACGGGTGAGCACAGCTTCCACGTCATCGACGCTTAGGCTGGGAACCTCATGCTGCTCAATAATCGTACCTTCCGCATCGCCGGTATCGGTGATCACCCCTAGCTCTACCCGGGTGCGATACACCTTGTCGGCTTCCAGCAAGTGCGATGAAAACTTGGTCGCTTCGCCTAGGCAAATCGGCAATAAGCCGGTTGCCATCGGGTCTAGCGTGCCGGTGTGCCCGGCTTTTTGAGCCTGGAACAGCCGACGTACACGCTGCAGCGCATGGTTGCTGGAAACGCCCTTGGGCTTATCCAGCAGCAGTACGCCATTAACCGGTAAACCGCGACGTTGACGCGCCACTAGCGAGTTTCCTCACTATCCTGGGCATCGGCATCTTGGTCACTGCCCTGATCATCATCGCCTTGATAGCGTGCACGATCCGTCGTCACCGCTTCATCAATCAATGAAGAAAGCTGCTGACCGCGCACCACGCTTTCATCGAAATGAAAACGCAGCTCCGGTACGTGACGTAGCTTGATGCGCTTGGCAATCTGGCTTCTTAGAAAACCGGCAGCACGCTTAAGCACCTGCAGATTCTCTTTAATACGCTCGGGCTCTTGCTCACCCAACAGAGTGACGTAGACGTCGGAGTAGCCAAGGTCACGGCTAACGGTGACACCGCTGACCGTGACCATGCCCAAACGCGGGTCTTTCACTTCTCGTTGGATCAGCACCGCCAGCTCCTTTTGGAGCTGGTCTGCTACCCGGTCGGTACGCTTAAATTCGCGCATGTTTAGCTCCTCGCAGCCTTACAGGCTACGCTCGACCTTCACTTGGTCGAAGACTTCGATCTTATCGCCGACTTGGACATCGTTGTAGTTCTTCACGCCGATGCCACACTCCATGCCGTTGCGCACTTCCTGCACATCGTCTTTGAAGCGGCGCAGCGATTCGAGCTCGCCTTCGTAGATCACCACGTCATCACGCAACACGCGGATCTTCTTATTACGATGTACGCTGCCCTCAATCACCATACAACCAGCGATGGCACCAATCTTCGGCGCACGGAAGACATCGCGCACTTCGGCAATACCGACGATCTCTTCTTTCCACTCAGGTGCGAGCATACCGCTCATCGCCTGTTTGACCTCGTCGATCAGCTGGTAAATAACGCTGTAGTAACGCAGATCCAGACCTTCGCGCTCAACGATCTCACGGGCAGCGGCGTCAGCACGGACGTTAAAGCCGACGACGATGGCTTCCGACGCAAGCGCCAGGTTGGCATCGGTACCGGTGATACCACCGACGCCCGAAGAGACCACGGCGACTTCAACTTCACCGGTGGAGAGCTCTTCCAGGGCGCCTTTGATCGCTTCCAGAGAACCTTGAACGTCGGCTTTGAGGACGATGTTGACCTTGGCCACTTCGTCTTGGCCCATCTGGCTGAACATGTTCTCCAGCTTGGCCTTCTGCTGACGCGCCAGGCGCACTTCGCGGTATTTGCCTTGACGGAAGTTAGCCACTTCGCGGGCTTTCTTCTCGTCTGCAACGACCATGAAGTCATCACCGGCATCCGGCGTACCGCCCAAGCCCTGAATCTCTACCGGCATGGCCGGGCCAACCGCATCGACTTGCTGGGCAAGTTCGTTGGTCAGCGCACGCACACGACCGTAGTGCAGGCCAGCCAGGACGATATCGCCCTTTTTCAGCGTACCGTTCTGAACCAGTACGGTGGCGACTGGACCACGACCTTTATCAAGGCGCGATTCAACCACCACGCCTTTACCCGGCGCAGAAGGAACGGCTTTAAGCTCAAGCACTTCAGAGACCAGTTGGATTGCTTCCAACAGTTCTTCAATACCTTCACCGGTCTTGGCGGAAACGTGAACAAACTGAGTATCACCGCCCCATTCTTCGGAGATCACGCCGTGCTGCGAAAGCTCATTCTTGATGCGATCAAGATCGATACCATCTTTATCGATCTTGTTGACCGCTACCACCATCGGCACTTCAGCGGCTTTGGAGTGTTCAATCGCCTCAATCGTCTGAGGCATCACGCCATCGTCGGCAGCCACAACCAGAATAACCACGTCTGTCGCCTTGGCACCACGGGCACGCATGGCGGTAAACGCCGCGTGGCCTGGGGTATCCAGGAAGGTCACGCCACCGTGGTTATCTTCCACGTGGTAGGCACCGATATGCTGGGTAATACCACCGGCTTCACCGGTCGCCACTTTCGCTTTACGGATGTAGTCCAGCAGCGAGGTTTTACCGTGGTCAACGTGGCCCATCACCGTAACAACGGGTGAACGCGTGATCTCTTCGCCTTCATAGGAGATGCCTTCTAGCATTTCCGTTTCCAGCGCGTCATCTTTAACCAGCTTCGGTGTATGGCCCATCTCTTCCACCACGATCGCAGCCGTATCCTGATCGATGGTTTGGTTGATGGTAACCGCCGCGCCCATGTTAAACATGGCCTTGATCACTTCATTGGCCTTGATCGACATCTTGTCGGCCAATTCCGCCACGCTGATCGATTCAGGGATCGATACTTCACGCACGATCGGCTGAGTCGGCTTCTGGAAAGCGTGCTTGCCATTGCCGGTCTGGTTGCCACCACGGCGACCACCACGACGCTGTTCGGCACGTTTTACCTTCTTACCGCCGCCACCGCGCTTGCGCTCTTCGCGATCACCACGATCTTCATCGTCACGGCGACCTTTGTTCTTCGCCGCCGTCTTCTTGGGCGGAGCGGTACGACGGTCAGTGCGGCCCTCTTTCGGCGGCGCTGGCGGCATATCGTCACCGGACGGCGTATCGTCGATTTCAAGATTCGGCACCGGAATGTCTGGCGTAGCCGGTGCTTTGGCTGCTGCAGGCGCTTTCGGCTTGGCTTCAGACTCTTTATTGCTACGCGCCGTGTTACTTTGCGCCGTCGCTTCAGCTTCTTTATTGCTACGCGCGGTGGCTTCCGCTACCTGTGCAGCGCGGGCTTTCTTAGCAGCGGCTTTTTCTTCGGCTTCACGCGCATCAGACACTTTGCGCTCAGCTTCGGCTTCCGCCATATCGCCCACTAGCTGGCGCGGGCCGGTATAGCTAGGCTCCGGCGCTTTCGGCTTCTCATCTTCAGCGCTTTTGACGTAGGTCTTTTTCTTACGTACCTGCACTTCAATGGTTTTGCCGCGCTCGCCGGTATTGATACGGCTACGGGTTTTGCGTGTCAGCGTGATGCGGTTTTTGCCCGCTTCAGGGGTGTCGCTACCGCCGTGGCTCTTCTTCAAGAAACTCAGTAGCTTCTGCTTGTCTTCTTCAGACACAGCATCGCTTTCAGAAGCGTGCTTTAAACCCGCTTCTTTCATTTGCTCTAGTAGGCGAGGCACATCACGGCCCACCTTTCCTGCGAAATCTTTAACTGTCATATCTGACATATTGACCCTCCTCAGCCCGTGACCTGTTTACTGTGTGTTCGAATCCGATGCGTCATCGACTTCAAACCAGGGCGCACGGGCAGTCATGATCAGTGCCGCTGCGCGCGCTTCGTCCAACTCCTCGATATCGACCAGATCGTCGACAGACTGCTCGGCGAGATCTTCCATGGTAACGATGCCGCGACTGGCCAGAATGAAGGCCAGGTGGCGCTCCATGCCATCCATCTCCAGCAGATCTGCTGCAGGCTGGGCACCGTCTAGCGCTTCTTCCGTGGCAATTGCCATCGTCAGCAGCTCGTCTTTCGCACGTGCACGAAGCGCTTCGACTAAATCTTCATCGAACTCTTCGATTTCGAGCATCTCTTCCATCGGCACGTAGGCGACTTCTTCCAGGGTAGTGAACCCCTCATCCACCAACAGGCGAGCGACATCTTCATCCACATCGAGGTGCTGGATAAAAGAGTCCACCAGGCTATCAATCTCTTGATCGCGCTTAGACTCCGCTTCCTCTTCGGTCATGACATTAATGCGCCAGCCGGTAAGTTCAGAAGCCAAACGCACGTTCTGACCGCTCCGGCCAATCGCCTGAGCAAGGTTATCCTGCGCCACGGCCACGTCCATTGCGTGGGCGTCCTCGTCCACAAGGATAGACCCAACATCGGCAGGTGCCATGGCGTTAATCACCAATTGGGCGGGATTGTCATCCCACAGCACGATATCAACGCGTTCGTTTTGCAGCTCCGAAGAGACCGCCTGAACGCGCGAACCGCGCATACCCACACAGGCACCGACCGGGTCGATGCGGCGATCATTGGTTTTTACCGCAATTTTGGCCCGTGAACCGGGGTCACGCGCAGCACCTTTGATCTCAATCAACTGCTCTGCGATCTCTGGCACTTCAATTTTGAACAGCTCAATGATCAGCTCGGGACACGTCCGCGATAGCTGAAGCTGGGCACCGCGTGCATCGGGATCCACTTTGACCAACAGGGCGCGCACCCGCTCGTTCATGCGGTAACGCTCGCCGTGAATCATTTCATTGCGCGGCAAAAACGCCTCAGCGTTTTCGCCCAAATCAATGATCAGGCCATCACGTGTGGTCTTTTTAACGATGCCCGCAACCAGTTCACCTTCGCGATCGGCATATTGGCGCACGACTTCAGCCCGCTCGGCTTCGCGTACTTTCTGTACGATCACCTGTTTGGCGGTTTGTGCAGCAATACGGCCAAACGACGCATTTTCGATGCTTTTTTCGACCACATCGCCTAATTTCAGCGGCGGATCGCGCTGCTCGGCGATGCTCTCTTTAATTTCATAATCTGGCGTTTCGAATTCGTCATCTTCCACAACGGTCCAGGTGCGGAAGGTTTCGTATTCACCAGTGCGGCGGTCAATATGCACGCGCACATTGGCTTCTTCTCTTTCAAAACGCTTGCGTGACGCACTCGCAAGAGCGGCTTCTACCGCCTCGAAGATGACATCACGTGGGACGCCCTTCTCATTGGAGATCGCGTCAACGACCATTAAAATTTCTTTACTCATGCGTATGCCTCGCCAGAAAACCTATCCTTATGTGCATCACCCCGGCAGCCTGCCGGCAGCGCCGCCACCCGGTCAATCGTCGAACTGCGGTACAATGTGAGCAGAATCAATACTCTCAATTGGAAAGCAGTACTCTTCGCCATCCAGTTGTAGCAGTACTTCATCCCCCTCAACACCGACCAAAAGCCCTTGATACTTGCGCCGCCCGTCAAAGGCAGTGCGCAATTTCAGCGCGACGTGATGACCTTGAAAGCGGGTAAACTGATCCAGGGAATACAAGGGACGTGCCATGCCTGGCGAGGAGACTTCCAACCGGTACTCACCGGGAATGGGGTCTTCTACATCCATAACGGCACTGACTTGGCGGCTAATATCTGCGCAGTCTTCCACGCTGACACCACTCTCGCGCTCGATATAGATCACCAGCCGCGAATTTTTGCCCTGGGAAAGATGGTCGATGCCCCATAGCTCAAAGCCCATGGCAGCAACAACAGGTTCGATCAGCGCGTGAAGCGCAGCGTGTTTAGTGGCCACAGACAAAGCTCCTATAGCCGTTGCATCAGGCACCTGGCCAGGAGTTATTAGAAAAGCTAGGTGGCTGATTGGCGTTACTCGGGAATGTGTCTCCGGTTTTCCGGACGACATCCGCTATTAAGATATTCGTGCTAACGATATTCTGGCTAACAAAGCGGGGGGCGCCAATAAAACAGCGACCAGGCGCGCTTGCTAGCCAAAAGCTGCTAACAAAAAGCCCCTTCACTGGAAGGGGCTTTTTGAAAGAAACCTTGTGTACCATTTCTTAAGTACTACTTCCAGTACCGTCTTAGCAACATGTAACAGGCTGTACCTGAAATGACCGTTATTTCCAATACGTCTTAAAAATAACAATCTAGAACATGCTACTAGAAAATGGTAGCGGGGACCGGATTTGAACCGATGACCTTCGGGTTATGAGCCCGACGAGCTACCAGACTGCTCCACCCCGCATCAATCTAGGTCGACGATAATAGACACTAAAGCCACTTACGTCAAGAACTACTTGCTTCAAGAACCACTTACTTAAAGCTGTCTTTTTCGCCTCAGGTGCCAATGGGCATTCTGGTAACAAAAGAAACGTTCTGGGAAGCTGGCGTGCCAGCAAAACAGATGGTGCCGAAGGCGGGACTTGAACCCGCACGACCATACGGTCACTACCCCCTCAAGATAGCGTGTCTACCAATTCCACCACTTCGGCATCAGGGGAGGCTAAAAAACAGCAGCTGCTTACTCGCTGCTTTCCTCTAGCACTGGCGCGGTATTATCCACGTCCGCAGGCCTGTCGTCAAGCGTCGGGACGCTTTGCTGCTGCTCGATCAAGCGCGAATCGGGAATACCTGCTTCCGGTGCCTGGCCCGCCTGGGTGGCAAAGTAAGCTAGCGCCATTGAGGTGACGAAGAAACCCGCCGCCAAAATAGCCGTTGTGCGCGACAGGAAGTTACCACTACCCCGCGAACCGAATACCGTTTGTGATGCACCGCCCCCGAAAGCTGCACCGGCTTCGGCACCTTTACCCTGCTGAAGCAGAATGAGTACCACCAGGGCGACCGCAATCACCACATGAATCATAAGAATTGCAACTTGCATGGCGTTATCCTGCTGACTGACAAATGGCATAAAAATCATCGATCTTGAGTGAGGCTCCGCCCACTAGACCGCCGTCGATATCTGGCTGAGCAAGCAGCTCAGCCGCATTGCTTGCGTTCATACTGCCGCCGTAAAGCAAACGCAGTTGCTCGGCGAGGCCCTTATCGAAACCCGCCTGGTAGGCACGGATGCCTGCCATAACGTCCTGGGCTTGCTCAGGCGTTGCCGTGCGCCCAGTGCCAATGGCCCAAACAGGCTCATAGGCAATCACGACCTGCTTACGCTGGTCGGGCTCTAAGCGGGACATTACATAGCCCACTTGACGAAGCACCACATCCATCGTGCGCCCTGCGTCGCGCTCCTCCAGGGACTCACCCACACAGAGGATCGGCGTGATATCCACGCTCAATGCTGCTAGCAGGCGTGCAAAGATCTGTTCATCGCTCTCTTTGTAGAGCTGACGTCGTTCAGAGTGCCCCACCAATACGTAAGAGACCGCAAACTCTTTTAGCATGCGGCCACTTACTTCGCCGGTATGCGCCCCAGAGTGAATAGGGTTCAACGTTTGCGCGCCCAATGAAAGCACCGTACCTTCAAACGCGTGGCGCGCCGCATCCAAATAGGGGAACGGCGGAATGATAACGACATCCACGCTCGTTGGCGATACGGCGGCGGAGAAGGCCTGGCCGAATTCATTGATTAACGCCACGGAACCGTTCATTTTCCAGTTACCGGCGATTAAAGGCGTACGCATCGACTCTCCTCACTCAAGGTGGAGCGAAATGGTATAGGAGCGGCCTTGTCAAGACAACCGCTGTTATAGCCACAAGCTGGGTTTACCAAACCAGTTTACTGAACCGGTTAGCTGAACACATTTAATTAAGTAGCGCCTGAACCTGATCGGCCAAGCTATGCGCCAATTGATCGACATCTAAATGGGCGCGTCCTTCCACCATTACTCGAATAAGCGGCTCAGTACCTGAGGGACGTAGCAACACTCGCCCCTCATCGCCTAACTCATGCTCTAACGCAGCCACTGCCTGCTGAAGCGGCGCAGATGCCATCACCTCTTTGGCGCTGGCATGAGCGGGCAAACGCACATTAACCAGCGCCTGGGGCACTTTCTCCAACTCTTTTAACAGTGTCGGGAGGCTTTTTTGCTCGCGCATCATCAGCGCCAATACCTGCAACGCGGAGACAATGCCGTCGCCGGTGGTCTGCACGTGGGCGCACACAATATGCCCCGACGACTCACCGCCCAGCTCCCAACCATTGGCGGCCATACGTTCCATCACAAAGCGGTCACCCACCTTTGCGCGCTCAAAGGGGATTCCCAGCTTATCCAGCGCCATCGACAGGCCAAAGTTGGACATCAGGGTGCCCACCACGCCGCCTTGAAGCAAGCCACGCTCGTGGCGATCTCGGGCAATCAGATAGAGAATATCGTCGCCGTCGACTTCGCGCCCGTCGCCATCTACCAGCAGCACGCGGTCGCCATCGCCATCAAAGGCGATCCCCAAATCAGCACTTTGCTGAATCACGGAAGCACGCAGAGCCGCGGGGTGCGTTGAGCCCACCTGCTGATTAATGTTTAACCCGTCAGGTGCAGAGCCAATAGTGGTGACATCAGCTCCCAGCTCGCGGAACACATTAGGCGCGATATGGTAAGTGGCACCGTGAGCGCAATCCAAGACGATTTTAAGGCCGTGCAGGCTAAGCCGGTCAGGCAAGGTCGATTTACAAAACTCGATATAACGGCCTGCAGCGTCGTCGATGCGCGTTGCCTTACCCAACTGCGCGGCCTCGGCCGTGGTCAGCGGCGCTTCCAGCATCGCTTCGATACGATCTTCCGTGTCATCGGGAAGCTTCTTGCCCTCAGCGGAGAAGAACTTGATGCCGTTATCATCAAACGGATTATGCGATGCCGAAATGACGATGCCTGCATCGGCACGAAATGTGCGCGTTAAATAGGCAATACCCGGCGTGGGCATTGGCCCCAGCAGGGATACATCGACACCCGCTGCAGAGAGCCCCGCCTCTAGGGCGGATTCGAACATATAGCCGGAGATCCGGGTATCTTTGCCGATCAGTACCCGCGTTCGACCTTTATCACGGCGCAGCACCTGACCCGCCGCCCAGCCCAACTTGAGCATAAAATCAGCGGTAATCGGTGATTTACCCACCGTGCCGCGAATACCATCCGTCCCAAAATAGCGCCTTGTCATGCGTCAAACTCCTTATTTAGCGGCGGCTCGCAGCCTTCTTGTAGTACCGCCCACGCCATATTGACTGCATCGACCGTTGCAGCTACGTCATGCACGCGCAAAATATTTGCCCCACGCTCAACCGCCATGGCAGCAAGCGCCAGACCACCGGAGAGACGCTCCTCCACTGGTCGACCCAACACTTTACCAATCATGCTCTTGCGCGACATACCCACCAGCACTGGAAGCTCCAGCGATTGCAGAGACTCCATGTATTTGAGTAAGCGTAGATTGTGTTCGACGGTTTTGCCGAAGCCAAAACCAGGGTCGATCAGTAGACGGTTGCGGCGTAGCCCTGCAGCCTCGCATTCAGCAATCCGACGGGCCAAATAATCCGCCACCTCTTCCTCGACCGGGCGCTGATACGCGGGCGACTGCTGCATATCCTGCGGCTCGCCCTGACGATGCATCAAGCAGACGGGCAACCCGCTCCCCACCGCGGCCAGCAGGGCTCCTTCACGCTCTAAGGCGCGCACATCATTAATCATACCAGCGCCCAGTTCGCTCGCCTCGCGTATAACCGTCGGGCAACTGGTATCCACCGACACCAACGCATCCAGCTCGCGCACCAGGACCTCCACCACCGGCGCCACCCGGTCTAGCTCCGCCTGGGGGCTGACAGGGGTAGCCCCAGGGCGGGTCGATTCGCCGCCCACATCTATCATCGCTGCCCCTTCGGCCAGCATCCGCTCAGCGTGGCGCAAAGCGTCATCCAATGCCACGTGCTGGCCACCGTCAGAAAAAGAGTCCGGGGTCACATTAAGAATACCCATTACCCTGGGAAAGGAGAGATCCAACAGATGGCGCCCGCAACGCAGTTGGAGAGCATTTTCTGCGTTTCGTGAAGAGGACGTGTCCAGAATTGATTTCATGCTGCAGCCTGATCAAGAAATGAAACATTGCTGTTATGTATACAGCATATCAAAAAAGGCGCCCCATGACGGGGCGCCTTTGGCTCATACGGCAGTGCTGGCTTATGAGCCTGCAGGGCCACCTAGCGGGTCTGAGGGACGGCGACGCGGCCCGTCGTCATCTTCTTCGCTGTCACCACCGGACGCATCGCCTCCAGAAGCGTTTGAAGAAGCATCGTCTTCAGCCTTCGCTTGCGGCTTGTCATCGTTGACAGGCGTACCGCCACCGGATGAGTCACCGTCATCCCAACCTTCCGGCGGGCGCGGCTCACGACCTTCCATGATGTCCTTCAACTGCGTGGCATCAATGGTCTCGTACTTCATCAAGGCCTCGGCCATGGCGTCCAGCTTATCGCGATTATCGGTCAGGATTTGGCGTGCCTGCTCGTAGCAACCGTCGATGATTTTGCGGACTTCCTTATCAAGGCGCGTGGTGGTGTCACCAGACTTCATCTTGCCACCACCCTGACCCGGGCCACCGAGGAACTGATGCGACTCATCCTCGTCGTACATGATCGGGCCCATTTCGTCCGACAAGCCCCACTTGGCAACCATGTTATGGGCCAGCTCAGTAGCACGCTTGATGTCGTTTGAGGCGCCGGTCGTTACACCATTCGGGCCTAACGTCATCTCTTCGGCAATACGGCCACCAAACAGCGAGCAGATCTGCCCCAGAATTTGCTGACGGGAGAGGCTATAGCGATCCTCTTCCGGCAGGAACATGGTGACACCCAGCGCACGGCCACGGGGAATAATCGTTACCTTATAGACCGGATCATGGGAAGGCACGACCAGACCGATAATGGCGTGACCCGATTCATGGTAAGCGGTATTGAGCTTCTCTTTGTCGGTCATAACCATCGATTTGCGCTCAGCGCCCATCATGATCTTATCCTTCGCGAGCTCAAGCTCTTCCATGCTGACCAGGCGCTTATTGCGGCGCGCGGCAAACAGAGCGGCTTCGTTGACCAAGTTGGCCAAATCCGCACCAGAGAAACCAGGCGTACCACGTGCGATCAGCTGCGGTTTTACGTCATCGCCCAGCGGCACTTTACGCAGGTGAACGCCCAGAATGTGCTCACGGCCACGGATGTCCGGCAAACCGACCGTTACCTGGCGGTCAAAGCGGCCTGGGCGCATTAGCGCAGGGTCAAGTACGTCAGGACGGTTGGTCGCGGCGATAACAATGACGCCTTCGTTGGCTTCAAAGCCATCCATTTCAACTAGCAGTTGGTTCAACGTCTGCTCACGCTCGTCGTTACCGCCACCCATACCGGTGCCACGTGAACGGCCTACCGCATCGATTTCGTCGATAAAGATAATGCACGGCGCTTGCTTCTTGGCCTGCTCGAACATGTCACGCACACGGGATGCACCGACACCAACAAACATTTCAACGAAGTCAGAACCCGAAATAGAGAAGAACGGCACTTTGGCTTCGCCCGCAATGGACTTTGCCAGCAGCGTTTTACCGGTACCCGGAGGGCCTACCATCAATACGCCGCGGGGAATCGTGCCGCCCAGGCGCTGGAATTTGGTTGGGTCACGCAGGAAGTCGACCAGCTCTTCTACTTCCTCCTTGGCTTCATCACAACCTGCCACGTCGGCAAAGGTTGTCTTGATCTGATCTTGTGAGAGCAGCTTGGCCTTCGATTTACCAAAGCTCATCGGGCCGCCTTTACCACCACCGGCTCCGCCCTGCATTTGGCGCATGAAGAACATAAAGATGCCCAAAATCAACAGAATCGGGAAGCTGGCGATCAGTAGCCGCGTCCAGATACTTTGCTGCTCTGGCTCTTTGCCCACCACCGTCACATTGTTGCTCAACAGGTCGTCCATCAGCTTCGGATCTTCCGCCGCTGGGCGGATGGTCTGGAACTGAGTGCCGTCCGTGCGCTCACCGCTGATGGTGTAACCATCAATCGTTACGCTACGTACCTGCTGATTTTGCACCTGCTGCACAAACTGGGAATAGTTTGTGTTTTGCGGTGCGCTTTCCGTACTGAAATTGTTGAACACTGTCAGTAGGACGGCCGCGATGACCAACCACAGAATCAGGTTCTTCGCCATATCATTCAAGGGGCTACCCTCATTACAAGAATCCGTCAGTTAAACCCTGGTGCTTCATAAAGTCTTTTACCAATAAGCTTAGTAATACGACATTACATCAGCATCAAGCGTTCAACCATTGCCAAAGCGTCTTATGCCTCGGGCCATCTGTGTCACGCGCACTTATGGCGACTAATGTGACACACGTTGCGCTTGCCTGTCTGGCAATCGCGCTGATAAATCTTGGCTATGAACCACACGGGCAGCCTCTCATGTTAAGGAGAGTCACCCGCGAAACCCTTCGGCCAGAAAATAGACTTCACGGGAACGCGCCCGGGAGGCGTCTGGCTTACGGGTTACTACCTTGTTAAAGCTGCCGCGCAATTCTTTCAAATAGGCGTCAAACCCTTCCCCCTGGAATACTTTAGCTAAAAACCGGCCACCAGGTGACAACGTTTCGCGGGCAAGTTCTAACGCTAGCTCCACTAAATACATCGCCTGGGGCTGATCAATCGCCGCCATACCACTCATATTGGGGGCCATATCCGACATCACAAGGTCTACACGGCGATTATCCAGGCATTTTAGTATCGCCTCCAGCACCGCCTCTTCAGTGAAATCACCTTGGATAAAATCCACCCCGGCCAGTGCATCCATCTCCAGAATATCAGAGGCAATCACCACACCTTCAGGCCCTACCCTTTCCGCTGCAATTTGACTCCACCCACCGGGGGCGGCGCCCAGATCAATCACCGTCATACCGGGACGCAGCAGTTTATCTTTTTCATCCAACTCAATCAGCTTATAGCTGGCACGGGAACGGTAGCCATCTTGCCAGCTCTGCTTCACGTACTGGTCGTCAAAATGCTCCTTCTTCCAGTTATTGCTGGTCTTGCTAACGGAATGTTTTCGGTTCGGGGGCTTTTGCTGCATGTGGGAGTCTAACACTGGAATAAGAGATGGGCGCATTCACGCGATCGCTTTCACTCGGTGACGTTTCACCGTAAGATGGAGCGTTAAGCGCTAACCGGGATACCGCAAGATACCATGAGCTTGTCACAGGCACAAAAGAAAGCATTTCGTAGCATTGGCCACCATCTTAACCCAGTGGTCACCGTTTCTGAGAACGGCGTCTCCGAAAATTTGCTCGCAGAACTCAACCGCGCACTCACTGATCACGAACTGATCAAAGTGAAACTTGCCCTTCCTGAGCGGGATGATCGTGCTGCCATGATAGCCGAACTGATCGCCAACAGCCGTGCCGACTTGGTGCAAACCATTGGCAAAATGGCGCTGCTCTATCGCAGAAATCCGCAGGTGAACCCGAAGCTTTCTAACGTTACCCGCTTTGAGAACCACCACGGCCGCCATTAAGCGTTAAATTCAACGCGTGCAATAGAGAGTCGCCGTACGAAAGCGCCCCTTCAACTGACTCCAGAGTCAATCGAAGGGGCGTTTTTTGTCATACGTGTTCGACGCTACCTACTTCGTACTCCACGTCACCGCCGGGTGTTTTGACCACCACGACATCACCCTCTTCTTTGCCGATCAGGGCACGGGCAATCGGTGAGGTAACCGAGATACGGCCAGACTTAATATCCGCCTCATCTTCGCCGACGATACGGTAAGTGACTTCCGCATCAGTATCCAGATTCATTAGCGATACGGTTACGCCGAAAATCACTTTGCCAGTTTTCGGCAGCTTGGTGACGTCAATCACTTGAGCGACAGAGAGCTTACTTTCGATCTCCTGAATCCGCCCTTCGATAAACCCCTGCTGCTCGCGAGCGGCGTGATACTCGGCATTCTCTTTAAGATCACCGTGTTCACGCGCTTCGGCGATGGCCGCGATCACCTGCGGACGAGCTTCGCTTTTAAGGTGGTCGAGCTCTTCACGAAGGCTTCTTTCTCCCGCAACTGTCATCGGGACCTTGTTCATTGACTTGCTCCTGCATGCAGATCCTGAAGGCGCCGCACCGTAATCTCCCTACCGTACTCAAGCGCCATGCAAACAGCATTAGCGCCCGCCAAGGTGGTCGCATAGGGCACCTTGCGCGAGAGAGCAGTACGGCGAATGACCGAAGAGTCGTTAATAGCCTGACGACCTTCAGTAGTGTTCACAATGTAGGCGATTTCGTCGTTCTTAAGCAGATCGACGATATGGGGACGGCCTTCGTAGACTTTATTGACGTGTTCCACGGCAAGCCCGGCAGCTTCCAAAGCAGCCGCTGTTCCCCGTGTAGCACATAGCGTAAAGCCTAATGCTAACAGAGAACGCCCCACTTCGATAATCCCCGCCTTGTCCGGTTCGCGCACGGAAAGGAATGCCTTGCGCTCACCGGTAAGCCCAGGAATGGCCTCACCTGCCCCCAGTTGCGCCTTGAAGAAGGCTTCTGCAAAGGTGTCGCCAGAGCCCATCACTTCGCCGGTGGACTTCATTTCCGGCGACAGAATCGGGTCGACACCGGGGAATTTATTGAACGGGAAGACCGCCTCTTTAACACTATAGAAGTGCGGTACGATTTCCTGCTCAAAGCCCTGCTCAGCCAGGGTTTTACCGGCCATGCAGCGCGCTGCGATCTGCGCCAGCGAGGTGCCAATGCACTTGGACACAAAGGGCACCGTACGCGAAGCGCGGGGATTCACCTCGATCACATAGATCTCACCATCCTGCCAGGCCAGCTGCACGTTCATTAAGCCTTTAACGCCCAGCTCAACCGCCATCTGCTTCACCTGATGGCGCATCTCGTCCTGCACATCCGCAGGCAGCGAGTAAGGCGGCAGCGCGCAGGCGGAGTCACCGGAGTGAACGCCCGCTTGCTCTACGTGCTGCATGATGCCGCCGATCACCACCTGTTGACCATCCGACACCGCATCGATATCGATCTCGATCGCGGCACTCAAAAAGTGATCCAGCAGCACCGGTGAGTCGTTGGAGACTTTCACCGCATGGGTCATGTAATTTTCAAGTTCGGAGGCGTCGTAGACGATCTCCATGGCCCGACCACCCAGCACGTAGCTGGGGCGCACTACCAGCGGGTAGCCAATCGCTTCGGCTTTATCGAAGGCTTCCGCAAAGCTGCGAGCCGTGGCATTGGGCGGCTGCTTCAGGCCCAGCTTATCAATCATCACCTGGAAGCGTTCACGGTCTTCTGCGCGGTCGATAGCATCCGGCGTGGTACCAATGATCGGCACACCGGCAGCTTCTAGCTCACGGGCCAGTTTCAGCGGCGTTTGACCACCGAACTGAACGATCACACCCACCGGCTTCTCTTTGTCGGCGATCTCCAGCACGTCTTCCAGCGTTACCGGCTCGAAGTAGAGACGATCAGAGGTATCGTAATCGGTCGAGACGGTTTCTGGGTTGCAGTTGACCATGATGGTTTCATAACCATCATCGCGCATGGCGAAGGCGGCGTGAACGCAGCAGTAGTCAAACTCGATGCCCTGGCCGATCCGGTTAGGGCCACCGCCCAATACCATGATCTTCTGACGGTCAGAAACATCCGCCTCGCACTCCTCTTCGTAAGTGGAGTACATATAGGCGGTATCAGAGGCAAACTCCGCGGCACAGGTATCGACACGCTTATAAACCGGGCGAATGCCGGCGGCCTGGCGGGTTTGACGGAACTCTTTTTCGCTGACATTCAGTAGCTTGGCCAGGCGCGCATCGCCGAAGCCTTTGCGCTTGAGCTGATAGAGCTCACGAGCCGAGAAGTCAGCCAGCGAGCGCTTGGCAACGGCGTTTTCAGTCAGCACCAAATCTTCCAGCTGCACCAGGAACCAAGGGTCGATATTGGTCAGGGCAAAGACGTCATCGACGCTCATGCCGGAACGCATGGCGTCCGCCACGTAGAAAATACGCTCGGCACCGGCGGCCTGCAGTTCGCCCTGGATAATCGCCATGTTGTCCGGCGTGAAATCGGTAATGATCGGATCAAGACCATCGTTACCGGTTTCCAGGCCACGCAGGGCTTTCTGCAGCGACTCTTGGAAGGTGCGGCCAATCGCCATCACCTCACCCACCGACTTCATCTGCGTCGTTAGGCGATCGTTGGCCTGGGGGAATTTCTCGAAGGTGAAGCGCGGAATTTTGGTGACCACGTAATCGATAGACGGCTCGAACGATGCCGGCGTTTGACCACCGGTAATATCGTTCTGCAGCTCGTCCAGGGTATAGCCAATCGCCAATTTCGCGGCGATTTTAGCAATCGGGAAACCGGTCGCCTTTGAGGCCAGCGCCGAAGAGCGCGACACCCGCGGGTTCATCTCGATAACTACCAAACGGCCGGTTTTGGGATCCATACCAAACTGGACGTTAGACCCACCGGTCTCTACGCCAATCTCGCGCAATACCGCGAGGCTGGCGTCACGCATGATCTGATACTCTTTATCGGTCAGCGTTTGCGCCGGTGCCACGGTGATGGAGTCGCCGGTGTGCACACCCATCGGATCAAAGTTCTCAATCGCGCAGACGATGATGCAGTTGTCGTTTTTGTCACGCACAACCTCCATCTCGTACTCTTTCCACCCCAGCAGCGACTCATCGATGAGCAGCTCGTGGTTGTTGGAAAGCTCAAAACCACGGGTACAGATCTCTTCGAACTCTTCCTTGTTGTACGCCACGCCGCCGCCGGAGCCGCCCATGGTGTAGGAAGGGCGAATAATGGTCGGGAAACCCAGCTCAGCCTGAATCTCCCAGGCTTCATCCATAGTGTGGGCGACTTTCGCTTTCGGGCACTCCAAGCCAATGCGCTTCATGGCCTGATCGAACAGATCACGGTCTTCGGCCATGTTAATCGCATCGGCGTTGGCACCGATCATCTCCACGCCGAACTTCTCCAGCACGCCATGCTTTTCAAGCTCGAGGGCGCAATTCAGCGCCGTCTGACCACCCATGGTCGGCAGAATGGCATCAGGGCGCTCGGCTTCGATGATCTTCTCCACCGCCTGCCAGGTAATCGGCTCGATGTAGGTGGCATCGGCCATGGCCGGGTCAGTCATGATGGTGGCGGGGTTGGAGTTAACCAAAATAACCCGGTAACCCTCCTCGCGCAGCGCTTTACACGCCTGGGCGCCGGAGTAGTCGAATTCGCAGGCCTGGCCGATCACAATCGGGCCAGCGCCAATGATCAAGATACTGTTGATGTCGGTACGCTTAGGCATAACGGTTCCCGCAAAAAATGGTGACGATGAGCGACAAAAGACGGCGATACGGTGATGCTAGGGACGCGTTAACGGCGTGCCTGCATCATAGCCACGAAGCGATCAAACAGCGGCGCCACATCACGCGGGCCGGGACTCGCTTCCGGGTGGCCTTGAAAGCTGAACGCCGGTCGGTCGGTAAGTTCGATTCCCTGCAAGGTGCCGTCGAACAGCGAACGGTGCGTTGCGCGCACGTTAGCGGGCAGGGTCGCTTCATCCGCCGCAAAGCCGTGATTCTGGCTGGTGATCATTACCGTACCACTATCCAGATCCTGCACCGGGTGGTTGGCACCGTGGTGGCCGTGGCTCATTTTGACCGTCTTCGCCCCGGCGGCGAGCGCCAGCAGTTGGTGGCCCAGGCAGATACCAAACACCGGAATATTGGTTTCCAGCACGTCCTGAATTGCCTTGATGGCGTAATCGCAGGGCTCCGGGTCACCAGGGCCGTTGGCTAAAAACACGCCATCCGGATTCATCGCCAGCACCTCAGCAGCAGGCGTTTGCGCGGGCACAACTGTCAGGCGGCAGCCGCGAGCGGCCAGCATGCGCAGGATGTTGAATTTCACACCGTAGTCGTACGCCACCACATGGTAGGGGCGCTCGCTTTTGGAAGCATCAGCGTAGCCTTCACCCAGCGTCCACTCACCTTCCGACCACTCGTAGGCTTGTTTACACGACACCTCTTTGGCCAGATCCATCCCCTTCAGGCCTGGGAAAGCCTTGGCGGCTTCCAGCGCCCGTGTGACCGCCCCGTCGCCTTCCGCATCAACGCCTGCCAAAATCGCCCCGTTCTGCGCACCTTTATCTCGCAAAATGCGCGTTAGACGGCGGGTATCGATATCGGCAATACCCAGCACGTTCTGGCTTTTCAGGTAGTCCGACAGCGACTGCTCAGAGCGGAAGCTGCTGGCCATTAGCGGTAAATCGCGAATCACCAAACCTGCTGCGGCAATAGAAGCTGACTCAATGTCTTCAGCGTTAATGCCTGTATTGCCGATATGGGGATAGGTGAGGGTAACGATTTGGCGGGTGTAGGAAGGGTCGGTGAGGATTTCTTGATAGCCGGTCATGGCCGTATTGAACACCACCTCACCGCTTGTTAATCCGTCCGCGCCAACGGCAATGCCGTGGAACACGCTGCCATCTTCCAGGGCCAATATTGCGGGTTTGCTCAATGCGGGGTTATTCAAAACAAGATCCTCCCATGCTGGTGGGAGCCTGTGGGGCGCAGGCTCAGCAATTTCTTGATTATCCGCGACGTAACACTATCGCTAATAAAAACTATCACTAGTAAAACTGGGGTCGTAAAAAAGCGGGACGAAGCCGATAAAAAGAATCGGTTTCATCCCGCTTGTTGTTCGATGCCTTTCTGATTCGCTTAGCCTCTAGCGTTACGCTTAACAGCAGCACCGCTTTATAGCAGCAAACCCTGAGGAGGCAGGCTTTGGGTTGACCAACGCAACAAGCGCGCCGTTTAAGATTTCCAGGCCACCCGGCCAAAATTTTTGAAATGTTACAGGAATTCTTGATCGAAGACTACCCCTTGATGGCAGGACTGTTCTAGCGCCCTGCTCAAGCAGTGACAGGCAATCCCTTACTCTAGCCCCAATACATCCTGCATGTCGTAACGGCCGCTCTCTTTGCCAGCGACCCAGCGCGCCGCGCGAACCGCACCTTTGGCAAAGGTCATCCGGCTGGAGGCCTTGTGAGTGATTTCAATGCGCTCACCTTCGGTGGCAAACATTACCGTGTGCTCACCCACGATATCGCCCGCGCGCACGGTGGCAAAGCCGATCTCTTTGTCGGTGCGCGGACCGCACTGCCCGACTCGCTCAAACACGCCGTGCTCTTTAAGGTTACGCCCCAGGCTGTCGGCAATTACTTCGCCCATTTTGATCGCGGTGCCGGAAGGCGCATCAACCTTGTGACGGTGGTGAGACTCGATCACTTCAATATCGTAGCCTTCATCACCCAGCGCTTTGGCAGCGGTTTCGAGCAGTTTCAGGGTCAGATTAACCCCGACGCTCATATTGGGTGCGAACACCATGGCTACCTTGTCGCGGTAGCTATCGAGCTGAGCCAACTCATCATCGCTCATGCCAGTAGTACCAATCACGATACGTTTGCCGTGCTCTGCGCAGAACGCCAGATTACCAAGCGTGACCTGAGGGGCCGTGAAGTCGATCAGCACATCAAATTCATCGACAATCGACGTGAGCGAATCGACCGCGACAACACCGCGCTTCCCGACACCCGCAAGCTCGCCAATATCAGCGCCCGCCAAGGAGCTACCTGGCTCCACGATCCCGCCAGCTAGCGTCGCCTCAGCATCTTGCTCTACAGCATTTACCAACGTACGGCCCATGCGGCCAGCCACGCCTACAATGGCAATTCGGGTCATGCGAACTCCTGAGCTCTAGGTTTCAGTGCGTAAGACTTATGTTTCAAAATCAGCGCGATTATAGCAGACCCATCGATGCCTTCGACGCTCTCCGTTTATAGCTGACCAGCCGGTATCTAGTTCTCCCACACAATCGCCAACTCTTCATCACCGGCCATACGCATCAGGTGGCGCTCGACGACCCCCTCCAACTCATCCAGATGCTCCTCTTCCAGGGTTTCGAGGGCCACCACCAATTTATCGGCCTCAGCAACCATTAAGCAGGTGCCAGTGGCAAACGTAATGGTGGCCTGCTGATCGCTTTGCTCGACCTCCAGCTTATGCGCCCAGTGTTTACAGAGCCGATTAATTAAACGCTCGGCGGAAGGCGTGGCAACTTCGACACGAGATAAAGGCATAGCGGCCTCTCCAAAAAATGTAAGTACTTACAAACTAAGTAATCCTTCAACAATGAGCCGTTAGAGCCAAATATGTGAAGCCATCACCGTAGGATAAATGCTCAGTGTAAAGCGTAGCATGTTGACCATTAAGCGCGGCACCCTAATAATGCCGCCCAAACGCTAATCAGTTACAATAGCAATTGCATCTCTGTGCTATCACCGTTAATGCGCATCAGCGATGCCGCCCTGTTAACCAATATCGACCAACGAGTTAAAAAATGCTCAATTCTCCGCGCTTAAAAATCCTGCTTGGTACGCTTATCACGTTTGCTTGCGGCGCCACTGCTATGGCTGACGCTATCACCGTCACCGATGTCGCTGGCCGCGAAATCACTCTGGATGGCCCTGCCGAGCGGGTTATTTTAGGCGAAGGGCGGCAAATTTATCTGCTCGGTTTACTCGAACCTGAAGCTCCTTTTGCCCACGTGGTCGGTTGGCGCGAAGACTTTTCTCAAGCGGATCCCGACAACTATGCCCGTTACGCCGAACGCTTCCCAGAGATTGAAGCGATCCCCACCTTTGGCGGCTTTAAAGACGGCACTTTTGACGTAGAGCAGGCCGCTTCGCTTAATCCTGACGTAGTGCTGATGAATATCGAGGCCAAAGCCGCCACAGAAGACGCCGCCTACGACGACAAGCTGGCACAACTCGGCATTCCCATCGTCTATGTGGATTTTCGCGAAGACCCGATTGAACACACCATTCCCTCCATGCGCATCATCGGCCAGATCATGGACGATGAAGAAGCGGCGGAAGAGTTCATCGAGTTTGCCGAGACACAGTTGGCACGGGTAACCGATGTCATCGCCGAAGCCAACCCAGAGCGCCCCAGCGTGTTTATTGACCGGGCCGGTGGCTACTCCGACGAGTGCTGCATGAGCTTTGGCCCTGCCAACTTTGGCGACTATGTCACCCTGGCTGGCGGTAGCAATATTGCCGAGGGCATCATTCCTAACAGTTTCGGCAACCTGAACCCTGAACAGATTATTGCTGCCAACCCTGATCATGTGGTTGTCACCGGCGGCAACTGGGACGCCTACGTGCCGGGTGGCAACTGGGTCGGCGTAGGCCCTGGGTCTGATATGCAAAGCGCTCGCGCTAAGCTTGAAGCACTGACCGAGCGCACCGCGATGACCGGCATCAAGGCGGTGGAATCAGGTAACTTCCACGCCATTTGGCACCAGTTTTACAATAGCCCCTACTACTTCGTGGCCGTGCAACAGCTAGCCAAATGGCTACACCCAGAGCTGTTTGAAGACCTGGATCCCAACGCCACGATGGAAGAGCTACACGAGCGCTTCTTACCCATCGACTATGAAACCGGCTACTGGATATCACTCCATGACGACTGATACGAGGATAACGGAAACGGCGGTAACAGAACGCCTTTCACAGGGGCGCGCCTTCTACCATAGCCAGGTTTTCCGCCGCCAAATGATACTGGCGGCACTGGTTTTAGCGCTGTTTTTTAGCCTCTGCGTCGATCTGGCGCTGGGGCCTGCCCGCTATAGTCTGGGTGAAGTGGTCGCAGCGCTATTCACACCAGACAGCGTCAGCCAGCAGGCCCGGGTTATTCTTTGGGAAATCCGCATGCCGGTAGCGCTGATGGCGCTAGTGGTGGGCGCCAGCTTGTCGGTGGCCGGGGCACAGATGCAAACCATTCTGAGCAACCCGCTAGCCAGCCCATTCACCCTGGGGATCTCCGCCGGGGCCAGTTTTGGCGCCGCGTTGGGGCTTGCTTTTGGTGTCGCCATTGTTCCCGCAGCCATTGAGTTTGTGGTGCCCATCAATGCCTTCGTGATGGCCATGTTCACCGCGTTCTTAATTCATGCTTTAAGCCTTAAGCGCGGCGTGACGGTAGAGACGATTGTGCTGCTCGGCATCGCCATGGTGTTTATCTTCAACTCGCTGATGGCGCTGATTCAGTTCTTTGCCAGCCAGGAAGCGGTCTCCGCGGTGGTGTTTTGGACGATGGGCAGCTTAACCAAAGCCACCTGGCCCAAGTTCTGGATCGCCCTTAGCATTCTTGCCTTATCCATGCCGCTGCTTGCCCGGCATGGTTGGGCGCTGACGGCCATGCGCCTGGGCGACGCCAAAGCCGAGAGCATGGGCGTCAATCCCCGCGCGCTGCGTTTGGAAGTGCTGGTGCTGGTGTCACTACTTGCCGCCATCGCGGTGGCGTTCGTGGGCACCATTGGGTTTATTGGCTTGGTGGGGCCGCATATCGCGCGCATTTTACTGGGCGAGGATCAGCGTTTCTTCCTACCAGGCTCGGCCCTGTGCGGCGCACTGATCCTCTCCGTTGGCTCGGTCATCTCCAAGATTATTATTCCTGGCACCATTATTCCCATTGGCATTATCACCTCGCTGGTGGGCATTCCCTTCTTTCTGTTTCTGGTGCTTAACCACAAGAAGGCCTCATGGTAACCCTACAACTGAACCGTGTATCCGCCCGCTATGGGCGTCGCCCTATTCTGGAAGAGATCACCACGCCCTGCTTTCAAGGGGGGCAAGTCGTCGCTCTGCTAGGGCCCAACGCAGCAGGTAAATCGACGCTTTTTCGCCGCGTGTTAGGACTATTGAAAGGCGAAGGCGAAGTGATTATCAGCGGCACCAGCGCCGAACGCCCCGTGGGCTATATGCCCCAGGACACCGGTGCCAAGGCCGTACTGACGGTATATGAATCAGTGCTTTTGGCACGTATGCAGGGGCGTGGATTAAAAGTGCAGCCTGAGGATTTAGCGCAGGTTGATCGCGCGCTGGAAGAACTCAGCATTACGGCCCTTGGCGAACGGGATATTGGCGACCTTAGCGGCGGCCAGCGCCAGTTGGTCAGCGCTGCCCAGGCTCTGGTGCAAGAACCCGAGATTCTGATGCTGGACGAGCCCACTTCGGCACTCGATTTGAACCGCCAGATCAGCCTGCTGACGGTGCTGCGCCGGTTAGCCGACGAGCGCCAGATGCTGATTCTGGTGGCGCTCCATGACCTGGGGCATGCGCTACGTTTCGCCGATGCCGCCATGATGCTCGAAAATGGCCGCTTGATTGCCTGCGGCTCCACTGCCGAAGTGATTACCCCTGCGTTGCTACGCCAGGTTTATCGGGTATCTACGCGTATCGAGCCCTGCTCGAAAGGTCAGCCGCAGCTTATCGTCGAAGCCGCTATCTAGCCCTTTGCCTAAGCCGCCGCCCTTCCATCGCCGCTAGCGCTACCCCACTTAACATCAGCGGTAGCGCTAGCAGGAAGCCGCTGGAGACCGGTATTCCAAACAGCACCCAATCGGCGAGGACGGGCCACACCAGGGCAATATATTCAAAAGGTGCCAAACGTGACGCCTCGGCGTAGCGTAGAGCTAATGTCATCGCGATATGCGCAGCACCGCCAAACAGGCCCGAGAGCACCAACAGCGAAAACTCTACCTGATTGAGTGCCGCCCAGCCCAGTGGAAGCGTTGCCAGCCCGGCTAGCGCGGCCACTAAAATAAAGTAGAAGGCGATTGAAGCCGCTGTCTCGGTGCGTGAAATACGCCTGACGGTTAATAAAGCACCTGCCGTTAGCAGCGCACCCAACGCCCCTAGCGCATACCCGGCCACTTGGCCATTACTGGAACTGGCATTCAGCCCAGGCAAAATCAGCACGGCCACCCCGGCAAGCGCCAGCACCACACCACCCGCGCGATTAAGCGAGCAGCGCTCCCCCAGCAGCAGAACACCACCAATCGCCATAAAGACCGGGGTAAGCTGAGCGAGCAATGTTGCCTCGGCCACTGGCAACAGCGCCACCGCCGCAAAAGAGGCAAACATCGCCGCCGCCCCCAGCCCAGAACGCAGCGCATGCCCCAGCGGGCGGCGCGTAGCCAACCCCTGGGGAAACTCACGCCGCAGCAGAAGGAAAACAACAATAGGCAGCAGCGCAAACAGCGAGCGAAAAAACACCGACTGCCCCACAGGCACTTCGTCACTGACTGCCTTAATACACACCAGCATCCCGGTAAACAGGGCGCCTGACAGTATCCGCAGCAAAATACCCATGGTGGGCCTTTCTTCAAGGTGATCCATTGCGTGCAGTATTTCCTAAACAGCAAAAACCCCCGGTGAACCGAGGGTTTTTGGACTAAACACCTAACTGCTTACTATTATCTCAGACTTACGGCTTCATATCTTCAAAGAAGCTTTTCACGCTATCAAAGAAGCCGGTTTTCTTCGGCGAGTGGTTGTGGCTATTGCTGTCGTCGAAGCTCTGTTGCAGCTGGCGCAACAGATCGCGCTGCTCGTCGTTAAGCTTCACCGGTGTTTCCACGACCACCTTGCACAGCAGGTCGCCGGGCATACCACCGCGCACGGGCTTCACGCCTTTACCGCGCAGGCGGAACAGCTTGCCTGTTTGGGTTTCCGGCGGAATCTTCAGCTTCACACGGCCATCTAGCGTCGGCACTTCAAGCTCGCCACCTAGCGCTGCATCAACAAAGTTGATCGGCACATCGCACTGCAGGTGCTTGCCGTCACGCTGGAAGATGTGGTGCGGCTTGATCGCCACCTGCACATACAGATCCCCTGGCGGGCCACCGTTCACGCCGCTTTCGCCTTCGCCGTTCAAGCGAATACGGTCGCCGGTATCCACACCGGGCGGAATCTTAACGGACAGCGTGCGTGTCTCACGTACACGGCCTTCGCCATTACACTTATGGCACGGCACTTTAATGTGCTGGCCAGAGCCATGACAGGTCGGGCAAGTCTGCTGCACGGCAAAGAAGCCTTGCTGCATACGCACTTGGCCGTGGCCATGACAGGTAGGGCACGTCTCTTTAGAAGAGCCGGGCTCAGCGCCACCACCATCACAACGGTCACACTCGATATGCCGCGGCACACGAATATCCACCGTGGTGCCTGAAACGGCGTTTTCCAGATCCAGTTCTAGGTTATAACGCAGGTCGGAACCGCGTGCCGGGGCATTGGGGCCACGGCGGCGACCGCCACCTCCGCCAAAAATATCGCCAAACACATCGCCGAAAATGTCGCTGAAATCACCAGCGCCAGCACCGCCGAAACCGCCGCCACCTTGGCCATCAACGCCCGCATGGCCGAACTGGTCATAGGCAGCGCGTTTTTCACCGTCGCTAAGCACTTCATACGCTTCGGACACTTCGCGGAATTTTTCCGCGGAGGTGGTATCGTCCGGGTTTCGATCAGGGTGGAATTTTTGCGCCAGACGGCGATAGGCCTTCTTGATCTCTTTCTGATCGGCCCCTTTTTCGACACCCAGGACTTCGTAATAATCGCGTTTGGACATAGGCCCTACGCCTCCTGGTTAGCTACGCACTCAACTGCACATTTAGCTATGTATTCAACTGTATATTTAACTACGTGATACTTAACTACGTGCGTCTTGGCCGCGGAAACAGCAACGCGGGAGTAAGCTCCCGCGTCACCGCTTTCCTTGGCAGAAAGAGGATGTTACTGCTTTTTCTGATCGTCGTTGACTTCTTCGTACTCGGCGTCAACCACGTCTTCTTCCGGCTTGGTGCCCGCGTTTTCGGCACCTTCACCGCCCTCTTGCTGCGCCGCTTCGGCCTGCTCGGCGTACATCTTCTGGGCTAGCTGGCCAGAGGCTTCGGTCAGTGCATCCAGTTTCTTCTGAATGTTATCGACGTCGTCACCTTTAACCGCTTCTTCCAGCTCGCTGATGGCCGTTTCAATCGCCTGCTTCTCGTCGTCAGTTGCTTTGTCGCCAGCTTCTTCCAACGTTTTGCGCGTAGCGTGAATCATACCGTCAGCTTGGTTACGCAGCTGCACCAGCTCTTCGAACTTTTTGTCCTCTTCGGCGTGAGCTTCAGCATCACGTACCATCTGCTCGACTTCTTCCTCGGACAGACCGCTAGACGCCTTGATGACAATCGACTGCTCTTTGCCAGTGGCCTTGTCTTTTGCCGATACGTTCAGAATACCGTTGGCATCCAAGTCGAAGGCGACTTCGATCTGCGGCACGCCGCGTGGTGCAGGCGGAATGTCAGCAAGATCAAAACGACCCAGCGACTTATTCTGCGACACTTGCTTGCGCTCACCCTGCACGGCGTGAATGGTCACCGCCGTTTGGTTGTCATCCGCCGTAGAGAAGGTTTGTGTCTTCTTGGTCGGGATGGTGGTGTTCTTTTCAATCAGCGGCGTCATCACGCCACCCAGGGTTTCGATACCCAGGGTCAGCGGGGTAACGTCGAGCAGCAGAACGTCTTTAACGTCGCCACCCAGTACGCCGCCCTGAATCGCGGCACCAACGGCAACCGCTTCGTCCGGGTTAACGTCTTTACGTGCTTCTTTGCCGAAGAAGTCAGCGGCTTTCTTCTGCACCATCGGCATACGTGTCTGGCCACCGACCAGGATCACTTCGTCGATTTCAGAGGCAGATAGGCCTGCATCTTTCAGGGCCATTTTGCACGGCTCGAGCGAGCGCTGAACCAGCTCTTCCACCAGTGACTCCAGCTTGGCACGAGTCACCTTAACGTTAAGGTGTTTCGGGCCAGTGTTGTCGGCGGTGATGTAAGGCAGGTTCACATCGGTCTGCTGAGCGCTAGACAGCTCAATTTTGGCTTTTTCGGCAGCTTCTTTCAGGCGCTGCATGGCCAGGTTGTCGCCAGACAGATCAATGCCGCTGTCAGACTTGAACTGGTCTACCAGGTAGTTGATCATCGCCAAGTCAAAGTCTTCGCCGCCCAGGAAGGTGTCACCGTTGGTGGCCAACACTTCAAACTGGGTTTCGCCGTCGACATCGGCAATTTCGATGATCGAGATATCGAAGGTGCCGCCACCCAGGTCGTAGACCGCGATGGTTTTGTCGCCGCGGGATTTGTCCATACCGTAGGCCAGTGCGGCAGCGGTCGGCTCGTTAATAATGCGCTTAACGTCCAGACCGGCAATGCGGCCGGCGTCTTTGGTCGCCTGACGCTGGCTGTCGTTGAAATAGGCCGGTACGGTAATGACCGCTTCGGTGACTGCTTCGCCCAGGTAGTCTTCGGCAGTCTTCTTCATTTTCTTCAGCACTTCCGCGCTTACCTGCGGCGGTGCCATTTTTTTGCCTTTTACTTCAACCCAAGCGTCACCGTTATCAGCTTCGCTGATTTTGTACGGCACCATCTTAATGTCTTTCTGGACGACGTCGTCTTTAAAGCGACGGCCAATGAGACGCTTGATGGCGTACAGGGTGTTTTCTGGGTTAGTAACGGCCTGACGTTTAGCCGCCTGACCTACCAGCGTTTCACCATCATCGGTGTAGGCGATAATAGAAGGCGTCGTACGACCGCCTTCGGCGTTTTCGATAACTTTAGCGCTGTCACCATCGAGCACGGCCACACAAGAGTTAGTGGTGCCCAGGTCGATACCAATTATACGTCCCATAGCAATACCTCGAATTCGGTTGTTACAAAACTGAAAATTTAGTTTTTAAAGCTTGTCTGCGGGTTTCCCCGCGGGGTTGCCCTTTATTTGGGGGCCGCCGCTGACATTTCAAGGGCTTTTTTTCACACACTTTTTTCAAACTCTGTGCCGCCAGTGGCTTAATCGGCTTTTTTACTCACTACAACCATCGCTGGGCGCACCAAGCGTCCATTGAGTAAATAGCCTTTCTGCATAACGTCCATCACGGTGTTCGGTTCGAGATCCGAGTTAGGCACCATGGTCATGGCTTCGTGCACTTGCGGGTCGAAGGGTTCACCATGGGGTTCAATGCTTTCAACGCCGAACTTGTTGAGTACATCCAGCTGCATTTTCAAGGTCATGGAAACACCTTCACGATGAACTTCCGATGCACCCTCTTCCATGGTCTCAAGCGCTTTTTCCAGGCTATCTACCACTGGCAGCAGCTCTTTAACGAACTTCTCCAGGGCAAACTTGCGGGCTTTTTCCGCTTCCTGCTCCGCACGACGGCGCACGTTTTGCGCTTCAGCGGCGGCGCGAAGGGCTTGATCCTTGGCTTCGGCCAAGCTCTGCTCTAACTCACCTACTTGGGCTGCCAGCATTTCCGCTTCCGGGTTGTCGACGCTGTCCTCTAGCGCCTCTTCGTCATTGATCAATCCTTCCAGTTCGCCCTCCATCAAGCGCTCTTCAGCAACCTTCTCAGCTGCTTGCTCGGCGCCATCGGCGTCTTGCTCGTGGCGGGCCAGCTCATCGTCCATTGGTGTTTGCGGTTCTTTCGCCATGTTGTGCTCCTAAAAAGTAGAGCGCGGCCACGCGGGCGGCGCGCAAAGAAGTAAGCTTTAAGTCACTAGCTTTGACTGATCATGCACGCTATATGGGGGCCATAAATTCCATCTCAAGAGGTGCATTGAAGTGAGTTATTAACTACTGTATAAATCAACAACTATTGGATAAGTATCCAGCTTCTATGCTGTACCGCCTCAGGAGGCGCCATGCTTACTCAGCTAGCTATTCAAGATTTCGCCATTGTCGATCACTTAGAACTCGACTTGACCGGCGGTATGACCGCGATTACCGGGGAAACCGGCGCGGGCAAATCGATCCTGTTAGGCGCCCTTGGGCTCTGCCTGGGCGAGCGTGCCGACGCCGGAAGCGTGCGTCACGGCCGCGAGCGTACGGACCTCTCCGCACGCTTCGACATTCAACACCTGCCCGCCGCCATCGAGTGGCTAACGGCGCGGGAGCTCCCCGCTGAGGAATGCTTGCTGCGCCGTGTGGTCACCGCCAACGGCCGTTCCAAAGCCTGGATTAACGGCCAACCCGCGACTATCTCGGATCTAAAATCCCTCGGCGAGCAGCTGATTCAAATTCATGGACAGCATGCTCACCATGCGCTGATGCGCGAAGAGACCCACCTTGCCCTGCTGGACGATTACGCAGGCCTAAACGATGCCACCACTCAATTAGCTGAAACGTTCCGCGAGTGGCGCAGTGCGCGTCGGCAGCTGAAGAAGCTAAGCGAAGAAGGCAGTGAAGTTGAGGCCAAACGGCAGTTGCTGCGTTACCAAGTAGAAGAGCTGGATCAGCTCGGTTTAGCGGAAGGTGAATTAGCCACGTTAGAGGAAGAGCAGCACACCCTGGCTCACGCGGAAGAGACCCTGCGCGAAACCCAGTTTGCCGCCGACTGCTGCGCCAGTGACGAGGGCGGCGCACTCTCTTTGCTCAACCAAGCGTTCACCCACTTAAGCGCCCTGCCAGGTAGCGACAAAGGCACCCTGGCGAACACGCTTGCCATGCTGAGCGATGCGCGCATTCAAGTGGAAGAGGCCTCCAGCGAACTCAATCGCCTCGCCAGCACCACCGAATTAGACCCTGAGCGGCTCGCCTGGGTTGAAGAGCGTATGACCGACGTCCATCGGATTGCCCGCAAGCACCACGTTGCTCCTGATGAGCTATGCGCCCTGCATGCTGACCTACAGCGGGAAGTCGCGCAGTTAGAAGAGGGTGGCAATGACCTGGAGGCACTCAGTGCGCGGGTCGTCGAGCTACGCGAAGACTATCGCCAAGAGGCGAAAAAACTCAGCGAGAGCCGTCAAAAAGCCGCACTTCGCTTGGGTAAAGAGGTGCAGCAGCAACTGGGCTTTTTGGCCATGGGCAAAGCCCGTTTTGAAGTGGAGGTCACCGCTAAAGACGCGCCCTCCCCTGAAGGCCTTGATCGCGTGCAGTTTTTGATTAGCGCCAACCCTGGCCAGCCCGCTCGCCCATTGACCAAAGTCGCCTCCGGCGGTGAATTGTCGCGGATTAGCCTGGCGATTCAAGTGGTCGCGGCGACGCACTCAACCGTGCCCAGTCTGGTGTTTGACGAAGTGGATGTGGGTATCTCGGGGGCCACCGCAGAGATCGTTGGCCAACTACTGCGCAAACTGGGCGAAAACGGCCAGGTCATGACCGTGACCCACCTACCCCAGGTGGCAGCACAGGCGCACCAGCACCTGCATATCGAGAAACAGGCGAAGCGCGATACAACGCTGACCCAGATGGCGCTACTCGACGAACAGGGCCGCATCAGCGAACTGGCGCGCATGCTGGGCGGTGTCACGCTTTCTGACCAAACCCTCGCCCACGCTCGGGAGATGCTGCACGCCAGCCAACGCCCGCCGCACTGATTGAGCGGGCGCCCTGCGCCGTTTCTGTGCATTTCTATAGCGCACAGCTATACAGCACATCTGCACACAGCAAAACAAACGCCCCTGATCCACTTGGCGAATTCAGTTAACAGCTTCTGCTAACCAGGAATTCGGCCAAATGGCTCAGGGGCGCTTATATTTCGAACCGCGATTAACGGTCTGCGACTAACAGCGACCTACGAACACTATTTCTTGTTCGTCGGCCCGCTGTCCTGGCGCGTCACGTCGGAACCGCGCGGACGTACATAGAGCACCAGAGCATGATCCACTAGTTCGTAGCCGTGCTCTTCAGCGATTTCTTGCTGACGGCGTTCAATGATTTCATCAACGAACTCAATGATTTCGCCGCTTTCAAGGCACACCATGTGGTCATGGTGATCCTCTTGGGTCATCTCGAATACCGCATGGCCTCCGTCGAAATTATGACGAATTACCAAGCCCGCTGACTCGAACTGAGTCAATACGCGGTATACGGTTGCCAAGCCAACATCTTCGCCCGCATCAATCAGTGTTTTGTACACTTCTTCCGCGCTAAGGTGGTGCTGACCCGAAACATTTTCGAGAATTTGAAGTATCTTGACGCGCGGCAGGGTCACTTTTAGACCGGCTTTGCGCAATTCATGGTTCTGATCGGCCATGGTCGCTCTTCGCAGTAACTGGTTAGGTCGGGTATGATCAACCGAAACCACGATAGTGAAGAATAGGCCCAAATGCAAAAATTGACTCAAATCATCACGCTCTCCGTTGCCCTTACTGTCATTAGCGGCTGCAGCTACGTAGGCGTGTACAAGCGCGATATTCCCCAAGGCAACCTAGTCACTCAGGAAATGGTCAGCCAGCTTCAGCCAGGCATGACCCAAGAGCAGGTGACTTACGTAATGGGCAGGCCATTGCTGGAAGCGCCCTTTGACGCCAGCCAGTGGGATTATGTGTTTCGTTTAGATAAAGCGTATGGCGATGTAGAGCAACGTCGCGTAACGCTCACCTTCGATCCCCAGGGCCGCCTGGTGAACATTGAGCAAGAAGGGGATCTATCCAAAGAGCTACCGCTTGAAGGCGATAGCAGCATGGGGCCTGCAACGGAAGGCGTTGATCCAATGGATGCCCTCCCTACAGAGAGCACCCAGACGCGGCCACCTGAGGGCACACAGCCTGTTCAACAGCCTTAAAAGCGGTTAACGCTTCGGGTCGCTCGCTTGACGCTTAGCGCGCTCTAGGCGAGCGGCCTTGGGGTCGATCGCCAACGGCCGGTAAACTTCGACCCGATCCCCGTCGCGTAATAGATGGGTATCGGGTTCACGTAGCGCTTTACCGAAAATGCCCAGCGGCGCCTGAGCAAAGGTTTCGCCGGGCACATCAGGAAAGAGCGTGGGCAAATCGGCCAAGGCAACGGCCTGACGTGCCGTAGTGCCCTCAGGCACGCGCAGAGCCACTATGCGCTGTTTGGAAGGCAACGCGAAGGCTACCTCAACCGCAAGCGCTTCAGCGCCCATACAGCTCGTTTGCGCGCTTGGTAAAGGCATCGACTAGCTGGCCAGCGATTTGCTGAAAGAGTTTGCCGAACGCCATACTGAGCAGCCGGTTGGCGAACTCAAACTCCATCTCAAGGCTCACCTTGCAGGCATCCTCCCCCATGGGGATAAACAGCCAGCGACCTTTAAGCCGCTTGAACGGCCCTTTTACCAGCGATAGTTCAATACGCTCGGGCGCAAAAAGTTCGTTGCGCGTGGTGATGGTTTGCTCAACACCGGCGCGACCCAGGGTCATTTCGCCGATCAGATGCACATCATCATGTTCGAGCAAACGCGCCTGGCGGCAGCCTGGCAAAAACTCCGGGTAGCGTTCGAAGTCGTTAACCAGATCGAACATTTTCTGGGGGGTGTGCCGCACTAAGGCGGAACGATTGACGGTTGGCATTGACCTCTCCGCTGACTTCACAGTGCCCAAAGCGTATCATGGGAAACATTTTTCAGACCCTAAATGGTATCACGCCTCCCCAAATAACGAAGGGGAAGCCACTGACAGATTAATTATGAGGTTCCATGGCCACTAAGAAAGGTAACAGTAAGGGCCCCGGTAGCAGCGTTATTGCCCAAAACAAGAAGGCACGGTTTGAGTACCATATCGATGAGACCTTCGAGGCGGGGCTATCGCTCGCTGGCTGGGAAGTGAAGAGTCTGCGCGCCGGTAAGGCTCAGCTCACCGATACCTATATTTTGGTTCGTAACGGCGAAGCGTTTCTGCTGGGTAGTCATATCATGCCGCTGAATACTGCGAGCACACACGAGATTGCTGACCCGACGCGCACCCGCAAACTGCTGCTGCATCGCAAAGAGATCGCCAAAATCTTTTCGATCACCCAGGACAAAGGCCACACCTGTGTGCCCCTCAAGCTTTACTGGAAACGCAATAAAGTGAAGTGCGAGCTGGCGCTAGTGACCGGTAAACAGCTGCATGACAAACGCGCAACAGAAAAAGATCGCGACTGGAGCCGCCAAAAAGGTCGAATTATGCGGGAACATAACAAGGCATAACTGGTCAATCAGGTGTGAGCACGTTAGAATGCTCAACTGAAATAAGGGGGCGACATGGTTTCGACGCCGGTGACAACCCTTGCGGTGCATGCCGAGAGCGTGATGTATCTCGTAAATCCCACATCACGAAAAATAGTCGCAAATGACGAAAACTACGCTCAAGGCGCGCTAGCAGCTTAAACACTGTTAGCTTCTTGTCTGGCCCCAAGGTGATGTGCCTATTCATCGCTGAGGGGATACGAGCTAAAGCTGATAGGATCGCGTTTGGTGGTGTCTTCTCGCCAAGCGCTAAACTTTAGAAGACTCGCGTGGCTGAATCCTGATCGTCGGAGTCAGTTGCGTTAAATCAAATGACGAAATCTAAGCATGTAGAGCCAATAGGCGCGTGCTGGCGGACGCGGGTTCAATTCCCGCCGCCTCCACCACCTTACTATGCAAATCAAGCACCTACGGGTGCTTTTTTTGTTTTCCCATCCCAAATACCATCCAAAGTAAAACCGGTGCCTTCCTGCTGGATTCCTATTATCTCAGTACGAAAAATACGGATGCGTAGCGTTACGGGGTGTCACGACCCACTGTTTGGCGTTGGTCCTCGGAAGGAAGACTGCCAAAGCCAATTCGCTTAAGCCCTGGCTGCACCCGCTTCGGCCAAAAGAAGACTTTCAGTTTTTTCGCATATAAGCCTAAATATTATTAATTCAGATAACCCATTAATTACTATCTCACCTAATTTTGTAAACGCTTACCCATCATTTTAACAACGCTGATGGGAGGAAAACCTCTAGCCCTCAGGAGAGCGCTAGAGGCCACTGCTTTAGAAAACCTTATTCAGCTCCCCATAGTCCCCTCTAACACGCAACACCACGGTCACGTCGTTATCATTGCGATTATGAAAGAACCAACCTTGGTTACCGGTGAAGTCAGCTTCACGTGCGCCTTCGTCTTTGGGCAAACCACGCCCTTTCTCATCGCTGATCGAGTTGCCATTTCCGTCACAGTGGGTGTCGAAATTAAGTGGCCCACCAACGGAGGTCCAAGCGAATGTCGCGACAGCGCCTTCTTCCATTGTCAGTTTGTACTCGGTGCCCTCACCCGGCGTGAGGTGAAGTTCACTTCATCACCAAGGCTTATTGCGGGCCATGGTAGCTGCGCATGCTTCCCCTCATCTGTTCACGCTGCTCATCGGTTAGTAAGTCCTGCATCTGATTATGCATGCGCACATTATCAGCCATCATATCGCCATGAAGGTTGGCCATTTGGGCATGCAGCGCCTTTACTTCCTCTGGCTCTGGTCGCTCAGCCTGCATGATTTGCACCATGTCGTCGCGAAGGTTCATCATTTCGCCCATCCGCTCAAATTGGGCCGCGCGGTGTTCCTGACGCATCTCACGCATGGTACTCATCTGCTGCTCGTCGAGCATACCGACCATGCCGGACATAGTCCCTATACCTCCCATCATTGGACAAGGCATCATCCCACTTTGCCCTCCCATCATCATTCCTGGGTACATGCCTTCTTGACTGCCCATCATCATGCCCGAACCCATACCGCCTTGGCCGCCCATCATATTGCCTTGACCTTGGGCGCCTTGGTTCATACCTTGAGCGAAGATGACGCTGCTTGTGACACTGAGGCTTGCAGCCAGACCAAGGGCAAAAATCACCTTGTGCTTAACCATGATATTTCCTCTCATGTTGCTGGTCGAGACATCGCCTTTTCCTACAGAAGAAGGCGGAGTTAGCTTACGTTATAAGCCTACAACCTATAGGTAGCCCAAAGGTAAAGGGGAAACCAATCCCAATACCTAAATGTTGTCACAAGTCATTTTTCCCGCCGTTTTCAGCCCTGTTTCAGGTTGGCACGTTATAAAACTGAGCCACTTCCATGAAGAAGAGCGCGTCCAAATGCCTGCTCAAATACCTCACCGCCCAAGAGGCGGAAACCCCTGAAGCCAAAGTGTTCCTGGACGCTCTCTTAGCTCCCAAAGGGCACGAAGCTATGTGCCTTGTTCGCCAAACAGGACGAATGAACGGCCTCTGAAGGCTCAACCGAATCAGTTTTAGCGCCTCCGCGATGAAGAAACGGCATCCATTCAACCCTGAAAAAACATATAAGGAATCGGCATGCAAAAGAAGACGAGATCTCTCCCGATCGTTCACGCTACCTTAGCAACACTGTTGATTTCGCTAGCAATCCCGGCACTCGCCCATGAAGGCCGCACAAGCACTTCGCCTAAGGATGGTGACACCGTTCAGGACTCCCCTGCGAAAATTGGCATTGAGTTTGGTGACGTGATGCGCATCACCCAGTTTGAGGTGACAGGCCCGAATGGCTCAGTTCCCCTTGATGGTCAGCCAGGTAGTGAACAGGTCGAACGCTACTTCGTAAAGCCCGGTGAAGTTCTTTCGGCTGGGAACTATCAGGTGCATTGGCGAGGCCTATCGGATGACGGGCACATGATGTCCGACGGTTTTAACTTCTCGATCGAGCCCTGACCCGTGGCCTGGTGGCTCTCCGTAAATAGCCTCGACGTCTGGATCGTCACGATGATCCTCGTGGCGGCCGGGGTTTATCTTAGCGCCCTAGTCGCAACGGGAGCCGTGCTGTTTCGCCTAGCGTTTCCGCAACTCCCTGATCACGACCGGAGGCGCGTTGTCCGCATGGGTGTCTTCGCTGCTTGGTCGGGGGTTACCCTGGTTCTGTTCCAGTGGCCTTTGCAAGCCGGATACCTTGGGGGCGGCAATGTGGCTGCTGCAACCAACCCGATGCTGCTCGGGATCGTGTTCGAGGGTGCGCCCGGGACGCGGCTGATACTGGCCGTTACTGGCTTGCTGCTGGTCCAGGCGATTCAGCTCAATAACTTACTACTCTCGAAAACAGCCAATAGCTTGAGCCTAGTAGGCGTGTTACTGGTGATGTTAGCGTTCGTGCAGGTGGGACATACAGTGAACACCCCACGCCTCGTCCTGTCTGGTTTGCTGATCTTTCACTTGATGGCAGCGGCATTCTGGGTGGCCTCACTGTGGCCGCTGTTCCACTTAGTGGGGCGACGTCACAACCAGGGCAATAGCGCCCGCATTCTGACTCGTTTCGGGCAAATCGCCATGGGCGGGGTTGGCTTGTTGGTGCTGACGGGCGTCACTTTGGCCACGCTGCTTACGGGCGGTCTCACGCCGCTGCTCACCACGGCATATGGACAGCTCTTGATCGGCAAGGTATTGATTGTCGCGGTGCTACTGTTATTTGCTGCCGCGAACAAGTGCCGACTTGTACCGGCCTTTGAGAGCGGCGACGCTACAGCCCCACGACGTTTACAGCGCAGTATTGCTCTGGAGATGGTACTGGTCGCAGTTATACTGCTGATCACTGCGGTGCTGACAAGGGTCACATCACCGAATGGTTAAGGAAAGGACATCCCCCTGGTTAGTTAAGCGTCCAGCTTAATAGCTATAAGCAACGCTCTCCGGAAGGCAAGGCCGATACCATCCGCGCGCTGCAAGCGATGCACGACAGGTCATTGAGGCGATGGACGTGACACTAATCCGCAGCGAGCTCACCGCTGTAGTGAAGGTGTCCTAAGGCAACTAACACTCAATGACATGAGGTTCAGGCTCATTTCAGGTTGGTACGCTATAACGCTTAGGTACACCACTAAGAGGTAAACATGATGCGCAAGACCTACCTGACCTACAGTCTACTGACAATATCACTCTGTGTTATGGGGTCCACCTCTTGGGCAGCGGGCGAACATGATGGTTCTCTCAATGACGCGAGCTCTGCCGATGTTGATCGCACTATTAGCTTTGAAGCAGGCGATATGTGGTTTGATCCTGAAGATATCCAAGTTACCGCCGGTGAGACCATTAAATTTGAAATTTCCAACACCGGTAATCTTGAGCATGAGTTCGTGATAGGTGATAAAGCCGCCCAGGAAGAGCACCGTAAGATGATGCAAGAAATGAGTGGTGGTCATGGTGAAGGTCATGGCGGACACGACATGGCGGAAGGTGCGCATGGCGGGCAAATGCCGTCTATCACCATCGGGGGAGGTGAAACCAAAACGCTGGTATGGACGGCTTCCTCAGATGTTGACAGTCTGGAGTACGCCTGCAATATCCCTGGTCATTATGAATCAGGAATGTATGGTGATATTAACTTTTAACGCGATATCAGCTTATGAAACTGTTGTTTCTGGAAGATGATGACCTGTTAGCCGAGAGCCTAGCTGAAAGTCTGAAAGACAACGGTTACCTCGTCGATGTAGCCGCCTCTGTCAAGGCGGCTGCGTCGTTTATGGCAACCGAAGAGTACGAGCTTGTCATCCTAGATATTGGGTTACCCGATGGCTCGGGGCTTGAACTACTCACCCAGTGGCGTAAACAAAAACGTACTACTCCTGTTTTGATACTCACCGCGCGCGATACGTGGGAAGACAAGGTAGTTGGCTTGGAAACCGGGGCCGACGACTACCTCACTAAACCCTTTCACGAAGCCGAACTGATGGCACGCCTAAAGGCACTACTGCGCAGGCGGTCTGGCCAGCTATCCCAAGTCATCACTCTCAACGGTGTCTCCTTGGATGAAGCGAGCCAACGTGTTTGCAGCGAAGAATCAGCATGGCGTTCGCTTACTGCCACCGAGTTTCGGCTACTGCGTTACCTGATGCTTCACCCCGATCGCATTCACTCCAAGGAGCGACTGCTAGAACAGCTTTACGCGTTGGAGCAAGACGCCGCCGCACCTAACCTTGTTGAGGTATACGTGGCGCGTCTGCGCCGTTACCTTGGCAAGTCGATCATCCAGACGCGCCGCGGCCAGGGGTATATTTTTGTTTCACGTTGATAAACGCAGCTTACGGTTTCGTCTACTAGCTTGGCTGGGCGGCGTCGCGTTGCTGGTTGTTGGCTTGACATGGTTGCTGCACGGCGTGTTTCTGCAAAAGCTTGCTAAGGATTTTCTTGGTGAACGCCTCAAGCGTGAAGCCGTACATGCTGTATCACAGTTAGAAAATGACCGGTTGGCAATGCCCATATCGCTCGTCTCGACTAGCAAAACTTACCAAGTATTTCATCACCTTTACGTACTACGTCTCAATGGTGAGACCAGCGCCTCAGACCCAGAGTGGCAGAGACAGCTCGCAATGTTACTGAACGAAGAAGGTAATGCGCTCATCGAGGTCAAGCGTGGCAAGCGCCATTTGCTGGTGTATCGCCAGCATTTCGAGTGGCAGGACAGCACCGGCGTATTGCTGATTGGTGAGGATTTTTCTCAGGTAGAAAATGGGCTAGCCACGTTGCACTGGTGGGTAGGCGGTATTGCTGCAGGCTTACTTTCGGTTCTGGTCGCGCTCAACATGTTGGCCGTTAACCGTGGTTTGCAGCCCCTGTGGCAGTTGCGTGATCAGCTTGAAGCCCTGCAAGCAGGCGAGCGTCAGCGACTCTCTCTGAACGCGCCCGCCGAGCTAGATGGCTTGGTCGCGCAGCTCAATCGCTTTATGGATGACATCGACCTACGTTTGCAACGCTCACGGGAGTCAGTTGCCAACCTTTCTCATGCGCTTAAAACACCGTTGGCGGCGATCACCCAAGTGCTCAGGGGCAGCCGGCCAATTGACGACAGCCGCCGCCATAAGCTTCTGATGCGGCTAGAAGATATCAACGTACAATTGGATGCCGAGCTTCGCCGTGCGCGTATCGCAGGCCCTCATGCGGGGCGTTTGACCCACCTCATCCGCGACAGTCAACGCCTAATGAGCATGTTCCGTAGTCTCTACCCTCAGCAGGCGTTCGAACTAACGCAGGCAATTAATCAGCGTGACCAGGTCCCTATTGATGCCCACGATTACTCCGAAATATTGGGCATTGTGCTGGATAACGCTGGCAAATGGGCCAAACAAGAGATTTGTTGCCATATCAACGTTACGCCACAAACGCTCATGCTAACTGTTGATGATGACGGTCCCGGCGTCGCGGAAAGCGACATACCTCGTTTAGGTGAGCGTGGCACTCGGCTGGATGAACGCCATCCCGGTTACGGCCTGGGGCTTGCTATTTTGACGCAGCTGGTAGAACGCTATCACGGTCACTGCCAGTTTGAGCGCAGCCCACTGGGTGGTCTGCGGGTTATCACCACGCTCCCATTAACGGCAGTGACATCCGCTTAACTGTTTTTCAGCGTTGATTCAGCTTGCTCCCCCAAGATGATGATATTCATCAGCGATGGGAGCTTTATATGACGCGTTCGAACATCATCACCCACCCACTCTCACGTCGCCAGGTGTTGAAAGGCGGCGCGGCGCTAGGGTTAGGTTCCGCCGCAGCAATAGGCTTAAGCCCCGCCTGGGCCAACCCCTGGGGGCGTACAAACGTCTATTCCAAAGGCGTGGAAGAAGGCCCGGTGGTATCGCTGGCCATCCGGCGTGAATCCATTCCGATTGATGGCCAGGAAGCGAGCACTTTTAGTATCAACGGCACCAGCCCCGGCCCGTTGATTCGCCTGAAGGAAGGCCAGGACGCAGTGCTGCGCGTCACCAATCTGCTCGATGAGTCCACCTCCATTCACTGGCACGGCTTAATTCTGCCCCCGGAAATGGATGGGGTACCAGGGGTAAGCTTTGCTGGCATTGCGCCCGGTGAAACCTTCACCTACCGTTTCCCTGTGCGCCAGAATGGCACCTACTGGTATCACAGCCACTCCGGCATGCAGGAGCAGCTAGGCCACGTGGGGCCGCTGATTATCGACGCCGCCGAGCGCGAAACCTTCCGCTATGACCGCGAGCACGTGATACTGCTCACCGACTGGACCTTTGAAGACCCCATGTCGATGTTTCGCAACCTGAAAACCATGGAGGGCTACTACAACTTCCAGGAACGCACGGTTGCCGATTTCTTCGCCGATGTACGGCAAAACGGCTTGGCCCCCACCGCCGAGATGCGCGGCATGTGGGCCAAAATGCGTATGAGTTCGCGGGACATCGCGGATGTCACTGGCAGCACCTACACCTACCTACTCAACGGCCATTCCCCTGAGGAAAACTGGAGCGCGCTGTTCAAGCCGGGCGAACGTGTACGACTGCGAGTGATCAACGGCTCGGCGATGTCCTACTTTGATGTACGTATACCCGGCCTCAAAATGACCGTAGTGGCCGCCGACGGCCAACCGGTTCAGCCCGTACCTGTCGATGAGTTCCGAATCGGCGTTGCCGAAACCTACGACGTTTTGGTGTCACCCGAAGACGATCAGGCCTACACCATCTTCGCCGAATCCATGGATCGCAGCGGCTACGCTCGCGCCACTTTAGCCCCGCGCGAAGGCATGCAGGCGGAGATTCCGGACCGTCGCCAAATTGCTGACCGCGGTATGGAAGCCATGGGTGCCCACGGCATGACCAGCATGGATCATTCCACTATGGAAGGAATGGACCATTCGGGCATGTCGAACATGCAGGGGATGGACCACGCCAGCATGGAAGAAATGGATCACTCGGCTATGTCAAATATGGAGGGTATGGATCATTCCAACATGGAGGGAATAGACCATTCGGATATGTCGGGTATGAACAACATGGATCACTCCAATGGCATGGCCGGAGAGCAGCGCAACATGCTCGCAAGCGGTATGTTGGCAGCTGGCGACGCCCAGCCGGGCTCACGCTATGGTCAAGTGGGCATAGGCATTGACCCCGATGAGCGTCGTGTTCTGGTTTACCGAGACTTGAAGGCCTTCACGCCATGGCCCGACCGCCGCGAGCCCAGACGCGAGCTTGAACTGCACCTCACCGGCAACATGGAACGCTACATGTGGTCGTTCGACGGCAAGAAGTTTAGCGAAGTAACTGGGCCAATTCACTTCGAGAAAGACGAGCGGCTGCGCCTAATACTGATCAACGACACCATGATGGAACACCCCATTCACCTACACGGCATGTGGATGGAGCTGGAAAACGGTCAGGGTGAGCTGATTCCGCGTAAACACACCCTGAATGTTAAGCCCGGCGAGCGGGTTTCGGCGCTGATCACGGCAGATGCCGAAGGCAGTTGGGCCTTCCATTGCCATCTGCTTTATCACATGGATGCTGGCATGTTCCGCGTTGTTCAGGTTTCTTAAGGAGGCAGTATGAAAGCCAAGTTCTACTTCACTGGCATTAGCTTAGCGTTTGCCATGACCACCGCTGCCCAGGCGGAAGATGGTTACGACGCGCCGAATGATTGGCCAGCCCCGATGATGGAACACAATATGGGGATGGCGCTCTTTGATCGCCTTGAATATAGCGTGCCCGACAACGGCGAAGAGGCCGTTGTTTGGGACTTTCAAGGCTGGTACGGCGGTGATATTAATCGTGTATACCTTAAGTCGGAAGGCGAGAACGTCCAGGGCGACGGCGAGGATGCCGAGTTCGAATCCCTTGAACTGCTCTACAGCCGCCTGGTTGCCGACTTTTGGGAGTTACAGGGCGGCGTGGGTTATCAGGGTGGCGTATTTTCCGATGACCACGCCGAGCGAACCTATGCTGTGGTGGGCCTGCAAGGCGTGATGCCCTACGGCATCGAAACCGATGTCGCCCTACAGCTGAGCGATGACGGCGATCTAGCCGCCAGCTTTGAGGGCGAATACGACCTGCGCCTGACACAACGCCTTTATCTTCAACCACGTACTGAAATTGCCGTTGCTGCCAGTGAAGTCGAGGAGTTTGGTGTGGGCGAGGGGCTCAACTCAGTGCGTGTGGGGATGCGTCTCGGCTACGAGGTCACCCGCCGCTTCGCTCCGTACGTGGGCGCTTACTGGGTAAAAGAGTATGGCGATACCGCCGACCTTACTCGAGCTAGTGGGGTTAGTAGCGAAGACACCGGCGTGGTTGCGGGTGTCAGGGTAATGTTTTAGGTGGGATTTTTGCTACATCCACCGTGTAATCGCCAGACACAACACCTCTTGGTAGGCTGATACAAACACCTGCCATGCCACATATTTGACTTAAAGGCTGCACATGAGTTCTAGACTATTAGAGCTATTAGAACTTAAAAGAGCACGAGGTCGTGCGCCTTGTTCGCCAAACCGGGGGAATGAACGATGTCTGAAGACCATGCCGAGACAAAAGTGAAAGACCCTGTTTGTGGCATGGACGTTGATCCCCATGCTACTCACCACCGTGCCAATCACGCGGGTAAAACATGGTACTTCTGCTCAGAAAAGTGTCAGGAAAAGTTTGTTGCCAAGCCTGATGCGTATCTTGAGCCAAGCAAACAGTCACAAGCGTCAGTACCCTCGGGTTCTATTTATACTTGCCCGATGCACCCAGAAGTTCGACGAGAAGGGCCAGGCGACTGCCCAATCTGCGGCATGGCGTTGGAACCTGAGACCGTCTCTGCTGACACCGGCCCTTCAGACGAACTCAAGGACATGACCAGGCGCTTCTGGATCGGCCTAGTATTGACCCTGCCCGTGTTTGCCCTAGAAATGGGTGGCCACGTGTTTGGCCTTATGCATTTTATTTCCCAGCAAACCTCTAACTGGATTCAACTGCTGCTGGCAACGCCGGTAGTCGTCTGGGCAGGTTGGCCATTCTTTGTACGCGGATGGCGTTCGCTAGTGCATCGCAGCCTTAATATGTTCACGCTAATCGCGATAGGTACCGGCACCGCATTGATCTACAGTTTGCTGGCCACCCTCACTCCGGGCATCTTTCCCGATGCCTTTCGTCAAGCCGATGGCTCGGTGGCCGTTTATTTTGAAGCGGCAGCAGTGATTGTCGTTTTAGTTTTACTAGGACAAGTATTAGAGCTACGCGCTCGTGAAAAAACCTCTGGCGCTATTCGCGCTCTGCTCGACCTAGCGCCCGCTACCGCTCGACGCCTTGATGATCAGGGCAATGAGGAAGATATCTCCCTTGACCAGGTTCAGGTAGGGGACCGTCTCCGGGTGCGCCCCGGCGATAAGGTGCCATTAGATGGCGAAGTGATGGAAGGTCGCTCCAACGTTGACGAATCCATGGTTACCGGCGAACCACTAGCGGTGAAAAAGGAAGTCGGCGATGGCGTCATTGGCGGCAGTATCAATGGTCAAGGATCCTTTGTCATGCGCGCTGACAAGGTGGGCCAGGACACCATGCTGTCGCAGATTGTGCAAATGGTCGCCAGCGCCCAGCGCAGCCGCGCACCCATTCAAGGGCTTGCCGACAAAGTCGCCAGCATCTTTGTACCCGTCGTTATTCTCATTGCCGTTGTGGCTTTCATCGCCTGGTCATTG
>NZ_JWHY01000013.1:0-79716 GCF_000830495.1 Halomonas sp. KHS3 | reverse complement strand
GGATTAAGACCAAATTAAAAGGCCTGAGTCCGGTGCAGTACCGAAATCAGGCCTTGGCTGCTTAGTTTTTCACTGTCCAAGTTTATGGGGTCAGTTCAAGACGGTGCCGTTCTTACATCAAAAGATGACGCTTACTTGCTTAAATAGGCGTTGAGCATCCAGATGGTTTTTTCCTGCTCGCGAATGTAGTCACCGGCTTGCGCCGCGGTACCTTCATCGTCGGCGTCAGAGGCAAGCGCCAGCAGCTCACGCTGCAGCTCAATGATGGTTTGGTAGCCTTTCAGCACGCCTTTGACGCAGGTGGTGCCATCGTGAACGTCTTTATCTTCCTGAATGCGCGACAGCGTTACGTAGTCGCTGTAGGCGTGTACCGGCTTGTGACCCAGGGTCAGGATGCGCTCGGCAACCTCGTCCACTTTGGTCAGCAGGTCGGTGTAGAACTCTTCAAACTTGGCGTGCAGCTCGAAAAAGTCGCTACCGCGAACATTCCAGTGGTAGCCGCGTACGTTCATATAGAAAATTTGGTAATTGGCCAGCAGGTGGTTGAGCTTTTCTGCGAGTTGACTAGCGCTACCTTCGTGTAGGCCAATGCTGTTGGTGTCAGTCATATCCTGCTTCCTCTTTATGCCGCAGTGTTTATGCCACAGTAGGCGGCGGTTGATGCGTGCTTTCAGAATAGGGTGTAACTGTAGCGATGCAAAACAAGTTTTTTGCATCGCGGCCATAGATCTTTGAAATAGAACTTTGAAATTAGCGCTTTGCCATTGGTGCTTCGACATTAAGCCACTTTCGTTACCCTTTGCTGATTTAATAGATGCTGGCGGCGAGAGCTTTTTTCAAGGTCTACATACATTTCAAGGTCTGTGTACCCACAGACGAAGCAGGCTTTCACAGCGCGCTTCCAGCAGTTTAGCGGTGCGCGGTAGTGCGTCAGCTAACGTCATGGGGCCATCGGCTAACGCGAAAGCGGCGGTGACGCCTTCATCAAAACAGGCTTGCCAACCATCGCCTAGGCTGCCCGCCAGCACGATGACGGGTTTGTGGAGACGTTTGGCAGCACGGGAAACGCCGATGGGCGTTTTACCCGCCAGGCTCTGCCCATCCAAACGGCCTTCGCCGGTAATCACCAGGTCGGCACGGGCCAACAGCGAAGCCATGCCGGCCTGCTGCATAATCATCTCAATACCGGGCTTTAGCGTGGCATTTAAAAAAGCCTTGGCCGCAAACCCCATACCGCCCGCGGCCCCTACGCCCGGTAGCATTCGATAATCATCGCTTAATGCATGAGCGCTGATATCGGCGAAGTGACCCAGCGCACGATCCAACTGCTCGACCTCTTCAGGTGATGCACCTTTTTGCGGGCCAAATACCGCGCTGGCACCACGTTCGCCTAGCAGCGGGTTGTCCACATCAACGGCGGCTTCCAGGCTAAACTTGGCTAACCGCGGGTCTAGTCCATCGAGTTCTAAGCTAGCCAATTGGTTAAGCGCCGCGCCGCCGGGGGGAAGCAGTTCGCCGCTCTGATCTAAAAAGCGCGCGCCCAGTGCCTGCAGCATACCGGCGCCGCCGTCATTGGTGGCGCTGCCGCCAAGCAGCAAAAGCGCTTTTTCTGCGCCTTGATCCAGTGCCGCCAGCAGTAGTTCACCCACCCCAAAGGTAGAGGTGTGTAGCGCATTACGCTCGTCGGCCGCTAAGTGCTGTAATCCGCTGGCTTCAGCCAGCTCAATAAACGCGGTACGCTGGTCGCTCAGCCATCCCCAGGCTGCTTGACGAGGGCGGCCCAGGGCATCTTGAACGTTTAGCTGGCGCCGCTCGGCACCAGTAGCGGCGATGAGTGCGTCTAGACTGCCTTCGCCGCCGTCCGCTAAAGGGCAGACTTGAATGTGCGCCTCAGGTGCAGCGCGCTGCACGCCCCGCGCCATGGCAGTTGCGGCGTCTTGGGCGCTCAGTGCATCTTTGAAGCTGTCGGGGCAAAGCAAAACATTCATTAGCACGATCTCCGCAAAACGGTGTCTTCAATACGGTGTCTTCATTACCCTACAATGTCAGTTAAGTATGACCACTTTTGGCGAGCTTAGCGCGCTAGCCTGCGCCAAACCAGCGGCCTCGCCCATTTAGAGGGACTAACATGAAGTCGATACCCATAAGCTTAACCTGTCTGCTGGTACTTGCTGGCTGCCAAGTGGTTCCTGACCGTCTGCCCCAAGCGGAACCAGCGCCAGCGGCTTCGTGCTATTTCCCCGCCACCCATGAGCGGGCGCTGGAAACCAGCGTTGAGGTGCTCACCGAGTGGGGGTTTACCCTGAACTCTACCGATACTTCCCTGGGCTTGATCAGCGCCAGCCGCGAACGGCCACTGCACGGCTATTATGATCCTTACGATGATGCCTACAGCTATGGGCGTGGAATGCGCCTGTTTGGTGGTGTGGGCATAGGGCGCGGTGGTTCCGGTGTCGGTTTTGGCATCGGGGGGATTGGTTATGGCGGTGGCGTGGGCCAGCAGCCGGTGGAGGTGGAGCGTGTATCGCTATTGGTGGACGACACGCATATACGTATATCCCGAGATATTCGCCGCTTCGATCACTGGGGTGATCTGCGTGAATCCTACAGTGCCAGCAACGACGATTTCTGTCAGCGCTTTCAAACCAGTTTTACGCAAACCGTCCCTGCGACCGGGAGGCCGTTATGAGAATGCGCCACTGGTTGTTAATCGGGCTACTGGGTGGATTGGTTGGCTGCGCGACGACAACGCCTTTGGAACCCCGTGAACTGGTTTACGCTACCTCTTCAGAGGAAACCTTCCGCGAAGCCGTGGAATTGATGGTGGAGCAGGGCTATGTGGTACGCCATGCGGATCTGTCGTTGGGGCGCGCCGAGGCATCCCTTGCCCGCTGGCCGGAGTATCGCCTGCAACTGCAGGTAAGCGAAGAGGGCAGGGGCAGCCGCGTTAGTGTGTCGGCGCTGAAGGGAAGTCAGCCCTTGCCGCCCTATTTGCTCGACCCTTGGCTTGTCGCCTTGCAACATAAATTAGGTGTCGCGCCATGAAGTGGGCGGGTACCGCAGTAGCCGTTTGCTTGGGTATGAGTGGCTTTGTGGTCAGCCCCGATGCCCGTGCCCACCCTCACGGCTGGATCGACCTGAGTGTGCGGGTCATCACCGATGATCAGGGCATGGTGAGTGGCCTGCATCAAACCTGGCGGATGGATCCCTTCTACAGCCTGGTCGTTTTTGAAGAACTACAGCAGGTGGAAAACGCCAGTCTAGAGGAGGGGCTGGATCAGCTTGGCAAAGAGATTCGCGATAATCTCGCCGCGCAGCACTATTTAACCGAAGTGAGTATTAATGGTGAACGCCAGGCGTTGGGTGAGGTAAGCGAATATACCGCCATGGAGCGGGATGGGCGGCTTACCTTTATGTTTATCCTGCCGCTGGAAGCGCCCCAACCGCTGACAGATGCCATGCTTAGCTACCAAGTGTTTGACCCCACCTACTACATCGAAGTGGTGCACGAGGAGGAAGGTGGCCAGCCACGGGATGATGCACTGATACTTCACGGTGAGCCTGTCTGTGAGTTGTCTATTCTCCCCGCGGATCCCGACCCTGAGTTGGTGATGCAAGCGGCGCTGCTCGATAAAGATGAGAGTGGTGAGCCCGGCTTGGGGCGCTATTTTGCCGAAACCGGCCAAGTTGATTGTCGCTAGGCGCTGTTCGAAAACAGGCAGAGCCGTGCTATTTTATGGCCTTGTTACTTTATAACAGCTTTTTCGGTGGAGCGGTTAAATGTTTTTAACACGGCCCTTTACACGTCAATTAGGGTTAATGCTGGGTCTGCTGCTAGCCGCAGCAGTGCTCATCATCGTTTGGCAAGGCGGGTTTCAGAGCGTGAGCTATCAGCTACTTGGTTGGCAGCGTGATCTGCACCGTTCGCTAACGCTGGCGATTACCGAACTGTCGCGCACCCCCACCATGGCGACCTGGGTGAGCCTGCTAGGCATTAGCTTCGCTTATGGCGTCTTTCATGCCGCCGGGCCGGGGCACGGTAAAGCCGTCTTGGCGACCTACTTAGCCTCCCACGGCGGTGCGGTAAAGCGCGCCTTGGGGCTCTCTTTTGCTGCCTCCTTACTGCAAGGCGTGACCGCCATTGCGCTGGTCGTTGTGCTGGTTTACGGCCTAGGCTGGATAACCCGGCAGGCCATGGGTAGCGTTGCCTGGGTAGAGCAGGCTAGTTTTCTGCTGGTGGCGGCGTTAGGGGCGTGGCTATGCTGGCGGGCCGTCAAGCAGTTGCGGCGAGCCTATCAGCCGGAGCGAGCGGCTCATTCGCACAGCCCAGGCCATGAACATAATCAAGACCATGAACATAATCCAAACCACGAACATAGCCATGGTCATGACCACAGCCACTGTTGCGGTGGTGCTCACCATATTGAACCGCATCAGGCGTTAGATTGGCGTACGGCGATGATGACGGTCGGTGCTATTGGTATGCGTCCCTGTAGTGGGGCGGTATTAATGCTGGGGGCAGCCAGCTTGCTGGGTCAGTTTGAGGTGGGGGTAGCATCGGTAGTGGCCATGTCGATCGGCACTGGGATAACCGTATCAGCGCTTGCCCTGGCGAGCATTTTTGCCCGTGGCTGGGCGCAGCGGCGCTTATCCAAGCAGCAGTACAGCCAGCGCAGCGTACAAAAAGCCACCGGCTGGGTGGCCTTGGCCGGTGGTGCGCTGATAGTAGTAATAGGGATTTCGCTTAGCGTTGCGGGCGTCGCACAGCCTGCCAGTGGGCCGCTCCTCAATGAGCCACCTGCTCGTCAAGGCCACCCATTAACGGGGTAAAAGTCGTCTATATATCAAGCCCGTCGATAAGTGCCAGTAACTGATCCCGTAACTGCGCCTGGCCATCCAGGTCGTAGGGTTCGGGGCTGCCATTGCCCCATACCGGTGCCGGCCAGGTCGCATCGCTGTGCCGTCTAAGCACAACGTGTACATGCAGTTGGCTAACCACATTGCCTAGCGAGGCAATATTGATTTTGTCCCCCTCAAGCGCTGTTTTCATTGCTTCACCTAGCTGAGTGGCTTCCCGCCACAGCTGCTGCTGGTCGTCAGCAGGAAGCTCAAATACTTCGCTAATAGAGGCGTGGCGCGGTACTAGAATCACCCAGGGATAGCGTGCGTCATTCATTAATAGCACGCGGCTTAGCGGAAGGTCTGCGATGGGGAAGGTGTCGGCGGCAAGGCGTTCATCCAGCTCGAATTTGATCAAAGGATAGGCTCCGGGCAAGGGTTTAGGTAATTGCTAGTATAGTCGCCTCGAAGCGACGTAGGGAAAGCGAGCGCGATTGCCAAAACGCTGTTACCCTGAAAAAACTCCCAAGAGGCAAATGACGTTGCCAGTGGAGTTTCCCGATGTTGAATGACTCGTTAAGGAGAACGGAAAATGAAAAAATTATTGGCCATGAGCTTTATGCTGCTGATGACAGCGGGTGTTCTAACTGGTTGTAACACCATCTCTGGCGCTGGTCAGGATGTGCAAGAGGGCGGTAAAGCCGTCCAAGATGCCGCTGAATAATTAAGTAAGACTGTGTTTTAAAGCAAGTGGTATCCTACGGGCTAGGCTAACGCCCGGCCCGTTGGTTTTTATAACCGGTTTCCATGCCCCTATTTTTGGAGATTCAAGGATGAAACCCCGTATTACTCTGGCTAAGTTCGCTGCTGTTAGCGCTTGTGCACTGTTGTTAACGGCCTGCGTTAGTTCCCAAATGCCGATTTCCCCTGCCAACGACGACGTAGACGCAGCGCCACCGCCGCCAACGGTAGCGCCGAACGGTTCCAGCGGTGAACAGGCTGCCAGCTGTGATCTAGACGCTATTCAATCCGCTATCGGTGAGCCCTTCGACGAGGCTAACGTTGCGCAGTTACAAAGCGATAGCGGCGCTCGGCAAGTACGCGTGCTGCGCCCTGGTAGTATGGCCACCATGGATCACCGTCCGGATCGCTTAAATATCCATCTTGATGATCAAGACGGCATTGAAGCGCTGCGCTGCGGCTAACGGTAGCCGAGCACAGCTCGTTTTCAGGCTAACCTAAAATCAGCACGACGCAGGCGGCGGTCATTGCCCCCATGGTGATATTGAACGCCCGCCACGCGGCCTCCGTTTTGATCCACTGCCCAATCGCCGTGCCAAAGGCGGCCCACAAAGCGATGCACGGTAGTCCCACTAGTTCAGCAAAGCCCGCCAGCACTAGCGCGTTGACTATCGGCTGACCGCTTTCGGGCAGAAAACCCGCCATCAGCGCCAGCCCCATTACCCACGCTTTAGGATTGGCAAACTGAAACGCCGCTGCCTGCCAAAATGTAAAGGGTACGCTATGGGTCTGCGCCTTAAGATTGGGCGGCGGGGCGCTGGCAATTTTCCAAGCCAAATAGAGCAAATACGCGCTGCCTATCCAGCGCAGTGCCGTTTGAATCGCCGGGTAGCGTTCAAACAGCACGCCCAAGCCCAGTGCTATACCTGCAAACAACAAAAAGCAGCCGCCTAAAATCCCCCACATATGCGGCAGCGTACGCCTAAAGCCGAAGTTAGCGCCAGAGGCGGTAAGCATAACGTTGTTCGGCCCTGGGGTAAGCGTCATCGACATCATATAGAGCGCGGCCGGACCGAGGATTACCCATTCGCTATTCATTTATTGTATCCATACAATTTGGTGATAAGGATTGTTTTGTTGCCGCTTTTGCTAGCATAATGGGGTTTAAATTGACGTCAAAGGTTTTATTGTCACCATGACAATGTGGGTGCCTTCGCTAGCTGAATTTTCTGGTTCACGTTACCGCGCTATTGCCAGTGCCATTGAAGCCGCTATCCAGGCGGGAACACTACTGCCAGGGGAGCGATTGCCGCCCCAGCGCCGCTTGGCGGATGCGCTAGGTGTGACCATTGGCACGGTAACCCGGGGGTACGCTGAGGCTGAACGCAATGGCTGGGTGTCGGCACGGGTGGGTAGCGGCACCTATGTGAAGAGCCAAGACCAAAACAATGCTTTTAGCCTGACGTTTCCCGCTGACGAAACGGCCGGTGTGATCGATTTAAGCCTTAGCCTGCCACCGCCCCACCCGTTGCGGCAGACGCTGTTGAGCGAAGCGCTGGTCGCTTTAAGTCAATCCGGGGCAGCATTAGCACGTGGTGTTACTTACCAACAGGCCCAGGGGCGTTATGAGCATCGTGAAGTACTCGCTCGCTGGTTAAATACTTTGGGTATGCCGCTGATGGCCGATGAGCTGCTCATTACCCAGGGGGGGCAGCATGGCCTTAGTTTGGCGCTCAGCACCTTGCTAAGGCCGGGCGAGCTGTTGGCCGCTGATGCCTTGACCTATCCCGGTGCCATCAGCGCTGCGCAGCAGGGGCATCTAAAGTTGGTAGGCATTGGTCAAGACAGTGAAGGGATGCGCATGGATCTGCTTGAGGCGCAGTGTGCCCGGCAGCCACCTAGAGCGATTTATCTAACGCCGGAACAGAACAACCCCACCGGCGCGTGTTTAAGCGAATCGCGCCGCGAGCGACTGGTAACGTTGGCACGGCGCTACGATATCTGGCTGATTGAAGATGGCGTGCAGTATCTACCCGCTGAGCAGCGCGGTACACCCCTTTACAGGCTTGCGCCGGAGCGCACGCTGTTTGTGTTTAGTACCGCTAAAGTGCTGGCGGGTGGGCTACGAATTGGCGTACTGCGTGCGCCTAAAAGCTTGCACGAGCGGTTAGCGACAGGCCTTCGCGCTCAGAGTTGGATGGTGCCACCGCTAATGGTCGATGTGGTTTGCCATTGGATTAATCAGGCCGCGGCGGAAAAATTACTTACCTGGCAAACTCAGGAGCTCGCGGAGCGTCAGCAGTTGGCTGCCGAATGGCTAAAAGATTTTTCCTTAAGCGGGCGTTCGCACAGCAGCAATGTATGGCTTGCGCTGCCAGAGGGGAGCCGGGCCGTAGAGCTGTGTGAACGGCTACTGCAGCGGGGCGTTAAGGTCAGCAGCGCAGAGCCCTTTTGTGTCGGGAGCACGCCAGCGCCCCAAGCGATTCGGCTATGTGTTGGGGCCGCGGCGGATCGCAGTGAACTGATTCAGGCATTGAGTATCGTCGCCGCCTGTTTAACCGAACGCCCATTAGCCCCTGTCACTTTGTGAATTACTCGTAGCGGTCTTTCCAGCCCTGGTGGCGCACCTGGTCTTTAAGCATTTCGAGGACGTCGTACAGCACCTGCTCGGTGACCCGGTTGCTGCCTTCGTCAACCGTCAGCCAGGTGTCGAAGCCGCTGTCGGCGGTGCGCTCCACTAACTGCCTAAACTCATCCGAATGAATGCCTAGCAGCAGCTCATCGACTAGCCGTTGAGCAACGCCGCTGAGTGATGCTTCCATCGCGCTGGTGGCCTGCTGCCCCATGGGCAGGCGATTAAGGCGCTGAATCTCGGGGCTTTCCCGTAGCGTGCGGCTAACTAAATCACTGATTGCCGCCATAATGGATTGGCGGTTGTGCTGGTAGGCTTTGCCGATAGTGCTCTCCAGCCGCTGAGCGATCTCATGAATCAGCTGAGCTTTGCGGGGCATGATCACACGTTCAATCACGCGCTCGGTCAGCGAATCGCTGGCGCGTATCTGCTGCTGTACATTGCCCAATAGACGCAGGGCGATGCGGTCGGAAAGCTCCTCAAGCAGAATGTCGTAATACTTGGCCACAAATTGATAGATGTACCAGTGGGTAACATCAATAAGGCCGAGGCGATGCAGCCGATTGATTAACGATACAACGCGTAAAATACGCAGTAGTCGGAAGCCCGCGAGGGGAATGCAGCCCAGCACATCGTACCAGTGCACGAAGGGGTAGAAAAACCAGCGGTGGTAGCGCCGCTCGGCAATCGCGATTGACCAGCCCAGCAGTACGTCGGCGATAAAAAAGCTGACAAATACCAGGTCGATGGTGATAAAACGGCTATGAATCACGTCATCGTAGAAGGTGTGAAAACCGGGGGCGAGGTTGGCGATGCCCTGGTTAATAGGGTCAAGCAGAAACAGCGAATCAAACAGCAGTAGCGATAGATTAATCACCACTAGCGCCAGGATAAAAAAATCCCAACCAATATGGGCGTATTCAACCGCTTTAGGCAGGTGTGGATAGCGTTCCCTGGCGGGCATACGAACTCCTTGTCGTTGGGTCTTTAATGGGCCTGGGACTGGTAATGCTGCTGGGTCAGCAGTTCCTCTTTTTCTGCCTGTTTGCGTAATTTTTTGCGCAGTGCCGCCTTTTCAAAACGCAGTTCCTGGAGCGGTGTGGCCAACTTGAGCGGCGGTACGCTAGCGGGTTTACCATCAGCGTCCACCGCTACCATGGTGAGGTAGCAACTGTTGGTATGACGGATCAGCTTATTACGAATATCTTCAGCCACGACCTTGATGCCCACTTCCATCGACGAGCGACCAACATGATTAACGCTGGCTAGAAAGGTGACCAGCTCGCCGACATGAATCGGCTGCTTAAACAACACCTGATCCACCGACAGCGTCACCACATAGTGGCCCGAATAGCGGCTGGCGCAAGCAAAAGCGACTTCATCGAGCTTTTTAAGAATTGCGCCACCATGCACTTTGCCGCTGAAATTCGCCATATCGGGCGTCATCAGTACGGTCATGGAGAGTTCATGCTGCCCAGGTAGGGCAGCGTTCGCGCTGATCTCGGCATCTGTCATACGGTGCTCCTGCTGTTACTTGAGCCCAATAACGGCTGCCCGCTACTCATATGCTTGGCAAACTGAGCGACGGGCAGTCATTGGCGGTTGTTTAAAACCATACCAGACCGACGGAAATAATAATGCCGGTGATAAAAAGCTGAATCAGGCAGAAGCCCATAATATCTTTCGCCTTTAGGCCCGCAATGGCGAGCACCGGGAGTGCCCAGAAGGGCTGTAGCAGGTTAGTCCAGGCATCGCCCCAAGCCACCGCCATGGCAACCCTCGGAATATCAGCTCCTAAGGCCTGAGCAGCCGGTAGCATCACCGGTGCCTGAACTGCCCACTGGCCGCCGCCGGAAGGGACGAATAGGTTGACAATACCCGCGCTGATAAACGACCAGAACGGCAGTGTATTGGTGGTGGCAAAGGAGACCAGCCACTCGGACATGCTCTCTGCTAGTCCGGACTGCACCATGATGGCCATGATGCCAGCGTAAAATGGGAATTGGATGACAATCCCCGCGCCGCCTTTAATCGCTTCGTGCAGGCTATTGAGCAGATTACGTGGCGTGCGGTGCAACACAATGGCTAGGAACAGAAACATAAAGTTAACGACGTTAAGGTTTAAGCCGCCACTTCGTAACAGGAAGTGATCAAGCAAGAACAGCAGCCCCGGCACTCCGACCAGCAGGGCGAGGGTAAAGCTATTTTCCAGGCGTTCAGCAGGGCGAGTAATGCGGCCAACCGGCTCGGGCTCGTCATTCAGAACATTTGGGTCGACATAGACGCTATCCTTCTCATCCGGCAGCATCATGCGGTTTACCAGTGGGATGGCAATAAATAGGCAGGCCACAATAGCGAGGTTGAAGAAGGCGAAAATCGTAGAGCCGGTACCAATCACTCCAATTTGATCGGCGGAAAAATGCCCTTCGGTAGCGATGGTTAGCGGGATTGAACCTGCCAAACCGCCGTGCCACACCACAAAGCCTGAGTAAGCACTGGCCACTAATAGCCGATAGTCAACGCGGATCAACCGGGCCAGCTCTTTGGCAAATAGCGCGCCGACCACAAGGCCAAACCCCCAGTTAATCCAGCTGGCCGCCAATGAGACCAGCGTCACTAGGATGATTGCACCGCCAGGGGATTTCGCAGTACCGGCTATTTTCTGCAGAATGCGTTTTACTGGCGGTGAGCTTGCCAGCATAAAACCGGTGACCAGCACCAGCAGCATCTGCATAGAGAACGTCAGCAAGCCCCAGAAGCCATCACCCCAGAAGCGCAGTACTGCCAGCGGTGTTTGCCGCTCAATGGCGATTGCGGCGGCCGAGGCAATTAATGTCAGCAATAGTACGAAAATATACGGGTCGGGGAGATAGCGCTCCACCAGCTTTACCGCCGGTTTTGAGATCATTTTAAGCATGGGATGCTCTCTTTATTCATTATTAGGAAGTGGCTAAGCAAGGTCTTGGAAGTGTAACGGCATAGCTAATATACGGGTGAGTACGGAAATTTTCACGTTGAAGCTGCCCGCTTAATCTTACGTTAGCGTAGTTGAGGTTAATTGCGCCTGTTTTAACGCTAATGGTTTAACCGGTAGGGGCGATGGTAGTGAAAATAGTAGTAGGCGATCAGCACCGCCGAGCGCACCAGCGTGAACAGCATAAACGCCAGCCAGAGCCCATGATTGCCCAATCCCTGGGTTAGCCACCAAATGGGCAGATAGGCGGCTAGGCCAATAAAGATACTGTTACGCATTTCACGTACCGCAGTGGTGCCAATAAACACCCCATCAAGGAGGTAGCTCCATACCGCAATCAGCGGCATGACGACCATCCAGGGCAAGTACTGCGCCGCAGTTGCACGCACCTCTTCAAGGCCGGTGAGCAGCGCTATGAGCGCATTGCCGCCCAGCGCGAACAGCAGGGCGGCAGCGCCAGCCGTCCATAATGAAAATCGCGCGGCGGCGCGCACAGTGGCGGCAAATTCCTGCCAATCCTGACGGCCATAGGCGCGCCCAATCAGTGATTCGGCAGCGTGGGCAAAACCGTCCAGGGCGTAGCTGGTGAGCATGATAAATTGTAGCAGCACAGCGTTGGCAGCAAGCACTGTGTCGCCTTGACGAGCACCCTGGGCGGTAAAGAACGCCATGGCAAACAGCAGGCCGAGAGTGCGCACAAATAGGTTGGCGTTGACGTTAAACAGGGCTGTGTAAGCTGCGAGTGCCAGCAGACGCTCGCGCAAAAAATGGCCATCCAGTCGGGTTAGCTGGCGTAGCACCAGGTAGCTACCAAACGCTAGGGCACTGTAGTCAGCGATTACGCTCGCCCAGGCCACGCCGTTGCTGGTCATTCCCAGACCCACCACAAACCATAAATCCAGCACGATATTAACGCTGTTGGTGAGCAGTAGAATCATTAGCGTAACGCGGGAGTTCTGTTGGCCCAAAAACCAGCCCAGAATGGCGTAGTTGGCGAGCACCGCCGGTGCAGACCAGAGGCGTATATGGGCGTACTCGCGGGCTAAATCGGTCGCTACTTCACTACCATCTAAGAGCCATAAACCGAGCGTAATCAGCGGCGAGGCAAACACAATCAGCAGGCTACCAATCACCAGCGCCATGATCAGCGACTGCCCCAGCAGGTTGCGCACGTCTGTATCGCTCTCGCGCCCCATGGCTTGGGCGACTAGCCCCGTAGTACCCATGCGCAAAAAGCCAAACCCCCAATAGAGGAAGCTAAACAGTGTGGCGCCGAGGGTAACGCCGGCTAAGTAGCGGGAGTCGGGCAAGTGCCCGACCACAGCGGTATCCACCAACCCGAGCAGTGGGACGGTGATATTGGAGAGGATGATTGGCCAAGCAAGGGCCCAAATCCGCATTGGGTTTAGGCGGCAGTGATGATGCGGTACTTCTTCATCAACTGTTCTTGGCTTTCGTGGCGTTCAGGGTCAAGTGGAATGCAGTCCACCGGGCAGACCTGTTGGCATTGAGGTTCGTCATAGTGACCCACGCACTCGGTGCATAGATTAGGGTCAATGACGTAGATCTCCTCACCGGGGGAGATCGCATCATTGGGGCATTCGGGCTCGCAGACGTCGCAGTTAATGCACTCGTCGGTAATCATCAGGGCCATGGGCATACCTCGCAGATGGCATTAACACTCGGGCTTTGCACGAAAACTGCTTGCGCTCGTCCATACGTTGTTAAAAATCGGCTCAAAATACTCATTTACACCCTGTAAACTCCGTTTTTTCGCCGATTTTTGCCTAGTCTGGCCTTCGCTCAGCGACTTTTCGTACAAACCCCTAAGGTATCAATAGCAATACCTGAGTGTTTTACTCAACAATGGCGTTGGTTAGCTAGTGTAGTGGTTACGCAGCGCTTCGGCGACCTGAGGATGCACCAGGGGGGAAATATCGCCGCCAAGCTTGGCAATTTCGCGCACGATGGTTGAAGAGATATACGAATTTTCTACCGCGGGGGTTAAAAACACGCTCTCCAGCTCCGGGTTTTGTGCGCGGTTCATATTGGCCAACTGCAGCTCGTACTCAAAGTCAGAGACCGCGCGCAGGCCGCGCAGAATGATTGTCGCACCCTGTTCGTGCATCATGGTTGTGAGCAGGGTCGAGAAGCCGATCACCTCAACGTTGGGCAGCGGCGCGCAGACCGCTTTCACTAAGCTCATGCGCGTTTCCAAGTCGAGGTGGGGGCTTTTGCCAGGGCTTGCCGCCACCGCGATGACCACTTTGTCGAACATCCGTGCGCCGCGCTCGATCAGGTCAAAATGGCCATTGGTGATAGGGTCGAAGGTGCCGGGGTAGACGGCGATATTCAGTTTGCGCGTGGTCATTCCTCGCTCTCCTCGTCCAGGCAGCCAAACGGGTTATCGCTGGTTAAGGAGACGGCGTGGTCGTAACCGGGGATATGAATCCGGTCAGCGTGAATATCCAGCTCTGGGCCCTCCAGCACCGCTTCACCAAACTGATAGCGTGGGGCGTAGTGGCCATGGTCTGCCTGGGCCAAGTAGGCCGCTGCCGCTTCGCGGGTGGTTTCGCGACGGGTTTTCCAGGCGTTCACCGCCGCCGCGCCGTGGCGCTGCGTCAGCAGGCGTTCGGTCACTGCAGGTGAAAGCACCACGCCGGTGGCGTTGTTGCCGCCGAAGCCCTTGGCGTTAATAAAAGCAGCGTCCGCGCGAAAAGTTTGTGCCGTTTGAGAAAAGCGCAGCCGCTCAGCATAGACATCGTCAGCCACCGTATCCAGCGTGGGAATGCCCGGCAGCAAGTCGTGGGCAAAACTACCCAGTGCGCTCGCCAACTGGTCGCCCGCCGCGGAGCCTTGTGAGTGGCCAATAAAGGCTTTAATCGCCACTACGGGCCAGTCGCTAATGCCGTTGGCGCGGGCAATTTCGTCGAACACATGGGATTCGGTAATGCGGTTTTTGGGTGTGCTGGTGCCGTGAGCGTGCAAAAAGCTGCGCTCTTTAAGGGATTTTTCGCCCAGCATATCGCGCACCAACGCAGTCGCTTTGCCGAGGGTGATGTAGTTGCCGATGCCCGGCGCCGAAATCGAGCGCTTGTAACCATCGGCATTAACGAACACATCAGGCACCGCACCGAGAATATCCGCGCCGACTTCCAACGCTAGGGCATCGTCCATCAGTAGCACGAACTGGCTGGCTTCCGCCATGGTAAAGCCACAGTTGCGCGCAAACGGACGGCAGGCGCGCTGATAATCGCTGTCGGTGAGCAGCTCCAGAGCATCCAGGGCTTTCAGACCAGCGTCGTCAGCTAGCGCACCCATGGCCCTGAAACCCTCGATGATTTCCGGGGTGATGGGGGCATCTGCGGTACCCACCATCACCACACGGCGGCGTCCGGCGCGAATGTCATCAATACCCAGGCGCAGGTTATAGAGAAAGCTGGCACAGGCGCCTAACGCTGCGCCGGTGCCACCTACGCTACCCAGCACATAGGCATTCAAAAAGTCGGCGGGCATTTGACCATAGCCCAGAGGCATCTGCTTGGAGGTGGCGCGTTGACCACTCACCAGGCTTTTCAGTAAGCCGCCCCAGCCCTGATCGTCTAGCTGGCCAATGGAGTTCCCGGCGTAAACGGCAATATGATCCGGGTTTAACTGCTGGCGCAGCGTCTCCCAAGAGAGACCGCTGGCGCCCAGGCAGTCGCTGGCACCAAATACCGCCAGCGATAGCCCGCGGGGGTGGTGCACGCTGCGGTAGAGGTTTGCGGGGTCAAAGCCGCTGGGTAGCTGGGCCGCCGCGCGTACCTTGGGTAACTGCGCGTCGGGAAGCAGTACCTCTAACACCCCTGCAGGTACGCTCACTTCTACCTCACGGGCATCAATGTCGCGCACCTGCCAATCCTCCGGCAGGTGTTCGGGTAACTGGCGGCGGCGCAGGGTAAAGCGTAGCGGCTCGGCCAACTGCATGCTGGCTTGCCGGTTTGACGGCATGCCAGGGTCGAGAAAGCGTGGGTCTTCGTTGCGTCGGATCAGGGTGTGGTTCAGCACCTGATCGCGCAGCGACTGCGCTGGGGCCTCTACGGGCTGACCTTGACTATCGTGCCACCCCTCTTCGGAGTGCTCGACTAGACGCATAAGCGCGGCCAAGCCTTCCAGTGTCTGGCGTTGCTGGTCAGCAGGAAGGGCATCAAGCACGGTGCGGCGGAAGGCCTGATGGCCAGAGGTTCTGCCAGCGGGATTGATGCCGCCCATGCCGACAATCACCGGTAAGTGTGACAAGCCGGGTTCCTCGTGGTGCGGTGGTGGTAATAACAATTATCGGCAAAAGTACTCGGTATATGATGCCTAGTACCATGCGCTTAATAAGTACGCTAAGAAGCACGTTATGCGTGATCATAGCACCGGCTGAGCAACGGCGTCATGCCGCAAGCGTTCGAGACTGATAGAATCACGCTTTTCAGCCGAGTAATGGCATGCAGCATACTTCTCGACCAGTGGTTTCTAATCAGCCAGGCCCACATCAGGATCTCGCCCGACGAGTGAGCCGAGCGTTAACGCATCCGCTACGTAAACCAATCGCCGAACACACGCAGCGCAGTTTCGCCCTGGCGGCAGAGTGGTTCGTGGGCCGTCAGGCACCGTTGATACTCGATTCGGGCTGTGGCGTGGGGATATCGACCCGCCAACTGGCGGTGCAGTTCCCTGCCCATGCGGTAATCGGCGTGGATCGCAGCGAGGATCGTTTGGGGCGCGACCACGGCCAGTTGCCTGACAATGCGCTGCTGGTAAGAGCGGATCTGGTCGACTTTTGGCGCTTGGCCTATCAGGCTGGCTGGGCGCCAGAGTATCACTTTCTCCTTTATCCGAACCCTTATCCCAAGGCGGGGCACCTAAAAATGCGCTGGCATGGCCATGCGGTTTTACCCACACTGTTGGCGCTTGGCGGGTATCTTGAGTTGCGCTCCAACTGGTCCCTCTACGTTGAAGAGTTTGCTTTGGCAGTGGCACAGGTAACCGGCAAACAAGCAGCGGTGACTGAAATTGCGCCTAAAGGGGACTATTTAACCCCTTTCGAAGCTAAGTATGCTCAGAGTGGCCAGGTTCTGTGGCGTTTATGCGTTGAGTTGGAGCGAACATGACGTTTGTCTATTTGGTGTTGGCGATTGTGGCCGAAGTGATCGCCACGAGCGCCTTAAAAGCCTCCATGGGCTTCACGCGCCCGCTACCCAGCGTGGTGGTGGTAGTGGGTTACGGGTTAGCTTTTTATTTGCTCAGCCTGGTGCTGCGCACGCTGCCGGTAGGGGTTGCCTATGCGATTTGGGCAGGCCTGGGCATTGTGCTGGTCACCTTGGTCGGCATAGTGGTATTCGGTGAAAAGCCTGATTTGCCGGCGGTGATAGGAATTAGTTTGATAGTAGCAGGCGTGGTCATGCTGCAAATGTTTTCAAAAATGAATGTGCATTGAGGAGCTGTAATGGGGTGTTTTTTTGCTGTTAAGCGCATGCAGCGCTGGTCGCTGGTGACAGGTGTAGCCACACTGGCGCTGTGTGCCAGCACCAGTCTGTTCGCCGATTTCAATCGCCTGGGCCAACTGCAGAGCAAAGGCTTTTCGATTAGCGCGGAAGCACGCCTTTTGGATGCCGATGCAGGCGCCAATGCGTTGTTGGGCAGCATCACCCCGGATCGACAGCTGTCGCCCGCTTCGGTCACTAAAGCCTACTTGTCGGCGGCGGCGCTAAACCGTTTTGGCCCCCAGCACCGCTTTACCAGCCAACTGGTCAGCTCCGCTAGCATTGAAAATGGGGTGTTACGCGGTGACTTGGTGTTTGAGGGCGGCGGGGACCCGGGCCTAACCACTGAGAACCTTTGGCGCTTGGTGCAGCGTTTGCACTTAGCCGGGGTGCGTGAGGTAGAGGGGGCGTTGGTGGTCAGCCAGTGGCGCTTTGGGTCAGTGGACTGTATTACCACGGACCGCTGTAATGCCCTGACTCGGGTTGCCAATGCCTATAGCGCGCCGCTCTCCTCAGCTGGCGTTAACTTTGGTAGCTGGTGCGTTAATGTCGCACCAGCGACGAACGCGGGTGAGCCCGCCCAAGTGGGGCTATGCGATAGCCAGACGTCGCTGATCACCATTGATAACCAAGTAATCACCCGCCCCGCCAATAGCGGTACTGAGATTAGCGCTGAACGAATTACCGATGAGCGTGGCGACGTGATGCGCTTGACGGGGCAGATCTCCACCAATGCCACTGCACGCGATGTCTACCGTGGCGCAGGGGATGCCGCCGAAACAACCGCGCAAGTCCTAATGGGCATGTTGAACCAGGCGGGTATACAGGTGCGCGAAGCGTGGCGCGTTAGCTCGTCTCAGCCGCCTAGCAGCGCCCAGCGTCTGGCGGCGGTGGACAGCCAGCCACTGCAAGAGCTATTGCTGCGCATCATGAACTACTCCAATAACTATATGGCCGATGTGCTGGCGCTGGATCTCGTCGAGACACCCCAGGCACAGCTACGCCAGGCGGGCCAGGCGATTGAAACTTACGCCCACAGCCTGCCCGGGCACGGGCCGTTAACATTGTATAGTGGTAGCGGACTGACCACTGAAAACCGCACATCGGCCCAGGGCGTTAACGTAATGCTGGAGGACATGTTTCGTCAAAGTAGCCTGTTTCCCAGCTTTGTGGCGGCCTTTCAGTCACCCGCTAACGGGGTAATGCGCTTCATTCGGCGAGGTTCCTCCACGTTTCAAAACAATGTCATGATCAAAACCGGCACGCTTAACCAACCTTTTGCAGTACGCGCCGCGGCGGGCTATTTTCGCACTGCGCAAGGGCGCTGGGGGGTGTTTAGTGTCATGGTCAATGGTAACGGCAGTACGCCTTATTTAAGCTGGACTGAAGTGCTGGATCCGTTGTCACAGGATCTAGAAGCAATGATGTTAGCGAATTGAACAAACTCTACGCTCACAAGGTGAGGCGATCTGCATGAAACCTGGGCATACCGGTTTAACACATTTGGTTCACTCCACACGCTATTCGTGGAAAGGCCTGAAAGCGGCGTTCAGAAACGAGGCGGCTTTCCGTCAAGAGGTCGGCATTACGGTAGTACTGCTGCCGCTTGCCTGGTGGATCGGTGAAGGACCTATCAGTTGGCTACTGCTAGTGGGTAGTCTGTTTTTTGTACTGATAGTGGAGCTGCTTAATAGTGCGATTGAGAACGTGGTGGATCGGATTGGTACCGAGCACCATGAGCTTTCAGGGCGGGCCAAGGATATTGGTTCGGCGGCGGTGATGCTGTCGCTGATCATGGCCGGGCTTACCTGGGGGCTATTGGGCTGGGAAAAATTCTTTAGCTAAGCAGGTAATTGAAAGCGAACGTTTTTGACGCGCTGTCAGCGAGGTAGTTATGCAAGTGAACGACGATTTCTTACCGTTGTCGACGCTGCCAGCGTCGTTACATACCGCCACCCAATCCGCCTGGAAGCGGCTACGCGAGGCGCTTGCTCAAGCCGATAATGTCGCCGAGATGACCAAGCAGGAATTGCCTTCCAGTAATTGGCAAGGGCTTTCGGAGCAGCGTCGCGAGGCGCTTGCTAAAGTATTGACCATCTCGACCTTCGCGCTGGATACCTTGGTGCGCTACCCCCAGTGGTTGGCCGAGTTGGATATTGCCGGTGAGTTGGACGTAAACCCAGGTCGAGATGAGCTTGCTAGCTGGCTGAGTGAGTCACTTGAGAGTGCCGAAGACGAAGAGGCGATGCAGCGGGTAATCCGCCGTTTTCGTCGCAAGCGTATGCTGGGGATTATCTGGCGTGACCTTAACCGTGCCTCTGGCCATAGCATGTGGAGTACCGCCACGGCGGTGTCTGAGCTTGCCGAAATATGCTTGGAAGCGGCATTAACCTGGCTTGAACGTTTTTACGCGCCGCGTTGGGGCTTACCTGCCCCACGTAAAGACGGCACGCCCCAGCGTCTGGTGATTCTGGGTATGGGCAAACTAGGTGCTGGGGAGCTGAACCTCTCTTCCGATATCGATCTGATCTTTGCCTTCCCTGAAAAAGGTGAGACGCAAGGTGGGCGCAAACCGTTAGAGCACCAGGAATACTTTACCAAGCTGGGGCAAAAGCTGATTGCCGCCCTGGATGCCATGACCGCCGATGGCTTCGCCTTCCGTGTCGATATGCGCTTGCGGCCTTTGGGCGACGGCGGGCCGCTGGTGGGCTGTTTTGCCATGCTCTCTAGCTACTACCAGGATCAAGGCCGCGAATGGGAGCGTTACGCCATGCTCAAGGCGCGCCCGGTCGCGGGGGATCTGGACGCGGGCGATGAGCTGTTGGCCGGGCTGCGCCCCTTTGTGTATCGCAAATACCTGGATTTTGGCGCCATTGAGTCGCTGCGTGAACTGAAAGCGATGATCAACCGCGAAGTGAAGCGCAAAGGCATGCAGAGCAATATCAAACTTGGCTCCGGCGGCATTCGTGAGGTTGAGTTCGTCGTGCAGGCGTTCCAACTGATTCGCGGCGGCCGCGATACGGAGCTGCAGGTGACATCGCTAAAAACGGCGCTCAATCGTTTGCCCGAGCTGGGCCTGTTGCCGCAGGAAGTGGTCGATGAGCTGCTGCCTGATTATGCTTTTCTGCGCGATGTCGAACACGCTCTCCAAGCACTGGAAGACCGTCAGACACAGACCTTGCCCAGCGATGATGCTGATCGTGAACGGGTAGCCTTCGCCATGGGGCATGAAGATTGGCCGGGGTTGATAGCCCAGCTTGACGAAGTGCGCGAGCGGGTGCGCCAACACTTTGATGCCGTGATTGCCGACCCCGAAGAGGATGTCGATGAGGCCAACGATGATAGCCAGCTTGGCTTGGCTCAGTGGCGGCTTATTTGGCGCGGCGAGTTAGAAGTGCAGGAGGCCAGCGCGTACCTGGCCGAGGCGGGTTTTAACGAGCCAGAAAAAGCCTTGAAGCGGCTGCATAGCCTTTATCATTCTCGGCAAGTGCAAAGCATGCAGCGGATTGGCTTCGAGCGCTTGGATGCGTTAATGCCGCTGCTGTTGGATGCGGTGGCGGGCAATGAAGCACCGGATACCGCGCTTGAACGGGTACAGCCGCTGATTGAGGCCGTACTGCGGCGTACAGCTTACCTTGCGCTGCTGCGCGAAAACCCCCAGGCGCTCGAACACCTGATGCGCTTGTGCGCCGCGAGCCCCTGGATAGCTGAACAGCTGTCGCGTTATCCCATTCTGCTCGACGAGCTGCTGACGCCAGAAACGCTGTATACCCCCGCCGATAAAGCGCGCCTTGCCGATGAGCTGCGCCAAACGCTGAATCGTTTGCCAGAGGATGATGAAGAGGCCCAGCTAGAGGCATTGCGCGTTTTTAAACACGCTCAAACCCTGCACGTAGCGGCGTCGGATATCGTGGGTACTCGGCATCTAATGAAAGTAAGCGATTACTTAACCTATATCGCCGAAGTCATTCTCGATGCCGTGTTGGCGATGGCGTGGAAGCATATTACCCGCAAGCACGGTGTTCCTGAGGGGCTGAATGCCGGGGAAGCGGCTTTTCTGATCGTTGGTTACGGCAAACTGGGCGGCATTGAGCTGGGCTACAGCTCCGATTTAGATCTTGTTTTCCTTCACGATAGCGATGGTCAGGGCACAACTGATGGTCCACGACCCATTGATACGCCAGTGTTTTTTACCCGTCTGGGACAACGTATTATTCACCTGCTCACCGCGGTAACGCCCACCGGCACGCTGTATGAAGTGGATATGCGCCTGCGGCCTTCGGGTAATTCAGGACTATTGGTGACATCGCTTAAAGCCTTTGCCGAGTATCAGCGTCAGAATGCCTGGACCTGGGAGCACCAGGCATTGGTGCGCGCCCGGGTGGTGGCGGGTAGCGATTCGCTGGCCGAGAAATTCAGTCAGTTACGGGGCGATATTCTAGGTGGTGAGCGAGATAAAGCTGCACTGCGCGAAGAGGTGGTCAAAATGCGTCAGAAAATGCGCGACCATCTGGGCAGTAAAACCACCAGCAATACCTTTAACGTCAAACACGATGCGGGCGGTATGGTGGATATCGAGTTTCTCTGCCAATACGCGGTGTTAGCGCTTGCTCACCAAACGCCTGCGTTACTTACCTACAGCGATAATATCCGCATTCTAGAGAGCCTGACCGAGAGTGGGCACTTACCAGCTGAAGAGGCAGAGCGTCTTCGCGAGGCTTATCTGGCTTATCGCAGCGCTACGCACCGAGCGGCGCTCACCGGTCAGAAAGCACTCAGCGATGGTGAGGAATTCCGTGCGCATCGCGATATAGTCACCGCGCTCTGGCAGCGCTTTCTTGAACCTTCCACCGCCGATAACCGCTAGCCAGACGGTAACCAGGACGCAACAGTGATAACAAGGAATAGGGCTGGGCGGCCCGTATGATTGGACATATTCTGGCCACGCTATTGCCAGTATTTTTAATCGCTGGCTGTGGCGCAGCCTATGGGCGCTACCGTACACCGGATATTCGCAGTCTCAATACCCTCAACATGGAGCTGTTCGTTCCGCTATTGGTGTTCGCCGTGCTGGCTGACCGGCAAGCGCCGTTAGCTGAGTACGCCTGGCTGGCCACGGCAGCGATAGCAGTAGTGCTGGGGTCGGGGCTTGTACTTTGGCCGCTGGCAAAGTGGCTAAAGCTGGATAGCAAGATCTTCCTTCCGCCGATGATGTTCAACAATGCGGGCAATATGGGCGTGCCGCTGCTGGTGTTGGCATTTGGTGCTGAGGCGCTTCCTGCGGCGGTGGTGGTGTTTATCGTTGAAATGCTGCTGCACTTTTCGGTGGGGCTTTACATGCTTAACCCGCGCACTTCGCTCTGGCGAATGCTGCGCATGCCAATTGTACTCGCGAGTCTGGCGGGTTTAGCGGTGAATATCAGTGGCCTGCCGCTGCCTGGCTGGCTACTGGAGGCGATGCATATGCTAGGCGGGGTATGTATTCCGCTAATGCTGTTTGCGTTAGGGGTGCGGCTCTTGGAGATCGACTTTAGCGATTGGCGTACGGGGATACTGGGGGCGGTGCTGTGTCCGCTTTCCGGGTTAGTAATTGCTTTGCCGTTGATGTGGCTACTGCCACTAAATGCGCTTCAGGCGGCGGTGCTGCTGGTATTTGCGGCACTGCCGCCTGCGGTGTTGAATTACTTGGTCGCAGAGCAGTATAAGCTGGCGCCACAAAAAGTGGCTTCGCTGGTGCTGATTGGTAACCTGGGCAGTCTGGTCGTTATGCCGCTGACCTTGGCCGCGGCATTTACCTGGGTTTACGCGCCGCTGTAACAAAGTATACGGCACTAGGTGGCGCGAAAAAGTGACTAACGGGTTAACGATCATCTTTAACTTCATCGATCATCTTTAACTTCATAGCTGCCTTCCAAGACATCCTGATGACCAGGACGGTTTTGCGCAGACGTATGCGGGGAAGCATGTCCGTGAGAATGCCCTTGAGAATATCCCCCACCTATATCCTGTGCCTGCTGGGCGCGCATCTGCTCCATACGCTTTTTCATTTTATGGCGCATAAACGGCATCATTGCCCAGCCAATCAGCAAGAAAAACAGGCCGAGTACCACGCCGACTATCATTAACGCGCCAAACGCCAGCCACGTGAGCAGCAGCTTCAAGCTGCCCGCCACTCCGCTGGGTTGAGTTTGCGCAGCACGGGCGCGCCATTGGTTAGCCGCTTGCCATGCAGCGTTGCGTTGGTCGCGATTCATCTGTGGCATGAGAGCCTCCATCGGTTATTCGCACCCATTGGAACACAGTAGCTCTAGCAAGTTCACTGCTTGGCCACAGTGCGATTAGATTTTTCAACTGTTACCATTAAGCTGTACAAGGCAGGTTTAGTTGTACAAGCATGCGCTTAATACGCAGTGCTTACCTAAACAGAGCTCATTTAACAGGACGGTTATATGGCTAATCATGGAGGCAAGTCGGTATTCATCGCATCGGTGGTGATTATTTTTGGCTTGGTAGTTGTTGGGGCGTCATTTCCTGAAGGATTTGCCAACGTTGCAGAGGGCGCACTGACTACTGTTACCGGGCTATTCGGGTGGTTTTATCTATTTTCGGTTTTTGGTTTTGTCATTTTTCTGTTTGGTCTGGCGCTAAGCAAGTATGGCAAGGTGCGCTTAGGCCCCCAGGACAGTCGACCCAACTATACATTCTTTTCGTGGATCAGCATGCTGCTGGCCGCAGGCTTTGGTGTCGGACTGGTCTTCTATGGCATGGCGGAACCCATGTTTCACTTCATTGAGCCGCCCTATGGCGACAGAACCGCCGAAACCGAAGCGGCCGCCCGCTACGCTATTCAATACAGCTACTTTAACTGGGGGATACACCAGTGGGCAGCTTTCTCGATTGTCGGTTTGATCATTGCCTATTTTCAGTTCCGCAAAGGGCAGGCAGGATTGGTGTCGTCCGTACTGTCATCGATAACGGCTAAGAATCCTAAAATTCGTCCCTACGCTTCCTGGCTGGATGTATTTGCCGTGGTCGCCACCGTAATGGGGGTGGCTACCTCGTTAGGGTTAGGCGTGCTGCAGATGAATGGCGGTTTAAACGCTGTGTTTGGCCTGCCGGAGAACGGTTTCTGGCAGTTTGTGATTCTTTTCGTGATGTTCTGCGCCTATATGGCTTCCACCTGGTCGGGTTTGGATAAAGGCATTAAACGCCTCTCTAACCTTAATATGATTTTATGTATCGGGTTGATGCTGTATGTGCTGTTCACTGGCCCCACCGTGGCGATATTAGAGACCATCACGGTGGGGATTGGTGATTATCTGCAGAATTTTATCGGCATGAGCCTGCGCATTTCTCCCTATGGTGACAATGAGTGGGCAAGCAACTGGACGATTTTCTATTGGGCCTGGGTGATTGCCTGGTCGCCGTTTGTAGGTACCTTTATTGCCCGGGTATCAAGGGGTCGTACCATCAAAGAGTATGTGTTTGGGGTGCTGTTCGTACCGCCGCTGCTGGCCTGTTTATGGATTGGCGTATTCGGTGGCGCGGCGCTGCACATGGAGTTGAACGGTACCGATATCGGTCTTGCTGCCGCAACCCAGGATAATATAACCGTCGCACTGTTTGAGATGTTTGAGTTGATGCCCTTTACCGGCGTGCTGTCGGTCGTTGCGATGCTGCTGATCTTTATTTTCCTGGTCACCTCCGCTGACTCGGCCTCGTATATCGTGGCGCAAATGACCGATAATGGTTCGATCAATCCGCCGCTCTATAAGCGCGTCATTTGGGGTGTGCTGATCGCCGCTATTTGCCTGACGTTAATTGCCTCAGGTGGCTTAACGGGGCTGCAATCGGCTTCGGTGCTGTCGGCACTGCCGTTCACCTTTATCTTGTATATGATGGTGTTCGTATTAGTTCAGGAACTACGCGCCGACCGCAAGGCGATGCTAACGCAGCTTTATCGCCGCCATGGCGAAACGCCGGTGGGTGCGGACGCCTTTGAAGCCGAGCTGTTAGGTGAAGAAGAGCGCTTGCGCCGTGCACCGAGTGTGGTCAATCGGCGCATTAATAGTTAGCATCAGTCATCAACACTAATAAAAAGTAACCAAGCCTTCGATTGCGGGGCAAGGTAGTTGGGGAGCAGCGACACATGAAGCGAAAATGCTGATGGCGCGGCAAGGGCGCCATGGAGCGACACGACGGCAGGCTAAAGGAGTTGCTTTCGATCGCTGGCTAGATAGGGTAGTCACAGTAGCGGTGCTAACGGCGATGATCATTGGTCTGGCTGCTGTGGCCGCTCACTGGCTGCTTTAAAGTACCAGCTCTGTGCAATATGTGTGCTTAACGCCCGGCTTTATGCCGGGCGTTTGCGTGTTTCGACCCGGTTTCGGCCCAGCCGTTTGGCGTGGTAAAGGTGCTGGTCGGCACGCTCAATCAGCGCTTCAGCACTAATTGATAAGCCGGGCGACATGCTGGCAACACCCATGCTAACGGTAAGCTCTGAATGGGTGCTTGAAAAAGCATGAGGAATGGCCAGTGACAGCACTGCTTCGCGCAAGCAGTTGGCAACGCCCACAGCGTCGTCATGATCCTGACCTGGCAGTACACAGACAAATTCTTCGCCGCCGTAGCGGGCGAGTAAATCCCTGGCGGGGGCAATGCACTGATTGAGCGCTTTTGCTACGGCGCGCAGGGTGTCGTCGCCCATGGCGTGCCCATAATGATCGTTAAATTCCTTAAAGTTATCGATATCGATAAAAATCACCGATAGCGGCTGCTGGGTTTGCTGCGCCAAGTGCCAGTGTTGTTGATAAAACTCATCGAAGTGGCGTCGGTTCGCCACGCCCGTCAAGCCATCCATATTAGAGAGATGATGGAGCTGGTCGCGCTGCTCCAAGCCTTGCTGAAACGCGTTTAACAAATGATCCAAACTATCCACCAGATGCCCTAACTCATCATGCTGATGTCCTCGCAACATTGGCTTGGGCCACTGGCCGGGACGATTGGGATCGGTTTGGGCAATAGCTGCGTGTACCTTGAGCAATGGGCGAGTAATAAATAGATGAAAAAAAGCGATCACCACTAGGCTTAAAATAAACGCCTCTAAAATACTCACCCCGACCACCGTGTAAATACGCGCGAGGAACTGCTGGGTTAAGTAGCTTTCTGCCAGCATCAGCTCAATCTCGCCGACGACCGATTCCGGCATGTCGCTGCCCATGTAGTAGGCGAGGTCGGTTTGGTGGTGCAGTATATCGCCAAATAAATATTGGCTGAGCCAAGTCGAATCAGCCTGTTTTGGCCTCTCAAATTCAGCCAGAGCGCGCCCAAAATCGTCACGAATCGACACCCATGCGACCTCGTCAGCATTAAATAGCCCATAGGCGATTTGGTGGGCGAGGTCGGGGTTAAGCTGGAAAGCGGCCTCTGCTGCGGCGCCGTTAACGACCGCCAACTGTTGAGTAATGCGTTGCTCGGTTTCCTGGCGCATATTGGTAGCGTGGCTGAGAAGTTCAATACTTCCTGCTACACCACTAATCAGCATAGCAATGAGCAGGGTGAGTAGCGCTTGCTTAGTGGTCAGGCTGCCTTTTTTAGGCGCGACGCCAGTGGTCAACATAGGAAAGCGAGGGCGGGGACTTATCACTGGCTCTCCCCCTGCAGGGCATCCAGCTGGGCTTGCAGTCGCTCCAGCAGTGCTTTCGAAACGTTGAGGTGGCAGGCGAGATAAAGCGGTGCGCGATAAAAAGTAAATAAATGCGCTAGCGCGATGTCCTGTTCATGTGCCATAAATTCACCGGTTGCTTTGCCTGTCACAATCACATCTAGTAGCCCCGCCTTTAAACGCGCGATATTTTCTCGCTCCGAAGGAGCAAGTAGCACATTAATGCCGCTATCAGCGACGTAATCGCCTATGGCATCTTCCCTAAAACTGCCCACTCGCCAAGCGTTCAGCCCGGAAAGTGAATCAACATTGAGCCCACGCTCGGCTAAACTGAACGCTGCCCATTCATTGACGACCAGTGGCCCCACCCAGTGAAACAGCGCTTCACGCTCAAGGGTGCGGGTGGTGGAGTAGACGCAATGGTTCTCCCTTAAGCGTGCTTCGGTGTAAGCGCGTGCCCAAGGCAGCAGCCGAAAATTAGCCTCTATGTCAGCTTGGCGAAGCGCATCACGTAGCAGTCGCGTCGCACTACCGATTATTTGCCCTTGGTCGTCCGAATAATTGAACGGTGGATACTCTTCGGTATTGATCGTCAGCGGCATCGCATGAAGTGGCAGACTGCAGCTACCGATAACGGTGATCAGGGCAACGCCCATGCAGTATTGCCATCGGCGAGTTAGGTCGTTAGCCATCGTCAACTACCTCTCGACTCGTCCCGCTTGCACCCTGTTTAAGGCCTGCTGCATCAACGCTACCAGACGTGGATCCGTGGCTTTGTTGATGGCAAAGTATAGCGAAGATTTGCTGAGGGTGTGTGTGGGGATTAAAATATCTTTAGGATAACCTTCTGACTCCGCTATCCAGCCAGCCACATCCTGACTGTAAGCCCATAGATCAACTCGCCCGCGGGTTAGCATATTGAACGCGCTTCGGTTATCAATAGCGGATACGAGTAGGCGCTCAGGATAGCCAGCTTCCAACAGCGCCTGGGCGCCGATATCTTCCCGAATGACCGCTACGGTCAGGCCGCGATCAATCGCTTGAGCCAAAGAATCAACCACAATCGGTGCGTCGCGGTGGGCTAGCAGTACGACCCGGTCTTGAGCAATCGGCCCCACCCAGTGGAAATTGACCTCTCTTGAGGGCGTACGCGTAGTGGAAAATAGCACCGTATTAGGTTGGCTGCGCGCCAGCTCATAGCCGCGAATCCAAGGGTAGTGACGGACGTCATTACGGCTTAATGGTGTTTCTGTCGCCGCAAAAATAGCCTCCAACAAATCAATCGATATCCCGGTTAATTGCTGATTATCGATATAGTTATAGGGCGGGTACTCTTCAGTAATAAAGGTTAATGCCGCCAAGGTGTCGGGCTCATCAGCCTGTCCGCTTGCGACGATTGCCAGCCAGAGGCATAGCGTGGCCATCAACCTGGTTAAGGGTTGTCGGTACACTGGCCGTAGAGATGGCTGGGCTAATCCCATCGCAGTTCTATCCGTATTACTGATCAATCAATCAAACTTAGAGCAACGCTGGTCGGCTGTCATCTCTAATCTGCCAACGCAAGCCGTGGCGCCTTGGCGGTTCTATCTGCTAGCCTTACGGCTTCCCCTGTGAGAGAAAACTAATGCTGCCTGCTAACACTGCTAAGGCGACGGATGGCTACGCATCGCGTCGAGAAATTTTCGGCTGGGCGATGTTTGATTTTGCCAACCAGGCCTACACGCTTTTGATTATTACCGTGGTATTTGGCGAGCTTTTCACCACCGTCATTGTGGGGGATCGGGGCGATAATTTCCGGTTGGCCAACTTTTTGTGGAGCCTGGCCCTGGCGATTAGTTATCTAATGGTGGTGATTACCGCGCCGTTGTGCGGAGCGGTGATGGATTACCGGGCGGAGAAAAAACGCTTTCTGCTGATTAGTTATCTCGCCACCGTGGTCACTACGGGCATGCTCTACTTCGTTGAGCCGGGCTATGTCGTTATCGGCTTGTTATTGATCGTGCTGTCTAACTACGCGTACTCCATGGGGGAGTCATTTATTGCTGCATTTTTACCTGAACTTGGGCCGCCGCAGTCGCTGGGCAAAATTTCTGGCTTTGGCTGGGCGCTCGGCTACATCGGTGGACTGTTTGCGGCAGGTTTTACCCTGGTGGTGCTAGGCGAGGCCAGCGCGGAAAACTTTGAGCGCATACGCTGGGTGGGGCCCTTTGCGGCCGGCTTTTTTCTGATTACCGCTATTCCTACGTTTTTATGGCTAAAAGAGCGTGGCACCCCTCAGCCCCGTGGCGTCTCTTATCGGCATATTGCCCTGAACCGCGTCACCACCACCCTTCACGAGCTGCGCTATTTTAAAGATCTGACGGTATTTTTGATTTCACTGCTGTTCTCGATGGCCGGCGTCTACATCATCATCGCGTTCGCCTTTATTTATGGTGCTCAAGTGATCGGCTGGGATGAAAGCGTACGTAATATCATGTTTATTATTGTCCAAGTGACCGCTGCAGCAGGGGCTCTGGGGTTTGGCTGGATACAGGATCAGCTAGGTGCCAAGCGAACGTACCAAATGACCCTGGCGCTATGGGTGTTGGCGATTATTGCTATCTGGGCAACGCCGGAGATGACGCAGTGGGTAAACGGGCAGTTTGACCTGCAGTGGCAGGCACAGTACGTATTTTTGATAGTCGGCTGCCTGGCGGGGCTTAGCCTGGGTTCCAGCCAATCTGCCAGCAGGGCTCTGGTGGGGCTATTTTCACCCTTGGAGAAATCAGCCGAGTTCTTCGGCTTCTGGGGGCTGGCGAATAAGTTGGCAGGGGTGTTGGGGATCGTCATGCTGGGGGTGTTGCAGACGCTGGTTGGTTTGCAAGCGTCTATTCTATTATGTGTTGCCCTGTTCGTTATCGCGATGCTGATTTGCGCCAGGGTCAACGAGCGCCGTGGTCGGGAGGCGGCGCTCGCCTGGGAAGCCAACAGCTATAGCAACACTAATAACGCTAACGAGGCATCCTTACCTCAGTGAGGTGGAGCATGGCAACGCACCTGGCAGGTCAAACAGCGCAACGCGGTGGTATCGTTATGATGCTGCTGTTTTGGGTGCTGTTAATGGCGGTGGGCACTTGGTGGATTCACGGTGGTCTCGAAGAGATGATGCGCCCGAACGCGAATATTGTGCATACGCTACCTGCAGGTGAGCCGGTTACCTTAAAACGTAACCGGGCAGGGCACTTTGAAGCGCCGGGACGCATCAACGGCACGCCGGTGACCTTTTTGCTCGATACTGGCGCCACCTATGTCGCCATACCGGTCGATTTGGCTAGCGAGTTAGGCCTAAAACCGGGACGCCGCGCTTGGTTCAATACCGCCAATGGTCGAGTTGAAGGTACTTTAACCGAACTCGATGAGGTTTCTCTGGGCGGTCTAAAAGTGCAGAATGTGCAGGGGTCTATCAGCCCCGGCATGGAGCGTGACACCGTTCTACTCGGCATGAGCTTTTTAAATTTATTGTCGATTGAAATACAGTCGGGTGAGATGGTGTTGAGCCTTCCCGAGCAGTGAGTTCGGCTTGTGAATGTGCCACTGATATGATTGTCTAAATTAATACGAGTGCCAACATGCTAAGGAGTTGCTATGGGCATTGAAGTAGGTGGTTTATTAGGGCTAATTTGGCTCATCATTGTGATCTGGGCCATTGTGAAAGTAGCCAAAAGCGGCGCGGGTGGTCTTGCTAAGCTGATATGGATCCTGGTGCTGCTGTTTTTCCCGTTAGTCGGCTTAATTGCATGGTTTCTGTTTGGGCCCAAAGGGTAGCCGCTGAAAAGCAAAGCTGTTGAAAAGCCCGCCTCGTGCAATTGCGTCAAAATGTGTAGTCGAAAAAAGTAGTTGTAAAAAAGTAGCTAAGTAAAAAAAGGCAGGCCACTGGTGGTCTGCCTTTTTAAGTATGCTTTAGCAATAGATATACTTAACCAAACATTACTCAATGGTGTCGTTTTCTTCCCCTGGCGGCGCCTTGTAATGCCCTGGGATTTTTAACTTCTCCCCATTGGGCAGGTCGCGCACTTGGGCTGGAACGTAAACACGCTTAATGACACTTTTCGTTTTGCTACTTCCCATGGCAGGTTCCTCCTGTCAAATTGTCGACAGTTCGCGCCTTAACAGTAGCTTCCGCAGGTGCGAGAATCAAGTATCGGGCCTTGTCTACCGATCAATGCGCATGATTGTAACGACAGAAGCGGGTGTTTTGATAGTTTTGAGTTATCCTGAGTGCCAATCATAGGGCGCCTGCGTTGGTATTGGGTGAGCGGGTGAAAAAATAAACAGCCTAAGCGGAGTGCATAAAGAGGATGGTAGATCATTTGGAACAGCAATTTCAGGCGCTTGAGTCGCAAGAGTCTGTAATGCCTGACTATCCTGATCAAGATCATGTCCTGATCATTGAGGATGACCAGCGTTTAGCCGAGCTGACCCGTGATTACTTGGAAGCGAACGGCTTCCAAGTAACGCTGGAAGCTGACGGTGCGAAAGGGGTCGACCGTATTTTAACCCTACAGCCCGATCTGGTGATTTTAGACTTAATGCTGCCGGGGGAGGACGGCCTGGCGATTTGTCGTCGTGTTAGACCCAATTTTGCCGGCCCGATCATGATGCTGACCGCTCGCACCGATGATCTCGATCAGGTCTTGGGGCTCGAAATGGGCGCCGACGACTACGTGCCGAAGCCGGTTCAACCGCGGGTGCTATTGGCGCGTATGCGCGCGCTGCTGCGCCGTGCCGACGGGCCGGCACCAGACGGCGAAATGCGGCTGCGTTTTGAAAACCTGGAGATCGATAACGCCACTCGTGAAGCCTGGCTTTCAGGCGAGCGAATTGACTTAACCAGCGCTGAGTTTGACCTACTTTGGTTACTGGGCCGTAACGCTGGCCGAGTACTCACCCGCGAAGAGATATTCAGCGACTTACGGGGCATTAAGTACGACGGCCAAGACCGCTCGATTGATGTACGCGTATCGCGCATTCGACCCAAAATTGGCGATGATCCGAATCAGCCTCACCGGATCAAAACCGTGCGCAGCAAAGGTTATCTTTTCGTCAAAGACAGTTGATCATTCAGAGGGATGGCATCATGCGGCGGGTGCTCAGTAACGGCTCGTTTTTACGCTTCTATTTGCTGTTGGGCATCGCGCTATTAGTGGTTTTTGTGATCGCCTTAGCGGGGCGCTCCTTTATCGAACAGGTGCGCCGTGAAGACTATCGTGAGCAGCTCGCCGCGCTGCCTATGTCGTTGATGACGCAACAGCTCGCCGACGCACCGGTTGAACAGCGAAATGCTCTGCTTGAGCGTTTTTCGGAACAGCTCGATTTACAGCTGACCCTGCAGCCTATCAGCGATGCGGATTTGGGATTTTTCGAACGGTCACGCCTGGAGCAGGGCAAAATACTGGTGGCTGAAAGCCCCTGGCTACTGCAACAGCGTTTGCCCGGCGACACCTGGCTGCTGCAAGCACGACTCGATGACTGGAGTGAGCACCAGTGGCATGGCAGCATTGAGTTGCTTGGTGGGTGGCTCGCGGCAGCGCCCGCGGCAGAGCGTGATGGCCGCATTGCCCAATTGCGTCCAGGGAGTTGGCCGTTGCAGCTTTTGCCTTCGTTGCCTGCGGGACTAACGGCGGCGCAGCAGGCTCAGCTGGCCAGGGGCAACGTCATCACCCAACTTGTTTCTGATAAGCTTTCAATTACGCTGCTCTATCAGTTGCCAGGCGAGTCACAATGGCTGCAAGCGGGGCCTATTTCCCGCGGCGACACCTTACCGCTGAATTTGCACTTACCCCTTTTGATGGGGCTGATGATCGTTCTCAGCCTGATTATTTATTTGATTATGCGCAGTATCGAAGCCCGCATGGCGCGGCTGGAGCTGGCTGCCACGCGGATTGCCAGTGGCCGCCTGGAAACCCGGGTAAAGGTAGAGAGCGGCGACTTTTTAGGCCGCTTGGGGATGGCTTTTAATGGCATGGCCAATCAGGTGCAGAGCCTGCTGCGCGGTCAACAGGAGATGATTCGGGCGGTTTCCCACGAGCTGCGCACCCCGGTCGCGCGTATTCGCTTTGCCGTGCAGATGGTCGAGGATATGACCGACCAACCCGCCATTCGCCGCCAGCTTCAGGGGATCGATGCGGACATTGCCGAGCTTGATGAGTTAGTTGATGAAATTCTCACCTATGCGCGACTGGGTGGAGAAACGGTTAATGGCGCTGAGCTTGAAACGGCGCTGGTAGAGTGTCGGGCCATGGCGGAACGGGTGATTGATACGCTGTCGCCGCTGCATAGGGGCTTAGCGTTGGCGCTTGCGCCTGGTCCTGAAATCGAGCTGCTGGCGGAGCCGCGCTATCTTCAGCGTGCGGTGCAGAATTTAGTCGGCAACGCCTGCCGCCATGCCAAGTCCCAGGTGATGATTCACCTCTGGGATGAGCCCAATCTGGTGCGTATTGACGTTGAAGACGACGGCCCCGGCATTCCGCCGGAAGCGCGGGCGGATATTTTCAAGCCGTTTGCCCGTCTGGACGATAGCCGTGCTCGCAGCTCTGGTGGCTACGGGTTAGGGCTTTCGATTGTGCAGAAAATCATGGCCGGGCACGGTGGTAGCGTGACCATCGATACCAGTCCCTCTTTGGGCGGCGCGCGCTTTACGCTGCTGGTTCCGCGTCGCGATCCGCAGGCTTGACCCCGGATAGCACTGCAAAGGAGGTCTCCCGCGCCGTGCGTAAAAAATCCTGCATCCATGGCGCTTCGCGGGTCTCTTCGCGAATCGCCGCATACAGCGTGCTCCATACCCCATGCTCGCCTAGCTTCACCGCGCTAACGTAATCGCGCTCTAAATACTCGGTGAGTGCCCAGTTGGGTAGTGCACACACGCCACGCCCGCTGGCCACCAGCTGCATCATCATAATCGTCAATTCGGCGGTACGAATCTCCTGAGGACGCACGTTCGCCGGTTGCAAAAACTGGGTGAAAATATCCAATCGCGACTGCTCAACGGGGTAGGTAATCAACGTTTCCTCAGCCAGTGCCTGGGGCTCTATAAACCCCCGGCCAGCAAAAGGGTGCTGGCGGGCGACGGCCAGTAACCCTTCATAGCGAAACAGCGGGGCGTAGTGAATGCCCTCAAGGGGCTGGGGGTCAGCGGTGATCACCAGATCCAGCTGCTCTCGGGCAAGCGCCGGAAGCGGGTCAAAGTGGTGTCCACTGGGAATGTCGATTTCCACTTCCGGCCAGTGATCGCGAAAATAGTCCACTGTGGGCATTAGCCACTGAAAGCAGCTGTGGCACTCAATGGCCATATGCAAACGCCCCTGCTCGGTGCCTGCCAGGCGCGCCAAATCACGCTCCGCCTTGCGTACTTCAGGCAGTACCTGGTCGGCTAGGGCGAGCAGCCGCAGCCCCGCGCGGGTGAATTCCACCGGGCGGGTTTTACGCACAAAAAGTGCGCTGTCCACGCGGCTCTCAAGATCTTTAAGCTGGTGCGAAAGCGCCGATTGGGTCAAATGCACGCGATCGGCAGCATCGACCAGGGAGCCGGTTTCGCGCAGAGCCAGCAGCGTGCGTAGGTGTCGTAACTCAATCATGTAGTGGCTCAATCATCGTGAGTGTTTTTCATCTTTACTATTAGAAACTTTAGTTTGATTCATCAAGGCCTGGTGCCCAGACTGTGTGAATTATTTCACGTTGGTAGGGTTCATCATGACAGTTTCTCATATTCTCGGCTATCCCCGCATCGGCGCTCAGCGCGAGCTAAAAAAAGCCACTGAAGCATACTGGAAAGGCGAGTGTACGCGTAGCGAGCTGGAAAACACCGCTCGCGAGCTGCGTTTGCGCCACTGGCAGGCACAGCAGGACGCGGGTTTGGATTTCGTTAGCGTGGGCGATTTCGCATTTTACGACCAAGTGTTGAACGTTTCAGTGGCGCTGGGGGCTGTGCCTGCCCGCTTTAACGCCAATAATGAAGTGGCAGGTGGCGATATCGATCTCGACACCACCTTTCGTATGGCCCGCGGTAGAGCCCCCAGCGGTGAGCCCGCCGCAGCCTGTGAAATGACCAAATACTTCGATACCAACTACCACTACCTCGTCCCCGAACTGCACGAAGGGCAAACCTTTACTCTGGCATCCAACCGGCTGTTTGACGAAGTGGATGAAGCGTTACGTGCGGGTTTTACCCCGAAAGTAACGCTGACGGGGCCGCTGACTTGGCTATGGCTTGGCAAAACCAAGGGCGGTGATTTTGACCGCCTGACGCTGCTCGACAGCGTACTCGACGTGTATGGCGAAATATTAGCGCGGCTTGCCACCCAAGGCATTGAGTGGGTGCAACTGGATGAGCCTGCGCTGGTGCAGGATCTGCCGCTGGCATGGCAGCAGGCCTATGAGCGTGCCTATCATCGCCTTCAGTCTGCGCCGCTAAAACTATTGCTAGCCACTTACTTCGGCGGCTTGGGCGATAACCTATCATTGGCGACCCGTTTGCCCGTGGCAGGGTTGCACATTGATGCCGTGCGCGCCCCCCAGCAAGTCGAGGGTGTGATTGACCGCCTTGGCCCCCATCAGGTGCTATCGGTGGGGTTTGTCGATGGTCGCAATATCTGGCGGGCCGATTTGGCTGCCTTGCGAGAACGCCTGCTGCCGTTGAAAGTGCGCCTGGGGCAGCGGCTTTGGTTGGCACCCAGCTGCTCGCTGCTGCATGTGCCGGTGGATTTGGCCCAGGAGACGGAGCTTGGTGATGAGCTGATCAGCTGGCTGGCTTTCGCGCGGCAGAAACTTGACGAGGTGGTCACCTTGGCGCGCTTGATCGATAACCGCGCCACGCCTGCCGATGAGCAGCGACTGGATCAGGCCACACGGGCGCTGGATGCCCGGCGTGAATCAACGCGTATTCACCAAGCTGAGGTCAGTGAGCGTTTGGCGGCGGTTCGCCCCGCCGATAGCCAGCGCCGGGCGCCTTATGGTGTGCGTTCTGAGGCTCAGCGTCGCGCGCTTAAGCTGCCGCTATTCCCCACCACGACGATTGGTTCTTTCCCGCAAACCGATGCGATTCGTGCCGCCCGGCGTGCTTTTAAGGCCGGTGAATTGGCATTAGCCGACTACGAAGCCCGTATGCAAGTTGAAATTGCCTACGCCGTTGAGCGCCAGCAGGCGCTGGGGATCGATGTGCCAGTGCATGGCGAAGCCGAACGTAACGATATGGTGGAGTACTTTGGCGAGCAGTTGGAAGGCTTTGCGTTTACCCGTTTTGGCTGGGTACAAAGTTACGGTTCACGCTGCGTGAAGCCGCCGGTGATCTTCGGTGACGTATCGCGCCCCGCCCCGATGACGGTGCGCTGGAGCGAGTACGCCCAAACTCTGACCGATAAGCCCATGAAGGGCATGTTGACAGGGCCGGTGACGATTCTACAGTGGTCGTTTGTGCGTGATGACCAGCCGCGGGAAACCACCTGCCGCCAGATTGCTTTGGCACTGCGCGATGAGGTGTTGGATCTGGAAAAAGCCGGGATCAAAATTATTCAAATCGATGAGCCAGCGCTACGCGAAGGGTTACCGCTGCGCCAACATGAGTGGCAGTCGTACCTTGATTGGGCGGTAGAGAGCTTCCAGCTAAGCGCTGCAGGTGTGGCCAACACCACCCAGATTCATACCCATATGTGCTACTCGGAATTCAACGACATCATTGGCGCGATTGCAGCACTTGATGCCGATGTCATCACCATCGAAACGTCGCGTTCGGATATGCACCTGCTGGATGCCTTCCAGGACTTCGCTTATCCCAATGAAATCGGCCCAGGGGTTTACGATATCCACACCCCCAATATTCCCGAGGTGAGCTGGATGGTCGATTTGATGGAGAAAGCCCTGGAAAAAATCCCCGTCGAACGGCTGTGGGTGAACCCGGACTGCGGCTTAAAAACCCGTGGTTGGGCGGAAGTAGAGCCAGCGCTGGCCAATATGGTGGAAGCGGCTAAGGTGTTACGTCAACGCTATGCGTAAACGGGCAGAGGGCAGAATCCCTCCCGCTGCCCTAAGCAGCGGGGGAGTGCTGACTTTTCGATGCCTAGCTTTTTGATGCATAGGCGTAGAGCAGGGTTTCCTGGGCACTAATGGCATCGCTGTCGCCCGGATTCTGGAGTAGGTAGCTGCCGTCGGTCTGGAGCAGCCAGCTCTGGCAGTTATCCACCAGGTAGGTCTCCAGGTCTTTGCGTACCCGGGTGGCGAGCTTCTTATCCAGCAGCGGGAAGCACGTCTCCACACGGTGGAACATATTGCGCGCCATAAAGTCCGCGCTTGAGCACCAGGTCTCCGACTTGCCATCATTGTGGAAGTGGAACACCCGAGTATGCTCCAGCAGACGACCAATAATCGAGCGCACGCGAATGTTGTCGGAAACGCCCGGTACCCCTGGCTTCAAACAGCACATACCGCGAATAATCAAATCGCACTCTACCCCCGCCTGTGAGGCCCGGTAGAGCGCTTTGATAAGCTTGGGCTCGGTTAATGAGTTGCACTTAATAATGATGTGCCCGCGCTTACCCTTACGCGCTATCTGTGCTTCCCGGTCGATCATTGCCACCAACCGCTCATGCAGCGTGAATGGCGCGTGCAACAGCGTGTCGATTTTGCGTGCGCGGCCCATTCCAGACAACTGTTGGAACACTTTATGAACATCGGCACACAACGCTTTGTTAGCAGTCAGCAGACTGTAGTCGGTATATAGCTTGGCGGTTTTAGAGTGGTAGTTACCGGTGCCCAGGTGCGCGTAGTAGCAAAGATCGCCTTTTTCACGGCGCACAATGTGCAGCATTTTGGCGTGGGTTTTGTACGCCATAATGCCGTAGACAACGATTGCCCCCGCTTCCTGCAAGCGTGAAGCCAGCTGTAGGTTGTCGGCCTCATCAAAGCGCGCGCGCAGTTCAATGACCACAGTGACTTCTTTGCCCTGGCTGGCCGCTTCCACCAGTGCGTTAACAATGGCCGAGTCTGCGCCGGTACGGTAAAGGGTCTGCTTCACTGCCAGTACATTTGGATCCCGGGCGGCTTCGCGCAGCAGGTCTTCAATCGGTGTAAACGACTGGAAGGGGTGATGGAGTAAAATGTCGTTCTTGGCGATGGCCTCAAACAGGCTACCCGCTTTGAGCGCTTTGGGAATGCTGGGGGTGAACGGCCGATAGAGTAGTTCGGGGCGATCCACATCCCCCAGTACCGACATCATACGGGTTAAATTAACCGGCCCTTTGACGCGATATAAGTCGTCACTTTCCAGTTCAAACTGGCGCAGCAAAAAGTTGGTCAAGTCATCAGGGCAACTGTCGGCGACTTCCAGGCGCACACCGCTGCCGTAGCGGCGTGCCAGCAGCTCACCGCGCAGCGCAGAGGCGAGATCCGAAACCTCCTCTGGGTCAACGCTCATATCCGCGTTGCGGGTCAGCCGGAATTGATAGCAGCCGCGTACGCTCATGCCAGGAAACAGCTCCTCGGCATGGGCATGAATCATCGAAGAGAGGAAAACATATTCCGAGAATCCCTCCTCGCATAGCTCCTTGGGCAGTGCCATCAGACGCGGTAGCGAGCGCGGCGCGGGAAGAATCGCCATCCCCCCGGCGCGACCAAACGCATCTTTGCCTTCCAACTCAACAATAAAATTGAGGCTTTTATTCACCAACCGCGGGAAAGGGTGCGAGGGGTCGAGGCCGATCGGGCTAATGACCGGCATAATTTCATTATCGAAAAACGCTTTAACCCAGGCTTTCTGCTCATCAGTCCACTGATCGCGGCGACGAAAACGCAGTCCATGGGTTTCCAGCGCGGGTAACAAGGTGTCGTTGAGTATCTGATACTGGCGATCAATTTGCGCGTGGGCAAGCTGCGAGATCTCCGCCAACACCGCTTTGGGCAGGCGGCCATCGGCGGCGGTGGTGTCGTCGCCCAGGGCAATTTGATGCTTCAAACCCGCCACTCGAATCTCGAAAAACTCATCCATGTTGGAGGAGAAGATCAGCAGGAACATTAGCCGATTGAGCAGTGGGTGGGCGTCATCTAAAGCCTGCTCCAAGACGCGGATATTGAACTGTAGATGCGACAGCTCGCGGTTGAAGTAGAGCTGGGTATCGTCGAGGTCGGTTTCAGGCTGTGCTTCACGTGCCTGGACGCCGGTTGGGGTACGGTTAATCCGTAGCGGCGTATCGCCGTCGCTGCTGGTGTGATCGGTAGACGACAGTGGTAAGGAATCTGAAGCTTGCTCGTCCATAGTGGATCTCCCCGCGTTGATAGCTCGAAGGTATCATAGCCTGATACTGGTATATCAGTGCAGTATGCGGGGAGAAGATGACAAAAAGGTGTCACCAGGTTGTCATCTTTAGCGTTGCTGAAGTAACCGCGCTGCATCTAGGGCGAAGTAGGTCAGAATGCCATCTGCGCCTGCCCGTTTGAAACACATCAACGACTCCAGTATCACCGGCTCCGCTTCTAGCCAGCCGTTGTCGAAGGCCGCGCGGTGCATGGCGTACTCGCCGCTGACTTGGTAAGCGAAGGTGGGTACCTGTAGCTCGCTTTTTACCCGCCGCACGATATCTAGGTAGGGCATGCCGGGCTTGACCATCACCATGTCGGCGCCCTCGGCGATATCCATGGCTACTTCGTGGAGCGCTTCATCGCTGTTAGCGGGATCCATTTGGTAGGTGCGCTTGTCCGCTTTGCCCAAGTTAGCAGCCGAACCGACTGCATCGCGAAAAGGCCCGTAGTAGTGCGAGGCGTACTTGGCGCTGTAGGCCATAATACGCACGTTATGCAGATGTTCCTGCTCCAACACCTGGCGAATCGCACCAATCCGGCCATCCATCATATCGGAAGGGGCGACCACATCGGCCCCCGCTTCGGCATGGGAGAGCGCCTGCTTGAGCAGGGTATCCACTGTGCGGTCATTCTGGACATAGCCGTGTTCGTCAAGAATGCCGTCTTGACCGTGGCTGGTATAAGGATCCAGCGCCACGTCCGTGATAATGCCTAATTCGGGTAGCGCTTCTTTAAGGGCACGCACGCTGCGCTGAACTAAACCGCTAGCGCTATAGGCCTCTTCAGCAAACTCACTCTTGTGCTCGGAGCCAACCACAGGAAAGAGTGCCAGTGCTGGAATGCCCAGTTCATACGCTTCGCGAGCTTGCTCAATCAGCAGATCAATAGACAGCCGTTCAACGCCGGGCATGGAGGCGACGGCTTCGCGCTGATTGATACCTTCCAACACAAAAACGGGCAGAATCAGGTCGGATGGACTCAGGCTGTTTTCCTGCATCAATCGGCGTGAGAAATCGTCGCGGCGCATACGGCGCATGCGCGTGGCGGGAAAGTGGCGGGCAGTGGGTGTACTCAAGAGGGCTCTCCATTAGAGGTCGTAAAAATCAGTGATCGTGAACATTAAGGATCGCAAATCAACATGCCCGAAGGCCTGGAATCAGTATATCAGCCATGCCCTGCGGCGAAAGCCGTCTTGTGGCGACACGGCAGACTGACTAAAGTGAGCGACAGCTTTGCTGTATTGCGTTCGGCAGACCCTGGGATAAGGAGATAGGCATGACCAAACAGGTGGCAGTGATTTTAGCTGGCTGCGGCGTTTACGATGGCTCGGAAATATATGAGACCACGCTAACCCTGCTGCGCTTGGATCAGTTGGGCATTGGATACCGCTGTTTTGCCCCCGATATTGAGCAGCACCATGTGGTTAACCACCTCACCCAAGAAGTAGTGGAGGGCGAGCAGCGTAACGTGTTGCTGGAGTCCGCTCGCTTGGCGCGAGGGGAGATCAGCCCACTGAGTGAATTAGTGGCTAATGATTTTGACGCAGTGATTGTGCCCGGTGGTTTTGGCGTTGCCAAGAACCTTTCGGACTTTGCCAGTGCCAGCGACAATATGCAGGTGTTAGAAGCGCTAAAAGAGGCGCTGACGGGCTTTCACCAAGAGGCCAAGCCGATTGGTTTGATGTGTATTTCCCCCGTACTTGTGCCACGCCTATTGGATGAGGGCATTGCGGTAACGGTGGGCAATGACCCGGCGGTTTCCGGGGCGATAAGCGCCATGGGTGGGCTACACCGCACCTGTAGCGTAGAAGATATCGTGGTGGATTTTGAGCACCGGGTGGTCACCACACCCGCTTATATGCTGGCAACGCGGATCAGCGAAGCCGCAACTGGTATTTTTAAACTGGTGGATCGCATTGCAGAAATGATGGATTAAGCTCGCCACTGTGCTGATACAAAAGCCGCCGCCATTGATCATGGCGGCGGCTTTTAAATATCTGGACGTTGATCCCAGTGCTTAGAGGTCTGCTTCTTGCTCTTCGGCAGTCTCTTTCTCCTCTTTGCGCTTGCGCACCAGGCGACCAAACAACAGCCCGACTTCATAAAGCAGATACATCGGTACCGCCAGTAGGCTCTGTGAAATCACATCCGGGGGCGTTAGCAGCATGCCGACAACAAAGCAGCCTAGTAGGATATACGGGCGCTTTTTAGACAAGCTTTCCACCGACGTAGCGCCAGATAAGATAAGCAAAAAGGTCGCAATAGGAATCTCAAACGCTACACCGAAGGCAAAGAACAGCTTAAGAACGAAGTTCAGATATTGGTTAATGTCGGTCATCACGGCGACGTTTTCCGGCCCGGTTTGGGTGAAAAACTCAAACAGCAGCGGAAAAACAACGTAATAGGCAAACGCCGCGCCGCCGTAGAAAAGCGCAATGCTCGAAACCAGAATCGGAATCGCCAGCGCTTTCTCATTGTCGTAAAGCCCCGGGGCGATAAACGCCCAGGCTTGGTGTAGCACAAACGGAATAGCGATAAATACCGCGACTACCAGAGTGAGTTTGAACGGCGCTAAGAATGGCGAAGCGACTTCCGTAGCGATCATCTGCGAGCCTTCGGGCAGCAGCGCCATCAACGGCTCGGCAACAAAGGTGTAGATATCATTGGCAAAGGAGTAGAGGCCCAAAAAGACCACCAGGATAACGATCACGGCGCGCATTAGTCGTGAGCGCAGCTCGATCAGGTGCTCAATCAGGGGGGCTTGGCTCTGCTCTTCCCGCGGCTCCTTTGAATCGCCAGACATGCTCATTGGTGATTACGATCCTTATTAAGTGCAGCCGACTCAGGGTTAGGCGTTTCAGGTTCGGCCTCGCGGGTGGGCGCAGTCGAGGCAGATGATGACGGAGGTGTTTCTTCACGCACCGTTTCCTCTCGCACCGTTTGCAGGGCGTCATCCAATCGAGAGCTGGCCTGGGCAACGCGCTGCTCAGTGTCACTCTTATCAGTGTCGCTCTGCTGCGCTGGTGCAGCGTCTGACGGGCTATCGGCAATGCTCTCTACGTCCAGCTTCGCTTTCTTCAAGCTGTCATCGAGCTTCTTTTGCTGTTCATTGAGCTTTTGGCGCAGCTCTTCTGCTTCCAGTTGGGCGCTGATTTCACGCTGCATACCGGATACCGTACGCTTGATTTTACCAATCCACATGCCCGTCGTACGGGCGGCGCGGGGCAGCCGCTCCGGGCCAAGCACCAACAGCCCGACGACCCCAATCAGCATCAGTTCAAGAAAGCCGATATCCAGCATGGTTTATTTGCGCTCTTCGTTGCGGTCGTGGGCGGCTTGTTTCTCTTCGGCTTGAACGTCGTAAGTGTTGCCCGGCTCTTCATGGCTCACTTTGGCATGGGGTTGGTCGGCGTCCTCTTTGTCCGCCTCTTTATTTTTCTCCTCGTCGTGCATGGCTTTCTTGAAGCCCTTGACCGCCCCGCCTAGGTCGGTGCCCACGTTACGCAGTTTTTTGGTGCCGAAAACCAGAATGATGATGCCCAGCACAATCAGCAACTGCCAAATACTAATACCACCTAACATATGCGTGTCCTCTTGCGAGCAGGTTAACTATCGATTGAGTGCTATCTATTTTAGTGAGTGCTACCTATTTTAGCGCTATCTCTTTTACCACTGAGCCAATGAATACAAGCCCTATGGCTAGGAGCAGTACTACAGTACGCGCGTTACCACTATGCGACAGCCATATGTGGCAACTATGGTTGGCGGGCGGCTTTTTCCTCGTGTCCGGAAATGCCGAAACGCCGTGCCAGTTCGTCTAAAACGGCCTGATGATCCATCCCCAGGTGTGACAGCATCACCAGGCTATGAAACCACAGGTCGGCGGTTTCAGAAATCAATGCTTGGCGTTCAGCCTCGCTACCATGCTCGGCATCTTTTGCCGCAAGCACTGTTTCTGTTGCTTCCTCGCCTACCTTTTCGAGTATCTTGTTCAAACCCTTATGATGCAAGGAGGCAACATAAGATTCTTCTGCCGCTGCATGGCGTCGCTGCTTTAGCACCTCATTGAGCGTATCCAGCACATCAGTATGGCTAGTCGAATTGTTAGGCGATAATGCGTTGCTGTCCATGGGAATCCTCGTAAACGTTTAGTGCGTCACTCTATTGCCATACCAGCAACAGTAGGCCAATGGCGGCGGCCGCTAGTATCGGCCACTCCTGAAGTGCAATCCAGCCGCTTAAGGGCTGCCAAGCCAGTGCCAGCGCCAGCAGAATCAAGCCAAGCCGAAGGCGGTAGAGGCGTTTGCCCTGGCGCGCCATCTGCACCCGCATGTCGTTGATCGATTCGACTTGCTGGTGGCGCTGGCGATGCTCGTGCTCCATACGGCTTAGCGCCTGGTGAGCCAGTACGGGCAGTTCGGGCAACTGGTGCGAAAGCTCCGGCGCCTGGCGCTTCAGCGACTCCCATAAACCGCTGACCCCGGCACGCTCTTTCATCCACTGCTCTAAATAGGGCTTGGCGGTACTCCACAGATCTAGATCCGGATAGAGTTGGCGTCCCAGGCCTTCAATATTGAGCAGCGTTTTCTGCAACAGTACCAGCTGCGGCTGTACTTCCATATTAAAGCGCCGCGCGGTTTGAAACAGCCCCAATAGCACCTGGCCGAAGGAGATATCTTTCAACGGCTTTTCTAAAATAGGCTCACAAACGGTGCGAATCGCCGCCGCGAATTCGTTAGCGCGGGTGTTTTCACCCACCCAGCCGGATTCGATGTGCAGCGCAGCGACTTCATAATAGTCCTGGTGGAAAAACGCCAGTAGGTTACGCGCTAAGTAGTCCTGATCTTCCCGGGTCAGGCTGCCGACGATGCCGCAATCGATGGCAATGTATTGGGGATCTTCGGGGTTGTCACAGTTGACGAAAATATTGCCTGGGTGCATATCCGCGTGAAAGAAGTTGTCACGGAATACCTGAGTAAAGAACAGCTCGACGCCGCGCTCTGCAAGCTTCTTCAAATTAGTGCCACGAGCAATCAGGGTATCTAAATCGGCGACCGGAATACCGCGAATGCGCTCTTGCACCATCACATGGCGGCGGGTGAAGGGCCAGTAGATGGTGGGCACAAACAGCAGCGGTGAGTCTTTGAAGTTGCGCTTGAGCTGCGAGGTGTTGGCGGCCTCTTTGTAGAGATCCAGCTCGTCAAACAGCGTGGCTTCGTAGTCGCGAATGACTTCCACCGGACGCAGGCGACGCGCCTCGGGGATTTTGGAGAATAGCTTGGCGACTTGGTACATCAGCGCCATATCCTGACGCATCACGCGATCAATGCCGGGGCGAATGATTTTCACCACCACGTCTTCACCGCCGTGCAGTCTTGCCGCGTGCACCTGGGCAATCGACGCCGAGGCCAATGGCACTCGGTCAAACTCAGCAAAGGCCTCTTCCAGCGACATTTCCAGCGCTTTCTCGACCCGGTCGGCGGCTTGATCACCGGGAAAGGGCGGCACCTGATCCTGCAGGCGTTTCAGCTCATCGGCGATATCCGCTGGCAGCAGGTCGCGACGGGTCGAGAGCATTTGGCCGAATTTAATAAAAATCGGCCCCAGTGCTTCCAGCGACAAGCGCAGACGTTCGCCCCGCGAGCGCTTGCCAACGGGGATCAAACGTAGCGGAGAAAACCATAGCAGCGCCCGGAGCCACCAGGGCAGCCGCTCTAGCGGCAGCAGTGTGTCAAGCCGGTGGCGGCTGATCACCCAGCTTATCCGCAGCAGACGCAGGCTCATGGGCGCGACTCCTGTGGCGCAAGCTGTAGCTGTTCTAGACGTCGCTGTAAGCGGTTTAGTCGCGCTTCCAGGCGATCGGTCGCCACCTCTAACTCGGTCAGATGCTCGCGCAGTAGGCTACGCTGCTGCCGCCCTGGCAGCAGGCGTGCCTCTTCAAAGACATATTCAGAAACATCCTGCATCAGCTCGTCTTTGGCACGCAGCCCCCAGCGGGCAGCGCGGCGCAGCCCCTCGGCCAGGGAGTGGGCGGGCATATCGCCCAGCCAGCGGGCCAGCTCGCTCTCCCAGTCGATGTCCAGGTCGAAGAGCAGGTCTCGAGTGGCTTCAAGCAGATGGATACGCCCGCGCACCGCCAGCTTGCCGTCAAACATAAGGCGTTCAATCGAGGCGCCGCTGATCCACTCGGAAAACGTTTCCGGAGTGAGCTCTACCACTGCGTCTACGTCGGTTTCATCAACGTCATCGCCGCGCATCAGGTCGAGCCCGGCGTGATGGTAGTGAATGACCAGTGCTAAGTGGGGCTGCTCAAGGCGCACCAGTAGACGGCTGCCCGCCAGTGCCGCTAGCCGTTCAGGAGCAGCGGGGTCACGGGAGAGCAGGGCGTTGAGCGTGCGTTCACAACCGGCCAGCAGCAGGGTCGGGGTTACCAGCATGCTGACCTCTTGGTAGATAGCGTCATCGGCCGCAGGGACGTTGTCTGGCTTTTGGACGTCATGCTGTTTTGCAATGTCGCACTGCTTTGAAATGTCATAACTTAATGCCGCGGTGCAGCGCAACGATACCGCCGGTCAGGTTGGTGTACTCAACCCGCTCAAGTCCCGCCTCTTCCATCATGGCTTTAAGCGTTTCCTGATCCGGGTGCATGCGAATCGACTCCGCCAGATAGCGGTAGCTGTCGCCGTCCCCCGCCACCAGTTCACCCATTTTGGGCAGCAGGCGGAAAGAGTACTCATCGTAGGCCTTGGAGAGCAGCGGGTTATTGGGCTTGGAGAACTCCAGCACCAAAAGGCGACCACCGGGCTTGAGCACTCGGGCCATGGAGCGCAACGCGGCGTCTTTGTCGGTGACGTTACGTAGGCCAAAGGCAATGGTGATGCAGTCGAAGCTGTTGTCGGGAAACGGCAGACTTTCGGCATTGGCTTGAACATACTCGACGTTGCCGCCTACACCGTTATCCATCAGTTTGTCGCGGCCCACTTTGAGCATGGAGGCGTTGATGTCGGCAAGTACGACTTTGCCCCGGGGGCCAACCAAACGGGAGAACTTAAGCGTTAAATCCCCTGTGCCGCCCGCGATATCCAGCACGTGGTGACCAGGCCGCACCCCTGCGCGTTCAATGGTAAGACGCTTCCAGACTCGGTGGATGCCCATAGACATCAGGTCGTTCATCACATCGTAGCGGGCAGCCACGGAGTGGAAAACATCGGCCACTCGTGAAGCTTTTTCATCAACTGGGACTTCCTGAAAACCAAAGTCAGTGGTGCGTTTTTCTGTGGGGCTCATTGGGCAGTAGCTCCCGAATTCGAGGCGATGGCAAATCGACCTTAGGTCTTTTGACCCTGAGATCGACGCGATTAAAAGTTAACGCCATTGTAGCCTTGTCCACCCTGGCTTGTCTGCCTGGCTTCTTGTATAGGATATGAGTCAGGTAGTCACAGTTGCTTGAATTGAATGCTGGCGGGCTCTCGCGAGGCACCGGCCTCTTTTAAACGCTGCAAGTAGTTGTTCCAGTAGGCTTCTTGGTGGGTCGCGAGGTCATACAGGTAGTTCCAGCTAAATAGCCCGCTGTCATGGCCATCATCGAAGTGCAGTTTCAGTGCATAGTTGCCCGCCTGAGTAATATTTTGCAGGCCGACATCTTTTTTACCCACTTGCAGTACCGCGGTGTCGCCGCCGTGGCCACGCACTTCGGCGGAAGGCGAATAGACGCGTAAAAACTCAACCGGGAGGTGAAAACTCTCCCCATTGGCGTAGCCAAGCTCCAGCTCGCGGGCCTGTTTATGGTAGTGAACCCTAGTGGGGGTGGGCGCATTCATGATGAAACCTCATCGCTAAGTGTCCATGGCTTATGAACATAGCAGCAAGCCCGCAAAGAGCGGGCTTGCTGTTGCTGACGGTACCAATGCAGATAATAACAGCAGACGCAGCTTACAAAATATACCGCGACAGGTCTTCGTCGACCGCCAGTTCGCCAAGCTGAGCATTGACATAGTCGCCGTCAATTACCAGCGGGCTCTCCATATCGCCGCCTCGGAAAGAGGCTTCTTCCAATAGCCGCTCCATCACTGTGTGTAGGCGGCGGGCGCCGATATTTTCAGTGCCTTCGTTGACCTGCCAGGAGATCTGAGCGATGCGCTCGATACCGTCGGGAGTAAACTCTACGTCCAGCCCTTCGGTGGCCAGCAGCGCTTGGTACTGCTTGGTCAGCGAGGCGGAGGGCTCGGTGAGAATGCGCTTAAAGTCGTTGGGCGTTAGCGCGTCAAGCTCAACGCGGATCGGCAAGCGGCCCTGTAGTTCAGGGATCAGATCCGATGGGCGCGACAGGTGGAAAGCACCGGAGGCGATAAACAGGATGTGATCGGTTTTAACCATGCCGTACTTGGTCGAGACGGTGGAACCCTCTATCAGCGGCAGCAGATCTCGTTGGACGCCCTCACGGGAGACTTCGCCACCGCTGGACTGGCCGCTACCCTTGGCGACTTTATCGATCTCATCCAGGAATACGATGCCGTGTTGCTCGACCGAGTAGACCGCGCGGGATTTGATCTCTTCCTCGTTGACCAGCTTGCCCGCTTCTTCATCGCGCAGCAGTACCAGCGCCTCTTTGACTGTTACGCGGCGGTTTTCACGCTTCTGCTGGCCCATGTTGGAGAACATGCTCTGCAGCTGGCTGGTCATCTCTTCCATACCTGGTGGCGTCATGATATCGATGCCTTGGCCCTGGGAAGAGATTTCGATATCGATCTCTTTATCGTCCAACTGCCCTTCGCGAAGCTTCTTGCGGAAGGTCTGGCGGGTGCCGCTGTCTTCCCGCGGCTTGTCTTCCTGGCCACGGGGCGGCGGCAGAAGGGCGTCTAGCACGCGGTCTTCTGCAGCATCTTCGGCGCGGTGGCTAACTTCTTCTTTGGCCTGTTCGCGCACCATCTTGATCGCCGCTTCCATTAAGTCGCGGATAATCGACTCTACATCACGGCCTACATAACCAACTTCAGTAAACTTGGTCGCCTCGACTTTAATAAACGGCGCTTTAGCCAGTTTGGCCAGGCGGCGGGCAATCTCGGTTTTACCCACACCGGTGGGGCCGATCATCAAAATATTTTTAGGAGTGACTTCTGGGCGCAGGTCGTCATCGAGCTGCATACGGCGCCAGCGGTTACGCAAAGCAATTGCCACGGCGCGTTTGGCATCCTGCTGGCCAATAATGTACTGGTCTAGAGCGTGAACAATTTCGCGGGGTGTCATCTGAGTCATATAAGTAACCTTAGTGTGCAGTGAGCGGCGCTTGGGGATCGCGTGAGTTGATTAGCGATCGTCAGTCGACAGCTCTTCGAGGGTCACGTGGTGGTTGGTGAATACACAGATATCACCAGCGATCGAAAGCGACTTCTCGGTGATTTCACGCGCCGACAGCTCGGTATTTTCCAGTAGCGCCCGGGCGCTGGCTTGGGCGAAGTTGCCGCCAGAGCCAATGGCAATAATGCCGCGCTCGGGTTCGACTACATCACCGTTACCGGTAATGATCAGCGAGGCGCTGTGGTCCGCAACGGCGAGCAGCGCTTCCAGGCGGCGCAGTGCCCGGTCAGTGCGCCAATCTTTGGCAAGCTCAACCGCTGCCTTGGTCAAATGGCCCTGGTACTTTTCCAACTGCGCTTCAAAGCGCTCAAACAGCGTGAACGCATCCGCCGTGCCACCTGCAAACCCGGCCAGTACCTTACCGCGGTAGAGGCGGCGTACTTTGCTGGCGTTACCTTTCATTACGGTATTGCCCAGCGATACTTGGCCGTCGCCAGCGAGGGCGACCTGATTACCACGACGAACGGAGACAATAGTGGTCATGGAGATAACTCCTTGGGGGAGGCGAGCTCCCGATGACTGGCAGGCCACTCAATAAGCGACCATTGTTTAAGCGTTCACAACAAAATGCGGGCGGCTGATAAAAAATCAACCGCCCGCAGGGTAATCCAGGAGGGATTATTAGTTTTGCAGTTGGATAAGCAGCGGCTCAATTCCTTGGGTATTCATTAAATCCTGGGCCCGGTTCAACTCACGGGTGTCCTCGTAAGGTCCCACTTGTACCCGGTGCCAGGTATTGCCATCCGCCTTTACTTCGCTGATTTCCGCCAGCAGGCTTAAATTGCGCAGTCGGCCGCGCAGCTGTTCGGCGTCGCTGGCTTCACGAAATGAAGCCGCCTGAAGCATATAGCGCCCTGGGGTATTGGTGGCCGCTTCATTCTCCTGAGCCGCCGATACCTGATCTTCAGGTCGGGTGTTGGCGGCAATCACCTGGGCGATGGGGTCGTCGCCTGCAGCGCCAGAGGCCGCAGCACTATCGGCTGTCGGTTCGGGAGCCTCCGGGCGCACAACGCTTGAAGGCAGAGAGACGCCGGGGGCAATGACCTCGGTTTCCGGCAGCAGGGTATAAAACTCAAACGTCGGCATCGACGGTTCAGCGGCTTCCTCGGTTTCCCGAGCGGCGGCGCGTTCTTCGCTACCCGAGGGCTTGGGCAGTACCGTGGCTTGAGGTGCTTCGCTCTGCTCTTGCCAGGGGGCGGTGCCGTGCTGGTGCTGAGCCAAAAAGAAGCCCGCCGCCATACCGGCAAGACCCCACAGCCAGCCGGGTAGGCGGAAGCCGCCGCCTGAGCTGCGTTTGGACTTGCGCTGCGATGTGGCTCCGCGGCGGGGGGCGGGCTTTTTGCGCGGGCTAGCCATTGCTTACATCTCCTCTGGGGCGCTAACCCCCATTAAGTCAAGCCCGTTGCGCAGCACTTGACGGGTGGCGAGGCCCAGCGCCAGGCGCGTATTGCGCAGGGTGTCGTCTTCGACCATTACTTTGACGGCGTTGTAGCAGGTGTGGAAATCACCGGAAAGGTCGAGCAAATACTGGGCAACCTGCTGTGGCTCGCGGTTTCTGGCGGCGGTTTCCACGACTTCAGGGAAGCGCGCTAGCCGGTTAAGTACGGCTTTCTCCTGGTCGCTGTCCAGCAGCGCTAGGTTGGCCAGTGCCAAGGCGTGATCAAACGGCTGGTCGGCATCCTGGGCTTTGCGCAGCATGCTGCAGACCCGGGCGTGGGCGTACTGGATGTAGTAGACCGGGTTGTCATTCGACTGGGAGCGGGCCAGGTCGATATCAAAGGTGAGCTGCGAGTCGGCGCGGCGAGCGGCGAGGAAGAAGCGCGTGGCGTCGCGGCCCACTTCGTCGATCAAGTCGCGCACAGTGACATAGCTGCCGGCGCGCTTGGAGAGTTTTACCTCGACGCCTGAGCGGGTAACCATGACCATCTGGTGGAGCACGTAGTCGGGCCAGCCTTTGGGAATGCCCACTTCCAGTGCCTGTAAACCGGCGCGTACGCGGGTGACGGTGGAGTGGTGGTCGGCACCCTGCTCGTTGATCACGGTTTTGAAACCGCGCTGCCACTTGTCCAGGTGGTAGGCCACATCAGGCAGGAAGTAGGTGTAGCCACCCTCGCGTTTGCGCATTACGCGGTCTTTGTCATCACCGAAGTCGGTGGTGCGTAGCCACATGGCACCATCTTCTTCATAGGTGTGGCCTGCGCTCACCAGTTTTTCAACAGTGGCGTCCACCTTGCCATCTTCATAGAGTGAGGACTCTAGGAAATAGACGTCAAACTCCACACCGAAGGCTTTTAGATCCAGATCCTGTTCGCGACGCAGCCACGCCACGGCAAACTCTTGAATGGCGTCTAAATCATCCGGGTCTTTTTTGGCAGTGACTTCGCGGTCATCGGCACTGACCGTTTTGCCTGCCAGGTAGTCGTTGGCCACATCGACGATATACTCGCCGCGATAGCCGTCTTCGGGCCAGCTATCGTCGTCAGGGCCTAAGCCTTTCACCCGCGCTTGTACCGAACGCGCCAAGTTGGCGATCTGGGCGCCCGCGTCGTTGTAGTAGAACTCGCGGGTGACATCAAAACCGGTGGCTTCGAGAAGGCGGCATAGGCAGTCGCCAATCGCTGCGCCCCGACCGTGACCTACGTGCAGCGGGCCGGTGGGGTTGGCGGAAACGAACTCGACCTGCACTTTCTCACCTTTGCCCATCATGCTGCGGCCAAAGGTGTCGCCGCAGTCGAGTACCTGGGCAACGATTTGCGCTGCGGCATCGGCGGCGGCGAAAAAGTTGATAAAGCCGGGGCCCGCAATCTCGGTTTTTTGGATAGCGTCGCTTCCGGGTAGCGCTGCAACCAGCGCGTTGGCTAATTCACGCGGATTTTTGCCTGCCGGCTTGGCTAACATCAGCGCCAAGTTGGTGGCGTAATCGCCGTGGGCCTTGTCTTTGGTAGGATCCACTTTGATGGTGGGCTGAAGGTCGTTTGGCAGCACGCCTTGGTGCTTGAGCGCGGTGATCGCGCCTTCGAGCAGAGAAACTATCGTATCTTTCATGTGGGTATCCGGTTACGTCTGTGGCGGCGTGTGCTAACGCGCAGCAGTAAAGGTGCGTCGGCAAAGCGGCTATTATCGGCAATTGAGCCGCAGTTTCAAAGGCGTGTTGCTAAACAAGTGCCAAGAGATAAGCGCTAAGCGAGGGTTTGTGGGTCGATATCAATCGACCAGCGTACCTTGCGGGCCTCTCGATTGGCTTCAAGCCACTGCACCAGCCAGCTAACGGCCGGGTGTAGTTGGCTGCGTTTATCGGCTGCCAGCATAACGTGTAAATGGTAGCGGTTCTGGCGTCTTTCCATCGGTGCGGGCACAGGCCCCAGGCAGCGGGTGGCTACGCCGCTCTCTTTTAACCATTGGCGCAGGGCTTGAGCGGCCTGTTGCGCCATGGCCAAAGCGGCCTCCTCTTTGGGGCTTTCGATGCGTAGCAGCGCCATAAAACAGAACGGGGGCAGCTGGGAAATGCGCCTTTCTTCCAACATATTGCGCGCAAGGGCCCCGTAGCCATGTTCAGCCAATTGGCCCAAGTGTGGGTCGTCGGGGTGGAGGGTTTGCACCAGCACTCGGCCTGGGTGGGCGGCGCGACCGGCACGGCCCGCTACTTGTTCAAGTAGTTGGGCGCTGTGCTCCAGAGCGCGAAAATCAGCGGCGTAGAGGCCGCCGTCGGCATTGACGACCACGACAAGTGTGACGTGGGGTAGGTGGTGCCCTTTGGCGAGCATTTGAGTACCGACCAACACGCAGGGTTCGCCGCGCTGAATCTCTTTTAGTACCTGTTCAAAACTGTCCCTGCGCCTAGTACTGTCGCGATCGATGCGGTGGATAGTGGTTTTCGGGAACAGCGTTTGCAGCGTTTCTTCAGTGCGTTCTGTACCACTACCCAAGGCGCGCAGATCGCCGCTGCCACACTCGGGGCAAGCGTCCGGTAGGGCGCGGCGGCTATCGCAGTGGTGGCAAGCCAGTAGGGGAGGCTGGCGGTGTAGCGTCATGCGTGCGTCGCACTGGCCACACTCTGCCATCCAGCCGCAGGCGTGGCAGGCAAGTGTCGGTGCAAAGCCGCGCCGGTTGATAAAAATCAGCACCTGCTTGCCAGTGCTCAAGGTGCTTTTAATCGCTTTGATGGCACCGGGTAACAGGCCGCCCTGGCGGCGTTGGTGGCGTAGATCAATCAGCTCCAGCTTGGCTGGCGGGTGCTGGCTGGGGCGCTGGGTCAGGCGTAGGTGGCGGTAAGCGCCGCTAAGCGCCTGGTGCAGACTCTCCAGGGAGGGTGTGGCACTGCCCATCAGTAGCGGGATTTTATGGTAGTGGGCCCGGGCCACGGCTAAATCGCGGGCGTGGTAGCGCAAACCGTCGTGCTGTTTGTAGGAGCCGTCGTGCTCTTCATCGACAATAATCGCGCCGGGGTTGGTCAGCGGGGTGAAAATCGCCGAGCGGGTGCCGATGATAATGAGCGCCCGGCCGCTGGCGGCGGCTTCCCACACATCTAGCCGTTCGGGGTCGGTGAGGCTTGAGTGCAGCGCCACCACGGGTACCCGAAAGCGGCTTCTAAAGCGGGCGAGTGTCTGTGGGGTTAAGCCAATTTCCGGTACCAGTACCAGCGACTGCTTGCCCTTGGCGGCGACGGCTTCAATAAGCTGCAGGTAGACTTCTGTTTTGCCGCTGCCGGTGACACCCTCGAGTAAGCAGGGGTGATAGCCATCGAGTTTTTCATGCAGTGTGGCCAGCGCCGTCGCCTGTTCACGGTTAAGCGGCAGGGCCGGTGTTGCCAGTAAGTTGCCGCTGGGTGGCGTTGGGGCAGTGAGGATGTGTTCCTGGCTGGATGCGAGGCCTTTCTTCTCCAGCGCTAATAGCTGGTCGCGGGCAAAGCCGTGGGCGCTAACCGCACGGCCAGGCAACCCATGAGGGTGTTGGCGCAGCAGCGCATGCAGCTCGGCTTGCTTGGGCGCTCGGCTGAGTATTTCTTCTGCGCCTTCGCCTTGGGCAAGCCAGAGAGTCTGGGTGCGCCCAGCCATGGGGTGCCCCTGGCGTAGCCGTGCAGGCATGGCGTGGTGCAGGGTGTCGCCTAGGCTGTGTTGATAATAACGGGCGGCAAAACGGCATAGCCATAGCCAATCCTCCGGCAACGGGGCATCATCCAGCGCTTCGCTGATGCTACGCAGTTGGCTGCGCGGAAGGTCGCTGTGGTCAGCCAATTCGACGACCACGCCGACGACTTCGCGGCGCCCAAAGGGCACTCGCACTCGCAGCCCCGGCTGCCAGCCGCAGGGAGGCGTTTCCCTGGAAGGCAGGTAGTCGAACAGGCGGCGCAGCGGCGAAGGCAGCGCTACCTTGAGCACTTGATCGAGTGCTTGGGAAGATCTTTGGGACGGTCTTTGAGACTGTCCTTGAGAGTATGCCTGCGAAGAAAAAGAGTCAGCCAATTGGCCTCCGGCGTTAGTTTTGCTAGAATATGCGACCGCTCTGAATCCTAACGATCTTTATCGATCTATTTGTAAAGACCTATCGTAACGACAGAGCGGCTAACCGGTTAGTCGTTTTTTCCAAACCCGTATGCGGTACCTGGCACGAGATCAGGTGGCGGCATATAGCTTCGTGAGGCTCGAAATGAGACAAGGTATTCACCCGAATTACAACACGGTCACCGCCAGCTGTTCTTGCGGCGCCACTTTCCAAGTAGGTACGACCTCTGGTCAGGACTTCTCCTTGGATGTGTGCTCTAACTGCCACCCGTTCTACACTGGTAAGCAGAAGCAAGCGACCACTGGTGGCCGCGTAGAGCGTTTCAACAAGCGTTTCGGCGCTGCTGTTAAGCGCGGCTAATCCCAGTCGGATAGCCATATCGCCAGCATGCCTGTTCCTATCAGGCTATTCCTATAAGGCTATGCTCGCGCAAAACCCACGCCTCGGCGTGGGTTTTTTGTGAGCTGGATATGCTTGCTGCATGAGTTTTATGTGAAAAAAATTTCCATAAATTCTGTTATGCAGCAATAAGTAAAGCATTATGAGTAAAGCCTGTTTGCATAAGTTTCTGCAAATAGTGGCTAAAAGTGACGAATGTGAAGATAAAATTCGGTTAAACGAGCGTTTTGTCGTAAGTTGACGGCGCGCTTGAGGCGCTATGGTTTTTTCTATATTCTGAAACGACTTATCTACTTTATGTTAACTGGACTCTGACCATGACGGATGCAAATAAGCAGGCTGCTTTGGATTATCACGCGAAACCGATTCCCGGTAAGCTTTCGGTGGAGTTGACCAAACCCACCGCGACAGCACGGGATTTGGCACTGGCGTATAGCCCAGGCGTGGCTGAGCCAGTACTTGAAATCGCCAGGGATGCGGAAAATTCTTACCGCTATACCGGCAAGGGCAATCTGGTCGCCGTCATTACCGATGGCAGCGCTATTCTGGGGTTGGGTAATCTGGGCCCGCTGGCGAGCAAGCCAGTGATGGAAGGCAAGGGCGTGCTGTTTAAGTGCTTTGCAGGCATCAATTCGGTGGATATCGAAGTGGATGCGGAAAGCCCGCAGGCGTTTATCGATACCGTCGCGCGCATTGCCGATACCTGGGGCGGGATTAACCTTGAAGACATCAAGGCGCCGGAGTGTTTTGAAATTGAGAAAGCACTGGTTGAGCGCTGCAGCATCCCGGTCTTCCACGATGACCAGCACGGCACCGCAATTGTGACAGCGGCCGGCATGCTTAATGCCTTGGATATCGCGGGCAAAAAAATTGAGAACGTCAAGATCGTTTGCATGGGTGCAGGGGCGGCGGCGATTGCCTGTATGCGGCTGCTGGTCTCCTGTGGTGCAAGTAAAGAGAATTTGGTAATGCTGGATCGGCGTGGCGTTATTCATACTGATCGCGAAGGTATCAACGAATATAAGGCTGAATTCGCCCGCGATACCGAGATGCGCACCTTGGACGATGCCATCGACAATGCTGACGTCTTTATCGGCCTGTCAGGCCCAGGGCTGCTGTCTGCTGAGCAGGTGAAAAAAATGGCGCCAGATCCGGTGATTTTTGCCTGCACCAACCCGGATCCGGAGATCCATCCTGACGTTGCCCGGGAGGCGCGCCCGGATGTGATCATGGCCACCGGCCGTTCAGACTTCCCGAACCAGGTCAACAACGTGCTGGGCTTCCCGTTTATCTTCCGCGGCGCTTTGGATGTTCGCGCCACGCGCATTAATGAAGAGATGAAGCTGGCCGCGGTGCATGCCTTGAAAGACCTGGCCCGCGAGCCGGTTCCTCAGGAAGTGCTGGACGCCTACGAGCGCACCGAGATGAGTTTTGGCCGCGAGTACATCATCCCCACGCCGGTCGATATTCGCTTGCTGGCGCGGGTTTCCTCGGCGGTGGCGCAAGCCGCGGTTGATTCTGGTGTCGCCCGTAAGCCTTTCCCGGCGCACTACCCGCTGCAGTCAATTAATGACGTTTATGGCGGTTAAGGCACTGCTCCCTGGTTAGTCGATTTACGCCCGCTGCTTAGCGGGCGTAAATGTTTTGAGAGATTATTTATTTAGCTTTGAGAATAGCGTGTTAACCCTTCCTGAGCGGTGGAGGCCACTAAGCGGCCATCGCGGCTGTAAATATGCCCCCGCGCCAGCCCGCGAGCGCCGCCTGTCCAGGGTGAGTCGATGACGTATAACAGCCAATCGTCCAGGCGGGTGTCCTGGTGGAGCCACAGGGCATGGTCAAGGCTGGCAATGCGTAGCTTGGGGTCTCGGTACTCAATGCCATGGGGAATCAGGCTGGTGGTCAGCAGATTGAAGTCAGAGGCGTAAGAGAGCAAGTGGCGGTGCAACGCCGGGTCGTCTGGCAGCGTGCCGGAAAGACGAAACCATAAGCATTGGCCAGCAGGTGTACCGTTGTCGGGGTTGCCGGGTAGATGCACAAACTCAATCGGGTGACCGGGAAAGCGGTCATGCTTGGCCTCGCCGTTCTCGATTAACGCTTCGGGTGTCGGCACATCCGGCATGGTGCGCTGATGGCTAAAGCTCGCCTCAGCGCTTTGAAAGGAGGCGCTGCAGAAGAAGATTGGCCGGCCTTTTTGAATGGCAGTGACACGACGGGTCGTGAAGCTGCCGCCATCGCGAATGGTATCCACTTGGTAGACAACGGGGCGATGTGGGTCACCAGGACGCAGAAAGTAGCCGTGCTGAGAGTGCGGGCGGCGCTCAATGGGCACTGTGCGCGCAGCGGCTGCAAGCGCTTGGCCGAGTACCTGACCACCATAGAGCTGAGGAAAGCCTAGATCCTGACTCTGGCCACGATATAGCGTCTCTTCCAGCGTTTCTAGCTCCAGTAACGCTACCAGTTTGTTCAGCGCGTCTGTCATTCTCGGTATCCTTGCGGCTGTCTCAATCGAATGCTGTCGATGAAAGTGAGTTGCTACGACGGGGGACAACCCTTTCATACGATCGTTTAGCTACCTTAGCGGAGTTTACGTTTATGCGCAGCGATGAATTTTACATGCACCGGGCGCTTGACCAAGCACACTTGGCCGCTGCGGCAGGTGAGGTGCCCGTAGGGGCGGTTGTCGTCGATGCGCAGGGGGAGGTCATAGGCGTTGGCTGCAACGCCCCGGTAGCCAGTTGCGACCCCAGCGGCCATGCGGAAGTTCGTGCGCTGCGCGAGGCGGGGCAGCAGCAGGGGAACTATCGGCTTGAGGGCTGCACGCTGTTTGTCACCTTAGAGCCGTGCATGATGTGCGCAGGGGCGATGATACATGCTCGCCTAGCCCGTTTGGTTTACGGTGCTGCTGAGCCTCGGGCTGGCATGGTTGAATCAAAGGCTAACCTACTGGCGCAGCCGTGGTTCAACCATCAGGTCGCGGTGACTGGCGGTGTATTAGCAGCACCCTCGCAAAAATTACTGAAGCGTTTTTTCACCGCGCGACGCGATCAACTTAGCCAGAAATAGTTAAGAAGTGTTAATCAAGCGGCGGCACAAGTTCGAACAATAGCAGTGGATCATCGTTGACTGACGTTTGTTCTAGTTGGAAAAACTGCTGGCGGCTACGTTCAACATACTCAATCATTTCGTAGTAGCGACGGATATTGCGTACGTATATTACTGGCTCGCCACCACGGGCGTAGCCATGCCGCGTTTGGCTGTGCCATTCACGCTGCTGTAGCAGGGGCAGTGCGGCGCGTACATCCGTCCAGCTGTCGGGGTCACCGCCTCGCATCTCGGCAATCTTACGGGCGTCGTATAAATGCCCTAGCCCCACATTATAGGCAGCCATGGCCATAAAAAGCCGGTCATCACCGGTAATGCTTTCCGGTAGGCGGTCTTTGATGCTGCGCAAATAACGGGCACCGCCATCAATGCTTTGGGCCGGGTCGGTGCGGTCGCTGATGCCCATCTCGCTGGCAGTGGGGTTGGTTAGCATCATTAAACCACGCACCCCGGTCGGCGAGACCGCATCTGGATCCCAGTGCGACTCCTGGTAGCCCACGGCCGCGAGTAGCTTCCAATCAAAACCTGTTTCCTGGGCGGATTGCTGGAATAATTCAGTATAGCGGGGCAGGCGTGCATCCAGATGGTCAAGAAAGGTGCGGGTACCGACATACTCCAAGTAGTCGTCATGACCGAAGTAGCGGCTGACTAGCTGATCTAGCGTGCCGCTCTCCTGCAGGTCTTGGAGGAAGCGATTAGCGGCTTCGAGTAACCCCAAACCGCGACCGCTGGGCACTGCCCATGCCATGGAGAGCGGGTCGCCGAGGATAAAGCCACGCTCAACGTTGGGGAAAAACAGCCGGTTCAAGCGGAACTGATGCTCAAAAATAACCGCTGCGTCCAGGGTGCCGTTTTCAACCCGGGCCAGCAGTTCGGCGACCTCCAACTCATGGGACTCTTTCCAGCTTAGGGGGGGGTGGCGTTTCTGGAGATCGCGCAGTGCTTCGCTGGTACCCGCTTCGCTAAGCGTACCAAGCTCCAGGCCGACAAGGTCGCTTGGTTCACTAATACCATTAAGCCCGCGCCGGTATACCACTAGCGGCTGCATCTTGATAATCGGACGGGTGTAGTAAACACCAGAGGGGTTAGGCAGCAGGGGTAGCGCTGCCGCGCCCAGGTCGCCGCTCTCACGTACCGCCGGCAGCACGCTTTCAGGGTGATGGCGGGCGTTAAGGTTAAGACTCACCCCTAGATAGTCGGCAAAGCGGTGCATTAGCTCGTACTCAAAGCCGGTAGGGCCCTGGCGACCTTGGTAATAAGTGGTGGGTGTATTACGGGTGTGAACGGTAATAAAATCTTTTGCAGTGATCTGAGTCAGATGCTCGCCGGGAGGAACCAGGGAGAGGGTGGGCACCAGAGTCAGAAGCGTAATCGCTATTAGCGCATAATAAGCGCTGGCACGGGCTACAAAATGTCGGCAAATCAACGTCAGCATGGCGTCTTGTCGGCATGAAACAAGCTGCCACGATACCCAGCCAGGGGCAGGCTGTCACCTTGTTGATTTCGTGTGACGGCTGGTTTCCAGTATCATAGGCGTTTTCCGGTACCACATTATCTGTGTTTTCCGGCACCATAAAAGCACGGCCGCCTAGCGGCCCGGTGATTTCCCTGCTCGAATTTCCCTGCTCTAGAGGCTTCAGGATATGCTCGAACTGCGAGGCGCGCCCGCCCTTTCTGCCTTCCGTCATGCTCGGCTGTTAACGGTGCTGCGTGAACGTGTTCCCGAGGTGGAAGCGCTGTCTGCCCACTATGTTCATTTTATCGATGTTCACTCCCATGAGCGCCGCGAGGAACTGGATGACGCTGCCCGCGAACGTTTGGTGCAGTTACTTGATTACGGTACTCACTCGAGCGTAGAGGTTCCTGAGCGCGCCCAGCGCTTTTTGGTGGTGCCGCGCCTAGGCACCCAGTCGCCCTGGTCATCCAAGGCGACTGATATCGCCCACAACTGCGGCTTGCGCCAAATTAGCCGCATCGAGCGCGGCATCGATTACCGGGTCAGCTTCACCGCGATGCCGGACGAAGAGAGTTTGAGCGCGCTGGCGGCACTGCTACACGACCGTATGACCGAAACCGTGCTAGCCGATGCCTCGGACGCCGCTAAGCTGTTTGCTCAACACGACCCGGCACCGCTGGGCAGTGTAGATATTCTTGAGGGTGGCCGGGATGCGTTGGCAACGGCCAACCAGGCGCTGGGGTTGGCGCTGGCAGAAGATGAAATCGACTATCTTGTCGATGCTTTCAATGAGTTGGGGCGTAACCCCAGCGACGTTGAGCTGATGATGTTTGCTCAGGCCAACTCTGAGCACTGCCGTCACAAAATCTTCAACGCCGATTGGATGATCGACGGCGAGCTGCAGAGCCACTCGCTGTTTAAGATGATCAAGAATACCTTTGCGTCGTCGCCGGACAATGTTCTCTCGGCTTACAGCGACAATGCCGCTGTGATCAAGGGCAGTCAGGCTGGTCGCTTCTTTGCCACGCCGCTGACAGGCGTTGACGACGAGCGCGCACTCTACGCCACTCATCAGGAACCCATTCATATCCTGATGAAGGTAGAGACCCATAACCACCCCACCGCGATTGCCCCTTTCCCAGGCGCGGCGACCGGCTCCGGTGGAGAAATCCGTGACGAAGGTGCTACCGGCATTGGGGGCAAGCCCAAAGCGGGTCTTTCAGGTTTTACGGTTTCCAACCTGCGCATTCCAGAATTCGTACAGCCCTGGGAAGCCTTTGATTACGGCAAGCCAGGGCGTATGGAGTCGGCGCTCAATATTATGCTCGAGGGCCCCATTGGGGGCGCCGCGTTCAACAATGAATTTGGCCGCCCCAATCTAACCGGCTATTTCCGCACCTACGAGCAGGAGTCACTTAACGACGGCGGTATCGAGCGGCGCGGTTTCCATAAGCCGATTATGCTCGCTGGTGGTTATGGCAATATCCGTGCCCACCATGTTCAGAAGGGTGATATCCCTGTCGGCGGCAAGCTGATTGTGATGGGTGGCCCGGCGATGTTGATTGGCCTGGGTGGCGGCGCAGCCTCCAGCATGGCTTCCGGCACTTCCAGCGCCGATTTGGATTTCGCTTCGGTGCAGCGTGAAAACCCTGAGATTGAACGCCGTGCTCAAGAGGTGATCGACCGCTGCTGGGCGCTGGGGGAGCACAATCCGATTCGCTTTATCCACGATGTTGGCGCGGGTGGGCTCTCCAATGCGTTGCCCGAGCTGGTAAAAGATGGCAACCGTGGTGGCCGCTTTGATCTGCGCGCGGTGCCCAACGCCGAGCCGGGTATGAGCCCGCTGGAGATTTGGTGTAATGAAGCCCAGGAGCGTTACGTGCTTGCGGTTGCACCAGAGGATTTGGATACATTTGATGCCCTGTGCAAGCGCGAGCGCTGCCCCTATGCGGTAGTCGGCGAAGCCTTGGAAGAGCACCATCTTGAAGTGCGCGACGGCCATTTTGAGAGTAAGCCGGTTGACCTACCGATGAGCGTGCTATTCGGCAAAGCACCCAAGATGCAGCGCGAATTTGAGCGTCGCAATCCGGAGCTCTCCGGCATGATGCTGGATAATCTTGACCTGCGCGAAGCACTTGATCGCGTACTGCGCTTACCTACCGTGGCCTCCAAAAGCTTCCTGATCACCATTGGTGACCGCTCGATCACCGGCCAGGTGGCTCGCGACCAAATGGTCGGCCCCTGGCAAGTGCCGGTAGCCGATGTAGCGGTGACCACGGCAAGCTTTGATACCCACACCGGTGAAGCCATGGCCATGGGGGAACGTCCCCCGGTAGCCTTGATCAACCCTGCTGCTAGCGCTCGCTTAGCGGTGGCCGAAGCGATTACCAATTTGGCGGCAGCACCGATTGCCAAACTGAGCGATATCAAGCTCTCCGCTAACTGGATGAGCGCGGCGGATCACCCAGGTGAAAATCAGGCGCTTTACGATGCGGTTTATGCGGTAGGTATGGAAATGTGCCCGGCGCTGGGCATTTCGATTCCGGTGGGCAAAGACTCGATGTCGATGCGTACCGCTTGGAAGGATGAGAACGAGCAGGGCGAATACGAAGAGAAGAGCGTGACGTCGCCCCTTTCACTAGTGGTGACCGGTTTTGCTCCGGTGACCAACGCCCTGGCGACGCTCACGCCGCAGATCAATCTGGATCAAGACGAGTCGGATTTGATTTTGGTCGACCTGGGCAACGGTCAGAATCGGTTGGGCGGCTCCGCTTTGGCGCAGGTGTATGGCCAGGTGGGCAATGACTGCCCCGATGTGGACGACCCGGAAGATATCAAAGCGTTCTTCGAAGTGATTCAAGGCCTGAACCGCGACGGCAAGCTGCTGGCATATCACGACCGCAGCGACGGCGGCCTGCTGGTCACGCTGCTGGAAATGGCCTTTGCTGCCCACGCCGGGCTTGAGATCAAACTCGACTGGATGATCGACGAGCCAGTGGAGGCGTTGAACGCGCTGTTCTCGGAAGAGCTGGGTGCCGTGATTCAGGTCAATCGTGAACACACTGAAGAAGTGCTGGCGCAGTTTGCCGTGGCGGGTATCGAAACTTGTGGCGTCATCGCCCGCCCGCGTTACGATGACCAGGTGCGCGTCACGCTGTTTGAAGAGCCCTTGCTGGAAACCACTCGTCAGCTTACCCAGCGTACCTGGACAGAAACCAGTTACCGTATGCAGGCGCTGCGCGACAACCCCGAATGCGCCAAGAACGAATACGACAATCTGCTCGATGGCCGCGACCCGGGGCTATCTGCCACGCCCACCTTTGATATTAATGAAGATATCAGCGCACCTTATGTCAACACAGCTAAGCCTGCCATGGCGGTGCTGCGTGAACAGGGCGTCAATGGCCAGGTAGAAATGGCCTGGGCTTTCGATAAGGCCGGGTTTGAGGCGGTGGATGTGCATATGAGCGACATCCTGGCGGGGCGTGTTTCGCTGGAAGAGTTCAAAGGGCTTGTGGCCTGCGGTGGCTTCTCCTACGGCGACGTGCTTGGTGCTGGCGGTGGCTGGGCCAAGTCGGTGCTGTTTAATGAGCGCGCCCAGGAGCAGTTTGCGGCGTTCTTCGCCCGCGACGATAGTTTCTCGCTGGGCGTATGTAACGGTTGCCAAATGCTCTCGCAGTTGAAATCGCTAATTCCTGGCGCTGAAAACTGGCCGACCTTTGTGCGCAATGAGTCCGAGCAATTTGAGGCCCGCGTTTCCATGGTGCGAGTCGAGAAAAGCCCCTCGATTCTGCTCGCCGGTATGGAGGGCTCAAAACTGCCCATCGCCGTTGCTCATGGTGAAGGGCAGGCGGAGTTCCGCGACAGCGCTCATCTGCGCAGCATGCAATCGAGCAACCAAATTGCTCTGCGCTATATCGATAACTACGGCCAGGCGACCACGCGCTACCCGGCAAATCCCAACGGCTCACCGGCGGGCATTACCGGTCTGACCACGCCGGATGGCCGGGTAACCATTATGATGCCCCACCCTGAGCGCGTTGCTCGGGCGGTTACCAACTCCTGGCGCCCGGCAGAGTGGACTGAAGATGGCGCCTGGCTGCGGCTATTCCGCAACGCTCGGGTTTGGCTCAACTGATTCCAGTAATGCTCCTGATAATGCGTTGGGCATAGCGCCCATGTTAACGGCGGATTTTTTTCCGCCGTTAACAGTTACGCGAGTCGTGACAACAGTTATTAAGAGTGCCGCTCGGGAGCGCTAGCCGGTGTTTTATCAGCTCCTTCGGGCGGCAATCCTAGTTTGGCCTCCAGCGTTTCAAGCTCTAACCGGTAGCGCTCAACGAGGTATTCGAAGCGCCCAAAATCATGTCCGCAATCCATGCAGAACACATGGGCTTTACCACGCCGCGTGGCGGGCAGGCGTTTTAAACGACTGCTGCATTCCGGGCACTCAGGGCTGAAATGGTTGGTAGTCATGGCTCACCTCACTAGTATCTTCTCGCTGATAAACGTTGCGATTTCTGGGATTATTTAAACCATCACTACTACGACGCGACTAAAGTCGTAATAGTTCAATAGCGGGCTAATTAATTTGTCGATACCTAGCTCCTCACTAGCCACCTCACCAACGCCCCAGCTTCGCCCCTATCAGCAGGAAGCGGTCAAGCGCGTGGTGAGCCATTTCCGAGCCTCAAGCGAGCCTGCGCTGGTGGTGCTGCCCACGGGCAGTGGTAAATCCCTGGTGATCGCTGAGCTAGCGCGTTTGGCCCGTGGGCGGGTGCTGGTGCTGGCCCATGTGCGTGAGCTGGTGGAGCAGAACCATGCCAAGTACCAGGCTTATGGGCTTGAGGCGGATATTTTTAGCGCCGGTTTAAAGCGCAAAGAGGCGAGTCGGCAAGTGGTATTTGGCTCGGTGCAGTCGGTGGTGCGTAACCTGGAGAGTTTTAACGACGCTAATTTTACCCTGCTGGTCATCGACGAGAGCCATCGTGTATCACTCAACGAAGACGCTAGCTATCGTCAGGTGATTGAGCACCTGCGCCAGCACAATCCACAGCTTAAAATACTCGGCCTCACCGCGACGCCGTACCGTTTGGGGCAGGGGTTTATCTATTATCGCCACCATCACGGTATGGTGCGGGGCAGCGAAGAGAGTTTTTTTCGTGACTGTGTCTTCGAGCAGCCGCTGCGTTTGATGGTGAAGCAGGGCTATCTGGCTGCGCCCAAGCGCCTGGATATGGCGATTGAGGGCTATGACTTCTCCGCGCTCAAACCCTCTTCAAGCGGTCTGTTCCAAGAGGAAGAGCTGAATCGCGTGGTGGCGGGCAGTCGAGCGACGCCGGGCATTATCGGGCAAATCGTCGAACGTGCGGTTGATCGCCAGGGCGTGATGATTTTTGCCGCCACCGTGGCCCACGCTGAAGAAATTATCGGTTATTTACCCCGGGCAGAGGCGGCTTTAATTACCGGTGCAACACCTTCCCAAGAGCGCACTGCACTGATTGATGCTTTTAAAGCGCGGAAACTAAAATACCTGGTGAACGTCGCGGTGCTGACCACCGGTTTCGATGCTCCCCACGTGGATTTGATCGCTATTTTGCGGCCTACCGAATCGGTGAGCCTCTACCAGCAGATGGTGGGCAGAGGGCTGCGCCTGTCGCCGGGCAAGAGCGACTGCCTGATTCTGGATTACGCCGGGAACCCCTGGGATATCTACGCACCGGAAGTGGGTGAGCCGAAGCCGGATAGTGACAGCGAGCCAGTGCAGGTGGAGTGCCCCGCCTGTGGTCATGCCAATGTGTATTGGGGGAAGCGTGATGGCGAGCTAGTGATAGAGCACTTTGGCCGTCGTTGTCAGGGGCTGGTCGAAGACCCTGATTGGACTTCCAGCGTAGCTAACGGCCAGCGCGGCGCGGCTTCGGGCGCCTATAAAAAGCAATGTGAGTTTCGGTTCCGTTTTAAAGTTTGCGAGGAGTGTGGCGCCGAGAATGATATTGCCGCCCGCCGCTGCCACGGCTGCGAAAAACTACTGGTGGACGCGGATGATAAACTCAAGGACGCCCTAAAGCTGAAAGACGCCAAGGTATTGCGGGTAAGCGGTATGCAGCTGGAAGCGACCACTAACGGCCGTGGCCTGCCGCGCTTAAAAGTCACCTATCATGACGAAGATGGCACCCATCTTTCCGAGTGGTACGCGCTTGAAACCCCCGCTCAACGGCGCGCTTTTTATGCCGCCTTTCTGCGCTACCATCTGCGCGCACCGGGAGGTAAATGGCAGCCGCTAAGCGCCGAGGACGTCGTCGCCGAACAGCGCCGCCTACGCCACCCGGATTTTGTCGTAGGCCGCAAAGTGGGGCGCCATTTCCAAATCCGTGACAAGCTGTTTGACTATACTGGCCGCTACCGCAAAGCGGTGGAGGCGGGGTAGTACGCTTGTGCTTACTCTCTAATAGAGCAACGCGAATGCTAACGACTTTGCTAAACTGTTCGCTTGTGCCGATTTCCATTTTCCAAGAGAGCCGACCCGCGTGAGCGAGACGCCAAGCGTTACTGTTGATTTAGCAAGCCCTGATTCCGAACCCACCGAGCCAGTGGCAGCTTCGCTTGGGCGTCTGTTTAATGAGCCGATTACGCAAATGCCGGAGGATTTGTATATTCCCCCGGAAGCACTGCGTGTCTTTTTAGAGACCTTTGAAGGCCCGCTGGATCTGCTGCTCTATCTGATTCGCCGCCAAAACCTGGATATTCTGACCATCAACGTGGCGACCATCACCCACCAGTACATCGAGTACGTGGAGCTGATGAAGGCCATGGAGATCGAGCTGGCGGGGGAATACCTGTTGATGGCCGCTATGCTGGCTGAGATCAAGTCGCGCACTTTGTTGCCCCGCCCGCCGAAGGCTGAGGGCGATGACGAGGAGGATCCCCGCGCTGAGCTTATCCGCCGTCTGCAAGAGTACGAACGCCTTAAAGAGGCAGCAGAGACGCTGGACACATTACCGCGTATGGGGCGTGACTGGTTCAGCGTGCAGGCGGGCTTACCGCCACTGGAATCCCGTGTGATTCACCCCGAGGTGGAATTGGATGAATTGCTCAGCGCGCTCTCCGATATCCTCAAGCGTGCCGAGCTGGTGCAGGCCCACCAGATCAGCCGCGAGGTTCTCTCTACCCGCGAGCGCATGCTCAAGATCATGGAGCAGCTAAGTTACGACGACGCCCATCAGCGCTATACCCCCTTTGAAGCGCTATTTACTTTAGAGGAGGGGCGCGCAGGCGTGGTGGTCACGTTTATGGCGATTCTTGAGCTGGCCAAAGAAGCCATGATTGAAATTGTCCAAAATGCGCCGCTGTCGCCAATTCACGTGCGCGCGCGACGCGCTGCCCTTGCTGACGGCGAGGAGAGCGCTTTTGATGAGGGCGAGATAGAAGATGATGCCTATGGCGAGTCCGCTTTTGAACCTGACGAGGAGACGCCATGAGTAACACCGTCACCGCGTTAGATGACATTGTTTTAGATGATATTGTTGAAGCCGCACTGCTGGCCGCTGGCGAACCCTTGCCCCTTGAGCGGTTGGAGACACTCTTTCTTGAGGGCGAATGCCCCCCGCGCAAAGAGCTTCGTGACGTCCTGGAACGTTTGCAGCAGCGACATTCTGGCGGTGCACTGGAGCTCCTGGAAACGGTCTCAGGCTACCAACTGCGCATTCGTCCGCGGCTTTCCCAGTGGGTGTCGCGGTTATGGGATGAACGCCCCCAGCGCTACTCGCGGGCGCTGCTGGAGACACTGGCATTAATTGCCTATCGGCAGCCGGTTACTCGTGGGGACATTGAGGAAGTGCGCGGTGTCAGCGTGAGTAGTTCCATTATGCGCACCTTGGCTGAGCGCGGCTGGATTCGGGTGGTCGGTCATCGTGATGTGCCTGGCCGACCAGCGGTATACGCCACCACACGCAGCTTTTTAGACGATTTTGGGTTAAAAACCCTCGATGCATTGCCGCCCATGCACACCCTGGCAAGCTGGGATGAAAACGAGATATCTGAAGAACCGGGGATGACGATGGATACTGACATTCAGGAAGAAAATGGCCCCGGTACAGACCATGAAGCACTGGACGAAACGATCAAAACGGTGCAGGATGCGCCACCTCAGAAAGAACAGATAACCTCGGCTGAGATAGCCGACACGCACGCCGAGACGGCGTTAACCCAGCCGCTGAGTTTTGCCGACCTACAGGCTCGGCTCGCGGCACGTGCCAAGCGCCAACAAGATGAGCGCGAAAGCACGGAGACTACCGATGTGAGGTCAGACGACCATGAGTCAGAGTAATAACACCACGCCCCCCACCAGCGAAAAGCTGCAAAAAGTCTTGGCCCGTGCAGGCCTTGGCTCGCGTCGTGAGATGGAAACGGCGATTTCCGCCGGCCGTGTTAAAGTGAATAGCCAGGTGGCTAAGCTGGGCGACCGCGTTGAAGCGCGGGATAAAGTCAGTTTTGATGACCGTCCGGTGGCATTGCGCCCAGAAGAAGAAGTGCCACGCCGGGTGATTATGTATAACAAGCCGGAAGGCGAGCTATGCACCCGTAAGGATCCAGAAGGTCGCCGCACGGTGTTTGACCGCTTGCCGCGCCTGAAAGGCGAACGTTGGATTGCGATCGGTCGCCTGGATATCAACACCAGTGGTTTGCTGCTGTTCACTACCGACGGTGAGCTGGCCAACCGTTTGATGCACCCCTCTACCCAGGTGGAGCGCGAGTACGCGGTTCGCGTGATGGGTGAAGTGAAGCGCGAGCATATCCTGGCCATGGTCGATGGGGTCATGCTTGAAGATGGCCCGGCGCGCTTTACCGATGTTCAGGAGTTTGGTGGCGAAGGCATCAACACCTGGTTCCACGTGGTGATTCTCGAAGGGCGCAACCGTGAAGTGCGTCGTCTTTGGGAATCCCAGGCGCTGACGGTTAGTCGTCTTAAACGCGTGCGCTACGGCAATATCTTCCTCGATAAGCGGGCGAAAGCCGGCGAATGGGTCGAACTTACCCAGGATGAGGTGGATGACTTAGCCACGCTGGCTAACTTGGAAACACGTAAAGTGCCCGCGTTGACACCGGATGAGAAGAATCGCTGGAACCGCGATAAGCACAAGCGTAAGCCGGTACAGGCACTGCGCAAACCGAAAAGCAAGGCTCGCTAAGCGCGGCTTGCAGAGCCCGTTGAACCTCTTGGTGCTCAGTCGTTAGCGGTTAGGCTGATAAGCGTGCCTGTCAGCATTGAGTGACGCCAGCGGGCACGCAAATGGTTCATTATTGTAGAGTGAAAGCGAAAAAACGCTTGCTATCAATAAGGTGTAAGCGTAGGATATGCATCCGTTCAGGCGGGTCGTTAGCTCAGTTGGTAGAGCAGTTGACTTTTAATCAATTGGTCGCAGGTTCGAATCCTGCACGACCCACCATTCAAACGACTGATCAGTTTGAATAAAGTCAGTTTGAATGCAGTGGTGAACGTTTAAAGTATGTGTAGTAACAGTATGTGTAGTAACGCTGGAAAGTGATCAGCACAGCAAGTTTGGGTCGTTAGCTCAGTTGGTAGAGCAGTTGACTTTTAATCAATTGGTCGCAGGTTCGAATCCTGCACGACCCACCAAATTCAACGCCCCTGGCAGTTTAGCTGCCAGGGGCGTTTTGCTATGTGTCTAGAAAGAACTCTATGTGTGACAATCTGTTTGCAGTCAAACGCTATTTCCCGCCAAAATGGTTTAGAATAAATCTGTCTAGAATAGATTTTAAGCGATGGCCATCGCGAGAGACGCAGCGGCTCATCGCTCCAACGAGCGGTGCATGTGCAAGACGCACTGCGCCGTAGCCCAGTGTTTAACAGGGGGATTCCCTGTTCGTCACAGTGGTAGACACAATGACTATTATGACTACTCAAGCGAAGCTTGAGGCCCCGCTACCCACAGCCTACTGCCCGACCCGCATTCCGGCGGAAGATCAGGCACGGGTTGAAGAGATCAAACGACTGTTGAAGGCCCATAACGCCGTTTTGGTCGCACACTACTACACCGATGATGCCATTCAGCAACTGGCGGAAGAGACCGGTGGCTGTGTCGCTGACTCGCTGGAGATGGCACGCTTTGGTGCTCGCCACGAAGCCACCACGCTGGTCGTCGCCGGTGTCCGCTTTATGGGCGAAACCGCCAAGATCCTTTCGCCTGAAAAACGCGTGCTGATGCCCACCTTGGAAGCCACCTGCTCGCTGGATATTGGCTGCCCCGCCGATGAGTTCAGCGCCTTCTGCGATGCCCATCCTGACCGCACCGTAGTGGTGTATGCCAACACCTCTGCAGCCGTTAAGGCGCGGGCAGACTGGGTGGTGACTTCGTCGATTGCAGTCGAGGTGATTGAGCACCTGCAGGCCAAAGGCGAGAAAATTCTCTGGGCGCCCGATAAGCATTTGGGCGGCTATATCCAGAACAAAACCGGCGCCGATATGCTGATGTGGGACGGCGCCTGTATCGTTCATGAAGAGTTTAAGGCCAAGGGCGTTGAAGATCTGAAGCGCATCTATCCAGATGCCGCAGTACTGGTGCATCCCGAATCGCCTGAGCCAGTAGTGAAGCTGGCGGACGTGGCAGGCTCCACCTCGCAGTTGATCAAGGCCGCGAAAGAGCTGCCCAACGATAAGCTGATCGTGGCAACTGATCGTGGCATCTTCTTCAAGATGCAGCAGGCAGTGCCGGATAAAACGCTGTTTGAAGCGCCGACGGCAGGCAACGGCGCCACTTGTCGTAGCTGTGCACACTGCCCCTGGATGGCCATGAACGCGCTGGATAATCTAGCCGGTGCGTTGCGTGAGGGAAGTGGAGAAATTCAGGTGGATGAAGCGCTGCGTCTGCAGGCTTTAAAGCCCCTTGAGCGCATGCTTAACTTCAATGCTTAGCGAGAAAAGATTAACCGAATGTCATTGCGAACAAAGTGAAGCAATCTCGGGGTGACTGCCACCGCTGGTTAAGATTGCCGCGTCGCTGCGCTCCTCGCAATGACATGTGGTGTGTCATTGCGAACGAAGTGAAGCAATCTCGGGGGTACTGCCACCGCTGGCTGAGATTGCCGCGTCGCTGCGCTCCTAGCAATGACATGTGGTGTGTCATTGCGAACGAAGTGAAGCAATCTCGGGGTGACTGCCACCGCAGGTTGAGATTGCCGCGTCGCTGCGCTCCTTGCAATGACACAGGTTTAGTTAAAATCATCCAGCGCTTCGCGATACTCAATGAAGTCCTCGCGGCGCTGCTCGATTCTTGCCAGCGCCTGCTGATCATTTTCCCGCTCAGCAGCATCCCGAGCGATAGAAAGTTGGCGAATGCCGCGATCGACGCGGCCGGTCAGTTGAAGATACTCTGCGCGGGCTAAGTGCCCCCAGCTATCATGCCCACTGCGCCCGGCGGCTTCGGCCAGCAGGTTAAAGACCTGCGGGTTTTCCAGGTTTTGGGAAGTGATGTCGCGCAGCAGGTCATAGGCCGCCTGCGGGTCGCGCTGCAGCTGTGCTTCGGCCAAGATCAGTTGGGCAGGTAGGTAGTTGGGCATAAAACGTAGCAATTGCTGACTGCGCTGAATGGCCTGATCGTAGCGGCCAGCTTCCAGGGCGACGCTAGCCGAAGAGGCGGGCAGCATGGCAAAGTCGGGATGCTCGTTGGCAATCCTATCCAGTTGCTCCAGGGCGCTATCGGTTTGGCCGTTGCGAGCATCGATCAGTGCCGCTAAGTAGTCCTGAGCGGCTTGTTCGGCGCCTTCCTGAGCAAGGCGCGAAGCAGCTTGCTGCGGCGTATTAGTGTAAATGCTTAGCAGCGCCCGGGCGCGCATCATGTCGTAGAGGGTGTCGCTGGTATATGCATCGGCAACATTGAGCTGGGCAGCGCGGGCTTGTGCGGCGCTTAAACGATTGTCGGTGACCGGGTGGGTCAGCAGGAACTCGGGGGGTGTATCGCCCTGAAGGCGCGCCATACGCTGCATGGCCGAGAACATGCGCACCATTGCCTCGGGGTCATAGCCCGCATCGGCCATGGCCTGAAGACCGATATTGTCGGCTTCCTGCTCAAACAGCCGTGAGTAGCTGAGCTGATCCTGGATCAGCGCCGCCTGTGAGCCCATGGCGGCCGCCATTCCAGCGTCGCCGCCGCCACTGGCGGCAATCAGCATACCCGCCAGCATGGCTGCCATGGCGGGCAGTTGGGTCTGAGCCGCGCGGGCACTGCCTCGGGCATAGTGGCGTTGAGAGAGGTGGCCCAGTTCGTGAGCTAGCACCGAGACAAAAGCGCCTTCATCTTCGGCAAACGCGAAAAGTCCTGAATTGATCCCTACTACGCCGCCAGGGACGGCAAAGGCGTTCAATGAAGCGTTATCGACCATGACGGTGATCGTGCGCAGACCGTTAATATCACTATGCGGGGCCAGCCGGGCAATCAGGCTTTGCAAATAATCATTGGTTATGGGGTCTTGCCACTGGGGGGCTTGGGCACGAAACTGGCGCAACCAGGCGCGGCCCAAGCGGTACTCTTCGTTGCTGACAGAGGTAGACGCCGCCCCTAAGCTCGGCAAGCCGTAATCGCTGGAGGCAATGCTTGGTGGGCTAAACAGTAGGCTGCCACAGGCACAAGCAAACGCACATATCCAGCCTGGGTAAGCGATACGAAGGGTTGGCATGGCATCCTCATAAATAATGAATAAGTACAGTGGTCAGGGTATGGCATTGGTGAAGAGTGTGACATTGATAAACACAGGGAAGTGCCGTTAAATCGACTGCCTAGTGAAATCAATCGCTAAAAAGATAGTTTATGTAACAATGCCGTGAGTATGCAGGTCATTTTGAGGGAGTGTATATGTCTGAGCAATCCGAGGGCTTTCAACCCGACACGGTGCTTGACGCTTGCGGGCTGCATTGCCCGCTGCCTTTGCTGAAGGCTAAGCAGGCCTTGGCAGGTTTGGCGGCTGGTCAGTTACTGGAAGTGCGTTCCACCGATGCGGGTTCGTGGCGTGATATGGCGTCGTTTACCGACCAAAGTGCACATACGCTGGAAGGTCGTGAGCAGCGCGACGAGGTGTATGTTTATTGGATTAGAAAAGCTGGGGATGCGCACTCATGACCCTGCGCACGATTTTAAAAAGCTGGGTTGAACGCTATTTCTCGGATGAGGAGGCGCTGATCCTGCTGATAGTACTGGTGGCGGGCTTTGCCGCGATTATCTGGTTTGGACGCATGCTGGCGCCGTTTTTTACTGCACTGGTGATTGCGTTTCTTTTGCAAGGTGTAGTGAGTGCGTTTACCCGGCGAGGGGTACCGCACCTACTAGCGGTCATTCTGGTCTTTTTGGCCTTTATCAGCGTGCTGCTCACCCTGGCGTTTATTCTGATGCCGTTGATCTGGAATCAGCTAGTGGGGCTGGTGCAAGAGACACCGCGGATGTTCGCCAGTGGCCAGGGCTGGTTGGATGAACTGCAGGCGCGCTATCCGAATATTATTACGCCGGATCAGATGCAAAGCTGGATAGGCGTGGCGAGCCGCGAGATTAGCCAGCTAGGCCAGCGCGCCTTAACGCTTTCGCTGGCTTCGCTCGGCAATATTATGTCGCTGATTATCTACCTAGTACTGGTGCCGATCCTGGTGTTCTTTATGCTCAAGGATCGCGACGTGTTGGTCGGTTTTATTCTTTCGCTGCTGCCCCAAAAGCGTACGCTGCTATCGCGTATTTGGCGCGAAATGGACGATCAGATTGCCAACTATATCCGCGGCAAATTTATTGAAATCATCATCGTTGGCACCGTGGCGTTCTTTACCTTTGCGTTCTTTGGCTTACCGTATACAGCGCTGCTAGCGGTGTTGGTCGGCCTTTCGGTGTTAGTGCCTTATATCGGTGCTGCGGTGGCTACACTACCGGTCGCCGCGGTAGCGGGGTTCTATTTTGGTCTTAGTGAAGATTTTGTCTATGTGCTGGTGGCTTATGGCGTGATTCAAGCCCTGGATGGCAACGTATTGGCACCGGTATTGTTCTCTGAGACCAATAATATTCATCCGGTTTCGATTATTGTGGCGGTACTGTTCTTCGGTGGGATTTGGGGCTTCTGGGGGATCTTCTTTGCGATTCCCTTGGCAACACTGCTCAAGGCATTGATTTACGCCTGGCCACGTAGCATGCATGAGCGGGAGGAGCGTCGGAGTATACCAGCCACAGCTAGCCAGGAAGCCGAATAGCGCTCACCCACTGCCCGCGCAAGAGATCACTATGGGCAGTGGGCTGAACTGAAATAGAGCCCTGGTTGAGATAGAGCTCTGGTTGAGTTAGTTGGAAGCGTTCAGCTTTTCAGCCGCAGCAAGTACTTCTTCCGCGTGGCCAGGTACTTTAACGCCGCGCCATTCGTTGGCTAGCTTGCCCTCCTTATCAATCAGGAAGGTGCTGCGTTCGATGCCCAGGTGCTCCTTGCCGTACATTTTCTTGAGCTTGATAACATCAAATAGCGTGCAGATGTTTTCGTCCTTATCTGAAATAAGGTCGAAATTAAAATCCTGTTTGGCCTTAAAATTCTCCTGGGCGCGCAAGCCATCTCGAGAAACACCAAGAATGACCGTATTAGCGGCATCGAAGGCGGGTTTGCGGTCACGGAAGTCACCGCCCTCGGTGGTGCAGCCAGGTGTACTGGCTTTGGGATAAAAGTATATGACCACTTGTTTGCCACGCATTTCCGACAGTGTCACGGTGGTATCACCCGTGGCAGTGGCGGAGAAGTCAGCAACGGGTTGACCAATTTCAACAGGCATAAGGCATCCTTTTAAGGGTGGGTGTTAATATTGCTTGTTACGCGTGATTACACGTAAGCCAGCGGCCGTTGTCAAAGCTCAAAACAGGGTGACGACAAACTCACACCGCTTTACGCTGTACAGGCTCGAATCGCCTGAGTACCATTTGGCCTCTGTGCGGTGTCGGCGCTTGATGCAAAATAGCGTGATCGCGCTCGGTTTTGAAAAAAACTCTCGTATTCAAAAACACAGATAGTTGATATCACAATTTGGCTGGTGAGGAATAAACGGATGATCACAGGCAGCATCGTCGCCCTGGCGACGCCTATGAAGGTCAATGGCGACATCGACTGGGAGGCGCTTCGTCGTCTGGTGAACTTCCATCTCGAAAATGGCACCGATGCCATTGTCGCCGCTGGCACCACGGGCGAACCGACTACCATGTCGTTTGCGGAGCACTTTGACGTGATTCGTAGCGTGGTGGAAGAGGTCAATGGCCGTATACCGGTCATAGCCGGTACCGGCTCGAACAACACCACCGAAGCAGTGGAGTTGACCCGCTACGCGAAAGAGGTGGGTGCAGATTACTGTCTGACGGTGGCTCCCTACTACAACAAGCCTACTCAGGAAGGCCTGTTTCAGCACTTCAAGGCCACAGCCGAGGCCAGCGACCTGCCGGTTATTCTTTACAATGTGCCTGGTCGCACCTGCTCGGATATCTACAACGAGACCGTGTTACGCCTGGCCGAAGTCGATAATATTATCGGTTTAAAAGACGCCACGGGGAACCTGGAGCGTGCGGAAGATCTAATCACTCGCCTGAAGGGCAGTGGTTTTATGCTCTACTCCGGTGATGATGCGACCGCCTGCGACTTTATGTTGATGGGTGGCCATGGGGATATCTCCGTCACCGCCAACGTTGCCCCCCGGGCGATGCATGAGCTTTGCTCGGCAGCGGTGGCCGGCGACTCCGATAAGGCGCATCAGATTAATACGCTTTTGATGCCGCTGCATACCAACCTGGGTATAGAGTCGAACCCTATTCCAGTGAAGTGGGCGCTGAACCGTATGGGGTACGCGGATGCGGGTATTCGCTTACCGCTAACCTGGCTGTCGGAAAAGTACCACGCCACGGTGAGCGAAGCGCTGCAGTTGGCGGGTGTCGTAGAGGAGTAGTCCGACGCAATACCCTTTGCTACCCAGCTCGCTTACCGTTGAGCTGGGTACCCGAATTGTTGACTTAAGGTGGCTTGATGAGCTCTGTGCTTGAAATACGTGCGCTTAAATGGGTTCCGCTGGCACTCGCAGCGGCTGTCGCGCTTTCTGGTTGTGCGCGGGATGGTTTTTACCACGACCGTAATTTGGACTACACCGAGGCCGCTCCGGCGCCGCCTTTGGTGCTGCCAGAGACCCGCAACACCCAGCGCTATCGCGATGCGCTGCCGGTTCCTCAAGCCGCCACCCAAGGTGCACGGCTTGACGAAGCAGCAGAGATTCGCCCGCCACAGTCATTGGCGATTGGCAGTGGGATGGAACCTGAGTATGTCGAGCGTCGCGAAGTGGGCGATCAAACCTGGCTAGTAGTGGCCGCCGACACCGGTACGGTCTGGCCGCAGTTGGAAGAGTTTGTACGTAGTCGTCAGTTGGAGGTGCAGCAGAGCAGTGCTTCTCAGGGCGTTATCGTCACGCCCCAGGCGGAAATTCGCCTGCAAAGTGCACTACGCGCAGGCAGTAGCGAAGTTCGCTGCGAACGCGGCGGGCAAACCATGGCGAGCTGCCTCGATGCGTTAGAGAGCCATTTAAGCGCGCGCAGTGCATCTGCCAGTGTCTCTTCTTCCTGGACCGCTCAGCGCCTCACCGGTGAGCAAACGCTGCAAATCCGCCAGCAGGACGACGAGTGGGAAGTGGTGATCCCGCAGCCGGTCGATCGGGTATGGGCAGAGTTGAACCACTATCTTGAGCTGGATTTTGCTCAGGAAGGTCAGCGTGATTTGCTGGCCGTCGACCCTGCCAGTCATGAGTTTATGGTTGAGTACATGACTGAAACCGAGCGCAACCGCAACCCGTTGCAAATCGTCTTCAGCCCGGATGTGCGCAAAATGTCCCAGCAGATTCGTCTTGCCCTGCAGCCTAACGGCGACCAGACGATTCTGCGTGCCATCAATGCCAGCGAGCGGGCATTCAGCGCCGATGATCAGCGCGAGCTGCTTGAGCGTGTCTCCGGCTATTTACGTTAATTTGTTGATCCTTGACCCCTTACGGAGCCCCCATGGAAAAGCGCCAAGAACTCTACGCCGGTAAGGCGAAATCTGTGTACACCACCGACGATCCGGATTTGTTGGTGCTCAATTTTCGTGATGACACCAGCGCCTTCGATGGCAAAAAAGTCGAGTCGCTGGCCCGCAAGGGAATGGTCAATAACATCTTTAACGCTTTCATTATGGAGCGGCTGCAGGAAGCGGGCATCCCCACCCACTTTGAAAAACAGCTCTCCAACACCGAGAGTCTGGTCAAAAAGATGCAGATGATCCCGGTGGAGTGTGTGGTGCGCAATATCGCCGCGGGTGGGTTGGTAAAACGTCTCGGCGTTGAAGAGGGAATTGCACTGACGCCACCCACCTTCGAGTTGTTTCTGAAGAACGACGAGAAGGGCGACCCGATGATCAATGAGTCGCTGGCGGAGACTTTCGGTTGGGCAACGCCTGAGCAGTTAGCCAAGATGAAGGTGCTGACCTTCAAGGTTAACCATATCCTCAAAGCGCTGTTTGCTGAGGGCGATATGCTACTGGTGGATTACAAACTTGAGTTTGGTGTATTCAAAGGCGAGGTGGTGCTGGGGGATGAGTTCTCTCCGGATGGTTGCCGTCTTTGGGACGCCAACACCCGTGAGAAGCTCGATAAAGACCGCTTCCGTCAGGGGTTGGGCGGTGTGATTGAAGCGTATGAGGAAGTTGGCCGCCGTTTGGGCATTACCTTTCCTGCTTAAGCCGGCACGTCAGATTTATTGCCCGGCGTAAGGTTCGATAGCCATCACCTCTAAGGTGGTGGCTTCGCCATTTTGGCGAGGGCAAAACTTAACGTCCACGTCGCGCAGGCGTACGCCGTAAAGACGCTCAGAATTCCTGTCCTTTTGCTTATAGGCGGGCCTGGGGTCTTGGCTGAGTACCTGCTCAATTAATGCCAGCAGTGTGGCGCTGTCGTGGCGCTGAGCAAGCGTATCCAGTGCCGCTGGATGAAAGGTGACGTCCATGAGTGGCGGTGTTTCAGGGGCGAAACCGGCCTGTGCGTTAGGCTCGGATTCGGCCCAGGGCAGGTAGGGTTTGATATCAATCACTGGGGTGCCGCTGACTAAATCGCAGCCCTGGAGCTGCAGCGTAACGCCGTGCTGGGTGTCGATACCGACTAATCTCACCAGTGAGAGCCCCAGGCGGTTAGGGCGGTGGGTGCTGCGACTGGCAAAAACCCCCACCTTTTTATTGCCCCCCAGGCGCGGCGGCCTTACCAGCGGCGACCAGCGCTCGGGGCTTTGATGAAAAATAAAGCTCAGCCACAGGTGGCTGAAGTCTTCCAAACCGCGCACCGCGAGTGGATCGTTGTAGGGCGCAGTGAGTACAAGCCGGGCATCGGCCGCAGGGGCGAGCCCCGGCTGGCGGGGAATACCGAATTTATCGGGGTAGTCGCTAACCACATGACCAATGGGCGTCAGCGTAAAGTGCTCGCTGTTAGGGGCATCGTCCATCACACTGCCTTCTGCTGGGGTTGATTCGCGTAGAATTGATCCAAGTAGTATAAAGCAGGCCAATGGCTTAAGCGTGACCAAATGGGGCGTGATCGAATGTGTCTTGATCAAATGATAGCTGAACAGCTCAGAGGTGACGCATGACCAATACCGAGGAGCAGCAAGCGCCAACCAGTACGCGAATAACCTATCGCGCGGCGCTAGCACGGGATGCCGCCGACCAAGCGGAAGTGTTTTATCACGCTGTTATGCAGGGAGCGGCCACGCATTACACGCTGGATGAGCGGCGTGCGTGGGCCAATGCGTTGCCCCGCGAAGGCAGTGCATGGGGAGTGCGCCAAGCGCTCTACACAACCTTAGTGGCTACCTGTGATGGTCGCTGCGTGGGGTTCCTGGAGTTGGATTTAGTCGCTGGGCGGGTTGAAACACTCTACGTATGGCCCTCATTAGCCGGTCGCGGTATCGGTACCACGCTGCTGGTACATGCCGAACGGCTGCTGCTTGAGCAGGGAAAGGGGCAAATCGAGATAGAGGCGAGTTCAATGCTCTATGAGCGCCTGCTGCGCCGTGGTTGGAAAAACCACGGCGAGGAGTGGGTCGAGCGAAGCGGGGAGCGACTGCTGCGTTATAAACTTTCCAAATCGCTTAATGCTGTCGAAACCTAATCATCAAACGCTATAGCTGCGGGTAATGCGCATGGAAAGATCGATCGAGGCGATGTCCTTGGTCAGTGCGCCGCTCGATATACAGTCAACACCGGTATCGGCAATTGCCCGCAGGGTGGCAGCATCCACATTGCCTGAAGCTTCCAGGGTGGCTCGGCCGCCGTTAATTTCCACGGCAACGTGCAGGTCTTCGATGGCGAAATTGTCGAGCATGACAATATCAGCACCCGCGGCCAATGCCTGATCCAGCTCTTCAAAGGTTTCTACCTCGACTTCCACGGGCAGGTCGTTGGCTAACTTGCGCGCTTGCGCAACCGCCGCTTGAATGCCTCCACAGGCGGCAATATGGTTCTCTTTGATCAAAAACGCGTCCCATAGGCCAATGCGGTGGTTGTGGCCGCCGCCGCAGGTGACCGCATATTTCTGCGCCAAGCGCATGCCGGGCAGCGTTTTACGCGTATCAAGCAGGCGAACGCCGGTGTCTTCAATCAGGTCGACATATGCGCGGGTGGCGGTGGCGGTGGCAGACAGCGTTTGCAATACGTTAAGCGCCGCCCGCTCGCCGGTAAGCAGGACACGGGCGGGGCCCTCCAGGGTTAAGAAACACTGTTCAGCCTCTAGCTTATCGCCGTCAGCGGCGTGCCAGGTCAGGCTTACCCGACTATCCAGGCGGCGAAACAGCTCATCTACCCAGGGTGCGCCACACAGCACTGCGGTTTCACGGGTAATTACGTCGGCGCAGGCCCACTGGTGTTCAGGGATCAATTGCGCGGTAATATCACCTGGGCCAACGTCTTCTGACAGCAAGCGGGCGGCGCTGGCGCGGATTTCTTCAGCAAGAGCGGATTGATAATGCATGGCCGTGAATTCCCTGAACGTCGTCTTCGATGACGTGCATTGTAGTGAAAAACAGCGGTGAAGGTGAAAGAGAACAGAGAAAGAAAGCGCTAACGTAAAGGAGCCCTTGCCAGTGGAAAATAAACAACCCCTTGACGGGTGGTGGGAAAGCGCGCGTAAAGTCGTTTCACCGAACTGTGACCCTCGGCCCACCGGTGAGGTGTCGTTGCTAGTGATTCATGCGATCAGTCTTCCGCCTGGTCAGTTTAGTGGTAATGCTATTGAAGCGCTATTTACCAATCAATTGGCGGTAGACGAACATCCATTTTTCGCCGAAATTGCCCACTTAAGAGTCTCCGCACACCTGCTTATCCGTCGCGATGGTGAGTGCGTGCAGTTTGTTGATACAGATCAGCGTGCTTGGCATGCTGGGCGCTCCAACTGGTGGGATGCTCGCCAGCTAAGCTGGCGAAAGGCGCTCAACGATTTCTCGGTGGGGATTGAACTTGAAGGGGATGACGTTACCCCCTATCGCAAAGCACAGTATGACACTCTGGTGGAAGCAGTGGTGTGGCTAATGGCGCGCAACCCTCAGCTAGATAGCAGTCGTATTACCAGCCATGCCCATGTGGCGCCGCTGCGCAAAACGGATCCTGGTCCGGCGTTTGATTGGGCGTATTTCCAGCAACTGCTGACATCGCGTGTTGAGCGTTAGCGGTTCGATTACGTTTTCCCCCGTGTGCTAAGTATTTCACTAATAACGCAATAAAACGGTAGTTTAATTACATCGGATGACTATTTGGTCGCAATGGCAAATGCTCTATGAATTGCTTATGTTGCAGTGCAATAGTTTGTTTTCGATAGGCTTTTCCGCTGCGACGGAATTGGCAGCGTGGCGACTTTGAGGTATCTTCGCCTATACAAAAGGCTAACTTCTAAGAGAATTGTGTAGCTTTACTACATCAATAGTTACGTAGCTTGTTGAATGTAGAGCTAAAACCCCTATCCGGCGTTTAATCACCGGCTGAATGTTGGCGCGTGGTGTAGTGCCACGCCGCCGCCCCAGGCCCTTCAGGGTAGCGGGGATTTTTGTCATTTATCGTCATTCGGAGAGACCTCTATGAGTCTGGAGACAAGAGAAGATCTCGATCCGATCGAAACCACGGAATGGATTGATTCCCTGGAATCGGTATT
>NZ_JWHY01000012.1:0-84154 GCF_000830495.1 Halomonas sp. KHS3 | reverse complement strand
CCAGACTCCTTCGGGTTATAGGGTCAAGCAATGAAGCGCACACGGTGGATGCCTAGGCAGCCAGAGGCGATGAAAGACGTGGTAGCCTGCGATAAGGCTCGGTGAGGTGGCAACAACCTGTGACCCGGGCATTTCTGAATGGGGAAACCCACTCATCAYAAGATGAGTATCGTGCACTGAATACATAGGTGTACGAGGCGAACCAGGGGAACTGAAACATCTAAGTACCCTGAGGAAAAGAAATCAACCGAGATTCCCCTAGTAGCGGCGAGCGAACGGGGACCAGCCCTTAAGCATGAGACTGATTAGGCGAACACGCTGGGAAGCGTGGCCGTAGCGGGTGATAGCCCCGTAGTCGAAAATCTGATCATGTGAAATCGAGTAGGTCGGGGCACGAGAAACCTTGACTGAAGACGGGGGGACCATCCTCCAAGGCTAAATACTCCTGGCTGACCGATAGTGAACCAGTACCGTGAGGGAAAGGCGAAAAGAACCCCGGAGAGGGGAGTGAAATAGATCCTGAAACCGTGTGCGTACAAGCAGTAGGAGCAGACTTGTTCTGTGACTGCGTACCTTTTGTATAATGGGTCAGCGACTTATATTCAGTGGCGAGGTTAACCGTATAGGGGAGCCGTAGGGAAACCGAGTCTTAACTGGGCGACACAGTCGCTGGATATAGACCCGAAACCGAGCGATCTATCCATGAGCAGGGTGAAGATTGAGTAACATCAATTGGAGGCCCGAACCAGGATCTGTTGAAAAAGATTTGGATGACTTGTGGATCGGAGTGAAAGGCTAATCAAGCTCGGAGATAGCTGGTTCTCCTCGAAAGCTATTTAGGTAGCGCCTCACGTAGTACCGCCGGGGGTAGAGCACTGTTTCGGCTAGGGGGTCATCCCGACTTACCAACCCGAGGCAAACTCCGAATACCGGTGAGTAGAGCGTGGGAGACACACGGCGGGTGCTAACGTCCGTCGTGAAAAGGGAAACAACCCAGACCGTCAGCTAAGGTCCCGAAATCCTGGTTAAGTGGGAAACGATGTGGGAAGGCTCAGACAGCTAGGAGGTTGGCTTAGAAGCAGCCATCCTTTAAAGAAAGCGTAATAGCTCACTAGTCGAGTCGGCCTGCGCGGAAGATGTAACGGGGCTAAACCAGGTACCGAAGCTACGGGTTCATCCACTAGGATGAGCGGTAGAGGAGCGTCGTGTAAGCCAATGAAGGTGAATTGAGAAGTTCGCTGGAGGTATCACGAGTGCGAATGCTGACATGAGTAACGATAAAGGGAGTGAAAAACTCCCTCGCCGGAAGACCAAGGGTTTCTGTTCGACGCTAATCGGAGCAGAGTGAGTCGGCCCCTAAGGCGAGGCCGAAAGGCGTAGTCGATGGGAAACGGGTCAATATTCCCGTACCGGACATGGTTGCGATGGGGGGACGAAGAAGGCTAGGTGAGCCAGGCGTTGGTAGTCCTGGTGAAAGTGAGTAGGCCGAGACCTTAGGTAAATCCGGGGTCTTAAAGCCGAGACACGAGACGAACTGACCACGGTCAGGAAGTCACTGATGCCACGCTTCCAGGAAAAGCCTCTAAGCTTCAGATCATGTGCGACCGTACCCCAAACCGACACAGGTGGTCAGGGTGAGAATCCCAAGGCGCTTGAGAGAACTCGGGTGAAGGAACTAGGCAAAATGGTGCCGTAACTTCGGGAGAAGGCACGCCGGCATAGGGTGAAGAGACTTGCTCTCCTAGCCCGAACCGGTCGAAGATACCAGGTGGCTGCAACTGTTTATTAAAAACACAGCACTCTGCTAACGCGCAAGCGGACGTATAGGGTGTGACGCCTGCCCGGTGCCGGAAGGTTAAATGATGGTGTTAGCCGCAAGGCGAAGCTCTTGATTGAAGCCCCGGTAAACGGCGGCCGTAACTATAACGGTCCTAAGGTAGCGAAATTCCTTGTCGGGTAAGTTCCGACCTGCACGAATGGCGTAATGATGGCCACGCTGTCTCCACCCGAGACTCAGTGAAATTGAAATCGCCGTGAAGATGCGGTGTACCCGCGGCTAGACGGAAAGACCCCGTGAACCTTTACTATAGCTTCACACTGGACGCTGATGTTGCCTGTGTAGGATAGCTGGGAGGCTTWGAACTYTGGACGCCAGTTCGRAGGGAGCCAACCTTGAAATACCAGCCTGGCATCATTGGCGTTCTCACTCAGGTCCGTTATCCGGATCGAGGACAGTGTGTGGTGGGTAGTTTGACTGGGGCGGTCTCCTCCTAAAGAGTAACGGAGGAGCACGAAGGTACCCTCAGCACGGTCGGACATCGTGCATTGAGTGCAAGAGCATAAGGGTGCTTGACTGCGAGACAGACACGTCGAGCAGGTGCGAAAGCAGGTTCTAGTGATCCGGTGGTTCTGTATGGAAGGGCCATCGCTCAACGGATAAAAGGTACTCCGGGGATAACAGGCTGATACCGCCCAAGAGTTCACATCGACGGCGGTGTTTGGCACCTCGATGTCGGCTCATCACATCCTGGGGCTGAAGTCGGTCCCAAGGGTATGGCTGTTCGCCATTTAAAGTGGTACGCGAGCTGGGTTTAGAACGTCGTGAGACAGTTCGGTCCCTATCTGCCGTGGGCGTTGGATGTTTGAGAAGGGCTGCTCCTAGTACGAGAGGACCGGAGTGGACGACCCTCTGGTGTTCCGGTTGTCACGCCAGTGGCATTGCCGGGTAGCTATGGTCGGACGGGATAACCGCTGAAAGCATCTAAGCGGGAAGCCCCCTTCAAGATGAGACATCCCTGAGGCCTAGAGCCTCCTGAAGGGCCCAGCGAGACCAGCTGGTTGATAGGCACGGTGTGGAAGCGCTGCAAGGCGTTGAGCTAACGTGTACTAATGGCCCGTGAGGCTTGACCCTATAACACCCAAGGGGTCTGGTCGTAATGATGACGWSMATKAAARCCGGATACGCAGCGTGTGGCCCAGGCAACAGAMTGYCAGGGCGGCAGRCGATRAGACGATCACAATTTAGTTAAAAACAGTCAGCATGATGTACATTAACAGTTACGCCTGACGACCATAGCAYGCGTGAACCACCTGATCCCTTGCCGAACTCAGAAGTGAAACCGCTTAGCGCCGATGGTAGTGTGGGGTCTCCCCATGCGAGAGTAGGTCATCGTCAGGCACTGATCCCTTGCCGAACTCAGAAGTGAAACCGCTTAGCGCCGATGGTAGTGTGGGGTCTCCCCATGCGAGAGTAGGTCATCGTCAGGCACTTATTTAACAAGAAACCCAGCCCATCGGCTGGGTTTTTTGTTTGCGCGAAAGAAAAACAAGGGGTCTCCTCATGGAGAGTCCCGGAGCGCCGGCCGCCGGATGGCCGGCCCGATCATCGTCAGGCACTTATACCAAGAATCCCCCAGGGCTGATGCCTTGGTTTTTTTTTGCGTAACACCTCACCAGTCGATAGATTTGCCATCCCAAGCCCAAAAAGTACCACTATCTTCAGGCGTTCGCTGAGCGATGACTGCCAGCAGCTTCTCTGCTACAAATGCGGGTGTAAATAGCTTTTCGCTAGGTACTCGGTTTTGAAAAGGTTTAGAGAGGGCTGTGTCGGTGGTGCCAGGGTGAAGACAAAGCACTAGCGATTGCTTATTCAGCCGCTTGAGCTCAATGGATGCTGTCTTAAACAACATGTTATGCGCTGCTTTGCTGGCACGATAGCTGTACCAACCTCCTAGCTGATTATCTTCTATTGAGCCAACACGAGCCGAAAGGCTGGCAATCACTGAAGGGTGTGACCCTTTGAAAGAGTCTTTCAGTGCCGTTATCAATAAAATTGGCACAAAGGCATTGATGTTCATTGTTTGCGCAAGGCTTTCGACACTAAGCTGATCAAGGCGCTTCTCGGGCAACAGTCGTTGCGCGTCATCATGAAGGATGCCGATGGCATTAAAAAAGAAGTGGATTGGCTGCGAGGCTAGTTCTGTTTTAAGCGCCTGCCGTCCCTGCTCTTGAGAAACATCAAGTATTAGGTGTGTAAGACGGGGGTTGCCAATTCGTGGTGGCTGCCGGCTTACCGCAATAATGTGGCCGACCTGAGAGGAAGAGAGTAACTGCTCAATGATGGCAGCACCTATTCCTCCCGATGCGCCTACAACCACCGCTGTATAATGATGAGGCAATAAATTGAACATGATCGTCTTTTGATTTGCCGCTGAGAGTGGGCTTTCATTGAAACGTCATGCTGATGGCTTGTCGAGGGAGGTATCAGGCGGAAGCGTTGATTCTGCCGGGTTGGGCGCTATTGCGTCCATCAGGCTTATAGAGCGTTTTTTCAGCGATTTGACGAATATAATCAAGCATTGCCTGATTATGCTTCAGTCGTACGGACAACATCTGGCCCGTTAGCTCATTCATACGCGCGGCTCGCTCGCTTTTTTCAAGCAAGCTTTCCCAAGCTGTCAGGCAGCCAGCATCATGAGCTGCCGCTCTGGCGCCGTTTGCGCCTTCGGCATAACCAAGACGTTTTTGCACATTGCGCCGCACAGTCTCAATGCGCTCGAGTTCGGCCAATAAAGACTGTTTGTCTAGTGCAACTTGCGATAATGCATCACCGTCAATATCACCTTGCGTCAATAAATTTTGCTCGCTGGACAACAACGAAATTAACGCCTCAAGACGCTGTTGCTGGTCGGTAAGCAAGGATGCAAGGCTCATTTACAGCGTCCCCTTATAGATCTTTAAGATTGGCAATTAAGCCCTCGGCGATACGGTCGGCGCGCATTTCAAGGCGACCTTCACGTATAGCATCGCGAATTTCTTCAACTTTAGCAGTATCGACGTCCTGAGATTCATCGATACTTGATTGGCTCAGTTGAGTCGATTCGCGAGCTGCGCCGCCCGGTGCGACGGGTGATACGCTATCAGCCTTTTGCGTTTCATCACGCTGCTGGGCTTGGCTTGAGCGTAATAGCGAATTAATGTTATCAATTTTCACGTTGTCTGCCTCATCGTCAACGTCGATGCGCTTGGCGCTTAGTGTAGCTTGTATAACAGTACATCGGCAGCATTGGGCCTAACTTTAGGCTGCGAATTAAAAATCCACGACCAAAATACCACGCTCGGCGACACGAGCAGTCATGATTTCTCGTGGACCAAAACGAACTCTAATTTGCTCACCAAGAGCACCATCTTCCAATGCTTCGCCTTCGCGTGAAACTCGGAAGGCAGAGCCTTGAGCTATGACAGTAACGCGCTGCCCACGTTCAACTAAATGAGGTGCTTGTAAGTAATGCGCTAAAAATACACTACCACTACGAATAGGGCGCTGAGCTATTTTACCCACGATATCCTCTTCAGCTGTCAAAGCCTGAGCTGAGAGATCGCCGAGATTGCCCCCGCGTTCGCTAAGCATGCTTGATGTAATCAGTGTACCTCGCTCAATATCCCTGGCTGCCACCACATAATCACCAATGACATCAATCTGCGCCTGTAAATAGCGAACTTGCCGGCCATCTTCACCGCAACGCACCCCAACGGAAACGCGGCCCAAGGGTGCTTGATTGGCGTTGGCCAAAAAAGGTTCTGGCTGAACGCACTCTGGCAAATGCGGAGAGGGTGGTCGTAGGTCAATGACCACTTCCTCGCCTAATGCCTGTGTCTCTTCGTACAAAAATTGATGCACTTGCTGGAGAAGATTGTCGTCATCAGCTTGAATCCTGGTGAAGGCAGTAACGCTTAGGATTGCCCAGAAGAAGGCTAATTGCCAAAAGCGAAGCGAGCTTGGCTTAGTAAAGCGCAGTCGGAGCATGGGGAGGCCGCTTACTTGGGGGCTGAAGAAGAAGGAACGTAACGAGGAGAATTCATCGTTCAGTGTAGCGAAAAGGTAGTAGCCGTATCACGCGAAATGCTGGTGGAAACGCCAGCTGTTCCATGCTTTAGGCTGACAGCTCCAGACGTATTCTTCATCATCAACAAAATCCATTTTATTTTTTGCCTCAACGCGAGGGTCGGCATGATTGATCAACTGGAATCTGCCTTTAATTTTCATCAGCAAGCAGTAGGGTTACGTCAAGCGCGTCACGAGGTGTTAGCGGCTAATATCGCCAATGCCGATACACCTAACTATAAGGCGCGTGACATTGACTTTGCTAGTGAGCTGAAAAAAGCAGTCGAAGGTACTCAGAGTGCATCTAGCCATACCGGAGGCGGTCTGACTTTAGCGCGTACTTCTGGTAGCCATATTGCTGGAGAAGGTCCCGCATGGCGTGGAGCGGGCAACCCCGATTTGCTTTACCGCATTCCCGACCAGCCCAGTTTGGATGGAAATACGGTTGATATGGATCGTGAGCGCACGCAGTTTGCAGATAACGCTGTTCGTTATCAAGTCGGCCTCACGATGCTCAACAGCCGTATTCAGGGGCTGAAGAATGCCATGCAGCCCGAGTGATTCTGTCTAAATTAGTGAGGAGTTAATCCACGATGTCGATGTTCTCTGCGTTTGATATTGCCGGGTCGGCAATGAGTGCCCAATCCCAGCGCATGAATGTTACTGCTAGCAATATGGCCAATGCCGACAGCGTCGCAGGGCCTGATGGTGAAACCTATCGAGCCAAGCAGGTGATGTTTGAGACCCAGTCACAAGGTAACCGCTATGGCGTTGGCGGCGTGCGCGTCACCGAGGTAGTGGAAGATGACTCACCCCTGCGGATGGAGTACATGCCCAACCACCCGGCGGCAGATGAAGAGGGTTATGTGGCAAAGCCCAACGTTGAGCCGGTGCATGAGATGGTCAATATGATTTCTGCCTCGCGCTCCTATCAAGCCAACGTTGAAGTCTTTAATACCAGTAAGCAGATGCTGATGCAGACGCTGTCGCTGGGTGAGGGGTAACCGATGAGTAGTACTATTGATTCTAGCGTAGTAAACAAAGTAAATGGCGGTGGTGCCAATGGCCTCCCTGCCCGCCAGTCTGATGAGCTGCGTGAAAGCTTTATGACGTTGCTGATTACGCAATTGCAGAATCAGGATCCGCTCAAACCGATGGAAAATGCGGAGATGACCTCCCAGCTAGCGCAAATTAACACGGTGAGCGGCATTGAAGAGCTGAATAGCACGCTAGAAGGCATTACCAGCCAAATGGATGCCAATCAGGCACTGCAGGCGAGCGGCTTAATTGGCAAAGGTGTCATGGTGCCTGGGAAGGATGTATTGCTGGAGCAAGATGGCGACGGCAACACTTATACAACGCCTTTCGGAATAGAGCTGGCCGAGCCAGCGAAGAATGTAAAAGCTACCATCGTTGGTGAAGGTGGACAAATCATCAAACGTTACGATGATCTCGGTCCACTGAAAGCAGGTGTTCATTCGTTCGACTGGCCTGGGTTCAATGACCAAGGCGAAGCGGCTGCCAGCGGCCGGTATACGGTGCAGCTAGAGGCAACTGACGCTGAAGGTGAAAAAATTGAATCTACTGCCTTACAGTACGCGGTGGTTAACCGGGTAACGCCGAATGACGGCAGTGGCAGCGTTCGACTGGATCTGGGCGCTATTTACGGTCAAATCAATCTGAACGACGTTAAACAAATTCTTTAATTGCTGACTAAACACAGTCATAAACCACAGCATTTGATTAAACACAGCTTTATTAGGGGAACAGCATGAGTTTTTCACAAGCACTCAGTGGTCTAAGCGCACAGCAACAAAAACTAGGTGCGGTGGGTAATAATATTGCCAACTCGCAGACGGTTGGTTTTAAAAGTTCTAGCGTCCAGTTCGCTGATGTATATGCTGAGTCGCGCATCGGGCTTGGCGTTCGTACCTCCACGGTACTGCAGAATTTTAGCGGGGGTAATATTGAGTCCACCAACCGCAATATGGACTTGGCTATTTCGGGTGAGGGCTTTTTTCGCTTTCAGCAGCCCAATGGCGAAGTAGGTTATTCGCGCAATGGTCAGTTGACTATGACCGCAGATGGACGTCTGGTGAATGCCCAGGGCGCGCAGATTATGGGTTATGCTGCCGATGCGAATGGTGATGTTCAGGCAGGTGGTGATGTTACTCCCTTAACGGTCGATTCCGAAGCCCTTGCGGCGAGTGCCACAAACGAACTATCGGTAGAGGTCAACCTGGACTCAGGTGAGGCGGGTATAGATACCGCTGCTGCTGGTTATGTGTTTGATCCGACTGATAACACTACCTATAGCTTCTCAACGAATGCCACTGTTTATGATTCGCAAGGTAATGCACGTAACTTATCTATGTACTTTATTAAAGATGATGCTGCGCCCAATCAGTGGCAGGTTCAAGGTCGCCTAACAGGGGGGCCTAGCGACGCAGAAGCCTATAATTTTGACCTCGGAACACTAGCCTTCGATACAAACGGTAAGCTCGTTGATGGTGCACCTACCGCGATCAATGATATTGACAGCACTGATGCTGGCTTTAACGTCGAGGGAGCTGGCGCCAATGAGTTCGGCCCAATTTTTACCGACTTAAATATTGCAGTTGATTTTCAAGGCTCTACACAGTTTGCAGAACAATCAGATCCCAAATCTATTTCCCAGAATGGTTATTCTTCGGGATCTTTAGTGGGGATTACCATTGAAGACGATGGCACCGTGATGCGTAATTACGCTAACGAACAGTCGCGTGCCGCGGGCCAAGTAGCACTAGCCAGCTTCCGTAACCCAGAGGGATTAAAACCTGAGGGGAATAATCTTTGGACTGCTACCGGTAGCTCAGGTCAGGAACTGGTAGGTGCGCCGGGTACCGGTCTGCGTGGCTTAATTGAGCCAAGTGCAGTTGAAACGTCCAATGTCGATATGGCTCGCGAGCTAGTCGATATGATCGTTGCCCAACGGGCCTACCAGGCCAACTCACAAACTATCAGTACCCAGGACGAGCTCCTGCAGACCATTATTAACCTTTAATGATCGGTCATTTAGGTAAGGAGTCAGTACCGTGGATCGAATGATCTATACCGCCATGAGCGGTGCTAAGCACACCATGGATCAGCAGTCAGTGGTGAGTAATAACCTGTCGAATGTAACCACCACCGGTTTTCGCGGACAGCTACAGGCTGCTCGCTCGGTGCCTGTGCAAGGCGAGGCCTTACTGGCAACGCGTACCTCGGCGGTAACCACCACGCCGGGCAGTGACTTTTCTCAGGGGCCAGTTGAGTATACTGGCCGCACCCTTGATGTCGCGATGCAGGACGACGCGTGGATGGCGGTGCAAGCAGATGACGGTACTGAAACCTATACCCGCCGTGGCGATCTGCAGATCGATAGTGACGGCGTGCTACTTAGTGTGGGGCGTCCTGTGCTGGGCGATGGTGGGCCCATCGCCATCCCGCAAGGGGCACAGGTCTCAATTGGTGCTGACGGGACAATTAGTGCCATCCCTGAAGGTGTTGGACCCGAAGCGTTGGTCGAGGTAGGCCGCATTAAACTGGTGACGCCTGAAGAGGGGGATTTAACCCGTGGTGAAGACGGCCTGTTTCGCGCGCCCCCTAACGAAGAAGGTGTCCCCGGTGCCTTGCCCGCCGACGAAAATGCCACGTTAGTAAGCGGTGCGCTCGAAGGCAGCAACGTTAGTGCTGTCGATGCCATGGTCTCGATGATCGATGTTGCACGCCGCTACGATATGCAGATGAAAGTGCTGAGTACGGCCGACGAAAACGCCCAGCGTGCCAACGGCATCCTGTCCATTCAAGGTTAATGTTGGTCATTCAGCACTGATGCTAATCAGTCGGCCAAGGGAGTTTAATTATGATTAAGTCATTGTGGACCGCTAAAACCGGTTTGGAATCGCAGCAAACAAAGCTAGACGTGATTTCGAACAACCTAGCTAACGTAAGCACCAATGGTTTCAAACGCTCACGTCCGGTGTTTGAAGACCTGCTATATCAAAATATGCGTCAACCCGGCGCTCAGAATAATATTCAGGATCGTCTGCCATCAGGCATGCAGATCGGTACCGGTGTGCGTGCTGTGGCCACGGAGCGCCTGCATACCCAGGGTGGGCTGGAGGAAACCGGCAACTCCCGCGATCTGGCCATCAATGGCCAAGGCTTTTTTAAAGTCTTGATGCCTGACGGAACGACGGGTTATACCCGTGACGGTAGTTTTCAGCTCAATGAAAACGGGCAAATGGTAACCGCCAACGGTTACCCGATTGAGCCCGCTATCTTTTTGCCGGCTAATGCTCTGTCAGTGAGTATCGGTGAAGACGGTACGGTGAGCGTTAGTCAGCCTGGTGTCGCGGTCGACAATCAGGTGGGGCAAATAACCGTCAGTTCCTTTATTAATCCAGCAGGTTTGCAAAGCATCGGCGGTAACCTCTACCTGGAGACGGGAGCTTCTGGTGCGCCCAATGAAAACATTCCGGGTGCTAATGGAGCAGGACGGTTGTTTCAAAATTATGTTGAAACATCTAACGTCAATGTTGTTGAAGAGATGGTCAATATGATTCAGACCCAGCGAGCCTATGAAATTAATAGCAAAGCGGTGTCCACTAGCGATGAAATGTTGGCACGCTTAAGCCAGCTGTAACGGTTGTTACTCACCGGGCTTACTTATAGGTTGCGTTATGCTGGAGTTGCACCACATGTCACGTCGTATTGCGCTAGTAGGACTGGTGCTTTTTTTATTGGTTGTAGCCGGCTGCGCTCAAGTTCCAAGAGCTTCAGTGGTGGGTGAGCAAGAGCAGATCAGCATTGTTGATCGCCCGCCACCCATCCCCAATGGCTCTATTTACCAGGCTAGGCAAGGTTATCAGCCACTTTTTGAAGATCGTCGGCCGCGCGCCATGGGCGACATCTTGACCATTGTGTTGGATGAGGAGGTCAGTGCGAGCAAAAATTCGCAATCCAATGCAGGGCGTAGCGGTAGCGCTAGCCTGGAGTTAACACAGTTGCCTGATGTCCTTGATACGCTTGCAGAATATGGCTTTGATATTTCAGGTGAAAACGACTTTACCGGTAGTGGCGGGTCGCAGGCCAATAACTCCTTTACCGGTACTATCACGGTTTCGGTGTTAGAAGTAATGAATAACGGCAATTTACGTGTGCGTGGCGAGAAGCAAATTGCCATCAATCAAGGTACTGAGTTTATTCGTTTTTCCGGCGTGGTTAACCCACGTACGATTACCGCTCAAAACACCGTTCCTTCCACTCAGGTAGCGGATGCGCGGATTGAGTACGTCGGTGACGGCTATATTAATGAAGCGCAGCACATGGGTTGGCTACAACGTTTCTTCTTAAACGTCTCGCCGTTCTAGCTCTATGGGGAGCCATCAATGACAGAGCTACGCCAGGCAGGCCCTTCAATGGCAGGTCGACCAATGAACGCGGGACAGCGGGTTATCGTGATGCGGTTAAGAAATGTGTGGATTAATTGTCGGCAAGCCATCAACGCCGGGCTTATTCAACTGACCACCTTAGCGCTAATGTGCGCGCTGGCTATGCCTGTTCAGGCGGAAAGCGTTCGTGAACTGGCGAGCTTTGCCGGCGTTCGAGATAACCAACTGGTCGGCTATGGCTTGGTCGTCGGCCTCGACAGTACCGGCGACCAAACGACCCAGGCGCCCTTTACCAGCCAAAGCCTGACTAATATGTTGTCCCAGCTTGGGGTGACCGTGCCTGCAGGCACGAACTTGCAACTGCGCAACGTAGCTGCGGTGATGGTGACCGCTGATCTCCCGCCGTTCTCAATGCCGGGCCAGCGTCTAGATATAGTCGTTTCGTCGATAGCCAACGCACGTAGCTTGCGCGGCGGCACGCTGTTGATGACACCTTTAAAGGGGGCCGATGGTGATACCTATGCTATTGCCCAGGGCAACATGCTCGTGGGCGGCGCTGGCGCCCAAGCGGGTGGCAGTAGTGTGCAAATCAATCAGCAGGCATCGGGGCGTATTCCCAATGGCGCACTGGTTGAGAAGGAAGTGCCGCTTAACCTAGGTGGCAATGGTGGCATGCTTGAATTACAGCTTAACGACTCTGATTTTGGCACCGTTCAGCGCATGGTAACGGCGATCAATAACGAGTTTGGCCAGTCGGTGGCATATGCACGTAATGGCCGAGTAATCGCCCTTGACGGTCCTACTGATGATAATGCGCGGGTCAACTTTATGGCACGCATTGAAAACGTTCAGGTCACACCTACGGAGGCTCCGGCACGCGTTGTGCTGAACTCACGTACCGGTTCGGTAGTGATGAACAGTGCCGTCACACTGCGTGAAGCAGCCGTAGCTCACGGCAGTCTGTCTATCATGATTGATACCCAGTTTGGCGTTAGCCAGCCGAATCCGTTTGGCGAGGGCGAAACGGTTGTGGTGCCCGACGCAGATATTGATATTGAGCAGCAAGAGGCTTATCTGCAAATTGTAGAGGGTGCCCAGCTCAACGAAGTGGTCAATGCATTGAATGCGTTGGGCGCTACCCCTCAAGACTTGATGTCGATTCTGGAGGCGTTAAAAGCATCGGGATCGCTACGTGCAGAACTGGAGGTCATTTAATGAGCGCGAGTGATATGACCAGTCAGTTCGCCCTGGACATGAACGGCTTTCAGCGGCTCCAACACAATGCACGAGTCGATCCTGAGGCTGGTGTGGGTGGTGCAGCCCAGCAGTTTGAAGCGCTATTTATTCAGATGATGATGAAGAGTATGCGTGACGCGACACCCAGTTCAGGACTGATGAACAGTAGTGCGACGGATACCTATCAATCGATGCTGGATCAACAGTGGTCACAGGTGATGGCTTCGCGTGGAATGGGCCTTGCAGATGTGCTTGTTGAGCAACTGGAGCGCCAAGGAGCCATCTCAAAAGCGCGGCCAGATGCGGATCAAGAGTTGCAAGCATTGATAGCCGGTATTCCCCGCGGCACCCCGCATGTGCTTGACGATTCATTCGCGGCTAATCCTGACACGATTGAAACCCAGCATGAGCAGGGCAGCGGTCGATTCTTAGCCGAGCTAGAGGCCATTCGCCAAGGTGTCGAGAAGGGTAGAGCGGTGGATGAATCTGCGCTAAACCCGCTAGCGCAAACGACGGCCTCTGCTCACGTAGATCAGTTTATTCAAACGTTAGCGGCACCCGCTCAAGCGGCCAGTGCGTCCACCGGCGTTCCTGCTGAACTCATTTTGGCCCAGGCGGCGTTAGAAACAGGCTGGGGACGGCACGAAATTGCGACTCGCAATGGCAACAATAGTCATAACCTGTTTGGTATCAAAGCCGGTAGCCATTGGCAGGGTGAAACCACCGATATTGTGACTCATGAGTATATTAATGGGCGGCGAACGCAGGTGGTTGACACCTTCCGTGTCTACGACTCGTTTGAACACGCTTTTACTGACTATGCCAGCCTAATCGGCAATAACCCTCGCTATGCTGGGGTTGTTCAAGCACCCACCGCTGAGCAGGCCGCGCGTGAGCTGCAGGCAGGTGGGTATGCAACTGATCCGCTCTACGCTGAAAAGTTAGTCGCAGTGATGAATACCATGGGGCCGCTTAACGCTGAGGGAAATTTCCTGGCTGACGCTCGCTAGCCCTTTCCTCAAGTTTTTCTGTGCAGCGCCGATAATTGAAGTAATGATAGGTATCGGCCTAAGGAATTGAACCATGAGCATGTTTTCGATCGGCTTAAGCGGCCTCAATGCCGCACAGAATGCCCTGAATACTGTTAGTAACAATGCCAGCAATATGTTAACGCCTGGCTACAACCGCCAGATTACCATGCTTGGCGAGGGTAGCGCTGGCAGTAAAGGCGTGAAGGTCAATGATATTGAAAGGCAGTTCAACACTTACGTGGCCAGCCAGTTAAATAACGCCAAAACACAGTCAAGTGCTTTATCAACGTACAATCAGCAAGTGTCACAGATCGATAGCCTGCTGGCAGACCGAGAAGCGGGTTTATCTCCGTTAATGCAAAAATTCTTCTCCTCAATAGAAGATTTAGCCAGTGCTCCATCTGACCCGGCTGCACGTCAGGGGGTACTCGGTACCGCTAATACGTTGAGTGCCCAGTTCCGTTCTTTTGACGGCTATCTGCAAGATATGCAGGGCAACATAAACGGGCAAATTAAAGATGAAGTTACTCAAATCAATAACACTACTGAGCAAATTGCCGGATTAAATAAAGAAATTGCGTTGGCTCGAGCGCGTACGGGAGAAGCACCCAATAGCCTGCTTAATCAGCGCGATCATCTTGTCTCTGAGCTCAATGAGCGCATGGATCTGCGCCTGAATATACAGGATGGCAAAACTTACAATATTAGTTTGCCTAACGGGCAGCCGCTGGTGACAGGGGCGGATACCTTTAAGCTAGAAGCTAGACAGGCTGATTACGATCCTCAGCGTACCGTTGTGGGTTATATTGATGGTGGCGGTAATTCGGTTCAGCTGGATGAATCAACGATAACGGGCGGAACCTTGGGCGGATTAATGGCTTTCCGTTCAGAAACGCTGGATAAAACCCAAAACCAAATTGGCCAACTCGCTGTCTCCTTAGCGACTGCTTTCAATGAGCAGCACAAACAGGGAGTGGATCTTAACGGTGACCAAGGGGAAAACTTCTTCGCGACCCGCTCTCCTCAGGGTTATGGTTATACAAGCAACAGCGACCCGAATCTGCTGACGTCGATAGAGTTCGACCCAGCAACCGTCGATAAACTGCGTGCCACGGATTACACCGTTTCATTCGATGCGTCTGGCACTCCTACTGTAACGCGTAATGATACTGGTGACGTGCTTGATAGCACGGATCCTGATGATGCTGACTTTGTTGATCTATCTGAATGGGATGCTGCAGCTGGCGAGGGTGAAATCACCTTTGGCGGCGTAACGGTTGCGTTTAACAGCGGTAATTCTGTCGCAGGCGGTGATCGTTTTGAAATCCAGCCGGTGCGTCGCGCTGCTGGCGGTATGGATACGCGTATCGCCGACCTCGATAAGATTGCGGCAGCTAGCTTGGTTGAACGTGAAGGTGACTTGGATATCAGTCAACTAAGTGCTGCAAGCGGTGCTTTTGCCACCAATGACGAATATGAGATAGAAGTTGACGATGCCGGTGGCTTGTCAGTTACTCCAGCGGCAACCGTCACCCGAAATGGCGAGCCTTTTACTCCAGGAACGGACACCCTGGCAGAAGGTGATATCGTCACTATTGACGGTCTTAGCTTTACCCTTGATACACTTCCTGAGACAGGTAGTACAGCTAGCCTGGATATCAGCCTTAGTGATGCTAGTTCAGGCGATAACCGCAACGCTCTGGCTCTGCAAAATCTGCAAAGTAAGGATGTTGTCGGCGGACGTGCCTCGGTAAGTGGTGCGTACGCATCAATGGTCAGTGATGTGGGTAACCGGACTAATATCACGCAGGTTAATTTGGAGGCGCGACAAGGCTTGACTGATCAGCTCCGTGCAGTGCAACAGTCAGAGTCTGGTGTCAACTTGGATGAAGAGTTGGCTAATCTCCTTCAATATCAGCAGTACTATGCAGCTAATGCGCGTGTCATAGATACGGCGGGGTCGCTTTTAGACACCATTTTGAACCTGCGTGGCTAATTTAGGAGCATAAATTATGCGTATTAGTACTGTTACCATGTTTGAGCAGAGTACCGCGTCCTTAAACCGTCAGCAGGGCAATCTGTCGAAGGTCAGCCAGCAGATTGCCAGTGGTCGGCGTGTAGTTAATCCTTCTGATGACCCGCAGGCAGCATCGCGTGCAGTGGGCGTGGATCAGTCACAAGCGATTACTCAGCAATATGCTGATTCACGCATTTCTGCGCGCAACTCGCTATCACAAACTGATAGCATTTTGAGAAGTATTGTCGATGCAATTGATAGCGCAAAAGGACGTCTGGTTCAGGCCTCTAGCGATACGTTAAGTGACGTTGACCGTGAGTCCGTTGCCAGCGAGCTCAAAGGCATCTATGAAACGATGATCGGTCAGGCCAATGCCACCGATGGTAACGGGCGCTATCTGTTTGGCGGCTATAAAGACAGTGCTCAGCCCTTCACGAAAGATGCCAGCGGTAACGTGCAGTATCAAGGGGACTTTAATGTACGCGAACAGCGAATCGACTCTACGCGGTTGGTCAAGGTCGCGGACAATGGCGACACCATTTTCAAAAGCGTACCTAGCAGTGCCGGCTACGTGGCAGAAGCAAAGAAAGATGACGGCAGTCTGAATAGTGGCAATGTGACATTTCGCGGGCCGCAGATACGCGATGTTAATGATGCAGATTATGGAACAGATTTCCGTATAACCTTTAACACCCCTGCTGATACATTCGACATCGAGACATTTGATGGCACTGACTGGAATGCAGTTCAAACTGAAGGTTATACAGGTAATTTGGGCGACTCTGCTCAGCAAGTAACCTACGGCGGTGTGTCAATTGATTTAGAAGGTACGCCTGCTGCTGGAGACTCGATTCTAGTCGCGCAAGCAGGTGGCGAACAACGCGAGCCCAATCTCTTCCGTAGCATGGAAGAAGCCATTCGCGTTTTGGAAAATCCGGCCGACACCGACGCTAAAAAAGCTGACCTGCGTAATACCCTGAATACCTCAATGCGTGATTTGGATAATGCGCTAGATAATGTTTCAACGGTGCTGGCTTCAGTAGGGGCACGGGTTAATGAGCTTGACGTTGTGGATGTTGTAGGGGGCAATAGGATGATGAACTATACGGAGACGTTATCTGATTTGGTAGACCTTGATTATGCCGAGGCCATTTCTGAATACAGCTTGCGTCAAGTGGGTTTGCAAGCGGCACAGAAAACGTTTGTGGATATTAAAGGCTTATCGCTGTTGAACTATATGTAATAGATCCGCTTTTTGCTATTGCTTGATCACTTTGCGTATTGCTCAAACAAACTTTAACCCATGCTTATGTGAAACCTTTCACCTACAGCATGGGTTTGTTAGTTTAAGGGCGCCATCGTTTCGATTAACGTCTGCATAAACTCTAGGCCTTGCGTAAACAACCGCTGTAGAAAGCGGTTAATGTCGGTCATGAGCACCATCATTAATATTAGCCCCACGATAAGAGAGGTAGGAAAGCCAATATTGAAGACGGTGAGCTGGGGGGCAGAACGGTTCAGTATGCCCAGCGCCAGGTTGATGGTCAGCAAGGATCCCACCAATGGTAGCGCCAATAACATTCCCGACGCAAAAATCGTGCCCGCATAACGAGATAACAAAATAAACGCATCTGGGTTGAACGTCCCAATGCCAATGGGCAGCGTTTGGAAGCTCATAATCAAGGTTTCAAGCACCATCAGATGACCATTCATGGCCAAAAACATGAGCAGAGTGATCATGTAGAGAATGCGTGAGAGCACCATAATGTTGGTACCACTCGAAGCATCAAAAAAGCTCGCAAACGCTAGGCCCATTTGCAGACCGATAAAATCCCCCGCCGCTTGAACAACCGCAAACATGATATGCATGACGAGCCCCATCGCCAAGCCGATTAGAATCTGTTCGATCATAATCCCCACGCCTGCCCAGGACATTACAGCTATATCCGGCATAGCTGGTAAAATCGGCGCGATGACAATGGCAATTAAGGCTGCCAAACCTACTTTGGCTTGGTTGGGAACGCTGGAGTGGCCCCATAGAGGCGACGCTGCCATGAAAGCTGTAATGCGCGCAAACGGCCATAAAAAAGCCACTAGCCACCCTTGCAGCTGTGCGAAAGTGACTTCCACCATAGCGCTACATCACCATACTGGGGATATTAGTAAATAGGCGGTGAGTAAAATCGGTAATTAAGCCAATCAGCCATGGGCCTGCTAATACCAACACCGCGAACACAGCCAGAATTTTAGGAATAAAGGTTAGTGTCATTTCATTTATCTGAGTCGCGGCTTGAAATAAGCTGATGATAAGGCCGGTGAATAGCGCCGCCAACAGCATGGGGCCAGCAAGTAGAAGCGTTACTCGCATTCCTTGATAAGCAATGCTCATCACCATCTCGGGTGTCATAGCTGGGTTCCTGTGGGCTGTATAAACAATGTGCGGTATAACGCGCTATATCATGTAAAAGCTTTCTGCCATCGAGCCAATAATAAGCTGCCAGCCATCCACTAAAATGAACAGCATCAGTTTAAAAGGTAATGAGATAGTGATGGGCGGAACCATCATCATCCCCAATGCCATCAACGTGCTGGCCACCACGAGGTCAATGATCAAAAACGGAATGAAAATGGTAAAGCCGATTTGAAAGGCCGTTTTTAGTTCACTGGTGACAAAGGCGGGCAGCAAGACACGCATTGGCAGTTCTTCCGGGCCTTGCATGGGGCCCACATCGGCTAGGCGAACAAACAGTGCCAGATCCGGCTCTCGGGTTTGAGCGAGCATAAATTCCCGAAATGGATCCTGAGCCAGCAGTAAAAACTCTTCAAAATTTATCGTCTCATTAGTCAGCGGCACCCAGGCGTTGTCATATACCTGGGCCAATACGGGTGACATGATAAAAAAAGTTAAAAACAGCGCTATCCCTAACAGCACTTGGTTGGGCGGCGTTGCCTGGGTGCCCATCGCTGTCCGCAACAGGCTAAGCACAATGATGATACGAGTGAAGCTCGTCATCATCAGCAGCATGGAGGGCAAAAACGCTAGAGAACTTAGGAAAAGCAGGGTTTGCAGCGACAATGACCACTGCTGGCCCCCGTCATCAAGCGGCTGAGAAATAATGCCGGGAATCTGTTGTGCATGCACAGGGCTGGCTATAAAACACGCGACAGCAAACACAAGCCACATCATGAACGGTTTAGCCGTTTTGCTATTCAAAACATGGCTCTTCAAAAAAAGGTTCTTCAAAACACAGGGCCAAAAAAGGTGCATCCGGTACCTCATGGCGTCTGATGTGAATCGGTGGGCGCAGACGAGTCGCGACGGCCTGCGGCTAGCGCTTTGGATAAACGACGCGCAAAGCGTGAGGAAGGCGGAGCTGATGCGGTTGGCGGGCGCTCTTCAGGGGCCGGGCGCTCGTGGAGTTTAGTAATTCGGCCACCTCCCACTCCAACAACCAACCAGGTATCTTCTACTTCAACAATCACGATACGCTCACGATTTCCCACAGCCGTACTGCCCACAATGCGCAGGTGGGCGCCATGGCGAGTGGTATGGTTGCTCCAGCGCTTTAAAAGCGCTGTACAGATTAAAATGATCGCAATAACGAGAGCTAAAGCCGCGGCAGTCTTGCCCAAAACGGCCATCCCTACCAATGCCTCGCCACCGTTACCTAGTGCATCGAGCGAACCATTCTGCGCCGAAGAGGTTGCAACGCTCATCGGTTCAATTTATGAATACGTTCAGAAGGCGTGATGATTTCAGTAATCCGAATGCCGTACTTATCTTCGATCACAACAACTTCGCCTTGAGCAATCAAGTAGCCGTTAATCAAGATATCCATCGGCTCTCCGGCGAGTCCTTCAAGCTCAATAACAGACCCTTGTGCCAACTCCAGTAACTGCTTAATAGTTAGCTTTGTACGGCCGAGTTCCACGGTGAGCTTCACCGGGATATCCATGATCATCTCAAGCTCACGCGCCTGGGAAGAGCCGCTGTCTGGGCTCAACGGACGGAAGATATCCTCACTTGCCGCTTTCGCTGCAGGGGCTTTGGGCTCTTCTGGGGCAGCAGCTGTCTCTTCTTCGCTCTCTTCAGCAGCTTCTTGTTCCGCCATTGCGGCTGCCCAAGGATCTTCCTCTTCGCTGGCAGCATCGGCGCTGGAGGTGGGTTCTTCTTGCTCGGACATGGCATCCGCCCAATCGTCGTCAGAGACGTTCTGATCAGGCTTATTGGGATCAGTCATGCTTTGGATTCCTTGGCTTTCTGTCGCGTAGACCCTTTAATGAAGTCCTTGGACGATGCATTATTCATAGCGGCATGGTCAATCATATGTAACACACGCAGTGCATGCTGTTGACGTTGACTTCCGTACTCGCACTCCATGACGGGCACCCCGTCAACGCTTGCGGTGATTGAACTTGGAATGTCTAACGGCAGCACGTCGCCTTTTTTCAATCCCATCACATGGGCGATACGGCTGGGTATCTGAGCAAATTCAGCGACTAGCTCCACTTCCGACTGACGCAGCTCACTTGCCATTCGGCGTGACCAACTGCCGTCTTGGTCGTGATTGCTGTCATTAATTGGGTTAGCTAGTAAGTCGCGTAGCGGCTCAATCATGGCGTACGGCATGCATATCTGAAAATTGCTAGATAGGTTGCCCACTTCAATGTTGAACTTGGTGTTCACCACAATTTCATTGGGTGAGTTGGTAATGTTGGCAAACTTTGATTGCACTTCTGAGCGTAAAAAACTGACATCCAGCGGATAAACGACTTTCCAGGCCTCTTGGTATGCCTCAATAGCGAGATTGAGCAGGCGCTGGATAATACGCTGTTCAGTATTAGTGAACTCCCGGCCGTCCGATTTAGTGACAAAACGACCGTCACCACCGAAAAGGTTATCCACCACCATAAAAACGAGATTGGGGGGGAATACGACGAGTGCTGAACCCCGCAGTGGCTTCATCGACACAATGTTCAGGTTGGTAGGCACGGGAACATTACGTGAGAACTCGCTAAAGCTTTGATAGCGAACTGACTCGACGGTAATGTCCGCGCTACGCCGCAGTAGGTTAAACAGGCCAGTACGAAAGTAGCGAGCAAAGCGCTCGTTGATAAAATCAAGCGCATGCAAACGCTCACGAATAACGCGATGCTGGGTCGACGGATCGTAAGGGCGAACCCGGGCTTCATCTGACGCATGGGAAGATGAAGCCGATGGCTCATCGTCTCCACTAACGCCCTTTAGCAGGGCATCTATTTCTTCCTGGGACAGTAGATCGTCCTGTGACATGAACGGCTCCAGTTCCCGAGGTTATTGCACAATAAATTCGGTGAATAAAACTTCACGCAAATCAAGTGGCGGCTGATTCTCCGTCAGCGGGACGTTGAGTCGATCAACAATCGCTTGTGCAAGCTGCTGCTTACCTTCCGGGGAAGTAAGTTCATCAGCCTGCTTGCCGGATAGCAGCATCAGCAAACGGCTGCGCACTTGAGGCATATGCTCTTCTAGAATGGTTTTACTCTCTTCATCACCCACACGAAGAGTCACGCCTGTATAGAGCAAGCGTGAACCATAACTGTCATCGGCAAGATTGACGGTAAAGGGTTCAATACGCATAAAAATAGGCGGCTCGCGCTCCATCGCTTGCTGCATCTCAGCGTCTTCTGAACCGTCATCACGCTGATCCATTACCATATAAATAGCTGCCGCTGCGCCTGCTGACGACAGCAAGACCAGGATGATCATTATCCAGAGCAGTTTTTTTGACCCGCCGCTTTTTTCTGCCATTTGCGATTCCTGTGAACTCCATGCGTATCACTAGCAATGTATTATGCCTAAAGCGCATGCTGGTGATGAAATGAACAGGCTTATTTGGCAAGCCTATCTTTTGGTTTAGCTATTTCACGTACGTATTTATGAGCGTATTAATCGACGTAGTTCTAGAATGGTCATGCACTCTGTCAATGCTTAGGCGTATAGATCGACCCGCCCATCCAGTCTTAGCGGGCTGCGCTCGGTGCTTTGGGTAAGTGATTCATCCAAGCCTATATCGCCGTTGCCGCTCCCAGCCTCGGCACCCTGTTTGCCGCCTGATTGAGCAAAAGCCTGCTCGTTGGGGTCACGCTGTTCGCCAACCGATGTCTCGCCTAGCGAAATGCCTTGCTCAGCCAGCGCTTCCCTCAGCTGGGGAATCGCTTGTTCGAGCACTTGGCGTACCTGGGCATGGGCGGACAAAAAGTGCGCTTGCGCCCCCTGTTCACCAAACTTCAGGGAGATAGACAGCGGCCCTAATTCTGCAGGGTTTAATTGCATCTGAACGTGCTGTTCGCCACCACGCTGTGAAATCTGTACTAACTGCTGGCTCAACTGTTGTGGCCAGGCGGGGCTGTTGACAGGTGTCGCTAAAGTGGCCGCTGTCGGTGTGACATTGGGCGAAAAGCCTTGGGTAGATTGCGATGTAGCTAACGGACTGCTGCCGGTATTTAACGATAATCCAGTAAGTAAGTGCTCACTGCTTGGGCTTGCTTTCGAAGCCCCGTCTCCTGTCAATAGAGCGGACATTAGGGCTTCGCTGCTGATCTGGGTGGCTGCAGTGGGAGAGTTAATCTGCTGAGCTGCATTACCAGTGTTCATTTGAGCAAAGAAAGTATCAGGTTGTGGCCTTAGGGCTGCCTGGAGCTCGGCAACAGGCGAGCGGACATTGGTTAACTGAGCCGACTCTGCTGATTGGGGGGAGGCACTTTGTAGCTGACCAGCCAGCGCATTTAGCGCGGAGGCAAGCTGTGCTGCTTCCGTTTGACTAATATTTAACTGCTCAGCGACGACCTTCAGCTCTGCTGGGACGATAGGCTGCGCAGCATCCGTTTGATTAATATTTAACTGATCGGCAATGGCTTCCAGCGCGGCTGGGTCGATAGACTGCCCAGGCCCACTTTTATCCATACTTAGATACTGGGCAATTGTCTTGAGTCCCTTGGAATCGACCAGCTGTGCCGCTTCCGATTGACTAATATTTAACTGTTCAGCGATTGCTTCCAGCGTGGCTGGGGCAGCGGGTGAAGCCAACTCAGGCCTGCTTTCCGTAAAAGATGCCATTAGCGCGAGACGGCCGGCAATTTCGTCAAGGGGAGTCAATGCTTCTCCAGCATCTAGACCTAGCGTTTCTAGGCTGACCTCTGAGCTCGGCTGTTGCAACTGAGCCAATAATTCAGACAAATCGCGCTCACTGACATCCAGTCCCAGGGTTTGCAGGACTTCACTCAAATTTTCTACATCGTCAGCTGATGCATCCGACAAAAGAGAGCTGAGTTCATTTAGCTGAGCTTGCGATCGCGGCGTATGAGAAGCAGCAGCTTCACTGAAAGCAGACGCTGATAATCGCTGAGCGCCAGACGCTTGCAACAGCGTTTGATGAAATACGCCCTTAGCTGTGTCTTGTTGGCCGAAAGTGCCTTGAGACTGCGTCTGAGGCGAATTTTGGCTGACCGAAAGCAACTGGTGAATGTTCATGTTCAGTTCCCTGGCCCCGCTAATGCGGAGTGTCGTTATGCTGACGAGCCGCGCGGCTTGTCACCAAGTCATCGTTAGTTTTTTGTTCATGACGTTCACTGCGGCGGTGCTCTTCAAGTAGTCGACGCGACGCCAGTGTATCGTAGGAAGAGAGCTTTCGCTGCTCTTGTTGCCAGTTCTTTTTACTCTGTTCAACGCTTGCCTGTTGAGACGCTAACGCTTGTCGAGCGCGGCTTAGGGCCGCGTCCAAAGAGGCTAAGAACTGCTGATAGTTGTACATAGTGGCAGGGTCAATGCCGTCACGCATCGCTTTCTGCAAGCGCTCAGCGTACTCCGCCCGATAGCTCAGTAGCGACTGTAACTGAGCGGTCGTTTGTTGCTCCGTTTGTCGCTCTTGTGCCAGTACTTTACCCGCTTGGTCGCGGGCACCTCTGGCTAAGTCGGTTAACATTTCGAGCTGGGAAGTGCTCATGTGCGTCCTCCTACCAGTGCGTGCAGCGCTTGGCGAGCATCGACAAGCGTTGCACACTCATCAATATTCTGTTGAAGGAAGTTTTCCAACGATGGAAAGCGTTTCACTGCTTCGTCGAGCTGGGGATCATGGCCAGGGCTGTAGGCCCCCACGCTGATAAGATCCCGGTTACGCTGGTAGCGCGAGAAGAGCTGTTTGAACACTCGCGCTTCCTGAAGCTGATCGGCTGAGGCGATGGAGGTCATTGCGCGGCTAATTGAAGCTTCAATATCGATGGCCGGATAATGACCTGCTTCCGCTAGCGTTCTCGACAGCACGATATGCCCGTCTAGAATGGCGCGAGCAGAATCGGCAATAGGATCTTGTTGATCATCGCCCTCGGTTAGCACGGTATAAAACGCCGTAATGGAACCACCACCACGCTCAGCATTACCTGCGCGCTCCACTAAGCCGGGCAGCTTTGCAAAAACCGACGGCGGATAACCTTTAGTAGCGGGTGGCTCACCAATGGCCAGGGCAATTTCCCGCTGTGCCATGGCGTACCGGGTTAACGAATCCATGATCAGCAGGACATCACGACCTTCGTCACGAAAACCTTCTGCCAGGCGAGTCGCATACGCGGCACCCTGTAAGCGCTGTAGCGGTGAGGTATCAGCGGGGGCGGCGACGACGACAGCACGCCGTCGACCCTCAGGGCCCAAAATGTTATCGATAAAGTCTTGTACTTCACGGCCCCGCTCACCAATCAAGCCCACCACAATGACGTCGGCCTTGGTGTAGCGTGCCATCATGCCTAGCAATACTGACTTGCCCACACCGGAGCCTGCAAATAGCCCCATACGCTGACCGCGACCTACGCAAAGCAGCGCATTAATAGCGCGAATGCCTACGTCAATTTGCGCATCAATTGGCGCGCGAGAAAGCGGATTAAGCGGCGGCGAGCTGAGTGTTGCTCGAGGTATCTCATCGATGCCCTCCCGATCATCAAGCGGATTGCCATTGCCATCCAGTACCCGGCCCAGCAGACTATCGCCCATCGGGAAGCGGCGGGCACTGTTGTTGCCGCTTTCATCAAGAGGCGCGACGCGAGCGCCAGGCATTAGCCCTATGACCTCTTCCAAGGGCATCAGGAATAGCTTATCACCAGAAAAGCCGACGACTTCCGCTTCGGCATGCCTATCGCTGTCGGACAAGCGACCGTCGCTGCCCGGCAATTCAATCCGACAGGCGCTACCCACCGCCACACGTAGCCCAACCACTTCAATCACCATTCCCGTCGCACGAATGACGCGGCCGTTATTGCGGTAGCGAGGCAGATGGCTAACACGCTGCTGCGTGCGTCGCAATGCCTTATTCCAGCGATGTTGATGGGGACAGGTGGTATCTGCCATAGCGTATCCGCCTAGGATGAAGGGACGTTAGAGGAGGGTGGAGAATTGAGACCGCGTTTGCGCGATTGGGCTTGAATAGCGTGCCAACGGCTTTCAAAGGTTGCGTCAATTTCACCCTGAGCACTGGTTACCCGGCACCCGCCACGGGCCAGTTGGTCATCAGGCTGGAGCTTCCAATTGGCGGCCCTGAGCTCATTACCCAAGTGCTCCTCTACTAAAGCGTGATCATCGGGGTTAAGCCAAAGACGTTGCTGGCCTACCAAGGGAGGCTCGGTGTGCAGAAGCTCGCGGACAATGGCCAAAACTTGTTCAGGTGTGTCCTGTAGGGCATCGCTAGCAAGTTGTTTGCCGGTGGCCAGTGCTAACTCAACCAGGTCGTAGGCGATGGTGTCATCAAGTCGTTCAAGCGCATTTGAAAACTGTTTGCCCAGTGTTTCCAGCGGCGCAACGGTCTTGTGGATTTGTGCTTCTAGCTCTTTTTTGGCCTGTTCGGCAGCGTCTGCTAACCCCTTTTCCCACCCCTCTTTGCGACCCTGCTCAAAGCCTGCGTCATAGCCCTCTTTTTCGGCTTGCTGACGAATACGCTCGTGCAGTGCCTGGCGCTCATCCTCTTCACGTTGGCGTGCCAGTTCAGCCGCTTTTTGTGCCGCCTGTACTTTGCGTTGATGGGCCGTGGGTACCTCGCCCTCTGAGGCATGGCTACTCTTCTTGGACGCCAGTTCTTCCATTTGCCAGCGGCGCCAATCGCCATGGCGATCAAATTTCGGCGAGTGAGTATTAGACATACTCGTCGTCTCCACCTGCCAAGACGATTTCACCAGAATCAGCTAAGCGCCTAACGACCTGCAATATAGCCTTCTGCTCGGTTTCCACCTGAGAGACGCGGATCGGGCCGCGGGCTTCCATATCTTCACGAACTAAATCGGCAGCGCGCTGTGACATATTGCGCAGGAATTTGTCCACCAAGGCGTCCTGAGCCCCTTTAAGGGCCACCACCAGCGAGTTGGTATCGACTTCTTGGAGCACCATTTGAATAGCGCGGTTGTCGAGGTCGAGCAGATTCTCGAACAAGAACATTTCGTCGATAATTTTCTGAGCCAAATCCTCGCTGTGCGCACGCACGGTCTCGATGGCGGTCTCTTCTTGGGAGGAGTTCATCAAGTTGAGGATCTCGGCCGCGGTTCTTACGCCGCCCATTTTGCTGCGCTTGAGGTTCTGACCGTCCAGCATGCTAGTGAGTACTTCGGTCAGCTCTTGCAGTGCGGCGGGCTGAACGCCGCTGAAAGTAGCGATACGAAGAACCACGTCATTGCGCAGTTTTTCCTCGAATAGCTCGAGGATGTCGGAGGCTTGATGACGATCCAGGTGAACTAGAATGGTTGCGATAATTTGCGGGTGCTCGTCGCGAATGAGTTCGGCCACCATGGAGGCTTCCATGAGGTTAAGCGCGTCAATGCCCGAATTATTGCCAGTGGTCTCTAGAATATCTTCAATCAGACTCGTCGCGCGTTCGCTGCCCAGTGCTTTGGTCAGCACTGAGCGAATGTGATCGCTGGAGTTAAGATTAAGCGCTACAAACTCTTCGGTCTCTTTATGGAATGCTTCGAGCACCGCCTTCATGTCGTCATGGGAGACCTGGTTCAGCCGGGCCATCTCCATACTGATTTCTTGCACTTCCGCAGCGCCGAGGTATTTAAAGACCTCAGCGGCACTGTCTTCATCGAGTGCAAGCAATAAGATGGCGCTCTTGCGAGCCCCGTTCATTTCAGCAATTGAACTACTCATTGGCATTCATCCAGCTACGAATGATCATCGCGACCATGCGGGGGTCTTCTTGAGCCATTTCACGCAGGTCATTGAGGTTATGCTCATAGAGTGAGGTTTTACGCCGACGCTTCGGCTTGGCGTAGGTCTCATCGCTCTCGCCTGATGGCTCTTCGCCTTCTTCGTCATCATCTTCACCGCCTACGCTGGCGGCCAGCGTGCCGCCGGGCGTTGCTGCCGCCATAACCGGTGTTTGGGTATAGCGTTTAATTAAGGGGCGCAAAATCAGCAGGTAGAGCAATAGAATCGCCAGGGCAACCAATAGGTAGCGACCTACCTTGCCAGCCAGTGACAGAACGCTGGGATCTTTCCACCATTCGACCTCCGCGGTTTCCTCGACACTGCGCGCGAAGGGAGAGTTGACGACCTCCACTTCATCGCCTCGCAGTTGCGAGAAGCCCATTGCTTGACGAACTAGACGCTCAATCTGGGCAATTTCTTCATCGGTTAGCGCAACGTCGACCCACTCGCCTTCATCGTTCATTTCCGAACGGTAGTTTACGACCACCGCGGCGGATAGCCGCTCTATCTGACCAAGGCGATGCTGGACATGCTCAATGCTGCGATCAACTTCGTAGTTGATGACGTCATCCTGACGCAAGTTGCGCAACGCTTCGGGGGGCACATCCTCTTGCTGATTAGCATCCTCTTCCTCGCCCTCCGGCTGGTTGATGGGGGAGGGCAGTGTGCCTGGCGGCGTGTTGCTCAGCGCGCCTGGAATGCCGGTGGCCAATGGGTCTTCACCGTCAAATGTAAGGCTCAACTGGCGGCTACGTACGGCTGCTTCGTTGGGGGGCTGATTGGGCCCGTAGCGTTCAGAGGTCTGCTCGCGTCGAGAGAAGTCGATTTGCGCTGCAACCTGGGCGCGCACATTATCACGACCCAAGATGGGCGTTAGAATATGCTCAATACGCTGCTGGTAAGAGCGCTCAACCTCGACAATATATTCAAGCTGTGAACCATCCAGGTCATTACCGTTGCTTGTCTCGGCAGACAGCAGTCGGCCATCCTGATTAACCACCGTGACATCTTCAGCGGCTAGGTCAGGCACGCTGCCCGAAACCATATGAACGATCGCGCTGACCTGGCCTTCACCTAAAACCCGGCCCGGTAAAAGAGTCATCACAACGGATGCTTTAGCTGGCTCACGGTCGCGAATAAAGACTGATGGCTTGGCCATGGAGAGGTGCACTCTCACGCTTTCCACCGGCCCCAGCGATTCGATTGAGCGCGCAAGCTCACCTTCAAGACCTCGCTGGTAATTAATTTGCTCGGCAAACTGGCTAATCCCAAATGCCTGGCTGTCCATTAGTTCAAGGCCAAGGTTGCCCCCGCGGGGTAACCCCTGCTCAGCAAGCTGCAGGCGCAGTGTGTGGACTTGATCACTAGGCACCATTAATGCCTGGCCGCCTTCGCTGAACTGGTAAGGAATGCCGCGGGTATCGAGCTCATTGATGATGCTGCCACCATCAGCTTCGCTTAGGTTGCTATACAGCACGCGGTACTCGGGACTGCTGGCCCACATAAATAGAGCCGCCACAATAGCAATTGAGGCGGCGCCTGCGATAAGCAGTGCGACTAGCGGATTGCCACGCAGCTGTTTCAGCGTACGCTCAAAAGCTGAGCCGCTGGTGTCGCGTTCGGTGTTTCCACTACCGGTGCTTCCACTATTGATATTTCCACTGCGGGGAGCGGCTTGATTCGTACTGTTTTGACGGCCTGCCGTTGCACCGGTTTCGCTCATGCGACCCTCCAGAGGGGCAGGCAAAACTGGTGTCGGCCCAGGCGCATCACCAAAGAAGGCATAGGCTATATCCGTCGATCGCGGTTATCCGCCAAAAAGATGAGGCGGAATTGTGATGACAGTCATTATCCGGTGACTAGTCGAGCATAAAGGAACGATAAGCTTCGCTTTTTATGCGCATTTGTCCGTATGAGGCGGGGCGCTTTGGTGTTAGGCTTTTTGCATTAGATATTTTTTGCGAATTGAGGTGAGCGTATGAGTACTCCCGCAATACAGGCTGCGCTACAGCAGATGCAAGGCATGGCGACCCAAGCGGCATCCACGCAGCCCCTTAGTGGTGCGCAGGCGTCAGCGGCTGTCGGGCAGGGCGGTTTTGGCGGTGAGCTGCAGGCCTCGATTCAGCGCATTAACCGACTTCAGCAGACGGCTAACAGTCAGGCGATGGCTTTTCAGGCGGGTGATCCTGATTTGCAGCTCAATGACGTGATGGTTGACATGCAGAAGGCCAGCGTTGCGTTTCAAATGGGGCTTCAGGTTCGCAATCGTTTGGTATCTGCATATCGTGATGTTATGAACATGCAAGTGTAGGGTTGTCTACGTCACGCATTAGGCTTCAATTGAGATTATTCGTCCCTGCATTTCTTCAAGTCGCTCGGCAATTTTGAGTACTTCTTCTGCTGGGATCTGGCGTATGACGTCGCCAGACTCCCTATCTATGACCCGCGTGATCACGCGTGATGTTACTTCGCTTAATTCGAATTCTAAGCCATGTGGGCGCATTGTCTCGTTAATGCGCTGGATGGGTTTGACGAGCTCTTCGGATGATATTTCCTGCTCATTAATGTCTATGTTTTTAATCTGAGTGTTCGTTGTTGCTAGCTGAGCTAGAGTGTTTTCGAGCCGTTGGCTTGGGTTCAGCTGGGCTAAGCCTGATGACTGCAGCGTTGTTGCTTCGGTGGGTAGTGAGCTCATGGGGCACGTTCCTCCTTTAAGATCAGCTCTGGCAGCCAGTTAGGAGTGCAACAGCGTGGAGCGGCAGCCATAGCTTGGAATTTTGCTTATCAATAAGTGTTTCTATATCAGTATCGGCAGTCAGCTAAAAAACTTTACTCTTGCCGACGTGGCGTTTTGTTTTCTGGTTCTTGGGAGTGTCAGCCATATAGCCTCCTCTCTCTGTTTGCTATGGCTTGCCTAATAAGTATGAAAATGGTGGCTTTTTGTGCATACGCCATGCTGTGGGCATCTGATATGCTTCTCGAGTTTGCGGTGAACTAATTAACGCATAAGAGTAAGCGAGGCGAGAATGGTGGCGCAGCAGGATGAGTTTGAAACAATAGTAAGTACAACAGTGATCGAGTCTCTGCTGAATACCTTGATCGAAACCGGTGGCGTCTCGCTCTGTCTTGCTGCGACGGGAGCTCGTCCAGAGCCCATTGTCTTGATGGAGCAGCACCAGGGCCAAGCATTGGTGATGGATCTTTCCTCTGTTGACTATTTACTTCACCATTTACAGGGTGGTGCTGCGTTTTACTTGCGCGGGCAGGCGCAGGGGAAAGTGCTGCAAACGCCGCTCCTGCAACTGACGGAGACGCGTCAGGCCGGGGGGCGCTTTTTGTGTTGCAGTGATTATCCTGCATCGTTGGAAGTGCTGCAGCGTCGTGAGTCCTTCCGTGCTGAGCTGCGCATGGGGATGGTGGTGTCGGCAGGTTTGTATGGTGGTGATGCCGAGATAGAGGGTGAGCTGCGGGATTTATCCCAGGACGGCTGCCAGCTTGAATTGCCATTGGCCGCTAGCGGGCTGCTAGCGGGAGCCGCTAGCCCGCTAAAGTTGGCGTTTACCTTCCCCGACGGCACCTACTTTGAAGTGCTTGGAGAGGCTCGTCATCAAAAAACCGACGCTGAGCGCCATCTACTGCGCGTCGGTTTTAACTTCGTTGAGTGTAGTGCGGAGCAAGAGCGGCAAATTTGGTATTTCGTGTGTGAAATAGAGCGCGAAGCGGCACGCTATAAAAAAGAAGAACAAAACGAGCGTCAGCCCTCTCCGCTGTTCGCGCTGCCAAGCAAACGATCCGGTGCAGGAGAGTTGCTTGGGCGGCGTGATGTCAAGCGCTACGCGACCCCTATGGCGCGTCGGCTTGTCAAAGTCGCTGCCTATCTGGATACACAGTTGTTGTCGTTACAACAAGGTAGCGATATCGATGGGCGTCAGCTCTCCCGCTATGCTGATCGCATATTGGGTCTTCATGAAGAGGATCGTGAGGCGCTGCTATTTGCTTCACGTTGCTTATCTCCCGAGCCTTTAATAGTGCGCCACGGTATTGCTGTGGCTGTGCATTTGCTCGATTTTGTGGGTGCCAGCATGCCCCGTGAGTTGCGCAAGGCGATAGTGGCCAGCGGTCTTATTCACGATCTTGGCAAGGCGCTTGTGCCTCAGGTGCTGTTCAAGGCGCCGCACTTTGAAGCTAAGCATCGAGAGGCGATCAGTGAGCATGTCCAGCTGTTGCTAGACCGCTTACATAACTGCCAATGGCTGTCTGCGGGTATTGTCCAGGCGGTGATTGGGGGGGTTAACGAGCGTATGGATGGTAGTGGGTATCCATGCGGGTTGAGTGGGGCTGACCTCAGTGAACTGGCTAAGGCGAGTGCTGTTGTCGACGTAGTAGAAGCTATGCGACGTGACCGTGCAGATCGTCCAGCTAAAACAGCACAGCAAATTTATCGGCATTTATTGCAGCACCCACACCATTTTGATATGCGTTGGATTAAACGCTATATCGATCATTTCAAGGGATTGCCAATAGGTTCGCTGGCGCAGTTCTCTAGCCAGCAGAAGGGGTGGATCTTACGTCTTGATGCTAAAGGCAACCCCACAGAGGTGTTGCTTGCGCCACAGGTCGAGCCGCCAATGCGTGACAATGTGGGAGTGATCGTGGGGAGTAATATCGCTGAGCGACTTGGGCGAACTGTCGGTGAGATCGCCGTGTCTACTTGAGTAAGCAGGAAGTTAATGCGTGATGGCAGTTGGTCGAGTCATGAGCTGCGCTGAAAAAAGCGTTGTAAGCCGTTAAAGTCCCCCAGGCTCACGCCGATAGATACTAGTAGTGCCGTTTGTTGTTTATTTTTATCTTTTAATAATCGTGGTCTCTCCTTATCCAGGGTGAGCATAAAACCACGCACAGGAGTTCCGCTTATGACTTACTCTCGCGGTGGCGCCGCCTATGGGCGGGGAGCTAACGCTTATGCGCGTGTTGGCGTAGAAAGCGGAGTGATGTCGGCAGATCCTCATCAGCTTATTGTGATGTTGTTTGACGGCGCCCAGGCCGCTATTCGTGCTGCACGCATCCATATTCAGTCGGGTAATACGGCCGAGAAAGGCAAGTCGATATCGAAAGCGCTGGATATTGTAAATAACGGTCTCGTAGCCGCTCTTGATCAAGAGCAGGGCGGCGAGATTGCCGAACGCTTAGCATCGCTTTATGACTATATTTCGCGCCTACTGTTGGCGGCGAATCTGCGTAACGATGAAGAGAGCTTAAATCAGGCCGAACGCCTGCTCGAAGATATCGCCTCAGCCTGGCGTGATATTGGTCAACAGCAGAGCGCGTGAGGCAATAATGTCAGCTCCTATATCCGCTCGTGATAAAAATGCTCAACAGACGCTGCTCACTAGCTATGAAACGCTATTGAGCCGCGTTGAGCACATGCACGAACTGGCTAATGGCGAACAGTGGGCAGAGCTAATTGATCAGCGTACCAACTATGTAATGTTGGTGGATCAGTTGCGTGAGCTGGATACCACCGTTGTGCTTGATGCCGCTGCTCAGCAGCGTAAGGCAGAACTGCTGGAGCGCATCCTTGAGCACGATGTGGAAATACGGCGTCGTTTGGTGGCGCGCCGTGATGAGCTGGGTAAGCTCATAGGGGTATCCCAGCGTCAGCGGAATTTACATAGGGCCTACGCACCACAGCAAGGGGCTCCGGTAGCTTATGACGCCGATGATGCTGATTCCACGAGGTCATCGTGAGTGGTATTACCCCTCTGATTGATACGCTCTTGCACCAAGTGCTTGGGCGGCAAGGCGAGTTGTCGCTGCAGCGAGCATTGAGTCAGCCTGTGAAGCCCGTTTCACCCGGCGAGGGGCCGCGTGCTGTAATGGGTGATGCCAATCTGGATGGCCGTGCGTCGACATCGCCGCTAGGCGACCTAAAGCGTTTACCGCACCCTCTTGATGGGGGGCGAACGTTGCCCCGAGGTGAGGCGCAGCCTTCGCCTTCAGGTTCAACGCAGACCCATTTTAGTCCTGCAGCACGAACAATCGCCGACGTGCTGCTGCGCTTTCCAGCCCCTCCCTCGGTAATGCGGCCCGAAGCACCTCTTATCACCAGTCAGGAAGCGCCAGCAGCGAGTACAGTAGCAACACGCTTAGAGGCAAGTATTCGCGATAGTGGTTTGTTTTATGAGTCGCATCTAAAGCGCTGGTTTCAAGGTGAGGGAACCCGCCAGCAGCTAATGAACCAACCGCAAATGCAATCCGGCCCTCGCCCGCTTACTCCTCTTTTATCGACAGGCCCGAATGTGTCGCTCCCAGCTGCAGCGCCTTCGACGGCGTCTGCCTTGTCTACAGCTGTCTCAGTTGGGGTGCCACTGACTCCACAAATGCCTACGCAGTCAGCTGGAGCGCCCCTGACAGCACAGGCGCTTACGCAGGTGGGGGCGGGAGCGCCTTTGGCAGCTCCCCTGGTAGGGCAGGGAGGCATGGCTATTTTACCCAACGTGCCGCTAGTGCCTGTTACTCATGAGCAAGGCTTAGCGGTTCGGTTGGCGAGCGCGTCCCATTTTTTAGCAACTGGCTCGACGGCTGCTGCCTCCACTACCCCCGCTCAAGGGGCTGCTTCGCAGGTGTCGACTAATCCTGCCCAGCCGGCCCCTATGCCTGGCGAGGCGCGCGACAGCCATCAGGCAAGGGCGGAGTATAGCCAGGCTAGGGAGATGAGCGATCTGATGGCCAATCGACCGGCTCGCGAGGTCGTTCACGAAAGCCTGCAGAGCCTGGTGCGCCACCAGCTTGAAATGTTGGTGATGCCGTCTATTCGCTGGGAAGGTGATGTCTGGGCAGGCATTTTTATGGCTTTAGTAATCAATTTGCCTACTCGTGAAGAGGGCCAGGAAGGAAAACAGCAGGGGGGAGAGCCAGACGGTGGATGGCGTTCTGATATGCAGCTCGATGTTCCCAGTTTAGGGGCATTCAGCGCGTCGCTATGGCTCTATCGAAACGTGTTAAGCATCGATTTTACCACCGAAAGTACGCACGTTTATCAGCGTATTGACGCTGGACTGCCCGCGTTAGAGAAGCGCCTTAGCGCCTTGGACTTACAAAAAGTGCAGCTTCGCGCGCGCCATATCGAAGCGGAGGCACCCCATGGCTACGCCGGGTGAGCGACGCCGTCAAGCTGTTGCCCTGGCTTACCAGGATAATGACCGTGCTCCACGGGTAGTGGCGAAAGGCTATGGTGATCTGGCCGAACGTATTATGGCTGAAGCTCATCGCCAGGGTATTTATGTGCACGATGCGCCCGAGTTGGTAGCGCTTTTAATGCAGCTAGATCTGGATGCGGAAATTCCGGCGAGTCTCTATCAAATTGTCGCAGAACTGCTGGTGTGGGTGTTCGAACTATCAGAGGAAGGGCTAACTCATCGTGAAACGCCTGAGTAGCCATTTACAGACATTGTATGCAACCATGAGGGTAGGTAATAAAAAGTCATTAATGGCGCCAGTATAATGGTCACAACACCGCGCCTGAGTCGTTTAATGGGACATTATGAGTCAAACCAACTTTCTCGATGAAATTCAGGAAATTAATTTAGCTTATTTGCTTCTGGCGCAGCGCTTGCTTGATGAAGATCGTGAGGCTGCTATGTTTCGCTTAAAAATAGACAGCGATGTTGCCGAGCTGATTGTCTCGCTTAATGCTCGCCAGCTTACCAAGTTGGCACGAACCAGCCAATTATTGTGCCGGTTTAGCCAAACGAGTGCCGAGCGGCTTCGACAGCTTACAGATAATCCCCGCGATCAGGGGTTGGCAGGGCTTCATGCATCACTGCTGTTGGCAAGCGATGCATTTGAGCCAATGCCATCGGGAGGCGAGAAGTGAGCCAGAAAAGCTTGGTCGATGAAATGCACCAAGTGCAGCTGGCAATCGAATTGATTGAGCTGGGTGCGCGCCTTCAGGTGCTGGAAACAGAAACGGAATTAAGCCGCACGCGTTTGATCAAGCTGTATAAGGAAGTGCGTGGCATGTCACCGCCTAAGGGCATGCTGCCTTTTTCCACCGACTGGTTTATTACTTGGCTTCCCAATGTGCATTCGTCGCTGTTTTACAACATTTATTTAAGCCTGAAGGAGGCGGCAGGCTGTGATCGCATCGATGCCTTTGTCAAAGCATATCGGCTCTATGACGAGCAAATGTCGCTGGAAAAAGTGGAGCCGGTTCTCGGGTTAACCCGTGCGTGGACGCTGATACGCTTTTTCGAGAGTGATTTGCTCCAGCTTAATCAGTGTACGCGTTGCACTGGGCAGTTTGTGGCGCACGCTCATAGTCCCGCTCAACACTATGTGTGCGGTATTTGTCAGCCCCCCTCAAGAGCGGGTAAAACGCGCAAAGCACAGCGGGAGAATAGTGAAAAAATGTAACAATCTCTGCGATTACATCACTGATGGTGTGAAGTAGGGTATAAGACAGTAATGAGTACTAACAAGAAATAAGTGTATTGGCTTAGATAGGCCTAAAAGCCAGTGGTGCTTTTTCATTAAACAGACGTCTGACCCTAGTATAATAGGGCTAAGACATGCTTGGAATGGAACATTGCTTAAACATCAGATCAGGTGGCTAAGTTTTGGTTCCCTAATTTAATACTGAATACCGCAAGGATCCTGCTTGTGCTGATACCTCTAGGTTATGTAATCGTATTGCTATCTGTGTTTGGTGGCTATGTGCTGGCAGGTGGCAGCTTAGGCCCCTTGTATCAACCACTTGAGCTGCTGATTATTGGCGGAGCCGGGGTTGGTGCATTTATCGCAGCGAACAATGGCAAAGCGATTAAAGCGACCTTTAAAATTTTGCCCCGGCTCAAGCGCGCCAAAAAATATAACAAAGAACTTTATATGGAGCTGATGGCGCTGCAGTATAAATTACTCTCCAAAATTCGCCGTGAAGGCATGTTAGGCATTGAACGGGATATTGATAATCCCGAGGAGAGCCCGCTGTTTCAAGAGCATCCTACGGTATTGGCTGATCCTCATATCATGAATTTTCTAACGGACTATCTGCGCTTAATGGTAAGCGGCGGCATGGAACCCATGGAAATTGATGAGCTGATGCTGCACGAGATTGAGGTCTTTGAGCAGGAAGCTCATATTCCTGTCGATGCCATTGCCAAAGTCGGCGATGCCATGCCTGCCTTCGGCATCGTGGCGGCAGTAATGGGGGTCGTTAAAACACTCACCTACGCCGATGCTACGCCGACTCAGATGGGTGTGATGATCGGCCAAGCGCTAGTGGGCACCTTCTTGGGTATTTTGCTGGGCTATGGTTTTGTTAGTCCGCTGGCAAGTTACATCGAACGGCAGGCGAAAGAAGCCGAAAAAATGCTCCAGTGTATTCGCATTACGCTGCTCGCTAGCTTGCACGGTTATGCGCCGCAGTTGGCTGTTGAATTTGGCCGCAAGGCACTGTTTGCCGCCGAGCGTCCTAGTTTTACGGAGCTTGAAGAGTATGTAAGGGATGCAAAAAAGGCCGGTAACGCATGAGTAAGGGTGGTGACAAGCGTCCGATTGTCATTCGACGCAAAAAAGTCGTCCATGCCCATCACGGTGGTGCCTGGAAAATTGCCCTAGCGGATTTTATGACTGCTCTGATGGCCTTTTTTTTGGTGCTATGGCTTTTGAGCGTTTCCAGTGAAGAGACGCGCAAGGGGGTGGCAGAGTACTTTAGCACCCCCCTGGTGACGGCGATAACCGGTGGCGATCGTTCGGGCAGCACCAGCGCGATTCCCGGCGGCGGGCCCGATCCCACGCATAGCGATGGGGAGCGGGCGCGCATTGATAGCCTTCAGCGCACTCGTCCAAGCATGCAGGAACGAAACTTTTTCCGGGATTTACAAGAGCGTATTGAACGGGCCATTGAGCGAGATCCCGAGCTGCGCCAGTTGCGCAATCAAATGCGGTTTGACTTGACCCGCGAAGGGCTGCGCATACAGCTACTCGATACCGACCAGCGCCCCATGTTTGAGCTGGGTAGCGACCAAGTGGCGCCTTATATGCGCAGCTTGTTACGTACCATCGCACCGCTGCTAAATGAGCTTCCCAATGAGCTAAGTATCAGCGGGCATACCGATAGCGTTCCCTATGCGGGAGGCTATCGTGGTTACAGTAACTGGGAGCTTTCCAATGATCGCGCTAATGCGTCGCGCCGCGAGCTTATTGCGGGTGGCTTTGATCCAGGTCAGTTACTTCGCGTGTCGGGCTTTGCAGATCGTGTGTTATTGCCCGAGACTGAGCCAACCGATCCTATCAATCGACGCATAGAGCTGGTGGTGTTGTTTCCGGAAATTGCTGATGCGATTCGCAATCCTACTGTAATGGAGTCGGGAGATGCATCGCCAGAAGCTTCAATCGAAGCACTAGAAGCTTCAGCCGAAGCGCAAATTGAATCAACACAACAAGACGAGCCTCAGGTTCAAGCGCAAGAGTGATCTGAGCCTGTCATAAAAGACGACGTTAAGGTGGAGCGGTGTATGGATATAGCGGATTTTTTTGACACCTTTTTTGAAGAGGCTGAAGAGCTGCTGTCGGATATGGAACAGCATTTACTGGAACTGGATGTTGATGATCCAGACAGTGAGCAGCTCAATGCTATTTTCCGTGCCGCCCACTCGATCAAGGGGGGGGCGGGAACCTTTGGTTTTACCGTGCTACAGAAAACCACGCACATTTTGGAAAACCTCCTCGATTACGCACGTAAAGGCGAACTGACGCTGCGAGCCGACCTCGTGGATACCTTTTTAGAGGCTAAAGACATCATGCATGAGCAACTCGATGCCTACCGCAGCGAAGAGGAGCCTAATCAAGAGGCATTTGAACGTATTTGCCAAACGCTGCAGCAAATTGCCTTGGACGAAATTGGCCAACAGCTCGATGGGCCGACTATTCCTGCTGCTGAGCCCAAGGCTGCGCCGACGCCTGTGCCAAGTGAAAACGACGCGGAAGCAAACAGTAATAATGCAGAGGCGTCCTCGAACGGCCATCTGCTAGTGGCACTGCTCAACGTTGAAGATAAAGACCGCATTTTGCTGGTTGAAGAGTTAGAGCAGCTCGGTGAAGTGCAGTCCCAGTCAGGCGACGCAAAGCGTTACGAGGTAGTGCTCAAAAGCAGCGACAGTGCTGACGATATTGAAGCGGTCATGTGCTTTATTATCGAACCTGATCAGATTGAGATTACGGCTGTTGAGGGCGTCGCTACTGAGCCAGCCCCAGCCGAGCCAGAAGCCTCGACGCCTGCAGCCCCAGCGCCGCAAGCGCCGGCAGAAAGCACGGCCTCTAAGGCAAGCGCGCCAAAGCCTGCTGCCAAAGAGAAGCCCAAAAAAGCTGCCGCCGAGTCTTCGTCAATCCGCGTATCGGTAGATAAAGTCGACCAAATTATCAACTTGGTGGGTGAGCTGATTATCACCCAGTCGATGCTCGATCAAACGGTTAGCGATTTAGAAGATCAGTCGGTGGGCAATGCCTCACTGCAAAATGGCATGAGCCTACTGCAGCGCAACGCCCGTGATCTCCAAGAAGCGGTCATGTCTATTCGCATGATTCCCATGGAGTTTGTATTCAGTCGCTTCCCCCGCGTGGTGCGCGACACCGCCGGTAAGCTGGGTAAAGAGATCGAATTAATTACCGAAGGCAAGTCGACCGAGCTGGATAAGAGTTTGGTCGAACGGATCACTGATCCGTTAACGCACCTGGTGCGCAATAGCCTCGATCATGGCGTGGAAATGCCCGATGTGCGCGAAGCCATTGGCAAGCCGCGTGTCGGCAAATTAACCCTCTCCGCACGTCACCAGGGTGGCAATATCTTGATTGAAGTGCGCGATGATGGTGCCGGCATGGATCGTGAACGCCTGCTAGCCAAGGCGCGCGAAAACGGCCTCAATGTGTCGGACACCATGTCGGACGAAGAGGTCTTCCAGCTCATTTTTGCTCCCGGCTTCTCAACGGCGAATGAAGTGACCGACGTATCTGGGCGTGGCGTGGGCATGGATGTAGTGAAGCGCAACATTCAGAGCATGGGCGGTCGGGTTGAAATCCAGTCGAAGCTAGGTGAAGGCACCAACACCCGTATCGTGTTGCCGCTTACGTTGGCCATTCTGGACGGTATGTCGATCAAGGTCGGCGGCGAGACGTTTATTCTTCCGCTCTCTACCGTACTTGAATCACTGCAGCCCGCCAAAGACGATATGTACGCCATGGCCGGTGACGACGTGGTGATCAAAGTCCGCGACGAATATCTGCCCGTGATTGCCATTCACGAAGTGCTGAACGTCGAGAATGCGATTACCGACCCGACCAAAAGCATCGCTGTCATTGTGCAGGGCGAAGGCCGTCGTTACGCCATGTTGGTCGATGAGTTGATCGGACAGCAGCAGGTCGTGGTCAAAAATCTGGAAGACAATTACCGCAAAGTACCAGGGATCTCGGCCGCGACCATCTTAGGTGACGGTAGTGTAGCGTTGATTCTGGATATTACTGGTTTACACCGCCTGAGCCGATATAAAAAAGAGGCAGGCAAAAAAGTAGTAAACAATCAAAACCTTTCATCTTTTAAGGAGGCTGAGCCGTCATGAGTCAAGCCAACAATGGTGCGGTACTAGCCGCAGAAGCCGAAAACCGCGAATTCCTGGTGTTCTCATTAGGCGATGAAGAGTACGCCATTGATATTTTGAAAGTGCAGGAAATTCGTGGCTACGAAAACGTAACCCGGATTGCCAATGCACCTGAATTTATCAAAGGGGTCACCAACCTGCGCGGCGTCATTGTGCCAATCGTGGATCTCCGCATTAAGTTTCACTTTGATAAAGTCGAATACGGTGGCCAAACAGTAGTGATCGTGGTCAATGTTGCAGACCGGGTGGTCGGCATCGTAGTGGACGGCGTTTCCGACGTGATGACTCTGACCCCTGATCAGATTAAACCGGCGCCAGAATTTGGTGTCACGCTCTCGTCTGACTTCCTGAGCGGTTTGGGTAGTCTGGATGATCGCATGCTGGTACTCGTGGATATCGATAAGTTGCTCACCAGCGACGAGATGGCACTGGTGGAAAGCACCAGCAACCAGTAAGACTAAAAAAACATGGCACAGGGAGCGTGCCAAATCAGTTCTACTCAATGATGCATTCTCGCGCTACGGAAAGTGCCAGCGAGTGCCGGTTGTGCGTGGAGAAAAGGGCGTGACACAGCGAATGCGGCAATTAATGAATAATATGACGGTGCGCTTGAGTTGGGGCTTAGTGCTAGCGACACTTTCGGTGCTTGTTTTAATTGCCAGTGGTATCGGTCTTTATGCCCTGCACCATGGTGCAGCAATCGTGCAGGCCTCTGACGATGTGCAGGCACAACAGGCCGCTTTCAGTGCTTTTGCCGCGACAATTCGCTGGGCACTACTCGGGATAGTCGTAATGACTATCGCCACGGTAATCGTGGTTATCTGGGGGGTGACGGCCAATGTGTTGCGCCCGCTAGATCGCTTGGTGGGCTATTTTGAGCGTATGGCCCAGGGGGATCTAAGCCAGGCCATTACCTCTCCGGGTAATAACGAAATAGGGCGGCTTTATAGCGCCATGGCCCATATGCAGAGCTCACTCTCGCAAACGGTAGGTACCGTGCGCACCAGCGGTACATCGATTTATGAGCGCTCTCAGCAAATAGCCAGCGGCAATAACGACCTTTCTTCGCGCACCGAGCAGCAGGCCACCTCGTTAGAGGAGACGGCTTCCAGCATGGAGCAGTTAGCCTCAACGGTGGGTCATAATGCTGAAAATGCCCGCCAAGCCAGCCAATTGGCCGGGAGCGCGACCCTGACAGCCCGCCGTAGTGGAGAAGAGGTTGGTGAGATCGTCAGCACCATGCAAGACATAAGCGCAAGTTCTCATCAAGTCGCTGATATTATTACCGTTATCGATAATATTGCGTTTCAGACCAATATTCTGGCGCTGAATGCTTCGGTGGAAGCGGCGCGTGCTGGCGAGCATGGCAGAGGGTTCGCCGTGGTGGCACAGGAAGTACGTAGCTTAGCCAGTCGCAGCGCCGCTGCCGCCAAAGAGATTCGCACGCTGATTGATGCATCGCTCAGCAAGGTAGATACCGGCACTCAGCGGGTCAATCAAGCTGGACAAACCATGCAAGATCTAGTGGGCGCTGTTCAGCGCGTCAGCGATATCATGGATGAAATCGCCGCCGCTTCTGAGCAGCAGAGTAGCGGCATTGGCCAAGTGAATCAGGCCGTGGCGCAAATGGATCAGGTTGTGCAACAAAATGCTCAACTGGTGCAGCAAGCCGCGCGCAGCGCCAATGAACTTGAAAGCGAAGCCGCACGCTTACGCGAGGCGGTTGAGCGCTTTCGTGTCACTGAATTATCAGCCCCGCGCGCTCCGGCTGTATTGCCAGCGGCAGTGTCAAAACCCGCAACAAGGCGTCCACAGCCAGTAGCAGAAACAGAAGAGTGGTCATCGTTTTAATTTGCTTGGTAGGGCAGGCGCACTCTTTTTGAAAAATAAAACATTAAAAAAAGGCACACCATGCGTAATAACCAACCAGTCTCTCAGCGTGAAATCGAACTAAAAGAAGACGACTTCCTAGTCTCGCGTACCGATACGAAGGGACGCATCACCTATGCCAACCCTGCGTTTATCGATATTAGCGGCTTTGAACACGCAGAGCTGATAGGTGCGCCGCATAACCTGATACGCCACCCGGATATGCCGCCGGCAGCCTTTGAAAACCTCTGGAAAACCGTCAAAACGGGGGAAACGTGGCGAGGGCTGGTCAAAAACCGCTGCAAAAATGGCGACCACTACTGGGTAAATGCCAGCGTCACGCCGATTATCGAAGATGGACAAGTCGTGGGCTACACCTCGGTGCGTGTACAGGCAAGCCGCGCAGCCATTGAGCAGGCCGAGCGGGCCTACGCTGAAATACGCGAAGGCCGCAACAAGCGGCTTTACTTAGATAAAGGCCGGTTACGCCAGAAAGGTGTGATTAAGCGTTTGGCCCGGGTACGCCTCGACACCATTCGTGCCAAATTGGTAGGCATGATTGTCGTTGCAGGGCTGCTGTTATTAATCAGCGGTGGGCTTGGTCTGTATGGTTTGAATGTCTCTGGCGAGCGCTTGGGGCAACTGAATAATGACGGTCTGCGTGATGTTATTCGCCTGCAGAAAATCGATCAAACCATTGCCCAAACGCGCCAAGCGATGATTGAGCCAGAGCGTATGGAACTGATCAATCAACGCTTCGAGATGGGTGAAAGCATTGAGGAGAGCGCCGCAGAGGTTGCTGAGGTGTGGCAGGAGTATTATTCCCGTGAGGTCAATGCGACTGAGCTTGCCACCGAGTTTGACCAGCAGCTACAGACCTTCCTGCAGAACGGCATGGGCCAGGCGGCCAGCGTGCTTCAGGCAGAAGAGACCTACCAAGCCTTTACTGGTCTCGATGCTGTGATTAGCGTCATGACCAGCGAGGGCCGCATCCTGTCAGGCATGGTTAATCAACTGATTTCCCAGAAACAGCAGGCAGCTGAGGCCATGGCCGTTGATGCTCAGCAAGGTCTAACCACGATGCTGGGCGCTCAAGCCATAGTACTTGGAATTGGTTTACTGCTACTTATTTTGATCGGCATGGTTACCCTGCGGGCGATTACCAGGCCGCTAAAAAGTGCTGCAGGTTTTACGCTGCAAATTGCTGGCGGTAATTTGGCCGCTAAAGTCCCCGCCCAGAGACGCGATGAAGTGGGCCAATTGATGGACTCGCTGAATACTATGCGCAAAAGCCTCAGCAGCATCATCGCCGATGTAAAAAGCGGTATTGATGTGGTCACTCCGGCTGCTCAGGACATTGCCAGCGGCAACGAAGAGCTGTCGTCGCGTACTGAACAGCAGGCGGCCTCTTTGCAACAAACCGCCTCCAGCATGGAAGAAATGACTGCCACTGTGCGGCAAAACAGTGAGAACGCTCAAGAAGCCCGCCGTCTAGCCGATAACAATGCTATCCAGGTAACGAATACTGGCGAGTTGATGACACAGTTAGTCGACAACATGCAGCGGATTACCCAAAGCTCCCAGCAGATGGCCGATATTATCAATGTTATCGATTCGATCGCGTTTCAGACCAATATTCTGGCGCTGAATGCATCGGTAGAAGCGGCTCGGGCCGGCGAGCATGGGCGTGGTTTTGCGGTGGTGGCCGAAGAAGTGCGTAACCTGGCTGGCCGTAGCGCTGGTGCCGCCCAAGAAATTCGCGGTTTGATTGATGGCTCTAACCGTGAGGTAAGTGCGGGTGCCAGTATGGTCACCAAAGCCGAAGCTGCGATTAGCGAAGTGGCGGAAGCCGCGCGCAGTGTGACGCAGATCATGCACGAAATTTCAGCCGCCTCCGAAGAGCAGAGCCATGGTATTGCCCAGGTTAACCAAGCAGTAGCAGAGATGGATCAAGGTACCCAGCGTAATGCGGTGCGGGTTCAGGAAACCGCACGCGCGGCGGTCTCGCTTGAGAAGCAGGCGGGGCTATTAGCGCTATCGGTGGAAGCGTTTCGATTAAACAGTCAGGGGGCGCTACGTCCGCCAGCAGTGACAGCGACTAAGCACACTGCTCAGTTGCCTAGCACATCGTCGCCGAATTCGCCCGTTAAACGGCAGGCAGCCTCAGCAGAGGAGTGGGAAGCGTTTTGACCGAACAACGTGAACGGGTGGTAGACGCAGGTCAGTGGACATCGAGCAGTCAGATTGAGCGCGATCTAGTACTGACGGATGCGGATTTTACACGGATTCGCGAGCTGATTTATCAGCGCGCCGGCATTGTGCTGGCTGAGCATAAACGTGAAATGGTCTATAGCCGCCTAGCAAAGCGGCTACGCCACCATGGCATGACGCGCTTTACTGACTACTTGGTGCGCTTGGAGCGTCAGCCAGAAGCCAAGGAGTGGGAGGCGTTTACCAATGCACTGACCACTAACCTCACGGCCTTTTTTCGTGAGGCGCACCATTTTCCGCTGTTGGCTGAGCATATAAAGAACAAACAAGACCCGGTCACTATTTGGTGTTCGGCCGCCTCCACCGGGGAGGAGCCTTACTCGCTGGCAATGACATTGTTAGAAACGTTGGGCGCTAAAGCGTCGCAGGCCAAAGTGATCGCCACCGATATCGATACGGATGCGTTGGCCAGGGCTCGCGCTGGCGTTTATCCCCTGGAACAGGTGCGCAAGATCGATGAGGCACGGGTAAAGCGGTTTTTTCAGAAAGGAACGGGTAACCATGCGGGCTTTGCACGGATTCGCCCAGAAGTATCCGCACTGGTGGAGTTTTTGCCACTGAACCTGCTAGCGCCGCAATGGCCAATTAAAGGCCCTTTTGATGCCGTGTTCTGCCGAAACATCATGATTTATTTTGATAAAGATACTCAATCAAAAATTCTTAAACGCTTTGCACCACTGATGAAGCCCGATGGCTTGCTGTTTGCAGGCCACTCGGAAAACTTCTCGTATATCAGCGACGCATTCAAGCTGCGTGGTCAAACCGTTTATAACCTGGCCAAAAAATGAATAACTATCGTGTCTTTATAATCGCTTTAGGCGCTGTGGCTCCGGCGGTTGCAATAACACATCAGGCGTCTACAGCAAGAGGAGGCGTGCTTTGAGCGCAGCCAAGATCAAAGTGTTGTGTGTCGATGATTCGGCGCTAATTCGCGATTTGTTAACGGAAATTATTAACTCCCAGCCCGATATGGAAGTCGTTGCGGTAGCGCCTGACCCCATTGCCGCCAGGGATTTGATCAAGCAGCACAATCCTGATGTGCTCACCCTTGATGTGGAAATGCCACGTATGGATGGCTTGGATTTTCTTGAGCGTTTGATGCGCCTGCGTCCTATGCCGGTATTGATGGTGTCGTCGCTCACCCAAAGCGGTTCGGAGATTACCCTGCGTGCACTAGAGCTTGGTGCGCTGGATTTTGTCGCCAAGCCGAGTCTGGGCATCCGTAATGGGATGATGGAGTACGCTGACGAGATTGCCGAAAAATTGCGCGCCGCTGCGCGTTCACGGCCTCGTCAGGCGCGGCATAAAAACACTCCGCCACCGGAAGCCCTGAAAGCCCCGTTAGTGTCGAGTGAAAAGCTGATCATTATTGGCGCGTCTACGGGGGGCACTGAGGCGATTCGTGCGGTACTTGAGCCGTTGCCCGCCAACGCCCCGGCGATTTTGATTACCCAGCATATGCCCGGCGGTTTTACCCGTTCGTTTGCGGAGCGCTTAGACCGGCTGTGCCGGATTACGGTGAAAGAGGCCGCCGACGGCGAGCGGATTCTACCTGGGCACGCTTATATCGCCCCAGGGGATCAACACCTTAAGTTAGCGCGTAGCGGTGCCAACTACGTAGCGCGGTTAGATAGCGGCCCACCGGTTAATCGCCACCGCCCCTCGGTAGACGTGCTGTTCCATTCAGCGGCTCAGCATGCGGGCAAGAACTCCATCGGTGTTATTTTAACCGGCATGGGTAAGGACGGTGCGGCAGGGCTGCTAGAGATGCGCCAAGCGGGTGCGCCCACCATTGCCCAGAATGAGCAGACTTGTGTGGTCTTCGGTATGCCCCGTGAAGCTATTGCTGTCGGGGGGGCTGTGGAAGTGGTGGCGTTAGATGACATTCCCTCGCGAATGATGGCGCTGATCGCCGCCTCCGGCCGCGCCCAGCGTGTGTAGTGCAATTCATAAAAAGTTAGTAATCATAAAAACTAAATAAGCTCGCAAGGGAAATCACAATGAACCGTTTACTGCGCAATTTGAGTATTCACGCCGCCGTGGTCACATCGCTTTGCTGCTTTGTCGTGCTGATTTTAATGATTTCGGGCTTGAGTGTGGTGGCCGATCGCAATTCACAAAATAACTTAGCCACGCTAAGCGGTATCAGCGATGCGCAGTTAAATGAGGTTAACCGTGCCGATTCGTTGCTTAACCAAGCCATGTTGGCCATGGAAACTGCCTCCAACTACCTGATGGTAGGACAGACCCAGCAATCCAATGAGCAGGTTGCCGTTGCCGCTGATCGCATTGAGCGTTCTGAACAGCGTTTTGAGCGCTTTGCGGCAAACTCATTTTCACCGCAAGGCGAAGCATTGGCGAACACCCTAATTGAAGATTTTAATACCGTAATGGGGCTAGTTAAACAACAGCACGATACCTTTGAATATATGGACTTAACCAGCTACAACAACCTGCGCGATGAGCTGGTAGAGCCGATAAATAGCTTATCTGAAAGTATGACGGCGTTTGTGGCCTACGGCTTCCAGCGGGTAGATACCATTCGCGCTGACGCGGATGCCCAAGGCAATCTGTTTGCCATGATCAATGCTGGAGCGGTGATTTTTGCCTTACTGATGACCTTGATAATCTACCTAGGTTTACGCCGTACAGTGATTGCGCCGCTAAGAGGCGCCATCCAACGGCTTGATGCGATTGCTGAGGCTGATTTGACCAACCCGCTGCCGGAAGCAGGTAAAAATGAAATTGGCCGTTTGTTTGGTGCTATGGGCACCATGCAGCAAAACCTCACCAATATCGTTGGCCGGGTGCGTGAAGGCAGTAACGAAATTCACCACGGCACCCGTGAGATTGCCAGCGGCAACGCTGATCTCTCCTCACGTACAGAGCAGCAGGCGGCATCGATTCAACAAACCGCGGCCAGCATGGAAGAGATGACCGCGACGGTAAAACAGAACGCCGACAATGCTCGTCAAGCCAGCACCCTGGCAGCAGACGCTTCCACCACGGCTGAGCGCGGTGGACAAGTGGTGGAGCAAGTGGTGCAAACTATGCACGGTATCTCCACCAGCTCGAAAAAAGTCGCCGATATCACCAGCGTTATTGACTCAATTGCTTTTCAAACCAATATTCTGGCTCTCAACGCCTCGGTAGAGGCCGCCCGCGCCGGCGAGCAAGGTCGCGGATTTGCGGTGGTGGCGGGGGAAGTGCGTAATTTGGCCAGCCGCAGTGCGGATGCGGCCAAAGAGATTAAAACTCTGATTGATGCTTCGGTAACACAAATTCAGCAAGGCTCCACTCTGGTCGAGCAGGCCGGTACCACGATGTCGGATGTGGTTACTGCAGTGCGCCGTGTTACCGATATCATGGATGAAATCTCCGCTGCCTCCCAAGAGCAGAGTGACGGTATTGAGCAAGTCAGCCAAGCCGTGGGCCAGATGGATCAAGTCACCCAACAAAATGCCGCGCTGGTACAGCAAGCCTCTGCGGCGGCGGCCTCCCTTGAGGAACAGGCCAACCGGTTGGAGCAAGCCGTAGCCGTGTTTAAGCTGTTAGGTATGCAGGGGGCGTCCCATCAGGCGCTGCCTTCCTCATCGCCAGCAACGGACGTTATGCCTGCGCCTAGGGCCGACCAGCAAGCTCGTCGCCCAGCTCCAGCTCCAGCTCCAGCCTCGCAGCGCAGCGACCACGAAGAGTGGGAGGAATTCTGAAGAACCGTTTTGAAAGAGCCGTTTCAAAGTAGCCGTTTTAAACCCCTGACTGTACTTTTCAGTCGCCCTTGTGCCATATACTGATTGATTAGAGGATGACCCATGGCAGATAAGAATATGAGTTTCCTGGTTGTAGACGACTTTCCCACCATGCGTCGGATCGTACGTAGTCTGCTTAAGGAGTTGGGCTTCACCAACGTGGATGAAGCCGAAGATGGACAAGATGCGCTCAATAAGCTGCGTGCCGGCAAGTTTGAGTTCGTCGTTTCCGATTGGAACATGCCGAACCTTGATGGCCTGGAGATGCTCAAGGAGATCCGTCAGGATGACGCCTTGAAAGACCTTCCTGTGTTGATGGTGACCGCAGAAGCGAAGAAAGAGAACATTATAGCGGCTGCTCAGGCGGGCGCTAACGGCTATGTCGTCAAGCCGTTCACTGCCGCTACCCTCGAAGAAAAGCTCAATAAGATCTTCGACAAACTGGGTATGTGAGCAACTGGGCCTATGTGCTTGGTTAACGAGGAGACAACGTTATGAGCCAGAATGAGCAGTCCGATTCTGCCCAATCGTCCGAACAAGCCGCCGAAGACTTAATTCATCGCATCGGTAAGTTGACGCGCATGCTGCGCGAAAACATGCGTGAACTGGGGCTTGATAAAGAGATTGAGAAGGCGGCCGAAGCCATCCCCGATGCACGCGACCGCTTGCACTATGTCGCCACCATGACGGAGCAGGCAGCAGATCGAGCGCTCAATGCCGTTGACCGTGCGCAGCCGCTGCAGGATCAGTTGTCAGACCGGGCGGAAGCGTTGGATAAACGCTGGGCCGAGTGGTTTGAAGCACCGAAAGAGCTGGATGAGGCGAAAGCGCTCGTTGTCGAGACACGCACTTATCTTAGCGAAGTGCCCGATGTGGTTTCAGCGACTAACAAAGAACTGATGGAAATCATGATGGCTCAGGACTTTCAGGACCTGACCGGCCAAGTGATTAAGAAGATGATGGACGTGATCCATGAGATCGAACATCAGTTGGTGCAAGTGTTGATCGATAACGCGCCGGGCGCCCATGCACGAGAAACGCTGCAGCGCAAGGCCGAGGATCAGTGGAAAAGCGACAGTGCACGGCGTAACGAAGAGCTTTTGAATGGGCCGCAAGTGAAGGATAATGTCCCTGATACAGTCTCTGGGCAAGATCAAGTAGACGACTTATTGGACGAATTAGGCTTCTAAGATGCGTTATTAAACGCCCTCTGGGCACGCAAGTACGCCATTCAGCCGTCCCTATGGACGGCTGAATACGTGATAAGCTTTGCTTCACCTGGCCGGATACCCGTATGGCAGATAACGATAGCGACCAGGAAAAGACCGAAGAGGCCACGCCCAGGCGGAAAGAGAAAGCCCGTGAAGAGGGCCAAGTTGCCCGTTCCCGCGAGTTAAATACGTTTTTACTTTTGCTGGGTGGTGTGATTGGCCTCTATAGCATGGGCAACATGCTCTACGACCAGCTGGGTGCGGTGATGGAGCAAGCTTTCTTGTTTGAGCGCCGCCAGGCAATGGAAAGTACGCCGATGCTGGTCAATGCGCTGGACCTTGGTCAGCGCACGCTATTTGCCATGATGCCGCTGTTTTTACTGTTAGCCATCATTGCATTAGTTGCCCCTGGGCTGATGGGAGGCTGGCTGATATCGGGTAAATCGATGCAGCCCAAGTTTTCCAAGCTAAACCCTATTAAGGGCGTAAAGCGTATCTTCTCCACCCAGGCTCTGATCGAATTGGCAAAAGCGATTGCCAAATCGTTTCTGGTAGGGGGCGTGGCTGCGACGTTTTTGTATTTCAACATCGGCAAATTTATGGCGCTAATGGATCAGCCTATCCAGCAAGCGCTAACCAATGCCTTAAGCATGGCGGCTCAGGCAGCTGGGCTAATGGTGCTGGTGTTGATCGTGGTCATTTTGATCGATGTCCCTTTCCAGCTCTGGGACAATGCTAAGAAGCTGCGCATGAGTCAGGAAGAGATTAAGCGTGAGCACAAAGAGTCCGAAGGCGACCCGCATGTGAAGGCGCGCATTCGCCAGCAGCAGCAGGCCATGGCGCGGGGCAGGATGATGAGCAAAGTACCCGAAGCGGATGTCATCATCACCAACCCTACGCACTACGCGATAGCACTGACTTATCAGGAAGGCAGTATGGGCGCCCCGCGGCTGGTGGCAAAAGGCGCCGACGCAGTGGCTGTACGCATTCGCGAAATCGCTGAAGAGGCAGGCGTGCCTCGCTTGCAGGCAGCACCATTGGCGCGGGCCCTGTATCATCACGTCGATCTAGATGCAGAAGTACCTGCCGAACTGTATACCGCGGTGGCGGAAGTAATGGCCTGGGCCTACCGCCTCAAGCAAGTATCACAACAAGGAGGCGAGGTGCCCCCAACCCCCGATAACCTGCCGGTTCCGCCGGAGATGGAAAGCCCCGGGCATGGCGCCGGTGGTAATGAGGCGCAACCATGAAAGGCTTGAGTCAGCTAGTAGGTCGGCGCGACTGGATGGGTGATGTGCGCATGAAGCTGCTGGTCGGGCCGCTGCTCATCCTCATGATTTTGGGCATGATGATTGTGCCCTTGCCTCCCTTCGCCCTGGATTTACTCTTCACCTTCAACATCGCTCTGGCCATTATGGTGTTATTGGTCAGCATGTTTACGCAGAAGCCGCTGGACTTTGCGGCGTTTCCTGCCGTGTTGCTATTTACTACGCTGCTGCGCCTGTCGCTCAATGTGGCTTCTACCCGTGTGGTGCTGATGGAGGGCCACCAAGGCGGCGCCTCTGCGGGTAAGGTCATTGAAGCGTTCGGGGCGTTTCTGGTCGGCGGTAATTTCGCTGTTGGCCTAGTGGTCTTCCTGATTCTTGTCATCATCAACTTTATGGTTATCACCAAAGGTGCTGGCCGTATTGCCGAAGTGGGTGCGCGCTTTACCCTGGATGCAATGCCTGGTAAGCAGATGGCCATCGATGCCGATCTGAACGCCGGCTTGATCGGCGAAGAAGACGCCAAAAAGCGCCGCGCGGAGGTTTCTCAAGAGGCGGATTTCTTTGGTTCCATGGACGGCGCAAGTAAGTTTGTCCGTGGCGATGCCATTGCCGGTTTGGTGATTATGGTGGTCAATATCATCGGCGGGCTGATGATTGGCATGCTGCAGCACGATATGAGCTTTGGCGCTGCTGGTCAGACCTATATGTTGTTGGCGATTGGTGATGGCCTGGTGGCGCAAATCCCTGCTTTGGTGATCTCCACCGCCGCGGGTGTCACAGTATCCCGGGTCAGCATGGATACGAACGAAGATATTGGCCAGCAAATGCTTAGCCAATTGTTCGTTAATCCTCAGGTACTGATTTTGGCTGCCGTGGTGATGGGCATGCTGGGTATGGTACCTGGCATGCCCAATTTCGTATTTCTATTCTTTACCGCGTTGTTGGCTGGCCTGGCATGGCTGTTAACGCGCCAAAAAGAGAAGGCGTTGGTCAAGGAGGAGATTGCCGCGGCACCGGTGCCTTTACAGGAGACTCCCGAAGCGAGTTGGGAAGATGTGCAACTGGTCGATACGCTTGGCCTGGAAGTGGGCCATCGCTTAATCCCGCTGGTGGACTCGCGTCAAAAAGGCGAGCTGCTCGGGCGCATTAAGAGCGTACGTAAGAAGTTTGCCCAAGAAGTGGGTTTCCTGCCGCCGGTCGTCCATATCCGTGATAATTTGGAGCTGCCGCCGAACGCCTATGTACTCTCCATGAAAGGCGCCGAGATTGGTCGCGCCGAGGCACAACCAGGTAAATGGCTAGCGATTAACCCCGGGCAGGTATCGGGCGAGCTGCAGGGCACCCATACTCAGGATCCCGCTTTTGGCTTGCCCGCTGTCTGGATTGATAGCAACCAGCGTGAGCATGCCCAGGTGTATGGCTACACCGTTGTGGATGCCAGTACCGTCATAGCGACCCACTTGAACCACTTGTTGCACCGTCATTCACCCGAGATGCTGGGCCGTCAGGAAGTACAGAAGTTGCTGGATAAAATGGGCGATGATCAAAAAGCGTTGGTCGAAGAGGTGATCCCCAAAGCTATTTCATTGACGGTACTGCAGCGCATCTTGCAAAACCTGCTTGACGAAGATGTCTCTATCCGCGACATGCGCACTATTCTCGATACCCTGGCCGAGTACGCCACACAGCAAAAAGATCCTAATGAGCTGACGGCGCTGGTGCGAGTCTCGCTGGGGCGCGCCATTGTCCAGCAGTGGTTTGCGGGGCAGGAGACACTCAATGTCATGGGGCTGGATGCTCAACTGGAACAAGTGCTGGTACAGGCCATGAATGGCAACGGCGCCATGGAGCCCGGGTTGGCAGAAACGCTGATGACCCAGGCCCAGCAGGCGCTGGAGCGTCACGAAAGTTCCGGCGAGCCGCCGGTGCTGGTCGTGCAACATTCACTAAGGGCGGTGCTGTCGCGCTTCTTGCGTCGCCGGTTACGCCATATGTCGGTACTGTCCCAGGCTGAAATTCCCGACGATCGCACATTAAGAGTGACCACAGTGGTCGGCGGACGTTAAAGATGGCACGCCGTGATAGGCTAGCGTCGTCCATTTTCAGAACAGGCAAGGGTAAATCATGAGCGTTAGACGTTTCGTGGGAGCCAATAGTCGTGATGTGATGCGCCAAGTGCGTGAAACGCTCGGTGAAGACGCCTTGATTGTCGCAAATCGGCGTACCGAAGGGGGCGTTGAAATTTTAGCGATGGCGGATGAAGCCATCGACCACTTTGAACCCTCACCAGAACCTGCACCACCCGAAACGCCGACAGCACCCCCAGCGCAAGACCCCATGCAGGCGATGAGCGAGCGCTTACTGCGCGAAATGCAGGATATGCGAGCGCTGCTGGCAAACAGCCAGTCAACCCATACTGCTTCACCATCGCCAGCAGCGCCCACCGGAACGGCTGCACGGCTGCGTCAACTGCTATGGAATGTGGGTTTTAGCAGCGAAATTGCCGATGAACTGCTGGCTGGGTTGCCTGCATCGCTAACCAGGTTAGACGGCGATAGCGAAGCCCCACTGCAGTGGCTGCGACAGCAGTTAATGGATCGCCTTTACGTACTCAACGATGAAGCAAGCTTTTTCGACCAAACCGGCATTGTTGCCCTGGTGGGGCCAACGGGGGTAGGTAAAACCACCACCACCGCCAAGCTGGCCGCTCGTTTTGTGATGCGCCACGGCACGCGCCCGGTAGCGCTGGTTACCACCGACAGCTTCCGGATCGGTGCCCATGAGCAGTTGCGCATTTATGCGCGCCTGCTGGATACCCCGATGTACGCCTTGGATGCCGAACAGCCCATCGACGATTTGCTGGGCCGCCTGCAGGGCAAGCAGTGGGTAATTATCGACACCGTAGGCATGAGTCAGCGTGACCAGCGGGTGATAGAGCAGATTGCCCACCTGCAAGGAGGACGCTCGCGGGTACGTTTGGTGCTGCTACTCAATGCTGCCAGCCAACCGGAAACCCTCGAAGAAGTGGTGCTGCGCTACCGTCAGGCCGCGCGGGCGGCGGGCGCAGAGTTAGATGACTGTATTATCACCAAACAGGATGAGGCGGGACGTCTGGCTCCAGTGTTAGATATTATTATGCGTCACGGGATGCGCGTCCTGTTTGGTTCTAATGGTCAGCAGGTGCCCGAAGATATGGCCCTTGCCGCCCCCGATGCGCTAGTGGATCAAGCGCTGAGTACCGCGACTCCTCAGCGTGAACGGGTGCAAAGTGCCGATGCGCCGATGGGAATGCCGCGCTGGTCGCGGGATGTCCTGGGCCAAGGGCGTCGTTTGTCGTCGCTATTGGCGAGGTTGCGCCAACGTGTCACGGGATTTGCGGAATTAGAAGAGATCTGGAACCTAGCTTCGCTGCCTAGTCGTTTGCAGGAAACGCATTTGGATGCATTACTTGCCGGTTATCCAGCGGCAAAGACCACCTTAGGGATGGCGTGGTTTCCGCGGCGCAATGAGCGCGGCTGCGACTGGGCAATGCCGGACATTGGCCTGGACACGGATGGTGCCTGGCTGGCGCTACCCTGGCTGCAGCATCGCCACGCCGCAGGATGGCAGCCACGCTTAGCCGCGCTGTCGGCATCGAGCGGTGTAGCGGTGCACTTACTGCCGCGCTTCCCTGAACCGGATGCACTAGCGTGGCTGGAAGCTGAGCACTTGACCTGGGTCAGCCAAGTGGCCCCCAGTCATCGGTTACGCTTTCACCACGAACGTCAATCTATCCGCCAGCTATTTAGTGACAGTGTGCTAACGCACCATGTGGGCGTGCGTTTTCGTGGCCAATCGGTGCAACTGTGGACTGCCTACGCCGAAGTCGAGGACGCCAGCGGCACGGCTCTACTCGCCTGGTTCGGTGAAGTTCGCGATCCGGAAAGCGCCAAAGTAGTGGCGCGCCGCTACTGGCTTACCCCCGCTCGGCTAGGAGCAGAGGTGCTCTCACTGCTGTTAACCCAGCTGCAAAGCGAAGGCTTGGCCGCCTTGACGCGTCGCGCGTGGCAGCAGTTAAAAGAGGCCGATAGCGGGGATCTAAATGCTGAAGTTCGCCTATTGATGGCCAGCGGTGTGGCATCGGTCGCCGGGCATCTCGATGTTGCTGATGATGAGGAGGCGCAGACGCTGCGTGGCGATCTGCTCAACCTGTTAGGCAACAGCCGTCGCCGCCGCGATACCGGCATGCTTGATGCACTGGTCTACGCCTTTATGGCACGAGATGCGATTCGTCAAATGGGCAGTGTTAGTCGAGAGGGCGTGGTGTGAGCGAACAGGATCAAGCATCGGGTCTACGCAAGTGGGCAAACCTGCAGCGCCAACAGCAGCAAGCTGAGGGTACAGTTGATGTTGCGGCGGCAGAACACGTGCCGGAATCTAAACAGCCTACCTCTCTGTTAACGCCGACAGCTGCAGCGGTGGAAGAGCCAGCAACGGTGGTAGCGCACCAGCCCAAAATTCCGCTTATTGTGGTCGGGCTACCAGGTAGTGGTGCAGCCCAGGTGAACAAGGTTAAAGCAAGATTAGGGCAGTGGTCGACGTTAGGTCGAAGCTGGGCCGGTGATCCTGAGGATTGGGATATTCATATCGTCATGGCCGAAACGGCCGACCTAGCCCAACTTTGCGATCAATACAGCCGTTGGGCACTGTGGATCAGTAGCGATGCCGATACCTTTGCTTCCATGTTCCGTACCTTGCGTCAATTACATGAGCGTGGCGGGCCGCGCCGTTTGCTGGCGCTCCACGAGCCGCATTTGCCGCGTCAAGGGTTGCTCAATAACTTGCGTGAGGCAGCTGATTACTACTTAAATATGGAGCTGTTGGTACTTGCACGATGAGCGCACTCTGCTGAGGAGACCAAGCATGCTAAGCTGGCTATTAAGAGGGAGACTGCTACTGAGCCCAGTACTGCTGACAGGGTGTCTACTAGCAGGGTTAACGGGAAACGCTCAGGCGACACCCGGTAGCTGGAGCAGCCAGATACCAGGTCTGATGGTAGCGATGAGTGATAGGGCAAGTGCTAGTCAAAACGCTACCCCACCCGCTGCTGCTAACAATGTGGAGTCAGCACAGCTCGGGCGTATTCATTGGCAGTTTCAATATCCCCCTGGTGCGTTATTAAACGCTTGGCTGTGCCATCCTGAGCAGTGCGTTGCGTTAGCTGGCATGCGGGGGACTACCACTGCCCTGGCGGGGTTTGCCGCGGATGCGCCGTTGCATTTTCGCTTCGCTTTACGTCCGGGGCAGCGGCCTGTTCGTGTCCAGGGGCTGCAAATGATTGTGAACTATCAGTGAAGGCTGGATAGACGCGAGGCGAGAGGATGTACACAGCACAAGGCAGGATCAAACAGAGTGAGCTGTTGACGCAATACATGCCACTGGTACGACGTCAGGCCTTGACGCTTCAGGTCCGTTTGCCAGCCAGCATTGAGCTCGACGACCTTATTCAAGCCGGGATGGTAGGGCTGCTGGAAGCACTGGGGCGCTTCGATGCCACCCAGGGAGCAACGTTCGCGACGTTTGCCAGTCAGCGTATTCGCGGTGCAATGATGGATGAATTACGTACCCGCGACTGGTTGCCCCGCAGCGTGCGCCGCTCAGCGCGAGCGGTTGACAGTGCCGTTCGTCAATTAGAGCAACAGCTCGGACGGGCACCAGAAGAGAACGAAATCGCCCAACACCTTGAAATGCCGTTGAGTGAGTATCAGCAGCTCCTCAACGACACCAACAGTGGTCAACTGTTGCCGTTTGAAGAGCTGGTGGCCGATGGTGGCGAGCCTAGCAATAATGAATTGGCTAATTCACCGTTCGAGCAGTTGCTAGACGGCCAGCAACGACAAACGTTGATTGAGGCAATTGAAGCGCTGCCAGAGCGTGAAAAGCTGCTAATGGCGCTGTACTACCAAGAAGAACTCAACCTTAAGGAAGTAGGGGCTGTGTTGGGCGTCACGGAGTCACGCGTTTCACAACTGCACAGCCAAGCCGTCAGCCGCTTACGCGCGCGTTTACACGACTCGGCATAACACCTCTTTTTACTCACTTGTGACCGGCAAGGAGCCGTGGATGAACCCTTCGACGCTGATAGGCATATTTGCCAGCATACTACTGTTGGTGAGCGTGCTGTTTTTCACCGCAGAGTCCCCTGAAAGTTTTATCAATTTGCCGGGTTTGGCCATTGTGGTGACCGGTACCCTAGCGGCAACCTTTATCAGCTATCCGCTGAAAGAGGTGCTGCGTGTCGTACGGTTGGTGGGCTTGGTATTCCGGCGCGAAAATACCTATATGCGTGACGATATCCGCGAATTGGTGGATATGTCGCGACTCTGGTTTAAGGGCGATGTACGTGCTGTCGAGCGCGAGTTGGAGCATACCCGAAACCCGTTTTTGCGTACCGGGATCCAACTGGTCATTGCCAACACCAAAGAGGATGAAATTTTTGACATGCTGCGTTGGCGCATTGCCCGTCTTAAAGCGCGTGAGCATGCTGAGGCACAAATATTCCGTACCATGGCCACCTACGCACCCGCATTTGGCATGATCGGCACCCTGGTGGGGCTGGTCAATATGCTGGAAGTCATGGACGCAGGCGACCTGCAGGTGATCGGCCCGCGCATGGCGGTGGCCCTGCTCACCACCTTCTACGGCATTTTACTCGCCAACTTGGTGTTTAAGCCGATTGCGGTGAAACTCGAGCGCCGCACCGAAGAGCGGCTGATTACCATGAACATGGTGCTGGAAGGTATTTCGCTGATTACCAAGCGCCGCCTGCCGTCGTTTATTGAAGAGACCCTCAACTCGTTTGTAGCTAACTATCACGATGAGATCCGTGATAACAGCGTCAAACCAAGGCCTGATTCGTCGGTTAGTGCGGCGGCGAAGGGGTAGGCCAGATGCTTGACCGTGATACGCGCCACGCACTGGAAATGACGCCGTCGCCAGGCGATGGTGACGAGGGTTGGCTAACCAGCTATTTGGATGTGCTGACGCTGCTAATCACGCTCTTTGTGCTGCTGCTTTCACTGACACCGCCGGGAGGCGGTGAGGCGGCTGATACTGCTTTCATGCGCTCGGCTAGCGCTGTATCATCATTGCCGCTGGCGTCTCTAGCCACTGGTATTCAGCCCCGCCATTCAGGGGTTCAGCCGCAGTTTGATGGGCTCGACATCCCCGGTGTCAGTGTTTCGCAAGGGAGTGAAGGGGTCACGTTACGTATTGATACCAGCCTTTTATTTCCCAGCGGTCAAGCTGTACTGACTTCCCGTGGGCAAGAGGTGGTAGAAAGCCTTATCGATGTGCTGACCCGTTTTGACGGTCAGATTTCGGTAGAAGGCCACACCGACAGCGTGCCTATTTCAACGGCCCGCTTCCCCTCTAATTGGGAGCTTTCATCAGCGCGGGCTATCGCTGTGGTGAGGCATTTAGAGCGCCAAGGATTCAATATCTCTCGTATGCGGGCCGTCGGTTATGCCGACACCCAACCCATGGAACCGAACGCAACGGCGGAGGGCCGAGCTGCCAACCGTCGCGTAGAGTTGTTGCTAAGGCAGCAGGTCGAGGGTGAATAGATTGCGAGGCCACGTTTGTGTCCATGTACCACCCGCGGTTGCAGTCGTTTGGAGCTCTGCTGGTTTTAGATGCCGATTGTCGCCGCATTCAAGCCAGTAGCACCAACTTAACCCGCTTGACCGGTATTGAGCGCCCTGAAAATGGGCCGCACACTCTTGCCTATGTGTTAGGAAAACGGCTAAGCCAGCGGGTGCGCCGCGAGTTGCAGGGGCAGCAGAAACTCTCCGGCCCGCTGGTGTTTATTCGTTCCAAGCATAGCAACATGCGTTTTCAGCTCTATGCTTACCGAGCAGGTGGGAAGGTCATCGTCGAGATTGAGCCACTCAACCCCCAAGGTAAGCGCCGCCTGCTTGGCACAGTCAATGAGCGGCTGATGCATTTAGCCGACGCAACCCACCAGGAAGAGCTGCTCGACTGCTTGGTTAACGCTATTCAACAGCTCACCGGCCATGATCGCGTCACCGTGTGCCATTTCGACAGTGATTGGCATGGTTTAATGGTTGCCGAAGCGCTGGGCAACCAGCTGCCCTCGCTGTTGGGTCAGCGCTTCCCCTCAAGCGACTTCCCTGTCGCCTTACGCAAAAGTTACCAACATTACCCCGTTCGGTTAATTGAAGACGTCGATGCGCCGCCTGAAACGCTGACTCCCGCCTACTCGGGAGTGAGCCTTAGCGGCAGCTTTTTACGCGCCCCTGCCCCTGAGCGGCAGCGATATTTAAATCGCCTGGGGGTGCGTGGGTCATTCAGTTTGGCCATGCAGGGGGATACTGGCTTATGGGGTCTAGTGTTTTGCCATTCGCCAGCACCGCACTCGGTTGAACCCCCCGTGCGTGATGCCGTTCGCACCCTCGTGCAAATGGCCACCCAGCGCATGCTGTTGCTACGGGCGCGTCAAGAAGCCCGCTACCTACAACGGGTTCAGGATAGCCTCGTGCTCAGTGCGCGAGCGCGCAGCGAGCCGCAAAGTCCCCAACAGTTACTTCATGAGCAGGCGGCTATCTGGATGAAGCTGTTTCGCGCCCATGGCGTGGTGCTGTGGGTGAATGGTGGCGCTTATCAAGCGGGTGTGACGCCGACTCCAGAAGCGATAAGCCAGTTTGTGCTGCGCCTGGAAAGAACTCATGTACATAGCGGCCCTTGGTGCACGCGCGAAATCGGCAAAGAGACGTTAACCGCTTCGCTAGCCATGCCCGAGCAGTGTGGGGCTCTAGCAGTGCCGCTGCCAATGAGTTCGACCCAGCGCGCCTGGCTGATTTTTTTTCGCCCCGAGCAGGTGGAAACGCTGTATTGGGCGATGCAGCCTACAACCAACCCTAAACCGGCCGTGATATTGGCTCCATCGGTTGCTTGGTCTGAAGAGGTAGTCGGCAGAAGTGAAGCGTGGCTGCGGGTAGAGCGCTTAGCGGCGGTAGACTTGGGGGAAGACCTGACGCTGGCGATTTCTGCCTATGAAATTAGCTCACTGAATATGCACCTGGAGCACGAACGCAAAGCCCTTGCCGAAGCCAACCAGCGTCTTGAGCAATTAGCCCATTTCGATCCTCTAACCAAGGTGTGGAACCGTTACCGCATCGAAGAAGCGATCAATGCAGAGCTGGTGGCTGCCAAGCGCTATGCGGCCGCTTTTGCCTTGCTACTGTTCGATGTGGATAACTTTAAGCAGATCAACGATGCTCACGGCCATAGCGTGGGTGACGATGTGCTGGTGGCCCTGGCGCGCTTAGTGGAAAGCTCGCTGCGTGGCTGCGACCACCTGGGCCGTTGGGGAGGCGAAGAGTTTATTGTGCTGGCGACTCATTCCGATGTTGATGCCGCCACTGGCCTGGCTGAGCGGCTGCGCTCGCTGGTAGAAGAGCTGCGTATAGAGGGCGTTGAGCAAACGGTTACAGTGAGTATCGGTGTCGCCGTTTGGCAGCCGGGTGACAGCTGTAAAACCCTTATCTCCCGGGCTGATGACGCCATGTACCGCGCTAAGCATGGCGGACGCAACCGCGTTGAAATGGCGCTTGAGCCTGTGGTGCTGATTTAAGCAAACCTTTAGGTGCCACTACCTTCACACTGGGTGAGCATCCGGTTGATCGCCGCATCGGCGCCTTTTAGGCTAAAGGTCATATACCACGGCTCGCGCTCGTCCTGGTCGAAGCCGAGAAATAGCTGCTCCCCCTGGCGCATGTCGGCCATCAGTGATGCCAAGTCACTTAAATAAAAGTGAGCATAAAACCCGTCATCGCCGCGCTCAGTGATAAATTCCGCCATGGTGTCGATAACGGGCCGCTCATCGATGCGCAGCCGAGTGGGCACCAGGTTTACTGTACGGCTCTCTCCCTGCTGCTGCTCAAGGGTGACGCGCATCTCCAGCCAGGGTAAATCGCAAACGCCCGAGGTGGCATTCAAGCTCAGCGTCGCATCCGAGTAGCTGTGGGTTTCTACCGCCCGATAGTGGCGTTCGCCCCCCAGTGAGAGCGTCATTGACTGCCAATGGTCGTGGGTGGCCACATCGTCGGTATTGAAGGTGGTCGCGTTAGTGACGGGCGTAGCGACCATCCACATGGTCGCTATCGCCACAACGGTAAACGTGAGCGTGCAAAGATACTGGGATGGAGAGCGCAGGAAGTGAGTTGCGGACATGATCAAAGCCATTTAACCCAAAACCCCAGTCTATATCGTGTTTGGGATTGGCAAAACAGTAACGCGCTGATTTTCCTATATATGGTAGAAAAAATTAAAAAAAGTGCCTCATATGGTGGGAGGTCACGTCTATACTTCACTCCGATGCTACGTATAATCGCCCTATTTGAGCGCTATAATTCACCCCGCTGTGAAGGAGTTTTGCGACATGAGCACCGCTGCCAAGGCTATGAAGACCTCTAATGATGTCCCGATGCAGGCCCCCTCGCGGGAAATCTGGGACGCCAAATACCGTCTCAAGGATCGTCATAGTCAGCCCGTGGATCAAGACGTCGGTGCTACGTTTGAACGTGTTGCTCGCGCCCTGGCTGCGGTGGAAGGTGATAAGGCGGAAGAGTGGCTGCCGAAGTTCCGCTGGGCGCTGGAAAATGGCGCCATACCTGCCGGTCGTATTCTCTCCAACGCGGGGGCTGAGGCCTACAAGCCTGCGGTGAGCCTGATTAACTGCACTGTCTCCCGCACCATTCGTGACTCCATGCGCGATATCCTCGACTCAGTGGTCGATGCGGGTATGACGCTGAAATCCGGGGCGGGTATCGGCTACGACTTCTCGACGCTGCGTCATAAGGGCGCGTTCGTATTCGGCGCTGGCGCGGGCACCAACGGCCCACTGGCGTTTATGGATATCTACGACAAGATGTGCTTCACCGTCGCCTCTGCTGGTGGTCGGCGTGGTGCCCAGATGGGCACCTTTGACGTGGGGCATCCGGACGTACGTGAGTTTATTCAGGCCAAGCGCGAAGCGGGGCGCCTACGACAGTTTAACCTCAGCTTGCTGATCACCGACGAATTTATGGAAGCGGTCAAGAACAATGCTGACTGGCCGCTGGCTTTTCCGCTGCACCCCGGTGAGAAAGAGGATGTCAAAGCGGAAGACCTGATCTACCGCGACTGGCCGGTGGTTGAAGAGGGCTACACGGTCGATGCCGAAGGCCGCGTCGCCTGCCGCATTGTTGAAGTGATTAAAGCGCGCGAGTTGTGGGACACCATCATGTCCTCCACCTACGACTACGCCGAGCCCGGCTTTATCCTGATCGACCAAGTTAATCGGATGAACAACAACTGGTTCTGCGAAGATATCCGTGCGACGAATCCCTGTGGCGAACAACCCTTGCCGCCAGAAGGCGCCTGCCTGCTGGGTTCTGTCAACCTAACCAAGTTTGTGATCGACCCCTTTGGCGCCGAGCCGCGCTTTGATTGGGAACGCTATCGCAAAGTGGTGGCGATCTTCACCCGTATGCTCGACAACGTGGTGGAAATTGCTGGTCTACCGCTGCCCCAGCAGCAGCGTGAGATTGAAGCCAAGCGTCGCCACGGCATGGGTTTTCTAGGCTTAGGGTCGACGCTTACTATGTTAAAGATTCCCTACGGCTCTAAGCAGTCACTGGTATTCACCGATGAAGTCAGCCGTCATTTAGCCATTGAGGGCTGGAAACAGGCGCTGGAGCTTTCTCAAGAGAAGGGCATGGCGCCGGTGCTCGAACAGGAGCACACCATTACCCCCAAAATGCTGCGTGAGCGGCCACAGTTGGCTAAAGATGGCTACGAAGTGAGTGATCAAGTGCCAGGGCGCATTCTGCACGCCCGTTACAGCCAATATATGGCCCAAGTGGCCGAGCATGAGCCGGAGTTGGTGGCGCAACTGGCCGAGCACGGCGCGCGCTTTACCCACCACAGCTCGATCGCGCCGACCGGCACGATCAGCCTGTCGATGGGTAACAACGCCTCCAACGGTATCGAACCCTCCTTCTCGCATCGCTATTTCCGCAATATTATTCAGTCGGGCAAGAAGACCAAAGAGCAGGTCGAAGTCGTCTCCTTTGAGCTGGCCGCCTACCGTCACTTTATTGCATCTGATGCGGTGGACAGCGACCTGCCTGACTACTTCGTTACCGCCGATGCGATATCTCCCGAACAGCACGTTGCCGTTCAAGCCGCCGCCCAGCACTGGGTGGATTCAGCGATCTCGAAAACGGTCAATGTGCCTACCGAGTTCCCCTTTGAACAGTTCCAGAACCTCTATTTGCAGGCTTATGAAAGCCGCTTAAAAGGCTGCACTACTTTTCGCTTTAATCCCGAAGCTTTCCAGGGCGTGCTCGTGCGGGAAGATGATCTTAAAAACACGACCTACGTATTCGAACTGGAAAACGGTGAAACCCTCGAACTAGCCGGGGATGAGAAGGTGATTTACGACGGTGAAGAGCATAACGCTGCCAACCTCTTTGATGGCTTAAAAGAAGGCACCTACGGCAAATGGTGATGCTGCGTTAAGCGCCACCTGTTTAAAAACGCACACCTTTGCTAAGTGGAGAACACCATGGCTGTAGAAATTACTTCAAAAATTGTGGGTTACCGTATCAAGCAGCAGGAGCAGGCCGTTCCCGTTCCTGAGCTACAAGATGAAGATCCGCTAACGGTGCGTATACCTTCCCGTCCGGAAGGCACGTTGGAAGCCGTGTCTGAAAAGATTTCATACGTAGGCGCGGAAGGGCGCAAAAAAGTCTATTTGCTGGTGTCGTTTATGCCAGTGGAAGGCGTGATTGGCAGTAAGCGCGTGGTGATTGAGCGCCCGGTGGAGTTCTTTTTTCCGTCAGGGCAGCTCTCCAGCGAGCACCAGTGGATCACCGCGACCATGCGCAGCCTTTCGCTGGCGGCCCGTGGTGGTTACGTCACACAAGCGGTGGCGGATCTGCGCAAAGTGGCCTGGGACAAAGGCTTGGTGCGCTGTGGCATGAACCGCTGGAACAAGCCAATGTTCCACGATTCGGAAGTGGCGGCGATTGCCTGGTCGATTCAGCAGATTCTTTATCGCCGCGGTTTTCTAGATCGGGATGGCAACCAGGTGCCGGTTGAAAAGCTGGTAGAGCGTTATGCTCATCGTATGGCTCACGGCCACGCTTGGCAGCCCGGTGCTGAAGACGAAGCTAATGATGCACCCATTGAAACAGGCGCGGTGGAGTCGATTGGCGGTGATAAGGCAACGAAGGGAAAAAAGCCTGAAGGCAGTGGCCCAGCCATAGTGGGTAACTGCCCCGAGTGCCGCGGTGAGCTGATCATGATGGATGGCTGCCCGACCTGCTATGCTGGCTGCGGCTGGTCAAAGTGTGGTTAGTTTTCTCAGGTGGAATCGCCTAACAGTGGCCGGACATTGTCGGTGAGGTAGCAATCGTCAAATTCACCTTCGGTGCATAGCGCGGATAAGTCTGGAATGGTGACATGGTGGCGGTCGCGAAATACTAGGCCGTCTTCACTAAGCGCCGTAAAGGTGCGGCTAACGTGTACCGGGCTTAGCCCGAGCACATCGGCTAACTGCTCCTGTGAGAGCGGCAGGCGGAACTGGTTGCTAATATCCGGGTTGGTTTGGCGCAGCCTTAAATACATTTCATACAGAAAATGCGCCATTTTCTTACGTGCACTGCGTCTGGCCAGAGTGACGAGGCGCTCAGTGAGCAGCGCCTGCTGACGGCTGCCAATGGCAAACATCACCGAGGTGAGAGGCAGCGAATGGCGAAATATTTCCAGCATACGTTTATGCGGGAAATGACAAATCACGCCATCATCAATCATGCGCACATTTTCAAGCCGCTGCGAGAAGGCAAACTCGCGCAACCCGATGATATCGCCCGGCAAAAACACTTCGAGAATCTGTCGGTCACCATTCTCTAAGTGACGGTAGGAGTAGGCCCAACCACTTTTTAGCGTGCAAAACTCATTGGCCGCATCGCCCATCTCCCAGAGTAGCGTGCCCGACTTAATATTGGTTGGGCTCTCCTCTAGCGCCATGAGCAATCCCTTCTCATCATCGCTTAATGAGCAGTAGTGATTGAAGTGCTTAATAATACAGCTGTTTTCCTGACCCACGACGTATCCCTCCAGCACAGGATTGGATAATACTGCTAACGATTATCTACCCGCCACTATAAACGATGTGGCCATCTACTGCGTCGCCCAAATAGGCTAACTAGCGTACCTATTTAGCCTGGGGTGAGCAGCGCTCACCCCTCGAAAACCAGCGTCAACGCTTCGTTGCACGCTTGCCTCGCGCGAGCAGCGGCGCTAAGAAGCGGCCGGTATGCGAAACGTCCTGTTTGGCGAGCTGTTCTGGCGTGCCCTCGGCGATGATCTGTCCGCCACCTGACCCCCCTTCGGGGCCAAGATCGACAATCCAGTCGGCGGTTTTGATCACATCCAGGTTGTGCTCAATCACCACGATGGTATTGCCGTGATCGCGCAGACGGTGAAGTACCGTCAGCAGTTGGCGAATATCCTCAAAGTGCAGGCCGGTGGTGGGCTCATCCAAGATATACAGCGTTTTGCCGGTATCACGCTTGGCCAATTCACGGGCGAGTTTAACCCGCTGCGCTTCGCCACCGGAAAGGGTGGTGGCGCTCTGCCCTAAGCGAATGTAGGAAAGGCCTACATCTAGCAAGGTTTGCAGGCGACGTGCAATGGCGGGCACTGGGCTAAAGAACTCCAGGGCGTCTTCCACCGTCATGGCCAGCACTTCGTGGATGGTTTTACCCTTGTAATGAATGTCCAGGGTTTCGCGGTTGTAGCGTTTGCCCTTACAGACATCGCAGGGCACGTAGATATCCGGCAGAAAGTGCATCTCTACCTTGATCATGCCTTCGCCCTGGCACGCCTCGCAGCGCCCACCCTTGACGTTAAAACTAAAACGACCGGGCTTATAGCCCCGGGAACGCGCTTCTTGGGTGCCCGCAAACAGCTCGCGAATCGGCGTAAAAATACCCGTATAGGTGGCCGGGTTGGAGCGTGGCGTGCGACCAATCGGGCTCTGGTCGATATCGATGACTTTATCGAGCTGGTCGAGCCCCTCGATCTTCTCATAGGGCGCGGCGGTCAATGTCGTCGCGCGATTTAATTCGCGCGCCGCAATCGGCATCAAGGTACCGTTGATCAACGTCGACTTACCCGAGCCGGAAACGCCGGTAATGGCGATAAACAGCCCCAGCGGCAGGCTAAGGGTGACGTTCTGCAGGTTATTGCCGGTAGCGCCGCGCACAATCAGCTGCTTTTCTGGATTGCCGGGTATGCGGTAGGGCGGCACGGCAATTTCCCGGGAGCCAGATAAGTATTGGCCGGTCAGCGAGTTGGGGTTGTCCATCACATCTTGAGGGGTGCCCTGGGCAACGATTTCACCACCGTGGACGCCTGCCCCAGGGCCGATATCCAGCACGTGGTCGGCGGCGCGAATGGCGTCTTCATCGTGCTCTACCACAATCACGGTATTGCCCAGGTCACGCAGTCGCTCAAGGGTTTTCAGCAGTCGGTCGTTGTCGCGCTGATGCAAGCCAATCGACGGCTCATCGAGAATATACATCACCCCGACCAGGCCTGCGCCAATTTGGCTGGCTAAACGGATACGCTGGGCTTCACCGCCGGATAGGGTGTCGGCGCTGCGCTCCAGGTTGAGATAGTCCAGCCCCACGTTGACCAGAAACTCTAGCCGGGCGTGAATCTCGTGGACGATTTTATCGGCGATCTCACCCTTGCGGCCGGGCAGGCTTAGATCAGCAAAATAGCGCCACGCTTCACCAATGGGGAAGCGCACAATTTCGGCGATGTTGTGATCGTCCACATAGACATGGCGCGACTCTTTACGCAGTCGTGAGCCGTTACAAGTGGCACAAGGCTGCACCGCGATGTATTTGACCAGGTCATCGCGGACCATGTTGGATTCGGTTTCCCGATAACGGCGCTGCATATTGGGCAGCACGCCCTCGAAAGCGTGTTCGCGGGTCACTTTACGGCCGCGATCGCCCACGTACACAAACGGGATCTGCTCGTCACCGCTGCCGTTTAAGATAACCTCCCGCTCGTGGCGGGCGAGCTCTTGCCAGGGCGTTTCCAGCTCAAAGCCGTAGTGCTTGGCCAGCGCCTGGAGCTGGGTAAAGTAGTAAATATTGCGCCGATCCCAGCCTTTGATCACGCCTTCGGCAAGCGATAGCTCCGGGTGGCTGATGAGCTTGTCCGGGTCGAAGTACTGCTGTACGCCTAGCCCGTCGCAGGTAGGGCAGGCGCCCGCAGGATTGTTGAACGAGAACATGCGTGGCTCAAGTTCCGCCAGCGAGTAGCCGCACACCGGGCAGGCAAAGCGCGATGAAAAGGCAATATCGTCGCGTTCACCGTCCATAAAGTGAATCATGGCGGTGCCGTCGGCGAGGTTCAGCGCGGTTTCAAAGGACTCCGCCAAACGTTGGGCAAGGTCGTCGCGCACTTTGAAGCGGTCAACGACGACGCTGATATCGTGCTTTTTGCGCTTATCCAGTGGTGCGATGTCGTCCAGTTCCAGCACTTGGCCATCGACCAGGGCGCGTACGAAGCCCTGGGCGCGCAGCTCGGCTAATAACTGTAAATGTTCGCCTTTGCGGCCTTTGACTACCGGCGCCAGCAGCATCAGCTTGGTGCCTTCGGCTAGGTTCATGACTTGGTCGACCATCTGCGAGATGGTCTGGGCTTCCAAGTCTTCGCCATGTTCTGGACAGCGGGGCGTCCCGGCACGCGCAAACAGCAGACGCAGGTAGTCGTAAATTTCGGTGATGGTGCCCACGGTCGAGCGCGGGTTGTGGGAAGTGGACTTCTGCTCAATGGAGATCGCAGGTGACAGCCCTTCGATGTGATCCACATCGGGCTTTTCCATCATCGACAGGAACTGGCGCGCATAAGTGGAGAGCGATTCCACGTAGCGGCGCTGCCCCTCGGCGTAAAGGGTGTCGAATGCTAACGACGATTTACCCGAGCCGGAGAGGCCGGTAATCACAATCAGCTTGTTACGGGGCAGCTCCACATCGATCTGCTTGAGGTTGTGGGTGCGGGCACCCCTGACCAGAATGCTGTCCATCAACACCTCGAATCGCGCGGCAAAAGCGTGATTATACGTTTGTCGGCACCCTCCCGGCAAAACCGCTTTCATAACCCAAGATAACCTGCGGCAACTCGCGACGTTTCCAGCGCCAGCCCAAACCGCTAGAATAGAGGATTGTCACAATCCACTCTGACTCACCACATGCTTAACCACCATATAAAAGGGCATTATGCGCAAGGTTTCCGCACTATTGCTGGCCTCTGAACGACGTGCGATCAGTGGTTTGGCCGGGCTTTATGCATCGCGCATGCTGGGTCTGTTTATGGTGCTGCCGGTGTTGGCGCTGTATGCCGACACCCTTGAGGGTTCGACCCCGCTACTCGTGGGCGTGGCGCTGGGGATTTATGGTTTAACCCAGGCAACGCTGCAAATCCCGTTTGGCTTACTCTCTGACCGCATTGGTCGTAAGCAGGTGATTGCCATGGGGCTGGTGATATTTGCACTCGGCAGCGTGGTCGCCGCTCTATCCGATACCATTATTGGTGTGATTGCCGGGCGAGCGCTGCAGGGTGGCGGTGCCGTTGCCGCGGCGATTATGGCGCTGCTGGCGGATCAAACCCGTGAAGAAGTGCGCACCGCCGCTATGGCCACCATTGGGCTTTCTATTGGCGTTTCGTTTGCGATTGCGATGGTGCTGGGGCCATGGCTTGCCGCCTGGGCTGGGCTGGCTGGGGTCTTCTGGTTTACCTCGCTACTAACGCTGGTGGGGCTGCTGGTGCTATGGCGCTGGGTGCCTGCCGCGCCGCGGCGGCGACGTCACCGCGATGTGGGCATGGATCGCCAGCAGTTTAAAAGTGTCATCACCCGCCCCGATTTATGGCGGCTGGATATGTCGATTTTTGCCCTGCATTTAGTGCTGATGGCGATATTTGTCGCGGTACCTTTTCGCCTGCTAGACGCCGGTGTAGCGATTGAGTATCACGGGCTGGCATATCTTGGCATTATGGCGCTATCGTTTGTGGCCATGGTGCCGCTGATAATTGTGGCCGAGAAGCAGCAGCGCATGCGTTTGATGTGCTTGGTTGCGATCGGCGCTATTGTGATTAGTTTGGCCGGGCTGGGGTTGCCACTCTCGCCAAGTTACTGGCTGTTTGTATGGCTGTTTGTGTTCTTCACCGGCTTTAACTTGCTGGAAGCGACGCTACCTTCCATGCTCAGTAAGTTAGCCCCGGCGGGCGCCAAAGGTACCGCGATGGGGGTCTACTCCACCAGCCAATTTTTAGGCGCTTTTTTAGGCGGTACGCTAGGCGGTTTACTGGCGCATTACGGTGGCCTCAACGCGGTTTTTATTGGCTGTGCTGGGCTTGCGCTATGCTGGTGGATCGCCATGTGGCGGATGCCCGCACCGCCCCCGCTCTCCAGCGAAGTGGTGGCGCTACACGAGACCCAGGCAGATGCGCTCGACCTGTTGATGGAACACTTAGCCGATGTGGTCGGCGTCGAAGACGTAATGGTGGTGCCAGAAGAGCGTTTGGTCTATTTAAAGGTGAACCGCCAGCAGCTCGATCAGGCGGCGTTGAACAAGCTCATGGCACCCCCCAAATCTTAATCCAGCCGTGCCGATGAAGTGTGGCGGCGGTTGGCAATAAACTCTACATGACAGCTATTAAAGGAGCGCCTTATGGCTCGCGGCATTAACAAAGTCATTCTGATTGGCAACCTCGGGCAGGATCCAGAGGTGCGTTTCACTCCCAGCGGCACCGCTGTGGCCAACCTAAACCTGGCCACCACTGATACCTGGATGGATCGCCAAAGCGGTCAACGCCAAGAGCGCACCGAATGGCACCGCGTGGTGATGTTCAATAAAACCGCTGAGATCGCCCAGCAGTACCTGAAAAAAGGCTCCAAAGTCTATATTGAAGGGCGCCTGCAAACCCGTAAGTGGCAGGATCAGAATGGGCAAGATCGCTACTCGACGGAAATCGTTGCCAACGATATGCAGATGCTTGATGGCCGTAGCGGTGATTACCAGGGCGGTGGCGCTCCGCAAAATAACTATTCCCAGAACGCTCCTCAGAACGCCCCCCAGAATGCGCCGGCTCAAAATAATCCTGCTGCTAATCACCAAGGCGGCTATCCCCCTCAGGGTGGTGCGCCTCAAGGCGGAAATAACTACCCTGGCGGGCAGAGCCCACAGCAGCCACCACGGCCCGCTCAGCCAGCACCGCACCAGGGCAACCAAGCTCCACCGCCCAACCAGCAGAACAGCAGCTACGGCGCTCCGGATCCGGGTAACTTCGACGACTTCGACGATGAGATCCCGTTCTAAAGACGTAAAACGCCTAAAACGATTAACGAGATCACAATATAGCCCGCTAAAAAGCGGGCTATATTGCGTACCAGGCTTGGTAACCGCGGTTAGAACAACAGCTCACTCGTTGATGGCTCTTGAACTCCCGTCACCCCCAGGGCATCTTCACCGCTATTAAGGCTTAGTGCTGAGGGCTGGTTCTCGCTTTGCTCAATGATGAGTGATTGAAGATCCATTGAGCCACCATTGAAGGTTAACCGTACTACTTGTTCCCCCTCCTGCAAGTTGAGCGTCACCTCCGGCCCTTGGACATAGTTTCCCCAGTCGCCGCTATTGGGAACGCTAAGCGGGGAGGCTTGTGCGTAGAACACGCCATCTTTCTCAGCGGCGACCGTTATGCTGCGGCCAGACCAAGGTGTCGCGGTAATAAACGAGAAGGTGTGTTCGCCAGCTTCAACGACATCGACGGTGTACTCTACCCATTCATTATTGGCGATCCAACCTATGGCCTCACCGTCGCCAACAATATCCACACCTTCGCCGCGAATGCTGGCGTTACCCAGTTGGGTTTCGCTGCTATCGTTGTAGGCTATGCCCGCGCCACCCTGGTCGTAGTTGATAGCGTCGAGAAACAGGCCGTCGTCGTCAATCAACCAGGGGGTGCCCTCCTCGTTAAAGGCTTGCTGTACGTTCTCACGTTCAAGGGTGAATGATTGGAAGTCCATCAAGTCGCTGCCCGCTGACCCGTTGAAGGTTAACCGCAGGGTCTGCTCCCCGGCCTGTAAATCGAGCAACATACCGTCACTGGCAACAGGGTTGCTCCAGGAGCCAGTGTTGGGCAGCGGCGGTGAGCTGGCTTCCAGATAGAACGCCCCATTTTTTTCGACGGCGGCAGTGATGGTGACATCGCTTGAGGGAGTCGAAGCGAGGAACGATAGGCTGTAAGTGCCGGATTGGGCCACGTCGATGGTGTACTCAACCCATTCTCCAACATCAACCCAGCCGATCGCTGTGCCATTACCGACGATATCAACGCCGCCTTCACGGAAATTGCTACCTTCTTGCTGAGGATCGCTATCGCTGTAAGAGATGCCTTCACCGCCGACATCAAATAGTGCGGCATCCAGCGTGAAGCTGTCGCCCACCTCCCAGGGGGTTCCACTGTCATTGAAGGGTATTTGGCTGCCGATAGTAGTGATCGGGGCGAGTGAGAACGAGGCCAGGTCTTGGGAGCCGCCGTTAAAGGTTAAGCGCAGCACCTGTTCACCGGCTTCCAGTTCTACCTGTACGCTGTCGGTGGGTACAAAGGTCGTCCAACTGCCGCTGTAGTTCACGCTGACCGGCGAGGCGGTGGTGTAAGGGCTATCTCCTTGGGCGAAGGACGCAGTAATGGAGCGTGCGGCACCACCGGTCGACCCCAGCGCCGAGAGGAAGGAGAGCTCGTAAGTGCCTGCCTGAGCCACATTGAGCGTGTACTCGACCCACTCATTGTTTTCGATCCAGCCGATGGCCGAACCGTCACCGACGATGTCCACGCCATCGCCCCGGAAGTTGCTACCTTCCTGATTCTCGCTGCTGTCGTTGTAGGCGACATCCTGACCGCCGCTATCGTAGTTGACGGCATCCAGCACGAGGCCTTCATCCTCTACCAGCCATGGCGTTTGGTTGGTGTTGAAGGGCTGTTGCTCCTCCTCTCCCAGGTCGATCGCCTCGAAGCTGAACGACTGCAGGTCAAGCTGGCCGCCGTTGAACGTCAGTCGCAACACTTGCTCGCCAGCATCAAGATCGAACTCCAGTGGGCCAACCGTCTGGAAGCTGGTGAAGCTGCCGGTATTGGGCAGGTTGATCGAGGCACTGCTCTGGAAGTTGCCATCCTGCTCAAAAGCGGCGGTGATGGATTTTCCATTTGATGTTGCCGAGGTGAGGAAGCTCAGTGCATAGGTGCCTGCCGTTTCAACATTGAGCGTGTACTCGACCCACTCGCCATCGGCGATATAGCCCAAGGCTTCGGTGCCGTTGGAGATATCCACCGCTTCGTCGGAGCGGAACGCTGCACCCTGATGGGCGGTGGTGGTGTCGTTGTAGGCCACGCCCTGGCCACCGTTATCGAACAGCTTGGCTTCCAGCGTCAATCCACCCGCCCCGAGTGTCCACGGCGTTTCGCCTGTGTTGTAAGCAGTTTGCTCTACAGGTGCCTGGTCATCCAGGAAGTTCGGAATGCCATCGCCGTCACTGTCGTCATAGAGATCGATGCGGCCGTTGCCATCGGCATCCTCCACCCCGGTGGGGTCATAGGTCTGAACATTCTCGACCAGGAAGATATTGTCGTTGTAGTCGTAGTTCACCCCCGCATAGTCCTGAATCACGATATAGGTATTGGGAATGACGTTGCCTGCTGCGTCTTTCGCTACGTAGACGCGAATCAGGTGGCCGTCGTTTTCGTCCCAGTTCAGGTTGGTGCCGGGGCTGCCGATAGCATCGATGGTGTCTTCGTAGAGGTTGGCATCGGGGTCAGACCAGGAGATGTAGCCTTGGCGACCGGTAATGTCCGCAAAGAAGCCAAAGGGCGCGTCCCGATCCAGAGTGGTGGTGGTCAGCAAGTCGCCACTATTGAGTGCCCGCGGCAGCAGCGTTTGCCCATCCTGCTCGTCGTGGGCCAGTATCTCGTCACGATCCCGGCTATCCACATCGTGGATAAACAGTCGCGCCACATCGCCTTGGGTATGATATGCCGCCAACTGGGTGATCTTGATCGGCGATTGACCGTCGGCACGCTGGAAGTAGGGCGAGAGAATCTCATCCCCGTTCGCTTCCACCAACCCGCCCTGATTCATCTGCCCCTCGGCCACATTGGTCGAGAAGCCGAAGGCATCGATGATCTCCTGTACCAGCGGCTCCTGGCCATTCTCTGACTGGCCCTGGGCAATCCCCGCCAGTTGGATCGTTTTGGTTCCCTCATCACCGTCGTTTGAGTTAATGATCAGCGTGGACTCATACAGCGTACCGTCATCGAAATCCTCGGCGATAAAGCGAACGGTGACATCCAGTGTGCCGCCGGCGGGAATGAGCAGGTTTTCGGTGGCTCCCACGATCTCAAATAGGCTCGGATCGGAAATTGCCAGGCTGCTGATCTCCAGGTCGGCGAAGCCATCGTTGGTGATGGTAAAGGTCGATTCGTCGTGGAACACCTGGCTGGCGTTGGCCGGGTTTTCTATTCGGCTCATCACCAGGCGATCATCCGAGGGTACCCCATCCAGGTTGGTGATGGAGATCTCGCCGCCGGAAACCGGTGAGATCCCTTCAATGACAAACATGTTGTCGTTGTAGTCATAGTTGATGCCGGTGTAATCCATCACGCCCAGGTAGGTGTTAGGGATTACGTTGCCATTGGCATCCAGTGCCTGGAATACCCGCACGGTATAGCCACGCTCAATGTCTTCCGCCCCTGGCGGTACCGTGCCGCCTCCAGTGGGATTGAGCGACGGGTCGGTTGAGAGATTGGCAACCTCGATACCAAAGATATCGTTACCGATCCAGCCGTCGGGGATTTGGTCGCGAGTGAACGTTGCCGTCGCGAATTGTCCATTGGCCTTGATAGGCAGTAGCGACTGGTTATTGTCGCCTGCATGATCGGAAAGGATAATATCCTGGTTTTTATTGCCGGGATTATGAATCCCCAGCGTTGCTCCCCCGTTGCCGTGGTAGGCCGCCAACTGGGTAATCGTGGCCGACTCAAAGCCATCGGCTATCTTCCAGTAACGTGACATCACCTCGTCATCATTGACCGGCCGGTAAAGGTCGAAGTCGTTGAGAACCGAGTTCTCGCCACCACCTACGGTGGTTAGCCCCTGGATGACGTTGCCAAAACCGAACACTTCCCAGACCTCGTTGACGTTGGGCTCCCAGCCGCCTTCGTCACGCGCCTGCCAGAAGCCTGCTAGGTGCACCTCGGCGACGGGGGTGTCGGCGTCGTTGGTGACCAGGCGCAGCGTTCCCTCAAAGACGCCGTCGCCTGCATCGTTAGTGGGTGGCGTATAGGCCGCGCGGTCAAACAGCACTTGCACGTCAATCGATTCTCCTGCAGCCAGTGTCAGGCCAGCGAAGATATCGGGATCGACGAGAGTGAAGGGGCCATCAAGATCGGCGTCAATAAAAACCAGCTCGTTGGTGCCGGTATTGCTGATAGTGACCGTGGCATCCTCTTTATAGTCACGGTTAGGGTTGGAGGCGCTGTCGTTCTCCAGGTAGCTGAAGTGCAAGCGGTCGGAGTAGTAGGCCGCATCGTTGCTCTGGATACCGATACCTGCATCGGGGTCGCCGGGGGCGGGCGAGATATCAAGGTAGTCGATTTCATCGACGCCATCCGCCGTGGAAACAACCCGCAGGTTGTAGGTGAGTCCCGCCTGAAGCTCGATATAGGCGGACTGCTCGCCGGCCTCGCCAACGCCTGGGAAACTCATCTCATCCACCGGCTGCCCGTTGAGCAGCAGCGTCAACGCACCACCATCCGGTGCGCCCGCATTGGCGGCCAGGTCAAGTTTGTAGGCGCCGTCCTCATTCACCGTGAAGTAGAAGTCGGCGGTACGGTCATTGACAGCCCGAGCACTATCGCCGCTTTCCAGCTCGATACGGCCACTGCCATCAATGTCTGCGTAAACGGGCTCGAAGGTATCCAATGGGGTATCCGCGATGCGCAGCAGGTCGACATTGGGGCCATTGGCCCCCGGGGCTGTGACGGTAATAGTATTGCTGCCTGTGCCCAGGGTTAACTCGGTTGACTGGAAGAACCAGTTATCCTCAGCTTCGTTACTCTGACCTGGGAAATTGAGCGTGCCAATATCGATACCGTTGACGGTGACTACCATTGGACGGTCAGCCTTGGAGGCTGCCAGGGCATAGCGGAAGCCAACGTCGTAGGTGCCAGCCTCATCGACCTCTACTGTCCAGGTAATACTCTGGTCGCTGGTGCCATTGAAATCGACGAACCCTTCACCCGAGGCGTTGCGGTCATCCTCACTGTTGGTGATAATCACCGGCCCATCGAGCTGAGCGTTTTCAGCTTCGTAGTCGGTGTAGCCGGGCGATGTGTCTTCGGGGGCCTGTAGGATCTCCAACTGGTCGATATTGGGGCCCGTATTATTGACGGCCTGGAAGCGTACCGTATTAAGCCCTGATACCAGCGACGCTGGGATATCCAGCGTTAGCCACTCGTTCCAGGCATCATCGCCAGTGACGCCAGCGGGTGGGCTGAAGCCGAAGGTACCTACGCTAACGTTATTGACGAATACTTCCAGCGGGCGATTAACCGTGTCGCCGTTACCGTAGCGAACTCGCAGCACTGAATCACCCGCATCGGCCCCTGATAGCTCGAAACTGAAGGTGATAAAGTCGCTATTCGTACTGCCAAAATCGGCATAGCCGCCTAATACGCCATCGGTATCATCATTGTTACCGTCCAAACCGAAGGCGCCAGGGCGGACACCGGTTGGCTGGTTGGCTTCGGGGTTATTCACCGTGCGGATCTGAATCTCAGCACCACCACCTTGAGCAATTGATACGCTGGTACCATCGTTGGGCGTATTGTCTTCTGCCTGAATAGTGAGTAGCGACACCAGCTCATCATCAGGCTCTTCTGGGTCAACGATGACACCTCCAGGAGCGGGGTCGAGGCGAATGATCTGGCTCTGACCGTTGTTGCGGTTCAGCGTCAGCAGGTAGAGCTGGCCGGTGGCCGGGTTTTCGATAATATCCAGCGGGTCTATGTAGGTGATAACGTTACCATTCACATCGCGGAGCACTTCGTCCCCAGTGATGTTGCCTGCGGCGTCGAAAGTAATGGAGCGTATATCGTCACCACCAGAATATTCGGTGAACAGCACGCTGCCTTGCAGGTTGCCGCCAAACACGCCGCTGGTGTACTCGGTGACGCCGTTGGGAGAACGGTTCTCGCCTAATGAATAGACTCCCTCAATATCGTAGTTGGGGTCAGGGTCTTGGCCAGCAGGGTAGTTACCTACCTGGTTGGCATCGTTGCCTGCGGTTGGGTTACCGCCGTTGAGGATAAACTCATCGCGCAGGGGATTGGGATGTCCGTAATAGCCTCCTTCCTTAACCGTAAACAGGTAGTCGTCCTGTTTTTCGACGTTACCTACGTATTCATTTTGCGGCGTTGAAGGGTCATCCGGTACATTGCCGCCGGCCGCCGAGCCGTTGGTCGGGACGTAGAGATTGCCATTGGAGTGCCACACCAGGTCATAGGCATTGCGTACGCCGGTGGCAAAAATCTTGACCACAGCGTCATCGGCGAAAGGATCATAATAACTCTCGATCAAGTTACCATCGGAATCCTCTACTGTTGCGGTACCGTTGGCCGCGAAGACCAGAAAACGGTCATCACCCATGGCAATCGGGTCTGCCTTGAAATCAACGCCGTCATCGTCGGTGAAACGGCGGTTGAAGCCATCCTCAGGCAAGGGCTCGGTGGTCACATCAAAGCCACCTGCTGGCGCTTCACGGGTCGGATCTATTTCCATGACAGCGGCACTGAGCAGGCGCTCCGGACGGTTACCCCAAGCACTATCGGGTGCCCCCATTGCCGAGTTCGATCCCTGAAGTAGATACAGCAAGTGGCTTGGTACGTCTGGGTTGGTGTTGGCATCGAATTCGGGGTTGGCGCGGAATTCGAGGCTATTGGTAACGTGGTCGCCGTTGGAGCGCGGCAGTCCGGTGATATAGGCTTCAGCAGTGGCGTTGAAAGCGTCACCTTCTTCCAGGGTAATCTTGGAAATGCGTCCACTGAAATCGGGGACGCCATTATCACGCCCTTCAAGTGGAATCGGATAGTTATCGCTTACCCACAGGACATTGGGATCGGTAGGGTCGAAGGTTAGGCCGATAATGCCCCGCGATCCTGCCGAATCCCCTGCAAAATAGTCGAGTGCCAACACTTGCTCATTGGAGAGCGCGCCGGTTTGCGGGTTAACGTCGTAACGCTTGATCTCGCCCAGCATATTCGAGATGTACATCTTGCTGCCATCAGGTGATAGCTCCAGCGAGGTGAACTGGTAAGCGTTGTCGGCAGCGCCGTTGAGCTCAATGACATCGTTGAATGCTACTTCTCTTGGCACAATTTCAGAGGCTTCACCGGTGATGAAGGTGTTGGTGAATTTCTGGAACTCCCGAGTTGGAGCGTCAGGGTTGTCATTGGCGCCACGATCCTGAAAGCCTTCGATGACCAGGGTGTAGCTGGTGAACTCTTTGAGCATGCTGTTGGGAGAAATCGTCAACGAATCGAAGCCGCCGGTAGTGTTGACGTTGAGAGCTACCTCTTCGCCGCTGACAGTTTCGAAGAGCCGTACGGAGCCGTCACCTAAGCTTTCCAGCAGGGCACCGCCACGGCCATCGACGACCGAGATGCCCACGAAAATATCCGAATCGGGATCGACGCCGGTGGGGGGCGTGCCGTCTTCGGCGTCTAACTCGACCCGAATCTCGTTCTCGCCCACTCCGGCGATAGCACGCGGGTCGGTGAAGAAGGCGTAATCTTCCGGTGCCTCACGGTCATCCTCCGGTGTCAGGTCGGGAATCGACTGGATCTCGATATACTGGACCTCGGTATTATCACCAAGGCCAATCGAATCCAGGGTCAAGCGGCCATCGGTAACCTGTACCACGCGGGTGACCAACTCGGAGCGGAAGCCTTCGGTGTCGTTGCTGGGGCTATTGTCGGCTGGAAAATCATCGGGCCGGAACGGCGTAAAGGGGGTGCTGAATTGCTCACCTTCGGCGTTGATCAGATTGACGCTGTCGTAAGGCCCTGAGGTATCGCCGATAGAAATCGTGACCTCATAATAGCCGTCGTCCAGTTCCATTTCCCATCCGGCGCGTACATAGCCTTCCGCAGGCTGGTCGAAGTGAGCGTAGGTGCCCTGGCGAGGATCAAGCCCGGCAATCTCATCGGTACGGTCGTTGACGGCGACACTGGAGAGGGTATTGATCGCCATCGGTATAGTGCCATTTTCGGTGCCATCGGCGATGGAGGCCTCGGTAACCCAGCCGTACTGGTAAACTTGGCCATCGATCTCGACGGATTGATCGCCAAACGCTAAGCCGGTATCGGCGATATAGCCTTCCGGAGTGGCAAAGCCATCGGGCTCGAAATTAATCTTGACGGCAAAGCGCTCACCTGGCTCGACAACCGGTGGCTCTTGAGTACCCTCTCGGCTGACGCTCAGGCTATCAATATTGGGGCCGGCATTACCGACGTTCTCCAGCCGGATGGTGTTGTTGCCCGCCATCAGTTCCAGCTCAATGGTGGCGTCTTGCCAATTCACCCAGCCGTCGTTGCCTGCGCCAGTGGTGGGGAAGGCCAGTTGGCCCTGGGGGGCGCCACCTACCAGGAGAGTCATCGGTCGGCTAGCCCCGGCGCCATCACCGTTGGCATAGCGCACATTCAGGGTATAAGTGCCCGCTTCTTCGACGGCTACCTCAAAGAAGGCCGCATCACCGGCTTCGTTGCCCATATCGAGGTAGCCGCTGCCGGTAAAACCATCCCATAGGCCGTCCGGGCCAGCGGCTGCATTGGTTTCGGGATTGCTAGCGTCGCGAACCATTGTATCAGGGGTAGGCTCATCATCGTCGATGGTGAGCGCTTCACCCTGAATCTCAAACAGGAAGGGCCCGGTGGGTGTTTCACCGCCGTCGTCCTGCTGGTAGTTGAAGATAATCTGATCGATATTGGGGCCGTTATTGACACCGCCATCGGCCACTGCCGGTATGGCAAATGAGACGCTGTTGGGGCCAGCTTGAAGCTCCATCTCCACTTCAAGCTCTAGCCAGCTATCCCATGGGTCGTTGACGCCATCATTGACTGCCGGCGGGAAAGCCGCTTGGGGAACAGGCGTTCCATTGATCATTAGGTCAAGGGGGCGGGGCCCTGCGCTACCGTTGGCGTAACGAATTACCGCGGTGTAGGTGCCAGCTACCTCGGTTTCAACGTTGAAGATAACTTCGTCGCCGGGGTTTGTGCCAAAGTCCATATAGGCACCACCGACGGCTCCTTCACGGTAATTAGTGAAGGCATCGGGATTATTAGGATCTACCACTCGCGTGAAATCGGCATTGGAGGGTAGGCCACTATCATTGACGGTGACCAGAGCAGCATCCTCTGCCTGGATAACGATGGGCGCGACAGTGTCTGGAACGGCATCATCCTCGCTTACGCTACCGCTTGCCGTCGCGGCGGCGCTGTCGATGGCGAAGCTGTCACCGGTGGCGCCGATAAGCGCGACCGTGACGTTTTCGCTACCGTTATCTTCGTCGTCGTTGGCGACATCAACCGCTAGGGTGGCGGCACCGTCGATAAAGGTGACCGTGCGGGTATCGGCAACGCCATCAATTTCCAGGGCAAGCTCCACGTCACCGCTAAAAGCGTTTGAGGCGCTCAATGCAAAGCTCAGCGTAGTGACGCCCTCATCGCTCGGCATCGGCGATGCCCAGCAGGATAGTCGGCTCCGGCTCGCCGCTGTCCGTGGGCACAAACTCGATATAGTCGATGCGTGCGTACTCCAGCGCCGTCGAGCTGGCGCTGAGCGATAGGGTAGCGTCATCGCCCACGGTCACGTCGGCAAAGGTGGCAGTGCGAAAGTTTTGCGGCTGAACACCGTTGCCGCTGTCAGCGTCGTCATCGAATGTCCAGCTGCCGCTGAAGCTCTCGCCGTCGGCGTTACCGATACTTAGTTGGGCAGTGCTTTCACCGTCGCTCTCGTCGACATAGCCGACGATGACGGTATAGGTACCGGCGGCCACCTTGCCCTCCAGGGCGTAGCTGGCGGTGCCTTCGCTGTTTCCGGGCAGGCGAATGGCCTGGCCGCCATCGGCGGCGGCGATGTTCTCGATGGTAAAGGTCGTGGCAGTGTCGAACGCTTCCGCCTGGAGGCGGATGGGATCGGCAGGCACTACCGCTTCGTCATCTTCACTGACGCTACCGCTGGCCGTCGCGGCGGCGCTGTCGATGGCGAAGCTGTCACCGGTGGCGCCGATAAGCGCGACCGTGACGGTTTCGCTACCGTTATCTTCGTCGTCGTTGGCGACATCAACCGCTAGGGTGGCGACCCCGTCAGTGAAGGTGACCGTGCGGGTGTCGGCAACGCCATTAATTTCCAGGGTAAGCTAAGCTCCACGTCACCGCTAAAAGCGTTTGAGGCGCTCAACGCAAAGCTCAGCGTGGTGACGCCCTCATCGCCACTCTCTACCACCGGGTCGGCATCGGCAATGCCCAGCAGGATAGTGGGCTCCGGATCTACGCTGCCGGTGGGCACAAACTCGATATAGTCGATGCGTGCGTACTCCAGCGCCGTCGAGCTGGCGCTGAGTGACAGGGTAGCGTCATCACCTACGGTCACGTCGGTAAAGGTGGCAGTGCGAAAGTTTTGCGGCTGAACACCGTTGCCGCTGTCGGCATCGTCGTCAAACGTCCAATCGCCGCTGAAGCTTTCGCCTTCGGCGTTGCTGATGCTCAGTTGAGCAGTGCTTTCGCCATCGCTCTCGTCGATATAGCCGACGATGATGGTATAGGTACCGGCAGCCACCTTGCCATCGAGTGCATAGCTGGCCGTGCCTTCGCTGCTGCCGGGTAAGCGAATAGCTTGGCCGCCATCGGCGGCGGCGATGTTCTCGATGGTGAAGATTGTGGCAGTATCGAACGCCTCCGCCTGTAAACGGATGGGATCGGCGGGCTCGGGAGGAGGTGTAACGCTATCTTCAACATCACCAACGGCAATGACGAATGTTTCGCTAACACTCGCACCCGCCGGGTCAGTGGCGGTTATCTCGACGCTGACCGAGGTTGTCGTTTCAAAATCAAGGCTTGTGCCGCTTTTCAAGCGCAATACGCCGCTGACATCTACCTCGAAGCGCTCGTCGCTGACAGTAAAACTATGGGTGTCGTCATCCTGGTCTTCCACAATGAGCTGACCAATAACGGCGCCTTCCTGGTTTTCCAGCACGCTGTTGTTATCTAGCAGCAGGGCGGTGGGTGCGGAAGGCTCTGCCGCCACCAACGCCATCTCAATTTTATCGATATTGGGGCCGTTGGCGCGGCCGCCCAGCCGCAGTAAGTTTTCGCCAGCGGCTAGCGTGAATTCGAGTGTTTCTGTCGTCCAACCTTCCCATTGCGTGGCAGCGGGCGTACTGGTAGTTACGCCGCTGGGCAGATCATCGAGATCATCGGGCATATAAAGGGCGGGCGTTGTTTCTGCAAATGCAAAGGTGCCAATACTCGTTAAGCCGCTGCCTTCGACCAGCGACAAATCAAGCGGCCTGCCGCTGGAACTGGCATAGGTCACGGTCATGGAATAGGTGCCTGCGACGGGGGCTTGATAAACAAATTCCCCATAAGCATCTACATTGCCAAATGCCCAATCCAGGTAGCTAGCCTCTTCGGCACCTACTCGAAAGGTGTCGTTGAGGCTTACGATATTGGCGGTAGTCACCGGGCGATTGGTATCGATGCCATCTGGGGTTAGGTCGGGTTCTGGTGACAAAAAAAGCTCTTCGCCTTGGATCACCTGACTGCCTAGCGCGGGTTTGCGGATCTCGAGATAATCCACATTGGGGCCGCTGAGGCCATTTGACGTAAAGCTGACGCTGTTTTGCCCCTCTTGAAGCTGCACAATAATGGTGCGTTCAGCGAAGGTAGTGAAGTCACTTGCATTATTATTGCCTTCGGGGCTGGTACTGCGTAGGTCAAACATGCGATCAACCAACTGATCATTCACTTCTAGACGCAGAGGGCGGTTACGTTCGCTGGCGACAGCATCGTTGTTTCGACTCAAGGCGTAGCTTACCGCCAGTTCATATTCACCCGCCTCCGGGACATCGATATTGAAGGTAAGAGTTTCACCACTCGGGCCGACAAAATCGGCATAGGCATTGCCATCAGCATTAACGGCATTGGGTTCACCGACGGCGGACGTGGTCACGCCGCCTGTCATAACAGCATAGTTGCTGTCGCCATCTGTATTGTCGGTATCTTCTGCCTGAATACGGATGGGGATGAAAACAGGGGGCACGGGAAGGCTTTCGGTGACTTCAAAGGTGACCGCCTCACTGCCAGCTTCAATTAAGTTGCCTCCACTGTCGAGTGCGCTAATCAGCAGTTGAACGTCACCATTGGTAAGGTTAGGGAGGTTATCGAAGATAAAAGGTGGAGATGTTTTCGTGAGCGTTAGTGACTCACCCTCGCTATTAATGATGGTTAATTCGATTGATTCCGTAAGAGATAACGAATCAAGGGGGGTATTAATGATAGGAATGATACGGATTGCACTATTTTCTATTTCATCTACTGCCACTGTCTGCGCGCTGTTTAAGCCACGCTGGACTTCACCACTCGCTGCATCGACCCAAGAAATAGAGAACATAAGACACCCCTGTGATGTAATTAGCTAATTGCAGGCAACACCTGGCATATTAGGGTTGTTGATATTGAGAAGGTGCTGAGCATCAGATCCCCATGAGCCGTGTAGTGGCCACCTCGGCTCCATGCTCGTTACAATTTTCTACCTTAGTTAACCTCTCATATCTCACAAGGGTTAAATTTCTAATGTCGTTGTATTGTCTGGTTGGTTTATTAAATATTATTTTTAGAAAGTAGAGGGTTATAGCTCATGTAATATGAGTGTTTGGTAAGTTGTTTAGAAATATGGCTAAAAAAATGATTATCTTATGATGAGGCTTTAGTTTTTTGGAGTTGATGATTGATTACTATTTGAACCCTTTTTACTGCCTATATAGTCAAGAATGTCATTAGAGAGTTATTAGTTTTTTAAGCAATAGACTGTGGTTGATTCCATCTCGTCACCAGTGTTTAAGGCGCTTTACTCTGATAATATCCATTATGCAGCTATTTAAGATTGGTTTTTCACGCGGTTTATTCTGACCGTAATAGCGGCCAAATTCGTCGGTCACGGCGGTGAGGAGGCTTCCTACGGGGGGCGAGAACCAGTAAAGTGTACCGCTCCTGTCGCCGAGCGGCAGCCATGAGCCTTATCTTGTACGACAGTGCCTAGATCTTGGGTGGTTGGCACTAATGTTTGTAAATTGTGCAGAGGATGGTTGTGAAACTTTTGATATTGGATGCCGGCCACTGCTTAAACTTGGCACTGGCTCGGGAAGCAAGCCGTCGCGCCGATACGGAGTTAGTCATTGAACAGGGTACAATCATTACCGCCTCTCGTCTTGAGGCGATAGCCCCCGACGCCGTGATTATTCCACCGTTGGCCCATCCACTGAATATGGCGCCAGCGGATGTGACGGCGCATGCCGATGCGGTAGATATTTGTCTGGATGCCTGCCAGGCGCAAGACGTAGCGTTGATATGGTGTGTCTCCGATCAGCTCTATGAAGATGGTTTGGATGTCCCCATTGATGAGCATGTGGTGCCCGCGCCACGGGATGATAGCTTGCGCCGTCTGGTGCAGACCGGTGATCGCATCCGTGCGGAGTTTCGGCGTCATTTGATTGTGCGCTTAGGCCCGCTGTTTGCGCTGGAAGGAAGCCATGCGTGGCTAAATGACATCATTGGTGATTTGGTACTCGGGAAGGCAGTGCGCGCTGCGGAGGATGTGATTTTTTGCCCGACCTCCGCGGATGCCGTTGCCATGGCGCTGATTGGCATGCTACAGCAGCAGGTCAGCGGTGCTGAGGCTTGGGGGGCTTACCATCTTGCTGGCACCGAGCCGGTCAGCGCCTTTACCTTTACCTCCATGGTGCGTACTCAGCTGTTAACGCACCTTGAGGGGCGCGGTGAGCAGATTACCCTCGGCGAGGTTCAGCCGCTTAAACATCATCATGATGCAAAGCTACGGCGCGTTTTGAACTGCCGGCGTGTGCTGGATGTGTTTGGCGTCCATCAAAAACCGTGGCGGTTAGAGGCTGGGCGTATGTTGGATACGTGGTGTTTAACCCGTGAAAGTAACCGTGTCAGCAATACAGGAGCGTCGGCTTGATAAATGTGGTTCGCAGCTTGGTCTTTTATGCTGGCTACTTTTTGGCCATGCTGATGATCGGCATCCTGTTTCTGCCCATTGCGCCGTTTCTTCCACTGTCTGGCCGCTACCGATTGCTTAATTTGTATAACTACTTTTTGATGGTGTGGTTTCGTATTGCCTGCGGGGTGCGCTACGACATCCAAGGGCGGGAAAACCTGCCCAGTGGCCCGTGTGTGATTCAAGCCAACCACCAGTGTGAGTGGGAAACCGTGTTTCTACAGGTGATGAAGCCACCGGTATGTACCGTGTTAAAGCGCGAATTACTGCGCCTGCCGATCTTTGGCTGGGGGTTGCGTCTGCTTCGCCCGATTAGTCTGGACCGCTCGAAACCAGCACGGGCGATGAAGCAAGTGCTTACTCAAGGCGTCGAGCGTTTGGGAACGGGGCTTTCAGTACTGATTTTTCCTGAAGGGACACGGGTAGATCCAGGCATCCGCAAACGCTATAACAAAAGTGGCAGCGTGGTGGCGTGTCGGGCAGGGGTGCCGGTATTGCCGGTGGCTCATAATGCGGGTGAACGCTGGCCAGGCCGCCACTGGGTTAAGCGGCCAGGCGTACTGCGTGTGCGCATTGGTAAGCCGATTGAAACAGCCGGGCGTATGCCCGATGAAGTGCTCGCAGACGTCGAGGCGTGGATTGAAGCGCAGTTACAGGAAATTTCAGACGTGCCACGGCCTACCTCTCGGTAACCGTCTTTTGCGTATACGTTACGCCTGTACATAAAAGCCTGAGCATAAAAACGGCGCCCAATTGAACTGACCCCATAAACTTGGACAGTGAAAAACTAAGCAGCCAAGGCCTGATTTCGGTACTGCACCGGACTCAGGCCTTTTAATTTGGTCTTAATCC
>NZ_JWHY01000011.1:0-281614 GCF_000830495.1 Halomonas sp. KHS3 | reverse complement strand
CCACAACACTCATCTCAACAGACACCAGCGCTGATGCGGCCAGCGACGCGTAGCCAAACCACGGCTAGCGCTGAAGATGATTGGGAAGCTTTTTAAGCCAGCGTTTCTCGCCGCTTAGGCTGCGTTTCCCCCTCCGCCATTGCTGTAAGAGGGGGGGGGAGTGAGCGCTTAGTTACCTGACGAGTTTAGTGCTACTGCAACTTCTTCAACCTGTAGCGCCAGACTCTGCAGGCCGCCGCCGGAGAGGTACCACAGCGCGGGCGTTAGCATAATGACCCGCGCTTTCTCAGCTCCCGCATCTAAGAGCGTTTGCGCTAAGGCATCCGCGTCGGCGGGTTCATCGCCAATCGCGGCGCTGCGATCAATCACCAGTACGACCTGCGGATCAATTTCGCTAATCGCCTCAGGAGAAAGCGGGGTAAAGGTACGGGTACCGCGGGTTTCAGAAGTGACACTTTCGGGCATCTCTAATGCTGCAATGCCCAGTACGTCGTGAACGACCGGGTGCTGATTCAGCATCAGATTGCCGCCGTTGTGGGTTACCACCAGCGTGCGAGGAGCGTTGCTTAGCGCTTCGCGCTGGGTCTCAATCTCGGCATGCAGTGTACCAAGCGCCTCTTCGGCTTTGCTTTCCACTGCTAAACGACTCGCTAGTTCGCGTACATTAGCGTCAAAAGTAGCCAGGTAGTCGTCACCCTGTAGGCTGGTGTTGAGCAGCGGGGCGATTTCGCCAAGCCCCTCTTCCCACTCACCCTGGCGGCCAGTGTAAAGAATCAGGCTAGGCTCGCTTTCGCCAAGGGCATCCATATCCGGTGAGCGCAGGCCGCCAATATCGGTGACGTCATCGGCTGCATACTGCTCAAGATAGCTAGGCAGGCTGGCTTTCGGTACACCCACTACCTGCTCGTTTAAACCTAGTGCATCCAGCGTATCCAGGCTGCCTAAGTCGAAGGTGGCGATTCGCTGGTCGGCGCTCGCGGTGGCGCTGGCAGTTGCTAAGAGTATAGCGGTGGTAGTGGTAGCGAACTTCATTGGGTTTCCTTTTGTGAGAAAGAATTTTATATGCGATGTTTTCTCATGTTCTCAAGGATGCTGACTTTTGTCGCTATTGGGTGATGGAACAGTATGTTGCAGAAAACGCGACCGCCCTCACAAACTGAGGGCGGTGGGTAGCGCTTACGGCTGTTTAAAAAAAAGAGGGTAAAGAGGTTAAGAGGCGACCCGGAAAGGATTGCGTGGGTCGTTATCCCAGGCCAGGAAGGGTTGGCCGGTCTCCTGGGGCACCATGGTGATGCAGTTCTCCACTGGGCAGGTTATCTGGCACAGGTTGCAGCCCACACACTCCTCTTCAATCACTTCATAGCGGCGCGATCCGTCCTGCTCGGTGAGCTTGGCAATCGACTGGTGGGAGGTATCCTCGCAGGCGATATAGCAGCGGCCACATTCGATGCATAGATCCTGGTCGATCTTGGCGATGGTTTTGAAGTTGATGTCTAGGTGTTTCCAGTCGGTGGTTTGCGGTATCGCTTTACGGGAGAACGCCTCGATGGAGTCGTAGCCTTTTTCCGCCATCCAGCGAGAGAGGCCGTCTTTCATCTCCTCCACAATCCTAAAGCCGTTGAGCATCGCTGCCGTACACACCTGCACGCTGCCGGCACCTAGGGCGATAAACTCCGCCGCATCCCGCCAGGTGGAAATGCCGCCAATGCCGGAGATGGGCAGAGTTGGTGTGGCCGGGTCGCGGGCGATTTCCGCCACCATGTTCATCGCGATGGGTTTGACAGCGCTACCGCAGTAGCCGCCGTGAGTGCTCTGGTGGCCGACGGTGGGCTTGGCGACCATATTGTCCAGGTCGATACTGGTAATCGAGTTGATGGTATTGATCAGCGATACCGCGTCGGCCCCACCCCGCAGTGCTGCTTGGGCACCGACGCGAATATCGGTGATATTAGGTGTGAGTTTGACGATTACCGGTTTGGAGTAATGCTTCTTGCACCAGTAGGTGACTTTCTCGATCAGGTCGGGGTTTTGGCCCACCGCCGCGCCCATGCCGCGCTCCGGCATTCCGTGGGGGCAACCCAGGTTGAGCTCGATGCCGTCCGCGCCAGTGGCTTCCACTAGCGGCAGAATGTAGGCCCAGGCTTCTTCATTACAGGGCACCATAATGGAAACGATCAGCGCACGATCGGGCCAGTCCTTTTTCACCTGAGTGATTTCTTTAAGGTTGATCTCCAGCGAGCGGTCGGTAATCAGCTCGATATTGTTAAAGCCGATCACCTCGCGGTTTTTTCCGTAGTGGGCTGAGTAGCGGGAGGAGACATTCACCGCAGGCGGCTCTTCGCCAAGGGTTTTCCATACCACGCCGCCCCAGCCAGCTTCATAGGCGCGTACCACGTTGTAGGCTTTATCGGTGGGCGGTGCAGAGGCCAGCCAGAATGGATTGGGGGCTTTAATGCCAGCAAAGTTAACCGATAGATCAACGCCATTAACCACGCTGTCACCGCTGTCTTTCTTACCCGGTGGTGTAAAAGTGAGTGTGTTCATGCGGCCTCCTGCTTGGCGACAAGTGCCTGATGAATGGCGTGAGCCGCCAGTTTGCCGTGTTGCACGGCCTGAACGGTAAGGTCTTGACCGGGCTTCACACAGTCGCCACCGGCATACACATTGGGCAGTGAGGTTTGGAACATCTCATTAACGTGAATGCGCTCGCCGTCCCGGGCAAGCTCAGCGGCGGTGGTATCGCTTAGGCTCGCGCCTTCGAAGCCTTGGCCGATGGCGGTGAAGACAGCATCGGCGGCGATCTCAAAGGTTTCTCCAGTAGGGGTTAAGCGGCCCGCTTGATCATGGGTCTTGGCAAAGCGCATGCCCGTCACGCGGCCTTGATCGTCCAGCAGAATCTCGTCGGGCTGGGCCCAGGTCACCATCCGCACGCCGTTGGCTTTGGCAATCTCTTGTTCATGGTCGGTGGCGGACATGGCTTCAATGCCGCGACGATAAACCAGCGTGACCTCGGTGGCACCTAAGCGCGCCATTTGAGTCGCCATATCAATGGCGGTATTGCCCGCGCCAATCACGATACAGCGTTTGGCCACCGCAAGGCTGCCCAGATCGTCGGTCTGGCGCAGGGTTTTGATGTAGTCCACGGCGGGCATCAGCCCCGGTGCTTCATCGCCGGTTAGCCCCAGGGCGCGGCTGGTGCCCAGGCCCAGGCCGAGAAATACGCTGTTGTACTGCTGATGCAGGGTGGCCAGTTTCAGGTTATCGCCCAGGCGTTGGCCGTACTGGATGTCGATGCCACCGATCTCGAGCAGAAATTCGACTTCCTTACGGGCGAAGTCGTCGGTCATTTTGTAGCGGGCGATGCCGTACTCGTTCAGCCCGCCAGGCTTTTGTTCGGCTTCAAAGATGGTCACCTGATGACCGAGCATCGCCAGTCGGTGCGCGCAGGAGAGCCCGGCAGGTCCGGCGCCGACCACGGCCATATGACTGCCGGTAGAAGTGGCGCGTTTGAAGGGGTGGCCGTCGAACTGCATATGGTCGGTGGCATGACGCTGCAGCAAACCGATCAGCACCGGCTGGCATTCGGCGTCGTGGTTGCGCACGCAGCTACGCTCGCAAAGAATTTCCGTGGGGCACACCCGGGCGCAGCTGCCGCCTAAAATGTTGGCTTCCAGAATGGTTTCCGCCGCGCCGTTGATATTGTTCTCGCTGATCTGGCGAATAAAGCTGGGAATATCAATATCCGACGGGCAAGCCTCGACGCAGGGCGCATCAAAGCAATAGAGACAACGCTGACTTTCGATCATCGCCTGGCGATGGGTCAGCGGCGGATGTAGATCGCTAAAGTTGCTTGCCAGCGTATCCGGGTCGTAGGTGCCGACCTCTTTTGCGCTGGGTAGGTGGTTCAGTGGGCTAGTCACAGTAAAGCCTCCGCTGTTGTTATGGGCACAGCTGTTATCTTTTTACGGCCATCGGCGCATTCAGCTCGGCGCGCTTGGCCAGCAATTCGAAGACACCGGGGTAGGCGGGGCGCTCCAAATAGCGGCCCGCACCGCGCTCGGCACGCAGCTCACCATCCCGCCACACCCATTTGCCCTTGCTAATGGTGTGACGGGCAATGCCGCGCACCGTTTTGCCCTCGAAAATGTTGAAATCGACGTTCTGGTGGTGGGTTTTGGCAGAAATCGTCCGGGTGCCGTTGGGATCCCACACCACGATATCTGCATCGGAACCTACTTGAATCGCCCCTTTGCGCGGGTAGAGGTTGAAAATCTTGGCGGTGTTGGTCGATGTCAGCGCGACAAACTCCTGGGGCGACAGCTTGCCGGTGTTGACGCCTTCATCCCACAACACGGCGAGGCGGTCTTCCACGCCAGCGGTGCCGTTGGGGATTTTAGTAAAGTCATCCTTGCCCGCGGCTTTCTGATCGGCACAGAAACAGCAGTGGTCGGTGGCGGTGGTTTGCAGATTGCCCGACTGCAAGCCGTGCCAGAGCGCTTCCTGGTGGCCCTTGGGCCGGAAGGGCGGGCTCATCACGTGGGCAGCGGCGCGGCCCCAGTCGGTATCCTGGTAGACGCTATCGTCGATGAGCAGGTGCCCGGCTAAGCATTCGCCATAAACCGGATGACCCTGCTGGCGGGCGTAGGCAATTTCATCGACGGCATCTTTGGTGGACACGTGAACCAGATAGATCGGTGCGCCCAGGGTGCTGGCAATGCGAATCGCCCGGCTGGCCGCTTCGCCTTCCACCTGGGGTGGGCGCGAAAGCGGATGGGCTTCCGGCCCGGTCATGCCCTGGGCGAGCAGTTTTTGCTGCATGTGGTAGACCAGCTCACCGTTTTCGGCGTGAACCGTAGGCACCGCGCCTAGCTCCAGACAGCGCGAGAAGCTTTCCACCAGAATGTCATCAGTGGCCATGATCGCGCCCTTGTAGGCCATAAAGTGTTTGAAGCTGTTCACCCCGTGTTCATGAACCAGGGTGCCCATTTCCTCTCGCACGCTATCGTCCCACCAGGTAATCGCCACGTGGAAGGCAAAATCGGTGGCGGCTTTTTCCGCCCAGCCTTGCCAGGTTTCGAAGGCCTCAAGGAGCGACTGACCTGGCTGTGGGATCACGAAGTCGATGATCGAAGTGGTGCCCCCGGCCAAGGCCGCGGCGGTGCCGGTATAGAAATCTTCGCTGGCCACGGTGCCCATGAACGGCAGTTGCATGTGCGTATGGGGATCGATACCGCCGGGCATCACCAGTTGATCGCTGGCATCGACAATTTCACACCCTTCAGGGACATCTAGATCGGTGCCAATCGCATGGATTTTACCGTCGACACACAGTACGTCTGCGCGGTAGGTATCGGCGTGGGTGACCACGGTGCCGCCCTTGATTAATAAGCTCATCGTTCGCTCCTGTTGTTTTTAAATGGAAAACTTAACCAGCAACCTGTTTTTTACCAGCAGAATCATTCACCGTCGGTCAGGCGGGTATAGGTTTCCGGGCGACGGTCGCGGAAGAACTGCCAGTTGTTGCGTACCTCCCGCACCATGTCCAAATCGATCTCGTGCACCAGCAGCTCGTCTTCTGTTTCGCTGGCCTGAGCTTCGATTTTGCCGCGGGGGTTAACGATATAGCTGGAGCCGTAAAAGTCGCCGATGTTCCACGGCGCCTCGGTTCCAACTCGATTGATCGCAGCGATAAAGCAGCCATTGGCGGCGGCAGAGGCAGGTTGCTCTAACTCCCACAGGTATTGGGAAAGACCGGCCACGGTGGCGGAAGGGTTGAAAATCACCTCAGCGCCGTTGAGAGCAAGCGCCCGCCAGCCTTCGGGGAAGTGACGGTCGTAGCAGATATACACGCCGATTTTGCCGTAGGCAGTATCGAACACTGGCCAGTTGGATTTTCCCGGCTTGAAGAAGAATTTTTCCCAAAAACCGGCTACTTGGGGAATATGGGTTTTGTGGTACTTGCCTAAGTAACTGCCGTCAGCGTCGAATACCGCTGCGGTGTTGTAGTAAACACCGGTTTCAGTCTCTTCATACACCGGCACGATGATCACCATGCGGTGCTCGGCGGCGAGCTTCTGCATCATCTGGCAGGTAGGGCCTTCCGGTACCCGCTCGGCGGCGGCGTACCACTTGCCGTCCTGGCTGGGGCAAAAGTAGGGCTGGTTAAACACTTCCTGGAAGCAAAGCACCTGCACGCCCTGGTCAGCCGCTTGCTGAATCATTGGCAGATGTGCCTCGTTCATGGCGTCGCGAATAGCTTCTGGTTCAAGATCGGTGCTGGTTTTCAGGCCCATCTGAATCAACCCGATTTTCATATTCTGCATGAGACGCTCCCTCTGATTGTTGATGTGTAGCGTATGTTTGTAGTGTTCTTGAAACTAGTTTTGTAAAGCTGACGAAATAGACAGCTTTTGTTGAAAGTAGCGCTGGGTAGGTGGTTTTAGCAAGTCTTTAAAGGAGATTTGTTAAATCGTCTTTAACTCATTGAGTTTGCTTGTTTTTATTGTTCCATTTGGTGATATTCACTTTTTTGGTGAGGTCTTGCACTGTTTTGGATGGTTTTTTTATTCTTTTAAAATCATTGGTTTGGTATATTTCTAGCGAGTTTGTTTGGTTTTTTTCTGTTTGAAATTGGTGCAAATATTTTTTTTGATCTAGCTTTGTTTAGTTGGTTTTTGTTTTAGGTGGGGAAAATATAAAGATAACAAGCTAACAATAATAATGTTGTCCAGTAAGGCAGCTTTTTAATCAATGAGTTAATTGACCTGCTTTTTCAAGTAGGCATGCTTATTGCTTGTTTTCTAAAAGCTATGGTTTCTAAGAACGATGGTTTTGAAAAACAATGTTTTCTAAAAGCCATGATTTCTAAGCGCCTTTTTGAAAAGCTCCACTGGCCGTGGGAGCTAGGCAGCGCAATAACGCAATGCTGAGGAGATAAAAAATGACCGAAACAACCTCTCAGATGGTGGATCGAGGTGGGCTGATAGAGCTAGATGTAGGGGACGATGTACGCAGTAGTTCGCGCTTTAATGAGGATATTGCGCCTACCCAGGCCAGCGAGCGCACCTGGAGTAAGTGGAATATTGCGGCACTCTGGGTAGGCATGTCGATCTGCGTGCCCACCTACACCCTAGGCGGGGTATTAACCGCCTACTTCGGGCTGAGCGTGGGGGAGGCGTTGTTTGCCATTTTGTTGGCCAACGTGATCGTGCTGATTCCTCTTACCTTAAACGCCTTTCCCGGTACGAAGTTTGGTATTCCTTTTCCGGTGGTTTTACGCTCTTCGTTCGGTATTTTAGGTTCCAACGTACCCTGTCTGGTGCGCGCCCTGGTCGGCTGCGGCTGGTTTGGTATTCAAACCATGTTTGGCGGTTTGGCCATTCATCTGTTGCTCTCCGAGTTGATTCCCGCTTGGGCTGCGATGGGCGGTGTTGGTGAAGTCATCGGCTTTTTTGTCTTTGGTGCGATGAACCTCTATGTGGTGATTCGTGGTGCAGAGTCGATTAAATGGTTGGAAACCTTCGCCGCACCGCTGCTGTTAGCCGTTGGTGTTGGGCTGATGATATGGGCGTGGCCAAATATGTCGATGTCCGAACTACTGGCACAGCCGCCGTCGCGGCCTGAAGGGGCATCGGTATACGGCTACTTCTTCGCGGGCTTAACCGCCATGGTGGGTTTTTGGGCCACGCTGTCGCTGAATATTCCCGATTTCAGTCGCTTTGCCAAAAGCCAAAAAGATCAGATCGTTGGTCAGGTGATTGGGCTGCCGCTAACGATGTTTTTCTTTGCCGCACTCGGTGTCGTGTTAACCGCTGCTTCCGAAACGCTGGTAGGGGAAACCGTTGCCGACCCGGTACGTTTGATTGGCTATATCGACAGCCCCTTCTGGGTGGTACTGGCGATGCTGTTGATCATTATCGCCACGATCTCTACCAATACGGCTTCTAACATCGTGTCGCCTACCAACGATTTTCAGAACATTGCGCCCAAATTGATTAACCAGACGCGCGGCGTGCTGATGACTGGCGCGGTGGGCGTGTTGTTGATGGGCTACGATCTGCTGCAAAAAGCGGGCGTTATTCCGCCAGGGGTTTCTCTGGAGCAGATGTACTCCAACTGGCTGCTGGGTTACTCCAGCCTGCTGGGGCCCATCGCGGGCATCATGGCGGTGGACTACTTCCTGATCAAAAAGCAGCGTTTGGATGTGCCCAGCCTGTATATGGATAACCATGCTTATCCTGCGGTGAACATCGCGGGTTTTATCGCCTTTGGCGTGCCGGTGGCGCTTACGTTGCTATCGCTGTTAACTGGCACCATGAACTGGTTCTACGACTACGGCTGGTTTACCGGCTCGGCGCTGGGGGCAATTGTTTACTATGTGGCAAGCCAAGTGTTGGCGTCATCGCCCCAGGCGGGGCCAGCGCCGATAATGGCCAATGAGGCAACCGAGCAGCGTTAAACATACTGCCGGGTTTAGCTGCTTTTGATTAAGCGTAGAAACGCATCGACCACTCGGTTGGGGCGGCGGTCGTGGCGGGTGATCAGCACAAAGGGGATGCGGTAGTGCTGCGTGTTGGCATGCAACGCTCGCATCTTGCCCGCTGCCACCCACTGTGCAGCTACGTGTTCAGGCAGAAAGCCGATAAATCGCCCGGTAAGAATCAAAAAAGCGGCGCCTTCTCGGTCGGATGCTGAGGCACGAAGGCTTAGCGCATCATGCGCCTGTCGGGCCTCAACCGGTAGCGGATAGCGGGGCGAAATAGCTGAGTGTTGGGCGATATCAGCACCACTGAGCGTGTCGTCGTCCTCCGTAAACAGGGGATGGCCAGCCGCACAGTAAAGATATGATGGCTCATCATAAAGGTGCCGCGCTTCTAAACTGGTGGGCAGGTTCACTGCAGGCACTACGCCGACGTGCAAGTGGCCATCCATCACCCCTCGAATGACCGCGTCAGAAGGCTCCATATGAATATGCAGCGTGACCTCATGCTCCGGCGCGCTGAGCTCAGCCAGTGCATTGGTCACGTGCATGGCGGGTAGTGTCACCAAATTATCGGTAATGCCGATATTCAGCTCGCCTTTAATCGTTTGGTGCAGGGCGTTAACGTCGCTTTTAAACGTTTCAAGCGCGGTCAGTAGCGTTAACCCTGCCTGATAAATCTCTTTACCCTCTTCGGTTAAACTAAACCCGCCACGCCCCCGCTGGCAGAGCGAAAACCCCAGCCTCCCCTCCAAGTCGTTCATGTGTTGGCTAATCGCCGAACGACTAATGCCCAGCGTGGTTTCCGCCGCGGTAAAGCCACCGCACTCAACGACCGTCTTAAAAATACGGATTAGGCGTATCTCGTAGTCGCTCATTTGGCCCAGCGATGCCATAACAATTTCCTGGTAGATTGGCTATCCATGCATAACGTCACGCTTTTCAGGGCATTAACGGTGATAAAAACTGATATACATCCTAAAAGCACCGCGGCACTATCGGATAAAGCCACGTGTCAGCGCGTGTTATGTATCATTTTTAGTTACTTTTTACACTGTATCAGGTGTCCCCCTGGGTTACCTGAATAAGGCTTCTGCGCGATGTCCGCTACCTCCAATGATGTAAATGATGATGTATTGAAAGCCACCAAGACTTATCGCCAACAGCGCCGCCATGTGATTGGGCTATATCTGCTAGCACTGCTTGTCATGATGGTGCTTTTCGGCTGGCTGCTGAGTGAACAGTATCGGCAAGAAATTGAGGCCGCCGAGTCGCGGATTACCGCCCGCGCTAATGTGGTTGCTGAGTGGGCAAAAGGCGTATTTGCACAAAGCGGGCAAGCGCTTTTTGGGCTTGCTGAGATGCTAACCCTGCAAGGCATGCCAGATAGCGATAATGCCCAGGCCCTTCAGCGCTCGCTAGAAAACCTGACCCTGTATGTGCCCATGGTGGACGAAATCGCTGTGTTGAGCGCTGAAGGCCGAGTAATGGCGAGTGGCCGCAGCAGCCGAAGAGCAGGTGCTGATATCAGCGATACGACGTTGTTTAATGCCTTTAAGCAAGCAGGACAAGAAGAACTGATTACCCCGCTTTACTGGTCTATCAGCGACCAACGCTACTATTTGTACCATGGTCGACGATTAGAAACCTCGTCCGGCGAGTTTGCTGGGGTGGTCATCTCTAGCATTGTACCTGAAGTGTTTGCCGACGCTCTGGAGCAGATGAGTGTCTATGACGGCGAGAGCATTGCCCTGGTCGACCCCGGATTAAAATTTATTGCTCGCTACCCGACCCCCGAAAAGCCATTTTCGATTGGCAGTCAAATTGAGAGTCCAGAAACGGCCGAGTGGCTTACCCGTGGTGAGTCCACATGGTCAATCAACATTGACTCACCTATTGATGGCCGAAAACGGCTGTTTCGCATGCTGAGAGTAGGCGAGTATCCGATGCTGGCTGTGGTTGGCGTTGATCTTCACGAATTGCTCTCGGCCTGGCGGCAGCGTGCTTTGATTTTAATGTTGGTGACGGCAGTGATTGCCCTGCTGGGTGCTTGGGGGGCGCGCCACTACCTGAATCGTTTAGCGTTGTCGCATCAACTGCGTCAGCGTATTGAGGAGCGTGAACAGGCTCGTGCCGAGGCCCAAATCGCTGCTGCCGCCTTCCAGACGCACTTAGGCATCCTTATTACCGATCCACAGGGCATCATTCTTAAGGTGAATGAGACCTTCAGCCGCATTACCGGCTATAGCGAAGCGGAGATAGTGGGTAACAATCCGCGCATGTTTAGCTCTGGGCTACAAAACGCCGCCTTTTACCGCCGTTTATGGAAGCGTGTTATCAAAACCGGCAACTGGGAAGGCGAGATATGGAACCAGCGTAAGAATGGTGAACTGTTTCCCGAGTGGCTAACCATTAGCGCTGTCTACAGCGTTGAGGGCACCTTAACTCACTACGTGGCCACCATGAGCGATATCAGCGAGCGTAAAGCCGCTGAACAAGAGATTCATCAGCTAGCATTTTATGACACCTTAACCGGGTTGGCCAACCGGCGGCTGTTTATGGATCGCATAGGTAATGCTCTTAAAGAGCTTCAGCGCCATCAGCGTTGCGGCGCACTGCTATTTATCGATATCGATAACTTTAAGCAAATCAATGACACTCTGGGGCACTATGCGGGGGATCAAGTATTGCAGAGCGTTGCTCGGCGAATGGGGCAGATGTTGCGCGATACCGATACCTTGGCGCGGCTGGGAAGCGATGAATTTGCGGTATTAATCGAAGGCGTGGATAGCAATTACGCTCAAACCACCCGGCTGGCAGAGCGTATTGCGCACAAGCTGCTGGCAACTCTTAACGAATCAATCACTCTGGCCGAAGAGAGCATCACGGTGACGGGGAGTATTGGTATTGCGATCATGGCCAGCAATGAGTACGGCGTGGATGACTACCTGCAGCAGGTAGATATGGCGCTCTTTCAGGCTAAGAACAACGGCCGCCATGGCGTGTGCTTTTTTGACCCCTCGATGCAGGCTGCGCTTCTGGCCCATGTGAAATTAGAAGCGGATCTGCGCCAAGCGCAGGCCAGCCAGCAGTGGCAGCTCTATTATCAGCCCCAAGTGGATCACCATGGCGTGATCACTGGCGTTGAGGCGCTGCTGCGCTGGCATCATCCTGAACGCGGCATTGTTTCACCAGGCGATTTCATTCCGCTGCTGGAAAGCAATGAGCTGATAAACGATGTAGGCGAATGGGTATTGGAAGATGCCTGCTATCAATTAGCGCGTTGGGCGCAGCATCCACGGCTAAGCAAACTGACCATATCGGTGAATATTAGTCCGCTTCAGTTTCGCGATGAGCAGTTTCTGGCTCGTGTAGAGGGGGTGTTTGCGCGCACTCAGGCGCCGCTTCAGCGGCTAAAACTGGAGGTGACCGAGTCACTGTTTGTGGAAGCGCGAGACGACGCCAGAGATAAAATGCTTGCCCTTAAAGCGCGCGGTGTACGCTTCTCTCTGGATGATTTTGGCACCGGCTACTCGTCCCTGGCCTATTTAGCGCAACTGCCGCTGGATCAACTGAAAATTGACCAATCCTTTGTGCAGCAGGTGCTCGAAAGCCAAGCCAACGCAGCGATTGTCGAGAGTACCATTGCCCTGGCAGAGAGCCTCAATCTAGAGGTCATTGCAGAAGGCGTAGAGACCAAAGCGCAGCAGGCGTGGCTACTGGCGCACGACTGTCACGCTTATCAAGGCTATCTGTTTGGGCGGCCGGTTACTGCAGAGGCCATCGAGAGATTGATTACGGGCGCTTAACCCAGCGTCAGTAAGCGGAGTTGGCCTTCGATATCGAGAGCGGGGCTCGTATCGGGAAGAATAACTTCCAGCCGGGAGTCTTGCCGCCACGCGCTGCTTTCAACGCTCAGCGTACCTCCGGCGCGGTTAAAGCGTTTCCAGCCGCTATCGGTATGAAACACGCCTTTAATGCGTGCCTCTCTGGGGAGTTCTCCCAAACAGGTGGCCAAGCTATCCAGGTCGAAGCGCTCGCTTGGGTGCCAACGTAACCCCGTACTGGTGTAGCCCAGCGAAGTGCCGGTTTCACGCTGGGGCTTGCCGGGCGGGGGCGGAAAATCAAAAAAAGACCCGGCTAAGCTGGGTGTTGCCGCCAACTGTTGATGGTTGGCGGGTACGCTGATATCGCTCCCTTCGGCGCGTCCGCTCTGGGTCAACAGTCCTATGGGGAGTTCGCCTTGGGGAGCTTCCTGCACCCATTTACGCGGCGGCCAGCGCTGTGCCACAAACGCATGAGCGGCGCCGAGCTGCTCGGGCGTGCTCTGGTCGAGCATGGTGAGTGCCACGGCATCGGCCATATCGAGCTGGTCGCGGAAGGTGTCGTGCGTTCGGGAGCGGGCGTCATCTAATCGGCGTGGGTCGAGAGTAGCAATAATATCGCGTACCTCGACCACTTGCTGGAAGGCTTCCCCTCGCAGTAGATCCAACAGACCTGCCGGGTGGCCAAGGCCTGAGGGCTCGATGATGACGCGATCAGGCTTGCTGCGTGCGAGTAAATTCACCAGCGCCGCTTGCAGTACAAAGGCGAGCTGGCAGCAAAGGCAGCCGCCGGGAAGGCCCTTCACCACCACATCATCACGGGCATCAAACATCGCCTGGTCGATGCCGATTTGGCCAAACTCGTTGACCAAAATGGCCCAGGTTTCATCCACAGGCTTCTGTTCGATGAGGCTGTGGATAAGCGTTGTTTTACCGCTGCCGAGAAAGCCGGTAATGATATGCACCGGCACTTTTGCCAACCGTTCTGACGCTGCCAACGCCTAGCCCCCTGTCATATTCATAAAGCGTACTACCTGCACATCGCCATCGGTGGTGAAGTGATGGCGCTCGGGCTTAAGCGGCAGGGCGTTGATGATCGCCTCTTTTAGCGCCTGCATATTACCGGGGTGACGGCGTAGCACGGCGCGAAGATCGACCGAGTGTTCGTTGCCTAAGCACAGCAGCAAGCGGCCTTCCACGGTCACGCGCACCCGGTTACAGGTATCGCAAAAGTTGTGGCTATGGGGGGAAATAAACCCAACCCGGCTGTCGCTATCGGCCATCTTGAAGTAGCGCGATGGGCCGGGTGTGGTTTCGGTCGTGGGGATCAGCGGATAGCGCGTTTCGATCAAGTCTTGAACGTCATCGCTGGAGTAGAAGGTTTCCGCCCGTGAGTGGTCAGAAACATCGCCCAGCGGCATCTCTTCGATAAAGCTAATATCGAGGTTTTCCTGGCGTGCAAAGGTGACCAGGTCGATTACTTCGTCGTCATTGCGACCTTTTAAGATCACCGCGTTGAGCTTGATGCGTTTAAAGCCCGCTTCCTGGGCGGCATGAATGCCGTCGATCACTTTGGCTAAATCGCCGGTGCGGGTGAGCTGCTTAAAGCGCTCCGCATTTAGCGAGTCCAGACTAATGTTCAGCCGCCGCAGACCGCTTGAGTAAAGCTGCTTGGCGTGCTTGCGTAGGCTGGCGCCGTTAGTGGTCATGGTGAAGTCGTTAAGGCCTGGCATGGCGCCGATCTCATCGACCAGTTGCTCAATGCCGCGGCGTACCAGCGGTTCGCCGCCGGTAAGGCGAATTTTCTCGACCCCCAACTCGGTGAAGGCGCGCGCCACCATGGCGATCTCTTCCAGCGTCAGTACCTGGGCGCGGGGCAGAAACGTCATCTCCTCGCTCATGCAGTACACGCAGCGGAAATCGCAGCGATCGGTGACCGAGATGCGCACGTAGCTAATGCGCCGACCAAAGTCGTCGATCAGTTGCTGGTCAGCGTCTGGCTGGACAGATCGCTGCTGATTAGCTTGTGGTTGTGCGGGTCGTTGCTCGGTCATAGCCATCCCGTTAGTGGTTGTATGCTGACTACCTCGCCTGGCTGGGCGCCTGCCTGGTCGTCGGCAAGCTCAATCAAGCAGTTAGCAGCCACCATCGAGGTTAAAATGCCCGAACCTTGGGCGCCGGTGCTGCGCACGTGTAGCTGCCCTTGCTCATCAGTATGGTAGATGCCGCGAATAAAATCAGTACGCCTCAAGCGGCTTTTTATAACGTCATCGGCTATCGCATTGAGGCAATGGGGCGACCTTGTCGGCTGCCCACAAAGCTGATCCAGCAGCGGCGCCACAAACTGTAGAAAGGTTACCATGACGGCTACCGGATTGCCGGGCAGGCCAACAAACGGCGTACGTTTTGCGCCCAGCCAGCCACAGGCCATAGGGCGGCCAGGGCGCAGCGCCACGCGCCAGAAGGCCAGGCGGCCCAATTGTTCCAGCGCCGCACGGGTAAAATCAGCTTGGCCGACGGAAACGCCGCCGCTGGTGATCACCAAATCGCTCTGGGCGGCGGCCTGTTCAAGGGCTTCTGTGGTGGCTGCTAAGTCGTCCGGCAGAATGCCCAGGTCGATGACGTCGGCACCCTGTTCGGTAAGTAATCCGATCAGCGTAAAGCGATTGGCGTCATAAATGCCTGCTTTGGGTAACGGATCGCCGGGGGCAGTGACTTCATTGCCGGTGGAGAAGATCGCGACCTTCGGGCGTCGGCACACCGTTATTTCGGCATAGCCCAAGGAGGCTAAAAGTCCTAGGGATGCCGCATCAAGCCGTGCCCCCTCAGGCAGTGCCGTGTCACCTATGGCAATATCTTCACCGGCCTGGCGAACATGCTGGCCGTGTTTGAGGCGCTCAGGCGACTCAATGATCACATGCTCAGGCTGCTCATCTAGCGGTTCGCGCAGTTGTTCACTCATCACTACTGTGTCTGTGCCCGGCGGTAATGGCGCGCCGGTGGTGATGCGCACGCAGTGACCGGCTGGTACCAGTTCCCGGCGGTACTGCCCGGCCAACACCTCACCGGCAAGCGGCCAATGGGTTTGTTTGGCCCCAACACCTTCCCTAGGTAAGGCTAACGCGACGCCATCCATGGCCGCATTGGTATTTTGTGGCACGTTAATGGGTGCCTGAATGGTCCCCGCCAAGCGGCGGCCGTGTGCCCGTGCCAAAGGGATATTTTCGCTGCCTAGCGGGCGCTCAATCAGGGTGGCAAGCGCATGGCGTGCTTCTTCCACGCTAAGCATCTGCTCGCCAAGATCAAAGCAGGAGAGGGTCATTTCACCTCCTTGCTTGAAGAACCCATGAGTACTTTTTCCAGGTGCAGCTTCTCTTCCTCAGTATTAAGGTTAGCAAAGGCATCAGGGCAGTCCGACATATCAACCTTGCACCAAGCATGGCGAGCATACCAACGATCGATCTTACGCTCGCCCTCGGCCAAGGTGGCGGCCAAATCATCGGCCAGCGAGGTGCGCAGTAGTGCAACTACCGGGTGCAGCCGTTCGCCATCAAAAGCCACAGCGATATCATGCTGGCCAATACCTTGTACCATGCGCGCCACTAAATCGTCAGGTAGGGCGGGGGAGTCGCAGGGAACGACCAGTAGCCACGGCGTTTTTGCCGCCTGCAGGCCGCTATAGATCCCCATCAAAGGGCCTTTAAAGCCGCCTTCGGCACCGTCCATTACAACATCCGCTATAACGCGATCGGCGAAAAAACGGTAGGCGTCAGCATTGCGGTTGGCGTTAATCAGTAGCTCGGCCACCTGACCTTCAAGGCGCTTCACCACATGGCCGACGAGTGGCAGGCCCGCAAAAGGCTCCAGCCCTTTGTCACGACCGCCCATTCGGCGCCCTTCGCCGCCCGCGAGAACCATGCCAGTGAGGTCGTGAGTAGGGATCATGAGCTTGCCTTTTTTGATGAGCGGTATTCTTGCGATGAACGGGCATGGGATGGGCGCGGTGGAATAGCGTCCAGGGCTAAACGGTTTTGGGTGTTGATCGCTTGGAAATGGCGCCCTTTGGCGCGGGCAATTAACATCACGCCGAAGCGTTCGGCCAGTTCGACGCCTTTTTGGGTGACGCCTGAGCGAGAAACCAGCACGCTAATGCCCATTTGTGCCACTTTGAGTACCATTTCGGAAGTCAGTCTCCCGGTGGTGTAGAAAATATCCGCATTGGCGCTGTCGGCCTGTTGTAGCCATTGGCGCCCCGCCAAGGTATCCACCGCGTTATGCCGTCCTACGTCTTCAACAAAGTCGAGTACGTCGGTTTGCTGGCACAGCGCGCAGCCATGAACGGCGCCAGCGCTGCGGTAGGTCTCGTTGTAGGCGTTAAGGTTTTGCAGCAGCTGATAAAGCGTGGATTGTGCCAATTGAGTATCGGGCAGCGCCGTGAGAGCGGTTTGGTCGAGCAGTTTACCAAATACCGTGCCCTGGCCGCAGCCGGTGGTGACCGTACGGGTGCTTAAGCGTATTTCTAAATCCTCGGGCAGATGGCGAGTAATCACTACCGCGGCTTCTACTTCCCAATCGACTTGCACGGCCTCTAAATCAGCCGCGGCGTTCAGCAGCCCCTGATTGCGCAGATAGCCGACCACCAGAGCCTCCGGGTCGTCACCCAAGGTCATCAAAGTGACAATTTCACGCTTGTTGAGGTAGACCGTCAACGCTCTTTCAGCGGCAATCGCCTGCTGGCGTGCATCGCCATACTCGTCAACGATGCTGATCTCGGTAGTGGCCGGTAAGCGGGCTCGGCTTAACTGAAGGGCGTGCATCCGCAATCCTCGCTGCTGATATGAAAGCATCTGAGCCTGATAAAATACCTGAGTAAAAAGGTCAGAGTTGACGATGATGGCGCTGGAGAGGCTTACTTGTCTACCTGTTCGACTGCTATCCGTTCAAAGTCTAGGTGCTTCGCTTAAGTACTGTGCTCAAGTGCTGTGCTTAGATACTTCGCTAAGGGGTTTAACGCGATGTCTGATAATTTACGTTCACTGAGTATCACCCTGGTCGCCGAGGCTAAGCAGGTGAAAAGCTTTACGCTAACCCAGTGGCGTATTGCAGAGCTTACCCTGAGTGATCAGGGCCCCAATGTGCTTAACCTGCAGTTGTCGATGACCGAGCGTGCTGCCTACCGTTTCAACCTGACGTCTGCCACCCCACGGCTATTTGTGCGAGCGGGTTTTACTGGGCAAACACCCAAACCTGATGCGATTACCGCTAGTCAGGACGTGGCAGCCGGTTGGATGGACGGTGAGCAGCAGGTGCTCGAAGCACCAATGCCCATGGCCATTCAGGTCTGGATTGAGAGCTACCTCGCACGCCACGGCGAAGCGCCGATGGAGATGCGCAAGAAAAAACGCAAAGGAGCGGGGCGCGCCAAAGAGACCCCCACCAAGGAGCAGCCGCAATGAGCCGCCTAGAGCGCTGGTCGCGCCTAAAACGCAACGTTCCCCAAGAGCAAGATGCGCCGCCGGTTACAGAGCCCGTTGAGGAACTGGCGGCCAAATCGGATATTTCACCTGATGCCGCGCAGGAAGCGCCAGAGCAGACATCACTAGAACAGTCTCCTGCAGAACAATCGCCTTCAGAACCAGCACCTAAGCCCGGCAGCTTAGACCACACCTTGCCCGACCCTGAAACGCTGGAAGCGGGCAGCGACTTCAGCGCCTTTATGGTGCCAGGAGTAAGCGGAGCCCTGCGGCGGCGTGCTTTGAAGCGCCTGTGGGCCACCGGCAACTACAACGTTCGCGACGGCCTGGATGACTATGATGCCGACTACAATCAGCTGTTAAAGCCCATGGACTCCGAGCTCGCCAGCAAACTGCGCCGCTGGACGCATAAAGTGGAAGAGGCGGTTGATAAGTCGCTAGACGAGCCCGAGTCCCCAAAAGAGTTGGCAGAGAACGAGCAAACAAGTGAGAAACCGGTCGCGCTAGAGGACGACTCCTCAACACCTCGCGATGATGGTGTCAAAACTGTAGAAAACACCTTACTAGACGACCAGTCTGATTATTTATCTGATCCTAAGACGAAAACATGAGATTAGTGATAAAATTATAAAAATCAAATTATTGGGTGTGTTAACAGTCGCCAGCGTTGGCAGCGTTGACGGTAATTAATTTGGCAAAATACGTATTTCGCCATAGGCTGAACTTAGCTTCTATGCATTGTTATGCCACAATAGTTAGATAGTATAACTCAAAATTATAATAAGAATTATTCACTGACCGTGAGAGCGCATGAATCAACGAATCCAACTGGCGTCGCTAGACGACCAGCGCAATGCCGAGGCTCGGGAGACGGTACGCCAGCGTATCTCGTGGCCCGCTAACCTAACGCCTGCCAATGTGACCTATCACAGCCGTGGTCATGCGCTGCTGCTCGGCAGTGAGCGCGATACCCGACAAGCCGCGCGTATTCTGCAAGGGCGTGGTTTGGCTTCATTGACGCTGGTTTTTACCGCGCCCAACGCCGAAGGCGTTGACGACGGAGTTAATGATAGTGACTTGCTCGCTGCCACCGAGATCCTCACCACCCAGGCGCTAACCCGCGCCCAGGCAGAAAAGCTGCGCATTAGCGGCCATTTGGGCATGTTCAAAACGCTGCTTGATGGCGATGAGCCGCTTGATCTTGCCCGTGCGCTGATCGAGCGAGAGGCGTTTGACCTAGTCCTGGATTTAAATGCCTCTCCTTGCCTACCGGTGGAATTACCACCGCCTGGCTATGTGGTAATGCAGTGGCAGAATGTCGAGCAGCGCAACGACATCCTCGACGACTTTGTGGGGCTGGTGGGCGAATTCGACAAGCCGCGTTATTTTCAGGTCAATAGCGACTTATGTGCCCACTCTACCAGCGGCAACATTGGCTGTACCCGCTGTTTGGATGTTTGCCCCGCGGATGCCATCTCCAGCATTCAGGGGCGGATTGAATCTCACATCGAGATTGATCCCTTTCTCTGCCAAGGCGTGGGCAGTTGCACCAGTGCCTGTCCCTCTGGCGCTATCGAATTTCGCCTACCGGAAACGCGCCGCCAGCAGGATACGCTCTCTGCTTGGCTGGGCGCCTACCGCGAAGCGGGTGGCCAAGCCCCGGTGCTGCGTTTTATTACCCATGATTCCCAAGATGCTGAGCGCGCAGCGGGTGTAGTCACCGCAGGTCATATCATCGACGCACCGCTAGAAGAGCTGGGCGCAGCGGGCCATGACCAGTGGCTAACCGCTCTGGCCGCCGGTGCCGCCGAAGTGCGTATCCAACTGCACCCCAATATGCCCGCCCGCTTAAGCGCCTTTTTGACCGATCAGCTCACTCAAGCGCATGCCCTATTGGACGCCCTAGGCCATGACCGTGCTCGCATAAAGCTGATCGAGATAGCCGATGATGCAGGCAGGGATGCGCTACCGGCACTCACCCCGTTGACAGAGTCACCGCTAAGCCTGCCTGAGCCAGAAAAGCGTGCGCGCTTTAACCGTGTGCTAGCGCGGTTGGCTGAATTGGGCAACCCCAACGGCGAGCGGGCTGCTATGCCAGCAGGCGCTGCCTACGGCGCCATTCAAGTCGATAGCGATGCCTGCACGCTCTGCCACGCCTGTGTCAGCAACTGCCCGACCCCGGCATTAAAATCAGGCGGCAAAACGCCCGCGCTGAGCTTCCTTGAAGCGGACTGTGTGCAGTGTGGTTTGTGTGAGCAGGCTTGCCCGGAAAATGCGATTACTCTGATGCCAGGCTTTCTGGCATCCAATGCCCGCGAAACGCGCCACATCTGTCACGAAGAAGCGGCCTTTGAGTGCATCAACTGCGGTAAGCCGTTTGCCACTGTCAGCACGGTCGCTACTATTAAACAGAAATTGGCTAACCACCCCTACTTCGCCGGCGAGGCGATGATCCGCCTGGAAATGTGCGAAGACTGCCGGGTAAAAGATGTCTGGAAAACCATGATTCGCGACCCTGACGCGCAACTGAAGGTATAAGCCGATGACGGATGCACTGCCCACGCTCAAAGAAGCGGATGCGCTACGCGCCGATATCTACCGGCTGTTAGCCACGCTACTGCGCCAAGCGCCAGATCCAGAACTACTCGACTGGTTGGCTGAGCTAACTATCGAGCAAGATGGTAGCCGCCTGGCAGAGTGCTGGCAGTCGTTGGCGGTAGCGGCCAACGGTGCGGATGCTGAGAGACTGCAGCGAGCTCACTTTCGCCACTTGGTCGGTGTGATTCAAGGTGAGGTGGTGCCCTACGCCTCCTGGTACCGCAACGGCGAATTGATGGAGGCGGCGCTGGTGGCGCTGCGCCAAGACCTAAAAGTGCTTGGCTTTGAACGCAGTGAGCATACCCGGGATCCGGAAGATCATCTGGCTGCCCTGTGTGAAGTGATGGCGATGCTGATCGACGCCGAAAGCTCTGAGCAGGGTTATTTCTTTAGCCAACATTTAGCCCCCTGGGCGGCCAGCTGTTTTGCCGACCTGGGGCAGGTAGACACCGCTTTCTATGCAGCGCTGGGGCAGTTGGGTAGCGCTTTTATGGAGAGCGAACAGGCTCGCTTGAGGGTTGATGCGGGCCATACGCCAGTGCGTATTCTTGAGCCTTAACGCAGGCTTCATAAAAGAAACAGCAAAAAAAGACCCGCATAAAAAAGCATGCAAGAGGAGAAACCCATGCAACCGTCACACAACGCTGAGCGCCGTCGGTTTATGAAAACCGTTGGGTTGGGAACCGCCGCTGCTGGCGCCGCGGCGGCAGTCGGTCATGTCACTCTGGCACAGGCTGACACTGCCCCGGTGAAAAACGAAAAACCAACGGTTAACTACCGTGAGACTGATCACGTCCGTGCTTATTACGCCTCGCTGCGTGACTGACGGCGGAATGCCAGGAGATTTGCCATGCGCTTAACTCGCAAAACAGACACCCCCAAGGCCTCAGGGCTGGGTATTTCCCGTCGCCAGTTTCTCAAACGCAGCGGTGCAGCCACTGGCGGTATGGCCGCCGTTGGCTTTATGAGTGCGCCCATGATGCAGCGCTCAGAAGCAGCCGATAAAACACCCGTGCTGGACTCGCCGGTCGAGACCAAACGCACCATCTGCTCCCACTGCTCAGTAGGTTGTGGCGTGTATGCTGAAGTTCAAGAGGGCATTTGGACTAAGCAGGAACCCGCTTTTGATCACCCTATCAACCGTGGCGCGCACTGTGCGAAAGGTGCTTCGCTGCGCCAGCACGGCCACTCCACGCGGCGTCTCAAGTACCCAATGAAGTTAGTCGCGGGTGAGTGGGAGCGTATGAGCTGGGATGACGCCATTAACGAGATTGGCGACAAACTGCTTGAGCTGCGCGAAGAGCACGGCCCGGACAGCGTTTACTGGTTGGGCTCGGCTAAGTTCAGCAACGAGCAGGCGTATTTAATGCGCAAGCTTGCCTCGCTGTGGGGCACCAACAATACCGACCACCAGGCGCGTATCTGCCACTCCACCACCGTGGCCGGCGTGGCGAATACCTGGGGTTATGGAGCGATGACCAACTCGCTCAACGACATGCATAACAGCAAGGCGATTCTGTTCATTGGCTCCAACCCCAGTGAAGCGCACCCGGTGGCGATGCAGCATATCCTGATCGCTAAAGAGCGCAACAATTGCGACATTATCGTCGCTGACCCTCGCTTTACCCGTACTGCCGCCAAGGCCAACAAATACGTGCGTCTACGTCCCGGTTCGGACGTCGCCTATATTTGGGGCTTGTTATGGCACATTTTTGAAAATGGCTGGGAAGACAACGAGTACATCAATCAACGCGTTTACGGTATGGATGAAGTGCGCGCTGAAGTCGCCAACTTCCCGCCCAGCGTTGTAGAAGAAGTCACCGGTGTCCCCGAAGCCGAGATGTACGATGTCGCTAAACGCCTCTCCGACAACCGGCCTGGCTGTGTGGTCTGGTGTATGGGCGGCACCCAGCACACCACCGGCAACAATAATACCCGCGCTTACTGCATTCTTGAGTTGGCGCTGGGGAATATCGGTGTGGCGGGCGGCGGCGCTAACATCCTGCGTGGCCATGATAACGTACAGGGGGCGACCGACCTGGGCCTTGGCTGCGATTCATTGCCTGGTTACTACGGTTTGGCGGAAGGTGCCTGGCAGCACTGGGCGCAGGTGTGGGATCTCGACTACGAGTGGCTTAAAGGCCGCTATGACGATACCGAGTATGCCGATGGTAAGCCCATGTACACTGCCGGTATTACCGTATCGCGCTGGGTCGATGGCGTGCTCGAAGAGGACGAGAATATCTCCCAGCGTACCGCGCTGAAAGCAATGTTCTACTGGGGCCACGCGGTTAACTCCCAGACTCGCGGCGTCGAGATGCAAAAAGCGATGCAGAAGCTTGAGATGATGGTCATCGTTGACCCTTATCCTACCGTTGCTTCGGTTATGCATGACCGCAGCGACGGCGTGTATCTGCTGCCAGCGGCCACCCAGTTCGAAACCACAGGCAGTGTCACCGCGACTAACCGCTCGATTCAGTGGCGTGACCGCGTGATTGAGCCGCTGTTTGAGTCCAAGCCCGACCACGAAATCATGTACCTGTTTGCTCGTAAGCTGGGCTTCGGTAATGAGTTGGTCAAGAACTACCAGATGAACGGCGACGAGCCGCTCATCGATGACATTCTGCGCGAAATCAACAGCGGTATGTGGACGGTCGGTTACACCGGGCAAAGCCCCGAACGCCTCAAAGAGCACCAGAAAAACTGGCACACGTTCAGCTTCGAGAATCTGCGCGCAGAGGGCGGCCCGGCGGACGGTGATTACTACGGCTTGCCGTGGCCCTGCTGGGGCACGCCAGAGTTCGGCCACCCAGGCTCGCCTAACCTTTACGACACCAGCGTGCCGGTGATGGAAGGTGGCATGGGCTTCCGTGCCCGTTTTGGTATCGAGCGTGACGGCGTCAACCTTCTGGCGGAAGGTTCAGCGCCGGTAGGTGGCGATATCGACGACGGCTATCCAGAGTTCAACGACCAACTGCTCAAAGACCTAGGCTGGTGGGACGACCTGACCGCCGAAGAGAAACAGGCGGCGGAAGGCAAAAACTGGAAAACCGACCTCTCTGGCGGTATCCAGCGTGTCACCATTGAGCATGGCTGCGCGCCTTACGGCAACGCCAAGGCACGCGCTGTGGTCTGGACTTTCCCCGACCAAGTGCCGAAGCACCGTGAGCCGCTCTACACCACGCGTCGCGATTTGGTTGAACGCTTCCCTACTTGGGACGACTTCGACTCCATCATGCGCCTGCCGACCATGTACAAAACCATTCAGGATCGCGACAACACTGGCGAGTATCCAATGATTCTCACCTCTGGGCGCCTGGTTGAGTATGAAGGTGGCGGTGAAGAGACGCGCTCCATGTCGTGGCTTGCCGAGCTGCAGCAGGAGATGTTTGTCGAAATTAACCCGGCGGACGCCAACGACCTCAGCATCAAAGATGGTGACGATGTTTGGGTAGAAGGGGCAGAAGGGGGCCGTGTGAAGGTCAAAGCCCTGGTCACTCCTCGCGTCGATCGTAACGTAGCGTTTATGCCGTTCCACTTTGGCGGCATGTTCCAGGGCGAAAGCCTGCGTGACCGTTACCCGGATGGGTCTGATCCGTACATCATTGGTGAGGCGGCCAATACCGCCACCACCTACGGCTATGACCCGGTGACACTGATGCAAGAGACCAAGTGCACCATCTGCCGCATTGAGCGGGCTTAAGCTTCGACCGACCTGACAGCACGGCGGTGCGGGAGCCATCCCGCACCGGCATGAGGAGAACACCATGGCTCAAATGAAATTTATGTGTGACGCCGAACGCTGCATTGAGTGCAACGGCTGCGTCACCGCCTGTAAAAATGCCAACGATGTCGAGTGGGGCATTCAGCGCCGTCGCGTGGTCACGCTCAACGACGGTGAAGCGGATGAAATGTCCATCTCCGTCGCCTGCATGCACTGTGACGACGCCCCTTGCATGGCGGTGTGCCCCACCGACTGCTTCTACAAAACCGATGACGGCATCGTGCTGCACGACAAAGACCTCTGCATCGGCTGTGGTTACTGCCTCTACGCCTGCCCGTTTGGCGCCCCGCAGTTTCCCCAGCAGGATGCCTTTGGTGAGCGCGGCAAGATGGACAAATGTACCTTCTGCGCGGGCGGCCCGGCCGAAAGCAAAGAAGAGGAGTACGAGAAGTACGGTTCCAACCGTATTGCCGAAGGTAAACTGCCGCTGTGTGCTGAGATGTGCTCCACCAAAGCGCTGCTTGCCGGTGATGCCCAAGACGTGGCCGATATCTTCCGTCAGCGTGTTGTCCATCGCGGGCACAAAGATGGCGCCTGGTCTAATAACCCTCAGGCCAGTGCCGACAACCTAGCCTATGATGCTGCCCATAAAGGGTAAGGAGGCGTGTCATGAACCTGTTGACTGCACAGGCATCCGGTGGGGTGCCACGCTCAGGTAAAGGGCTCGCCCTGGGTATTTGGCGCTTTATGTTGGTGGCGTTTGCTCTGGTGCTTAGCCTCGGCTTTACGCAAGTGGCGTTGGCTCAAGCGGATCCTGACCGTGAAATGAACACCGCTGCCCCCGGCATTACCGCCGACCAGTGGCGTCAGGTACGTAGTGGAGAGACCGGGCCTAACTACCGTGACTCGCGTTATGAAAGCGACTACAGCTTGATCAATGCAAGCGGTGAAACCTGGCGGCAGATTCGCAACCGCTGGGTGTCGCCGTTTGGTTTGATTGCGGTATTTGGCATGGCGGCGCTGATCGCGCTGTTCTACTTCATTGTCGGGCGTAAAGAGCTTGAGGCGCCACGCACGGGGCGTCTACTTTTGCGTTGGACGCTGATGAAACGCGCGCTGCACTGGACGGTAGCAACGCTGTTTATCATTCTGGCGCTGACTGGGATGACGCTGCTGTTCGGTAAATTCGTGTTCCGCCCACTGTTTGGCGATGGGATTTGGGCCTGGATGATTGCGGCGACAAAAGTGCTGCATAACTACCTGGGGCCGATCTTTGGCATTCTGCTGGTGATTCTGCTGGTCAGCTTGATCAAAGACAATATTCCCAAAAAGCACGACTGGGTATGGTTCAAGAAAGGCGGCGGTATGATTGGCAAAAAGCATGTGGATGCTGGTTTTGCCAACGGTGGTGAAAAAGCCTGGTACTGGCTGTTAGCGACGGTGGGAATCTTAGTGGTTGCCAGTGGCTTCGTGCTCGACTTCCCCAACTTCGACCAGGGCCGTGACACCATGCAGTGGGCCAATATTATCCACGCAGTGGGCGCATTGGGGCTTACGGCGGTTTCCCTCGGACATATCTATATCGGCACGTTGGGTACCGAAGGCGCGCTAGAAGGTATGACCACGGGCTATGTGGATGAGACCTGGGCCAAAGAGCACCATAATCTTTGGTACGAAGAGGTCAAAGACCAAACGCTATCGGAACAAGAGGTGGCGGCCCGCAAGTCATCTGGCGGCAGCAGTGAACCGTCGGCAACGCGAACCAGTTAATAAGCATTTAATGGTCGCTAAGACACCGCCTTTCGGCGGTGTCTTTTGTTATGCTTCACCTTAAGTTATTAAATAACCCAAGCCATGTATGAGAGGAACGGTTATGTCAGCGTTTGATGAGTTAGACCCAACCACGCGCACCGAGCTTGAAGCCGCCGCGTTTCGCCGCTTGCTACAGCATCTGGACGATAACAAAGATGTCCAGAATATCGACCTGATGATCCTGGCGGACTTTTGCCGCAACTGCTTATCGAAATGGCTGGTTAGCGCCGCGGAAGCGCGGGATGAAAGCCTCAGTTACGAAGAGGCACGTGAGTACGTTTACGGTATGCCTTACAGCGAGTGGAAGGAGCTTTACCAGCCGCCCGCTACGCCTGAGCAAATGGCGGCCTGGGAAGCTCACCACGCCAAAAAGAAAGCAGCCAAACAAGGGTGACGTCAATGAGTGAGCCAATGGTGCCCCTCAACATAGCCGTACTCACGGTCTCGGATACCCGCACGGAAGAGACGGATCGGAGCGGTCAAGCCTTGGTCGAGCGGCTAACCAACGCCGGTCATACTCTCGTTGAAAAGCGCATAGTGCCTGACGATGTCTATCGTATTCGTGCGGTGGTCGCGAACTGGATCGCCGAGGCGGATGTGCAGGTAGTCATCACCACCGGAGGCACTGGCTTCACTGGGCGTGACTCTACCCCTGAAGCCATCTCGGTGCTGCTGGATAAGCGCATCGAAGGCTTTGGAGAACGCTTTCGTCAGCTAAGTGGTGAGGAAATTGGCAGTTCCACCATCCAGAGCCGCTGCCTCGGCGGCTTAGCCAACGCCACGGTAGTGTTCTGCCTGCCTGGCTCAACCGGCGCCTGCCGCACCGGCTGGGACGGCATTCTGGCAGAGCAATTGGATAGCCGCCACAAACCCTGCAACTTCGCTAATCTGGTCATCCCAGGTCGAGGCCAGCATGGTTGAATGAGTGGCATATTTTCCAGGCTGCCGCTTGCTGTAGCAACAAGTTTGCGTGGCGACTTGTATTGGGGTTGCGCTGTCGTCGCGCTCTTGAAAGTTAGTGTCAATGCAATAGCTGCATTGGTTTTAACCGGCTAGCTCAGTGCTTCTTCCTTTAGAAAGTTTAGTAATAAAGGGTGATTCGCTAGAGCAATATTGATTCGAAGAGCTGACCCTGACTCGTCATTGCCTAAAGTAAACAAATTTCCAGGTGCTAGGAAAATCCCCTGTGCAGAGGCTTTTTTTGCTAGCTCAAGGCCGTCTACGCTTTTTGGTAAAGGGCACCAAATGTAGTAACTCCCGGTGGGTGGCTGAATTTGCTTGAAACCAATATTTTTCAACGAGGAGATCGCTGCTGCGCTAGCCTTGGCCACTCTCTCGCGTAAACGAGTCATTTGGCGACGATAGCGACCATGAATGATCATTTCATGGATCATCCTTTCAATAATGCTTGAACTGGTAACCACCGTGAGCATTTTAATATCAATCAGTGACCGAACCAGCGTCTGATTAGCTGCAATGTAGCCACAACGCATACTGGCAGATAGCGTTTTGGAAAAAGTGCCAACGTATATGACTCGGTTAAGGCCATCGAGCGAAGCAAGGTGAGGCGTTGATCGGGGGAGAATATCACCAAAAGGATCGTCTTCAATGATGGTTAAATCATGCTGTTCAGCGATACGTAATAAGGCATGCATATTCTGGAGAGACATGGATGTGCCGGTAGGGTTGTGAGCCATAGGCTGAACAAACAAAAGCCTTGGCCGGTATTCCCGGATACTCTGTTCCAGCATATCGAGATCCAGCCCTTGAGGTCCTCTAGTGATGCCGATGGTTTTGGCACGCTGTAGGCGTAATTTACCAAACATTGGGTAATAACCAGGGCTTTCAACTAGCACCACTTCACCGGGCTCTACAAAATGCCTAACAATCAGGTCGAGTGCATGGTTGGCGCCGAACGTCATCAAGATTTGATTTGGATGAACGCTAATTGCACGATCGTTTAGCGTTCTGGCGATATCTTCTCGCAGGCCGATCAATCCCTGAGGGTTGCCGTATTCGAACTCATCTCTGGCGTCATTATCCTGATTGCTGCGTTTGAAATAGCGGCGTATGTCCGAGCTTTCCATCCAACTTGCCGGCAGGCGTCCATCTCCGGCTCTGACTTCATAATGCTGATTCAATTGTTCTCTTAATAGAGAAACCAAGTCGACCGCTTCAGTAAAATGTTCAGGCTTGATAGCTGGGTGAGCTGGTCTGGTTGCTTCCACATAAAAGCCAGAACCGCGCCGAGGGCTGATATATCCAGTCGCGACTAAGCGGTCATAAGCATCAATTATAGTATTTTTTGAAACCCCAAAGCTCAGGGTTGCATTGCGAATGGAGGGTAATCTTGTCCCCGCCGTTAGCTGTCCCTGCTCAATGCGCTCAATAACTGTATTGGCGACTTGTTGTGCTCGAGGTGGTTTTTGCTTCATAAAAGGCTCAATTGTACCCATTAAGGAAAGGGTACAGTACATGGGTCAATTTTGAATATTGTACCTTGTCCAGCTTTCTCTATCACCCTAATTTAAGATAAGAGTATGTTTTATTTCTAACAATAATCGGTGATGCAGCGGTCTCTAGTTCGCGCTAATAGCACTGCCATTCACCATGGAGAACATCGTGAACTTAACAACCATAAATAAAAGCTGGTTCTTTTTAAAAACGGTCGCAGCTGTGTCCACTGTGACAGCCTGTGTGGCTCCTTCTATTGCTATTGCCGAGGATCTGCCCAGCGTAAACTGGCGAATGCAGGCGCTTTGGGATGCGGGGACGACGCCCTATGAATACGAAGAAAAATTTGTAGAGCGGGTGTCCGAATTAACTGATGGGAAGTTTGAAATTCGATTGTTTGCCGGTGGACAATTAGTGCCAGCGGCCCAAGCATTTGAAGCTGTACGTGCAGGTGCCTTCCAGATGATGAAGACATTTGACGGCTATGAAGCAGGTTCTATACCTGCTTTCGCGTTCACCAGCACAGTACCGTTTGGTTTTCCTGAGTCTGACCAGTACGAAGCTTGGTTCTATGAGAAAGGGGGAATTGAGCTGGCTCGTCAGGCCTATGCGTCAGCTGGTCTCTACTACATTGCACCTACGGTTTATGGGCAAGAACCCATCCATTCTAAATTTCCTATCGAATCTCTGGATGATCTGGATGGCAAAAAAGGCCGTTTCGTTGGCTTGGCCAGCACGGTGATGAGCGAATTTGGTGTGTCTACGACAGGATTGCCTACGGCAGAGGTGTATCAAGCACTTGAAAAAGGGGTCATTGATCTTGCCGATCGCGGCGACCTGACCGCTAATTTTGAAGCAGGCTTGGGAGAAGTGGCCGGATATATAGCTGTACCTGGCTTTCACCAACCCACGACAGCTACCAGTTATGTAGCGAACCAAGCGGCTTACGATAGTTTACCTGACTCTTACAAAGCGGCCTTGGAAGTGGCTGCCCGTGAGATTTCGTCTTCTTTACGGCAGCACATCCTTGCCCAGGATACTGTTGCTCTCGAAGAGTTCGAAGCGCAAGGCGTACAGATCACCCATTTGAGCCCCGATCTCATTGCAGAAGGGCGCCCGACCGCGATGAATGCATGGAGGAGAGCGGCTGGAGATGACGAATTGGCTAACGAAATTCTTAATAGCCAAATCGAATTCATGCAAGAACTTGGCTTGATTGACTGAGTTCCTACCTTACGGTTCCGCGCGCTGGCAATCCGGTAATAGGCCGGATTGCCTTCCCATCGAGGTTCAATTATGGCTGTTCTTCTTGGCTACTGCCGCCTTATAACGGCTCTTAACCGTTGGGTGGCCACGGTTGTATCGGCTTTTGTCTTCATTATGGTGGCCGTCATCAGCTACGAAGTAGTGTCCCGCTATTTTTTCAATGCACCCACTACCTGGGCTATGGAGCTTGCGACACTATTATTTGGCCCTTACTTCTTACTGGCTGGCCCTTATATTCTACATACTGCTGGACACGTCAATGTTGACATACTTTACCGTAAACTGCCGTTTAAGTTGGCAGGCTTAGTAGACTGTCTAACATATGCGCTGATTGTTGTAGTAACGGTGATTTTTATAGACCAGAGCCTACCTATAGCGCTGAATGCCTATGCAAGTGGTGAAACTTCATTTACCTCTTGGAATCCCCCCGTCTGGCCGGTGAAAGCGCTTATTCCGATCGCTTTTTTATTGCTTCTCATGCAAGCGCTGGCTGAAATTATTTGGGCAGTTAAGCGTATTCAAGGCCAAGAGGTGAAAGCATGAATTCTACTCTTGTCCTTTCAATGATGTTTGTCTCACTGTTGGTATTGTTGCTCAGCGGGATGCCTTTAGCATTTGTACTGGCATTTTTGGCAATTTTATTCACAGTCATACTGTGGGGAGCTGATGCACTAGTGCTGACTGTTCTCCAAACCTTTGATGCAATGACATCAGATATCTTGCTGGCTATCCCACTCTATGTGCTGATGGCAAGCGTGCTTCAGCGCTCAGGTATTATTGAAGCGTTATATCGTGCAATGGAGCTCTGGTTCCGACGTTTGCCGGGAGGATTGGCCGTCGGTACAGTGGCGATCTGTACGGTGATGGCGGCGATGACCGGCATTGTTGGGGCGGCTGTTGCGGCAATGGGCATCCTCGCATTGCCATCTATGCTGCAGCGCGGTTATGACCAGCGATTAGCACTGGGAACAATCTGTGCAGGAGGCACATTAGGCATTCTGATCCCTCCCTCAATTATTACTATTGTATATGCTTCTACTGCCCAGATATCAGTTGGCAAAATGTTTGCTGCCGGTATTGTTCCAGGAATAATACTGGCAGGACTGTATATTTTTTATATTATTCTGAGAGCAATTATCCAGCCAAACCTAGCTCCTCGGCAGTCTGGAGAAAAGACAAACCTAGGGGAGATGTTGAGTTCTCTTAAAGCTCTGATACTACCAGTACTGATTGTTTTATCCGTGCTGGGTAGTATCTATGCAGGTATTGCCACGCCCACCGAGGCAGCAGCAGTGGGTGTTGTTGGGGCGTTGATTTCAGCGGCCTTTCAGAAGCAGCTGACATTTAAAAACTTATCTGCTGCATCTATGGATACCTTGCGTGTGACCACTATGATTATGTGGATCACGATTGGGGCGAAGGTATTTGTATCCATCTTCACCGGCACTGGCGGGGCGGACTCGCTTCTACAATTCATTCAAGACCTTGAAATGAATCGCTGGTTAGTACTGCTTTCCATGATGCTGGTTTTAGTCTTCCTTGGGTTATTCCTGGATGAAATTGGCATCATCCTTTTATGTGTGCCTGTCTTCTTACCTATCATAAACGCCTTTCAATTTGATCCGGTCTGGTTCGGAGTGCTTTTCCTTATTACTGCTCAGATGGGTTATATCACCCCGCCTTTTGGCTACACGCTTTTTTACATAAAGGGAGTACTGCCACCTGATATTGGTATGGGAACTGTATACCGGGCCATCGTACCCTTCTTGGTTTTGCAGCTCATTGCATTAATTTTATTTATGCTTTTTCCCGAAATCGTTACTTGGCTGCCTGAACAACTTTCACAGAAAGTACGCTCTTAAAAAAGGAGATAAAAACAATGACTACAACGACTTCTCGTATTCCAGGGTTGCACAAAATGTCACCTGAAGAGCGGCTACAAAAGGTAGTGGAAGTCACTGGGTTGAGCGAGGATGTTGTCAGGCACCTGGGCAACACCGGCAACCTGGATTCAGCCACAGCCGACTCCATGATCGAGAATGTCATTGGTACCATGAACATTCCTTTGGGTGTGGCGACCAATATGCTGGTAGATGGGCATGATGTCCTAGTGCCCATGGCGACAGAGGAGTCTTCGGTGGTAGCCGCTGTCTGTAACGCAGCCCGTCAGTGCCGCTCGACCGGTGGTTTTAAGACAGGCATGTCGAATTCTCACATGATTGCCCAGGTTCAGTTGCTGGGTGTTCCGAATCCTGAATTCGCTCGTTTGCAGATACTAGAGCATAAGTCGGACGTTCAGTTGATATGTGATGAAACAGATCCGGTCTTGCTTAAACACGGCGGCGGGTTCCGTGATATGGAGGTGCGTGTTCTGAAAGGACGCACTGGGCCAATGGTGGTCACCCATCTGATTGTCGATACTCGTGATGCAATGGGCGCTAACGCAGTGAATTCCATGGCGGAAGCCGTAGCCCCCCATATTGCAAAATGGACGGGAGGGAAGACCTATCTGCGTATTTTGTCCAACTTGGCGGATCGTCGGTTAGCGAGAGCACGGGCTACTTGGGCTTTGGACGAAATTGGTGGTGCAGAGGTTCGTGATGGCATATTGGCCGCCTATGACTTCGCCGATATTGACCCTTATCGCGCAGCCACGCATAACAAAGGCATCATGAATGGGGTAAGTGCTGTGGTACTGGCAACTGGAAATGATTGTCGGGCCGTAGAGGCGGGAGCCCATGCTTATGCTGCCCGTACAGGACAGTACAGCTCATTAACACGATGGGAAGCCGATGCTGACGGAAACCTGACCGGCACTATTGAAATGCCTTTGGCGGTAGGCTTGATTGGTGGAGCCACGCGCTCTCACCCTACAGCGCGTATTGCGCTGGATATAATGAACATAACGACTGCCGAACGGCTTGCCTGCACTATTGCTGCAGTCGGTTTGGCTCAGAACTTCGCTGCACTCAAAGCACTAGCGACGACTGGCATCCAAAAGGGGCATATGGCACTCCATGCGAAAAATATTGCGGTCATGGCAGGTGCGGTTGGTGACGAGATTGAGAAAATAGCCGACGCGTTGGTGAAGCTTGGTAAGGTAAGGGTCGATGTAGCAGAAGAAATTCTCAACGAGGTGCGACAGTAACGCCTTAGCCAGCTTATATAAAACTGACTAGTCGTCTAGCTAGATGTAACCACTACGGGCTGTTTCTGACCGTTGATCGTGGCATTCTATCTACATCGGTAATCTACTCGTTGGGGTTAACGACTCCGATTTTTCTGTTTTAGAGACGACTATGCCATCACTTCATAATACCCGGTTCATGCTCGCCAACCTGGTCATCCCTGGCCGAGGTCAGCATGAGTGACTTGCAGCCGATATCAGCCGCGCTTGAGGCGCTACTGGCAGACGTCAGCGTAATAGGCGTCGAGAGTGTTCCGCTGGAAGCCGCTGCCGGGCGTGTGTTGGCCCAAGCCGTCACCGCACAGCTGGATGTACCACCCTTCGATAATAGCGCGATGGATGGCTACGCCTTGCGCGCTGCTGATGCGGGGCAGTGGCTGCCGGTGAGTCAACGCATTGCCGCCGGCACACAGGCGAAAGCGCTTGCGCCAGGAAGCTGCGCACGTATTTTTACCGGCGGTGAGATTCCTCCCGGTGCCGACTGCGTGGTGATGCAGGAGCGCGTACAAGTTGACGGTGATCGTGCGCTGATGCCTGCGGATATTCCCGCAGGTGATAATGTCCGCCGCCAAGGGCGTGACGTGCGCCAGGGCAGCGTACTGTTAGACGCTGGTGAGCGGCTCGAAGCAGCGGCCCTTGGCCACTTGGCAGGTCAGGGGATTACTCAGGTCAGCGTGCGCCGGCGCCCCTGTGTGGCGCTGCTTTCGACGGGCGATGAGATTATTGATCCGGGTACGCCACTAAAGCCGGGGCAGCTTTACAACTCAAACCGGCCGATGCTTAGGCGCCTGTTAGAGAACTTTGGCGCCGAGGTGGTGAGTACCGTTAGTGTTCCGGATGACTATGCCCGCACTGTGGCACTGTTAACGGCCGCCGCTGCTGAGGCAGACCTGGTGGTCACCACTGGCGGCGTCAGCGTCGGCGAAGAGGATCATGTCAAAGCTGCGCTGGAAGCGATTGGCCAGCTCGATATGTGGAAGCTGGCGATCCGCCCCGGTAAGCCGCTGGCACTGGGTCGTTTGCCTCGCGATGACGGCAGCCAGGTGCGGTTTGTCGGTTTGCCAGGCAATCCGGTCTCGGGGTTTGTTGGTGCCTGGTTGTTTTTGCGTCCCTTACTGGGCGCAATGCTTGGTTGTCCAGCGCTAACATCGCTGCCAGCGGTGACCGCGAAAGCGGGGTTTGCTACCTTCACCGGCCCACGTGAGCACTATATGCGTGTAACGCTTGAGTTCACGCCAAGCGGGGTGACGGCGACGGCCTTTGAGGATCAGAATTCCGGGGTGCTTTCATCCTGTATTAACGCCGATGCTTTTGCAGTGATTCCGGCCAATAGCGACATAGCCGAGGGCGATGCCATTAGCTGTTTGTGGTTGGCTGGCTAAGAGCAGGGGCTGAGAAAGCTAAGGATTAAGCTTGCGGGCATCCAGTAGCAGTACTAGCTGTTGCTGGACGAAGGTTAACCCGCATAGCGCCGTGGAAAATCGGCGGGAAAGCAGCAGTTTAGGCAGCGGGTAGAGGGTGTTGGCAGGCAGTTGCTGAAGCGTTATGTCACCGCTCACGCCCAGTTGCCAAGTGCTGTTGTTGTCGCTGGCTGCTTGAGCGTCGCGTAGGGTGAGCCAGCGGTTAGGTGGGGAGCCATGGTCACCACCTTCATAAAGCAACGTTTGAGCATTGGCAGTGCGCGGTGCCGTGGGGTGATCGGTCATGGCCAGCACATGGCGCGCTTCCAAGGCGGTACGGTAAGGCCCTACGCAAAACAGCACCAAGGCAACCTGGGCCTGTTCATGATGGCCGCGATGCAAGGGCACTTTAACCGAGCCCCTGCTGGTAGGCGTCGAAGAGCGCCTCTGGGTCAAGCAGGGCAAGCGCTTCTTGCTCATCTATCTGCCATAGCGCGCTGACATAAGGGCGCAACGTGCCGGAAAGCGTCTCTGGCGGCGCTTGCAGCATACTTTGAGTGACCTCGCACACATCATCAAGCTGTTCAATACGCACACCGCTAGTAATCCCTGCCGCGCTCACTAACAGAATCATCCCCTTACTGTTACCTTCCGGTGCAGGTAAACCGAGTAGTCGATGCAGGCTAATGACGGACTCGATTGTGCCCCGCAGGTGCAGCACACCTTCGGTAGAGGAAGGCAGTCCCGGCACGTAATAGACGGGTTGGTCGCTGGATAGAATTTCACTCACCGCGCTGCCGGGTAGTGCAAAAGGCTGGCCGTTGAGCCGGAAGAGCACTAGCTGTTGGGTAGGCTCATCAATATCTACCACCGCCTCAGCATCGCCGTGTGCTGCTAATGCCTCGTCAAGGGTTTGGGTAGCGGGCGGCTGGTCATTTGCCTCGCCGTTGCGGGGAAATTCAGCGGTCATCGGCCAGCTCCGGCGATATCACTACCTGATTGCGACCTTGGTGTTTGGCGCGGTAGAGCGCTTGGTCGGCGCTTAAACGCAGCGGCTCGGTAGAAGGTTGTGCGGGGAAGCTGCTAATGCCTGCACTGAAGGTGCAGCGAAAGCGAACCTCACCGGTGTGAAAATCAATCAGTGCAAAATCCTCGCGCAGGCTATCGATCAATGTGGCGGCTTTCTCGGCATTAATGCCCTTTAGCAGCACAACAAACTCTTCTCCGCCGTAGCGGCCGATAATATCGGAGAGACGCAGGCGACTCTTTAATAGTCTTGCCAGGGTGATAATGACCTGGTCACCCGCCAAATGACCGTGGGTGTCGTTGACGTGCTTGAAGTGATCAATGTCGATCATCGCCATGGCGTGCTGGCTATTATCACGGTGCGCCTGAGCGAGGTTTTTATTGATCAGTTCAGTGGTGGTGCTGTGGTTATACAGCCCGGTCATGCTGTCGCGGGTCATTAATGAGCGCAGCAGACGCAGGCGTTCGGCGCGCAGTTGCACGGCAGAGACCAGCTCTTCGGGCTGAACGGGTTTGGTGAGAAAGGCTTCAACCCCCGCAGACATAGCGGATATCTGCTTTTGGCTGTCGGTTTCACTGGAGAGATAGATAATCGGTAGACCCAGGTGTTCCGGCTGCTGGCGAATAATCGATGCCAGCTCTTCCCCAGAACACACCGGCATATACACATCGACCAACAGTAAATCGGGGCTAAAGCGCTCCATTACCGTGAGCGCATCGGCGGGATGGTGAACCTGATGAGTCAGCATTCCGCTCTCTTCAAGCAACAGAGCGTGGTAAGCGGCTGCTTCGGGCTCATCATCCACCACTAGCACCTTGAGTGGCTCTTCTGCCGCCGGAGCGGTCAGTTCATCCACTGCCAGCATCAGATCCAGCGGTTTTACCGGTTTGGTAAAGTAGCCGCCGCAGCCTGCACGAACGGCACTCAGGCGCGAATGAAAGTCGCTGTGGGCCGACAAAACGATGGCAGGAAGCGGTTGGCCTGTCAGCTTGTTCAAGCTGGTCAGGGTTTCAGTGCCTGCCGTCTGGCCTTGGGGGAACTGCACATCCATGATGACCGCGTCAGGGCGACGAGTGAGCACAGCGTTAAAGAATGTGTCTGTATCGATAAACTGAACGACTTCGTGACCAAAGCAGCGTAGGTGATGGATTAATTGATCGACCTGCTCGGGCTCATCGTCGCACAGATAAATTAACCGCTGGCGCTTATTGCGCAGTGGCTCAACCTGGCTGGAAAGCTCGAAGCTGTTTACGGCCGCCAGCGCTTGCTGTTGACCCTGGTGGGAGCGCAGGTGCTGCTGCTCGTGACCCATCAGGAGAAGCAATTGACTGATAAACGTATCGATATCGGCGCGGGCGGGAGAGGTAGTGAGCGCCTCCTGCGCCTGATCCGCCAGCTGGGCAAGCCGCTCAAATCCCAGCGACCTCCCGGTTCCTTTCAAACTATGAAAGAAACGGTGCAGCTCTGGCGCGAGTCGCGCCTGTTCTTCGCTCGTCGTGCGACTCTGCTGCCACAGCTCGGCGGTTTGCGCTAAGCGGGACGGAAGCTGCTCAATAAAACGCTCACGCAGCTGGTTCAGCTTATCGTGCAGCGAAGGGGCGGGCTTAGACATCAAACTACCTACGTAAGTGAACGAAAGCGGCGATCCATTCCATCAGTGATCCATTCCCTCTAGCGATGGTTACTCATCAAGCGCCTGTTTTACTGCGGCTTCCAGGTTGGATGCCAGCTCGGCATCTTTACGCAAACAGGCATCCAGGCCTGGTGTTTGCTGAAGCGTTATGTCCGGCGTGTCTCCGGTGAGTAAAATAAACGGTAGGTGATTAGCCTGCTCGCGCAGCATCGCCAGCAGTGCTACCCCACTGATGAGGGGCATGTGCATATCGCTGATAATCAGCTTGATATCGCTGCGATTATCTAGCTGCTCAACGGCTTCCATCGCGTCAATGGCCAGCAGCGTCTCATGGCCCTGATGCTCAAGCAGTGCCGCCGTCATTTCCCCGGCAAGCGGATCGTCGTCTACGACCAGGATAGGCATTCCATGACCTCATGGTAGTTGTGTCTTTAATGGCTATGTCATTAACCGTCGTGTCAGTATCACTCGTGATTAACCCAGTAGGGCCTGGAGTGTCTCAACTAAATTGTTTTGGTCAAAGCTACCTTTGACGATATAAGCGTCAGCACCGACTTCAATACCGCGTCGCCGATCAGCCTCCTTTTCCCGCGAGGTGATAATAATAATTGGCCGATAACGATAAACCTCATTTTCGCGCAGTCGGGCAGTCAGCGCAAAGCCATCCATTACCGGCATTTCAACATCGGTAAGTACGGCATCAAACGGCTCTGCCAGTGCTTTGGCTAATCCGTCGCGACCATTTTCGGCCAGGGTAACGTGGTAGCCCCACGCTTCGAGTACATCTTTCTCTATTTCGCGGGTATTCAGTGAGTCGTCGACCACCAAAATGCGTTTCGCGAGAGCGGAGGATGCACGCTCTTCGTTAGCACGTTGGGCACTGTGTCGGGTGACTTCCAGTAAAGCGGGTACGTGGAGTAGGCTTACCAGCGCATTGCGTCCCATGGAAACCATGCCCGAGACCAGCGGTAAATAACGCAGATGTACGGGCAGTGGCTTGATGATCATATCGCGTTCATCAATCAGGGAGTCAATAATCAGAGCAAGCTTCTGGTGCCGCTGGTGGACGACCAGCAGTAGGGTGGTATCAGTACCGGACTCCGTCTCTGGTAGCTCAAGCAGTTGGGCTAGCGATACCACCGGCACAAATTCATTGCGTAAAATCAGCGTGCGCTGACCCGCAGCATCAATAAATGATTGTGATGAGCACTCTACCAACTCTGATACGTAAGGCGCCGTTACCCCTAGGTTGACGCCGCCGACGCTGACCAGCAGTACCCGCATCATCGCCAACGAGAGTGGCAGGCGCAGAGTAAAGCGGGTGCCGTTACCGCGTTCGCTGGCAAGCTGCAGGTCGCCGTTAAGCTCATCCACCACGGTGCGCTTGACCACATCCATGCCCACACCGCGGCCAGAAAAGTCGGTAATCATGCTCTTGGTAGAGAAGCCCGGCAGGAATATAAGCTCTAGCGTTTCCTGTTCGCTCAGTGCATGGAGCTGCTCTTCGCTCACCAACTGCTTGGCGAGCGCTTTTTGACGTACCGCTTCAAGCGAAATACCCGCGCCGTCGTCACGCATCTCTACCACCACCCAGCCAGCATCCTGCCAGGCTTCGATAATCAACTGCCCACGGGGAGGTTTACCCGCTACCTGGCGCTCGGCAGGCAGCTCTAAGCCGTGATCCAAGGCATTGCGCAGCAGGTGAATAAGCGGATCCGACAGGCGATCAATCATCTGGCGATCAAGTTCGATTTCGCTGCCTCGCACCCGGCAGTCGACCTGTTTGCCGAGTGACTGGGCCAATTCCCGGGACATATGCGCGAGTGGATCAAACACCACGCTTAGCGGCAGCATGCGCATTTGCAGTGCGCGGTCGTGTAGGTCGCTCATCAGCGAATCGTGGCTTAACACGCTATCTTTCAGCTCACGGTGAAAGGCGTGAAAAGGCCCCTGCTGTTCGGCAGGAGGTGTGATGCTTAGCTCACGGGCTTGGTCAACCAGGGTATGTAAATGATGATGGCCGGAAAGTACTTCGCCCATCAAACGAATAACATCGTCCAGTCGATCCAAGCGAACCCGCACAGTATCGCTGAGCCGCAGTTCGCTCTCCGCCACCAGCGCAGCGGAGGAAGGCGGTGTTGAGGAGGACGGTAGCGCAGGCACAGAGGATGGCGCCGCCTCAGCGGGAGTAATGGGCGGGGGTGGGGCCTGACCGAGGGCAGCCGCTTCCAGGGCGCTACATAGCGCCTCATCAGCCGCGGGTAGGTCGTTACCTGTCGCTCCTTCGGCGAGTCGACTGACTAAGTCAGAAAGACCGTCCACCGCCTGGCTGAGTAGGCTGGTCACCTTCGGCGTTGCGGTTAGGGTGCCGTCGCGCAGAGCGCTGAGCAGTTCTTCAGTGCTATGTGCCAGCGCCGTGATCGGCACCAGTTTAAGCATTCGCGACGAGCCTTTCAGCGTATGCGCTGCGCGGAACAGGTCGTTGATCTGTTCGCGATCAGCATGGCCCTGCTCCAGTGCGCTAATTCCTTCTCGTAAGCGGGGCAGGTGGTCGGCTGCCTCTTCCACAAATCGTTGTATAAAGCGGCGAATATCCAGCGCCATAATTAACCCACTCCCTGGGTGGTACTGGTTGATGCCAGTGTTAGGTTAACCGCGTCTAAATAACGTTCGGCTAGAAAGCGCGCATCGCCTGGCGGTAGTGGTGGGGTGATGGTGTCTAGCCCTCCATCAGAGGTGGGCGCAGTGGTCAGCAAACGAACCACCGCAGCATAGCGCTGCTTGCGCTGTAATGGCTTATCGGCCAGTTCGCCTTGGCGATAAAGTTCAGCTAAGTAGAAATGGGCCGGCCAACACTCCGGGGCGACGTAAATGGCCCGCTTAAAATGCTCGTAGGCGAGCTGGGGCCGCTGCTGCCAGCGGGCGACCAACCCGGCCAGCACCAGCGCATCGATCGACCACGGCTGTTGCTCAAGCAGCGCCTCAAGCAGCGTAGCGGCGTCGTCAAACGCATTTTGGTTGAGCAACCGATGGGCGGTGTGCAGTTGGTGGCTAATGCTGTCCGTTGGCTCTTTTTCCGTTGCATGCTGACGTGGCGCCTGGGGTGCCACGTCAGTGCAGTTGTCTAACGCTAGCTGTTTATTTGCGCTCTCAGCAACGCTAAGACTGTCTTCAGTAATACTGTCTTCAGCCATGTTGTCCATCGCAAGTAATGAGGGCTGAAGGGGCGTCTCTGGCACTATCGCGGGTTGCTCTGCATGGCGAAAGTAAAATACGCCCTGAGCTTCGGTCAATTCAAACACGCCGAGATCGTTACCCAGGGTTTCGGTGACGCCGCAGAGTAAAATGCCATTGGGGGCCAGCAACTGGCTAAGTTGCTGATGGATATGGCGCCGCGTCTGCTGGTCAAAGTAGATCGAGACATTGCGAAACAGAATTACATCAAAGGGGCCGACGGGGCTGTCTTCGTTGGCGTTTAACAGGTTAAACGGCCGAAAGGTTACCCATTGGCGCAGCGGTTCGTGAAGCTTGTAACGCCCCTTGTGGGGGCTGAAGTAACGCTTTTTGAAGGCGGGGGAGAGGGCGCGAAACGCCATACCGCCATAAACGGCCTGGCGTGCCTTGGCGAGAACCTGGTGATCCAGGTCGCCGCCGGTAAGAGTAAACAGCGCTTTGGCCCGCTCGCCAAAGCGCTCAAACAGCATCATCGCTACGCTATAGGGCTCCTCACCGGAAGAGCAGCCCGCGCTGAAGATAGAGAGCGGCGGCTGCTCTGTCGTTAGGCGTTGCGGTAAATAGGTGTTGACCAGCCAGTCCAGGGCGTCAGGTTCGCGAAAAAAATAGGTTTCGTTGACCGTTAACTGGCTGACAAATTGATCGAATAGCGCCGTGTCACAGCTTAATTGCTTGAGGAGCTGAGTGATGTCGGTTAGCCCCGTGGAGGCCTGTAAGCTGGCTACTGCTCGGAATAGCCGGGCTTCGGCCAAGCCATCTAGGTGTAAACCGCAGCGTTGATGCACCAGAGCTTTGAAGGGAGCAAACGCACTCATGCCAGAGGCTCCGGTCGGCTATCCATGCAGCCATGGACATCGCGTAGCAGTCGATCCGGAAGGCTATCGAGCGGTAATTCATACTGTATGACGCCTGCTTTGACGGCTTCCTGATTCATGCCATAAATCACCGAGCTGGCTTCATCTTGCGCGAAAGTGGTTCCGCCTGCGCGATGTATCGCTCGCATGCCATTCACTCCATCGCGGCCCATGCCGGTCAAAATAATACCAATCGCATCGCTGCCGTAGACCGCCGCGACACTTTGCAGCAGCACATCGCAACTGGGGTGGTACAGGGAGCATTCAGGACTGGGTTGAAGCTGGAAGCGGTGGCGGGAGGATACGCATAAATCACGCTCGGAAGGTGATAGGTAAATATGCCCAGGGCGTAGCCGTTCGCCCTCTTGGCCCACGCTAACCGGCATAGTGCAAAGGGATGCCAGCCATTGCGCCATGCCATCAATAAATCCATGACTGATGTGCTGGGCGATCACAATGGGGGCTGGAAACCCGCTGGGTAGCCTCCGCAGCACCCGCACTAAGGCTTGCGGGCCACCGGTTGAGCAGGCGATCGCGACCACGTGCTGGAAGTTACGCGGCACCCCCCGTGGCGTTACAGTAAACGTCGCTATTGGAGGAGTGGGGGGAGGTGCTAAGCCGCGTCGACGTAGACGAGTGATGACTGCCACGCCGGAAAGCAGGCGTACACGCTCCAGCAAGCGTTCGGCATCGGCTCCTTCCAGAGTGGGTTTAGGCATGACCTCCAACGCGCCTACCTCAAGGGCTTGATAAGCCGTTTGCGCATCGGAGCGGTCGCTGACTACCAGAATGGGCACTCCTTTGCTGTACATGATCTCTTCGATCGCGGACAAGCCGTCCATCACCGGCATGTTGAGATCCATGGTGATCAGCTGCGGCGCAAGGCGCTTGGCCAGTTCCACCGCTTCGCGACCATTAGTGGCTTCCCCCACGATCTCAATATCATCGTCCCGGCTGAGGATATCGCGTAGCACGTCGCGGGCTACTTGGCTGTCGTCGGCAATGACTACCCGAATTACACTCATCCGGTATCCTTATCAGCGATTTTTATTTGTTAGGGTGAACTCCTGCACCAGCGCGTTAAGCTCAGCCGACATATGGATCATGTCCTGGCTAATATCGGTAATACTGCGCACTGAGTGTGCGTTGCGAGAACTGGCCGTATCGATATCGCGTAGGGCCATCACCACCTGGCTGCTGGCGGTTTTTTGCTGCTGTGTGGAGAGCGATATCTGCTGGGCCGCGCTGCTGGTTTGACTCGCTGCCTTGAGCAGCGCCTCCAGATCCTGGGCGGTACTCATGCTTGCCTCAACGCCCTGCTCGATTGAGGAGGCACCTTTTTCAGAGGCCACCACCAAGCGATTAATCGCCGTCTGAATATCATCGGTATGCGCTTCAATCTCTTGGGTTGAGTCGGTCACGCTGTCAGCCAAGCGGCGTATCTCACTGGCGACAACCGAAAAGCGGCGGCCCGATTCCCCTGCGCTTGAAGCTTCCAAGGCGGCATTAAAAGCGATCAGCTTGGTCTGAGCGGCCAGGGTGTTGATCAGCTCCATAACCTTGTTGATCTGTTTGGATTTCGCCCCCAGCGTCATGATCTCTGTCAGGCTCTGTTCGCTGTCGCTACGGATATCCTGCATTTTTGACTGTAGCAGCTGCATGGCCGAACTGCCTTTCCGGCTGCGCTCCAGCGTCTGATTGGCAACGTCGACCACCGACTGAGAGTGATCGGCAATTTGGGTTGATGAGGTAGAGAGTTCTTCCATGGTGGAAGTTATTTCCGCTACCGAAGAGGCCATTTCCTCGACCGCTGCGGCCATGGTTTGGCTTGCTTCATGATCGATATCGCTACCGTGCACACCGGAAAGCCCGGCGGTTTTCGCCAGCCGGTCAGCGACTTGCGTTAGTGCCTGAGCGTTTTTGGCCACTGCCGCAATAGCGCGGGAGAGGCGCTCAAGGAGCTCGTTGGTTTGGTTGGCTAAGTCGCCAAGTTCGGCTTTGTCATCGGTGCTGACCCGCCGCGAAAGATCCAGGCTGTAGGTGATGTCTTTCAACTGGCGCTGGAAATCAATCAGCGGGCGGATGAGGCTGCCAGTCAGCGGGTAGAGTACCAGCAGCCCAACGAGCAGAATGAGCAGCCCTATACCGCTGGACTCCAGGAAGCGCTCGTGGGTGGACGCCAGGTACGCCTTTTTATCGACTTCCACCATTAGGTAGCGCTGCAGCTCGGGGAGCCAGATCGTGCTGACCAACACTTCTTGACCGTCACGGGTCGCTTCATGCACCTGTAGCTGCTCGTTTTGCAGCAAACGCTGCGACGCTTGCTCTGGTAAGGCCTCGGTGGCTGTTGCGACAGTAGGAGCTGATTCATCACTACGCTTGGCTTCGCCGCTGCGAACAAGCAGCTCACCCTCGGCGCTGAGCAGCGAAGCGTGTCCGCTACCGCCTAAGCGAAAGTCATCAATCAAACTGGCCATTTGGGAGAGATCAAGCCCCGCACCGGCCACGACCAGCGGTCGACCGTTGGCGGCATTTACCGTGCTGCGATAATTGACGTACACAAAGGCATCGTCGGGTGAGAAGGTGTCGCTATCTAAATTTAGCTCGTAAGCGTTGTCGCTGTCAGTAAAGTGGTAGTACCAGTCATCTTCGCTGCCGGGGGGCTGGATAATGCGCTGCAGAAATTCACCGTTGCGCAGTTGGAAATAGTAGCCCCGACCCTGGTGTTGAGCGGCGATAAACAGCAGCTCGGTGTCTAACTGCTCCATAAGACGCGCTAGATACGCCGCAATGTCGTTTTGTCGCTCTTCCGGTAGGCCTTCGCGAACCCACTGCTCAATAAAGTAGCTATTGGCCAAGCTTTCGGAAATGGCAAGATCCTGGCTAAGGCTGAGGTTTATATGCGCTGCCAGCCCTTTGACCTGTGCCGGTAGCTCTTGATTAAGCAGGTTATCCAGCCGCGCTTGGCTGTGTGAACGTGCTTGAAGATAGAGCGCCAAAAGCATCGCGAATGCTAAGACTGTCCCAAAAGAGAGAAATAGACGAAGCCGTAAAGGTAGGGATTTCCAGCGCGCCATCATGTTCGCCGTTGCTCCAAAGTAAACGGTGGCCCTAACGGCGCTGCTCAATAGCGCTCAGGGTTAGAAGTAGAGTGATACTTACCACTCTACTTAGGGTAGTGGCAACGATTTCAGCTTTTTTTGTGAGGACTGGCTAGCCTGTCATAAGTGTATTTTGGTACTTGCGCTTACACGATCGCGTGGGGCACAAAGCAGGAGGAGTCTTTGGTGATGCGACCAACGTCTTCACGAATGCCCATGCCGCAGGCACGGTCGCCCACTACCCAGCTGCCAATTAAGGCGTGGTTATTACCAAAGCACGGCATCGGGTGGTAGGCCTGACGAATCCATGGGCTGTCGGTATAGGGGCCGTCCACGGCCTCCCGCTGGCCAGTTGGAGTGATCAGCTCCACATTGCTGCCTTCCCGGGAGAAGAACGGTTTACGCACCCAGCCCGCAGGCAGTGGGGGGCTGTTGGCATCCTCAAAAAACGCTGGTAACAGATTGGGGTGGCCCTTAAAGTGCTCCCATAAAAGGGGCAGAATCCCCTTGTTGGAGAGAATGGCTTTCCAGGGCGGCTCAAACCAGTGGGTGTTTAGCTGCGGGATATATTCGCCAAACGCATCGTCGGCCATCTCTTCCCAGGGGTAGAGTTTGAACAGGGCGTGGATAGGCTGGTCATCAAGGTCAACAAAGTGTTCCGTCCCTGGGCGTAGACCAATATCTTCGGTGAAGATAAAGGGCGCATTGAGGCCTGCCTGCACCGCCACGTCTTGTAAATAATGCACGGTGGCGCGCTCTTCGGCATTATCTTTGATACAGGAGAAGTAGAGCGTACGCGCTTCAATGCGATCGCCAAGGTGCGCCATAGCATTGATCAAGCGCTCTTGAATCGAGTTGTACTGATCCGCATGGCGCGGCAGGATGCCTTGTTGGATAGCTTGCTCAAGCCACACCCACTGAAAGAAGCCTGCTTCGTAGAGTGAGGTAGGGGTGTCGTAGTTGAGTTCCAGCAGTTTCGCCGGGCCATCGCCTGAATAGGCAAAATCCATCCGCCCGTAGAGGTGCGGTTGGCCCGACTTCCAGGAATTATGGATGCTGTCCCACATGTGTTCAGGCAACGCCAGACGCTGCATAAGCGCATTGGAGTGGCAAACCTTGTCCACCAGCTCCATGCACATCTCATGCACTTCCTCGGTAGGCGCTTCGATATCTCGCTCTACCTGCTCTAGGCTGAACTGGTAGTAGGCATCCTCTTTCCAGTAAGGCTCCCCGTCGATGGTATGAAAATGAAAGCCCAGCTCGTGGGCCAGGGCTTTCCACTCTTTCCTTTCAGGGATATCGATTCGCAGCATAGTAATGTTTGCCTGGGGGTTATGAGCCCCAGCCGCCGCGGGCAGAAGAGCGTGAGCCAAAGCCTCGGCGCTGAGACGCGGCTTGGCGGTTCTGAGCCACTGAGCTACGCATGGCATCGTTACGCTGAGTGACGCGCTGAGTCGCCTGGCTAGAGGCCGTGTTCCAGTTGCCCTGGTTCTGGCGATTGCGGTACACCGGCTCCTGATACACCCGCTCGAAGGAGCGTCCACGATTGGTGTTGGACATCATGCTGCCGACCATATAACCCATCATGGCAGGCATGAACCAGCTGCCGCCGGTGCTACCCGTAGCCGCTTGAGACTGCTCTTCGGTCGGCGCGGTACAAGCGCCTTCACCATTCTCCGCTTCGCACTCCTCCAGGGTGCTATAGCGTGGCACCTCTTTTAATGAGGCTTCGTAAGCATCTTCACAGGCGCTACGGGTATAGACATTCTCCGCAACACAATCCTCAACGCTTTGAAAGCTGCGCGGCTGGTCGAACTCTATATCGGTGATTTGCTCTTCCTGGGGCGGTTGGCCACAGGCGGTAAGGCCAAAGGCGCTGGCGCCCATCATTGCCAGTGACAAGCGCCCGCTGCGCTTGCGGCGCGGCAAATGAGGGGTACTATCGTGTTTTGACATGCAGGCTCTCCTTTACCACGTCGTTACCAAGTCATCGAAGCGGCGTTGAGTAAGCCGACTGCCACGGCCACGCTGGCCATTAAAATGCCGTAGGCCTGGTGGCCTTCGGTAATGTGCTGAGACAGGCTTTCGCCCTGCTTGCGCAGAAACAACTTAACGCCAAAGAAGGTGGCCAGTTGAACGATAAAGGCGACAATGCCCCAGAGCACAAAATCGATGAAGCTAATGGAGTTTGCCATCGCGCTGTACAGCGGAATGGTGAAGCCTAAAATGGAGCCGCCATAGGCAGAAGCAGCGGCCGCATTACCTTCGCGAATCAGCGTCCACTCGTGGTGCGGGGTAATCCGGCTGTAGCAGTACATAAAGGCGGCGAGCAGTACAATCGCCGTGACTAGATAGGCGATAAATGATGGCAGGCCGTAGAGGTAATTCACCATGGTGGTTGCTTCCTTTTCAGTAGCTTAAAAATAGACTTGCGGGTCAAACAGCGTCGATATCGACGGAGGCCACATCTACCCCCACGTTGTGCACCACCATAAAGCTGCCTTCGCCATCGCTTTCTGCGCTCAGCAGTAAGTACTCCATACGCTCAGCGCCTTCGATGGTACGCTCATAGAGCATGGCATGGTGGGTCACATGGCGCGCCGACACGCTCTCGGTGGTCATTACCTGCTCTTCGAAAACCACCGGCGGCGACCACAGGCTGTCATCATTCCCCCACACTCGCTGATAGGTGCAACTGCGCGCCTCCTCAGTGGTTGAGGTGAGCGCGATGGTTTGGGCGCCGATGCTGTCGGGCTGTTTATCTTCACCGTTTATCAAATGATCAAATTCGGCATCCGAGAGATGGGCAACACGGTAAAAGTCGAACAGCTTATATTCAAGCACCTGACCGTTCTCAATATTGGCCTGCAGCCAGGTGTCGTTATCCAGATAGAAGCGCACCAGGTACGCTCCTTGGCCAAGATCGACGTGCCCCACGGCAGCTATATGATGGTAGGCATCGTCGTTCCAGCGAAACAGCGCATCGGGGTGGGCGCGCAGGCCGATCAGCTTAATATTGACGCGCCCATCCAGGCGTAGGTCCTCAAGGTCTTCTTGGCTGATACTCATAGGCAGGCCAGCGGCCACCGGGCGGCCTTCGTTAGGCTCGTGTGGCTTCTCCGTCGTAGCGCGAAAAAGTGCCTTGAGGGTGTTAAACATGGCCTGGCTCCCTAATAAATTTAAACGCTGACTTGCTCTTAACGCTTATTCCTGTGCGGCGTTTTTCTTCGCTTTCAGGCGCGCTAACACGTCGTCTGCTTTGCGATTCTGGCCACCCACACCGGCTGCTTTCAAGCGGGCTTCCAGCGAGCTGCCGCTCTCTTCTGCGGCCATATCGTCAGCAGCCTGCATTTGCGCTGAGTTAAGCTGTTGGCGCTCTTTAATGCGCTCCAGGGATTCCATGGCGCTGCTCATGGCGCTGTTCTGACCCGAGTGGCGAGCGGCCACGGCGGATTGGGCTTTCTGCGCCGACTCGGTGGCTTTGACCACGCTCACTTGTTGCTTGAGTTGGCGAAGCTGGTTGTCGGTACCGCGAATAGCGCCGCGCAGTTTTTCGATGCTGGCGTCGTACTCGCTAATAATGGCACGTTCCGCCTCCAGGTCATCCTGTAGCGCCACCATGCGCTCGGCGACTTCCACGGCCAGCGCTTCCTCGCCTTTATCCAAAGCGGCTTCAGCGCTTTTTTCCAGCTCGGCAATTTTGCTTTCCAGCGTGTCGGCTTTATTGCTGTTCAACTGGCGCTGGCCCATCAGGCGGGTAAGCTCAGTTTTAGACTGGCTCAGGCTATTTTCTGAGTCGCGGATTTCCTGGTCTAAAATGCGCAGCGCCTGGGAGTCCACCACCGCTTGACCGGTTTCATTTGCTTTGCCACGTAGCGCCGTCATGATTTTGCTTAACATAAGAAATTTCTCTTAAAAAAAGGACTGTAAAGTGCCACTGTGCAAGTGACATTGACCAATTAACTAACGTTAGGCGAAATGGGTCTGAATCAGTTCGGCAACATCCATGGCCGCACTGGCCGTGGCGTGGAGCTCGGCGCAAATTGATTCAAGTTTTGAGTCGCCAAACAATTGCCCGTAAGCCACATAGAAGTCGTGACCGTCGATCTCGACAATCCCCACGGAGGCCAGCGGTAACGCAATGCCCTGGCGCAGCAGTACTTCGTTGAGCTCAGCGGTGTTTTTAACGCTCTCCACGGCAACGATAGGCGCCATGGCGACCCACTCATTTTCGCTGCGCGACAGGGTAATCGGCAAGTTGCCGTAATCGTTAAGCTCCCAGATCAGGGTCTGATTCGTCTCATCCAGGCTGATAGTGCCCTCAGGCCACTCAAGGGGCGCATCTCCAGCGCTGTTGTGCGCTGGCTGACTGACTAACTTATATAGCTCGGTGGCGGTGATGCCGTTGGTAACGGTAGGCGTAGTCAAGGCAATCTGCTCCATCGTTTGTTAAGTGACCTTACCTTAACATTTAGTAGAGCAAATGGTTCCTTTTCGCAAAAAAACGCCCCGCCTCTTTGCCGTATCGTTCCGGGCTAAAGAGTTGGGGCAAACGTTCAGGGATGGGTAAACCTTAGGAGTCGCGACTAAGGGGTTTGGTAGGTGTCGTTGAACCGCTTGCGCAGTTCATTTTTCTGTACTTTGCCCATCGTATTGCGGGGCAGTTCATCGACAAAGAAGACCCGCTTGGGCTGCTTATACTTAGCGAGCCGACCATCTAAATGGGTGATTACTTCCTCCTCTTCAAGCTGGTTTTCTCCAAGATCAGCGCCTTGCTGGCGTACGACCACGGCGGTCACGCCCTCGCCAAAGTCGGGATGCGGCAGGCCGATTACCGCGGATTCGGCGACTTGATCGAGCTCGTCGATCACCTGCTCTACCTCTTTGGGGTAGACGTTATAGCCGCCGGAAATCACCAGGTCTTTGTCGCGGCCAACAATATGTACATAGCCCTGATCGTCGACCATGGCTAGATCGCCGGTAATGAAAAAGCCGTCGTCTAACAGCTCCTCACGGGTTTTTTCAGGCATCCGCCAGTAGCCGATAAACACATTCGGGCCGCGGATCTGCAGCATGCCAATTTCGCCAAACGGCACCTCATCGCCGCTTTCTCGGTTGGTAATGCGCATCTCCACGCCGGGTAGCGGCATTCCCACAGTGCCTGCTCGGCGGGCGCCGTCATAGGGGTTGGAGAGGTTCATATTGGTTTCGGTCATACCGTAGCGCTCAAGAATCGCATGGCCCGTTTTGGCTTCAAACGCCTCATGGGTCTCGGCGGTGAGCGGAGCAGAGCCGGAAACGAACAGCCGCATGTTGGCAGTCGCTTCTGGGGTCAGTCGTTCGTCCTGAACCAAGCGCGTATAGAAGGTAGGAACGCCCATCATCACAGTGCCACGGGGCAACTCTTCAAAAATGACATCGGAATCGAACTTAGGCAGGAAGAGCATGCTGGCGCCCGCTATCAAGGTGACGTTGCAGGCGACGAATAAGCCGTGGGTGTGGAAAATCGGCAGTGCATGGATCAGCCGATCATCAGCGCTGAAATGCCACGCTTTGGCCAGGGTCTCGGCATTAGAGGCGAGGTTTTTGTGCGTTAGCATGGCGCCTTTGGAGCGCCCGGTGGTACCCGAGGTGTAAAGAATAGCGGCCAGGTCGCGTTCGCCAAGTGCCACGATGTCCTCTCTTGGGGCTGCCGCTTGGGCGGTTTTCATCAGGCTGCCATCGGCGGCGCTGCCCAGGGTGACCACCGCCGGACAGCCAGTCTCAGTAGCAAGTGACCGCGCTTGCTCTTCTATTTTGGGGCGACAAACAAACAGCGCCGGCTCTGCGTCATTTAAAAAGTAGCGAATCTCATCGCCGGTATAGCCCGTATTGAGGGGCAGATAGACGCCACCGATGCGCAGGCAGGCCAGGTAAAGCAAAATAGCTTCAGGGCTTTTATCTACCTGCACGGCAACGCGGTCGCCTTGCTTAACGCCTAACTCGGTTAGCGCTCCGGCAAGCTGCGCACTGATGGTCAGCGCATCGGTATAGCTATAGCGGCGGCCATCGCGGGTAGTAATAAAATCGGCCTCTGCGCGCTCACGCATTTTGGCCGCAAAGGTTTCAAATAGGTTGTGGCTCATTTGGTGGTCTCTCCCTTGGCCAGCTTGCGGGCGCGTTTGGCGAGGTCACGCACCTCACTTGAGCAAGCAACGGTCGCCTTGGCGGTATAGTTTTCGTGGTTGCGTTCGATATCGTCCAGCACATAGAGGTAGTTGACCATCAGTCCCGCGGCCTGTTTAAAGCCCTTCTCAGAGATATCGCCCAGCCAGTTAATGCGATGAAGTTCGGCGCCGTTGCCGAGGTGAAAGCGGGCCACCGGGTTGAGCGGCAGGCCGTGACGGTTCTTCTCTTCAATCAGGTAACGGGCGGCCAGTGGGCGAATGGCGGCTTTGAGCTGCTCTTCGCGGGTTTTGTTCTGATGCCACCCCGGTGTTTCAAGCCCTTTGAGTGATTGACGCAGCGACGCGGGAAGCTGCTCATCATCACGCTGCTCCTGAAGCCACTGGGCGAAGCCAGGCACCGGCGAGAGGGTGACAAAGTATTTAAGCTGCGGTAGCTCCTGGGAGAGCTCTTGCACCACCTGTTTGATCAAAAAGTTACCGAAGGAGATGCCGCGTAGGCCGGTCTGGCAGTTGCTAATGCCGAAGAACGCTGCGGTATCGGCATCCTCGGGCTCATCGATGGCTTTTCGATTTCCAGAGCTATTTCCAGAACTTTCGCCCGATAAGATCGGTTGGATACGGCTTGGCAGACCCTTGTGCAGGGCGACTTCGACAAAGATCAGCGGCTCGTCGCCAATCGCCGGGTGGAAAAAGGCGAAGCAGCGCCGATCGCGTGCATCCAGCCGTCGGCGCAGGTCGTCCCAGTCTTGAATTTCGTGTACTGCCTCGTAGCGAATGATTTTCTCTAAAATCGACGCGGGGGTGTTCCAGTCAATGCGCTTGAGCATCAAAAAGCCGCGATTGAACCAGGAGCCAAACAGGTGAGCAAAGTCGTCGTCGATGGCCGCCAGTTCCGGCTGTTCGCGCAGCAGCGCCAGCAGATCCTCACGCATTTTAACCAGCTCATAAGTACCGTCGCTGGCCAGGTTTAAGCGCCGGAAAAGCTCTTGGCGCCGCGGCTCGCAGGCTTCAAACAGGCGCTGTAGCGATTGGTTATCGCGCACTTCTTGATACGCCAGATAGGCTGCATCAATGGGACCGGGTTCAGCAGCAAAGTCCGTCGTTAAACGGGCAAAAAAGCTACTTTTCTCAACCGGTGAAAGGCGCTGATAGATCGCCAACGCGCGGCTTGCCAGCGCAATACTTGAAGCTTCGCCATCACTTTCCAGCAGCTTCTGGCAGGCTTTGACCAACTGCCCATGGTCGGGCGTTGACGTTTCGTGTTGGCGGCGGCGCAACAGGGCATCACGTTGGGTGATGTTGTTGAACAGCTCCTGCAAAAACAGCATGTTCATGGTCGAACTCCTTAACCCATGATCAAGTTAGGTAGCCAAAGCGCGATGCCTGGGAAAAGACACAGCAGCAAGATACCCAGCACCATGCACAGCGCGTAGGGCAAGCTCCCCATCAGAATATCGCGCAGCGAAATATCCGGCGCGATGCCTTTAATAATGAACAGGTTGAGGCCCACCGGTGGGGTAATCAGGCCGATCTCCAGGTTGATGGTCAAAATCACCGCAAACCAGTAAGGGTCGAAGTTAGCCGCCAGGATAATGGGTAACAGAATCGGCGCGGTCATCACGATCACGGCCACGGGAGGCAGGAAAAAACCCCCCACCAGCAGAAAGAGGTTAATGACCCCCATCAGTGCCCAGCGGTTGATCTCAAGATCAGCAATCGCGGCGGCCACAGTTTGGGTGATAAACATGGAGGAGAGCGCGTAGGCGAACACTTCGGCGGTGGCGATCACCAGCATGATCATCACGCTTTCACGCAGCGAGTCGCGCATGATCAGTTTGATCGGCCCCAGCTGCCACATGCGGTAGATCAGAATAGCCAGCGCCAAACACAAAAATGCGCCTACACCTGCTGCTTCTGAAGGTGTTGCCACCCCGCCATACAAGGCAAACAGGATACCCGCGACCACACCCAGGAAAGGTAGAACGCGCACTAGCGCTTTCAGGTTGGTATCAACATTCTGCTTAACGTTCTGTTTTAGCCGTTCGACGGACTCAGCCATGGGGTTGTTATAGCCACCGGCCATCTTGCAGGCGATCATCGTCCAGATCATAAACAGCCCCGCAAGCATAAAGCCTGGCACCACCCCGGCAATAAACAGCCGACCAATGGAGGTTTCGGTGGAAATGCCGTAGATAATCATGGTGACCGACGGTGGAATTAGAATGCCCAAGGTGCCGCCCGCGGCAATACAGCCCGCCGCCACGCCATCCGGGTAGCCGCGCATGCGCATTTCGGGAATGCCCATTTTACCAATCGCCGCACAGGTGGCCGGTGACGAACCCGAGAGCGCAGCAAAGATAGAGCAAGCGCCGATGTTGGAAACTGCCAAGCCGCCGGGCAGCTTACCCATCCATAAGTCCAGCGAGCGATAAAGATCACGCCCGGTGGGGGAGGAGGCCACCGCGGCCCCCATCAGAATAAACATTGGAATGGCGACAAAACCAAACTCGGCGATGCGGTCAAAAAAGGTTTCACCGAAGTAGGTGAGCTCGGAAAGGCCGCGATCATAGAGCAACGCCAGCAGCGATACACCGCCCAGGGCAAAAGCGATAGGGGTGCCAATGGCCATCAGCGCAATCAGCGCGATGGCGACAATAATGCCTAACGTAATGGGATCCATGCTTAGCTCTCCCCGCGCAAAATTTCAGCCACATACTGCAACGACAGCAGGGTGGCGCCGACGGCCATGGGCAGCAGGGCAGGCCAGAGCGGTGGGTTCCAGACGGAACCCGTGGTCCAGCCGCCGTGGAGCGCCTCAAATACATATACCCAGCTGGCATATGCCAGGGCGGCACAAAAACCCAACCCAAACAGCGAAGCGATCAGTCGCATAATGGTGCGGGTAATACCGCCCAGGGCATCGGGAACAATAGTGATGGCGACATGGCCGCCGGTCATCAGTACATAGGGGCTGCCCATTAACATCGCCGCCGTCACCGAGAAGATGGTGAATTCGGTCTGCCAGCTGGTGCTCATCCCCAGTAAGTAGCGAATAAAGACCATCTGGCAGATCACTAATACGCCAGCGATAAACATGGCACAGGCCAAATAGGCGGAAAGCCGCGAGAGCTTATCCATGACGCGAATGTAGCCGCCGATGATGCCCCCGCGCGCCAGGGCATTGTGAGTCGTTGCAGGTGCCATATTTCCCTCGTCAAGCTGGTTATTTCGCCAAGCTAAGCAAGCATCAGTTGAAAACGGCCACCCCGAAGGGCAGCCGAGCCGTTAGGCGTTTATGGGTTGCTTACTCGACGGCCAGCGCTGCATCGATAATGGCCTGGCCATTGGGAACATTGTCGGCAAAGTTTTTGTAGGAGGTTTCCTTGGCGATATCGAGCCAGGCGTTGTAGTCGTCTTCGCTCATGCTGACCACCTCAACGCCGTTCTCCTCGTATAGATCGACCATTTCCTGATCAATGGCGGCGGCCTCTTCAGCAAAGAAGGCTTCTGCGGCTTCACCGGCTTCTATCAGCGCCGCCTGCTGTTCCTCGTTAAGCTCTTGCCATACCTGCTCAGAAATAAGAATGGGTTCGTACATGTACCAGAGCGCGAAGTCACCCGGTTCGGTCAAGCATTCAACCTGTTCATAAAGCCGGAAAGAGATAAACGACATCGACGAGGTATTGGCGGCATCCAGCACACCTGTTTGCATGGCGGTATACACCTCGGAAGAGGGCATGGAGGCAATGGAGGCGCCAGCGGCCTCAAGCATTTGTTCAAACGCAGGTCCCGCAGCACGGAAATTTTGGCCCTCGACGGTATCCGGGGAGGTAACGCACTGTTCGCTAGATGCAAAGCCACCGGATAACCAGGCATCTGCAAGTACTCGAGCGCCGCCTTCGCGAATGACTTCTTTAATCATGTCCATATATTCAGAGTCATTCAGACGTTGGGCATGGGCCTGATTACGCACTAAGCCCGGCATCAGCGTAGCCGAAAATTCCGGATGCCGACCACTAGCGTAGTCCAGCGGTAGAGAGGTGATATCGAGGCGACCACGAGCGATAGCGCCCCACTGTTCACGCGCTTTGAACAGCGATTGGCCCGGATAAACTTCTATGGTCAGCCCTACATCCGCATCGGCTACTTTGCGGGCCATCATTTGCACCATTTCGTCGCGAACATCTCCCTGCCCCCCGGGGAATTGATGCGACGCGCGTAGCACGGTATCGGCAGAGGCGTGGGAAGCGGCAATGGCGAGACCGAGAGCGGCAGCAGTTGAGATCAAATAGCGTTGCATGAGGCGTCTCCAACAGTTGTTGTTGTGTGTTTGGATGGGCTATATGTATCTATCAGTCGAGCTGATATATATATCAATAGGCGCTATGTATGCTAATGTCAACTGTATGACAGCATTAAAACGGCTAAGACGAGCCGCGATCCAAGGAGGTAAAAGATGACCGGCACCAAGCGATCCAATGCTCAGCGATTAAGAGATTCTCTTGAGGATGACATCATCAATGGCCGCCGTTTACCGGGAGAGCGCCTGGATCCAGAGGCCTTGGGGCGCGAGTTTCAGGTTTCGCGAACGCCTGTGCGCGAAGCCTTTCAACAGTTGGTCGCCAGCGGCTTGGTCACCGTTTCCCCGAAGAAGGGCACCTTCGTTGCGAAAGTGGGGATTGATCAACTGATCGAGATGTTCGAGGTGATGGCGGAGTTGGAGGGCATGTGCGGCCGCTTGGCGGCACGCCGCATTACCGAGCTGGAATTGGCCGCATTACGCGAAGCGCATCAGCGCTGTGAAGCAGCGGCCCTGGCCGGCGACAGCGACGAGTATTACTACGAAAACGAAGGCTTTCACGACTGTATCTACACCGCTAGCCACAACACTTTTTTGGCCAGCGAAGCGCGCCAACTTAAACAACGTTTAAAGCCTTACCGGCGCTTGCAGCTCCAAGTGCGCCAGCGGGTCAATAATTCCCTCAGCGAGCACCAAACCATCGTCGAGGCTATTGAGCGGGGTGACTCTGTGGCGGCCCAGCAAGCACTGAGCGACCATGTATTGATTCAAGGCGAGCGCTTTAGCGATTTCGTTTCCAGTGTACGCAGGATGGAGTCACCGTTAGAGAGAACGGGCTGATTTATCTTATAGCTTATTGATTGGTATGCCTGTATCGGTTGGGTCGCGGTTGTCTTCACAGAACATAGTTTTTCACAAAGGTTTTTTGAGAAAAGCTATTCAGAAAAACAGGGCGGCAAACGATATTTCCAACTGGGCAAGATTGATTGGTAGGCTTGACCAAGTTGCAATAGCGCTAGCTCGGCTCGATGGGGTGCGATTACCTGAATGCCCATCGGTAGGTCGTTATCATTAAAGCCCGCAGGTACGTTTAATACAGGGCAGCCTGAGAGAGAGCCAGGTATGACAATTTGCATCCACCGGTGATAGGTATCCATTGGTTTGCCTGCAATTTCGCTTGGCCACTGGGTTGTCACAGGAAAGGGGAAGCACTGCGCGCTGGGCAGCATGACATAGTCGTAATGCAAGAACAGTTTATTTAGCTCTGTATACCACTGGCTGCGCGTCACATTGGCTTTATGGACATCCAGTGCAGACAAGGCAAGCCCTTGTTCTATTTCCCACTGCGCTTCTGGTTTCAATAAACGCCGCTTTTCAGGGGCTTGATAAGTGTCTACCAAGTTACCGGAAATAGCCCATTGCCGCAGTGTCAGCCAGCTTTCCCAAAGTGATTCCATCGACATCGGCATATCAGGTTGCTCAATGGTGCAGCCAATCTGTTCAAACTGTTTAACTGCGTTTTCGCATAGCTCAAGTACGCCGGGTTCGAGGGGCAATTCTCCCTGCCAATCGCCAAGCCATGCAATGCGTTTACCGTGCTGGCAAGCGTTCAAAGAGCCAGAAAGGTTGGTTAAGGAGTCGGTTATAGAGAGTGGAACACGTGGGTCGTGACCAGATTGCGTGACCAGTAGACCTCGAAGGTCTTCGATATTTCTGGCCATAGGACCTTCGGTGCTCAACTGATGCCCAAAAAGATCGGGTGCTGATACTGAAGGAATGCGCCCAAATGTAGGTCTAAGACCGTATAAATTTTGATAAGCAGCCGGGTTACGTAAAGAGCCCATCATATCGCTACCGTCGGCGACCGGTAGCATGCGAAGTGCCAGGGCTACCGCGGCTCCGCCGCTTGAGCCACCGGCTGTTAGATGTGGGTGATAGGCATTGCGCGTCGCACCGAAAACAGTGTTGAAGGTTTGGGAGCCCAAGCCGAATTCAGGGGTATTGGTTTTTCCTATGATAATGGCGCCATCGCGCTTAATCCGTGACACCATAATCGTATCAGTGTCAGGTATTTGGTTGGCCATAAGGGGAGAGCCAAGCGTCGTCCTTATACCTGCTGTAGAAGATAAATCCTTGATGGCTTGAGGAATCCCGTGTAGCCAACCGCGAGATTGCCCTTTAGCAAGTTCCCTATCTAATTGCGTGGCTTCAGTAAGCAAATCATCAGTGTCACGCAATGAGACAATCGCGTTAACGATAGGATTGAGTAGTGAAATATGGGCGAGATAATCCGCGATTACTTCTTTGCAACTAATATCACGTGAGTGAATCGCGTTCGATAGTTCTATCGCATTCATCCCAACGGTAGGAGGCATGCTATAGGCCTTGGGCCAAGGAAGAGGTTCGGGTAGTGAAAGCGGGGAAGGTGAAAGTATATTCATCGGTGAGAAATATCCATTTTTTGCTAAGTTATATACTTCATAAGCTATAATGGATATTTAAAGGGCTGGCAAGCCGCTTTAAGATTTGAAGTAAAAGTAAGTAAGCATCAAGGAAAATAAATGCTTCTATCCTCCGACATGATGAAACTCTCCCTAAAGGTGCTACTCCCTGCAGTTGTAGGTACATCAGTGAGTGGATAAGTTACGCTTGGCAAGCTGTAAGCTGTCATGGCAGCTCCGTTAGATAAAACAGGCTGATTAATACTCTTCGAATAGCGTATCTAGCGAAATGTCCATATCGGTGGGGTAATAGTCCTTGCCGACATTGGGTGCAGCGCTGACACTCTCTCTAATGCTTCGATTCCCCGTTAGCGGAGAGAGACTGTGACTCGCCATGTTGCTCTATTTGCCTACCCCGACTGCCAACTGCTGGATGTCAGCGGCCCCTGGCAGGTGTTTGCCAGCGCCAATGCGCTAAGCCTCCAGCCGTTGTATCAGTTGACCCTGGTCGCCGATGCCGTCGGCCCGGTTGTCACCAACGGCGGCCTAGCCGTACATGCTACGCACACCTACCATCAACTTACTCATTTACTGCCCCTGGATACGCTGTTGGTGGCGGGTGGCAGTGGCGTGATGCAGCAGCGTGAAATAGCCGCAGTAAAGCGGGTGCTTTGTGAGGTCGCCCCAGAGGTGAGGCGGCTCGGCTCTATCTGCTCCGGGGCATTTTTGTTAGCCGCTGCAGGGTTGCTGGATGGCTGCCGCGTCACCACTCATTGGCGCCATGCACCTCAACTGGCAGATGAGTACCCCGCACTAAGCATCGAGCCCGATGCACTCTATATCGAAAGTAACGGCCGCTACACCAGCGCCGGTGTAACGGCGGGGATTGATTTGGCGCTTTCGCTGGTAGAGGCAGATCACGGTGCTGATCTGGCTGGCCGAGTGGCCCGTGAGCTAGTGGTGTTTTTACAGCGCCCAGGAGGGCAGTCGCAGTTCAGCGAGATACTGCGACACCAACAAGAGGCGGGGCCGCTGCGCCGCTTGCTGGATCAGCTCCACGCCGACCCCAGCGTAGATCACGGGCTTGAGAGCATGGCCGACCTGATGGCGGTCTCCCCGCGCCATTTAACCCGGTTATTTAGGCGCTACTTAAATACCACCCCCGGCGCTTACCTGACCCAGCTACGCCTCGAGCAAGCGCGCTTGGCGCTGCTCAACGGGCGCGAAAACGTATCCCTCGAGCGCCTGGCACAACGCTGGCGGCTGGGCGGCGCGGAGCAACTGCGCCGCCAGTTTCAGCGCTACTACGGCGTATCACCCTCGGTATATCGCCAGCGCTTTGCGTCTTCCCATACAGATGATTCTATTCAGGAGAGCGTTTCATGCCTTTAACCGTCACCCTATTGTCGCTCTGCCAGGCGCTACTGGTTACCGGTAATGTTTTGCTGATTGCCGTCTCGCCGCTGATTGGGGCGTCTTTGGCGCCAAGTGCGTCATGGTCGACCGCGCCGGTCGCCACCCAGTGGCTGGGGCTGATGTGTGCCACCATTCCCGCCTCGTTAATTATGGCCAGGCTGGGCCGAAAGCGCGGCTTTATACTGGGCAATCTTTTGGGATTGGTGGGCGCACTGGTTGCCGTGCAGGCGCTGATTGGCGAGCGTTTTGGGCTATTCTTGCTGTCGACCTGGCTAATCGGAATCGGCATTGGCTTTGGCCAGCTCTATCGCTTTGCCGCGGTGGAAGCCGCCCCCGCGCCGATGCGTGACCGGGCGATTGGTTTGGTGATGGGTGGCGGTGTGTTAGCCGCGTTTGCCGGGCCATGGCTGGCCAGGGTGAGCCGTGAGCTGGGTGAGGTGCCGTTTCTGGGCAGCTTTGTAGGCTTGGCAGCGCTCTACGCACTGGCGTTAGTGGTGCTGATGCTGACGCAACTACCGCCTGCTTCCCGCACCCACGGCGAAGGCAATGCACTGCCGCTGGGTAAGATACTCCGCCAGCCTGGATTTATTGTGGCGGTGAGCGCGGCGATGGTCGGATACGGCGTGATGAATCTGGCCATGACCGCCACGCCGCTCGCCATGGCGGGGGCTGGACACCACTTTAACCATGTTTCAATGACCATTCAGTGGCACGTGGTAGCGATGTTTTTACCCTCATTCTTTACTGGCCATTTGGCCACCCGCTTCGGCGCCAAGCAAGTCATTGTGGCAGGCTGTCTGCTGCTGGTGGCAAGTGCTTTGGTCGCTCAGTTGGGTATCAGTTTAGCCGGTTTCAACGTGGCGCTGATTTTGCTGGGCTTGGGCTGGAATTTTACCTTTCTGCCCGCTACCGGGCTGCTCACTGAGAGCTACCGCCCGGTGGATAAAGCGCGCACCCAGGCCGCCAACGAGTTTTTAGTCTTTGGCACCGCCGCTATCACTGCGTTGCTCGCTGGGCCCTTGGTCAGCGGCTTAGGCTGGGCGACACTTAATCTACTGTTGATCCCTATCTCGCTGGTGCCCTTGGCGGTGCTGGTGTGGCAGCACCGAACCAAGCTGGCAAACGCTTAAAAATCCCCCGGCGCGCACTGCAGGCAAGTAAGCCCGAGCGCGCGCCACTGGGCGACCACGGCATCACGGTCATCCAGCACCAGCCAAGGCGTAAAGCCGTCGCTGCGCATTTGATTGAGTAGCGCGGCTTTCACCTCTTCATCATCTATATGGTCATCGCCCTCAGGGCGCAGGTACATGGCATCAAAGGGGATAGTGTGGCGCTCTAGCCAGCGCTGGGTATGCTCACGATGGCTATCCGGGCGGCCGCTGCAAATCACGATCTGCTGGCCTTGGGCCTTCAGTATCTTGACCAGCTTGGCCACCGCTTCGATCACCGGCGCTTCGGCCATATGGGCAAAGAAGGGCTCCCACTGTTTTTGGCTGCCCAGCACCCAGTCACTGACCTGGTGGGGGTGAAACTCGGCTAAGGTGCCGTCAACATCAACAATTACTGCGGACATGCAAAACTCCCTAAACTGGAAAGGGTGACTAGACGTGAATGAGCAGATAAACGCTGGGCAGTGCAGAGGCGCTCGCCTAGTAGTCCATGCCAGGCATTCAATTCGTTATTGGCAAGCTGGGTAAATAGCGGCACCACTTGAGTGGCGCCCAACTGATCGGCAAGCGCCACCAGGTGCGACGCGCGTAGGTGAACATTCCAGCGCTGCCAACTGATTTGGCCTGCCGCTAGCTCGGCGCGGCGATCAGGAGTCAGATAGCCGGTGTGGAGCAGGTGGTGGTCGGGCCACTGTTCCGGCGTATCGCTGCGATCGCACATCAACATAAGGGTTGGCGGGCAAGCGTTTTGCCGCGCTAAAAGCGAGCGAATCGAGTGGTCGAGCCCAGGCCGACGCAGTGTTGCAGGCAGTGCCAATAGCGCGGCCAGGTTGTCGCGAATCACCGGGTCGATGGCGAGCGTTAACTGCCGCTGGTCAGCTTCTTCCGCCAGCCATAGTGCCATTTCCAGGGCACGGCCGGTTTCCGGCACTGGAAATGCCAGCGGCTGATAAAGATGCTCACTAATGGCCTGTACACAATGTGCTTGGGGTTGGTCGTAGCTGCCGTAGGAGGCATCCAGTAGCGCAATAGCCGCTTTCGGCGGAGTATCAAAAGGAAACAGTCGCGACTCAAAACAGGCGTCGCCGCTATAGTAAACACCGCCCCCTACCGCTAAATGTAGCCACACACCGCCTAGCGAGTGCCCCGCTTGGCCGGTAGTAACGGTGATGCCTTCCACCTCTAACGTACCGCGTTCGGGCAAGGAGCGCCACGCGCGGTTGTGAGGCAAGGCCTTGGCTACCAGCGGTGTGCAATAAAGTGGCACGTTCTCCGCTAGCTCGGCCACGCCGCCGATATGGTCAATATGGTCGTGGCTAATCAGCACGGCATCCACATTCAGGTTGTTTGCCCAAGTAATGGCGTCATCCGGGTGGAGTACACCGCCTGCATCTAGCAGTAAGCGTTTTCCCTGGGCTGCTACCACTATCGCGGCAGGCCCTTTGGCGCCTAAACCACTGAGAATCTCGATAGTGACACTCATTGGTCGGGCTCCAGGCACCAGCCCTGCTGAAGGTCGACGGCAACCTGGCTACCCAGGTCGGGCGCGGTGTGGTGGTAGGCCAGCAGTGTTTCCCCGCTGGGCAGGCGCAGTGTGAGCTCATAGCGCTCGCCGCGGAAAATCACGCTCTCCACCTGTGCGGCAAGCTGGTTATGAGTGGGAGCCGCGGAGGATGCTAGTGCCGCGCTGATCTGAATATGTTCCGGGCGCACCAGCACGCTTTGGGTTCGTTCGGACTCGATGGCGTTCAGCCCGCGCATCAGGGCCGCGCCCTCAAGGAGCTTCCCTGGGTGACCGGCGGCGACCTTTAATTGGCTGCCCTGGCCGATAAAGCCCGCCACCCAGGCGGTTCTCGGCTGCCTGTAAAGGGTTTCAGGGGCGCCCCATTGAACCAGCTTGCCCGCTTTCATCACGGCGATTTTGTCCGCCAGCGCCATGGCTTCGGTTTGGTCGTGGGTGACATAGACCAGCGTGGCGCCAGTGCGCTGGTGAAAATCGCGGAAGCTGTGCTCCATGGTGGCGCGCAGGTGCCGATCAAGGTTGGCCAGCGGCTCATCCAGCAGCACCACCGAAGGGTCGCTCACCAAGCAGCGCGCCAGGGCCACCCGCTGGCGCTGGCCGCCGCTAAGGGCTTGGGGCATGCGATCGGCGTAGGCATCGAGCTCCACCAGGGCTAGGGCCTGCTGCACCTTTTGCTGATACGCCGCCCCGCGCAGGCCGCGTAGCTTGACCGGGTAGCCGACGTTGTCAGCCACGCTCATATGCGGCCATAGCGCATAGGATTGGAACACCATGGCCATATTGCGCTGTTCAGGTGGCACATGGGTATCGGCGCTGGCCAGGGTGCGATTGGCTAATTGAATCGTACCGTCGTTGATCGTTTCAAAGCCTGCCAGCATGCGTAGCATGGTGGTTTTGCCACAGCCGCTGGGGCCGAGCAGGGCGACAAACTCGCCTGGATTGATCGTCAGCGACAGCGCATCAACGGCCGTCTGCTCGCCAAAGCGCTTGGTGACACGGTCGATCGTTAGCCCTGCTGTGCTTACCGCTGATGTGTTCAGCTCTGCCATGGAATGACTCCTTTAGGTAAACGCGGCGCCAGTAAACTGAGTGTCAGCATCAGCGAGGCGACCATGATTACCACCAGCACTGACACCGCAGAGGCCAGCACGCTTTCGCCGCCTTCGTCGAGGTTGAAAATCAGCACGCCGAGGGTTTCGTTACCGGCGCTCCATAGCAGGGCTGACACGGTCAGTTCGTTGACCGCCAGCAGAAACACCAGCAGGCCGCCTGCGAACAGCGCGGGCGCGACCAGGGGTAAAATAATGCTGCCCAGGCGCCGCCAGGGGCCTGCACCCGCGAGCTGTGCCGCCTCTTCAAGGGAAGGATCCAGCTGCGCCAAGCTGGCGGCGACGGGCTTGACGCAGACCACCAGAAAGCGCGCCAGGTAAGCGATAAAAATCAGCCCCAAGGTGCCGTAGAGCGCCACATTGATAATCGGCAGCGGGCGAACAAATAGCAGGATGCAGGCAATGGCCAATACCACGCCGGGAAGCGCATAGGGAATCTCAATGGCACTGAGTACCATACCCCGCCAACGCTCCGGCAGGCGCTGTAGCCGGTAAGCCAATGGCAGACTGAGCAGCATCAGCACCACAGCCGCGCTGCCCGCCAGCCACAGACTGTTGTTCACCGCTCGCCATGTGGCGCCTTGGCGACCCACCACTTCGGCGTAAGCGTTCAGGGTGGCGGTCTCGGCGTTTAATGGCACGCCCATGGCGGGTACCAGCGAGCTGATGATCAGGGCAAGCAGCGGCGCGACCAGAATAATCAGTAAGATCCCGACGAGCGTGGCGGTCACCAGCGAGCGCCAGCTTCCCAGGGTGAAATCATGGGAGCGCCCACTATGGCCGCCCAGCCCGAAGCGGCTGCGATTCATCAATTGCTGCTGCAACGCCACCCCGGCCAGTGCCAGTAAACCAATCAGCAAGGAGAGCGCAGCCATTTCTGCCAACACCCCGGTGCCAAAGTTGGCCATACGCTGGTAGATCAGCGTGGGCAGCACGTAATAGCCTGCGGGAATACCCAGCATGGCGGGGATGCCGAAGTTGCCGAGACTTGAGATAAACGCCATCGCGCCCCCGGCGATCAAGCCGCTACGGGTCACGGGTAGAATAATATGACCCCACACTTGGGTTTGTTTGGCGCCGCTAATGCGAGCGGCTTCAATAAGCTCCCGGGGCAGCGAAAGCAGGCTGGTGCGCAGGGCCAGAAATACCAGCGGAGCGCTCTGAATGCCTAGCAGTAAAGCGATCCCTTCAGCTGAGTAGAGCGGCTGCGGGCTGCCCAGTGGGGGCGCCAAGCCTATGCTTTTCAGTAGCGGGCTGGCCGGACCAAAGAGCTGCAGCCAGCTCAAGGCGGTAACCTGGGGCGGAATCATCATTGGCAGCATAAAGCAGAACACCAGCCACGATTTTCCGCGCACATTGGTGAGCGTGATGGCAAAGGCGAACAGGCTACCCAGGATCAGGGCGATCAGCATGCCGAGCCCCGATGTATATAGGCTATGCCAGAGTGCTCGCCAAGTGCTGGCACTGCTGAGCACCTGCCACAGCGGTGACTGGCGGCCCTGAGCAAGATCGCTCAACGCCTCCATCAGCAGACGCAGGCTGGGTGCCAGGCTCAACAGTACAATGGCGATCAGCAGGCTTGAAAGCAGCCAGCGGTGCTGGCTGCCGTACTTGTTGTCGCTGCCGTACTTATTGTCATAGTTGAGAGCGGACGTCATGATTACCCGCCGAAGAGGTCACTAAAACGCTGTTTAAGCTCTTCTTCCTGCGCCAATGCCTGCTCGGTATCAACCGGCATCAGGGTAATACTATCGCGCTCGGGGAAGCCTTCCGGTGGGGTAACGTCGTTGTGAGCAGGCAGATAGCCTTGCTGGCTGACCAGCTCCTGACCCTGCTGGGAAAGCACAAAATCAACAAACTTTTGCGCGGCATCGACATTCTCTGCGCCTTGCATAATGGCGACCGGCTCGGTCACCGCGCTTACGCCCTCTTCCGGGAACACGAATTCGACCGGCGAGCCTTTGGCTGCTTCACGAATTGGCAGGAAATCCACCACGATGCCGTAGGGCTTGGTGCCCGCGGCCACGGCGTTAAATACGCCGCCATTGCCGCCCTGGGCTTCGGTGCGGTTTTCATGAAGCGCTTCGTAATACGCCATGCCAAGGTCAGGGTTGGCAGTGATCGCCGCCATATGGATCAGTGCCGCGCCGGAGTAAAGCGGACTAGGCATGGTGACCAACCCTTCGTAGTCAGGCCCCAGCAGGTCTTGCCAGCTCTGCGGCTGATGCTCGGCGCCGGTGTTATAGACAATCCCGGTGGTGATCAGCTTGGTGCCGTAGTAGTAGCCTTCTGGGTCATACAGGTCGGCGTCATAGGCCTGGCGCTCATCGCTTAGGTAAGGCTGTAAATGGCCCTCTTGCTTAAGTGATTCCATGGTCATGCTGTCGGCAATCAGCAGCACGTCAGGGTTGCTCACCCCGGCCGAAAGCTCCGAGCGCAGCCGAGTCATCAAGCGCGTGGTACCGTCGCGTACCCACTCCACTTCAATATCGGGATAGGCTGCTTCAAAGGCGTCAACGGTTTGCTGTGCATCGCTATTGGGCTGGCTGGTGTAGAGCGTTAGCGTTTCGTTCGCCGCTACCTGAGCCGAAAGGGAAAAGCTGGCTACCGCGATGGCAGTAGTAAGGGCAGATGTCGGAATAGATAACAGGGGGCGCTTCAACATGGGTAAACCTCCAGTGAGTGAACCCCACCTAAGCTACTGTCATCTGCTTACAACAAAGTGACACTATGCTTTCGTTCAACATTTTGTGGCTTTCGTTTGCTGCACTTTTTGCTTTCGTTGTGCCGAGAGGGGTTATGCGCCAGTTCGAACGTCGACAACAGCTGTTACAGCGAATCCACTCACAAGGGCGCCAGTCGGTAGACAGCCTGGCAGGCGAGTTTGGGGTTTCTGTGCAAACCCTGCGTGGGGATATTCGCCACCTAGCCGATAAAGGCCTGGTGCTGCGCCGCCAAGGGGAGGTGCTGCCGTTTCCCGAGCAGGAAAATATCGGCTACGACCAGCGTCAGATCGTTAACGTGGCGGGTAAACGGCAGATCGCGGCGCGGGCAGCGAGCTTGGTACAGGATCATCAAGCACTGTTCTTAGGCACGGGCACCACGGTTGAGCAGTTGGCCGATGCGCTGAGTGATAAGCAAGGCCTGCATATCATGACCAATAACCTGCATGCGCTGATTAAGCTGTGCCAGTTGAAGTGTGAGTTAGTAGTAGCCGGTGGGCGAGTGCGTCGTCGCGACCAGGATGTGATTGGCGGCGATGCCTGGCGCTTTTTTCAACGCTACCGTGCCGATGTGGGGATTGTGTCGGTGGGGGGAATGGATAGCCATGGCCAGCTTTATGACTACAACGACGACGAAGTGATGGCCCGTGAGGCGCTGTTGGCCCATGCCGGTTATCGCGTGTTAGTGCTGGATAAAACCAAGTTCGACCTGCCACTACGCTGCGCCGCGGGTCAACTGGGTGATTATGATGCCGTAGTGACCGATGTACCGCTGCCAGACAAACTACGCAGCCCCTTGGCTGCCCAAGGCGTTCGGTTTTTGGGCTAACGGTGCACGCTTCTCGTTACTGCTATGCTGATAGATTGCTAGTGCCGAAGCGAGGAGTGCGATTATGGCAGGTGGATGGGCAAAAGATGGCGCCGAACAAGAGCAGATGGAAAGCACGCTAGAGGATGCGGTGCAGCGTGCGCGTAGCCAGTTGCCCCGCGGCGAAAGTCTTGAGGTTTGCGAAGAGTGTGGCAATCCCATTCCTGAACCGCGCCGTAAAGCGATTCCGGGCGTTAGACTGTGTGTGGTGTGTCAGGGTGAATTGGACAAAAAGCAGTCGGCCTATAGTGGCTACAACCGTCGTGGTAGTAAAGATAGCCAACTGCGTTGAACGGGCTTGTGTCTAAGCGTCCTGGTCGGTGTCCGGCAACTGCTTAAAATAGACATAGCGGTGAAGGCGAATCGCTGGGCGAATCAGCAGTTGGATGCTACCTATCACAAACAGCCACACGCCGACAGTTTGAACCGCACCCTGGTAAAAAAAGCAGACACTGCCGATCGTAAACCAAATGCCCAGCATAAAGTCGTTGATCATGCTAAGCACCTCATAGCGTTGGTGCACAACGAGTTCGCGATGCCCAATGATGAAAGTCCAGTCGTTAGTCACCGGATCCTGTTGGCGCTGCATCATTAGTCTCCTGGTTGAATGTTCAATTAATGAAAATTGGGATGAGTTTCGTTTAACATGTGTACCAATATTCATTTTAACTAAACGCTATTGTGGCACACTATCGTCGTACTCAAAGGTAGTATTAGGCTTCTGATGTTCATTGATGATACATGAAAGCCACAAGTAACCGGGTGAGGCATTGAGGGCGAGTAATGATCAATGACACGCTGCTGACAGCGGTGGAAGATGAGTTGCGTAGAGGGCCTTGGCGGTTACGTTTTGCTGATGAAGTGGAAGCAAGGTTTGAAGAAGATACTCAGCGCCAACGTAGCCGTAGCATGGTCATGGCAGGGTTGATATCGGCGATCATCTACTGCTTGTTTTTGATCAACGACCACAGCTTTCGACCGGATACTTTCACCACCGCGCTGGCGTTAAGGGTGGGGGTAATGCTGCCTTTTGGTATGCCAATTCTGTGGTGGGTTTACCGTGGCGTGTCTCCAGCCCAACGTGAAACGTTAATGGCGAGTACGGTGATCGTTGCTACGGTGATTTCATGTTTGATTTTGGTGGAATCCACCGTTCCTTACTCTTACCTGGATGTTTTCTCTTTCGGCCTTATTTTGCTGGTGGGTAATATTGTTTACTCACTGCGGTTTAACTATGCCTGCGTCTCATCTGCCATTTGTATATTTATAATACTGCTTTTTGTTCTATCTTATGACCCCATGCCGCCAGAGGCGAAGCGGCTAGCAATATTTACTATTATCGCTCAGACGCTGTTTACGTTAGTGGCCAACTATCGTTTCGAGCAGAGCGAGCGAACCTCCTACTTGCATGTATTGAAAGAAAAGCTCCGCGCTGGCTATTACTTAAAAGATAACCAGGAACTGTCGCGCATGTCGGTGACTGATCCTTTAACCAATCTTGCCAACCGGCGCCAGTTCGATACGGTTTTTCCTGTGCGCTGGCAGGAGGCTACCGATAAAGGCCTTTGTTTAGGGCTGATGGTGATCGATATCGACCATTTCAAAGCTTACAACGACTACTATGGGCATCCTCAGGGTGACGAGTGCTTGCGCCAAGTCGCTACTGCCATGCAGGCCAATAGCCGTGATGCCGATTTAGTGGTGCGTTTTGGCGGTGAAGAGTTTGTAGTGCTAATAGCCAATGCATCGCCTGAGGCGGCAAAACCGGCGGCCGAGCGTATCCGGTGCAACGTGGAGGCCTTGGAAATTCCTAATCACGGTGTCTCGGCGCAAAGCGTTGTTACCGTTAGCGTTGGCGTTGCAGTACTCTACCCGAAAGTTAGCCTTGCCCCAGCCGAACTATTATCCCAGGCAGATGACGCGCTTTATGAAGCCAAGCGGCAAGGCCGCAACCGTGTATGGGTGGCTAGTGCGATTGATTCATCATCTGGCGATAATGCTATTGATGGCTTAAGCGTATCAGCCTAGTCGCGGAGATTAACGGGCCAACTGGCGGCTAGCCAAACACGTAAACGTTTGTGAGGAGAGAACTGTGGAGATTGATCAACATTACCGCGCGCTAAGCGTTGACACTCTATCCCAGCGGCTTGGTGATGTTGAGGCGGTGGTTAGACGTGTGGGCGAAGAACCCGCGAGCTGGGACATTCGCGAGGTGGGTGACGGCAACCTCAACCTAGTGTTTATCGTCTCCGGTGACGCGGGCAGTGTAGTGGTTAAGCAGGCGCTTCCCTATGTACGTATGGTCGGCGAGAGTTGGCCGTTGCCGGTCTATCGTGCCCACTTTGAGTACTACGCCTTGGTGCGTCAGGCCAAGCGTGCACCGGGCATTGCCCCTGAAGTCTACTACTTCGACAAGCCCCAGGCGCTGTTTGTGATGGAGTATCTGCACCCCCACACTATCTTGCGCCGTAAGTTGATCAACGGTGAGCGAGTCGCTCGACTTGGCGAAACCATCGGCAAGTTTTGCGCCCGCACGGCGTTTCGTGGCTCAGAGCTTTCGCTGAGTAGCCCAGAGAAAAAGGCGGATGTGGGGCTGTTTTCCGGCAATGTGGCGATTCCTGCCATTACCGAATCACTGGTATTTACCGACCCTTATTACGGCGCTGAAATGAATCACCACACCCCGGAGCTTTCACCGGTGGTGGACGAATTGCGTCGTAACGCGCGTTTAAAGGCCAAAGTACAGCGGCTGTTGATGAAGTTCACCGCGAACACCGAAACCATGCTGCACGGTGATCTGCACTCCGGCTCGATCATGGCCACGGATACCGACGTGCGGGTCATTGACCCCGAGTTTTCCCAGTACGGGCCGATGGCTTTTGACCTGGGAATGGCGGTGGCCAACTTCCTGATGGCCTACTTCAGCCAGCCCGCTCACCGTCAAGAAGGTGAGCTTGATGAGTATCAGGCGTGGATCCTTGATGTGGTCGATGCGTGCTTTAGCCACTTTGATGCCGAGTTCCGCCACCTGTGGCAAACCGAGCGGACGGGCATTCTGTTTCCCAAGTCGCTATTTGAAGAGCAGGGCAATAGCGCCGACGATGCTTGTGATGCACTGCTTGAAGAGATACGCCTGGATGCGCTGGCCTACTGCGGCATCGAAATGCATCGCCGTGTTTTATCACTGGCCCACAACGCCGATTTCGAAGAGATTGAAGACACCGCGCTGCGCGCCAAGCTTGAAGCGCGCAATGTGCTGATGGGCCAAACGCTGATTATGGAGCCGGAAGCCTATAGTGACCTTACCGCGCTGGTGGATTTAGCCAGGGCGTATAACCAGCAAGAGGTGCTGTAAGCGGTTTACAGGGGAGTTAGAACGAGCAGGTAGGGCCGGAACAAACCGTAGCGGGGGTCTTTCGCCATGGATGGCGAAAGTAGCGCCCAGGGATGGGTTTACAGCGCCCCCGCGTAGGTTTGTTCCGGCCCTGCCTAGGCTTACAGCAGAACTATTTAAAGCTGATCCAGGCGATCGAACTTCCCGGCGATATCGCTTTCGGTCCAGTGGGGTACCCAGCCTTCCACATTATCGAAGAAGCGCAGCGCAGTGAATTCTGGCGCAGGGCCCATATCGAACCAATGGGGCGTGTTGGTGGGTACGCTGATCAGGTCATTGCGGGTACACAGCACCTGATACACCTTGTCATCAATGTGCAGACAAAATAGCCCTTGTCCTTTGACGAAGAAACGTACTTCATCTTCATGGTGGCGATGTTCGTTTAAGAACTTTTGGCGCATGGCGTCTTTGTCTGGGTGCGTGGGCACCATATGCAACACATCAACGGTTTGATAGCCGCCTATGGCTTTGACGCGGTCGATGTCGTCTTGATAAAGCGCCAAAATATCTTCCTGGGTGGCGTCGTCGGCAATTTCGCCCGGCGCTGCCCACCGCTCAAACAGCACGCCCACCTTGTTTAGCTCAGCGCTAATCTGCTCGCCGTCGGTGGTGTCGATCAGGGCATCGTTAGGGTTCTGATCAGCAAATACTTTTAGTTGCGACATCGTAGGGTCTCCTAAAGCGCAATTTCATCAAAGCGAGTAACGCAAGCATGGGTGTTGCCCGCCTGTGTGCCTTCGCGCACCAACTGCAGGGTTTGCATGCCTGCCTGTTTGGCGGCGTCCAGTTCTTCGACCACGTCAGACAAGAACAGCACCGCTGCTGGCGGCAGGTCAAGCTCGGTGACAATGCGATGGTAAGCGGCAGCCTCACGTTTATGACCAATATGGGTATCAAAGTAGCCGCTAAATAGCGGGGTTAGATCGCCCGCATCGCTATAGCCAAACAGCAGCTTCTGCGCCTGCACCGAGCCGGATGAGTAGACGTACAGCGCCTTGCCCAAGTCTTTCCACTGGCGCAGTGCCGGTGCTACATCGCTATAGAGATGGCCTTTAAAGTCGCCGCGCTGGTAGCCATCGGCCCACACCATACCTTGCAGTGCTTTCAGCGGAGTAACTTTTTGGTCAGTCTCGATCCAGTGCAGCAATTGGTCGATCACTGCCTCCAGGGGGGCGTTAGGGGCGTCCATTTCGCTGCGCACGGCATCAATTTGCTCGGCAACTGCAGGTGTGTCTGCATTCGCACGTAGAAAGTCGGGCAACTTGGCGTGGGCGTAGGGAAAAAGCACCTTATGGACGAAGTTAATGTCCGTGGTGGTGCCTTCAATATCGGTCACAATGGCGCGAACAGTTGAATTACTCATTTAAGACCACCGACTCTCTTCAAGCACACAGGCAAGTAAAAACTCAATCGCTTCCAGGTGGCGGCGACAGCTGGCAATACTATCGCCCACGGCATAAATGCCATGCCCTGCGACCAAAAAGCCCCAGGGCATCGGCCAGCCGCTGCGTACGTGCTCGGCCAGTTCTTCCATATTCTGGGAGTTGGGCACCACCGGTAACCAGATGGTAGCCTCGTGGGTCACGTTGCCCGCTAAGGCTTTTTGCATTTCAAAGCCGCTGAGCTCGATGCCCTTAGGAAATCGCCGCGACAGCACCGTGCTGGCCACGGTGTGAGTGTGCAGCACGCAGTTAATCGATGCGTCTAAGCGATAGAGCGCGGCATGCAGATCGCTTTCCGCGCTAGGCTTACCATCACCTGATAGCACCTTGCCATCCAGGTTGCAGAGCAAGAGGTCATCGGCCTGAATGCGGGTTTTATCCCGGCCAGAGGCGGTGACAAGATAGCCTGTCTCGGTACGGGCGGAAAAGTTACCGCCAGTGGCTGGCGTCCAGCCTTGCTGCGCCGCCCATGAAATGGCGGCCAGCAGTTCAGTTTGTAGCGTCATCATAGGATCTGCGTCGCCTCTTCTAGTGGCAGCCATTCTATATGATAAGCTTCGCGCCTGATAAGCCGCGCCGTTGTTACGCTAGTTAAGTGCTCAAGGAGTCCATCAATGCCCCACTTACAGTCACGCAGTTTACGGGTCTATGCCGACCACCTTGAGTATTTGGATCAAACCCAACTGCCCCAGGTGGAGCAGTGGGTGCGTTGTGACTCGCCAGAAGAGTGGCAGCATGCGGTGAAAACCCTGGCGATTCGCGGGGCGCCGCTGATTGGTTTGAGCGCCGCCTTTGTGCTGGCCCAATACGCCGCTCGCCATCCACAAAGTGATTGGCAGTTGGTAAGTGATCGCTTACGCGCCACACGCCCCACTGCAGTCAACTTAATGTACTGCCTGGATGCCATGGAAGCCTGCTTTGAGCAAGGCGCCAACGCCCTGGCCGAACGTGCCGCTGAGCTGTTTTCAGAAGACCGCGCGCTATGCCAACGCATGGCTGAGCGGGGTGCTGACTTGCTGAAAACGGGTGACCGTGTGCTGACCCACTGCAATACTGGCGCGCTGGCGACCGCCGGGGTGGGGACGGCCATTGGCGCGTTGGCAGTGGCCAAACAGCGCGGTGTAGAGCTGCATGTGTTTGTGGATGAAACCCGCCCGCTGCTGCAAGGCGGCCGCTTAACCGCCTGGGAAATGGCCGACCTGGGTATTCCCTACCAGCTAATTACCGACAGCATGGCCGCCAGTCTAATGGCAGCAGGGAAAGTCGACAAAGTGATGGTGGGCGCCGACCGTGTCTGCGCCAACGGCGACTTCGCCAATAAAGTGGGTACTTACATGCTGGCGGTGATCGCTCACTACCACCAGGTGCCGTTCTATGTGGTGGCTCCCTACACCACGGTTGATCCCGCTTGTGCCACTGGTGCGGACATTCCTATTGAACAGCGCGACCCCGCCGAGATCCGCGGCGTCGCTGGCGCCTTTGGTGAGGTTACCTGGGCACCCGATAATGCACCGGTATGGAACCCCGCCTTTGACGTCACTCCCGCCAAGCTCGTGACGGCTTGGGTGTTGGATACCGGCGTATTTGATGCCGCCGCGATAGCACGCGGCGAACACTGCCTGGGGCGCGGCGAAAATTAGGAGCGAAAGTTAATCGCTAGCCCAATAGCGTTAGCTCATAGACATGGCGGATATGCTGACCATCCCAGTCATAGCCAAGATGCCGTCCTTGCCTTGTGGCGGAGAGCACGGGCGGCCGTAGCACAGCGGCACACTCGCCTTCAGGGTCTCGAACGCTAGGGTAAACGATGCCGTCCGTGTGTTCCTCCCAGGCTTTTCTCCCCAAGGTTTGCCCAGCTGCCCAGCTATCCGGTCTGAGAAGCGTTTGGGCCGCATCCTGTCGGCGTAAATCAATTAGTTGGCCCGTTAAATCTGACAGATAAACACGCTGCTGAAGCATCATGGGCGGTTCGTTTGACTCCCCCATAAAGCGCTCTGCGTGGTAAACGGTTTCGGCAATGGCGGTGGCTTCGGTGAGTGCGCAGTAGTAGGCGCCAAAGGTGCCATCGCTAAAACGCGAACCGGTCGCGGGGAAGTGGCAGAAGGCCGCCATGACGGGCGTCCAGCCGGGGCCGTAGCGACGGTCGTCATCACGAACCAAGTGAATAGCTCCCGTTTCCTCACGTAGCCTTGCGGAGGTTTCACCCTCCAGCTCATTGAGTAAGTCCCAGTCATCAGCGTTGCTGTTGACGCCTTCGAATAAATCAATGGGAGGGAAACGCGAGGGAATAACGCGGTAACTGGGCCGCCACGTAACGTTGCTCAACGGGAATGTCACGCATGCCCCCCACCACGCGCGGCATCCAAATGCTGGCGAACAACGTAGAGGTCGGAGACTTGTCCGTTTAACAGGCGCTCCATTGGTGTGTGACCGGCAAAAAGAGGGTTACGGTTGGCTCGCTGCAACCAACTGTTAGCCGCTTCTTTGTTGGGCAACAGTATATGCAGCGCTTTGTAGATGCCGAGGATCAACGACATTCGCTCCAGATGATTGGCATCCAGGCGGGCATTCTCTGGTGCCTGCTTCCAACGCCGATAGGTGGAATCAGGCACCCCGAGCAGAAGAGCAGCTTCACTCTCTTTCAAACCCCATGCGTGTGAAATGTTGGGGTAGGTGCGCATCGCAGCGACCCCCATTTCGCGGCGCTTGTCGGCGGTTTTGTGTTGAATAGCCATCTATCTTCCTCCTCACTTATGTATAGAATACGCCAAGTGAGCGATTTTTGAAAATATTGACCATTTGAGCTTTTTTTAATGCCCGGCGCGCTGGTTCAACTGCTTTGCTCGGTTTCCTGATGCGCCAGAATGACGTCCAGAAAGCCCTCGCCGTAATCCGCCAGCTTGCGTGCGCCGATGCCGGAGATCGCGCCTAGTGCCGCTAGGCTTTGGGGTTTCTGCTCGATCATTTCAGCCAGGGTGGCGTCGTGGAAGATCACATAGGCTGGTACGCCCTGGGCTTCGGCCAGTTCCCGGCGGTGCTGTCGCAGGGCTTCCCACAGCGGGCCGTGGCCCTGCGGCGCAGAGGCATTTTTGCTTCCTCGTCGCGCGGTTTTGGCTTTGCTGGGTTTGTTGCTTGGCTTGCGCAGAGTGAGGCTCTGCTCGCCGCGCAACACCGGCTTGGCATTGGCAGTGAGCTTAATGCCGCCGTGGCCCTCCATATCCACGCTCAAAAAGCCGCTGGCAATCAGCTGGCGAAAGAGCGCCTTCCATTCGTTGGCGGAGAGGTCTTTGCCTATGCCGTAGGTGCTGAGGCGGTCGTGGCCAAAGCGGGTGATGCGCTCGTTGCTTTTACCTAGCAGCACATCCACAAGGTAGGTTACGCCGAAGCGCTGCTCGGTGCGGTAGACACAGGAGAGCGCCTTTTGCGCCGCCACGGTGGCCTCCCACGTCTCGGGTGGGGTCAGGCAGTTGTCGCAGTTGCCGCAGGGGGCGTCCAGATGATCGCCAAAATAGTGCAACAGCGCCTGGCGGCGGCAACTGATGATTTCACACAGCCCCAGCATGGCGTCGAGCTTCTGCTGTTCGATGCGCTTTTGATGGTCAGCGGCGCTGGAGTCTTGCTGCATCTGGCGCAGCGTGATCACATCCTGAAGACCAAACGCCATCCAGGCATCGGCGGGCAGGCCGTCACGCCCGGCGCGGCCGGTCTCTTGGTAGTAGGCTTCGATACTCTTGGGCAGGTTGAGGTGGGCCACAAAGCGCACGTCGGGCTTGTCGATGCCCATGCCAAAGGCGATGGTGGCCACTACCACGACACCATCTTCACGCAGAAAGCGGGTCTGATGCTGCTGGCGCTGCTCGGGGGGAAGCCCCGCGTGGTAGGGCAGTGCCGTCAGCCCCTGGCGTTCCAGCCAGGCGGCGGTCTCCTCCACCTTGCGCCGGGAAAGGCAGTAGACGATACCCGCCTCGCCGTCGTGGTGCTCGCGAATAAAGCGCAGCAGCTGTTCCCTGGCGTTGCCCTGATTCTCGGCGATATGGTAGCGAATGTTGGGCCGGTCAAAGCCGCTGTTGTAAAGCGCCGCCTCCTGGAGCTGCAGATGCTCCATGATATCGCCCCGGGTGGGCACATCGGCAGTGGCAGTGAGGGCGATGCGGGGCACCTGGGGAAAGCGCTGATGAAGCTGGGAGAGCTGGCGATACTCAGGACGAAAATCGTGGCCCCACTGGGAGACGCAGTGGGCTTCATCAATGGCGAACAGCGCAATCCGGGTCTGCTCCAGCAGCATCTGCATACGCGCAGTGGCCAGTCGCTCGGGCGCGACATATAACAGATCCAGCTCGCCCGACCGCAGGCGGTTCTCCACCTCGACCGCCTCGTGATAATCGAGGCTGGAGTTCAGGTAAGCCGCCCTGACCCCGTTCTGCTGAAGCGCCGCCACCTGATCCTGCATTAGCGCGATCAGCGGCGAGACCACAATTGCGGTGCCTTCGCGCAGCAGTGCAGGGATCTGATAGCACAGCGACTTGCCGCCGCCGGTAGGCATCAGCACCAGCGCATCGCCACCGGCCATTACATGCTCGATGATGGCCTGCTGTGGGCCGCGAAAGCTGTCGTAACCAAATACTTCCTGCAACACCTTGAGGGCTGCCGGGTGAGGGTCGCCGTGCATCAATGCTCTCCTTATCTCGTGCTTGAGGAGGAATTGTCGCACGAAAACTCAAGGGATTTTGCCTAGCGAATCCCTGCGCGCAGATAACGACTGCACAAACTGGCGCTGGAAGAGCAAAATCTCTACCGAGTTGGTGACCTATAATGGCCGGATAAAGTTGTTCCAGTGGTGGCTAATCGAGACCAGCCCGTAAGCAAGGTAGGTGGGCTTGGCGAGCGGTACATACACCTTCCACAAAATTTCCAGCCAGTACGAGAGGGAACCGCGCTCGCCAGCAGGCGAGCGCGCGGATAGCCAAGACTCAGGCCAGGAACTGGCTGCTCTCGACCAGTTCGGCGATGCCAATGCTCTCCACCGTGACATAGAGGCCGTCCCGGGCGATGACCACGTCATTGTCCATCTGATTGGCGCTGCCGAGCAGATCTTCCTGATCCGCGAACAACTCACCCATGAACACCAACCAGTCCTGATCCCCCGCATGCTGGTTGAAGTCCTTGATCACGGCACTGCCTTGATACCCCTCGTCGAACATGAACAGGTCATCGCCCACTCCTCCATAGAGTACATCGTTGCCGCCACGCACAATCAAGGTATCGTCGCCCTCACCACCATAGAGTTGATCATCGCCCAGGCCGCCTACCAGCGTGTCATCTCCCTCGCCGCCATGTAGCAAACTACCGCTCTCCAGCGCCGTCAGGGTGTCGTTTCCTACACCGCCGAATGCCACTGTTCCAGTGAGTTCGTCGTCGCCAGCGCTGCCTTCTACATGCTCGCCATACTCCAGGTCTTGGCTGAATAGACCGAATGGGTCGAAGCGTTCGTCCTCGAGTCCGCGCTCGCCGACACTGTAGCGCTGCTGGGTCAATGAAATGTCGAGTAGCGACAGGCCTTCGAACTCCACGTAACTGACATTGTCCACTTGCTTCAATCCAAGATCCTGCTTGGAATTGAGGAACAGCGTGCCGTCCGAGAGTTGATAGGCATCCCAATCCGCCCCATCGCCTTTGAGGCGCAGAGTGTTGACTCCCGAGCCACCATCGACGCGATCGGCACCGCTGGATAGCCGAATCAAGTCATCTCCCCCACCAGTGTAGATGTAGTCGCTATTCTCACCGCTGCGAACCTTGTCAGCATGTTCGGTGCCAATTAGAAACGCGGGTTGGCCGAAATGGTTCGAGCTCGAGGTCTGCTTGTCCTCTACCCAGACCGACGAGCGTGATAGAGAGGAAAGACTGGAAACAACCACCGCGCTGTCACGGTCGGTGTATTCATAGAAGGGCGAATCAGCGATACGCTGAATGGCATCCGTGATTATGCCATCGACATGGGCATACCAGCTCACCGGAATGTTCAGCAGTGAGAAAGCTGGTAATGGCCACAGTGGTGAACCATACATATCGTTGAACAGTACGACATTGTCCCCGCTCGACTCGTAAGAGGTGTTGGGGTGGGTCAGCAGTGGCCCTTCTTGTTCCTGCAGCGCCTCAAGGAAGGTATCTGCGTCTCCTGCCACACGATGCACCGCATCATTCTCGTAGCCGTAGTTGTACACCACTTCGGGGTCGTCATAGATCAGTGGCGACTCGTGACCGATATAGTTGGCCTCAGCGAAGAAGCCGTCGGCCAACTCCTCGCGAAAGCGCGCCATAATGTTCACCATCCCGCCCCCCAGGCTGTAGCCGGTGATCAGTGTGTCCTCAGCCTCCAGGCCGTTGGTCTGACTGTAATTCTTGAGCGCAACGAGCAGCGGCTCAAGGTTGGGTGCGATGGTGCCAGCATTGAGTTGCAGGTAGTCGATAATATCCACCGGCGAGTTGGTGCCGGTGAAGGTCAGCGATACCCGGGTCAGCTGTCCCTGCTCATCGAACTCGCCCAGCAGCTTGGCTTGGGGGCCAGTCGGCAGGGTGCCGGTAATCGGGCTCTCGATGATGTAGTGGCCGGCCCCATCGAGGGCGCTCGCGGGTAGGCCAAGCTCGGTCGGCGTCAGTTCCCGCCATCCCCCGGGCAGTCCGGTATCTATCTCATTGGGGTAGGCACCATCGGGGAACAGGTCTGTGAATCCTTGTACTATTTCCCGAGTCTGCGGAATGCCAAGGGCGCCCGACAGGCTGGCGTAGGTGGCGAGCTTGTGGGATGTCAGCAGCAATTCGATGGATGCTTCACTGGTATAGTTTTTGTAGTCGAGCATTGCCATTAAGATACCTCCGTATCTCGTGCTATATGGTTGTTATTGTTGATCCATGATGCTGAAGTCACTGCATCTACGAGTGTGCCAAGGGCAACTCGAGGTATGAAATGACTGATTAAAACACTCGTATCATTCGAGTGTTTTAATAGCACAAGATATCCCCGCAGGAGGCAATGCGACATTAGTGGCGAGACCTTGGTCGAATGAGACAGGCCGCCTTACTGGGTAAGTTGTGGAGGGGGGGGTAAAACAGGGAGTGCAAGGCGCCCCCATCCTTCGTTGTTGGCTTGCCGTCTTGAATAAAGCGGGTTTACCTAATCCCCGCCCGTAAAAACGACTGCACAAACTGGCGCTGGAACAGCAGGAAGGCGACCAGCAGCGGGGCGATACTGAGCAGTGTTGCGGCGCTGACCGTGGCCCAGTTAACGCCGGTTTCCGGGGCGGAGAAAACCCCAAGGCCGACCGTTAACGGGCGGCTCTCTACCGAGTTGGTGACCACTAACGGCCAGATAAAGTTGTTCCAGTGGTGGCTAATCGAGACCAGCCCGTAAGCAAGGTAGGTGGGCTTGGCGAGCGGTACGTAGACCTTCCACAAAATTTCCAGCCAGTTGCAGCCTTCGATGCGGGCGGCGTCTTCCAGCTCTCGGGGGATGGTTTTAAAGGTTTGGCGGAGCAGAAAAATACCCAAGGCGCTGGCCACGTAAGGTAAGCCAATCCCGGTGATGGTGTTGATCAGCCCCAGTTCGCTGGCGATGCGGTAGTTCTCGACAATCAGCACTTCGGGGAACACAAAGAGCTGAATCAGCACCAGCATAAACAGAACGTTTTTGCCGGGAATCGGAAAGCGCGCAAAGGCAAACGCCGCCAGGGTACAGACCACAAACTGACCTATCACTACCCCTGTCACCAGCGCAAAGGTGTTCAGGTAGTAGCGGGCAAAGGGCGCTTGAGACCAGGCGTTAGTGAAGTTCTCCAGCGTCAGTGGGGCGAAGAGCTCAAAGTTCACCATAAACTCGCTGGGGTGGAAGGCGGCCCAAAAGGCATACAGCAGCGGAAAAATCCAAATAATCGCCAGTAGCCACGCGGCCACTGTTTCCAGCGCTGGCATTGAAACGAAGCGAGAGCGGGGCGCATAGGTCGTGGTCGTATTCATTGATAGTGCGTCCTGCGATCTAAAATCGTGAACTTAAGCGTGGCCACTACCGCGAGCACCAGCAGAATCACCACCGTAATGGTGGCGGCCGTGGTGCGGTCAAAGAACGAGAACGCATTCTCGTAGACGTAATAAAGCAGCAGGTTGGTGGCGTTGTTGGGCCCGCCCTTGGTCAAGATAAATAAGTGATCCACGACCCGCACCGAGTTAATCAGCGCATTGATGAGCACAAACAGCGTGGTGGGCATGAGTAGCGGAAAGGTGACACGCCAAAAGAAGCTCCAGCGGCTAGTGCCTTCTAAGTCAGCTGCCTCTTTTAACTCGAGTGGCATGCTCTGTAGCGCCGCCAGGTAGAAAATCATAAAAAAGCCAGCTTCTTTCCACACCGACATTACGATCACCGAGCTTAACGCAACGCTTGGATCGCCCAGCCAGTTCACCCCAGAAAAGCCCAACATGCCGAGCAGTTTATTGAATAGGCCAATCTGCGGCGCGTAGAAAAACATCCAGATATTGGCCGCGGCAATCATGGGTAGAATGGTCGGAGTGAAATACGCCATGCGCACAAAGCCCCGCCCGCGAAGCTTGCCATTGACGAACAATGCCATGCCTAGCGCCAGTGCGATGGAAGTAGGAATCGTACCGACTGCGTAGATTAAGTTGTTACGAGCTACTTTCCAAAACGTCGGATCGTCGAACAACACCTGATAATTTTCAAGGCCTACGAATTCAGTGGGTGCACCGCGAAAGCCGGGTAAAAACAGGCTGTTAATGACCGTTGTTACGGTCGGTAAATAAGCAAAAGTCGTTAGCAGTACCGCCGCGGGCAGCAGCAGAAGCGTGCCATAGAGCTGCATTTTGCGGTGGTTGGTGAATGACATAGAGACGTACCGCACGTTGGAAAAGCCGGGGCATGCCCCGGCGAACAGTAAAATGCCTAACGATTAGCGGGCGTAGCGGCGCAACACGCTGTCGGCTTCTTGCTGCGCCTGACTAAGCGCTTCTTGCGGCGTCATTTGACCGGTTAATGCCGCTTGCACGGCGTTATCCAAGGCGCGGCGAATGCGGCCACCCTGATAGGTGGAAAGCTCCGCCGTGCCGTGTTCAAGCTGGTCGCGTGCGACCGCTGCTGGCGCGAACTCTTCCACGTAGCTTTGCAGCGCGTCGGTCTCATAAGCGGCGGGGCTAACGCCCATATAGCCAGTCTCAATCGACCAGGCAGCGGCACGCTCGGGGGCGGTCATCCAGCGAATGAAGGTCATCGCCGCGCGCTGTTCTTCTTCCGTCGCATCTTCAAAAATGTAGAAATTGCCGCCGCCGGTGGGGCTGCCGCGCTGGGTTTTCATCGGCAGCATGGCGACGCCAAAATCAAAATTGGCTTCGCTGCGTACCGCGGTCAGGTTGCCCGTGGTGTGCCACATCATTGCCGTGGACTCTTCAAGGAAGTTCTGGCGCAGGGTGCCCCACTCGATGGTGCCGTCGGGCATGGCATTGTGCTCGGTGGCCAGTGACACCCAGTACTCCAGCGCTTCAACCGCTGCGGGGTCGTCGAAGTAGACCTCGGTGCCATCTTCGCTCATCAAGCGGTGACCGTTCTGAAAGGCGAAGGCCTGGAACATCCAGTAGGGGTAGCCAGTCGACGGCACCATCACGCCCCACTGCTCACCGTTGGAGGCTTCGCGCACGGTAGCGGCCATCTCGGCCATCTCTTCCCAGTTTTCCGGGGGTGTTTCGGGGTCTAGGCCAGCGGTTTCAAAGGCGTCTTTGTTCCAGAACAGTACGATAGTGGAGCGCTGGAAGGGGATGCCGTAGGTTTTGCCATCCAGTTGGCCATTTTCCATCAGCCCTGGGTAGAAGCCATCGAGCCATTCGCGCTCTTCATCGGTTTCGACCAGGTCGTCAAAGGCGACGATGGCGTTCTGCTCAATCAGCTCGTACAGATCGATGGAGAACATGACCGACAGCTGGGGCGTTTCGCCCGCTTCCATCGCCGACATGGCGCGCACGCGGGTGTCGTCGTAGTTACCGGCGTAGATCGCTTCCACGTTGATATCGGGGTGTTCGCTCTCAAACTCCTCCACCAGATTATCAACGACGTCGGTGAGTGCACCGCCCACCGCGACCGGGTAGTACATGGTCAGATCGACGCTATCCGCGTTTACCTGGGCGGCGCTTAACAAGCCCGCTGCCAGGGCGGTCATTGCAAAAGGGGTACGCAAACGCATAAGGGACTCCGCAAGTGTCAATACTGCTGTCAGTGTTGGAAAGAGCCCACCGCCGGTGGACGAGGAACGCTTCGAGATGAGCTGGGTAAGGGGGTCGGTGTCAGGTCGTCCCGCCGCAGGCCGTCGGCATCGAAAAGGTGTGTATTCTTTGAAGTCCAATAGAGGCTGCATGGCTGGCCTGTCAGTGCCTGCTTGCCGCTAAGTCGCACGCGTAGGGTGTGCGACCCCACCGCGACATAAGCAATGGTGTCCGCTCCCAGATACTCTTCACTTAATACGTTAGCGGGTACGCCGGAACCGGGTGCGATTCGCAGCTCGATATCTTCCGGGCGGATGCCCAAGTGGCCACCAGCGGCTTCCATGGGAGCAACTGGCGTACTCGGTTCGCCTTCGATAACGGCACCCTGTTCACCTTTAACGAGTGGTAGCAAGTTCATCGCGGGGCTGCCAATAAAGCTGGCGGCAAAAGCGCTAGCGGGGCGGTTATAAAGCTCGTCTGGGGTACCGTCCTGCACGATTTTGCCGTGCTGCATCAGAATGACGCGATCGCCCATGCTCATGGCTTCCACTTGGTCGTGGGTGACGTAGATAACCGTCATATTCAGGCGGTTCTGTAATGCTTTGATTTCCCGGCGCATGTCGCTGCGCAGCCGGGCGTCCAGGTTGGATAGCGGTTCATCCATCAGGCAGATCGGGTGTTCGGAAATAACCGAGCGCGCCAACGCAACCCGTTGGCGTTGGCCGCCGGAAAGCTGGGCAGGTTTGCGGTTCAGATAATCGGTTAAATCAACCAGTTCGGCCACTTTGGCTAGCCGCTCGCGCTGCTCGGCTTTGGGTACCTTGCGGCTGCGCAGGCCAAACACGATATTGTCAGCCACACTCAAATGCGGAAACAGCGCGTAGGACTGAAACACCATGCTCAGCCCACGGTCGCCGGGCGGCAGGCGTGTGACGTCGCGCTCGCCGATATGAATACGTCCGTTGCTGGCCTCTTCCAGGCCCGCGATCATGCGTAGCGTGGTGGATTTACCGCAGCCTGAAGGGCCGAGCAAAATGACAAATTGCCCAGGCGTGACGTCGAAGGAGATTTCATCGACGGCAGTGGTCGCGTCCCAACGTTTAGTGACGCGTTCCAGGCGAATACGCGATTGGTTTGACATAGCACACACATCACCGGCTGTTGGTTGTTATTGGTTCAGCTTGTGTTGAAGGTGTTGCCGTTTCATGACACTTACATGGATGGTTTATGACAGCCGCTGTGTCAAGCAGAAAATCACTTGGCGACTTTAATGCCATAGCGCTGCAACCGACGCACCACGCTGGATTGACTAATGCCCAGCCGCTTGGCAATGGCATAGGTGCTGGGGAGCGTGTTGCACAGCTCTTCTAGCGTTTCACGCTCCAGCCGCGCTAGGTATTGCTTGAGGGTTTCCTGGGGCTCGAGTGCTACTGCCGACCTTGCTGGCGAGGCGCTCGGTAAGTTGGCCGGATGCTGCTCGGCGTGAGGGAGTGCGGCGGGTACTTCGATTTGATCGGTGGGGCTGGAAAGCCAGGCTCTCTCTAGCCAGTTCTCCAGCTCGCGGACATTCCCTGGCCATTCGCCACCCATCAGCGTCGACCAAACGCGGGTATCAAGGATTTTTTGCCGGCCATAGCGCTGGTTGAGCCGATTTAAGCACGCTTCAACCAGGTCGGGGATATCCTCCCGGCGGTCACGCAGCGGCGGCAGGGTGACCGGGATCACATTGAGGCGGTAGTAAAGATCCAGACGGAAAAGTCCGGCCTCTACTCGCTTGCCCAAATCCTGGTTGGTCGCCACGACCAAGCGAAAATTGACCTTGCGTGATCGGGTGTCACCCAGCCGAGTCAAACTACCGTCCTGAATCACCTTGAGCAGTTTGGTTTGCATCAACAGCGGCAGCTCGCCGATTTCATCCAAAAACAGCGTGCCGCCCTCTGCCTGCTCTAACAGCCCGGCTTTGCCCTGGCGGGCGGCACCGCTGAAAGCGCCGGGCTGGTAGCCAAACATCTCGGACTCAAACAGATTCTCTGGAATCGCCGCGCAGTTAACGTCAATAAAGGGGCCGTCACAGCGCTGGCTCCAGCGGTGTAGTTGCTTGGCAAAGGCGGTTTTACCCACACCTGATTCCCCCAGCATCAGCACGTTGGCATCCGAAGGGGCGACCCGCTTAAGCAGCAGCGCAATTTCACGCATCACGCTGCTGCGCACCTGCAAATTGTCCAGGGCGTCATCCAACGCCTGTTCTTCCGCGTCTGGCGCTGCCTGACTGCGCTTTAGGTGTTCGCTAAAGCGTTTTTGTAGCAGCGCATACTCGTCCTGCAATAGCTGCAAGTCGGTTAAGTCCCGCGAGCGGCTGATAATGCGCTCCAGCTTACCGTCGACGAATACAGGGTAGGCTTCGGCAATCACCCGGCGACCTGTTCCGGTGACCTGCATAAGCTGCGCAGGCCGTCGGGTGCGCATCACTTCCATGGTGATGGAGGGCTTGAGTACCCCGGCCGCTTGCAGTTGCTGCACACTGCTGGAGAGCAGCTCTTCTCTGGATACCCCGTAAACCGCTTCGGCCCCTGGGCTGATGTCGACTACTTGCCCATCGCCACTGACGATAAAGAAGTGGTCGTTTGCGGTCTCCACAATGGTTTGCAGTACACGTCTGTCTATTTCACTCATCACAGCCGACCCCCCTGAGTAATTCATTTTTGAATCTTCGATGCAAAAATGAATTGATAAAGCCCCTGATTGATTCATTTTTGCATCGTTTGGTCGTTAATTACACCACTTTATAGGCATCTTCGACTTGGCATGGTCTGTGCAATGTCTTTAGAGGAGTAGTGAAAAGAGCTAGGCCAATACCTACACCGTGCTCACCACCAAAAAATATAAGGAGATGTGTATGTCGGAGTTTAATCAGCCTCTGGGCGGAAACACCATGCCGCGCTTTGCAGGCCCTGCCACCATGATGCGCCTGCCCACCCAAGAGACAGCCGAGGGTCTGGATGCGGCATTTATCGGCATTCCTATGGATATAGGCACTTCAAACCGCCCCGGCACGCGGCTTGGGCCGCGCCAGATTCGCGACGAGTCGCGCATGCTGCGCCCCTACAACATGGCGACCCGCGCAGCGCCCTTTGAAAGCCTGCAGGTGGCCGATATCGGCGACGTGCCTATCAACACCTTTCATCTGCCAAAAAGCGTCGACATCATCACCGCCTTCTATGACGACGTGCTCAAGCACGATTGCATTCCGCTGACCCTGGGTGGGGAGCACACCCTGACGTTGCCAATTCTTCGCGCCATGGCCAAAAAACACGGCCCGGTGGGGCTGATTCATATTGATGCCCATGCCGATGTCAATGAGCACATGTTCGGCGAGCCAATTGCCCACGGCACGCCGTTTCGTCGCGCCCAGGAGGAGGGCTTATTGGCCCATGGCAAGGTAGTGCAAATCGGACTGCGCGGTACCGGCTATGCCGCTGAAGATTTTGACTGGTGTCGCGACCAGGGCTTTCGTGTCGTGCCCGCCGAAGAGTGCTGGTATCGCTCGCTAGCGCCCTTGATGGCCGAGGTGCGTGAGCAGATGGGTGATATCCCGGTTTACATCAGTTTCGACATTGACGGCCTGGATCCTTCTGTTGCCCCCGGAACCGGAACGGTGGAGATGGGTGGACTGACCTCTAGCCAAGGATTGGAGCTGGTTCGCGGTGCCGCTGGGCTGAATATTGTCGGCGGCGACCTGGTGGAAGTGTCACCACCTTATGACCCCAGCGGCAACACCGCGCTGATGGGCGCCACGCTGCTGTATGAAATGCTTTGCGTACTGCCGGGCGTTAAACACAGCGAGTGACGCCGACCAAATAGCTAACAAAGAAATAGCGACTAAATAAAAAAGTACTGACCTAGCTACGCCGCCAGCCACCTCCAATAATCACTTCCAATGGGTGACCCCTATGTCGTATAGCAACGTTAAATCGGAACAGCCGACCTCGTCGGCACCGATACCCCGCGCGCACTTACTGAAATTTATCATTCCATCGCTAATTGGGGTGCTGCTGTTTCTCGTCCCTTTTCAAGTGGGCGATACCATCAATATCGGCATGGGGCTCATGGCCGATAGTCTGCAGGCTTTGCTGGGCTCGGCGCTGCCGGCCATTGCTGTCGTTGTGCTCTGCCTGTCGGTGGTAGCGACGATTTACGCCAAGCTAGCTAACCCTTCCTGGGCCAAAAAGGGCATGCTGCACGAAATGTTTCATGTCGGGCCAGTGTGGTTGGTGATGCGCGTTTTAGGCGCGCTGTTTGCTGTGATGACCTATTTTCAGTTCGGGCCTGAGTTCGTGACCGCTTCCTTTACCGGTGGCGTGATGCTCAATGACCTGGCGCCGGTACTGCTCACCTTCTTTTTCTTTGCCGCGCTGCTGCTGCCGTTTCTGGTCGAGTTTGGCTTTATGGAGTTCATCGGCAGCATGGTACGTAAACCGTTTCGGATAATTTTTAACTTGCCGGGACGCAGCGCCATTGATGCCACCGCTTCATGGATGGGCTCGGGCACTGTCGGTGTGCTGATCACCACGCAGCAGTACGAGCAGGGATTCTATAACCGCCGGGAAGCCTCGGTGATTGCCACCAATTTTTCCGTGGTGTCGATTGCGTTTGCGCTGCTCGTTACCAGCTTCGTGGATATCAACCACCTGTTCGTGCAATTCTACTTTACGGTGGTGGTTTCGGGGTTAATCGCTGCGGTCATTGTGCCGCGCTTGCCGCCCCTGTCGCGCAAATCCAATGACTACTACGAGCCTGTAGGCTGCCAACTGAATGAGGAGCGGACGGAGAAAGTGGGTCTGTTTCGTTACAGCTTGATTCAGGCCACCAATCGCGCCGCCGGTGCTCCCGGCCCCCGTGAGCTGGCACGTTTGGCGCTCCTCAACGTGATGGATATTTTCCTCGGCTTACTTCCTCTGGTGTTTGCCATTGGTACGGTGGCGCTGATTCTGGCGGAATTTACCCCGCTATTTACCTGGCTTTCCTACCCCATGGTACCGGTGCTTGAGCTGCTGCGGATTCCTGAAGCAGAGGCGGCGGCGCCTGCCACTCTGGTGGGTTTTGCCGATATGTTCCTGCCCGCGGTGCTGGCGACCAATATCGAAAGCGAACTCACCCGCTTTGTGATTGCCTGCCTGTCGCTCACTCAGTTGATCTACATGTCGGAAATCGGCGCACTGCTGCTCAAGTCGAAAATCCCTATTAAGCTCTGGGAGCTGGTCGCCATCTTCCTGCTGCGTACGGCCATTACGCTGCCGATCATTGCCTTTATGGCCCATACGTTTTTCTTCTAAGGGGCCTGTAATGAACGCTGATGCAACGAATACTGATGTAACGAGCAATCAAGCGACGATGACCTGTGCCGAACTGCTGATTCACCTGCTGCGCGATACTTACGGGGTACGTGCCCTGTTCGGCATCCCGGGCGTGCATACGGTGGAGCTTTACCGCGGCCTGGAAGGCAGCGATGTGAGGCATGTCACGCCACGCCATGAGCAGGGCGCAGGGTTTATGGCCGATGGCTATGCCCGAGCCAGCGGCCAGCCCGGGGTGTGCCTGATTATTACCGGGCCGGGGATGACCAATATGGCCACCGCCATGGGCCAGGCCCTGGCGGACTCGATCCCTATGCTGGTGATCTCCAGCGTTAACCGCCGCGATACCTTGGGCTTAGGGCAGGGGCGTTTGCATGAACTGCCTAGCCAGCAGCAGATGATCAGCGGCGTGGCGAGGTTCAGCCACACACTGTTGGACGCCAATACGCTACCCGAGGTGCTGGCCCGCGCCTTTGCCGTGTTCAACGGCGCGCGGCCGGGCCCGGTGCACATCGAAATTCCCATCGATCTGTTCAATGCACCGGTGAACGCGCCGGTGAGTTGGCAGGCGCCTAGGCTTTACCGCGCCGCGCCTGATCCAGAAGGGCTTGCCGAAGCCGCTCGCTTGTTACACGCGGCGAAACAGCCCCTGGTGCTATTAGGCGGTGGCTGCGTTTCAGCCCCAGAAGCAGCGCGAGCATTCGTCGACAAGCTAGATGCCCCCACGGTGACCACTATCAACGCCAAAGGCCTGCTGGGCCGTGACCACCCGCTGGATTTAGGTGCCAATGCCGCGTTGCCCGCTGTGCGCGAGCTGGCGGCCAATGCCGATGTGATTCTGGCGGTGGGCACCGAACTTGGCGAGACCGATTACGACGTGGTGTTTGATGGCGGCTTTCACCTCAACGGCACGCTGATTCGTATTGACCTCGACCCAGAGCAGCTGGTGCGCAACCAGCGCGTAACGTTGGGGCTAGTCGGCGATGCCGGGCGTAGCATGGAGCTTTTGCTAGTTCACTTTCCCGAGAAGCTGAAGCGTAATGGCATTGAGCGAACCGCTGCGGCTTTGAGCGCTTTAAATCTGGAAAACGACCCTGCCTTTAGCGATTTCGTGCCGCTTTATAAAACGCTAGCTGATTATCTGCCTGAGGCGATTTTGGTGGGCGATTCCACCGCGCCGGTGTATGCCGGTAACCACCTGGTCAGCCAGCCGGCCCCCAGGCGTTACTTCAATGCCTCTACCGGCTACGGCACCCTGGGCTATGGGCTACCGGCGTCGCTGGGCGCACAGCTGGCGCGAGCGGATCTGCCGGTGGTGGCACTGGTGGGCGATGGCGGGGTGATGTTTACGCTCTCGGAAATCGCCACCGCCGTAGAAGAGCGCCTGCCCGTGGTGATTGTGCTCTGGCATAACGCTGGTTACGAAGAGATTCGTCGCTATATGGATGCCAACGGTGTGGCGCGCCTGGGTGTGGATATTCAGGCGCCCAATTTCCTCACCCTGGCCGAGGGCTTTGGTTGTCCCGGCGTACTGGTAGAAAGCCCCGTGGAACTTGCCAAGGCGCTCGCCAACCGGGAAACCAGCGGGCCTCTACTGATCGAAATTGACGCCGCTGCCTGGCAGAAAAACCTGATGTCACCAGGAGATAACAATGAAGAATAACCATGTGCTCGGCCAGGACACCCTATCTGCCGACGACGTTGAACACAGCCTTGGGCTGCCGGGAACCTTTGCGCTGTGGCTCGGCGCCAATGTGGTAGTGACCACTATTCTAACCGGCATGTTTTTAGTCCCTGACCTGACCTTTCAGCATGCGATGTTGCTGATATTGATCGGTTCAGCGGTAGGGATTATCCCGCTGGTATTGATCGGGGTGATGGGCCAGCAAACCGGCATGACCACCATGGTGCTGGCGCGGGGCACCTTCGGCAGAAAAGGCGCTAATTTCCCCGCCTCGGTGAATCTATTAGCGCTGATTGCCTGGAGCTGGATCCAGGCGCTGCTCGCCGGCATGAGTCTGGACTACGCCGTGGAAAGCCTGACCGGTTACTCCAATGTCGCGCTCTTCACAGTCATCTGTGAATCACTGGTGGTGCTGATTGCCCTGCGTGGTCACCTGGGAATCGAGAAAGTCGAGAAAATAGCGGCATTACTGATGCTGGGGCTCTCGGCGGTGGTGCTGTTCGCGCTCAATCGCCATTATGATCTGCCGAGCATCACCCAGTTGGAACCCGAAGGCGTGTTGGGCGGCGGCGTGGTGTTCGATATTGTGGTCGCGACGGCTTTTTCCTGGATTCCATTGGCGGCGGACTACAACCGCCACTGCCGCTCGCTAAAAGCCGCTGTGGTGGGCACCTGGGCCGGCTACGTGGTGGCAACGCTGGTAGCGATGGGCCTGGGCGCCACGGTGTCAGCGCTGTCAATCAGCGTGGGTATGGAGCCCACCTACGACCCGACGACCCTGCTCAGCGGCTTCGGTTTCGGCCTGCCCGCCGCCCTGGTGATTTTCTTTTCGGTGCTGACCACCAACGTGATGTGCGTCTACAGCGCGACGCTTTCATTCATGAGCGTGCGTCCCAAGGTGCCGTTCTGGAAACCGGCGTTGATTATTGGCGTGGTATCGGTGGTGGGCGCGCTCATCCCTGGCATTCTCGATCAGTTCCAGACCTTTCTGTTGATTATCGGCAGCGTCTTTATTCCGGCCTTTTCGCTAATGATCGTCGATTACTACCTGCTTGGCCGCCAGCGTTATACCTCGGCACAACTGATACAGGCTGAACATAGCCTTCCCGCCTTCAATTGGCTGGCGCTGGGCAGCTACGCGGTCGGGGCGTTACTGGCTTACTACTGGAACTGGGTCGCGCCGCTTGATTTTGGCGCGTCGCTGCCGGTTTTCGTGATCACCGGCGTGCTCTATTTTGTGGTCAGCAAGGTTGCGGTCGCCAAGCGGGTGCCCGCATGAGCCTTGAGCGCATCAATGCCCAGCAGTGGTACCGTACTGCCGCCAAGGCGGACGGTATCACCCTGATCGACGAGCCGTGGATCAAGCCGTTTTATCGCTGCAATATCTGGCATGTCCAGGGCAGCAAGCGGGGCATGGTCGTGGACTTTGGCCTGGGCGCAGTGCCGCTACGCCAGCACGTGGCGCAGCTTGCCGAGCGTGACCTGCTGGCGGTAGCCAGCCACACGCACTTTGACCATATCGGCGCAGCCCACGAGTTTGGCTGTTGCCATGTGCATGCCGCTGAGGCGGACATCCTGGCCTCCCCCGATAACACGAGCACCCTGGCTGACCAGTTTCTCAGCGATGGCATGTTTGAGGCGCTACCTCCCGAACCCTATTCGCACACGCGCTACCGCATCACGGCACCGCAGCAGGTGTGCCCGCTGGCGGATGGTGAAATACTGGACTTAGGGAACCGTCAATGGGAAGTGATCCATACCCCGGGTCACTCCCCCGGCGGCATCGCCCTGTGGGAGGCGGCCACCCAGACGCTGATCTCGGGCGATCTGATTTACGATGGCCCGCTCATTGAAGACCTCTGGCACAGCGACCTTACCGACTACGCTGCCAGCATGCGGCGGCTGCGCAGGCTGCCCGTCCGCACCTTGCACGGCGGCCATTTCCCCAGCTTTAGCGGCCAGCATCTCACAACGCTCATCGATGATTGGCTTCGCCAACACGACCTATAAAGGAGCCACGATAATGCCCATGACCTCCCTGATTGATTACCCTTCGGTTGTTGACCACCAATTCATCAACAACCAGTGGGTGCCCTCGGCGGGCACCCGCCTGCTCGACGTGATGAATCCTTACCGCGAAGTGCGGATTGCCCAGGTTACGGCAGGTGACGCCGCGGATGTCGACGCCGCCGTCGAAGCCGCAAAGCTGGCGCAGCCCGCCTGGCAGGCGCTGGGCGGAACCGCACGGGCTAAATACCTTGAGGGGTTTGCCGATGCACTGGCAACGCGCCGAGACTCGATTATCACGCTTTCAGCGACCAACAACGGTAAGCCACTGGCAGAGGCGGAGATTGACCTGGACGATGCGATTGCCTGTTACCGCTACTACGCGAAACAGGCTAAAGCGCTGGATGCACGCCAGGGCGAGCTGGTCAGCGTGGAAATGGAAGGCGTTGAGGCGCGCACTTATCACGACCCCGTGGGCGTCGTGGGGCTGATCGCGCCGTGGAATTTCCCGCTGGTGACCAGCGCCTGGAAGCTGGCGCCCGCCTTGGCGGCCGGTTGTGCCGCGGTGCTCAAACCGTCCGAAGTCACTCCGCTCCCCGAGCAGGTGCTGGCAGAAATAGCCCTGGAGATTGGCCTACCTGCTGGGGTGCTCAACCTTTTAAACGGCGACGGTGATGGCATCGGTGCACCGCTGACCAACCATCCGGATGTGGATAAAATTTCCTTTACCGGCAGTAACCGCGTCGGTGAAGCGGTGATGCAAGCGGCAAGCGCCCGTACCGCCAGCGTCTCCCTGGAGCTGGGGGGGAAATCGCCGATCCTGGTGATGGAAGACGCCGACCCGGAACAAGCCGCTGACTGGGTAATGGCCGGGATCTACTTCAACGCCGGGCAAATCTGCTCCGCAACTTCGCGTTTATTGGTGCACGAAAATGTGGCCGAAGCCCTTTATGCCACGATTGCCGAGCGTATGGATGCGCTGACGCTGGGCGACCCTCTCGACGAAGGTACGGATTTAGGGCCGTTGACCAGCGCCAAGCAGCGCGACGCCGTACAGCGCTATCTGGATCTGGCCGAACAGGAAGGGCTAACGGTCGTGCGCGATGCGCAACACCGCACGTTGCCCGCTCAAGGCTACTTCCTGGCCCCCACGCTTTATCGCGATGTACCGGTGGAAAGCCGCTTGTGGAAGGAAGAGATTTTTGGCCCGGTGCTCTGCGGACACAGCGTGGCAAGCGAAGCCGAGGCGGTTCAGCTTGCCAACGACAGCGTCTTTGGTCTGGCAGCCACGGTGATTAGCGGCGACCCCGGGCGGGCAAAGCGCATTGGCCGCCAGCTTAAAGCCGGTAGCATCTGGTACAACAGCGAGCAGCTAGTACTACCTGAAACCGCCTGGGGCGGCTTCAAGCGCAGCGGTATTGGGCGTGAACTAGGCCCTTGGGGGCTAAGTGCTTATCTGGAAGTGAAGCATGTGATTGGGCCTGCCTAACGCTTAGGCGTGAGCTTTAGGCATGAACTTATGGCATCGCATAACGCCGAGTCGATTTCCCGGCTTTTACCACCTGCCCCGGCACATCATGGCCGATAAGGTCGGGAAGGGTGGCGGCGACTTCAAGCAGTGCATCCAGATCAACACCGGTATCGACGCCCATGGCTTCAAACATATGCACCAGGTCTTCGGTGCATACATTACCGCTAGCGCCGGGGGCGAAGGGGCAGCCACCGAGCCCACCTAGTGAGGCATCAAATCGGCTAATACCTGCTTCCCACGCCGCCAGGGCGTTGGCCAGCCCCATGCCGCGGGTGTTGTGGAAGTGCAGCGTGAACGGCGTTTCTGGCCAGCGCTTAAGCACTGCTTCACACAGGCGTTTGACCTGCGCAGGGTTGGCCATGCCGGTGGTATCGCAGAGCGTGACGCCCTGAATGCCAAGGTCGATAAGTTTCTCAACCAGTTCCAGCACCCGCGCTTCGGGGATGTCGCCTTCAAAGGGGCAACCAAAGGCGGTGGAGAGCGACGCGTTGATAAACACACTGCTGTCTTTACTGACTTCTAAAATCGCCTCGAACTGCTCAAGGGACTGTTTCGGCGTCATGCGCAGGTTGGCCAGCCCGTGGCTGTTGCTGGCGGACATCACCAGATTGATTTCATCCACCTGGCAGGCAAGTGCCCGCTCGGTGCCCTTTACATTAGGCACCAGTACGGTGATATCGACCCCTTCCCGACGCTGAATGCTGGTGACTACATCTGCGGCATCGTGCAGGTTGGGAATCGCTTTGGGTGAAGTGAACGAGGTTGCTTCGATGCGTCGTAGGCCGGTGGTGGAGAGCGCATCGATCCAGCGGATTTTCCCTTCGGTGGGCACAAAGCGTGCCTCAATCTGCAGGCCATCACGGGGGGCGACTTCGTTGATTTCTATCTTGGCGGGGCAGGGTGATAACTGGCTCATAATAAACTTCCTAGATAATGCCCGCTTGGCGTAGTTTGGCGCGGGTTTCGTGGTCAATGCCCAGCTCATCCAAAACATCGTCGGTATGCTGGCCAAGCGCCGGGCCGCCGTCGCCAAGTCGCCCAGGGGTAGCGCTAAGCTTAGGCAACACGCCGGGAACTTTGAGCGGTTTGCCGTTGGGGCGGGTAAAGGTTTGAATCATCTCGCGGGCTAAATAGTGGGGGTCATGGGCGATATCTTCTGCAGTGTAGGGGTAGCCTGCGGGAACGCGGGCCTCATCCAGGGCTTGCAGAATGGCATCCCGAGGGCGTTCTTCCGTCCAGGACTGAATGGCGGCATCAATCATATCGGCTTGCTGGCTGCGCCCATCGTTATGGGCCAGCGCCGGGTCGTTGGCGAGGTCATCGCGACTAATCACGCCCATCAAGCGCTTGAAGATGCTGTCGCCGTTACCGGCAATCAGCACATAATCGCCGCCCTGGCAGCGGTAGGCGTTTGATGGGGTAATGCCGGGCAGGGCGCTGCCGCTGGGTTCGCGTACCTGGCCGCTGGCATCGAACTCCGGCAGTAGGCTCTCCATCATCGCAAATACTGATTCATACAGGGCAACGTCGATCTCTTGGCCCAGGCCGCTGCGGGTGCGCTCCTGAAGAGCGAGTAGTGTACCGATGACGGCGTACAACGCGGAAAGCGAGTCGCCAATGCTCACGCCCACGCGCACGGAAGGCTCCCCAGGCTGACCGGTAAGATAGCGCAGCCCGCCCATGGCTTCGCCAATCACCCCAAAGCCAGGCTTGTCGCGGTAGGGCCCCGTTTGCCCGTAGCCGGAAATATGCACCATGATCAGCCGCGGGTTGAGTGTGGAGAGCGCTTCCCAGCCTAGCCCCCAGTTGTCTAAGGTGCCGGGGCGGAAGTTTTCCACCACCACGTCGGCTTCGGCGGCGAGCTTGCGCACCAGGCCTTGCCCCTCTTCACTGCGTAAATCCAGCGCCACAGAGCGCTTGTTGCGGGTTTGCACATGCCACCACAGCGAGGTGCCTTCTTCCAGCATTCGCCATTTGCGAAGTGGGTCGCCAGTGCCGGGCGGCTCAATTTTAATCACATCGGCACCGAATTCGCCCAGCAGTTTGGTGGCGAAAGGCCCTGCAATCAGTTGGCCAAGCTCAAGTACTTTTAAGCCCTGTAGCGGAAGCTGGCGCGCTTCGGAAGCATTCATTAAGGCTCTCTCTTATCATTGGATTATCACTATTAGCCAGCATGCGTGAGCTAAACAGGGGCGACAATTAGGCAATGGATAACAAAGGGTTCGTGGCTGGCGAAGGTGTGGGCTACCATAGGGAGCTTGCTTTCAAGGAGTTCGTAGGATGCGCCGCTTTGATTTTGTCACCCTTAAACTGTTTATCTCCGTGGCGGATGAAGGTCGACTGACGGCGGCGGCGGAGCGTGAACACTTAGCTCTCGCCGCGGTGAGCAAACGCATAAGTGACCTGGAAACGTTGGTCGGCACCACGCTGCTCTATCGTCGCCCCAGAGGTGTAGAACTGACTCCCGCAGGTCAGGCGTTTTTGCATCATGCCCGACGTATTATGGATAACATTGAACGCCTGCAGGCCGAGCTCAGCGAGTATGGCGAAGGCGTCCGCGGCCATGTGCGTATCCACTCCAATACTTCGGCGATCATTGCCTTTCTTCCCCAGGATCTCAGCGCCTTCTCACGCCTCTACCCGGAAATCAAAATTGATCTTCAGGAGCGGGTCAGCAGCGAAATTATCGCTGCCGTTCGCGACGGACTGACCGATATCGGTATCTTTGCTGGCCATGTAGCGGCGCCTGACCTTCAACAGCTCTCCTATCGACAAGATCGACTCGTGTTAATGACCCCTATCGATCATCCTTTGGCTGGGCGTGAAAGCATCGCCTTTAATGAAGCGCTAGCTTTCGATTTTATCGGCTTGCAGCAGGATGCCTCGCTGCAGTCGCTGTTGAACGAGCAGGCTAACCTAGCGGGTAAAGCACTGCGAATGCGTATTCAGGTACGCAGCTTCGATGCCATTTGCCGCATGATCCACCATGGTATGGGTGTTGGCGTACTGCCTGAGCAAACCATCTATCGTGATCTGGGAGACTTACAGCTTAAAAGTATCCCGCTTAGCGATCCATGGGCTCAGCGCGAACTGGTGATTGGCATGCGTCGCTATGCCTCGTTGCATGTGACTGCCCGGCATTTGGTGGATCACCTTACCCAGAAAGAGGATGAGCAATAGCTCAAGAAATTCTCCTTGTGGCTTCGTGGTTTGAGAAAGCAAAGCTCCAATAGCTACCCTTTCAATGGCCTAAAGCAAGCTAAACAGTGGTTGATTAAAGGAGCTCGGTATTCATCTTTGGTCGTACGGCCGTGATGGAATGGATTTAAAAGCCCGTTATAGCAGCGTTTCTAGCCATCGTGTTTTACGAAGTCAGCCTTCTTGAACGTCGATTTGAGCCCTTGGGATGCATGTTTCAAGATCACGTAAGCGTTACCTGAAAGTTACAAGAACCACACCCAATAACGACAACCGTAGAGAGTCTATCCCATGCGGAAACAACTGCTTGCCACGCTGGCTACCCTAGGCATGCTAACGACGGCGCCGTTCGTCTTGGCGAATCCTATCGAAATCCAAGTTAACAACACCATGAGTGAGGGCGGTTCGGAAAGCGCAGCGGTGGAGCGCTTTTCTGAGTACTTAGAAGAACAGGCACCGGGTCGTTTCGATGTTCGTCCCTTCCTGGCGGGTTCATTGGGCGGCGAAAATGCCGTTTTGGAACTACTGAACCTTGGTCAAACCCAGCTCTCTATCACTGGCGGTAACTGGCGCCAGCAGTACGCGCCTGAATACGATGCCATTACTGTGCCCTTTGTGTTCTCAACCTGGGACGAAGTCGATGCCTATATGGAGAGCCCCTCTGGCCAGGCACTGATTGAAAAGGCGGAGAGTCAGGGCGGCCTCAAATACTTCGGCACCCAGCACCGGGGCCCGCGCCACATGACCGCCAATAAAGCCATCGAAACCCCGGAAGATCTTGATGGTTTCCGCATGCGCCTTCCTGCGCTGCCAGTATGGATGGAAGTGTGGGAAGAGATCGGCGCCCAGGTCGTCAATGTGCCGGCCCCCGAGATTTATCTGGCCATGCAGACCGGTCAGGTTGACGGCCATGAGAACTCGCTCTCATCGCCCTATACCCGCCGTCTATGGGAAGTACAGGATCACATCATTATGACCAGCCATGTTCAGTTTCCGTGGAATTGGGTGGCAAGTGCGCGCTGGTGGGAAGGGCTTGAATCAGACGATCAGGCATTGATCGAAGAGGCCATTCATGTCGCCCGTGAGCATGGCACAGAGCGTGAACGCGAACTCGATGAGTACTACCTGGAAGCGCTGCAGGATGAAGGCATGACGGTTATTGAGCCTGATATTGCCGCCTTCCGCGAAGCCGCGCTACCGGCGATTGATCGTGTCATGGCCGAAATGGCCGACGGCGTTCGTGAAGACGCCTTGGGTAACCAGAGCGAGTAACCCTCCTTTGGCAGAAATAGCGGCGGCCCACTGGGCCGTCGTTGTTCTTCAAGATAAATAGGTTTTGCAAGACAAGAAAGTTTTATAAGACACCTAAGTTTTCATAACCGAAAAAAAGACGTCAGGGTAAGGAGTTCTGCTGTGGAAGACGCTGTAGCACCCAGCCAAGGGCCGGATCGAATCGCTTTCTATACGCTGCGCGGCGTCACCCGCCTGTGCGATGGGGCCGGCGTGGCGTTAATGGCGGCCATCCTGCTATTGATCGTGGCGGCGGTCATTGCCCGCGACTTGTTGGGGCTGGGCATGCCCTGGACCGAAGAAGTAGCGTCTATGTTGGCCATCTACGCGATTGGCTTTGGCTCGCTATCGGCGTGGGTGCGCAGTGAACACCTGGTGGTCGATCTGTTTAGCCACAAGCTTTCCGGGCTGGGTAAGAATATTCAGTATCGGTTTACTGCACTGGTTTCCTGCGGTTTTTTTGCGCTTGCTGCTTGGGGGGCATGGATCATGTCGGACATGAGCGCCAACAATAAAACCGTCTCGTTAAGTATCAGCTTCAGCTATCTCTATTACGGCATCTTTTTCAGCTTTGTGGGCATGGCGCTGATTGCCCTTTGGCAAACTTTGCGCGGCCCGGTGGCGTGGTTGGAAACGTCCCATGAAGAGGAGGCTTCTCAACCATGACCGAACTACTGATTTTCGTCGGTGGCCTGTTAGTACTGATGGCCATTGGTTTGCCTGTGGTGGTCGCCATTGGCGTGACCTCCTTTATCGCCCTGGTGGCTACTGGTACCGGTGGGCTGCCCGTTGAGTTACTGCCGCTGCGCATGGTGCAAACGCTCAATAACTTTACCCTGCTGGCGATACCGTTGTTTATTCTGGCCGCCAACATCATGAATATTGGCTCCACCACCACGCGTATTTTCGACTTCGCCACCGCGCTGGTGGGCTTTACCAAGGGCGGCCTGGGTCACGCGAATGTGGTGGCTAGCTCCATTTTTGCCACTATGTCGGGCACTGCCGTTGCCGATGCCGCAGGGCTTGGCAGCATTGAAATCAAAGCCATGAAAGAGCGTGGCTATGCGCTGGATTACTCCACCGGTGTTACCGCTGCTTCCAGCGTTATTGGGCCGATTCTGCCGCCCAGTATTGCCTTGGTTGTGTACGGCTGGTTAGCCAATGTGAGCATTGGCGGGCTGTTTATGGCGGGGCTACTGCCGGGTATTTTGATGGCGCTGCTACTGATGGGGATGACCGTGCTTCTGGCTGCCAGTGGCAAGGTGGTGATGCCCAAGCCCACACCCTTTGATGCCTGCGAAGTCGCCCGCACCGGTAAGCGTGCCATCTTGCCGTTAATGATGCCGGCGATTATCGTCGGTGGTATTTGGGGTGGTTTCTTTACACCCACCGAGGCGGGTGCTATTGCCTCGCTCTACGCGGTAATTCTAGGCGGGCTGATCTACCGCGACTTGAACTGGCGAGACCTCTATAACGCCTTCCGCCGTACCCTGATGTTCAGTGCAGTGATCCTGCTGATTATTGCTGTCTCCAGCTTTTATGGCTGGATCCTGGTGCGTATGGGGATCCCTCAGGCGTTGGCGGGGCAGGTGGCCAGCATCGATATGCCGACGATCCTGCTGTTGCTCTGCTTTGCGCTGTTCTTCCTGCTTATCGGCTGCTTTATGTCGGTGATCGAAAGCATCCTGATTTTTACCCCGATTGTGGTTCCCGCGGCGCTAAGTGCCGGATTAGATCCCGTTCATTTCGGTATTGTGATGGTGATCACGCTTTCAGTAGGGGTTATTACCCCGCCCTTTGGCACGGTGCTGTTCCTGATGGTGGGCATCACACGGCTGCGCTACGGCCAGGTGGTCACGGCGATCATGCCGTTCTTACTGCCGATTATCGCCACCATTCTACTGCTCATCGCCGTGCCGGGGCTGGCTACTTGGCTGCCAGACATTATGGGGTATTAAAAAAGATAATTGCCCCACCTATATAGTTAGGTGGGGCAAAATTACCGCAGTACTCTAGTTAGCTTTCACGCTTACCATCGACTAGGCGCGATACCCCACAAGGGTTACCGTCACGAATCGCCTCGGGCAGTAACCCTTCAGGCAGCGCCTGGTAGCACACCGGGCGCAGGAAGCGGAAAATTGCCGTGCTACCTACCGAGGTGGTGCGGGAGTCCGATGTCGCCGGGTAAGGGCCGCCGTGCACCATGGCGTGGCACACTTCCACCCCGGTTGGCCAGCCGTTGGCCAGGATCCGCCCCGCCTTGCGCTCCAGGGAGGGCAGCAGCTGCTTGGCGGTCGCCAAGTCGCCGTCATCCATCTGTAGCGTAATGGTGAGCTGGCCTTCGAGCTGGGCAGCCACCTTCGCCACTTCCTGGGCGTCAGTACAGGCGATGACCAGCGACGTCGAACCAAACACTTCTTCCTGGAGGGAGGGCTCGTTGAGGAAGGACTCGGCCTGGGTAACGAACAGCCCCGCTTGGCAAGGGTTAGCCGTTTCACCTGCCTGGCCACGAGCCACTTCGGTGACCTTGGCGTGGTTGGCGAGTCGGTCAACGCCCTGCTGGTAAGCGTCGTGTATGCCCGGTGTCAGCATGGTCTGGGCTGCGCTGCCCTTAACCGCTTCCCCGGCTGCTTCAACAAAGGCATCCAGATCAGGGCCCTGAACCGCAATCACCAGCCCGGGGTTGGTGCAGAACTGCCCGGCACCCATGTTAAGTGAGCCAACAAAGCCTTCTGCGATGGCTTTGCCACGAGATTTGAGCGCTTCCGGCAGCAGGAACACCGGGTTGATGGAACTCATCTCGGCATAGACCGGGATCGGCTGCGGCCGCGCTTGGGCAGTTGCCATGAGTGAGGTGCCGCCGCTACGTGAACCGGTGAAGCCCGCTGCTTGAATACGCGGGTCAGCCACCAGCGCCTGCCCGATTTCGCGGCCCGAGCCAAACAGTAGTGAGAAAACGCCCTCAGGCAACTCGCATTTGGCAACGGCGCGTTGAATCGCACGGCCTACTAACTCGGAGGTGCCGGGGTGGGCGGAGTGGCCCTTAACTACCACCGGGCAGCCTGCAGCCAGTGCCGATGCGGTATCACCACCGGCCACGCTGAAGGCGAGTGGGAAGTTGCTGGCGCCAAACACTGCCACCGGGCCCAGGGCAATATGCCGCTGGCGCAGGTTGGCACGCGGCATCGGTTCACGATCAGGCAGAGCGGGATCGATACGCACATCGAGCCACTCGCCGGCCCGAACCACGTTGGCGAATAAGCGTAGCTGACCACAGGTGCGGCCGCGTTCGCCCTCTAAGCGCGGGCGCGGTAGGCCTGTTTCGGCCATGGCGCGCTCAATCAACTCATCACCGATCCCTTCGATCTCGGCGGCGATGGTTTCGAGGAATACAGCGCGGTCTTCAAGCGACGTTTCGCGGTAAGTGGCGTACGCCGTTTCGGCAAGTTCACAGGCTTGCTCGACCTCGGCCTTGCTGCCGCCAGGGTAGGCGGGTGCAAGTGTTTCGCCAGTGGCGGGGTTCACCGCATGAATGTTGGCCTGTTGGCCGCTGATGGCCTGCTGGCCGATGAGTAGTTTGCCTTCCAGAGTCATAAAATTTCCTGTATTAGGGGGTCTTCTTGTAGTCGTACTTAGTGGGGCAGCCGATACCAATGCAATGCATTATCGTGAAGAATGTTCTGTCGATGACTGGCTGCGGAAAAAGAAATAGCGTCTTCGATTAATTCCAGCCACCCGGAATAACTAATTGACAGTCTGGAAACCGGAAAATTACTGGCGAAAAGGCAGCGCTTTGGGCCAAATATTTCGATTGTTTCGCAAAGTAACTCAAGGTTCGCGGGGGAGTTCCATGAATGCCATGGCGTACCGAGTTCGGAGAGTTTGACGGCGATATTGGGATTGGCAGCTAGCGAACGCATTCCCGTGCGCCAAGTGTTTAGCCCTTGAGGCGTACGATCCCAAGGTAAACCGGTATGGTTGAGGATCACGCGCAGTTGGGGGAAGTCCTGAAGCGTGTCGGCCGCTTGTGCCAAATGCCAGGCGGGTACGCGGAGATCCCAGGAAAGGTCACGCTCCTCTAACAGTGCTAATCCTTTCTGCCAATGACGGTCTTGCAAACTGCCTTTATCACCCCGAATGTGATTCGCCGTATCGGGCGTGGTGGCGGTCACAGGTTTTACCCTCACTCCCCGAAAGAGAGGCGAAGTCATCTGAGCGTTCAACTGTTTAGCACACTCAGGGCTTCCAAAATCTACCCAGCCAACATGTGCGGTAGGTAGCTCATGCTGGTCATGGATTGATGTAACCCATTGCGTTTCTCGCATGGCATGGGAGCGATGTGCTTCGGCTTCACAATGAACGCTGCCTGCTAAGTGATAGCCTGCGGGGATAAGACGCTTCAAGTCACTCGTCAAGAACGGCTGCCGAATCGCTTTATAGTCGCCCAAAAAGAAACCACTGACGGGATGCTCCTCCAGCCATGGGTAGTTGACGCCGCCATCAAGGGCCCAAAGATGATGATGGGCGTCGATGAGTAGCTGGTCGACGTTCATTGCCGCCTCTCCTCTTGGTGTTGAGCTTGTTTATAAGATGGCTATGCGTCAATTGCGCACAAGTAACTGAGAGACGTCAGGCTCGGCTCGGCAGGCGAAGCTATCAACCACGCGTCCAGATTCGAGATGTAGCACGGCTATTGTGTCGCCTTTCATAGACACGAATGCATGTTGTCCATCTGGATGAAAGCTCATGGCAATGGGGATGTTGTCCAACTCGATCAGCTCAAGTGAATTAAGCTCCTGATCAAACAGGGATAGCGAACTCTCCCCATAGTTGGTAGTAATGAGACGATTAAGTGGATCCGAGTAAATTCGATTAGGATCGCGTCCGGTGGTAGCGCTTTTTTCGACGGTCATCGATTGAGTATCGATGGCGACGATGGTGTCATCATCTCGGTTGCTGATAAATAGTGTGCGCTCGTCCGCCGACAGTGCGTTGCCCTCGGGTCGGCGTCCCGGGATCATCGCAATCGGTGTAAAAGTGGCATCGTGAGGTTTGAACTTGGTGATGGTATTGCTGAGTAGATTCACACCATAAGCCCAATCACCTTTGCGAGTAAGAGCAAATAGGTGGGTTTTATAGCCTCCTGAAGAAACAGCAAGATTGGGCGTTGTGGCAGTGAGCGGATCATTAAACAATAACAATGTGTTGTGCCCTTCACTCATAGCATAGAGCCGATCCTGGTCATCAATACCAAGACCATGAATACGGTAATAGGGCCATGTGCTGAGCGTGTTAACCAGCTCAAAGGTATTGAGATCAATCACAAATACTGAGCATCCGCCTGGGTCACCGATACAATCAGCACCTAAAATCCCGTAGTGGCCGACGAAAGCATATTTACCTTGAGAATCGACAACGAACTCATGAGGGTAGTCAGGTAGACGAATATGTTTGAGCTCTTCACCGCTTTGAACATCGTAAAGACTTAAGGTGTGGGCGCATTTCTGATTTAGAAGCAAGTATTCACTGGCCATTTGTTCGATACTCCAAGCGTTAAACAGGTATCCGCGTTAAGCGGATACCTCAGGTGATTCATCACTGGTAAGGATGACGCTTACTGCAGTGCCTCTTGGATAGCATCAGTCCATTCGCTGCCGTTTTCCTCTATATAGCTATCCCAAGTAGGACGAATGACCGCTTGAAACGCAGCGGTATCGACTTCTTCCTCGATCTGCATACCATTGGCACGCATTTGATCCAGGATTTCCTGCTCTTTTTCGATATTCAATTCGCGCTGATAATCTCCTGCTTCGCGTGCAGAACTCAGAAGAGCCTGTTGATATTCTGGAGAAAGGCTGTCGAATTTTTCCTGATTCATCACCATGATCAACGACGTATAGGCTTGATTGGTTAATGAAAGATAGTCTTGAACTTCGTGGAAACCCGCAGACCAAACAATACCGACGGGGTGATCCTGAGCATCGACAGTACCGGTCTCAAGCGCTGTGTAAAGCTCCCCGATCGGCATGGGAACCGGATTTGCACCGAGTAAAGAGAAAGCCTCGATCAGCGATTCGTTAGAATTAGTGCGCATGACAAGCCCGCGCACATCTTCGGGGGTTTTAATGGGGCGTGTGTTATTGGTCATGGCACGAAAACCCACTTCCCAAAACGCCAGCCCCTTGAGATTTTTATCGTCCAGCAGGTCAAGCGCACGTTGGCCTACTTCCCCGTCCAGCACTTGGTATGCTTCTTCACGGTTAGCGAAAATATAAGGTAGGTCGAAGGCACCCAGTGCTGGTTCAAGACCGGTAAAATTTGGATTGCCTGATAACTCAATATCGATCAAGCCATTGCGCACGGCAGAAATCATTTGTTGGTCGCCGCCTAATACGCCATTACCGAAAATATTAACGGTGATCTCGCCATTGGTACGCTCTTCGACCAGCTCTGCAAAGTGTTCAGCGGCGGCTTGCTGAGTGTCGCTTTCTGGTGCCGCATGCGCCAGCTTTAGCACCGTATTAGCCTGTGCTTGAGATAACGAACCAGCGATGATTAAAATAGAAGCTGAGGTTTTGATTAATGGTTTCATGAGGTCTCGCTTATTGTTGGTGTTGATAATTATTCACGTGGACTTTGAGGCCCGTGAACAGGGTGCTAGCCCGCAATGCGGGCATGCTGGCCAACGACCTATCACCCGGCTAGCCAGTAAAGTGGTACGGTAATGATTTGTGGGAAGGCAACAAATAGTAGAAGGATTACCACGTAGGCTAGAGCAAACGGCATAACGCCTGACACGGCTTTCTCGAATTTAAGATTGCCGACGCTGGTAATAACGTTAAGCACGTTGCCTACCGGTGGAGTGATCAACCCAATAGCGCAGTTGAGAACAAACATGATGCCGAAGTAAACAGGGTCAATACCTGCGAGCTTGACGATGGGCATCAATATAGGCGTTAACACTAAAATAGTGGGTGTTAGATCCATCACCATGCCAACAATCAGCACTACGCCCATAATTGCGAGCATTAATAAGCGTGGGTTGTCGGCTAAGGGAGACAGCAAGTCAGCGACCATCATGGGTAACTGAGCGATACTGATGAGCCATGAGGCCACCATGGCCGCGGCGACCAGGAACATCACGATAGCAGTGCTGCGCGCGGCTTGAGCCAATACGCTGTAAAGCTGGGGTAAGTTCAGCTCCCTATAAATAACGGTGGCGACAAAAATGGCGTATACGGCAGCCACGACGCCAGCCTCGGTAGGGGTAAAAATTCCGGTTTTGATTCCGCCGATAATGATGACGGGAAGCAAAATGGCCCAAAAGCTCTTTTTTAATGCCTCAAGACGTTCTGCGCGGGTTGCTTTTTTCGCGACCACCAAATCTTCCTTACGTGTCATGAAGAGCCACATCAGTACTAACGTGGCGCCCATGATGAGTCCAGGCACAATGCCCGCCAGGAATAGTTTGCTAATCGAGATTCCGCCAGCAATGCCAATGATGATGAGCGGAATGGAGGGCGGAATGATCGGAGCGATAATACCACCGGCTGCCATTAGTCCGGCGGAGCGTCCCAGCGGATAACCTGCCTGGCGCATCATTGGTAACAGCATACTGGCCAATGCAGCCGTATCCGCCACGGCGGAGCCCGACAAGCTAGCCATGATGATCGCCGCAAAAATAGCCACAAAGCCGAGGCCACCTTTGCGGTGGCCGACAAGGGTCATCGCCAGTGCAACGATGCGTTGTGACAAACCACCGCGTGACATGACCTCCCCGGCAACCAAAAAGAAGGGAATGGCGAGCAGTGTATAGCTGTCCGCTCCATTGACTAAGTTCTGAGCCAATATTTGCGAGTTGAGCAAATCCAGGTGCAGCATCAAAGCAACCGCACTGACCAGTAATGCAAAGGCAATGGGGACACTCAGACCGATAGAAGCCAGCAGCGAGCCCAGGAAAAGAACAATCGTCATTACACCTCTCCTTTATTCAAGTGGGCAGTGCTTTGAAAAGCCGTGGGCATGATCAGTCGATATGTCAGAACCACAGACATCAATACGCCTGCCACCAAGCCCGCCAAGTAGAAAACGCCGACAGGAATGCCGCTAATCGGTGAAATGTTGTCCCAGTTCAGTACCGTCTGCGCATAGCTACCTTTCAGTAACATCACGCTGCAGCCCAGCATGACGAGTGTAACGACTCTCGTTAGCACGGCCTGTATTGGTTCAGGCAGGCGTTCTGAAAGTGTCGTGACGTTTAAATGCTCGTGGCGTAGTAACGCGGTGACGGCACCTAGAAAGGTGACCCATACAAAAAGGAAGCGAGATAGCTCAACGCTAATTGAAATGCCGCTGTTGAAGCCATATCGAAGGATTACGTTGGTAAACACCAAGACGATCATACTGATCAACGCCAATACCATCATTAAGTTAAGTAAGCGCTCCACGCCGCTAGCCAAGTTGGCTACTTGATGAGCGATACCCTGTGAGCTTCTTTGCATGTTCATATTTGGCGTGGTCGCTTTTTTATCGTGTTGATGCATGAGCTGATGCTCCTAAAAGACGCATGAAGCACGTATCTTGCTACGGTGGTCATCGTCAATTCTTTTCGTATGACCGCGAGATTTAACGATGACGATGACTGTTAATGGCATTACCAAAATCAGAGACGAATGATGGACTCAGCTCACTGACATGTTGATCCATCATGTCGGATAGCTGCGCTTGCATACGCTGGCGCTCAGACATAGGTACTTCATTAATCAGAATTTTCTCATTCAGTTCAGCGATTAAGGCTTGGTTGAGCTCGCGGCTTACACGGCGCTGGTAAAGAGTCGCTTCACGGGCAGCACTTTGAACTGCTGCACGGTTCTGTTCATCCAGGCTGTCTAGAAAGCTCGAAGAGGCGATGAGTACGAGAGCGTCATAAGCGTGTGCTGTCTGAGACAGATAGTCTTGAACTTCATAAAAGCGCTTTGTATCAATGACGGTATAAGGATTTTCTTGGCCATCGACGGTATGGGTTTCTAGTGCAGTGAATAGCTCATTAACCGGCATGGGCACGGCGTTAGCATTTAAGTCGTTAAACAGATCGATGTATAAGGCGTTCTGCATGGTGCGGATCTTGAGGCCGTCTAGATCTTCTAACGTCTCGATGGGGCGTTTTGAATTGGTGATATGTCGAAACCCATTTTCCCAAAAGCCAAGACCGGTGATCCCCTTTTCTTCTAAGCTTGCAAGCAGTGCTTCTCCCACGGAGCTATCGAGCACGGCATCGGCATGTTCTTCATCATCGAATTGGAACGGCAGGCTGATGATGCTGAAATCGGGATTTAGGCTTGAGAGGGTAGCCGTTGAAGGGATAGTGAAATCCAGGGTTCCCGCCTGAACCATCGAGGTCATGTTGACATCATTGCCTAGAATGCCATTGCTAAAGACTTGTACTTCAATGGCTCCGTTGGTCTTTTCTTCCACCAGCGTGGAAAATCGCTGGGCGCCTAATGTTTGTGGATGAGAATCCGGCAGACTGGTGCCAAGTCGAGCGCTGATATCTGCCGCCAGTGTTTGACTGACCGCTGCGGTCATTCCACACACAAACAAGGCAGCGTTGATAAAGTGAGTATGGCGTGTCATGAGTATTGTCCTTATATACGTGATGAAAGATAGTTAGTTTGTTGTGCTTATGAGTTAATGAGGTGATTGATATTAAATTGACCGAGCTGATAGCAACGTAAAGTGTTATCACAAAAAACAGCCAGTCTTTCGCGAGTCGATAGGTGCGAGCTGAGTTGTTTGAAAGCGCTCCATAACGAGTCCAAATCGGTCACTAACCCATCTACAGGAAAATTGCTGGCAAACATGCATCGATCAGGGCCGAAAAGCTCAATGGCCGTGCGAATCAACCAGCGATTATCGTCAGAGCGCCAGGGCTCGCCGTTGATGCCCAGCCCCGACAGCTTGAGCATGACTTGGTCATAGGCGGCTACTTGCTCTAATGCGTTCTTCCAGCCTGCCAGCGTTTCATGTTGGCGATCACCGGGCACGCCTGCATGGTTGATCACGACTGGTATGTCTGGATGGCGCTCCAATAACGGAATCAACTCATGTAGATGCCACCAGGGAGCTTGGAGCTCGAAGATGAACCCATGACGAGCAAGCAACGCGAAACCACGCTCGAAGTGGGGGCAGGTTAGAGAGCCTGACAAGCCATGATTGGCTCGGTATTCAGCGCGAGGCATAGTTGCTGGTTTATGACGCACTCCACGGACTAACGGCCAGCCCACCAACGTATCTAACTGAGCGTCAATATCCTTGGCATCTAACCAAGCTTGGGCAATCATGGCATTGGGCCAGCCGGTTCGATCATGCAGCCCGTGAATCCAGCGAGCTTCGTCCGCCGCGCCGCCAGGCTGCCATTCAGCCTCCATGTACACGCATCCTAAGACGTTGTGTTGGCCGCACTGCTGTTGATAATCCTGGGGAAAAAAGGGCACGCGAATGCGGCTATAGTCTCCATAACGGAAAGGAATCATGGGTTCATCACACAACCAAGGATGGTAGTTAGATCGTGGATCCCAAAAATGTAGATGCGCATCTATGATCGGTAGATCCTCATCCTTTCCGCTTTGAAGAAATTGCCGCCGCTGTTCGCTGATATTCATACCTTATCCCCACTGATACGCCGCCATTGGGCGAGGACTAATTCGCCGTTTTCGCGCGCTCAACTGCCTCGACTAGCTCGCTACCGTGTTGAGCAGTAAATTTGCTGCGAACGGCGTCAGCGACCCTATCGCGCATGGAGGCACGATCTGGTTGTTCAACGATCTGCATGCTCTGCTGCCGGAGAAACTCCAGGTCGTTAGACATTCGCTCTTGGTTAAGCTGCCGCTGGTATCGAGCGGCCTCTTGAGCCTCATCGCGCAGTAGTTGCTGCTGTTCGTCAGTGAGGCTATCGAAGCGATTTTTATTCATGACCAAGGGGGCCGCCGTGTAGGCATGCGCCGTTAATGAAAGGTGGTCTTGAACATCGGCCAGGCTGGCCGAGCGAATTAAACTAACGGGATTTTCCTGACCATCTACGGTGCCAGTTTCAAGGGCCGTAAAAAGCTCGGCAAAAGGCATCGGTATTGGGTTGGCGCCCAATGCCTCAAAAGCCGCGATATGGGCGGGATTGGGCGTGGTTCTTAGCTTCAGTCCTTTAATATCATCAGCCGACTCGATTGCACGACGCGAGTTGGTCAGATTGCGAAAACCAATTTCCCAGAAGGCGAGTCCTTCTAAATCCTTTTCACGCATGCGCGCTAGTAAGCCCAGGCCAACGTCTCCATCGAGTACTCGATAGGCTTGTTCGTAATCATCAAATAGAAACGGCAGATCCAGCACATTGAGTTCGCTCACTAGGCCACTGAAGTACGGGTTGCCCGATAACTCGATATCAATGGTTCCACCACGAACACCGGCGATCATGGCCTGATCATTGCCAAGTTGTCCGTTCGGGAATACCCGAATATTGATTTCGTCTCCGCTACGCTCTTTGACGCGCTCGGCAAACCGCATCGCCGCCAAGTGCTGAGAGTCCTCTACCGGGTGGGCATGAGCCAGCGTTAATGTGGTAGTCGCTTGCGCGTCATTGAACGGAGAAAACATGGCTACTGATAGTGCGGTAGCCAAGATGCTGTTTAGAAATGTTTTTTTAGTTGTCATGACGGTAGCCTTTGTTTTAATTCGTTGTTTTTATAAAGGTCGCACGTGTTGTATGGTCAGAGGTTCGTCTTCCATGAACTTGACAGAATTGCGCAGAGCACGGCCAAGAGCAGGTAACTCAATTTCAAAGCGGTCGCCGTCTTGTACGCTGACTCCGTCCGCAAAGCTGAGTGTGGCAGTGCCGAAATAATGCACATGCACATCGCCTGGTTGACGAAACTGTGGATATTTAAAGTGGTGATGTTCCAAATTGGACAGGCTGTGTGCCATGTTGGCTTCGCCGGTGAGAAACGGCTTTTCCCATAGCGTCTTGCCTGCGCGAACGATACGGCTTGTGCCCTCTAAATGGTCGGGCAGCTCACCCAGCAGCAATTCAGGGCCGAAGCTGCAAGCGCGTAGTTTGGAGTGAGCCAGCCAAAGGTAGTTAGCGCGCTCGGTGACATGGTCAGAAAACTCGTTGCCTACCGCATAGCCCAGCCGGAAAGGCGTCCCGTCATCCGCATTGATATAAATGCCAACCAGTTCCGGTTCTTCACCAGCGTCTTGGGCGAAATGCGGCACAGCAAAGGGGCTCTCTGGCGCGACGACAATGCTGCCATCGCCTTTATAGAACCATTCGGGCTGGGCGCCTTCTTTGCCGGGACGAGGTTTCCCGCCTTCCACCCCCAGATTGAACATGCGCATAGAGTCGGTCAGTTCATCATCGCTCACCTTGGCTTTTGCATGCATGGCAGAGCGTGTGTCGGCACTGCCCAAGTGGGTCAAACCGGTACCGGTGACGTAGCAGTGAGCAGGATCAGGATGGGTGACCGGAGGCAACAACAACCCCATGTCCAGCGTTTGATGGTAATCCAGGAGTTCATGGCTACGATGGCATTCAATGAACTCGATGAGAGACGTACCCGCTGCGAGTGCGGCCTGTGCCAACTCATAGGTGCCGCCGGGATAATCAATCAACCGAAGCTGAATGGGGCTTTCAACCACCGCGGCGCGAACGCCGCGGGAAGTTTTTACTTGTACAATTCGCATGATAAAGACCCTTGTTCGATGCTTATTCGCTAATGTTGAACTGATCGAAATAGCGCTCATTGAGCTTCAAACCGAGGCCTGGCGTATTGTCGTCAAGGTCGATAAAACCATTGACCGGCTCAGGGTCGCCCTCAAACAGGTAGTAGAACAGCTCGTTACCAATCTCAACGTCATGCACCGGGAAGAATTCCGACATGGGTGATGCCAGGGTAGACATGGTCAAGTGGTAGTTATGCATCTGACCGGCATGGGGGATGACCGGCACGCTAAACGACTCAGCAAGGGCATTGATCTTATGCGCTGCGGTAATGCCACCAACGCGATTGGTGTCATATTGAATGACGGAGACGGCACGCTTTTCCAGCAGTTGTCGAAAACCGTAAGAAGTGAACTCGTGCTCACCGCCAGAAATCGGGATACTGGTGAGTCGATTAAGCTCGGCGTAGCCATCGATATCATCGGCGAGCACCGGCTCTTCAAGCCAGCGCGGCTGGAAACGCTCTAGCCGAGGTAGCATTCGTTTGGCGTATTCAAGGTTCCAGCCCATGTAGCATTCGAGCATCAAGTCAATATCGTCGCCAATGACTTCTCGTACCGCCGCGACACTATTAAGGTTTTCACGCATACCCGCCGGCCCGTCTTTCGGGCCATAGCCAAAGCGCATTTTCATTGCCTGGAAGCCTTGGTCGAGGTAAGACTGAGCCTCTTCCTGCATGCTGTTGAGGTCGGTGCGGTAAAGCTTGGAGGCGTAGCAAGGAATCTTCTCTTTGGTGCGGCCGCCGAGTAATTTAAAGACAGGCTTGTTAACGGCTTTACCCATGATGTCCCAGATGGCGATATCGACACCGGAAATCGCCGCCATACCGATGCCTTTGCGGCCCCAGGCATGCGTCGAGCGATACATGCGCTGCCAGAGGTATTCGTAGTCAAAAGGGTCTTGGCCGATCACTAGCGGAGCGAGGTACTGGTCGATAATGGCTTTGGCAATACGCGGTGCTAGCGCAACATTCCCCAGTCCTACAATGCCGTTATCGGTTTCAATCTCGACCACCGTCCAGCCGTGAAAGCGGAACGTGCCCATGGAGTCGCTTTTGTCCCAGAGTTCGTCCATGGCATTGGAGCAGAAGTGCGGCTGGGCAGGTACGGTGTGCCCTTTCCATTCGAAGACACGGGTGCGGACATTAGTGATTTTCATTATGTTTATCCTGAGTTAGATAATCGATTAGGCGCTAGCGTTAAGACGCTGTTGGCGAAGGTTTTTGCCCATTTCACAAGCGATGAGAAAGGCATTGCGTGTGGGGTTTACGTTGGCTTTACCCTGCCCCGCAATGTCGAAGGCCGTGCCATGAGCAGGTGTGGTGATGGGAATCGGTAAGCCACCCTGAACCGTCACCCCGTCCATAAAGCCCATGAGCTTGATCGCGATTTGGCCTTGGTCGTGGTACATGGTGACGATGGCGTCGTATTCGCCGTCTCTGGCTTTAAGAAAGATGGTATCGGCAGGGAATGGGCCACTGATGGGGTAGCCTTGAGCGCGGCAGGCTTCGACGGCTGGCGTAATGACCTCGATTTCTTCGCGGCCACAGGTACCGCCCTCGCCTGCATGAGGGTTAAACGCGGCCACGGCCACGCGTGGCTCAGGGGTGCCGGCGAGTTGAAGTGCGTCGTACATTAAACGACTAGCTGCGATTATCCGCTCTTCGGTGATGTATTCGGCGGCATCTTTCAGCGGCACGTGTGAAGAAATGCGTGCCGTCCATAGGCTGCCTAGCGTATTAAATTCGCAGAAGTAATCTTGAACATTCAGGTGGTTGGCAAAGAAGTGCAGTTCATCTTCATAAGCCAATCCGCCTTTTTTCATCGAGAGCTTGTTCAGCGGTGCAAAGCAAATGGCGTCCACTTCGTTGGCCAGTGCCGCATCCATGCAGCGGGTCAAGAGGGCCAATGTCGAGGCGCCACCTGCGGCAGATTCTCGTGCATAGCTAACGTCACCTTCAGCAACGGTCTCCATGGGTAAGAATACCGGGCCAGCGTGTTGACGCACTTGGCTGAACTCTTGAATTTCAGGTAGCTGGTGGCTGATACCCGCCACGCGCTGACCTTCTTGCCATAGCCAGCGATCCCCCAGTAGCACCGTGTGGACACCATCGAACAGGGTGGTTTCATTAAATAGCTTGGCGATGAGCTCAGGGCCAATGCCCGCAGGGTCACCTAAAATTACGGCAATGACAGGTTGTGCGTCTTTCATGTAATGCTCCTAACGGATCGACATCAACGGGAATCAATAAAACAAATCAACGAGGAAGAGTGGAATGACCGGCACGTAGGTCACCAGCAGCAGTACGATGAACAGCACGCCGATCATCGGTAAGTTGACACGTGTGGTATTCCACATATCGGTTTTAGCAATCGAGCACGCGGTAGCGAGCACTGAAGCAACAGGTGGCGTTTGCTGGCCAATGGCAAGGTTGAGGGTCAGAATCAAGCCAAAATGAATGGGGTCGATGCCAACTTGCGTCACCAACGGCATGACGATGGGGACGACCAGAATGATGGCCGCCGCACCGTGTAAAAACATACCGAGGAGCAGGAGCAATATATTGAGCAGGGCCAATACCGCGACGGGGTTTTCCGTTAGCGTGGTGATTTGCGCTGCCAACTGTTGCGGGAGTTGCATTTCGGTCAGAAAAAGCCCCAGCACGGCGGAGGTCGCGACCAGCAGCATCACCACCGATGTCTGGATGACACCATCCGTCACCGCGCGGTATAGCACCTTGAGGTTGAGCTCGCGATAAACCAGGCCACCAATCAACAGCGCGGCTAACACCGCAATGCCGGCCCCTTCCGTTGCTGTGACAAAGCCGCCGAAGATGCCGCCAAGAATGATGACGGGCAGTAGGAGTGCCCAGGAGGCCTCTTTGAATGCTTTTCCCAAGCGGCTCAGCGAGAAGGCCGCTTCCCGGGGTAGGTCGTATTTGACTGCGTAGTAATAGCAGAAGCCGGCCAGACCGAAGCCGCCCAGAAGGCCTGGAATGATCCCCGCGACAAACAGCTGGACAATGGAGACTTCCGCGATAGCGCCGTACAGAATCATCGACAGCGATGGCGGAATAATGACCGCCAGTGAAGCCGATGAGGAAGTGATCGCCGCTGAGAACTCGGGGTTATACTGCTTACGTTTCATCTCGGGAATCAGTATCGACCCCGTCGCCGCGACATCGGCGACTGCAGAGCCTGAGATTTCAGCAAAGAACATCGACACCCCTACGTTTACCATGGCTAATCCGCCGCGCACGAAGCCCACCATGGCGGTCACCAGATTAATCAGCCGTGTCGAAATTCCGGATGTATTCATTAGTGCGCCTGCAAAAATAAATAGCGGGATCGCAATAAGAGGAAAGTTGGTGGCACCGTTAAACAGTGTCAGTGGTATGTTGAGAAGGTGCTGCGGCCCCATATTGATATAAACACCGACAACCCCTACGGCTCCTATGGCTATCGCAATGGGCACATTGATCAGCACTAGCGAAAATAGAGCGGCAATAACAATCAATAGAATCATGCCCGGCTCTCCTTTAGATCTTCCTCGGCTAGGCGGATTGCCTCTTCAATGGCTTCTTGCTCGCTGTCAACGCCGGTGCGCATTTTCTGCCAGGCGCTGGGCAGTGATAGAAGCTCACACAAGATGAACAATACCGCGCTGATAGGGATGACCGATTGGGTGATCGTAAGACTAATGCTGGGCAGTGACACCAAATGATCCCAAGCCAGAATCTCAAGCACTTGGTACCCGTAATAGGCAATAACGATAAAGAAGCCAATGACGATGATTTCGCTGAAGACAAACAAGGCAACGCGTAAAGGGGCAGGGGCACTGCTGACAAGGCCAGGAAAGCCCATGTGGGCTCGCTTGATAGCCGCCAGATTTGCACCGTAGAAGCTTAGCCAAGCTAGCCCGATAGAAGCCACCTCGTCGTACCATGCCAGTGAGCTACCGAAGGTGCGAAACGCTACGGCAACCAAGACAATGAAAGTAAGTGCAAGCAGTAAGAAGATGGTGAAAACTTCTAATAGCTTCTCCAGCCAAGCTCGCATGTGATGAATCAGTACCATGAACTGCCTCATTCCTGATGAATGAAAACGAGCATCCCATTTGAATGCATGAGGGTTAGCAGCGAATGTTTTATTGGTCTGCTAGTGACGCTGCACGGTCTATTAACGCTTGACCACCATCCACTTGTTCTGCAAATGCGTCATACACAGGGCTGCTGGCTTGTATGAACGCATCGCGGTCAACGTTATTAATGGCGATACCGGCTTCGCGCATAGTGCCGATTAGCTCTTCGTCAAGCTCTGCCCCCTTGGCAAATGCCCACGCTTGTGTCTCGGCTGCCGCATCGCTGATCGCTTCGCGCACTTCATCGGAGTACTGATCCCAGCTCTGCTGTCCGGCGGTTAACCAAATAGGGGTATAAACGTGATTGGAAAGCGATAGATACTCTTGTACCTCGTGTAGGCGAGCACCGTAGATATTGCTGAGCGGGTTTTCTTGACCATCGATGACACCGGTTTGTAGGCCCACGAAAACTTCTGAGAATGCCATGGGTGTTGGGTTTGCCCCCCAGGTAGAAAACATGCGCGTACGCCAATCACTTTGTGGCGTGCGAATCCTTAAGCCATCAAGATCATCGGGTGTCGTAATAGCTCGACTGCTATTAGTGATCTGCCGGAAGCCGTTTTCCCAAGTGGAAATGATTTTTAAACCGCGCTGTTCGACGCTATCGGCTAAATCGATCATGACAATTTCTTCATCAATACGCTTAAGGTGATCGCGATCTTTTACGAGGTAAGGCAAGTCGAACAGTGCAAAGTCAGGCGATACAGAAGACATAATGGAAGAGATAGCGGCGAGATCCACAGTACCCAAACGGAGTCGTTGAATTAGCTGTCGCTCATCACCTAACTGCCCGCTGTCGTAATACTCCACTTGTAGGTTATCGCCCAGGCGTTGCTCCAGCTGGTGGATAAACTCCTGAGCCGTTTGCCCCTGCAAGCTTTGTGGAGAGCCACCGATGGCAAACACAATTTTTTCTGGGTTGGCTTGGGCTTGCCCAGACAATAGGGCTATTGCGAGAGTTGAAACAGCTATTGAGTATTTCAGCATGCGAACGACCTCATTGTTTTTGGATTGTCTAACTGGTCTGGTCTGCTGGTTGGTTTACCGTACCAGTTGTGTGAAATTTAGAACTACAAGAAGAGCTGGTCAAGCAAGATTTTAGGAACCTAGACTATGGTCTAAATAGTAATTTGTATGGCAGTTATTTGGTTTTCTGGTCTATTATATGTACCAGTTGCTTGGAGTATGATTTAATGGATAATTCCGCATTTGCTTTCGAAAAAGCATTGAAAAACAAGACAAAAAAAGAAGTGTTGGTTGAAAAGCTGATTGACATGCTGATAACAGGGTTGCTGAGGGAAGGTGATTTGCTACCTAGCGAACGCGAATTAGCACAGCTTTTTGAAGTCAGTAGGGAAACCGTGCGTGGTGCACTTACGCAGTTGGCTGCCTATGATCTCATCAGTGTTTCCCATGGCAGCAAAACGCGGGTAAGTGCTAACGAACATGTGCTCGCACGCTTTACCGATACGTTTGAAGCGGCCAGAACCAGCGATATGGAGCACTTTGATGTCGACTGTGTTTTCGAGAGTCGTATTGTTGTAGAAGCCGCTATTGCTAGACGAGCCGCTCCCAGAATAGACCGAGAGGGTATTCAGAAACTAGAGCGTATGCTTGAAGCGCAGAGCCATCTGTTTACATCGCCTGTCTCTTTTCAGTTATCAGACCAGAGTTTTCACAAGCTTATTTCAGAGTACGCTGATAATGCCTTGTTGCTGCGCTATGCACAGGAGCTATACGGCTATGGGCTTAATATTCGCCGTCAGGTAATGATCGAAGAGGGGAACATTGAGAAAAGTTATCAAGAGCACATACATATCGTGGATGCCTTAAAACGAGGCGATCCGGATGCCGCTGAGCGAGCAATGCTCGCTCACTTGGACAGTGTTTATCGTACGACGAAAGAGAAAGTCTTAGCAGGTCTGCAATCCATATAATGGCCCCGCTAGGCTATGCCAGCGGAGCGAGCTTGAGAGCTACTTATCTTCAGGCAAAATCCGACCTGGGTTCATCAGCCCTTTAGGGTCAAACAGGGTTTTAACCCCGTTGATCAGCTCCCGCTCAACAGGCGATAGCCGCGCCAGGTAGGGTGCCTGCTTGGTGCGGCCAATGCCGTGCTCGGCGCTGATGCTGCCGTTGAAACCGTCAAGTACCTCAAACAGCCGCTCCTCCAGGTCGTGCAGGTGGGCTTTCTTATCGCTATCCGCCATTGCCGTGGGCGGTAGAATGTTGAAGTGCAGATTGCCGTCGCCCACATGCCCGTAGGCAATAATTTCGCACTCGGGCGACGCCGCCATCACCACCTCGCTTGCCCGGGTAACGAAGTCGGGTATCGCCGAGATAGGCACCGAGATATCGGTGCGCAGGTGCTCACCGCGTCGCCGCTGGCCTTCCAGCATGCTTTCACGGAACTGCCATAGCTGGGCGGATTGGGTGTCGCTGGATGCCAACGCGCCATCCTGCACCAGCTCGCGCTCCATGCCGGTTTCCAGCAGCGCTTCCAGCATCGAACCCAGATCCACTGGTCCCGTGGCCGCGACTTCCATCAGCACGTACCAGGGGTAGGCGTCTTCAAGCGGGTCACGCAGCTCTGGCGTTGCTTCAATCGCCAGCTCGATACAGCGGCGAGGAATCAGCTCAAAAGCCGTCAGCAGGTCGCAGCACTCCCGGCGCGCCAGACTATACAGGTCGATGACCGCCTGGATGGAGGGTAGGCCCAGTAGAGCAGTCCGGTTCTGGGTAGTGCGTGGTGAAAGCTTTAACACTGCGCCCGTAACAATACCCAGCGTACCTTCACTACCCAGAAACAATTGCTGAAGGTCGTAACCACGGTTGTCCTTGTGCAGCGCATTCAGGCTTTCCCAGACGCGCCCATCGGGCAGCACCACTTCAAGCCCCAGCACCAGCTCGCGCATCATGCCGTAGCGGAGTACGTTAAGTCCGCCCGCATTGGTGGCAATATTGCCACCAATCTGACAACTGCCTTGGGCGCCCAGCGAGAGCGGAAAGTCACAGTCATGATCAAAAGCTGCCAGCTTGACGTTCTCAAGGATGCAGCCAGCGTCTACGGTAATGGTGAAGTTAATCGGATCAATGGCGCGCACGCTATTTAAGCGCTCAAGACTGATCACCAACTCCTGATCATTGGCAGCGGGCAAGGCGCCCGCCACCAGACCGCTATGGCCGCCCTGGGGCGTCATCGCGATTCCTTGGGCGTAGCAGCGCTTTACCACCTCGGCGACTTCTTCCGTGTTAGCCGGACGGGCCACCGCCAGCGGTGTGCCCAGCGTATCCCCCGCCCAGTCGCTAACGTAGCGCGCTATGGCGTCTGGTTCGCGCAGCAAGCCTCGCTCGCCGAGCAGGCTGGTTAGCTCATTTAGAAAGGAGGTGGTGTCTGTCATTACTTCTCTTCCTTCCAGGCCGCGCCCTCGGGGAAGCGGTGCTGTGCTTGGGATTCTGCGTGCATGGCGATACTGTAACCTGGCGCTTCAGGCACTTGGTAGCGGCCACGGTTGATTACTACCGGGTCGATAAAGTGTTCGTGCAAGTGATCCACATACTCAAGCACGCGACCTTCAAGGCTGCCGGATACCGCGATATAGTCGAACAGGGAGATATGCTGGGTGTACTCACACAGCCCGACGCCACCGCCGTGGGGGCAAATCGGCACGCCGAACTTGGCGGCCATCAGCGTTACTAAAATCACTTCGTTAAGCCCGCCCAAACGTGCCGCATCGAGCTGGCAATAGTCGATGGCATCCGCCTGGAAGAACTGCTTGAACATCACTTTATTGTGACAGTGCTCGCCAGTGGCGACGCCGATAGGCGCAACCCGGTGGCGGATTTCGGCGTGGCCGAGAATGTCGTCAGGGCTGGTGGGCTCTTCTATCCATAGCGGGTCAAATTCGGCCAGCCGACGCATCTTGGTGATCGTCTCGTCGACTTCCCACACCTGGTTGGCGTCCATCATCAGCACGTTGTCCCAACCGATCTCTTCGCGTAGCAGCGCCGCTCGGCGGGCATCCTCTTCAATGTCGCCGCCAATCTTCTGTTTGAAATGAGTCCAGCCTTCAGCCAGCGCTTCACGCGCCAGACCGCGCACTTTCTCGTCGCTGTAACCCAGCCAGCCCGCTGAAGTAGTGTAGGCGGGGTAGCCATCGTGGCGCATTTCGGCTTCGCGGGTTTCTTTGCCGGAGGCCTGACGGCGCAGCAGACAGATCGCTTCTTCCGGCGTTAGCGCGTCGGTGACGAAACGGAAATCAAGGCAGCGCACCAGCTGTTCCGGGGTCATATCCACCAGCAGCTTCCACACCGGCTTACCTTCGTTTTTCGCCCACATATCCCACACGGCGTTGACGATGGCGGCGGTGGCTAGGTGAATTGCGCCTTTATCGGGGCCAATCCAACGCAACTGGCTGTCGCCGGTAATTTCCCGCCAGAAGGTGCCCATATTGTCGGTAATAGAGGCCAGCGAGCGACCTTCAATCAGCGGCGCTAGTGAGTGCAAAGCGGTAACCACAATCTCGTTGCCGCGGCCAATGGTAAAAGTTAAGCCGTGCCCCTCGGGGCTGCTGTCATCGGTGTGCAGGATGACGTAGGCGGCGGAGTAGTCCGGCGCGGCATTCATGGCATCCGAGCCATCCAGAGAACGCGAGGTGGGAAAACGAATATCCTGGATCTCGACGCGAGTGATGGTTGTCATTGTGCGCTCCTAGGCTGTGATATGAGTGGCGTATTGATTGTTAGAATCAGCGGCGCGCTAAGTGGCGCATCAGTTCGCGAATACCGTAGGTCCAGGGCGGCAATTGATCGCTTCTGCCTACCTGGTTGACCAGGGCGCCCAGGGCGGGGGTGGCGATGGTGACGCGATCACCCTGATGATGGGTAAAACCCTGGCCTTCCCCGTCGCGATCCTGAATGGGAGAAAACATGGTGCCGAGGAACAGCATAAAACCATCCGGATATTGGTGGTGGTCGCCGATGGTTTGGCTTACCAAGTCCAGCGGGTCGCGGCTGATCTCGCGCATATCGCTCTCGCCCTGGAGCAAGAAGTCGTCATCCTCACCCTCAATGCGCAGCGATACCTGACAGTTGCGAACGCTGTCGATATCGAAGTGGTCATCAAACAGGCGAATGAAGGGACCAATGGAGCAGGAGGCGTTGTTATCTTTTGCCTTGCCGAGCAGCAGGGCGCTGCGCCCTTCCACATCGCGCAGGTTAACGTCGTTGCCCAGAGTCGCACCGCGCACCTGGCCGCGGCTGTCTACTGCCAGGACAATTTCCGGCTCGGGGTTATTCCATTGAGATGATGGGTGTAAACCTACCGGGGTGCCAAAACCTACCGAGGAGAGCGGCTGGGCTTTGGTAAATACCTCCGCGTCGGGGCCGATGCCAACTTCCATATATTGCGACCAGCCGCCGCGGGCCTGTAGCGCTTTTTTAAGCGACATCGCCTCTTCAGAACCCGGCGCAATCTTGGAAAGGTCGGTGCCGATCAGTGCCTGCAGGTCGTTGCGCAGCTCCACCGCTCGTGCAGGGTCGCCGCCCGCTTGCTCTTCGATCACTCGCTCTAACAAACTCACAGCGAAGGTGACGCCGCAGGCTTTAACGGCCTGAACATCGCAGGGGGCTAGCAGGTAGGGCGCTTGTGGTAGGGGTAACTGAGAGTTTTCCAGCAGTGCCTCGACACTACCTAGGTTGGGGCCTTCCGCTCGCTGCACTACCGCTTGTAGGTCGTCGCGTTCCAGCAGGTCAGCCATGGTGGGCCCATAGGCGGTAATGTCGATCACCTGACCGTTGTTGACGGTCACTAGCGCGGGGCCAGGATGACTGCCCTCCAGCCAAACGCGGCCAACCAGCAGCGCGTTACCCAGGTCGGCGGGAAGTGTGTCCGTCGATGAAAGTGGATTCATGTACTTCTCCATTCGCTCTTAGAATTAGTTTTAATCGTTGGCAGTGGTAGGAGACTGGCGCTAAACACGCCATCGCCTATCATGTTATAGATGTCGCTTTGTATGACAGGTATGCCAGTTCATTGCTTACTTTAGCGCACCGCTCCATTTCGGGTCGATAGTTAAATCTATCTAGAGGACGACGGTTTCGCTAAGTGTGGCTCTCACAATAAAAGCAAAAGTGTTAAGGAGAATTTCATGTTAGACGAGTGGAACGGTAAGCGAGCACTTATCACCGGTGCTAGCCGTGGCATTGGCGCGGCGGTTGCGAAACAGCTGGGGGCGTTGGGAGCGCACGTAGCGGTGCACTATCACAACAGTGAAGCGCCCGCTGAAGCGGTGGCTAAGGCGATTCGAGATGCGGGTGGGGACGCCTTTACCGTTAAAGCAGACGTCAGCCACACCAGCGAGACCCAAAAACTCGTCGACGATGCCGCCGAGCGTCTGGGCGGTTTAGACCTGTTGATCAATAACGCGGGGGACATGATGGGCCGGGTTGGCTTAGATGAGATGGACGATGACCAATATGACCGGGTCATGGATCTCAATGTCCGTTCAGTGATTATGGCTAGTCGGGCGGCGCTACCGCATTTTCGTCGCGCAGGTGGCGGCAATATTATTCACACTACCTCGATTGCCGCACGTAATGGCGGCGGGGGAGGCGCTGGCCTATACGCCTCAGCAAAAGGTTTTGTGAGCACGATAACGCGAAATATGGCCAAGGAACTTGCCGGGGATAATATCCGCGTGAATGCTGTGGCCCCCGGTACGATTGCGACCGATTTTCATGAGCGCCACTCAAGCGATGCTCATCTAAACGCAGCTCGGGCATCGATTCCCATGGGGCGTTTGGGCACGGCGGAAGAGTGCGTGGGTGCGTACGTTTTTCTGGCGACCGATACGCTCAGTAGCTATGTCACTGGTCAAATCATTGAGGTCAACGGCGGGCAGTTAATGCCATGAATAGCTCCCCACGCTGTTATGAAATTGCGATCACCATGGGCGACCCTGCTGGCATCGGCCCTGAGATTATTTGCCGCGCGCTGAGTGCTATGTCCGCCACCGAACGTGCCACGGCGATGGTCATCGGTGACCCGGCTATTTATCGCCGTGCGGCGGCAAGTGTTGGTGTTGTGCTTGAGTTCGTGCCATTGGAGCAGGTAGAGAGCGATAAGGATTGTGTGGCGGTCGGTGTGGTCGAGGTGCCGGAAGGCGTTGAGATTGCTGATGGTCAAATTAGCGCCGGTGCGGGTGATATGGCGTTTCGCTGCGTTCATAGAGCCGTGGAATTGGTGCAGGCGGGGCGGGCGCAGGTGATTGTCACCGCCCCGCTGAACAAGGCGGCGTTACATGAAGCCGGGCACCATTACGATGGCCACACCGGAATGTTGGCATCGCTGACCGGTGCGCCCTCGTCGTTTATGCTGCTGGCATCTGAGACGCTCTCGACGCTACATGTATCCACCCACGTGTCGCTACGTGATGCGATCGACCGAGTGACCCCTGAACGCATCATTGCCACCGTTGAAGCAGGACACGCGCACTTGCTCGCGTTGGGCATGAAGGCTCCGCGCATTGCCGTGGCAGGCCTTAATCCGCACTGCGGTGAAGGAGGGATTTTTGGCGACGAAGATAGTCGCTGTATCGCCCCAGCGGTGGAACGCTTGCGGGAACGGGGTTTTGATGTGAGCGGGCCGATCTCTGCGGATACGGTGTTTTACCGCGCTTCGAAAGGCGAGTTCGATTTGGTTATTGCCCAGTATCACGACCAGGGCCATATCCCCGTCAAACTGATTGCTTTTGATACCACGGTCAATGTCAGCCTTGGCTTGCCGCTTCAGCGCACCTCGGTGGATCACGGCACTGCCTTTGATATTGCCTGGCAGGGCAAAGCCGATGCCACCAACATGGGATCAGCGATTGCCTATGCGCGACGGTTAGCCAGTGGCGCCAAGGCATGAGCGGCTGCCGATTGGCGATTATTGCCGATGATCTTTCGGGCGCGCTGGACACTTCAGCACCCTTTGCCGCGCGAGGCGCAGATGTCCGCGTGGTGATTAGCCTGGAGGCATTAGCGACAACGCTAGAGGCATGGCAAGGCCAGTGGCCAGAGGTCATCGCCGTGAATACCCAGTCTCGCCATCTGCAATCTGAGGAGGCGGCGCTTCGGGTAAGCGAAGCAGTGCGTTTGCTCACGCGAGTCGCGCCGCAGGAGTGGTTCAAGAAAGTCGATTCAACCCTGCGTGGCCAAGTAGTCGCAGAGTGCACAGCACTGCGGGAAGCGCTTGGCTTTCCCCTGCTGCTGGCTCCCGCGGTACCGGCCCAGGGGCGAACAGTGCGTAATGCCGAAGTGTGGGTGGACGGCATTCCACTGGCTGATACCACCTACCAACAGGATGCCCTCTCAACGCCCCTGATCGGCCCCATTGATCAGGCATTTTCCGTCAGCGGGCGACCGCTGCAGCGCTATCGCTTTGGTCAGGGCGTTCAACTCCCTAACGGGGACTGTATCGCCGATGCCCAAAGTGACGAGGAGCTTGCTGCGCTCTATCAGCTCGTGTCGAGTGCTGGCTGCCGCCGAGCAATGGCGGGGGCTGCGGGGCTGGCAACGGCTATCGCCCAGCGTTTTTTCGGGCGGCCTGATGCACCATTTCGAGCGTTGAATAGCGTCAATGCAGTGCTTTATGCCATCGGTTCTAGAAGCCCTCGTGCTGCCGAACAGCTCCAACAGTTGCGACAATACGTGCCCGGTTTGGCCGTGATTAAAGCGTGTACCGAGCCCTCTGCTACACCTTGTAATAGTAGCCCGGCCTTAGGGACCTATGTGGTCGTGCCCGGAGAGAGTGAGGAATGCACGGCAAACCAAGTCGCCGAGTCGATGGCTTCCAAAGTGGCCGACCTTACGTCTGCCTGGCGGGACGATGATCCGTGTTTGCTATTTTTAACCGGCGGGGATATCGCCATGGCCGTATTAACCCAACTGGGGGTGAGTTATATCTCTGTCGAGACGGAGTGGTCACCCGGGGTGGCACTAGGGAGTATGGATGGCGATAGGCGAAAGCGAGTGATGACTAAAGCAGGTGGCTTTGGCGATCCTCAACTGCTGGTGCGCTTATACCATCAGTTCGCTCCACGGCTTGAATCATCATAGGCACTACTAAAATCGTTACCTGGATAGTTGCGCGATTGCGGGCAGCCAACTAAGTTTGAAGCTGGTGGTATGACACGTATATAGCACTATGATCGGTTACGTTGGTTGCCGCCGCTTAAAAAATAACCAAATACATCACAATAAATAGCAGCAAATCACACTATCCAACAACAAATCCAATGGTTGTGAGGAGTACACGATGAGTCACAAACGCCAACACTCGCTTAAGATGGCCCGCCTGCTGACCGCTACGCTTATCGCCGGTGGTCTCTCAGTGACCGGTGCTGTGCATGCGCAAGAAGAACTCACCTTTGCTCACGTCTATGAGACATCCGAGCCCTACCACGAGTGGGCCCTGTGGGCGGCAGATGAAATCGAGGAGCGTACTGATGGCCGTTATTCGATCAGTGTCCACCCGGCGTCGTCACTGGGTAAGGAGTCGGACATCAACGAAGGCCTACAGCTGGGCACGGTTGATCTGATCTACACCGGCAACCAATTTGCCGGTCGTTTCTATGGCCCGGTGGGTATCGCTGGCGCGCCCTATATGTTCCGCGATTTTGACCATTGGCAGGCCTATGCCGATAGCGACCTGTTCAAAGAAATCGCTCAGGGCTACCAGGATGAAACCGGTAACGTACCGCTGGCCATGAACTACTACGGGCGTCGCCATGTAACCTCCAACAAACCGATCAATACGCCGGAGGACATGCAAGACCTGAAAATTCGTACGCCCAATGCGCCAATGTACATGATGTTCCCCGAAGCGGTGGGCGCCAACCCCACTCCGATCGCATTCTCCGAGGTTTATCTGGCGCTGCAGCAAGGTGTGGTGGATGCTCAAGAAAACCCACTGCCGACCATTCGCGCCAAAGCGTTTCATGAGGTGCAGGACTATATCAATCTGACCGGGCATATCACCGATTCGCTAATCACCATCGCCGGTGGCCCATTGTGGAATCGCCTCTCCGAGGAGGATCGTGAGGTTTTCCGTGAGGTCTACACCGAAGCCGGCGAGCGCATCACTCAAGATATCTTGAAATCCGAGGAAGAGCTGGTGGCTTGGTTCGAAGAGCAGGGTGTGACCGTCAACGAAGTCGATATAGAACCCTTCCGCGAAGCCACGATTCCTGCCCATAACGGTGAAGCGGCGACTTGGGATCAGGAAACCTATGATCGTCTGCAGGCTATCGGCCAGTAATCAGACTATCGGACGGTAATGCCGTGAGGCCTGAGTTTTCCAGAATCCGTACGTTTCCGGGATCGTTTTTTTCGTAGACCAAGACTCGCCCCGCCCAAGCCTCGGGTGGGGCGAAGCGGGAGCCTTCCATGAGCCAAACTGACTCTACTGACGAGACCAGCCTTGCAGGTCTCGACGATGATTCCTTCAACATTCACGACTATGCCCTGGAGGATTTCCTGACGCTTGGGATCTTCTGGCTACTGGCACTGGATGTCTTTATGCAGTTTTTCAGCCGCTATGTGCTGGGTAATTCCATCGCCTGGACGGAGGAGATGGCGCGCTATCTATTGGTTATGGTGGGCTTTATGGGCAGCACCATGGCCGTGCGAAAGGGATCGCATATCGCAGTGGAATTTTTCTATCGCTACATGCCGGGGTGGCTGGGGCGCGTGATGTCGACGCTGGTAGACCTGATCAATATTGCCTTCTTCGCCAGCATGGCCTGGATCACCTTCAAACTGGCTGATCGTACCAGTGCCATGATGACCTCGGTGGATATCCCTAAAAGCTGGCTTTACTACTTGGTGATGGTGGGCTTTATCATCATGCTGGTGAGAGGGGTGGAGGTGGCTATTCGTCACTGGCGCTCGGGCACCAGTGAACTGCTCAATACCCAATAACAACACGCCAACACGCTACTCTCTCGGAGATCACCCCAATGCCCAACATTCTGGCTGTGAGGCGCGGCGGTGCGATAGTACCGCCATTGGTCGCGGCTGTCGCGATACTCGGCTGTATCGCATTGGCCGCCACCCAGCACTATTTACTGTTCCTGTTTGCGGCGCTCTTTACCCTGCTGGTGATGGGGGTGCCGATCGCCATTAGTCTTGCCGGCTCGTGCCTGCTGTATGTGCTGCTGACCGGCAGAGTACCCGATGTTGTCGTGATGCATCGCATGATCAACGGCGTCGACAGCTTTCCCCTGTTGGCGATTCCGTTTTTTATACTCGCCGGTAACCTAATGAACAACGGCGGTATTACCGTGCGGATATTTGACTTTGCCAAGGCATTGATGGGCTGGATGCGTGGCGGTCTGGGGCACGTCAATGTAGGCGCCAGCATTGTTTTTTCCGGCATGTCAGGAGCCGCAGTCGCCGATGCAGGGGGGCTAGGTACCATTGAAATCAAGGCCATGAAAGATGCCGGTTACGACGAGGAGTTCTCGGTGGGTATCACCGCGGCATCTTCGACCATTGGCCCGATTATTCCGCCGAGTCTGCCGATGGTTATCTACGGTGTAATGGCCTCGGTGTCGGTCGGCCAGTTGTTCGTCGCCGGCCTGGTACCGGGCCTGTTAATGGGGCTGGTACTCATGGTCATGATCACGATCATTTCACGGCGGCGCGGCTATACCCGCGATGCGGTGTTCTCGTTTCCGGTGCTTGGTCATACGTTCAAGCGCGCCTTCCTGTCACTCTTAACACCGGTCATCATCGTCGGCGGCATAATGTCGGGGGCCTTCACGCCTACCGAAGCGGCGATTGCTGCGGTGGTCTACGCCTTGGTGCTGGGGGGAGTGGTTTATCGTAGCCTGACCTGGCGCCGCCTGCTCAAGGTGAGCATGGAAACTATTGAAACCACTGCCGTGATCCTGCTGATCGTCGCTGGTGCCTCGATATTTGCCTGGATCCTGACCAGCAACCAAGTCACGCAGCATGTCGTGACCCTGCTCGGGCCATTTGCCGATAACCCCATCGCCACGCTGATCATCATCAACCTGGTGCTGATTCTGGTGGGCTGTTTTATGGAGACCATCGCGGCGATCACCATCCTGGTGCCGGTATTGTTGCCGGTGGCCATTACTGCGGGTGTCGATCCGGTGCACTTTGGCGTGATCATGGTGCTCAACCTGATGATCGGCTTGTTAACGCCGCCGGTAGGCATGGTGCTGTATGTACTGTCGCGAGTGTCCGGAATTTCCTTCGAGAAATGCATGCGTGGCACGCTGCCGTTCCTGGTGCCGCTGGTCATCGCATTGCTATTGGTTACCTTCATTCCAGCTATCTCGCTGTGGCTGCCAACACTGATTTATCGTTAAGCATTACCGGGGCTGGCCAATGGTCAGCCAGTAGCCCGACTGAAACCAGGAGCTATCGATTAATGAGAGATACGTCGTCAAATTTTCGCGTCGCTCGCGAAGACCTTGCCCGCTTCATGCAAGCCGTTCTGAAGGCGGCAGGTGCTGATCAGGCATCAGCAAACGCGGTCACTCGCGCGCTGATTACCGCCTCACGTATGGGCACCGACAGCCATGGCCTGCGTCTGCTGCCCCACTATCTGCAGGCGCTCAAGGGCGGGCGGATCAACGGCGCGCCCGACATGCAGTTCCACCAGCGCCTTGCGGCGACCGGTTTTCTGGATGCTGACGACGGGTTGGGGCACCTCGCGGGTTATACCGCCATGGAGCACGCCATGGCGATGGCCGAGACGGTGGGGATGGGGGCCGTCGCGGTGGGCAACTCGTCGCACTTCGGCGCGGCGGGGTGCTATGCGTTGGCAGCGGCTGAGCGCGGGTACCTCGGCATGGCGTTCTGCAATTCGGATCCTTTCGTGCTGTTGCATGAGGGCGCCAAGCCCTTTCACGGTACCAACCCCATCGCCTTTGCGGCGCCGGTGGCGGGCGAGTCGCCTTACCTGCTGGATATGGCGACCAGCTCGGTGCCCTGGAATCGCGTGCAGCAGTACGGGGCGATAGGGCGTGAACTGCCTGACCAGGTCGCGGCGGATGCTGCCGGGCAGGTAAGCCGCGTTCCTGGTGAAGTGGCCGCATTGTTACCGCTGGGTGGTAGCGGCTTCGGCTTCAAGGGCGCGGGGTTGGGTGGCATGGTTGAGGTTCTGAGTTCGATGCTGTCGGGCATGCAGCATGGCTTTAAGCTGCTGCCCATGGGGGGGCCAGACATGGCGACGCCACGCGGGGTAGGGCACTTCTTCCTGGTCATGCAACCGGATGCGTTTGCGGATGCAGGCACCTTTGCGCAAGGAATGGCCGAGTATCTAGCCGACCTGCGCGCCCAGCCTGCTGCACCCAATGCCCAGGTAATGGCACCAGGTGATCGCGAATGGCGCTGCCAGGCTCAGCGCGACGCCGAAGGCATTCCGCTTGATTCTGCCAATCAAGTAGCCTATGCCGAGATCGCCGAGCAGTACCAAATAGCGCCGCTCTCTCGGCTGGTTTGAAGGATAATGACTAGAAATGCAGTAAAATGGCGGAAAATTCCAGGTTAACCAGGGGTGACTGCCTATGAGCAGATACCGGATCGAGCGTAAAACGCTATCGGAACAGGTCGCTGAGCAGCTTGAGGCGGAGATTCTCGAGGGGCGGCTGAGTGAAAACGATCAACTGCCTTCAGAGAGGGAGTTGATGGAGCAGTTTGGTGTTGGCAGACCCGCGGTGCGTGAAGCACTGTTCCACCTGCAACAGCTAGGACTTATCGCCATCAACAGCGGTACCCGCGCCAGGGTAATTCGTCCCACCGCTGAGGCGGTGATGGCCAGGCTTTCTGGGGTAACCCGACAGCTACTTTCTAAGCCCGATGGTCAACAGTATTTCCAGGAAGCGCGGGCCATGTTCGAGATATCTTTGGCTCGCTACGCGGCGCGTAATGCCAGTGAAGAGGATCTAGCGAGGCTGCGGGATGCATTAGCGGATAATCGCGATGCAATAGGTGATGAAGCACGCTTTAAACGCTCTGATAATGACTTCCATGGCGTGTTGGCCAGCATTGGCCGTAACCCCATTTTTGATGCTATCCATGTGGCGCTCTCTGAGTGGTTGGACGATCGCCGCGCGCTGGTACTGCAACAGAAGGACGAAGACAAAGCGGCTACCGCTGCGCATACCGAAATCATCGCAGCGATAGAGTCTCGTGACCCAGATGCGGCCGAGGCAGCCATGCGGCGCCACCTCGACCGTCACTACGGCACCTATATGCAGCTTAAAAAGCGCCTCTCGGACGCTTCTTAATTCTCATGCTACCCAATTAATCCTGCCGCCTTTTTTATTCGGCGGCAGGGATGGGATCACTCGGTCATTGTCGATTCAGCAATCTCTTGGAATTCAGTCACGAGATCTTCGCCGATGCGTGGTGCCCACTCTTCGTAAACCGGCTGCACGGCTTCCTGGAAAGCGGCAATCTGCTCGTCATTAAGACGGGTAATTTGCATGCCGCGTTCTTCAAGCTGATCCCGTGCCCAGTCGTCGTACTCGCTGGAAAGCTGGATTTCGTAATCCGCTGCTTGCAGCGCGGCTTCCTGAACAAGTTCCTGATACTCTGGATCGAGGCGATCCCAGGTACGCTGAGAGATCATCTTGATGAAGGGCGTATAAACGTGACGGGTTTCGGAGCCGTAATCCTGCACCTCATAGAAGTTGGAGGTCAGGATGGTGCTCCAAGGGTTTTCCTGGCCATCGACAACGCCTTGTTCCATGGCGGAGAAGAGTTCACCAAATGCCATCGGGGTCGGGTTGGCGCCCAGCGCTTCCCAAATAGCCAGGTGCACTGGGTTCTCCATGGTGCGAATAGACAAGCCACGAACGTCCAGGCCCGCCACATCTTCTGGTGAAGCGACTTCACGAGCACTATTGGAGAGCTGGCGGAAGCCGTTTTCAGAGAATGCCAGGGCTTTTAGACCAGTGCCATCGAAGGCATCAAGCATCTCCTGGGCAGCATCGCTACGCATGGCCTTTATAGCCGCTTCCCGAGTAGGCAGTAGGAAAGGAAGGTCAAAGACTGCCAGCTCCTCGACATAACCTGTGGCGGGTGAAGAGGAAGGGTAGGTCATATCCAGAGTACCGGTTTGCAGCATTTCCATCATCTGCACGTCATCGCCAAGCTGGCTGTTGGGAAAGATATTAACGCTGATACGCCCTTCGCTGCGCTGGTCGAGAATATCCGCAAAGTATTGGCTAGAGATATATTGAGGCGAGCTTTCCGCCAAGCCCAATCCCATTCGCAGAGTGACGCTGCCGTGGTCACCCACGGTACCGCCCTCTATCTCTGGCGGATCGGAAAGGTCAGGCGTTTGCGCGTAGGCAATGCCTGAGCTGAGCAGTGTAGCGCCGGTCATTAATAGGGTGCGTTTCCAAAGATGGTGCATAGTCGTCACTCTCCTGGCGTGCTGCAGGTCGCTACGCTAAGGGGATATTCCTAGCGAGCTGCAGCGTGGTTGATTGTTGTTGTGTGTAAGCGGCACTCGCTTATAGAGGTGTAAGTGCCGCTCCCTTAGGTGAATGTCTAACGTTTTTGATATATGTTCAACATATACTTTTGTATGTGTCGACGCCGCGGGTAAGAACGCGTACCGTCATGGCAACTCTTCCCTACATTTTAGGAAGCTTTCTTCATTGTTAGTGTTGGTGGGCAGTTTGAGTGCCTAAAGCGCGCCTGCCGACTTGTATATTTACTTTAGGCGTGGAGCGGAACCATGGCCAATTTTCAGCGAATAACTCCTGAGCAGTTGCGTTCACGCTACTGGTTCGATAACCCTGATCACCCCGGAACCACGGCGCTATGTATTGAGCGTTACCTCAATTACGGTATTACTCTGGATGAGCTGACCAGCGGTAAGCCGATCATTGGTATTTGCCAGTCGGGCTCTGATTTAACCCCGTGCAACCGCCACCACATTGACTTGGTCAAGCGGGTTAAAGACGGAATTCGCGCCGCAGGTGGCGTGCCGTTTGAATTTCCCATGCATCCTATTCATGAGAACGTGCGCCGACCCACTGCTGCGCTGGATCGGAACCTCGCTTACTTGGGCATCGTGGAAGTGCTCCATGGCTACCCGCTAGATGGCGTGGTATTGACCACCGGCTGTGATAAAACCACCCCGGCTGCGCTGATGGCCGCGGCAACGGTGAATATTCCGTCCATTGTGCTCTCCGGTGGTCCGATGCTAAACGGCTGGCGCGGTGCCGAGCGGGTGGGCTCAGGCACGATTATCTGGGAGCTTCGCAAGCGGCTGGCAGCTGGGGATATCGACTACGCAGAGTTCCTTTCCCGCGCCAGCGATTCAGCACCCTCGATAGGCCACTGCAACACCATGGGCACCGCCTCTACCATGAATTCCATGGCGGAAGTCCTGGGCATGAGCCTGCCGGGGTCGGCGGTGATTCCTGCGCCCTATAAAGAGCGCGCAATGGTGGCCTACGACACGGGTACGCGGATTGTCGATATGGTGTGGGAAGACCTGCGCCCGCTGGATATTCTGACCCGGGAAGCGTTTGAGAACGCCATCGTGGCATGCTCGGCACTGGGCGGTTCATCCAATGCGCCGGTACATATCAATGCGATTGCCCGCCATGCAGGCATCGAGCTGGATAACGATGACTGGCAGCGCCTGGGCCATGAAATTCCACTGCTGGCCAACGTAATGCCTGCCGGTGCTTTCCTGTGCGAAGAGTTCTACCGCGCCGGTGGTGTGCCCGCGATCCTCCATGAGCTACACACTGCCGGTAAGCTGCACGGCGAGGCGCTAACGGTCAATGGCCGCTCCATCGGCGATAATTTGCAGGGCCGTGAAACTCAAGACACTGACGTGATTTGTCGCTATAGCGACCCGTTGGTGGATCATGCGGGCTTCCTCAATCTCAAGGGCAATCTATTCGACTCGGCGCTGATGAAAACCAGCGTGATCTCGCGGGATTTCCGCGAACGCTTCCTGAATGACCCCAATGACCCGGAAGCCTTTGAGGGCAAGGTGGTGGTATTCGATGGCTCCGAGGATTACCACGCCCGCATTGATGATCCAGCGCTCAACATCGACGCTCGTACCATTCTGGTAATGCGCGGTGCTGGCCCGGTAGGCCACCCTGGCGGTGCCGAAGTGGTTAACATGCAGCCGCCGGAGGCGCTTATCAAACAGGGCATCGAATCGCTGCCGTGCTTGGGCGATGGTCGCCAGTCGGGTACTTCCGGCTCACCGTCGATTCTCAATGCCTCCCCGGAAGCCGCTACCGGGGGTGGCTTGGCGCTGCTGGAGAGTGGCGACCGTCTGCGGGTCGATCTCAAGCGCGGTGAGGTGCAGCTGCTGATCGAACCCAGTGAACTGGAAGCCCGCCGGGAGCGTTTAGCCCAGCAGGGAGGTTACCGCTACCCTGGCCACCAGACGCCTTGGCAGGAGATCCAGCGCAGCATGGTCGAACCGCTGGACCGCGGTATGACATTGGAACCCGCCACCAAGTACCGCGATGTGGCTCGCCAGCATCCGCCCAGGGATAATCACTGAAGAGGCGAATACTAAAGATGAGTCGTTGGAGTACCTTATCGCATCGCCAGCAGGGACTACTATTGACCGCTGGCGGGGCGCTGATCATGGCCCCGGATGCCCTGCTGATTAAAGTGGCCGATCTGCCCGATGCCGAGATATTGATGTGGCGTGGCTTTCTTTCGGGCTTAGGTTTTCTACTGATCGCCCTGATGCGCTATGGCCGTGGCACGCTGGCAGCCTACCGTCGCTGCGGCTGGACGGGTATCGCCGTGGCGCTGCTGTTCAGCCTGACCACCTGCGGTTTCGTGCTGGGCAACCAGTACACCAAGGCGGGCAACGTACTGATGATACTGGCCAGTTCGCCGTTAATCGCTGCCGTGCTCTCCTGGATCATCCTCAAGGAGCGTCTGCCAAGGCGTACCTGGTTAGCGATATTGCTGTGCATGGTGGGTGTCGCCATGATCGCCCTCGATGACGCGGGCGCAGGTTCTTGGGTCGGAAACGCTTTCGCTTTGATGGCGGCAACGACCCTGGCGATTAACTTTACCCTCTGCCGTACGCGGCCGGGGGTGGATATGAGCCCGATGCTGGTGTTCAACGGCCTTATTGTGGGTAGCACCGCAGGGCTGTTTTGGCTGGCGGGCAGCGAACCAACCCTGCCTGCAGCCAACCAGCTTGCTGTCGTTATCCTGCTCTGCCTGATTATTGTGCCTTGCGGCGTGACGCTACTGCAGCGTGGGCCGCTCTATCTGCCCTCCGCCGAAGTGGGCCTGCTAATACTGCTGGAAGTGGTGATAGGCACGCTGTTGGCCTGGTGGATTCTGGCCGAACAGCCCGCGCCAATGGCCATGGTTGGCGGCGTTCTGGTGCTGGGCACACTGGGTGCTAAAGGCCTCTATGAACGGCGGCTGGAACTGAAACAGCGGGCGGGGCTCGATGCTACGCCGTCGATAACAGTCGACCGGTCAAGTACGGTATGATTGACAGGAATCGAAATAGGGCCTTATCGCAGTGACGTCATCTCCTAGTAAGCCAGTAGCTCGCCCCAGTATTGCCGAACATCTCGCCGAGGAGATCTTTGGTGGGCGCTATCACCCCGGTGACTTAGTACCCCGAGAAATGGATCTATGCGAACGCTTTGCGATCAATCGCTCAGCGGTGCGTAGCGATCTTCGCCAACTGGTCGATGCCGGGATTATTGAGCGGATTTCTGGTCATGGTTCCAAGGTGCGCGAATACTCAGAGTGGCATATTCTTGATGCCCAGGTGACTGACTGGCTGACCCGCTACGCTGCCCCCAACCCGGATATTCAGCGCGAGATTCTTGCCTTCCGTCTGGACGTTGAGCCCTATGTGGCGATGACCGCCGCCAAGCGGGCCAAGGCGCGGGATCTGGTTGCTATCGAAGAGGCGTTTGAAGGGCTGGGACAGAATCTGCGCAATGCAACCTGCGAAGAGGAGCGGCGGCTGCACAGCGAGTGTGATGTCGCTTTTCACGAGGCGATTTTCAAGGCGACCCACAATATTGTTTGGGCGCAGCTATCGCATATCCTGCGCCCCTCCATCTATATGCTGATCTCCATGTCCAACGAGAACGCCCCAGATCCTGAAGAGAGCCTGGAGCGTCACCGTCAACTGATGGAGAGCATCCGGCTGCGCCGCCCCCGGGAGGCGTTTTTAGCGTCCCAAGCGGTGTTGGCAGGTACCGCCGCCGCGCTAGGGCTTGAGCACAGCGTTAGCTCATTAGGGCGCAGCGTTGAGTTGCCCCACACCAACTCCTGACCCCATTTTCAATGGTAAATAACAAAGGCCAGCGTATGTCTGACTTCAACCTCGGCTTAGTGGGCGTGGGCAAAATCGTCCGCGACCAGCACCTCCCGGCAATAGCCGCCACCCCGAACTGCCATCTTGTCGCCTCGGCGGATCCCTTCGCCTCGCTGCCGGATCTACCCGCCTATCAAGACCTGGAAGCGATGCTAGACGCCCACCCTGAAATTACCGCTGTCTCAATCTGCACGCCGACCCATCTGCGCTACTCCCAGGCGCGGGCCGCACTGATGCGTGGCAAGCACGTGCTGCTTGAGAAGCCACCGGGGGCAACGTTAAGCGAAGTGGAGGACTTGATTGCCTGTGCCAAAGAACAGGGCGTTAGCCTGTTTGCCGCTTGGCACTCGCGGTTTGCCCCTGGCGTTGCCCAGGCCCAGCAGTGGTTAGCCGAACGGCAGGTGCAGCGGGTAGAGGTCGAGTGGAAAGAGGACGTGCGGGTATGGCACCCAGGCCAAGCGTGGATCTGGCAGCCGGGTGGCATGGGCGTGTTTGATCCCGGTATTAATGCGCTGTCGATTGCGACCGCCATCTTGCCCCAGCCGTTTTTTCTACAACAGGCGCGACTGCTGGTGCCGAGCAATGCGCAAACTCCGATTGCAGCGGATCTCACCTTTACCGACCCACAAGGCGCGTCCATTGAGGCGGCGTTTGATTTTCGCCAGAGCGGCCCGCCCACCTGGGATATGCATATCCACAGCGATGGCAGCCGCTTGAGTCTCACCCAAGGCGGCTGTCGATTGGTCATCGACGATGAACTGATCATTGAAGAGGAGGAGCGCGAGTATCAAGGTTTATATGCGCGCTTTGCCGAGCTGATCGCAAACAAGCGCAGCGAGGTGGATGTTGCCCCGCTGCGCCAGGTCGCCGATGCGTTTCTATACGGCCATCGTGAGTCTACCGAAGCGTTTATCGAGTGAAGGCTTTATATGGAAATATGAGGTAGCCAAGAAGCTATCTTAGTGGCCTTAATCGGATACGATCTTATTGCGTTTTATACAGCTGTCATACGCTTGGGGAACGAAACTATCTTCCCCCACGTCGTCTCGAGCTAACGTAAGAAACTCGCAAAGCGGTGGCAGCATATGGGGGGCTAGCTGATAGGCGTTTAACGTTTCAGTCAGGTAGCGCATATCTTTTTCAGCATTACCAAGACTGAACTGTAACTTTGTGCACTCCTTGTGCAGTACCCATTCCATAACGGGAGCGAGCATCGCGCTGTTGGCTCCCCCTTGTGAGCAAATTTCCAGGAGTTTGTCTTGTGAAACGTCCATGCCGGCCGCCATAGTGGCCGCCTCACTGACTAGGGCAGCAGCCCCTAACGAGAGAAAATTATTAATCAGTTTCAGTTTATGCGCTGAACCAACCTTACCCACATGAAAGATGTTTTCCGCGAAACTTTCCATGACCGGCGTAATACGCGCCACTGTGGAAGCATCGCCACCCACCATGACATTTAGCCGTCCATCTCTGGCTTCACGAGGCGTGCGTGCTAAAGGCGCGTCAACGAGTATCACCCCTTGATGTTCTACGTTTTTCGCAAGGCGCTCAGTTGATTCGGGATGAGCCGTAGAGCAGTCGACAATAATAAGCCCTTCATGGCTTCCCACCATTAAACCGTCAGCCCCGCTGACGATTTCGTTAACCTGTTCGGATGTCTTCACGCAGATAAAAACAATATCGCTATTTCTTGCCATCTCTGCGGGAGTGCTAACTTCCGTCGCGCCTTCCTTGCATAGCGCTTCAAGGGGGGATCGATTCCTATGGGCCATCACCGTTAGCGGATAACCGTTATGTACGATATGTCTGGCCATTTCCTTGCCCATTAAGCCGAGCCCAATGAATCCGATGCGTTCTTGTTTCATAGTCGCCTCTGATGAGTTGGTTCACCACACCTGAAATATTGCCCACTAGACCTATGCATGAGCGGTTGTTATTGCAGTGCCTGAGGGAAAGTAACCCCCAGACGTTCCGACCAATCGGCTAGAGCTTCGGGAACACCGTCTGGCAGAGGCACGCCCTCCTGCGCATAACGCTTATGGAGGGCAAGTCCGCGCTCGCCAGGAATTCGTACTGGAGGGCTACCTTCCGCAACAGGATTGTTACGGCAAGCATCCACCAAAGCGCCGGTTTCGCGTTTGAAGGCGTCAAGCCCACCAAAGGCTTCGGGATCCATGATCTGCACCATGACCGAGGCACCCCATTGTGCAGGCGCCTGCACACGGCCAAATCCAGCGAGCCCAGACGTTAAGGCTTCCACCATTAGCCCCAGCGCATATCCCTTGTGGCCGTGGTCAAGCCCACCAGTTGGCATGATGCTCCCCTTAGGCTCATCGAACAGCACGCTAGGTTGATCGGTCGCGTTGCCCTGGTGATCCTTAAGCCACGGATACGGCAGTTGGCTGTTTTGTTTGTGAAGTCGGCCGACCATGCCATTAGTGGTAATGGATGTGCTGACATCTAACAGAACCGGGCCCGAAGCCGTCGGATAGCCCACAGCGATAGGGTTAGGGGTGTGGGTCGCTTGCAAACCGCCATACGGGGCAACCGACTTAGTCGCCGGATCGGATGATTCGATCACCACCACGAGGTCTTGATCAGTGGCACGTTTCAGATAGGCTGCCAAGCAGGCGATATGATTTGAGCATCGAATCACGACTGTCCCTGTGCCGCAGGAGCGAGCCATCAATTCGGCGGTTTCCATTGCTTTAATGATCAACCAGGGGCCGGGAAGATAACGACCATCCCATGTCTGCACGGCAGCGCGTTTGGAGATTACCTCATACTCACCTGACACAGGCATCCGGCCAGACTGAATCTCGCCAAGGTAAGGGGATAGTAGCTGAAGCCCGTGAGTCGTGTGTCCCATCAAATCACCTTCGACGAGTATCTCGGCAACTGCTCGAGCCTTTTCTTCTTCGAGCCCGGCTGCCACAAGTAAAGCGGTGCTGAATTGAGTAATTTCCTGAACGTCGTAATGGTGGCTCATTGTATTTATTCTCCTAAATTTGTTGTTGTCAGGCTCTCTTAATCATTGCGCCGTCTGAGTTGATTGATTAAGGCGCTATGGTCTAACTCGCCATCCCCTTGATCGACGAGCTCTTCAAAAAGTGTGTTGACCAATGACGAAATCGGTAGCTTAAGATGTAGCGTTTCGGCAAAAGCCATCGCGGTCTGGGTATCTTTCAATTGCCATTTCGCTGGCCCACCCGGAGTAAAGTTTTCCTGAATCATACGCTGCCCGTGTATACGCAAAATGGTCGAGTCAGCAAACCCACCTTCAAGCGCACTGAGCATTCGCTCGGGGTTTGCCCCGCCCTGTTCTGCCAATAGTATGGCTTCTGCCACGGTAGCAATGGTGTTGGCCACAATCATTTGATTGGCGAGCTTAGCAAGTTCCCCGCTACCTGCAGGGCCAACATGAACGGGCCTGCCGAGAGATAAGAGAATGGGTTCTACTGCTTTAAAACTTACGGCATCGCCACCCACCATAATGGCCAGCGTGCCGTCGATCGCTCCCTGCTCACCGCCGGAAACCGGCGCATCAAGGTAATTAATCTGGCTCTTGGCGGCTTCTTCTGCTTGACGGCGAGCGGTTTCTACAGGTATTGAACTCATGACAATAAGTGTGGCGTCACGCTGCATGGCATTGAGTAGGCCGCTAGGGCCCAACAGCATTTCATCACACACAGGCCCAGAGCTAAGCATAACGATAACGACATCGCTTTCGGCAACGGCTTCTTCGGGCTTTTCTACGATTGTGGCACCCACCGACTCTAAACGGTTGGCTTTGCTTTTTGTTCTATTCCAGACAAGCACTTGGTGTCCTGCATGGGCCAAGCGTGCTGCCATCGGCGCACCCATAATGCCCGTGCCAATAAATCCGATAGTACGTGACGTTGTCATTATTAGTTCCTCTATCTAGATGAGCCATTGAAGAGATGGGGCGGTGCGTTTCTATATCTCATACAAGATTTCAGCTACGTTTCTCGGCTACGTTCCAGCGTGATGGGGCATCCACGTTCGTTATTTGGTTGTTAGCGCAGGTAAAGCGGTATATCGATATCACCTGATTCTCGGAAGTTAATCAGCCGGTCGAGCACCTTGGATTCTGAACGCTCTAAATGGGTTGCCAAGGCTTTGCCTGCTTGTGCAGGTTGTTGCTGGCGCATTTTTTCAAATATCCATAAATGTTCATCGAAGAAAGGATCTTGATCGGGAAGCTTTAATACTCGTCCAAGCAGGTGTTTACTGACTAATAAGATAGGATGCGTGCGCCGGAGCATATTCATGACCTCCTGGTTATCACCTAAACTAACGGCGGTATGATGGAGATCATTTTCTAACTCATCCAGTAGCTCCCCCTTTATATCAGGATAGCTCTCAGCAGCGTGTTTGAGTTTGGTAATATAGCCTTTAATGGCACTTTCTGGCATATGTTGTGTGGATCGCGCAATCATATAAGGCTCTAATTGGCGACGTGCTTCATAAAGATTATGTAACCGCTGATCATTCAGAGGCACCACGCTCCAGCTGTTATATTTAATCTTCTCGACTAAACCGATAGACTGTAAATAGAGCAATATTTGGTGAGTGACCGTACGGCTGACATTAAGCGTTTTGGAAAGCTGCAGCTCATTGAGTTCAAACGCACCCTTAATCGAACATAAAACGATGTCATGTTCAACGCTGTCGATATGCGCCCGCCAAGACACGATACGGTCTACTTTTGGGGCATGGCCAAGTTGTTTGAAATCATGCTCACTGAGCGCACGTCGCACTACCTCACCTGGCGATGCGCCTACTAAATAGCCGCGCCCCTCGAAACGGCAGATATACTGCTCTTCGTGCAATCGGCTTAATGTTTGCCGAACGGGCGAGCGGCTAATACCAAACAGCTCCGCTATATTTCCCTCAAGCAGTACTAAACCGGGTTCAAGACGTTTCCCAACAATACTCTGCTTAAGAGCCGTGTAGAGTTGGTCGCGCAGCGTTTGTGTCATAGTCAGTTAATTGCTCTTTAATGGGAGTTTAGGTGACGGCACCTACCAACCAGGGAACGAATTCATTATTACCGTAACCCAGTGATTCGCTGGCGCTCATATCGCCTGAAGCGATGGCAATAATGCGCTCAAAAATCTGCTCTCCAACACTTTCTACGCTGTCAGTGCCATCAACAATAACGCCACAGTTTATATCCATGTCTTCATGCATTTTCTCATACATGGAGGTATTCGTTGCGAGCTTAAGGCAGGGGGCGGGTTTGAAGCCTGAGACTGAACCTCGTCCAGTGGTAAAGCAGACTACGTTAGAACCGGAGGCGATTTGACCCGTGACCGAAATCGGGTCATAGCCAGGGCTATCCATAAAGTTAAAACCGCGCGTGGTCATCTTCTCAGCATACAGCAGCACGTCGTTAAGGCTCGACGTTCCGCCTTTAGCTACTGCGCCCAATGATTTCTCAAGGATAGTTGATAGCCCACCCGCTTTATTGCCTGGGGAAGGGTTGTTGTTTAGCTCAGCGCCATTTATCTCAGTGTAATGTTTCCACCAGGTGATCCGGTCGAGTAGTTTCTGTGCGACGTTCTCATTAATGGAGCGGTCTATCAGGAGGTTTTCAGCGCCATAGATTTCGGGGGTTTCGGCGAGTATAACGCTGCCACCATGTTGCACGATAAGGTCGGCGGCATGGCCCAAAGCTGGGTTCGCGGTAATACCTGAGTAGCCGTCTGACCCGCCACACTGCAATGCAACCACTAAGTGCTCAAGGGGCGCAGGTGCACGCTGCTGTTGGCCGTGTTGGGTGGCCATTTGCATGATGTGATCACAGGCCGTTTTGATGCTAGTGCGTGTCCCTCCCGCGTCTTGAATATTAAAGTAAGCCAGCCGCGAGGCATCTTCCAACCCCTTTCTTTTGACTAATGTTTTGACCTGGTTGGTCTCACAACCCAGGCCAATGATGAGTACAAAAGCAAAGTTGGGGTGCTGGGCATACCCTGCGATAACACGCTCAAGAAAGGCAAAACCTTCTGAGTCAGTATTCATGGCGCAACCAGAACCATGGGTAATGGCCACTACACCATCGAACCCCATTTGGCTTAATTCCCCAGACTGATTGAGCGCGTCCGCAGCGGCTTTAGCCACCGTGGCAGAACAGTTCACGGTAGAGAGAATACCAATATAGTTACGCGTTCCCACGCTACCATCAGCCCGTTGGTAGCCTTGAAACGTCCGTGAATGGCTAACGGTGACGGTTTTTTGATGGGGCTGAAAATCTTCCAATGAAGAACTAAGTTCAATCATGGTGAGGTTGTGGGTGTGCACATGCTCACCAGGATTAATATCCCGTGCAGCCAGCCCAATCAGTTGGCCATATTTAAAAACGGCCTCACCATTTTTGATAGGCGTGAGCGCAACTTTATGCCCCGCATCAATATTTTCTTGAGCAAGCGTGCCCTTTTTATCAATGGGTATATCTTTTGGAACTGCTTTTGAGGCAACGCCTACGTTATCCCGCGGATTGAGATGAATAATAACTGACGGGGAATTAATGAGATTCATCGTTTACCTCAAGCTGATTATTGGGCTTTTGTTGCAAGGGTCAGGCGCAAGCTTAAAAGCGATCATTGTGGGTGCACTCTAGCAAGCCGGCCGCGTACGTCGATTAGACTATTGTTCTATATAATGTTCATTGAGCGCAATGGTCATCTAGTCTAGATTGCTTTCATACACGCGGTGCACAAAGCTAATTGCCGATTGCGGCTCAGTTGGAAGGCCAGCTCACGATTACGCCGCAGATGGATGATGTGATTTGGATACGGCGCGGCCATCCATCGCTTCTTACGGCCTGTGTGTTACCAAGATCTCCCCATGGCCTTGCTGCCGGAGGCGCTGAAGGAGAGCAATCCCCTGAAGGTAATCCGCTTGGTGGATGGGCAGCGTGAACATGCCCATATTTGAGCCGCCGTTCACAGTTTTGCTAGGCGTTTTTTGTAAAGGCCTTGGCAGCTGCAAAATACATTACTAGACTGTTATCACGCAGTCATACTGTATGACACCTTGAGTGAAGAGATTGCTGGGTTCACGAGCAAAACAATAATGAGAAATGACAATGCCCCACATAATCAATTATTTAACAAAAATTCAGTTCGGTGAAAGCGCTATTGCTGAATTAGCCAATGAGCTGCAATTGCTGAAGATAAAACGACCGTTGTTTGTGACTGATAAGGGGCTCAGTGCTACCCCTCTTATCACACACGTTATTGAGTCTGCTCAGCTTGATGATGGCGCATGTGTTTTCGATGATACGCCGTCCAACCCTACGGAAGTAGCGGTAGAGCAAGCGCTTACTTACCTGCGTGAAAGCAAATGTGACGGCATTATTGCCGTTGGCGGTGGTTCCAGCATTGATTTAGCTAAAGCGGTCGCCTTACTTTTTAATCATCCTGGGCCGTTACGCCAATACGCTGCGATTGAAGGCGGCGTAACAAAAATTAAAGCCGATGTGCTGCCATTAATAGCAATACCGACAACGGCAGGAACCGGTAGTGAGGTGGGAAGAGCCTCATTGATTACCATGAAAGACAACCGCAAACTTGGCTTTCTCTCTCCTTACCTGATTCCTTCGGTCGCTATTTGTGACCCTCGTTTGACGCTAGGTCTACCACCTTTTTTGACCGCCGCCACGGGTATGGATGCGATTGCTCACTGCGTTGAAACCTTTTTAAGCCCCAAAGTGAATCCTCCGGCTGAAGCGATTGCTTTAGATGGGCTGACGCGCGCTAGCAAATATCTAGTAGAGGCAGTTGAAAACGGCGAAAACTTAACGGCTAGAAATGAAATGATGATGGCGGCCCTTGAAGGCGCCATGGCTTTTCAGAAGGGGCTGGGAGCGGTGCACTCCTTATCCCATGCATTAGGCGGCCTGCACGAGTTAAAACTTCATCACGGTACGCTCAATGCTGTGTTGATGCCGACTGTGCTTAGATTTAACCAGCCCGGCTGTGAGGAAAAATATGCTTGCCTCAAAGACGCGATGGGTCTCAATCCTAACGACGATTTAGCTGAAGCATTTGAAAAGCTCAATGTGAAATTGGGGATGCCTGCTAGCTTGAGCGAAATGGGCGTCATGGAAGAGCACTTGGATCAACTGGCTCAGTGGGCATTGGAAGATCATTCTACGGCGACCAATCCGCGCGCGCCCTCTAAGGAAGACTTTTATGACATGCTCAAAGAGGCTTTCTGATAAATAGAGTTCTGTCCACTTAATAGTCCGTGAAGGAGGTCTTTGACAAGAAAAACGTAAAGTAATAAAGCATGCAGTTCCAAAAATGATAATTAATTGTAAGCAATACATTACTAAAGGAAAATGAATATGATAATTACAAACCATTCCCTTAAAACTATTTTTGCTTCAAGTATAGCCGCAGCTGTTATGACAGCGTCTGGCTCTGCCCTTGCGGATTACCCCGAACGCCCCCTTACGTTGATTGTGCCTTGGGCTGCTGGTGGTGGCACTGATGCGACGGCGCGAACTATCGCCCGTGCTCTGGAAGAAGAGCTGGGGCAGAACGTCAATGTTGTCAACCGAACAGGGGGCAGTGGCGTTGTTGGTCATACCGCCATGATTAATGCTGAGCCGGATGGTTATACGATTGGCTTGGCTACTGGCGAAGTTAACATGATGCATTGGTTGGGTTTAACGAACCTTACGTATGAAGATTTTACGCCTATTGCTCAAATCAACTACGACTTTCCAGGCATACAGGTAGCAGCCGACTCTCCTTATGAAACCCTTGAAGAGCTCCTTGAAGCGATACGCTCTGAACCTAAAGGCACGTTTACTGCTTCGGGTACTGGCCAAGGCGGTGTGTGGCATCTAGCCTTTGCTGGCTTTTTGATGGATCAAGGTATTCCCGCCGACCAAGTGATTTGGATTCCTAGTGAAGGAGCAGCACCAGCGATGACTGAGCTGGTGTCTGGGGGGATTGATATCGTACCAAGCTCGGTGCCTGAAGCCCGCTCAATGATCGAGGCCGGTCGCGTTAAGAGCTTTGCGGTAATGTCTCCAGAGCGTATACCCAGCTTCCCTGATGTTCCCACCACTAATGAGTTAATCGGTAGTAGCTATCAAGTGGGCGAGTGGCGTGGAATTGCAGGGCCTAAAGGCATGGATCCAGAAGTAGTAGCAACACTTGAATCAGCACTAGAGACTGCTTACAACAGTGATACTTATCAAGGGTTTATGAGTCAGCAAGGTTTTGGTACCGAGTGGCGTAACGCGGAAGAGTTTGGCCAACTCATGGAAGATATGGATAGCGTATTCGGTGAAATTGTTGAACAAGTTGGCTTAGCTAACTGAGGAATGACAATGCGGGATTTTTTCGCCGGAATAGCGTTCGTTATTGCTGGGATTGTTACGATCATTACTGCCCAGCAGTTTCCTACTCTACCAAGCCTGCAGTATGGACCTTCGCTTTTCCCCTCCCTCATAGGGGGGGGATTTTGCCTCGGTGGGGCTGTACTTGCCTTGAATGCATTATGGCTTAGACAAAAAGCTGTCGCGCAAGAAGCACACGGTAGTCCATCCCTAGCTGGCTCACTGCCTGAGAAAAAGAATTGGGCAATGTTGTTGCCACCAGTATCGATTGTCTTTTATATCCTGGCAAGCGACTACCTTGGTGCAATGTTGACGATAATGATCATTATGTTTTTGCTGATGTTATTAAGAAAAACATCACCCTACATAGCATTGGCAACATCTCTAGCAGTGTCGTCAGCTATTTATTTTATCTTCTCGCGCTACTTGCTCGTTCCATTGCCGCAAGGTCTTCTATTAGGGGGTAGCCTGCCATGGATATCTTAATGAATGGGGTTGGGCTGGTTTTAAACTTTGAAACCTTGCTGGTTATTTTAGCGGCTTCACTGTTTGGTATATTTGTAGGTGCAGTCCCCGGCCTTACTGCGACAATGGCAGTAGCGCTATTAGTACCTTTAACTTTCTACATGGATACCATCCCGGCTATTGCTGCCATTGTAACGACATCGGCGATGGCGATCTTTGCGGGTGATATTCCGGGTACCTATCTAAATATACCGGGCACGCCTGCATCGGCTGCTTATGTAGGGGAGTCCTACGCATTAGCGAAAAAAGGCAGGGCAAGAGAGGCCTTAGGTATTAATTTAGTATGTTCTGTTTTTGGCGGTATTTTTGGCACCATCGTTTTAATTGTTGTGGCTCAATCCCTTGCTGAGGTAGCGCTGCAGTTCAGTGCATTTGAGTACTTTTGGCTTGCGGTGCTCGGGTTAAGCTGTTCAATTTTTATTTCAGTTGGTTCTAGAACAAAAGCATTCCTCTCACTTCTTTTTGGCATTCTGCTTTCAACCGTAGGGCTTGATATGATGAGTGGTGCTCCACGTTTTACATTTGGAGTGCCCGACCTTATGGCCGGTATTAACTTTATACCCGTTATGATTGGTATGTTTGCTCTAAATGAACTGATGAGCTATTACGCTTCAAAATCTGAGAAGAAAACAATCAGTATCGTCGATAACGATAGTGTCTTCCACAATGTACCTGGGCATATTAAACGTTACTGGCGTAACATGATACGTGGTAGCTCAATCGGCACGTTGATTGGTGCACTGCCGGGCGCGGGTGCAGATATTGCGGCCTGGATCTCGTATGGTGTGGGAAAGGGTAGGTCAAAAGAGAGTGCCAAATATGGCACCGGTAATATAGAGGGCATCATGGATGCAAGCTCCGCTAATAATTCCGGTATCAGTGGTGCATGGGTGCCCGCTTTAGTCTTTGGGATTCCAGGTGACTCTATTACTGCCATCGTCATTGGCGTTTTATACATGAAAGGGATGAATCCTGGGCCCACTATTTTTATGGATGGGAGTGGATTGATCTATGCGCTGTTTATGGTGTTTATTTTAGCTAATTTGATGATGCTACCTATTGGCTATATGGCTATCCGACTTTCAAAGTTTTTCATCCTAACACCCAGCCGGGTACTAATGCCCATAATATTATGCTTTTGCATTGTGGGGGCTTTCGCTATCAATAATAGCGTTGTGGATATTTGGTTAATGCTTATTGTAGGGCTAGTGGCTTATGTATTGGCTGTGAATGACTTTCCAATGGCGCCAGCCATTCTTGGTCTAGTGTTGGGTTCCGTTGTTGAAAATAATTTCATGAGCGCAATGTTGCGTACCGGTGGTGACTTAACGAGCTTCTTTGCAAGACCAATCAGTGCGGGGCTTGGCATTGCGGTGATTTTACTATGGTGCTCACCGCTTATGATTAAAGCTTATCGCTATCAGCAGCATAAATCAGGAAGTGTATATTAGGGCCTGTTGACGTTTCATCGCGAACCGCGTTGCCCCACAAAGCGCGTCAGACAAGGCGCAAAACGCTGGGAAGGGTGGTTCCCTTTTCAAGTTTTGCCACGCCGTATGGCGCGCTTTGTGGGGCAACCCGAAGGGCTGGGCCCGTTTTTATCCGCGGCGGCGTTAGTCGTCGTTCATTTGGAACCACCAAACGTCTCTCCTCCTGCCTTGCCGCGAATAAAAACGGGCTCCAGCGCGGCCGCGAGTGAAACGTCAACAGGCCCTAGTCTGTCAGTTACTATGAAATAAGCGCAGCGAGGCAAATATGGCCTCGCTGCGCTAGTTCGTAAGTCTGTTTTATAAGACTATCGTGAAGCCATCGCTGGCTTTATTACGTTATTCACGCTTGCCATCGACCAGGCGCGATACTCCTGCAGGATTGCCATCACGAATAGCGTCGGGCAGTAGCCCTTCCGGCAGTGCCTGATAGCACACTGGGCGCAGGAATCGGAAAATCGCCGCGCTACCTACTGAGGTCGTGCGTGAATCCGAGGTGGCAGGATAAGGGCCGCCATGCACCATGGCGTGGCACACTTCTACACCCGTCGGCCAGCCGTTGGCCAGGATACGTCCGGCCTTGCGCTCCAGCGTCGGCAGCAGTTGCTTGGCAGTCGCCAAGTCACCGTCATCCATCTGCAGCGTAATGGTGAGCTGGCCTTCTAACTGAGCCGCAACGCGGGCCACTTCCTGGGTGTCAGCACAGGCGATCACCAATGAAGTCGAACCGAACACCTCTTCCTGTAACGCGGGGTCGCTCAGAAACGCCTCGGCTTGGGTAACGAACAGCCCGGCCTGGCAGGGGTGAGCTGTCTCACCTGCCTGGCCGCGTGCCACCTCGGTCACCTTGGCGTGGCTGGCGAGTCGGCCTACGCCCTGTTGGTAGGCATCATGGATACCCGGCGTCAGCATGGTCTGGGCAGCACTGCCCTTAACTGCTTCACCGGCCGCCGCAACAAAGGCGTCCAGTTCAGGGCCCTGAACCGCAATGACTAGCCCCGGGTTGGTGCAGAACTGCCCGGCACCCATGTTGAGTGAACCGACAAATCCCTCCGCAATCGCTTTACCGCGTGCCTTGAGGGCTTCCGGAAGTAGAAACACCGGGTTAATGGAGCTCATCTCGGCGTAAACCGGGATCGGCTGCGGCCGCGCCTGGGCGGTAGCCATGAGCGCCGTGCCGCCGTTACGTGAACCGGTAAAGCCTACTGCCTGGATGCGAGGGTCGGCAACCAGCGCCTGACCGATTTCGCGGCCCGAGCCAAACAGCAGCGAGAAAACGCCCTCAGGGAGTTCGCACTTGGCAACGGCGCGTTGAATGGCGCGACCTACCAGCTCAGAAGTGCCGGGGTGGGCAGAGTGGCCCTTGACCACTACCGGGCAGCCGGCGGCCAGTGCGGAGGCGGTATCGCCACCGGCAACGCTAAAGGCGAGCGGGAAGTTGCTGGCGCCAAACACTGCCACCGGGCCCAGGCCGATATGGCGCTGACGCAGGTCGGCGCGGGGCAGCGGCTGACGATCGGGCATGGCCGGATCGATACGTACATCCAGCCATTCACCTGCGCGCACTACCGAGGCGAACAGCCGCAACTGGCCACAGGTACGTCCACGTTCGCCCTCTAAACGCGGGCGGGGCAGGCCGGTTTCGGCCATGGCACGTTCGATCAGCTCATCGCCGATCCCTTCGATCTCGGCGGCAATGGCTTCAAGAAAGCTGGCCCGCGCCTCTAAGGAGGTCTCGCGATAGCTATCGAAAGCCGCCTCGGCTAATGCGCAGGCCTGTTCGACCTCGGTCTTGCTGCCGCCGGGGTAGGCGGGCGCCAGCGTTTCGCCGGTGGCGGGATTTACCGCATGAATGTCAGCCTGTTGGCCGCTAATGGCCTGCTGACCGATCAGTAGTTTACCTTCCAGAGTCATACTTCCTCCTGCTGGGGTGGTTAGAGTACGTTAAAGCGACTTTACGCTGATGGGCGGTGCGTCTGCTTCCACCCGTAGAGGGTTGCGCAGGGCGCGACCAAACTCCTTGATTTTGATCTCAAAGCGATCGCCCTCGCGCACCTTGATGCCGTCGGCGAAGCTCAGTGTCGCGGTACCGAAAAAGTGCACATGCACATCGCCGGGGCGGCGGAAGCCCGGGTATTTAAAGTGGTGATATTCCAGGTTGGCCAGGCTATGGGCCATGTTGGCCTCGCCGGTGAGAAAGGGCTTCTCCCACACTGTTTCACCACTGCGATGAATAGCGCTGTTGCCTTCCAGATGATCAGGTAGTTCGCCGATCAACAGTTCGGGACCAAAGCTGCAGGCGCGTAGCTTGGAGTGAGCTAACCACAAGTAGTTGAAGCGCTCGGTCACGTGATCAGAAAATTCGTTACCGAGGGCGTAGCCGACCCGCCAGGGCTGGCCGTCATCACCAATCACATAGAGGCCCGCCAACTCAGGCTCCTCGCCTGCATCTTCGGCGAAGGCGGGGGATGGAATCTCCGCTTCTGGCGCCACCACGCACTGGCCATCGCCCTTGTAGAACCACTCCGGCTGTGCACCTACCTGGCCTGCATCGGGTTTGCCGCCCTCCACGCCCAGCTTGAACATGCGCATGGAGTCGGTCATATCCTCCTCCGCGGCCTGGGCTTTGGCATGCATTGCCGAGCGGGTATCGGCACTTCCCAGGTGGGTAAGGCCGGTGCCGGTGACCAGGCAGTGGGCCGGGTCGGTATGGGTCAGCGGGGGTAGCAACTGTTTAGTGTCGACCAGCGCTTGATAATCCAGGCGTGTGTCGGTCAATGCTTCCGTCAGCATGTCGCTAAGTGGCTTGCCGGCGGCAATGGCCCGATTGGCCAGGGTGTAGGTGTCGCAGTCGAGCAGTCTGACCTGCTCTTCGCTTTCGACCAGGGCGGCGCGAACCTGGCCCTGGTGGTCACACTGAATCAGTCGCATGGCGGTCTCCTTATGCAGAGTCAGTCAATAGTGTAGCGGTCATCATAGTGGCCAAATGGCCAGTTGCGGCCACATCAATAGCGCCGCGAGTACGCACAGCTGAATGGCCATAAAGGGTAGTACGGACAGGTAAATATCCTTGAGGCTGATATCCGGCGGTGCCACGCTTTTAAGGTAGAAGGCGGCGGGCCCAAAGGGTGGCGACAGGAACGATACCTGCATATTCACGGCGAATAGAATGCCGAACCAGATCGGATCGAAACCGAGCTGAATAACGATGGGTAGAAAGATCGGCAGAGCCAGCATGGCGATCCCGATCCAGTCTAGGAATAGCCCCAGCACGAGCATAATCGCCATCATCACCAGAATGATCACAATGGGCGCTACATCGAGTCCCAGGATCAAGCTCGAAACAAAACGGTTGCCTCCCATTAAATTATAGACGCCCACCAGGGCGGCGGCGCCGATGCCGATCCAGATGATCATGCCGCAGGTATTCATGGTCTGCCCAAGGCTATGGTGCAGCATACCCGGGGTGAATTCGCCGCGAACAATAGTGGCGAGCAGTACACCGAAAACACCCATGGCCGCGGCTTCGGTGACCGAGGCGATACCACCGTAGATAGTGCCCAGCACTAAAAAAGCGATCAGCCCTGGTAACAGAATGGCCTTAACCGCGTCCAGCTTAGTGGCGAAAGGGTTATCCTGGGTATCTCTATCTAACGGCGGGCCCAGTGCGGGATTTCTCAGGCAGCGCACCAGCACATAGGCAATATAGCAACCCATCAAAATCACCGCTGGCGTCACGGCTGCGGCGAACAGGTCAGCAATCGATACGCTGGCGATCAGACCGTAGATAATCAGCACGATTGAGGGCGGCATCATGGTGCCCAGGGCGCCCCCGGCACACACCACCCCAATAGAGAGGTGTTTGTCGTAGCCCAGGCGGAGCATTTGGGGCAGCGCCAGAATCCCAAGCAGCACGATCTCACCACCGATAATGCCCGAAAGAGCGGCCAGGAAGAACGCTACCACGATGGTCTGCACCGCCACGCCACCTGGCAGGCGACCGGCGAAGACGCGCATGGCGTTGAACAGGTCTTTGGCGATTCCGGAGCGATCCAGCAGTGATGCCATCAACACGAACATGGGCACCGCCACCAGCGAATACTCGGTGATAAACCCATAAACGCGGCTGGTGACCAGGGGCAGCGCCGCCTCGCCGAACCAGCCGAAGGTGAACGCCATCGCTACCAAGCCGGTGATAAACGCCAGCGGCAGACCGGTGACCAGTAGCGCGAAAATGGCCCCGACCATGAGGATCGTTGCGGTTGAAATATCCATCAGCGCGCCTCCTCGATGTTGGCAGCGGGTTTCGCTTTAATCGATTCCCACAGATGCAGGCAGGCCTGTAGCGTCATCAACACCAGAGCAAACAGAATCATGCCCTTGACCATAGCGGGAAAGGGCGGATTCCAAGAGGTGCCGGAGCGCTCCAGCGACCACTCACCGAGCGGGTTATGCGAAGCTCCCCAGAACATATGAAAGGCGGCATAGCTCATCGTCAGGCAGAAAATCAGAGTGAGCAGGTCGTTGAAACGATCCATCCAGCATTTCAACCTGGGCCCGGCGCTGTCGTAAAGCACCTTGACGCGGATATGGCTATTGCGCGCCATGGCCGCTGGGCCGCCCAGTACAAAGATAACGGCGATCAGAAACACGACGGTTTCGTGTACCCAGGAGGTGGGGTTGTTGAAACCGTAGCGCATAAAGACTTCGACGACGCTGATGCCCATCGCGACCAGCACGAGCCAGGAAACGGCACGGCCGCCCCGTGCAATTAAGCGGTCTAAAGCATTACGTTCGGGAGACACCTCCTCCACCGTTTCGAGAATCTCGGGGAGATCCTGGGTATTCGGCGAAGGAGTTTGATTGTCAGGCGTTTTTTGGGACATGGCGCGACTCTACGCGCAGCGCTCGGGGTGTTTGCCCGAGCGCTGCGTTGGTTAGATTAATGAGGCCGGTTGTGAGCAGAGAGTTGAGAGCACAGAGTTAGAGCAGATTGCGCGAGCGCAAAAAGGCGGTCGCCGAGTCATAAATCTTCTGAGTCATCTCATTTTCACCCGCCCACTCTTGCCACTCCTGCTCAGCCGCGGTGCGGAATTTCTGACGCTCTTCTTCGGGCAAGTTGAAGGGGTGAACGTCTGGGTCATCCTGAAGCCGCTGCAGGGTCTCAATATCCTGCTCCTTGAGGCGGGCAATCAGGTCGTAGGCCATGCCATCAAAGGCGGTATTGAGGGTCGTCTGTAGCTCCTCGGGCAAGCCATCCCAGATGTCTTTATTGATCGACACAGCGATCATGGGCATGGAGTGAAAGCCAGGGTAGAGCGGGTAGGGGGCGAAAGCGTGCAGACCCATGGCGTCGTTATTCGAGAGCACCGTGGAGTCCGCGGCGTCGATCACGCCTTTTTCCAGGCCGGTATACACCTCAGAGCCCGGCAGGTTGACGGGCGTGGCGCCAATGCGCTCGAAGATGTTGTACACCATGCCTTGAGGGGCGCGGATTTTTAACCCTTCAAAGTCAGCGATGGATTCGATGGGCACCGTGGAGGGTACCGACTCCAACGGAAAGGTCGCTGCGCTGATCAAATGGGCGCCATAGGGTTCGACCAGTTCGTTGTAAAGCTCTTCACCGCCGCCGTATTTCATGTACTCCAGGAAATCGTAGGGGTTCTGCCAGGCGCCGACAAGGTTGCCGAGCATACCAAAAGCCGGATCTTGGCCAGAGAAGTAGCTTGGGTCGGTCATATGACCCTGCAGAATCCCTGAGCTAACGGCGGTCAATGTCTCAGTAGGGCCAACCACGGAATTAATCGGCATTACCTCGATTTCAACACGGCCATCAGTCATTGCCGTAATGCGCTCGGCCCACTCTTGTTTGATCTTAAAGCTGGGTTCGCCCGAGGTTTCTGACGCCTGAAATTTCCATTCGTACTCGGCTGCCTGGGCCGCAGAGAGGCCCAGCAGTAGCACGGAACCAGTGAGTAGCGAGCTGTATTTCGATTTGAGCATAGCACTATTCCTCAAGTTTTTTGTTGTGGAGAGCGTGGTGGTTAACGCTGTAATGCAACGGGCCAATGACCCACGTGGGAGGGTAATGTTGAACATTAAGAGCAATTGTTCAACATATACTTTTGTATGGTCGACTAGATTGACGGGGTAGTTTAGTGTCTTGCGCATTCGGCACCCACTCTCGACGCCAACTCTCAGGTCGTCAGCCGTCACCGAACTAAAACAAGGAGTTAACCTCATGGGCCAACGTCAACGTCCGCTGCGCAGTGCTGAATGGTTTGGCACGGCTGATAAGAACGGTTTTATGTACCGCAGTTGGATGAAAAACCAGGGCATTCCCGACCATGAGTTTCAGGGCAAACCGATCATCGGTATCTGCAACACCTGGTCGGAGCTCACACCTTGCAATGCGCACTTTCGTAAGTTGGCGGAGCACGTGAGGGCAAACCGATCATCGGTATCTGCAACACCTGGTCGGAGCTCACACCTTGCAATGCGCACTTTCGTAAGTTGGCGGAGCACGTGAAGCAGGGCGTGCTGGAAGCGGGGGGCTACCCGGTGGAGTTCCCGGTGTTCTCCAACGGCGAATCCAACCTGCGCCCCACGGCGATGTTTACCCGCAACCTGGCTAGCATGGACGTGGAAGAAGCGATTCGCGGCAACCCCATCGATGCGGTGGTGCTGCTGGTGGGCTGCGACAAAACTACCCCGGCGCTACTGATGGGCGCGGCGAGCTGCGATATTCCCACCATCGTGGTCACCGGCGGGCCGATGCTCAACGGTAAGCACAAAGGTAAGGATATCGGCTCTGGCACCGTGGTCTGGAAGCTCTCCGAGCAGGTCAAGGCGGGTGAGATTTCACTTCACGACTTTATGGCCGCCGAGGCGGGCATGTCCCGTTCTGCGGGCACCTGCAACACCATGGGCACCGCCTCCACCATGGCCTGCATGGCCGAGTCGCTGGGCACCTCGCTGCCGCACAATGCAGCGATTCCGGCAGTCGATTCTCGCCGCTACGTGCTGGCGCACCTTTCGGGTAACCGGATTGTCGAGATGGTCAACGAAGACCTGCGGCTCTCCAAAATCCTCACCAAGGAAGCCTTCGACAACGCCATCCGTACCAACGCCGCCATTGGCGGCTCCACCAATGCGGTGATTCACCTCAAGGCGATTGCCGGACGGATTGGTGTGGATCTGACCCTGGACGACTGGAGCCGAGTGGGGCGCGGCACGCCCACGGTGGTCGATCTACAGCCCTCGGGGCGGTTCTTGATGGAGGAGTTCTACTACGCCGGTGGCCTGCCCGCGGTGCTTAGACGCCTGGGCGAGGCCAACCGGCTGCCCTTCAAGGACGCCTTGACCGTCAACGGCAAAACCCTGTGGGAGAACGTCCAGGACGCCCCGCTGTACAACGACGAAGTGATTCGCCCGCTGGATAATCCGCTCACCGCGGACGGCGGCATCTGCGTGGTGCGCGGCAACCTCGCCCCTAATGGCGCGGTGTTAAAGCCCTCGGCAGCCACGGCCGAACTCATGCAGCACCGAGGTCGTGCGGTGGTGTTCGAGGACTTCGACGACTACAAGGCGCGCATCAACGACCCGGACTTGGACGTGGAAGCCAATGACATTCTGGTCATGAAGCACTGCGGCCCACGTGGTTATCACGGCATGGCGGAGGTGGGCAATATGGGCCTGCCGCCCAAGATCCTCGCCCAGGGCATTACCGACATGGTGCGCATCTCCGACGCCCGCATGATCACGGCATGGCGGAGGTGGGCAATATGGGCCTGCCGCCCAAGATCCTCGCCCAGGGCATTACCGACATGGTGCGCATCTCCGACGCCCGCATGAGCGGTACCGCCTACGGCACTGTGGTACTACACGTCGCCCCCGAAGCCGCTGCCGGTGGCCCGCTAGCCGCCGTGCGCAACGGTGACTGGATTGAACTCGACTGCGAAAGTGGCCGGCTGCATCTGGAACTCAGCGACGAAGAACTGGCCTCGCGCCTGGCCGAAAGTGACCCCACTGCCGCCTCAACGCTGATTGCCAGCCAGGGCGGCTACCGCCAGCTGTATATCGAGCGGGTGCTCCAGGCGGACGAAGGCTGCGACTTTGACTTCCTGGTGGGTTGCCGCGGGTCTGACGTGCCGCGGCACTCGCATTAATTGGACTGAGCAATCACTTCCCGCAGAGTGCTCATTAATGCGGCGGCACCGGGGGAGAGTCGCTGGTGGCGTAAGCTCACCAGCCCATAGGGCTGAACGCTTAGCGCCTCGCTAAATGGCAGTAGATGAAAACGCTGCGGTGGGCAGAGCAGGTCAGCGGCTTCCCGTGTAGTCACCGTGATGGTATCGGATTTGTCGACGAGGGCCAGCGACAGCAGCAGGTCAGCGGTATCGACGATCTGGCGGGGCGGCGCGACCTGATGGTGCAGAAATAGGCTATCCACCCGCTGGCGCATCAACGCGCCAGCGGGCTGCAGCGACCAAGGGAAGCCCGCCATATCAGCAAGGCTCAGCGTTTGTTTATCGGCTAATGGATGCCCTTGGCGGCACACAAAGCAGAGTTCCTCCTCGCCAATCTCCTCGAAGACAAAGCGCTCGGCATCGACGCCTGCGGGTATGCGGGTAATCGCGAAATCCAGTTCGCCTTCCAGTAGGCGTGGTACCAGCACTTTGCTGACATCCACATCTACGCTGATTTTTAGCCCTGGCCGGTCGCGGTGCACCCGTTCGATGGCGCTGGTGAGCAGCGTAACCGCTGGCGCCATTACCGTGCCGACGGCTACCGTGCCGGCACTGCCCTCGCCGAGAGCGTTTAGCTCCTCACCGGTGTGGCGTAGCGCTGAGAGCATGCTGTGGGCGTGGCGAATCATAATTTCGCCATACCAGTTAGGCGTTAGCCCACGGGGGTGGCGATCGAACAGCCGAATACCCAGGTTGGCTTCCAGGTCGCTGAGCAGTTTTGAGGCGGCGGGTTGGCTCATATTGAGCTGAGCCGCCGCGCGGTGCAGGTTGCGCTGCTCGTCCAGGGCTAAAAATAGCTGAAAATGACGCAACTTTAGTCGCACGTCTAAAAACCAGTTTTCGCCGAGAATGCCCATGGCATAAGCCTCGTGTTGTTATTGATACTTAGAAGTATATCGATAGTGAGGCATTTGTATATTGGTTGGTTATGCCAGACATGGCTACTGTAGTGTCTGTATCGGTCATGATGAACTGTGGTAACTCACTGAGTTTTCTGACCAAGCCTAACAACAATAATTTAGCAACAAAGTATGCCTCCAGGAGGAAGCTCATGCCTCTCATGTACAGCCAACGATTAAGAAATGGTTCACCTCTTCTGCTCGGTGCAATTGCCGCGGTGCTGTTGGCAAACACTGCACAAGCCCAGAGCAGTTCTGAAGCCAACGCGAGCAGCAGCGTCGGCAGTGGTATCCAAACGTCGGTGTTTGGTCATCTACCCGATGGTCGCCAGGTGGATGTCTATCAACTTACCAACGCCAATGGTATCGAGCTGCGGGTGACCAATTACGGTGGCATCATTCTGTCGCTGAAAACCCCTGATATGGACGGTAAGTTTGACGATATAGCGCTGGGCTTTGACTCTTTGGAAGCCTACCTCTCCGATGAGTACCGTCAGGCCAATCCTTACTTCGGTGCCATTATTGGTCGTTACGGCAACCGTATTGCGGGTGGGCAATTCTCCCTCGATGGAGAAACCTATTCATTGGCTACCAACGATGGCAGCAACCACCTGCATGGCGGCGACCAGGGATTCGATAAAGTGCTATGGCAGGCCGAACCATTCGAGAGTGACGCAGGCAATGGATTGGTACTGCGCTATACCAGTGAGGATGGCGAAGAGGGCTACCCCGGTAAGTTGGAGAGCGAAGTTACCTATACGCTGACCGATAATGACGAGCTGATGGTGGATTATCGGGCGGTAACCGATAAAGCCACCCCGATTAACCTAACCCAGCACAGCTACTTCAACCTAAAGGGTGAGGGTAGCGACACCATTCTCGATCATCAGCTGATGATCAATGCCCCTGAGTTTACCCCGGTCAATGACACCTTGATTCCAACCGGTGAGATCCGCTCGGTGGAGGGCACGCCGTTTGACTTCACCCAGGCGACGCCCATTGGCGAACGGATCGAGCAGGAGAACGAGCAGCTTGCCTTTGGTGGCGGTTATGACCACAACTTTGTGCTTGCCCGCGATAACGCTGCATCAGATGAGCTGGTCTTGGCTGCCAAAGTATGGGAGCCCCAAAGCGGACGCCTGGTGGAAATCACCACCACCGAACCCGCGATCCAATTCTATTCCGGCAACTTCCTTAACGGCGACCTGACCGGCAAGCAGGGCCAGGCCTACGGGCACCGCTCCGGCTTTGCGCTGGAAACTCAGCACTACCCTGACTCTCCCAATCAAGAGGCGTTTCCCAGCACGATCCTAGAGCCGGGCGAGACTTATCGCTCACGCACGGTCTATCGCTTTTCCGCGCAGCAAGACCTGGGCTCGTAATCTCGATTCATCATTACTATTACCAACCGTCAGTGGTTAGTAATCAAAAATATCAATAAAAACAACTCTCAAAATAGCAGGAGTACAACAATGAAATTGACGACAACATTTACCCGTTTAGCACTTGGTAGCGCGATTATGCTGGCCTCACTAGGGTCAGTACAGGCCCAGGAAGACGAGGTGAAGATTGGCTTTATCGTTAAAAAGCCGGAGCAGGCGTGGTTCATTAACGAACAGGAGGCGGCTACTGAAGTAGGCGAAGAGCTCGGTTTCGAAGTGGTACGCCTTGGCGGCGAAGATGGCCAAGAGGTGCTTAGCGCTATTGATAACCTCTACTCCCAAGGCGCTGAAGGGTTCGTAATCTGCCCGCCAGACGTACGCTTGGGGCCAGCGATTATGAACCGTGCTAACCAGTACGGCATGAAAGTAGTCACTGTGGATGACCAGTTTGTTAACTCAAGCGGTGAGCCCATGGAGGGCGTGCCGCACCTGGGTATGTCGGGCACCAAAATTGGGCGTCAGGTGGGCGAAGCCATTAACGCCGAAATGGAAGCGCGCGGCTGGAACCCCGAAGAGGTAGCCGCGCTGCGGATCACCAACAACGAACTGCCGACCGCCGTTGAGCGTACCGACGGCGCCACCGAGGCGCTGATAGCCGCGGGATTCCCAGAAGATAATATTTTCGACGCGCCTCAGCAGAGCACCGATACCAGTGGGGCTTTCTCTGCTGCCTCGCCGGTGCTTTCCCAGCGTGGCGATTATGAGCACTGGGTGATCTATGCCCTTAACGAAGAGAGCGTGCTCGGCGGTGTTAGGGCTACCGAGCAGTATGGCTTAGCGCCGGAAGATGTGATCGGCGTGGGTATCAATGGCTCCGGCGCCGCCTTTGCCGAGTTTTCCCGGGATAACCCCACTGGCTTTCACGGCACGGTAGCGGTCAGTTCCACCATGCACGGCCGCCAGACCGCCGAAGACCTCTACCGCTGGATTAGCGAGGATCAAGAGCCCCAGGCCAACACTGAAACCTCCGGCACGTTAATGACGCGCGACAACTGGGAAGAAGTGCGCGCAGCGCTCGGTCTATAAAGCGCTTGATTGGCAATGAAAGAGGCCTGTAACGGGCTCGCTGTTACAGGCCATCTGTGGAGTATTCATGCATGTCTGATGCTTATTTACGGTTCGACGGGATTAGCGTGGTGTTCCCCGGGGTGCGCGCGCTGGATGGGGTGAGCTTTGCCGCCCACGCCGGTCAAGTGCATGCGCTAATGGGTGAGAACGGCGCGGGTAAATCCACCCTGCTCAAGGTGCTCAGTGGCGTTAACCGGGCAGCCGAAGGCGCGCTATGGATCGATGGCCAGCGCCACGTATTCAGCAACGCCCGGGAGGCGCTGCGGGAAGGCATCGCGATTATCTACCAGGAGTTGACGCTCTCGCCCAATATGTCGGTGGCCGAGAATCTGCTGCTGGGCCAACTGCCCACACGGCAGGGGTTTGTTAACCGCCGCGAGTTAAAACAAAAAGCCCTGGCGATTCTGGCTGATCTTGGCGAGGGGGAGATTCACCCCTCGACCAAGGTGCGCGAGCTCTCCATCGGCCAGCAGCAGATGATCGAGATTGGCCGTGCGCTGCTGCGAGACGCCAAGGTTATCGCGTTCGATGAGCCCACCAGTAGTCTCTCTATTCAGGAGATTCGCCAGCTAAAACGTATCGTCCAACGACTGCGTGATGAAGGGCGGGTGGTGCTCTACGTGACGCATCGCATGGAGGAGGTGTTTGAGATGTGCGATGCGGTCACCATCTTCCGCGATGGCCAGCATATCCGCACCCATGAGGATATGTCGGCACTCAATCACGACCTGTTAGTGAGTGAAATGGTCGGCCGGGATATCGACGATGTTTACGGCTACCGCCCGCGCACACAGGGCGATGTGGTCTTGAACGTGGAAGGAATCCACGGGCGCGGCCTCAAGGCGCCGGTGAGTTTCTCCGTCAAACGCGGGGAAGTCTTCGGGCTGTTTGGTCTGGTGGGCGCGGGGCGCAGCGAACTGCTGAGGCTGATCTGCGGGGTCGAATCGCCCAAGGCCGGCAGCGTACAGTTCAACGGTGAATCGCGACGTTTTAAAAGCCCTGGCGAGGCGATACGCGCCGGTATTGCCATGTGTCCAGAGGATCGTAAATCCCAGGGTATTTTCCCGGTGGCCAGCGTGGCTGACAACCTCAATATCAGCTGCCGGCGCTTTTTCAAACGCTGGGGCATGTTTCGCCACCCCGGCCGTGAGCGGCGCAATGCCGAGTCGTATATCCAGCAACTCAGTGTTAAGACACCGGGGCCACGTACGCCGATCGGCAAACTTTCCGGCGGCAACCAGCAGAAGGTGATTCTAGCCCGCTGGCTTGCCGAGGAGATTGATCTGTTTGTGATGGACGAGCCGACCCGAGGCATCGACGTCGGCGCACGGCGGGATATTTACTCGCTACTTTACGATTTGGCCGAACAGGGCAAAAGCGTGGTGGTGATTTCCAGTGACCTGGCAGAAGTCAGCTCCATCTGTGACCGCATCGCGGTGATGCGCGACGGTGAACTGGTGGACATAGTGCCGCGGGAATCGGCTACGCCGGAACGCCTGCTGGGCTTGGCGCTACCTGCCTAAGTGTCAGCTTTTTTTAAGGTTTTCAAGATATTCGTTTTTAAGAGAACAAGTTCAGGACAACAACCATGACAACTAATAATGCAACCCAAGGCGAGACTGCGCCTGCCCGCCCGGCGGGCCGGCAGGGGCTGATCAAGCCACTGCGCACGCTGCTGGATACCTCAGGGCTGATTGCAATTTTCTTGCTGCTGTTTGTGGCCCTGGCGGTACTCATCCCGGACTTTCTGACCGGCCGCAACATGGTTGGGCTACTGCTCTCGATCACCCTGATCGGCAGTTTGGCCACCACCATGATGCTGGTGCTGGCACTGGGTGAGGTGGATCTCTCGGTGGCCTCTACGGTGGCCTTTGCGGGGGTGGTCGCAGCGGTGGTGACTTCCAGTACCGGTAGCGTGTTTATCGGCGTGATCGGTGGCATTGTCGCTGGGGGCGCGGTGGGCGCTTTTAACGGCCTGGTAATTGCCAAGTTCGGTATTAACTCGCTGATTGCCACCCTGGCAGCAATGGAGTTTGTACGCGGGCTGGCCTATATCACCTCCGGCGGCGACGCGGTAATGATCACCGTGCCGGGTTTCTTTGACCTGGGCAGTGCCTCGTTCCTCGGCCTAACCCTGCCGGTCTGGACCATGCTGGCCTGTTTCGTGATCTTTGGTGTGGTGCTCAACATGACCGCTTTCGGGCGCAATGTGCTGGCCACCGGGGGGAACTCGGAAGCCGCCGCGCTTGCCGGGGTTAATGTTCGCCGCCTCAAGATTATTGTTTTCGGCCTCCAGGGCGTAGTGGCGGGTGTCGTAGGTGTACTGCTAGCTTCACGCATGGGGCTGGGCGACCCCAATACCTCCATGGGCCTGGAACTGGCGGTGATTTCCGCCTGTGTGCTGGGCGGTGTGGCGCTATCCGGCGGCGTTGCCACCATTACCGGTGTGGTGGTCGGTGTACTGATCATGGGTTGTGTCCAGAACGCCATGGGGCTGCTCAACGTCCCCACCTTTTACCAGTACCTGGTGCGTGGCGCGATTCTGCTGCTGGCGGTGATGTTTGACCGCTGGAAACAGACCCGTCGTCAGCGGGCCTGACGCTTAAGCCGTTACCCCTTTATTAGTTGGTCACTTTTTTTCCGGTTTGTACGGAGGCTTTGTTATGTCTGATCGTCAGCGCCCATTACGCTCTGCCCAGTGGTTCGGCACCGCCGATAAAAACGGCTTTATGTACCGCAGTTGGATGACAAACCGATCATCGGTATCTGCAACACCTGGTCGGAGCTCACACCTTGCAATGCGCACTTTCGTAAGTTGGCGGAGCACGTGAAGCAGGGCGTGCTGGAGGCGGGTGGCTACCCGGTGGAGTTTCCGGTGTTCTCCAACGGCGAATCCAACCTACGGCCTACCGCGATGTTTACCCGCAACCTGGCCAGCATGGACGTGGAGGAAGCGATTCGCGGTAATCCCATCGATGCGGTGGTGCTGCTGGTGGGCTGCGACAAAACCACCCCGGCGCTACTGATGGGTGCGGCAAGCTGCGACATTCCCACCATCGTGGTCACCGGCGGGCCAATGCTCAACGGCAAGCACAAAGGTAAGGATATTGGCTCCGGCACCGTGGTCTGGAAACTCTCTGAGCAGGTCAAGGCGGGTGAGATTTCACTCCACGACTTTATGGCCGCCGAAGCGGGCATGTCCCGTTCTGCGGGCACCTGCAACACCATGGGCACCGCCTCCACCATGGCCTGCATGGCGGAATCCCTGGGCACCTCGCTACCCCACAATGCGGCGATCCCTGCGGTAGACTCTCGCCGCTACGTGCTGGCACACCTTTCGGGTAACCGGATTGTCGAGATGGTCAACGAAGACCTGCGGCTCTCCAAGATCCTTACCAAGGAAGCTTTCGACAACGCCATCCGTACCAACGCCGCCATTGGCGGCTCCACCAACGCAGTGATTCATCTCAAGGCCATTGCTGGGCGGATTGGTGTGGATTTGACCCTGGACGACTGGAGCCGTGTAGGCCGCGGCACGCCCACGGTGGTCGATCTACAGCCCTCGGGGCGGTTCTTGATGGAGGAGTTCTACTACGCCGGTGGCCTGCCCGCGGTGCTCAGACGCCTGGGCGAGGCCAACCGGCTGCCCTTCAAGGACGCCTTGACCGTCAACGGCAAAACCCTATGGGAGAACGTTCAGGACGCCCCGCTGTATAACGATGAAGTGATTCGCCCGCTGGATAATCCGCTCACTGCGGACGGCGGCATCTGCGTGGTGCGCGGCAACCTGGCCCCCAACGGTGCGGTGCTCAAGCCCTCAGCAGCCACGGCCGAGCTGATGCAGCACCGAGGTCGTGCGGTGGTGTTCGAGGACTTCGACGACTACAAGGCGCGCATCAACGACCCGGACTTGGACGTGGAAGCCAATGACATACTAGTCATGAAGCACTGCGGCCCGCGGGGTTATCACGGCATGGCGGAGGTGGGCAATATGGGCCTGCCGCCCAAGATCCTCGCCCAGGGCATTACCGACATGGTGCGCATCTCCGACGCCCGCATGAGCATCACGGCATGGCGGAGGTGGGCAATATGGGCCTGCCGCCCAAGATCCTCGCCCAGGGCATTACCGACATGGTGCGCATCTCCGACGCCCGCATGAGCGGCACCGCCTACGGCACCGTGGTACTGCACGTAGCGCCCGAAGCCGCTGCCGGTGGCCCGCTGGCCGCGGTACGCAACGGTGACTGGATCGAGCTCGACTGCGAAAGTGGCCGGCTGCATCTGGAACTCAGCGACGAAGAACTGGCCTCGCGCCTGGCCGAAAGTGACCCCACTGCCGCCTCAACGCTGATTGCCAGCCAGGGCGGCTACCGCCAGCTGTATATCGAGCGGGTGCTCCAGGCGGACGAAGGTTGCGACTTTGACTTCCTGGTGGGTTGCCGCGGTTCTGATGTGCCGCGGCACTCGCATTGATCGCTTTCCCGGCGCTAGCGGATCGCAACCCACCCCAATCTGGCTAAGCTTCGCGGGCGGTTTGGCTATCTAACAGCGTCTGGGCATCGGTAGCGTTTAGCGCCATGGTGATGCCTCCCATGCAGGTCATGTCGCGATCCCAGGCGCAGTGTTCGATGCGGGTAGTGCCCATCAGTTCGGCCACTAGGGCATCGTCAATGGCGGTGTGCATGGCGGCTTGCATGGCGTCAAAGCCGCGCACGCCGGAGCCGGTAATCAGCACTAGATCGGGGTTAAAGAGCGCCATCACATTGGCAATGCCGAACCCCAACGCCCGCCCAGCCTCGGCGTAAATACGCTGGGCTGTCGGGTCGCCTTTTAATGCCAACTGTGTCAGCGCCTGCATCTGCTGCTCTGAGGGGTGTGCGCTGTCGCCGGAGGGAAGCGCTAAATGATCGGCGGCGGCGCGATAGAGCGCATAATCGCTAGTGTAAGCTTCAATGCAGCCCCGTCGCCCGCAGGCGCACAGGGCGCCATCGGGTTGGTATTTGCTGTGCCCAAACTCCGCCGCTGAGCCATTGGCACCTAGAAAGGGCACGCCGTTAATCAATACCGACATACCGATACCGTAGCCCAGCATAATGACCACCAAGTTGGGGCAGTCTGCATAGGCGGGCTGTGCCGCTAGAACGCTGGCGATGCAGTTGGCATCGTTTTCCAGCAGTACGCTGCAGTGAAAACGCTCCGCTAATCGCGTCGATATCGGTGCGTTACGAAAGCTTAAAGCGGGGGACCAGATAATCGTACCGCTTTGCGACGAGACTACCCCCTGCACTGCCAAACAGATCCCCGCCAATCGTTGAAATCCCTTTAGCTGTTGCGCGCAAACAGTGCTGATCTTCTCTTCCAGCAGCGCTTCCAGGTCGTCGGCGCTCAGCGTCAGGGTGGGCACCGCGTGGTGTTCGCTATGGCGTACCTGGCCCGAAAAATCGCCCACCACCAACTGGATCTCATTGATCGATAGCTTGATACACACCACGCAGGCGGCATTAGGGTCGAGTTCAATCAAGGTTTTTGGTCGGCCACGCCCGGTGGGGCGGGGTGTTTCGGGGGGCCGTTCCGTGATCAACCCCTGCTGGAGTAGTTCGGCGCTGATCGAGGTGACGGTGGCAGAGCTAATGCCATTGAGTGCGCCCAGGTCGATGCGTGCCACCGATCCTTGGTCACGCAGAGTGCGTATCACCGCCAGGGTGTTGTCGAGGCGGCTAGTGTCAGTCGACGGAAGGGCCATAGGGTCGCCGTTATAGTTCGTGTTGAAAAAAAGCAGTGCTGCACATTGCTGAGCGCTCTCATCGTGGGGTGTGAGCGCAATTGTCAAAATACGACCTAAGTTGCATATGCAAATATTTATTTTAGCACCTAAAGTAAATCAAGCATCAATCTAAATCAATCGATGTTGATAAGCCCCCAACACAATAACAACAGACTTCATCAGGTGGCCTCATGCTGTTATCAGCGCGCAAACTCTGCCGCTCGTTTGGCGAAAACCAAGTGTTATTCGACGTTGATCTCGACCTGCAGGCGGGCGAAGTGCACGCCCTGCTAGGCGAGAACGGCGCCGGTAAATCGACCCTGGTAAAAATCCTGGCCGGTTACCTTCGACCCACCTCGGGCGAGGTGGTGGTGGACGGCAGCCAACGACACTACCGCTCTAGCGGTGAGGCAGAGGCCGACGGCGTGGTAATGATTCACCAAGAGTTGGCACTGGCGGAACAGCTCAGCGTAGAGGAAAACATCTTCTTGGGCCGCGAACTGCGCCGTGGAGTGTTTCTGGATCGACGAGCCATGCGGGAACGCAGCCGGACGGCACTGTTGGAACTCGAAACCGACGTTGATCCACGCGCTCGAGTAAAAGACCTCAGCACCTCTGATCAGCAGATGGTGGAAATTGCCAAGGCGATCACCCGGGATGTGCGCGTGCTGATTATGGACGAGCCCACTGCCACGCTGACGGAAAACGAAGTATCGGTGCTGTTCGCACTCATCGACCGTTTGCGCCAGCGTGGCGTGGCGATTCTATATATCTCCCACAAACTGCGTGAAATTGAGCAGATTGCCGACCGCGTGACGGTATTGCGCGACGGCCATTTGGTCGATAGCGGCTCCATGACTGGACGCAGCAAGGAGGAGTTGGCACGGCTGATGGTGGGGCGTGAGATCACTGAAATGTACCCACCGCGTACGCATCTCCCCTCCGATGCGCCGGTGGTGCTGGAAGCGCGGGATATGGTGGTGCCCGGGGCCGTTAAACAGGCCAGCTTTACCCTGCGCCAGGGGGAAGTGTTGGGGTTTGGTGGCATCGTGGGCGCTGGCCGAACCGCGCTGATTGAAGCCGTGCTGGGTCTGCGCAGTAAAAGCGCCGGTCAGGTGCTACGCAATGGTCAACCGGTGGTATTGCGACACCTGCGCGATGCGGTGCACCAACGAATTGCTTATCTCACCGAGGATCGCAAGGGCAAAGGCTTGGTGCTCAATATGGATCTGCGCTCCAACGTTACGTTGCTCAATTTACGCGCTCACTGCCATCCGCTTATTGACCGCCGGCGTGAAGAGCAGGCCTTTCAACAGGCCATCCAGCGCTTTGATATCCGCCTGCGGACGGCAGCGCGCACCGCTGCCGAACTCTCCGGCGGTAATCAGCAAAAGCTGCTGCTCGCCAAGGTGATGTCCATTGACCCTGAAGTCGTGATTATCAATGAACCGACCCGGGGCATCGATGTGGGTACCAAGCACCAGATCTATCACTTTATCCATGAATTAACCGAGGCGGGCTGCTCGGTGATATTGATCTCTTCAGAAATGGGCGAGCTGATCGGCCTTTCCCACCGGGTGGCGGTAATGTGCGCCGGGGTACTCACCGGGGTGCTTGAAGGCGAGCAAATAAACGAACACGAAATCATGCAGTACGCATCCGGCATTAAGGGAGTAGAGGTCGATGAGCAGCGTCATGGCTAATAACAAAACGACTAATAAAGCAGCTAACCAAATGATCAAGCAAAAAGGCTTCGCCATAGACCTGAAAACCTGGGGGCCCTTTGTAGCACTGGTGGTTCTGGCGCTACTGGGCGTGCTGATTAATCCGGCTTTTTTGGGGCTGGATAATCTCTCGAACATGCTCACCCGCAGTGCCTTTATCGGCATTATTGCCATCGGCGCCACCTTCGTGATTACCGCCGGCGGGTTGGATCTTTCGGTAGGGGCAATGGCGGCCTTTATTGCCGGGGTGATGATTATTTTGATGAACAGCCTCGTCGAGCAGTTTGGCGCAGGGCTGACCACCGTGCTGTTCGGCGTGGGTGCCTCGCTGCTGCTGGGGCTGTGCGCTGGCTTTATCAACGGCATGGTGACTACCAAAGGCAAAATTGAGGCGTTTATTGTCACCCTCGGCACTATGGGGATTTACCGCTCACTGGTCACGTACCTCGCCGATGGCGGCACCCTTACCCTGGACTGGGCAGTGCGTGATATCTATCGGCCGATGTATTACGGCAGCTTCCTGGGCATCACCATTCCGGTCTGGGTGTTTCTATTTGTCGCCATTGTTGGCTACATTCTGCTCAACTACACCCGCTTCGGGCGCTACTGCTTTGCCATCGGCTCCAATGAAAAAGTGGCCGAATACAGCGCTATTCACGTCGATCGCATCAAAACCATGACCTACATGCTGCAGGGTGTTTGCGTGGCCTTGGCGACAATTATCTATGTGCCCCGGCTGGGCTCTGCATCGGGTGCCACCGGGGTACTCTGGGAGCTGGAGGCGATTGCCGCGGTGATCATCGGCGGCACCATGCTCAAGGGCGGGCATGGGCGTATCTGGGGCACGGTGGTGGGCGCCATCATGCTCACCATGATTGGCAATATTCTCAACTTGACCGATGCCATTTCCAACTATCTCAACGGGACGGTGCAGGGGATCATCATCATTGTGGCGGTCTACCTGCAGCGTGCCTCGTGGAGAAAAGCAGCGCCTTAAGGCACTGAAACGAATGTAAAAACCAGGAAAACGTTCGCAACATCAACCCTTAGCAGCTCGCAACACAGCAAGTAAAAACAGCAAAACAATTACAAACACGAAAGGAGCATCACTATGCGAACCATCAAGACAGCAGTGAAGGCCTGCGTCACTACTGCAGCACTCACTTCAGCAATAGGGCTCTCCGGCGCCGCGGTTGCCCAGGAGTACACCATCGGTGTCTCCATTCCCGCCGCCACCCATGGTTGGACGGGGGGCGTTAACTACCATGCCGAAGAGGCCAAAAAACGCCTTGAGGCGCTCTATCCTGACATTGAGATCACCATCTCCACAGCAGGCACGGCCGGCGAGCAGGCCAATGATCTAGAAGACTTGGTGTCGCTGCGCAACATCGACGCGCTGGTGGTGCTGCCGTTTGAGTCTGGGCCACTGACCGATCCGGTGCGCCGGGTTAAAGAGTCCGGGGTGTTCGTCACCGTGGTAGATCGAGGCCTGACGGAAGAGGGGATCCAGGATCTCTATGTAGCGGGGAATAACCATGAACTAGGCCGCGTTTCCGGTGAGTACATCCGCGAACGCCTTGATGATCAGGGCGACATTGTGGTGCTGCGCGGTATTCCCACGGTGATCGACGATGAGCGGGTGCAGGGCTTCCAGGAAGCGATCGAAGGCTCCGAGGTCAACATCCTCGATATGCAGCATGCCAACTGGAACCGTGATGATGGCTTTGAAGTGATGCAGGACTACCTATCGCGCTTCGACAATATCGACGCCGTCTGGGCCCAGGATGACGATATCGCGCTAGGGGTAATTGAAGCAGTGCGCCAAGCGGATCGTGAAAACGAGCTGTTTATCGTCGGCGGGGCGGGCATGAAGGACATTATTAAACGGGTGATGGATGGTGATGAGCTGGTGCCAGTGGACGTGTTGTATCCACCTGCCATGATCGCCACCGCCATGGACCTGACCGTACAGCACTTTGTCTCCAATGGCCCGGTGTTGGGTGAGTACATTCTAGGCTCGCCGCTGATTACCCAGGAGAATGCCGAGCAGTACTACTTCCCCGATTCGCCGTTCTGACCGCGTATTGATTGCGTAGTGATTAATAGGCGCGGGTAAAAGCACCACTCCTTCCCGCGCCTACCCAAGCACTTAATCCAAACGATATTGAGAGAGTCCTATGAAAACAATCAAAGGGCCAGCGCTCTTTCTCGCCCAGTTCGCCGGTGATGAAGCCCCCTTTAATAGCCTCGACAGCATTGCTGCTTGGGCGGCGGGGCTTGGGTATCAGGGCGTGCAGATTCCCAGCTGGGATGCACGCATGATCGATCTCAAACGTGCTGCCGAGAGCCGCACCTACTGCGATGAGATCAAAGGCACACTGGCCGAACACGGCTTGGCGCTCACCGAACTCTCCACCCATCTTCAGGGCCAGTTGGTCGCCGTGCATCCCGTTTATGACGAGATGTTCGACGGCTTCGCGGTGCCCGAAGTGCGCGGAAATCCCAAGGCGCGCCAGGCCTGGGCGGTTGATCAACTAAAGCTGGCCGCCAAGGCATCGCAAAATCTCGGCCTCACCGACCACGGCACCTTTTCCGGGTCGCTGGCGTGGCCGTTCATCTATCCCTGGCCCCAGCGTCCGGCGGGTTTGGTCGAGACGGCGTTCGACGAGTTGGCGAATCGCTGGCGGCCGATTCTGGATGCATTTGATGAAGCGGGCGTGAACCTCTGCTACGAGATTCATCCCGGCGAAGACCTGCACGACGGCATCACCTTTGAGATGTTCCTTGAGCGGGTCGGTAACCACCCCCGCTGCCACATCCTTTACGATCCCAGCCACCTGATCCTGCAGCAGCTCGACTACCGCGGCTTTCTGGACGTGTATCGCGACCATATTCAGATGTTTCACGTTAAGGACGCCGAGTTTAACCCCAGCCCCAAGCAGGGCGTTTATTCCGGCTATCAGTCATGGACAGAGCGCGCGGGGCGCTTTCGCTCCCTGGGCGATGGCCAAATCGACTTCAAGTCGATCTTTTCCTGGATGGCGGCCAACGACTATCACGGCTGGGCGGTGCTGGAGTGGGAGTGCTGCTTGAAGCATCCGGAAGTCGGCGCCCGTGAAGGCGCAGCCTTTATTCGCGACCACATTATTGAGGTCACCGAGCGGGCGTTTGATGACTTCGCTGACGGCGGCTCCGACGAGGCCGCCAATCGCCGCATTTTGGGTCTTAATTAACCAAAGGGGAGGGCAATACGACATGAGCAATCAACACGACACGCCGCGTCGGCTGCGCCTGGGCATGGTCGGCGGTGGCCAAGGAGCGTTTATCGGCGGGGTGCACCGCATCGCCGCGCGGTTGGATGACCATTTCGAACTGGTTGCCGGGGCCTTTGCCTCTGACCCTGATCGCAGCCGGGCCGCCGCCGCGGAGCTGCACGTTGACGCCGAACGCGCTTACCCCGACTACCAGACCATGGCCGAAGCGGAGCAGCAGCGGCCGGATGGCATCGATGTGGTCGCCATTGTGACCCCCAACCATGTTCACTTCGACGTAGCGCGCACCTTTTTAGAAGCGGGTTTTCACGTCATCTGCGACAAGCCGATGACGATCACCCTGGACGAGGCGCAAACCCTCGCCGAGCTGGTGGAACGGACGGGGCTGTTCTTCGGTTTAACCCATAACTACTCCGGCTACTCGCTGGTACGCCAGGCGCGTGAAATGGTCGCCAACGGTGAGCTGGGTGACCTTCGCGTCGTCCAGGTGGAGTACCCGCAAGATTGGCTCTCCACCCGCCTGGAAGAGAGCGGCGTCAAGCAAGCTGAGTGGCGCACCGATCCCAAACGCAGCGGCCCGGCAGGTTGTTTGGGTGATATCGGCACTCACGCCTACCACCTAGCGCGCTATGTGACCGGCCTGCAACTGGAGTCACTCGCCACCGATATGCACACCTTTGTCGAAGGGCGAGCGTTGGATGACAACGTACATATGCTGCTGCGCTTCAAGGGCGGCGCGCGGGGCATGCTGTGGTCTAGCCAAGTCGCGCCGGGCAACGAAAACGGTCTGCAGCTCCGCGTTTATGGCAGCAAGGGTGGCCTTGCCTGGCGCCAGGAAACGCCCAATCAGCTAGTGCATTCGCCACTGGGAGAGCCGCCACGGATATTGACCCGCAACGGCCCTGGCCTGGGCGAAGCTGCCATGGCGGCTGCACGCATTCCACCGGGGCATCCGGAAGGCTATCTCGAAGCCTTTGCCCAGCTCTATCGCGATTTCGCTGTGCAAATTCACGCCCATCAACGGGGTGAGCGCGCTGAGGCGCTGGCGTTGCAAACCCCGGGAGTCGCCGACGGTGTCGATGGTCTTACGTTTATTACCCGCGCGCTGGCCTCGTCCGCTGCCGGTGGGCAGTGGGTGGATATTTAAAACGCGGTTAAAGCACGCCTAAAAGAGAAAGGTGGGAAACAATATGAATCAGCACTCAGCGCGCTATACAAGCCTTGAACAGCGTGTGGTCTTTATTACCGGCGGCGGCAGCGGCATTGGCGCCTCGCTTACCCGAGCCTTTCACCTTCAGGGCGCGCGGGTGGTGTTCGTCGATATTAACGATGAGGCCAGCGAAGCGCTGGTCGAAGAGCTCCGCGCCGAGACCGGCGAGGCACCGCACTACCACCACTGCGACATTCGCGATGTGGCCAGCCTACAGCAGGTTATCGCCGAGACCGGCCAGCACCTCGGGCCAATCCATACCCTGGTCAACAATGCTGCCAGCGATGATCGTCACGCCTGGCAGGATGTGGATGTTGCTTATTGGGATGAACGTATGTCGCTCAACCTGCGGCCGATGTTCTTTGCTGCCCAGGCAGCGGCAAAACAGATGATGCAAACGGGCGGTGGCTCGATCATTAATTTTGGCTCGGTCAGCGTGCAGATGGCGTTAGGCGGTTTGCCCGCTTATGTGACTGCCAAAGCGGCCGTGCACGGTTTGACCCGCAGCCTGGCCCGGGAACTGGGCGAGCACAATATTCGCGTTAATACACTGGTGCCCGGCTCGGTGATGACCGAGCGGCAGCTCGAAAAGTGGATTAGCCCCGGCGACGAAGTCGCCATTCAACAACGCCAGTGCCTAAAAATGCGCCTTGAACCCCAGCATATCGCCCCCGCGGTGCTGTTTTTAGCCAGTGCCGAAAGCCAGGCCATCACCGCTCAGGAGTTGGCGGTAGACGCGGGCTGGGCTTGATGGATGATTCAACAGCAAGCTTTAAAATAACATTAGGAGAATTTCATGCACGTATCTAACAAATACAACGTGCCCTGTTCACGCCCTCGTCACTTAGCGCTGGTTGTTGCCGCTGTTGCTGCTTTGGGGTCAGTAACCGCAGCCGCCGATACCACGGTGACGGTGCTAAGGATTGAAAGCAGTAGCGCTGAAAAACGCTACTACGAGGAAGTGGTTGCCGCCTATGAGGCGGAGCACCCCGACGTTAATGTCGAGTTCGAATACCTTGCCAACGAGGCGTACAAAACGCGCCTGCCCACTATGCTGCAGTCCAGCCAGCGCCCGGATATCTATTACACCTGGGGCGGTGAGGGGTTGCGCGATCAGGTGGATGCGGGGTTTGTCCGCGACCTGAGCGAGCCGATGCGCGATGGCTGGCAGGATATCTACCCAGAATCTGCAGTACGCGCCTTCACCCTGGATGATCGTGTCTATGGCGCGCCGCTCTACGCCACGGTGGTGGGTATCTGGGCGAACACTGCCCTGACAGAAAAGGCGGGAGTTGATGCGCAAGCGATCAAGACCTGGGAGGATTTTGAAAACGCCGTGATGGCGCTGCGGGAAGAGGGCATAACGCCGCTGGTGGTCGGTGGCCAGGATGGCTGGCCGCTGCATTTCTATTGGGGCTCTTTAGTCACCCGCCTGGCCGGTGGCGAGGGCATCGAAGCGGCGAAAAATGGTGAAAACGGCGGCTTTGAAGGCGAGCCCTTTGTACGCGCTGGCGAGATGCTGCAGTCGCTGGTTGAGCTTGACCCTTTTCAGCCCGGCTTTATGGCCACTTCCTACGAGCGCGCCAGCGGCATGTTTGGCGATGGCGAGGCCGCCTTCCACGTGATGGGCGACTGGGATTATCTTCCTTCCAAACAGCGCTCAGTGAGTGGAGAGGGTGTCCCGGATGATGACTTGCTGTTTGTCCCTTTTCCAGAGGTCGAAGGTGGTGAGGGCAACGCACAGAGTTTTGGCGGGATGAACGGTTTTGCTGTCACCCGTGATGCGCCCGATGAAGCGGTCGATTTCCTGCGTTTTCTGCTCAATGCCGAAAACCAGCGTAAAGCCGCCGCGACAGGCATCTTTGTGCCGGTTGCCGAGGGCTCAGCTGAAGCCCTTGAAACGCCCTATGCCCGCCGCGTTGCAGAAATTCTTGATGAGTCTGAGTTTCATCAGGTGTTTCTGGATCAAGCGCTGGGTACGTCTGTCGGTGCGACGATTAATGATATCAGCGGAGATTTGGCGCAAGGCGTTGTGACGCCCGCAGAGGCCGCAGCCCGGGTCGAAGAGGCCTGGCAATTTAGATGATCCATCTCTTGTGAGGGCACAAGCGATGCTGCTTGTGCTTATTCTTGCTCTGGCTCGGAGTTTGCCATGACCACGCTTGACCGAACCGCCGTGCCGCGGAGAGGGAATGCTGACCGGGTGAAGAAAGGTTTGGTGAGCGGTAAATTCACCGCGCTATTAATCCTGCTTCCACCGGCGTTAATCCTTTTTTCGCTGTTCGTCATTCTGCCACTAGCGGATGCCGTCTATTACAGCGGTTTCTCCTGGAATGGCTACGGTGCGCCCAGTGACTTTGTCGGCTCACAAAATTATCAGCGCCTGCTCGATCACTCGGTGTTTCATACCGCGCTGTGGAATACCGCCAAACTGATACTGGTATCACTACTGATTCAGATGCCCCTGGCACTGGGGTTAGCACTGTTGGTGTACCGTAAAACACCCACCAATACTCTGTTTAGGCTGGTGTTTTTCCTGCCCTACATCTTGGCGGAAGTGGCCGCGGGGCTCATCTGGAGCTTTGTTTTTGACGGCGACTACGGCATTACCAGTTCGCTGTTGCATGCCATGGGCCAGGAGTCGGTATATGTACTGGCCGACCACCAGTGGGCGTTTCCGGCGATTATGACCGTGATCGTTTGGAAGTACTTTGGTTTCCATATGATGATCTACATTGCCGCCCTGCAGGGCGTGCCCAAGGATCTGGTTGAAGCCGCCAAGCTTGAAGGGGCTAAACCCCGCCAAGTGGCGCTTTTTGTACAAATCCCGCTGATTAAGCATGCCATCGTGGTGAGTGGTTTCTTTGCCATTATCGGTTCGCTACAGATTTTCGACATTATTATCCCGATGACCAACGGCGGCCCCTCTAACTCGACTCATACCATCGTTACCTACCTGTACAGCTTCGGTCTCTCACGGCTCAATATTGGCTTTGGTAGCGCCGCTGCGGTTGTGCTGTTTGTGCTCGCTATCGGAATTGCTTTCTTCTACCAACGCACCACCGGCAAGGGGAGTAAGGCATGAAAAGTATCACTACCCGTAACACCCTGCGCGTGATCATTCTGATCGTGGTAGCGAGCGTGGTGATCGGCCCCCTGTTAGCGGCGTTCTTCGGTGGCTTTAAGGGCAATTCTGAGCTGCGCACCAATCCGCTGTGGCTGCCCGATAGTTGGGATGCCGGCAATTACATCGGCATCCTGCTGGACGGCAATTTCTGGCGCTATTTGGGTAACTCTTTCTTCATCTCGTTAATGACGGTGTTTTTAACCCTGGTGGTGGGGGCCGCTGCGGCTTACGTGTTTTCGCAGATCCACTTCTTCGGCGCCAAGATGATCCTCTCCTATCTGCTGCTGGGGCTGATGTTTCCCTTCGCGGCGGCCATTTTGCCGCTGTTTATCAAGGTGCGGGATTTGGGCCTGCTGGATACCTATTGGGCGGTGATTCTGCCCCAGACGGCATTTGGTTTGTCGTTAGCCATCCTGCTCTTTAAGGCCTTCTTCGACCAGCTGCCTAAAGAGCTGTTTGAAGCGGCCTATGTGGATGGGTGCAGCTATTTGCGCTTCTTCTGGTCGTTCACGCTGCCGCTCTCGACCCCCATTCTGGCCACCGTGGGCGTGTTTGTGTTTGTGCAGAGCTGGAATAACTTTCTGCTGCCGTTGGTGGTGTTAAACGACCGCTCTATCTACACCTGGCCACTGGGCATGATGCAGTTCCAAGGGGAGTACCTGACCCAGTGGAACATGATTCTGGCCTTCGTGACCTTGACCATCATTCCGGCGGTTATTTTCTTTCTCGCCGCCCAGAAGTACATCGTGGCTGGCCTGACCGGCGGCTCGGTTAAGGGATAAAGGAGGATCCATAATGAACGATGTCATCCATAACCCTATTCTGGCCGGTTTCAACCCCGACCCCTCCATTTGTCGGGTAGACGGCGACTACTATCTCGCTACTTCGACCTTTGAGTGGTATCCCGGTGTTCAGATTCATCACTCCCGTGACTTGGCTAACTGGACGTTGGTCACACGGCCCTTGAGCCGTGCCAGCCAGTTGGACATGCGCGGCAATCCAGACTCATGCGGCATCTGGGCGCCCTGCTTAAGCTACGCCGACGGGCTGTTCTGGCTGGTCTATACCGACATGAAGCGTTATGAGGGGAACTTCAAGGATGGGCATAATTACGTGGTGACAGCACCGCGTATCGAGGGGCCCTGGAGCGATCCGGTCTACCTGAATTCAAGTGGCTTTGACCCTTCACTGTTTCACGATACCGATGGCCGAAAGTGGTTGATCAACCTGCAGTGGGATTATCGCCAGCACGAAGGGCGGGATCGTTTCGGCGGAATAGTGCTGCAACAGTATGATCCCGAGCAGCGCCGCTTGGTGGGCGACATCACCAATATTTTCGCCGGTACCGAACTGAAGCTCACAGAAGGTTCGCATCTCTACCGGCGCGATGGTTGGTACCACCTCTTGGTGGCCGAGGGCGGCACCGGCTACCAGCATGCGGTGACCATGGCGCGTTCAAAAACGCTGATAGGCCCTTACGAGGTACATCCCAACAATCCACTTCTGACGAGTCGAGATGATCCTGAAAACCCGCTACAGCGGGCTGGCCATGCAGACTTGGTCGACTCCCCTGAAGGTGATACTTATCTGGTGCATTTATGCAGCAGACCTCTGCCAGGCACTCGGCTATCGCCGATGGGGCGCGAGACCGCTATTCAGCGCGTGGAGTGGGGCGAAGATGGCTGGCTACGGCTCGCTGGTGAGGGCAATGTACCAGCGTTAGAGGTGGCGATGAGTGGGGTGACGCAGAAGCTGCCTGCTCATGCAGAGCACCACGATTTCAAATCAGCAACGCTGCCTGATGCGTTTCAGTGGCTGCGTACCCCCTACCCGGAACGGCTGTTTTCGCTCACTGAACGGCCTGGCTACTTACGTCTTTTTGGCCGTGAATCGGTAGGTTCCTGGTTTGAGCAGGCGCTAGTGGCGCGCCGTCAGGACAGCATCCACTGCAGTGCCGAAACGACACTTACCTTTGAACCCAAGGATATTCAGCAGTTTGCCGGGCTGATCGCCTACTACAACCGTTTTAAGTTCCATTATTTAGCGGTGACCTTGAACGATGCAGGCGACAAGGTGCTCAGCATTATCAGTTGCCTGGATGATTGGCCGAACGGCAACTTGAGTATCGCCGAACAAGGCATCCGCATTGAACCTGATGCCACGATTCGGCTTGGGCTGGATATCCACGCCCGGGAGCTGCGCTTTCGCTATGCCCAGGGAGATCAGCCCTGGCAATCGATTGGTCCTGCGTTAGATGCTGGCCTGCTTTCCGACGAAGGCAGCGGTCGTGCCCACGGCTATTTCACCGGCAATTTTCTAGGAATGGCCGCCCACGACATTAGTGGACGCGGCACCCCCGCCGATTTCCAGGCGTTTTGCTATCGCCGCGCCCCTCTTTCAGAGACGAGATAAGCTCATGGCTGAAGTAACACTACGCGACATCGAAAAGACGTTTCATGGCAAAACCACGGTAATCCCTGATTTAAATCTGCATATCGAAGAGGGCTCTTTCACTGTGCTGGTTGGGCCTTCTGGCTGCGGAAAATCCACCTTGCTGCGCATGATTGCGGGCCTGGAGACCGTGACCCAGGGAACGATCACTATCGGCGGGGAAGACGTTACCACCGCCGAGCCGAGTGACCGGGACATTGCCATGGTTTTCCAGTCCTACGCGCTTTACCCGCACATGACGGTCGCTCGCAATATCGACTTCGGCATGCGGCTGGCAAAAGTGCCCAGCAAAGAACGGGAAGCCAAAGTGACCGAGGCCGCGCGCTTGCTCAATCTTGAGGATCTGCTCGAGCGTAAACCTGCTGAGCTCTCTGGGGGGCAGCGCCAGCGGGTGGCCATTGGCCGTGCCATTGTGCGCAGCCCCGGCGTATTTCTGTTCGACGAGCCGCTCTCTAATCTGGACGCTTCGTTACGCAACCGCATGCGGGTCGAGTTGGCCGAACTGCATCAACGGCTCGATACCACCATGGTGTATGTCACCCACGATCAGGTCGAGGCGATGACCTTGGCCGACTGCATTGTGGTGATGAACGCCGGGAAGATTGAGCAAATGGGCAAGCCCATGGCGCTTTATCAACGCCCCGAAACGCTGTTTGTGGCGGGTTTTATTGGCTCGCCGAAAATGAATTTGATCGAAGGTGAACTAGCGGCGGCTTACGGTGCCACCACTCTAGGCATACGGCCCGAGCATCTAGAGGTGAGCCGCGAGAAGGGCGAGTGGAGAGGACGTGTGCGATTCATCGAGAAGCTGGGTGCTGACGCTTTCGCCTATATAGATAGCGAGCAGACCGGCCCGCTCACCGTCCGTCTCTCTGGCGATGTCGATCTTAGCCATGGCGATACGCTTTTTATCACTCCCCAGCAGGCCCAGCTCCACGCGTTTGATGCCAATGGAAAGCGGTTGCCTGATGGCGCGTTGCAGCAACCTTTAACCCGTCACGAAAGCACCCTATATCACTGACGATTTTCAATTTTTCCAACTACCAATACGCAAAACAACGCTCAATAACAAATCCAAGGAGCTAGATAATGACAACACAAACAACGCTAAGCCGCTCATCGTATATCTTGGTGATCTGTTGTATTGCCGCCATCGGCGGTTTCCTGTTTGGTTTCGACAGTGGCGTGATCAACGGCACGGTGGATGGCCTACAGGCCTCTTTTAACTCCGATAGCGCAGGCACGGGCTTTAATGTGGCGTCGATGCTGCTGGGCTGCGCGATCGGTGCTTTTTTTGCTGGGCGCCTGGCGGATCGCTTTGGCCGCCGTACGTTGTTGATCGTGGCCGCTGTGTTCTTCCTGATTAGTGCCTGGGGCTCCGGCGTTGCCGGTAGTTCTATGGAGTTTGTGATATATCGCATTCTCGGTGGGCTTGCCGTAGGCGCCGCCAGTGTCATGACCCCGGCTTATATCAGTGAGGTAGCACCATCGGCCTACCGAGGACGCTTAGCTACTATTCAACAGGTGGCGATTATTTCTGGCCTTTTTATGGCATTTTTGAGTAATTATGTCTTGGCCTATGTAGCGGGCTCGGCCATGTCAGAACTATGGTTTGGCTTCGCGACCTGGCGCTGGATGTTCTGGATTGAACTGATACCGGCTGCCGTTTTCCTGGTGGCATTGCTGTTTATTCCTGAAAGCCCGCGCTACCTGATCAGCACCGGTAAGCAGGGCGAAGCCCGCCGTGTGCTTGGGTTAGTAATGCCTGAGCGTGATGTCAGCACCAAAATTGATGAAATTAATACCACCCTGGATCAAGATCACAAGCCACGGTTGAAAGATGTGGTCAACCGTTCCACGGGCAAGATACATGGCATCGTCTGGGTGGGTATTGGCTTGGCGGTTTTCCAGCAGTTGGTGGGCATTAACGTCGTTTTCTACTATGGCGCAGTGCTATGGCAGTCAGTAGGTTTCTCCGAAGGCGATGCGCTACTCATCAATGTGATCTCTGGCGCCGTGAGTATTGGTGCCTGCCTGCTCGCCATTGCGCTGATCGACAAAATTGGTCGCAAGCCGCTGCTTTGGGGTGGTTCGGTTGGCATGGCGGCGACACTGGCGTGCCTCTCTTACGCGTTCTCGACGGCGTCGATGGTGGATGGCAGCCTACAGTTATCCAGTGACATGGGCGTATTTGCGCTGCTGTGCGCCAACCTTTATGTGCTGTTTTTTAACGCCTCGTGGGGGCCGGTGATGTGGGTCATGCTGGGCGAGATGTTCCCCAATCAAATGCGCGGCTCGGGGCTGGCGATTGCAGGCCTTTTCCAGTGGCTAGCCAACTTCGGCATCACCATGACCTTCCCTATCATGCTGGCATCTATTGGCTTGTTTGGGGCCTACGGGTTTTATGCGATCAGTGCCGTTGCCTCTGTCTTCTTTGTTATCTACTTCGTCAAAGAGACACGCGGTAAAGAGCTTGAAGAAATGGCTTACGAGTAAGTCACTTTCACTTTGTTGCCCCGATTGCATGATTAACCGGGGATCATGTGTCTATTTTAAACAGTATAAGGCTAGTTTTTATTAATAAAATCAAAGGGTTGGTGTGTGTTTAAAACATATAAGCAATTGTTTAACAATGATTTTTATTAACTATTGGCACAGACTGGCACGGGCGCTGCAATGAAGTAAGTAAGAGTGGAGCAGGTAGGACGACCTGACGCTCTTACCCATTAAACCCAGTGCGATGCTCGCACAGAAGTTTAAGTAGCAACGTTTGATAGGAGCAGTATCATGATGAAGACGGAATCTCTCAAGAAACTTGGCATCCTAGGTGTATCGTTTGGCCTGATGGCCAGCCCACTTGCGTTTGCTCAAGTGGACAACAGTGACGAGTACGAAGAACCGACCCCGCAAGAAGAAACGACGCAGGATGATCAAGGCACCTACAACAGCTACGACACTGAGCAAGATAAAGGTTCGGATGTAGGCACTGAGTACGAAGAGGAAGAGGAAGAATTCACTTACGAAGAAGAGGAAGAGGAGCAAGAAGCACCCGCCACCGATGAAGAGGAGGATGATTCCGGCTGGTAATTGCAATCTTTAAGGAATAACTTTTCTCGGGCTCAAGGATGAGTCGACGGATGCCCCGCCAACTGCGGGGCATCTTTGTGTGTGGCCGTTAACAGTATCAACCAAAGCGCACGATATAATTTCGCGTTAAGGTGTTAAGCACCTTTATGCTTAATCATTGACTACGGTGCCCACAAGGATGTCTCGATGCCGCTGAACTGGTCGCCCCTAAAATGGACAGAAATTCCCCAACTGCCTAAGGCCGAGGGCCGCATAGCGGCGATTGACCTGGCCCGTGGTGTAGCCATCGGCTTGATGATTATTAGCCACTCAGTCAGTGGGTTAGTCGGCATTCGCAATGTACCTGATTGGGGGATGGTGCCGGTTCATTTTCTGACTAAATTCTCCTCTTCGTTGTTTATTGTGGTGTTTGGCATTGCCCTGGCGGTGGCGTTTCTTTCCCACACTCAAAGCGATGACTGGCCTAAGCGTCGGTTAAAGCTATGGCTGCGCGCTGTAGAAGTGTGGTTCTGGTACAAAGCGCTCCTAGTCATTGAGATGCTGCCGTTCTACTCGCCCAGCGAGATCGTCGATGCGTTGCTCTATGGCCGATTTGCCATTTGGGTCGAAATCCTAGGCTTCTACGCCATCGCGCTGCTTTGGGTGCCGCTGATTCTGCCGCTCTGGGCGCGGGCGCCGCTTTGGAGTCGGCTTGCCAGCATTGGCGCATTAATCGCGCTGACTATTTGGCTGCAAAGCCTTACGTTTGGTGGCAACGATATTCTGAAGGCGCTGCTGGTAGATCATGAAGACCACTACACCTGGGGGCAAATTAGCCGTGCTCCGATGATTCTAGTCGGGCTGCTTATCGGTGAAGCGTTGCTGCGCTGCTACTTCGACTCCGCCAAACGGCGCCGCTTAGTACTCACTCTGTTGAGCCTGGGTGCGATGATGGTGGCGGGGTTTTATGCGTTGGCGTTTATCAGTGGCGATGTACATGCGGCGATGCTGGCGGTGGCCAACAATGTCGGCAAACACCCGCCAGGGCTTGAGTTTATGCTGTTTAGCCTGGGCGGTGCACTGGTGCTGTTAGCCCTCGCTTTAGCCGGTGGCGCCAAAGCCGCCAAGGCACTTTTACCGCTGACGATGGTCGGTTCAGATGCCCTTAAAGCGTTTATTTTCCATATTGTGATGATCTTTTTAGTGCTGCGCTTTTTGTGGGAAGGCGAGGGAATGTACACCTATCCACAGGCGCTTGGCGTAGGCGGGCTGTTAATACTTGGCGCTGCGGGGTGGATTTGGTTGACCCGTTGGATGGCTAAACACCGCTAAAAGCGATTAATAACTGCTGGGGTGACGATTTGCGACACTGGATACAACGTGGGCTGGTGGTAGTCGCGCTGATTATAGCGTTCCCTGCTCATGCAGATGAGTACGATACAAATTGGTACTATGAGATAGATAAAAAGAGCACCTGGCAGGGCGATTTAACCGCGCGCTTGAAGGCTATCGAAGGTGTCTTTGAGGGGCAGCTGGGCGTTTATGTACAAAACCTCGCCAGTGGTGAAGCGTTTTCATGGCGTGCCGATGATCCTTGGTATTTAGCCTCGCTGATTAAAATACCGGTGGCAGCGCAGGTGCTTGCAGAGCGCCAGATGGGTACGCTGACGTTGGATGATCGGTTAACGCTTGCGCGTAGTGACTTTGTCGATGGCGCGGGCCCCACTAATTGGCACGACCCCGGCACGCCTATTTCTATCCGTTACTTGATGGAGCAGATGATTACCGTCAGCGATAACACTGCCACTGATATGCTGATTGACCGTGTGGGGCTGGCGGCAGTTAACGCACGCGCCCGTGCGATGATCGCCGCAAGCGGCGGTAACCCCGATGAGGTTGGCCCAATCTCTAAACTGGTCGGCGTGCGCCAGGGCGTTTACGGCGAACTCCACCCTGACGCGCGAGAACTTGGCGGAATGGATTTTATTGCCCTGCGACAGCACTCGGTGGGTCAGCGCGGGCAGGCGTTAGCCCGCGTGTTAGGCGTTAGTACGGCGTCCTTCACCCAACCTGATTACGACCATGCGTTTGATGCTTACGAAGCCACCGGTGAAAACGTGGGCACCCTGAGTGCCTTTGGCGATCTGCTTGCCAGCCTGCACCCTGTTCAACAGGGAAGTGCCATGGATGATTTAAATGACGAGCAGCGGCAAACGCTGTTATCGATTATGCAGCGAACCCGTTCCGGCAAACAGCGTCTTAAGGTGGGTATGGGAAGCGGTATAAGCTTCGCTCATAAAACCGGCACTCAGCAGCGGCGTAGCTGCGATGCCGGTATCGCTGAGCGCACTAACGCGGATACTGCAACACAAGGGCCCTGGGTGATTGTCACCTGTACTCGCGGGCCCGAGGCGGTAAGCGCTCACGAACGTACCTTGATCCGTGTGGGCGAAGCGTTGCGTTATAGCGGAGCCCTGGGTAAGCCGTGGTAAACTATCGCCCCGAATGACCCCTCAGAACATCATTAGTTAGGAGTAACCTATGACACGCGCCAGCGCCCGCCACATTCTGGTCAGCAGTGAAGAGCAGTGCCTAGCACTCAAAGAAGAGATTCAAAATGGCCGCGACTTTGCCGAAGTCGCTAAAGAGCACTCCAGTTGCCCCTCTAGTCGTCAAGGTGGCGATCTCGGTAGTTTTGGCCCCGGCCAGATGGTGCCCGAGTTCGATAAGGTTGTCTTCAACGACGAAGTAGGTCAGGTACACGGCCCGGTGAAAACCCAGTTTGGTTACCATCTGCTAGAAATTACCGAACGCACTTAACTTTTCCTAACCAAACGCTCTTAATTGCGCCTAAAAGGCCGTCAAGCGTTGCGGTCATTCGACCGCAACGTGAGGAGTACGCCTTGAACGATCCAATTATTACCATTAACGGCTTGAACAAAACCTACGAGGGTGGCTTTCAGGCGTTAACCCACGTTGATTTAACCATCCAGCGCGGCGAGATATTTGCCCTGCTTGGCCCCAACGGGGCAGGCAAGACCACATTGATCAGCGTGGTATGCGGTTTGGTCAATCCCACCGCCGGTCATGTGCTGGTAGATGGTTTCGACAATATTACCCACTACCGCCAGGCCCGGGAGCTTATTGGTTTAGTGCCTCAAGAGCTAACCAATGAAGCGTTTGAAACTGTCTGGAATACCGTTAGTTTCAGCCGTGGCTTGTTTGGCAAAGCCCCTAACCCAGCGCATATCGAAAAAGTGCTCAAGTCGTTAACGCTTTGGGATAAGCGCAACAACCGCTTAATGACGCTCTCGGGCGGTATGAAGCGGCGCGTGCTGATCGCCAAAGCGCTCTCCCACGAACCGCGCATTCTGTTTCTTGATGAGCCCACCGCTGGGGTTGATGTAGAGCTGCGTCGCGAGATGTGGGAGGTAGTGCGCCAACTACGCGATAACGGCGTGACGATTATTTTGACGACCCACTACATCGAAGAAGCCGAAGAGATGGCCGACCGCATCGGCGTTATCAATCGCGGTGAGCTGGTACTGGTGGAAGAAAAAGCGGCGTTAATGAGCAAGCTGGGCAGTAAACAGCTAACCCTGAACCTGCACAGCCCGCTGACAGAGATACCTACGAACCTGCAGCGCTTTGAGCTAGGCCTAGCCGCTGAAGGGTATGAGCTGATCTATACCTATGATGGTAGCCAGGAAGAGGATGGTCACGCGATTTCGGAGCTATTGACCGCACTTGAGCGAGAGGGCGTCACCTTTAAAGATCTGAATACTCGGCAAAGCTCGCTTGAAGATATTTTTGTTGATTTGGTTAAGGAGCGAGCATGAACCTGCATCCCGTTCGCGCTATTTATATGGCGGAAATGGCGCGTACGCGCCGCACGCTACTGCAAAGTATTGTCTCGCCGGTCATTTCAACGTCGCTTTACTTCGTCGTCTTTGGTGCCGCGATTGGCTCGCGCATCAGTGAGGTCAACGGGGTTAGCTACGGCGCCTTTATTGTGCCGGGGCTGATTATGCTAATGCTGCTCACCCAGAGCGTCTCAAACGCTTCTTTCGGCATCTTCTTTCCGAAGTTTTCTGGCAGTATTTACGAGCTGTTGTCGGCGCCTATCTCGCATTTAGAAATTGTGATCGGCTACGTGGGGGCGGCGGCCTCGAAATCTATTCTGCTGGGGGCGATTATTTTGGCGACCTCGGGCTTGTTTGTACCGTTGGAAATCGCCCACCCGTTTTGGATGTTGTTCTTTCTGGTGCTGACGGCTGTCACCTTTAGCCTGCTGGGTTTTATCATCGGCATTTGGGCCGATGGCTTTGACCGACTGCAGCTGGTGCCGCTGTTAGTGATCACCCCACTGACCTTTTTGGGTGGCAGCTTCTACTCCATTGATATGCTGCCGCCGTTTTGGCAAACCATTACCCTGGCAAACCCCGTGGTGTATCTGGTGAGCGGCTTTCGCTGGAGCTTTTACGGTATCAGCGATGTAAGCCTTGCCGCGAGTGTGGGCATGATTGCTCTCTTTCTCGCGGCCTGCCTAGTCGCCATTGGCTGGATTTTCCGGACTGGTTACCGCCTCAAACCCTGACTCTTTTTTTAAACACTGGAAGCTAGTAGACCTTTATGCCACTACTGCAAAGTATTGTGCACCGCCTCGATCCGACGCTTGACGGTGAGCGCCTAACCCTAACCGCTGCGCCTCAATCAGAGCAGGCAGCGCCCAGTGACGACTCAGTGATGGCGACCCTGGTGGGTGCGCTCAATGACACCTACAACACCAAGCCCAAAGGCTGGGGGCGCTTTGCCGAAGAGGGCGAACAGGCAGGGCCGCTTGCCATGTGGTTGCGCGACTATTTGGCGGGCGATAAAAGCTTTGCTGAGCTTTCTGTTGAACTGGCTGAACGGCTCGCCAAGCAGCTTCAGGAGCAGTTGTCAGTAAGTGGTTACTTAGTGTTCAGCCACCAGCGCCAAGGTGATACTGAAACACTGCTGATGGCATTGGTGCACCAGCGCGAAGGGATTGGCATTAATGATGACCACCACGCGGTGCCTGCTGCCCAGCTCAACACCAGCCAGCTTACCCTGGCGGCGCGTATCAATCTTACCCAATGGCAGAGCGAGGCACCGAATGCCCAGTATGTCTCGTTCCTCAAAGATCGCGGCGGTAAAAAACTCGCTGAGGGTTTGGTCGCATTGCTGGGTATGGAAGAGGGCGTCGATGCTCCGGCCGAAACCCGCACGCTGCTAAAAGCGTTTAGCGACTACGTCGAGAAAGAGGATTACGACGACGAGGTGAGCCGAGAAAAAACCGACACGCTGGTGGATTACGCCAATGAACAGCTTCGCCGTGGCGAGCCAATGACCTTGGAAGAGCTTTCTGGGCTGGTGGACGAACAGCAGCCGAAAGCCTTTTACGACCATATTCGCAACGCCGATTACGGGCTCTCGCCGGAGATCCCTCCCGATAAGCGCACCTTGAGCCAGTTCCGCCGCTTTACCGGCCGAGCGGGTGGCGTTTCGATTAGCTTTGATTCGCACCTGCTGGGCTCAAGCATCGAGTACGATGCCACTCAGGATCGCCTGATTATCAAGCAAGTGCCCAAGCAGTTAAGAGAGCAGCTTACCAAGAAGGATTGAGGTAAGGGCATCTAGTCAGTAGAGCTCTTTTTTTGTTGATGTGCAGATAGCATGAAGGGGTATCGCGCTAGCTAGGCGCCACTGTGCTAGCATTTGAGTAGTGGAATAGGAGTTTGCATGAGCGAAGCGGATACCTCCCAGCCTGCTGACCACGACAGTCCTTGGAAAATGGCGCTTGATGGGTACTGCCAAGAATTTTTGGATCTGCTGTTCCCAGCCATTCATGAACAAGTGGATTGGTCGAAAGGCTTTAGCTTTCTCGATAAGGAGTTACAGCAGATCACAGCGGGTGCCAACAGTGGCAGGCGTTACGCCGATAAGCTGATCAAGGTCTATGCACAGGACGGCAGCGAGACTTGGGTTCTGATCCATGTTGAGGTGCAGGGGGAGCCGGAGGAGGCTTTTTCTGAGCGAATGTACACCTATCAGTACCGGCTACGTGACCGCTACGGGGTGGATGTGGTGAGCTTGGCGGTGTTGGCAGATATCCGCGATAGCTTCCGGCCCACCACTTTTCGCTATCAGCGCTGGGGATGCGAGCTGACCTTTACCTTCCCCACGGCTAAACTGATGGATTGGGAAGCAAACTGGACGAAGCTCGAAGCAAGCGATAACGTCTTTGCGCTGGTGGTCATGGCCCAGATCTACGCTAAGCGATTGAAGGACGGTGCAACGCGTAAGGATGTCAAGATTGCTCTCATTCGGCTGCTGTATGAACGAGGCTACAGCCGTGAACAGATTGTGCGGTTGTTCAATATCATCGACTGGATGCTCCAGCTGCCGAGAGCTCTGGAGTCTGAGTTTGTCCAGGCGGTTTACGCCATACAGGAGGAAAAACACATGCCTTATGTCAACACTGTTGAGCGCTTTGAGCGAGAAAAAGAGCGTCAAGAAGGGCGTCAAGAAGGGCGTCATGAAGGAGTGGAAGGTACGTTACGTAAGCAAATCGCCTTGAAGTTTGGTGAGATGCCCGATTGGGCAGATCAGCGCCTGACATTGGCTTCAGACACGCAGCTAGACGAGTGGGTAGTACAGATTCTGACGGCAGATAGCTTGGAAACTCTGCTTCATAAGCAATAACCTGCTAGTCAGTATCCTCACTTATCGCACTAAAGAGGGCAGCCCCTGAGGCTGCCCTATGTGTATCCGCTTAATAATGGTTTTTCACTCAGTGATACTCATTTGGGTATGCCCTAAGCGCTTCCGCAACTCGTACTTAATAGTTACCAAGTATCTATGAATGCACTTCAAGGCTTAAGTACGGTCAGAAGTCGGTAGCTATAAATGGAGAGTAAAATGCTGAACGCCATTAGTGATTTCTTCCAGCGCTCGCTGGCGCAACCCGAGCAGCGCGAAAATCAAACGCTTACCCTGGAACTGGCCACCGCAGCACTGCTGTGTGAAATCATCCGCGCCGATTACGACACCACCAATGAAGAGCTTGCCGCGCTGCGCCTTATGCTTACCGAGCGCTACCGGCTAAGCGCAAGCGATGTGGAAGAGCTGATGGCGTTGGCACAAGCAGAAGTGGATGAGGCCGTCGATCATTACCAGTTTGTTAGCCTGATCAAAGAGCACTATAACTACGACCAGCGCTGTGAGCTGGTCGCGCAAATGTGGCAGCTGGCCTGGGCCGATGGCAGCGTTGACCCGCTTGAAGAGCACCGTATTCGTCGCTTGGCGGATTTACTGTATGTTAGCCATAGCGATTTTATCCGTACCAAACTGCACGTAGAGGAGCGCAATAAACCCGATGCATAACCGCAACGAAGACTCGAATTTAATGGATCTAATCAGCTCGATTGAGCGTATGGAGCAGGATGCTTCGCGGGTCAGCGTTGACGATGTTGTTCACGCCGTTGGGCGGCGCTCGTTTGGGCCGCTGCTGTTAGTTGCCGGGCTGATCACGCTCACCCCGATCATTGGCGATATACCCGGCATGCCGACCTTAATGGCCGCATTGGTATTGCTGGTTTCCGTGCAGTTGCTGGCGGGAAGTGAGGCGTTTTGGTTGCCCCGTTGGTTGCTAAAACGCTCTCTCTCCCGTCAAAAGTTTGATAAAGGCATTCAGCTGATGAAAAAGCCTGCCCGCTGGATAGATGGACTATTGCGGGTGCGATTACCTTGGCTGACGGGCTACATCGGTATCCGGGTAACTGCCTTGATGTGCTTATTGATTGCCTTGGCCATGCCGCCGATGGAGTTTATTCCCTTTTCGGCCAACGGAGCGGGGCTTGCGCTTACCCTGCTGGGGTTAGGCTTGGTTGCCCGTGATGGTATCGTGCTACTGCTGGGGTTCGTGCTGTTCGTCGCCACCTGTGTATTGATCACGATGAGTCTGATATAGCAGCGTTATATAACAACTTTTATATAACAACAGGAGTATGCCATGACTGATCCGGTTTCAACGCCGCCGCCTAACCCCCCCGAGAGCCAGAATCGCTGGGAGCGACGCATTGAAACAGCGCTGTGGAATTCGCGCTTTTTGGTCATGCTGGCGGTCGTGCCCAGCTTATTGGGTTCATTGATGCTGTTTATCGTCGGTACCGTGGATATTTTCAAGGTAGTCGCCGACGTGATGGGTTACTACCTATTGGGTGGCACCCAGGACATTCACGACAGCCTGGTGCCCGATATCATCATTGCGGTGGACATCTATCTGATTGCCATCGTATTGCTGATTTTCGGCTTAGGCGTTTACCGACTGTTTGTCTCCCGTATTGACCAAGCCGAAGCGAGTAATCTGCGCCACCCGTTTAACGTCGCTTCATTAGACCAACTGAAAGATAAAATCGCCCGGGTGGTGATTCTAGCGGTGATCATTGAGTTTTTCCGCGCCGTGGTGGATATCCGTTTTGCCACGCCCCTGGAAGCCATCTACTTAGCGCTTTCAGTGCTGGCGCTGGCCGCCGCGCTCTACTTGATGAGCCTAGGCCATAAAGGCGAGTAAGCGCACCCGCGACTTGGCTGTGCTACTCGTCATTTTCAGCTAACAAACCTTCTACCAGCCTGTTTAACCGCTGCTGGAACTGCCCGCCCGGCGAGGGTGGGTTAGGGTCTGAGGTGATCACTACAGTCATCTCACGTTCTGGAATAACGTAAAGCGCCTGACCGCCATAGCCACGCCCGTAGTACACGTCTTCGCCTGCCAACTGCGTAATAAACCAACCATAGCCGTATCCGTCGCCAGTCCAGCGCGATGTACCGCGCGGCTGCCATGATTCTTCCACCCAACCTTCCGGCAGAACGCGGTGCTTGTCTCCTGCCTCATTAACCACGATGCCATCATTCCGATACAGCTCGCCCACCTCTATCAGTGCTCGCGGCGAGAGCTGCATATCATTGCCGCCAAAGTAGATCCCTTGGGGGTCGCGTAGCCAGGGGCGAATGGTGATATTAAGCGGATCACCCAATAGGCGCTGGGCAAGGGAATGGGTCGTCTCGCCGCTGGCGTGGGTGAGTGCGGCGGAAAGTAGATGGCTGGTGCCGGTGGAGTAGAGCATCTGCCCACCCGGCTCATCCACGAATGGGCGCGTCATCGCATCGTTCACCCAGTTGGCGCTGGCCACCCAGGCGCCATAGTTGCTGCCAGAAGTGCGCTCAAGCCCCGCCTGCTGGGCGAGCAGGTGCGCCACGGTAATGTCACCAACTTGTGGATCAATACCGCTAGGTAGATGTTCGCCAAACAGCTCCATCATGGGTTGATCAGTTGATTCAATGATGCCTGCTTCAATCGCCGCACCCGTAATGGCAGCCAGCACCGTTTTGGACAGCGACTTAATATTGGCAGGCGACGCCACCCCTGGCCCACCTTGGTGAAGCTCGTGGATAATCTCACCGTCGTAGGCCACTACCACGCTGTGCACGCGGTTAAGCTGGCGGGTTTGCCGCTCTAGCGTTTGGAGTGTGTTTGCAGAAGGTTCATTAGCGGCTGCATAGGCGGTGGGTAACAACGAAGTAACAGCAAACGAAACAAGCAAAGCAGTAGCGCGCATCGCAACACCTTCGGTATAAGTGGCAAAGGTTCGAGGTTTAGAAGTAGCAGAGGTTCCAGGTTTAGAAGTCCACAACTGGTAGCCGCTAGAAGTAAGGCCAGGTAGTACTTTCTGAGCCTGGAAACAAGTGTCTATGTATTAAAGGGTCAAATTTGGTCTTTTATAGCCATTTTTAGTGTATAATGGACTATACATGAGCCATTATTTAGAGGTTTCTATGGCCCTGACTCACTCTCTACTTGCCCCTGGCGAACTGTCCCAGCAGGTCGGTGCCAATGCACGAGAAGCGCGACTGGCGCAGAACCTTTCCCGTAGAACCTTGGCGCAGATGGCGGGTATTTCTGAGTCCACCATTAAACGATTCGAATCCAGTGGGCAAATAACTCTCGATGGCCTAGTGCTCATTGCCACAGCGCTGGGTGCCACACGCGAAATTGCCGAGCTCTTCAAGCATGAGCACCCCATCTCACTTGAAGAGATCAAGCAGGTAGGGCGTGTCCGGGGGCGAAAATGAAGCGTATCAACACCGTAGAGGTACTGTTAGCAGGTAATCCTGTGGGGGAGCTGGTCGCTAGCCGGCAGGGCATCTACTTTGCCTACCACCCCCATTGGGTGGCGGAAGGCTTCAATTTGTCGCCTCTGAACATGGATTTTACTACCCAACCACAGAAGGCGCCGGATCCACTTCTTTTTGCTGGTCTACCAGGAGCATTTGCTGACTCGCTGCCTGATGGCTGGGGAATGCTGCTCATGGATCGCTATTTCCTGGCCGAGCATGGGAAAGACCGGAGAGATATTTCTCCTCTTAATCGGCTGGCTTATATGGCCGACAGGGGAATGGGGGCATTGGAGTATCGTCCCGTTATTGAGCGTACCGCTGACGAAGATAATATTGACCTATCCCAACTCTATCAGGCAGCAAACGCTGTTTACGAAGGTGAAACCGCGGCCACTCTTGATGCTCTGCGCCTGGCCGGTGGTTCCCCAGCAGGTGCCCGACCCAAGGTGATCGTTGCATTATCTTCTGATGGTAAGCAGTGCAGTACATCTTTTCAGGAACTTCCTGCGGGTTATCAACATTGGCTAGTGAAATTCCGTGCGCCAACCGAGCATCGCGACACCGGCGCCATCGAATACGCCTACTCGGTGTTGGCAGAGCGTGCTGGGGTGAAAATGGCCGCGAGCAAGCTGATTGAGATCAACTCCTCAGCGGAAACCGAGCGATTCTTTTCTACTCAGCGTTTTGATCGTAACGGTAATCGCAAAATCCATATGATGACCGCTAGCGGCATTCTTTATGCCGATTACAGCGCTCCATCGCTGGACTATTCAGATCTGCTCAAAGCAACCAACGCTTTCACCCGCCACGCAGAAGACGTTGAACGCATGGCGAGGTTGATGGTGTTCAACGCCCTTACCCATAATCACGATGACCACGCTAAGAACTTCGCTTTTTTGTATGACCAAGGTCGATGGACACTAGCGCCAGCTTATGACCTGACTTATGCCCCTGTCCGGGGCTACGCAGATGAGCATACAACATCTTTCAGTGGGGCAGGCCTGGCTACCCGTAAAAAGCTCAATCAGGTTTGTGCTTCCTTCAGCTACTTAAACCCGGATCTCTATATTGATCAAACCCTTGATGCTCTTTCCGAATGGTCGTCCCTTTGCCGTGAATTAGAAATCGATGCCAAGCAGCAGAAAATGATTCAGCGAGCATTCGATGAGAACCGCCAGCGTCTCGGATAACGCTATCAATGCGGCCACGCTAATACAGCCACTTTCTAAGAGGGAAATGCAGCGACATTACGCAAAAGCAGAAAAAGCCTGCTAGGCTGGAGGTGTTGGCTAATGGGTAAGCAAGCCTTTGATTTCCCTAAAACGCAATAAGCAAGGAGTGCCCTATGCGTAATATTATCTACATTATTGGCCTTATCGTGGTTGTGCTGTTCATTCTGTCAATGCTCGGCCTGCGCTAAGCTACATAGAACTAGGTCTTATAGGGCCAGGCTTTAAAAATGAGCCTGAAGAATATAAGACCAAGCAAAAAACGCCCAAAGCTTTCGCTTATGGGCGTTTTTTTGATCAGCTGTTTAGGGCAGCAATGCTTGGCGTCAGAGGGGTTAGGCGCAGTCAGCGGCCCCTTGACCAAACATATCAAACATCAATTCGCGGCCAAGGCAGGTTAATACAAAACGGCCATACTCATTAAAGGTTGCTGCCTCACTGTCTTCCATCACCTGTTGGCAGGTTGCCCAGGTGGGCGCGGCAGAACTAAGTGCCGACAACTCGCGGCGGGCTAAGCCGCGCTGGGGAAGGGTAATGGTTTCGAGCACATGACCATGATCGTACAGCAGCTCAGCGGCAATCGATAAACACTGGCGAAGGCTACGTTGAACGTTTGCGGTGGTCGATGACCCATAAGACGATGGAGTAGAGCGTTCTTTCGTCAGTTCTGGAGGCATGGGTTCTGAAGTCATAAGTCTCGGAGTCATAGCATGTTCTCCTGCGGTCAGCACCAAGTCGGGCTTGTTGCAGCGCATTATAAACCAAAGTCGATGTTAGACCAAGGTCTATAGTTTAGAGAGAATCTCCCACTATTGAACTCATCAACGGTAGGTCAATGTGCTACGCTCGCTACCACGTATTTTAGCGAGTTAATAAGTCATGCATATCAGTGTATTCGGAACCGGTTATGTCGGCCTTGTTGCAGGTGCTTGTTTAGCCGATGTTGGTCATCAAGTCACCTGTATGGATGTTAACGCTGATCGGATTGATCAGCTTAATGGCGGAGAGGTGCCGATCTTCGAGCCAGGGCTAAGCACTATCGTTGCCCATAACGTGGCGGCTGGCCGTTTACGCTTTACTACCGACGCTGCCCAGGCGGTAGCCGATGGCGAACTGCTGTTTATCGCCGTGGGAACGCCGCCCGATGAAGATGGCAGTGCCGACCTACGCTATGTATTAGAGGTGGCGCGCACCATCGGCCAGCATATGGATAGCTATAAGCTGGTGATTGATAAGTCTACCGTGCCGGTGGGCACCGCGGAAAAAGTCCACGCCGTTATCAGCGATGTGCTCGAACAGCGAGGTGTATCGCTCGCGTTCGATGTGTGTTCGAACCCTGAGTTTATGAAGGAAGGGGCGGCGATAGATGACTTTACCCGTGGCGCGCGGATTATCGTCGGTACAGAAAGCGAGCGGGTGAAAGCGCATATGCAAGAGTGCTACGCCCCCTACAACCGCAACCACGAAAAGCTGATGTTTATGAGCGTGCGGGCCGCAGAGCTGACCAAATACGCCGCCAATGCCATGCTCGCCACCAAAATCAGCTTTATGAACGAGATCGCCAATCTTGCCGAACGGCTCGAAGTGGACGTTGAAGACGTGCGCCGAGGGATTGGCAGCGACCCACGTATTGGCTACCACTTTATATACCCTGGCTGTGGCTACGGCGGCTCCTGCTTCCCCAAAGATGTCCAAGCGTTAGAGCGTGCCGCGCGTCAATTAGGCTATATGCCGGAACTGCTCACCGCCGTCGAGTCAGTGAATTTACGCCAAAAGCAGACCCTGTTCACAAAACTGCAAGATAACTTAGGCAATCTAAGCGGTAAGACCATCGCAGTATGGGGCTTGGCCTTTAAACCCAATACGGATGATATGCGTGAAGCCCCAAGCCGTACGTTAATGGAAGCACTCTGGCAAGCGGGCGCTAAGGTGCAGGCATTTGATCCCGAAGCCATGGCAGAATGCCGCCGCATTTATGGCGAGCGGGATGACCTGATGCTGGCAGGTGACCGAATTCAGGCAGTGAAAGGTGCCGATGCTTTGGTTATCTGCACCGAGTGGAAAGAGTTTCGCAGTGTCGATTTTGATTGGCTAGCCGACCAGTTGGCTGGAAAAGTCGTCATTGATGGGCGTAATTTGTATACGCCAAGTGCTGTTGAAGAGGCAGGGTTGCGTTACATTGGGGTAGGGCGGAAGAGCCACGATTAGGTGGTGAGCAAAAAAAGATTTAAGTTTAATTTCAAACGGTCGATAGCTATTAACTACTAGGATGATAAATTTCTTCACGGGCAGTGTAAGCAACAGCGTGATGACGTTATAAAAGAGGACGGTAAAGTATGGCTTCCATTTCATCACTTGGTATTGGCTCAGGCCTGGATCTCAACGGCTTATTGGATCAGTTACAAGACGCTGAGGAAAAGAAGCTTGTTCCGCTTGCGGCGCGGCAGGAAACCCAGCAGACCAAGATTTCCGCCTACGGGCAGTTGAAGAGCGCGCTCTCGCAGTTTCAAACTGCTGCTGATGCGCTCAATGACAGTGCTCTTTACGAAAGTCTCTCCACTAATGTGGGCGGTTCAGCCATTACTGCCGCTGCTGATGCGGAAGCGCAGCCAGGCAGCTATAACGTTACCGTTGACACTCTAGCCACTCGCGGCACACTTGCTTCAGAAGGGGTGACAGCCGCCGATGAGGCAATCACAGCTGCTGACCAAAAATTAACCCTGAACTTTGCTGATGGTTCCACTCAAGAGGTCGATATAGCGTCAGGCAGCACTCTGGAAGATATTCGCGATACAATTAACGCCACTGAAGATTCTGGCGTGAACGCGACTATCATTAATGATGGTACCAATTTCCGCCTTGCGCTTAGCTCTAGTGAAACCGGCGCAGATGCCTCTATCGCTGATTTCAGTTTTGACGGTACTGCCCCGTTCACTTCAGATACCGCCAATACGCTGCAAAGCGGTACTGACGCAGCGCTTACCGTCAACGGCATTGACATCACCAGCTCCACTAATAAGGTAGAAGGCGCTATCCAAGGTGTGACACTTAACCTTGAAGAAGAGGGTGATAGTACGGTCACCGTTGAGCAAGACACCCGCGCTGTTCGCGAGGCTGTGACCAGCTTTGTGGAAGCCTACAATGGCCTTAAAGACAAGATTGGTGATCTCACCAGTTTCAATTTCGAAACTGGCGAGTCGGGTGAGCTATTGGGCGATAGCACCGTCCGTACCGTCGAATCGCGCTTGCGCGGTGTACTGGGTGGGGCTGTTGAGGGTGAACTCTCCATTCTCAGCGATGTTGGCATTTCTCATAAGTACGATAGCGAGCTTGGGTATAGCAAGCTTGAGATCGATCAGGACAAACTTGATGATGCCATTGCTAATAACCAAGGTGCGCTTTCAACCTTCTTCGCAGGCGATACGGATGAGGCGGGTATGGCAGGGCAAATTAATACAGCTGTCGAACAATTACTTAGCTCTAATGGCCGAGTGGAAGGTGCGATTAGCGGGGCTGAAAATCTCAAAGCATCGCTTGTAGAGCAATATACCCGTATGGAGCAATCAATTGAGCAAACGATATCTCGTTACCGCACTCAGTTTGGTCAATTGGATGGCATGGTTGCGCAAATGAACCAGACCAGCAGTTATCTCACCCAACAGTTCGATGCGCTGGATGCGCAGCTAGGTCGAGGCTGATCCACTCTGCCGCCTAACCCCACCCCAAAACGCCTGTGCTAAGCAGGCGTTTTTGTTAGCAAAAGAAAAACAATCAATTTAGCGAAAGAAAAAGCGCTAAAGTTACCCGCTAATCAGCCGATAGGGTTACATATCACAATTGTCAGCGTACCCCCATGCGCTGAATGTTTCAGGTTTAGCCTTTTTACTGAGGAACAGTCAATATGGCGACGATAACCTCCCTTGGCGTTGGCTCGGGTCTTGACCTGACTGGCCTATTGGATCAATTGCAGAAAGCAGAGCGCGGTAAGCTTGCGCCGATTACGAAGCAAAAAGCAGATCAAAGCGCCAAAGTTTCAGCCTATGGTCAACTGCAAACATCGCTGAATGCTTTTAAAGATGTAGTAGGGAAAATAAACGATCCTAAGCTGTATCAAAGCCTTTCTGCCAACGTGCAGGGAGAGGGCGTAAAAGCAACAGCGACAGCCGATGCATTGCCCGGCAGTTATCGCGTTCAAGTTAGCCAGTTGGCCACTGCGGGTACGCTCGCGTCTACCCGCGTTGGCGATCAAGATGCTGCGCTCGACTTACAAGGGGCGACTGCGTTTCAGCTTAGCTTTGGCAGTGGCGATAGTGTCGATATCGCCCTAACAGCCGATAGCAGTCTAAGCGATATTCGTGATGCAATTAATGCAGACAAAGAGTCGGGAGTCAGTGCCTCTATCATCAATGACGGTACGGGCTATCGATTGGCATTGAGTTCCAAGGAAAGCGGCGCTGAGGCCTCAATCAATAGTTTTAGTTTTGTTGATGGCGGTGGTGTAGCTGTGGCTGGCCCCTTTAGTGAAGATGCGGCTACCCAGCAGATGGGCAAAGATGCTGTATTGAAGGTAAATGGAATTGATATCACCAGTGCCAGTAACCAAATTGAAGATGCTATTCAAGGCGTTACACTCAACATTGCAAGTTTAGCGTTGGAAGATGGCGAGACGGCTACCAGCACGGTAAGCGTTGAGCGCAACACCCTAGCGTTGCGCGAGGCGGTAGGCGAGTTTGTTAAAGCCTATAATAGCTTGGAAGGAACAATTAATAACCTTACAAAATATGATAGCAAAACCCAAACTGCCGGTAAGTTGCTAGGAGACAGCACGGTACGCACCATTGAGTCTCGGTTGCGCAGTGTGATGATAGGTAGTGTTGCGGAAGGTGAGTTTTCTACCCTTAACCAGCTAGGCATTACCTTGCAGCGTGACGGTAAGCTAGAGCTCGATGAAGACAAGTTAAGTGATCTGGCGGCCAAGAGTCCCGACGCGCTCAGCGATTTTTTTGCTGGCAAAGATGAAGCGAGTGGCATGGCAGGGCAGCTAACCACGACGTTAACCAACTTATTAAGTGACAATGGAACTATCAAAGGTGCCATTACGGGAGCGGAAAATCGTGTAAAAAGCTTAGATGAACGCTTTGAACGCATGGAAAAGACGATAGAGAGCACCATCGCCCGCTATCGTAAGCAGTTTGGTCAGTTAGATGGCATGGTCGCCCAAATGAACCAAACCAGCTCTTACCTCACCCAGCAGTTTGATGCACTTGACGCTCAGCTAGGTCGCAAGAAGTAACGTTAACCAGAACCCAGAATGAACAAACGGCCTCCTATACTATGAGGCCGTTTTTGCAAGAGAAGCGCAACAATCATTATGTTTGCTAAAAACACTACTTGCATCACCTCTCAGTTACCAACTTTTACATCTTTTTTTACCACTTCCCCTAAAGAACCCCGCCGCGCTGCCGTTAATTAATATAACGGCACACAAAGTGGCCGAAAAGCGGGCCTTCAAGGCCAGTGTCCATGCAAGGAGATACACACCATGTCAGTGATCAATACCAATATCACAGCGATGATCGGCCAGAACAACCTGGCTAAATCACAGAATTCCCTGTCTACCGCTATGGAGCGTTTGTCCTCTGGTCTGCGCATCAACAGCGCTAAAGATGACGCCGCTGGCCAAGCCATCGCCAACCGCATGTCTTCACAGATCACTGGTCTGTCACAGGCTCAGCGTAACGCCAACGACGGTATCTCCGTTGCGCAAACCGCTGAAGGCGCCCTGAACCAGGTAAACGACAACCTGCAGCGTATCCGTGAGCTGGCCGTTCAGTCTCAGAACGACACTAACTCTGCTGATGACCGTGCTTCCATTCAGGACGAAATCGATCAGCGTCTGACTGAGATCAACCGTATCTCTGATCAGACTGACTTCAACGGCGTTAAAGTGCTTGCTGACGACCAAAGCCTGTCTATTCAGGTGGGTGCCAACGACGGTGAGTCTATCGACGTTGCCTTGGAAAAAATCACTGCTGGTACTCTAAACCTTGCCAGCTTCAATGTTAATGGCCCACAAGGTACTTCGACTGATCTTGCTGCAGCTGGTGGTGCTACAGCAACTGCAGCATTTGAAAAAGCATACGGATCCTCAACTGCTGTTGTAGGTAGCTCTGTCAATGACTTCGCAGCTGACCTTGCAACAAAACTAGGTGTGTCAGCCGGTGCCATTACAGTAGATACGGGTTCTGCCAAAGTTGATGAAGCCGGTAATTGGTATGCTGAAGTTAACATTGAAGCTCAAAATGAATCAGAAGTTACAGCCCTTAAATTGCAAGGCTTTGATATTGCAGGTACTGGCGCCGCTAATGCTCAGGACTTCAGCGTAGCGCTAGAGCCTTCCGAGGCCGACATTACTACTGATCAAACGGAAGCTGCGTTTACCGTTGCTGGTGGTGAGTTGTCAGCTAAAGACCTGTTGAACGGTGCAACTGCTAATCCGATGGAGCAGCTTGATAGTGCTCTGAAGCAAGTCGACGAGCTGCGTTCTGGATTAGGTGCGATCCAAAACCGTTTCGAGTCTGCGATCACCAACCTGCAGACCAACGAAACCAACCTATCCGCTGCTCGGTCACGTATTGAAGATGCTGACTACGCAAGTGAAGTCGCTAACATGACCCGTGCTCAGATCCTGCAACAGGCTGGCACCTCTGTACTGGCACAGGCAAACCAAACACCGCAGAACGTACTGTCTCTTCTGGGATAATTTTTAGTTAAGACAAGTACATATAAGGCAGGCCTATGGCCTGCCTTTTTTGTTTAAAATATTTACTTATAATTTTCATTCTAGTCTCTATTTGCAAAATATTTCACGGTGGCTGTGTCTTTTTTTAGATTTATTGATTAGCATGAGAGCTATGGTTATGTGCATATGCTGATTATAGTGAAGGTGTTTGATGAGTAATATTAATAATTTGAAGAAAAAAGCAATCGAGTTTTTAGATGATAAAAACTATCAAAGTGCTTATGACGTTTTTGCGACACTTGATAATATCGGCGCTTGTGATGCTAAGGATTACGCAAAATACTCGGAGGCATCTTATTTTCTAGGGCTATATGATGAAGCTGAGGAGTATTTGCTGAAAGGGTATGAAGTTGAAAAACGTAATCCTGGTATTTGCTACGGATTAGCTTATTTGTTGAGTAAGAAGGGGAAGAATGAAGATGCACTTATTTTTGCAGAAGCGGCATGCCGATTAAAGCCAAAAAAAGGTGAATATCTTTCACTTAAAGGCAATATATTGATGTCATTGCATCGTTATAAAGATGCATTGTCTTGTTATGAAAAAGGGGTTTCTATAAATCCAAATAGTTTTGCATTACATAATAACCTAGGGAATGTGCTCAATAGCCTTGGGCGATTAGAAGAAAGCCTTGCAGTATACAAAAAAGCCATCTCGTTTCCTGACAGTACCTCACTTGCGTGGTCAAATTATTTAACAACTGCGCATTATCATCCAGAGATTTCTGAAGCTAAACTGCAAAAAATATGTATGGAATGGGGTAGAAGTTTTGATTTAACAGAAACCAAAGAGTTTAACGTTTTATTAAAAAAAGAAAAAAAAATTCGTATTGGCATGATATCTGATGGTTTTCGTAGCCATCCTGTAGGCCATATGATAATTTCAGCATTAGAAAACTGTTCTTCATATCAATTTGATTTTTACTTTTATAGCTCGAATAATCATTGTGATGATGTTACTGAGCGTTTTAAAAATATCGCCAGTAAATGGCAAGTAATTGACCACTTAGAAGATTCAGAATTTTGTTCACTCGTCGTTTCTGACTGTGTTGATATTTTTGTTGACTTGTCAGGCCATAACTCCGGAAATCGAATGATGGCTGTGGCCATGAGAGCAGCGCCACTTCAGATTAAATGGGTTGGTGGGCTGATAAATACAACAGGCGTTAAAGCTATCGATTATCTTATCTCTGATAGTATTGAAACACCATTAGGGGTGGATGATCGATATGTTGAAAATTTAATTCGATTGCCAGACGACTATATATGCTACTCTCCACCTGTGTATGCTCCTTTAGTATCTTCTTTGCCTGCGATTAAAAATGGGTTTGTTACTTTTGCATGTTTTAATAATGGTAAAAAGATAAATGACGTTGTAATTAGTCGTTGGGCAGAGATTTTACATCGAGTGCCACGTTCAAAGTTATATTTAAAGAGTATTCAATATGAATCGAAGGAGATGAAAGATCATATTGAGCTAAAAATAAAAGACTTAGGTATATCAGCTGATCGATTAATTATTGAAGGGCCATCCCGCCATAGAGAATTACTTGCCTCGTACGAAAATGTAGATATTGCTTTAGACCCTTGGCCTTATTCTGGTGGTTTAACGACTTGTGAGGCTTTGTTAATGGGAGTTCCTGTTATCACGCTTCCTGGGCCAACTTTCGCCGGAAGACATAGTGCCACCCACTTAGCCAATGCAGGTATGCCGGAGCTAGTAGTAAATAGTTGGGAAGATTACCAAGAACGTGCTATTTCGTTAGCCAGTGATTTAGATAGTCTTGCTACTATTAGGCAACACTTGCGTCAGGCCTTATTAGAATCGCCTGTATGTGATGCCACTCGTTTTTCAAGACACTTTACTGATGCGATGCGTGCCATTTGGCAGCGCCATTGCGAGGGAAAGCAGCCAACTGCTTTAACGTTCGATAAAACGGGGCAGGCACAATTTACAGACGAAGAAACACCCGTTGATGTTATTTATGCAGAAAATTTCGAAACCGAGGCAGACGAGTTCAGCTGGTCTTTACCTAGCAAGATTATAGTGTTAGATAACGGTTCAGAGCTTATCCGGCAGCAAAGTCTTGTAAGCCTAAGGAAGCTAAAAGCCTTTGGTATTGTTTCATTCGACCCTGCTAGCAGAGTGGAAAACCCGAATCAATTCGAAGGTAGCGACGACGTACAAGTTTTCCCACATGCTGTGCTTGGGAATGGTACCACAGCGACGCTTTATGCGTGCTTAGATCCAGCATTGAGCAGCACCCTGGAACCGCTGCCAGCGGAACAACAGTACGGAGCTAACCCAGCAGGTGCAAGCGTGCTTGCTAAGCTTCCGATCAATACCATCGCGTTAGATAGCATCGAAGGGCTGGAGAGTCTGGATTGGTTAATTCTAGATGATCTAAGCGACGCCACTGCAATCCTTGAAAACGGCGAAAAAGCTCTTAAAGATACGCTAGTCACTCAAGTGCGTATTGCCTTTCAGCCAACGCATAAGCATCAGCCTAATTTAGCTGAAATTCAGCATTGGATGTCACGCCACGGCTTTCGTTTCTATCGTTTCAATAACCAACAGCACTTAAGCCACCTGCCGGATAGCGTATCTGCAGAAATTCGCCAAGCTACCGAACTTCAAAGTGCCGATGCCATTTTCCTGCCCACTCACGAGCGGCTGGCTGAGCTGAGTGAAAACCAGCGCTCCAAACTGGCTTTTCTGTTGCATACCGTGTATGGCATTACAGATATGGCATATGAGGTGCTGGTTAAAGTAGATGAAAAAAAAGCAGAAAAATACTTATTTGAAGAAAGACTGCTGAACCCCAGTATTGATGAATCCAATACTGATAGCCTGAAGGAGTCTAGCCCTAGATTGGCGTACTCCCCGGCCAATAGTGAGCAATTAGTGTCTGATAGTGCATCGACATATAATGATACGCTGAATGGTGATGCTGAGTTACCACAAAGCGACGTCCAAGAATCAGCGCATAATGATGTTGCACGTAATTCTAATCTTACGAAATCTCAGTTGCATAAGAAACCCACAGCCTTATGGGAACTTGATGGGCCAATCTATGTGATTGATATTGGTGCAAACCCTATTGATGGCACCCCTCCTTATGCAGGGCTGCTTCAGCGTGGTTTGGTTAATCTGATCGGTTTCGAACCACAAAAAGACGCTCTTCAAAAGCTTCTAACAATGAAGGGGCCGAATGAAACGTATTTGCCCCACGCTGTTGGTACTGGTGAGAAAACTAAACTTTATATTTGCCAAGCCTCGGGCATGACTTCAACGCTAAAACCTAATAATCAAGTGCTAGATCATTTCCAAGGCTACCCAATTTGGGGGAAAGTTAAGTCGATCGAGGAAATAGATACTGTCCGGCTGGATGATGTCAGCGAAATTAAAAAAATCGACTGGTTAAAAATCGATATTCAAGGCGGCGAATTGAATGTATTTAAAAATGCTGTAACTAAACTAAAAAATGCACTGATTATCCAAACTGAAGTGAATTTTATACAGCTTTATGAAAATCAACCACTTTTCGCCGAAATTGATCAGTGGATGCGTGCAAATGGTTTTATGCTGCATACTCTTTTAGAGCAAAGGAGGCGCCTCTATGCCCCGATGAAAATCAACGGTGGAATTCATCAAGGCATTAATCAGCTGACAACAGCAGATGCTGTATATGTGAAAGATATTAATCGAATGGGTGAGCTTTCAGAAGATGCAGTGAAAAAGATGGCATTTATTCTACATGAGGCTTATGGCAGCATCGATTTTAGTCTTAAGTTGCTACAGAGTATCAGCCCAGAGTTTGGGAAGAAATATGTAGCTAAAATGAAAAGTTATTTGCCAATTAAGATGAAAAATATAAAAGGCCGGGAGTTGTTTCGTTCGCCTGAAAAAAAGATTATTCATATTTGTTTTAATAATATTCACATTCAGCCTTTGGTTAATACGCTAGCTGATGAAAGATTACTAGATACTGAACAATATATTTATGTAGAGAGATGTCGCTCAATACCAGGGTATGATGTTGATTTATCCAACAATAATAAAGCTATTTTTTTCGATTTTGAAAAAGACTTTGAAAGTGTGCTTAATAATTGTCTGAATGACGCAGTTGAAGGTGTTTTATTCCATGGGATTTTCTTTGAATGGCAGAAAAAAATTGTAAAACATATAGGCCTTAAAAAGAAGTTGGTGTGGATTATATGGGGTGGTGATTTATATTGTTGTGAAAAAGAAGATAATAACATGGCTGATTTAGTGAAAAATATAGACTGTGTGGCGACAGTTACATCTTCAGATTACGATGTTTTTGCTCGCATTTTCGGGAGGAAACCACACTTTGATTTTTTATATAAGTTGCCATTTGATGAAAATAAAGCTATAGAAAAGAAAGAGAAAATTATCATTGTTGGTAATAGTGGAGATGTTGGCAATAATCACATTGATATTTTGAATATTCTTTCTAAGAAAAAAGATATCGTTAATTATAAAATATTTATACCTTTTTCATATAATGTGTCTAATGAGTATGCTGGCTTTATTAAAAAACATTTGACGTCATGTGGTTTAGAAAAGAATACATATTTAATCTGCGAGTTTATGAGTAAAGAGGATTATTTCGCGTTAGTATCTAAGGCTGAAATTCTTGTTACTGCTCATGATAGAGCACAAGCAGGAGCTACGATTAATGCAGCTATTTATTATGGTACACACGTTGTACTTAAGGAGAAAATAATACACCATAACAGAAGAATTATAAATCCAATGTGGAAGCGTATAAAAGCAATGGGTGTCAATGCTGTTGATTTAGAAGAATTTTCTAAACTAGTAGGGATTGGAGAGATAAAAGATAAAAGTAAGGATGAAGTTTTATTGGAAAGAAAAAAACTTCTTTCTGCAAGGGGAGAAGATAGTGTAATAAATAAACTCAAAGACTTACAAGATTACTTACGCGAAGAGGGTGCAAATGGATAAGGATGAGGTTCGTATCAACTTGCTTGAGAGATTGCCAAAAAGGTCTATTGGCGCTGAAATAGGTGTGCATAAAGGAGATTTTAGTCAACTTATAATGCAATATGTTAAACCTGCTAAGTTGCACTTGGTTGATCCTTGGAAATATGAGAACGATAGCCTGTATTCTGAATCATGGTATGGCGGTTTGAGTGGTGGGCAAATTGAATTAAATGAGCGATTTGAACATGTGAATAATCGTTTTTCTAAAGAGGTAGATAATGGTGTAGTTCAAATACATCGTGCTGTTTCTGAGGCTGCGTTACTCCATTTTAATGATAATAGTTTGGATTGGGTTTATATAGATGGTAATCATTTATATGAATATGTAATGAAGGATCTTGCTCTTTCATATCAAAAAGTGAAACTCGGGGGTATGATTTGTGGTGATGACTATCAGTTAGGTGGCTGGTGGGAGGGAGGCGTGAAAAAAGCTGTTGATGAGTTTGTTGAAATGAACAGTCTCAGTGTTGATATTATGGGAAACCAATTTATCATTTTTAAATAACAATAATTTATCATTTTTGAAGTGGGTAGAGATTATCGTCTACCCATTTCGTAGTGTAAGTTATTATAAATAATTAAATAATTTAAGATATTTGACAGCTCTTTTTTCGAAGCGTTGAATATCTTTCGTTGTCATTTCTTTTTCGTATTTATATAGATTTGATGAATCCAAGGGAAGTTTGGTTTTTTCTTTCCATTGCAAAAAATCTGTAGGCTCGTCATTTTTAGTATAGAAGTCTAACATTTTTTTTGAGTAGCTAATGTTTAAATGCCTGCATATTTTCTTAAGTGTTTTTTCCGGGAACTGAATAAGACTTTCATAGGTTACAATACATGAGTTTCTATCATGCTCGTGTTCATGAATTATTAATGAAGTCGAGTTCCATTCGGTTGCTATTTCTTCAATAGTATTAGGCAATTGTGGACGGTATTTCGACTCTAAATCGCTTTGAGATATTTTTAAGTAAGACAGTGCAACATCCCTGCCATCTCGAATGATAAATATTTTTTTTGCGTTTGGGTGAAATTTATTTATTTTTTCTATTTCTTTGATGTAATGATTATTTTTATCTCCAATCATGGAGGGGCTTCTTTTTTGTTTTTTTGCGTAAGCTAAATAAACGCTAGTCGCTAGCTCTAAGTAACTACAAGGGCGTGTTATAAGGAGTTGATTTAGAATATCTCTTTCACTGACCCCCCATGTCTCAAATTTTCTACAATTAAATACATCTTTAGAAAATCTCAATAGAGACTCTTCAGAGTAAACTGTATTGCTTAGGTATGAGTCGGTTAACCATAATAGAAAACCACACTCAGGCGGAGCCAATATACCTGGATGACTGTTCAACATTAATCTTAAAAGCGAAGTGCCTGATCTTGGATTGCCTAATATGAAAAATAATGAGGGTTTCATTTTTTTTCCTGATTGATATGCTTGATGGCCTTATAAATACTTTCTTTTACTGTGTCTATCTTTAAGCCTGGATAGATTGGTAGGCATAGTATTTTATTGGCAATGCCGTGAGAAACTATTTTTCTATTGTTGTCTGTTACATAGGTTAGAGTTTCCAGTGAAGGATAGAAATATCTTCTTGGGTGAATGTTGTTTTCCATCAAAATGTTAAGTACTTTATTAGCAACTTCTTTGCTCTTGAATACTGCTGGAAAATAGGAATAATTTTTAGTTGAATTCATGCTGTTGTCTTGGAACTTAACAAGTCCTTTTAAAATTTCCTTATATTCTGTCCAAATTTCCTTTCTTGCACTGAGGTTTTGATCTATCTCGTCTAACACCGCTAGACCCATCGCTGCTTGCAACTCATTCATTTTAGCATTAATACCCAACCCTTCTATTACCTCTGGTCCAGTGATGCCGAAATTAATCATTTTCTTAGCGCGCTCTAAGTCTTCCTTACGTTTGAATATGATAGCGCCACCTTCACCTGTGTGAAAAAGTTTGGTTGCGTGAAAGCTAAGAGTTGCAGCGTCGCCATGCTTAAGTAGGCTTTCACCTTTGTAGTTTACGCCAAAGGCGTGGGATGCATCATAAATAACTTTTAATTGATGCTTTCTAGCAATGTTGTCGATTTTTTCTACTTCACATGCATTGCCAAAAACGTGTACCGGGACAATTGCTTTTGTGTTAGGTGTGATTGCAGCTTCAATTAATGTCGGGTCAAGGCACCAAGTATTCTGGTTGATATCGACAAAAATGGGTTCTATACCTTCCCATTTAAGTGAGCTCGCTGTAGCCACAAACGTAAAGGGAGTAGTGATAGCTTCGGTAGGTTCTACGTGACCACTAATACCTAAAGCACGATAAGCAATTTGAAGAGCTAATGTTCCATTGGCAACTAGAAGGAGATTTTCTACACTTAAATATGATTCCAATCGCTTAGTAAGCTCTTTTACAAGTTCACCATTATTTGTCAACCAGGCGCGTTCATAAATACCATCAATATAGCGGTCGAGTCTCTCGCGGTTGGGTAGGTAGGGCTTAGTTACTGGAATCATAATATCCCTTTAATTGAGCGTAATAGGTCTCTATTATGTTTATACATTATTTCAAATGTCTTTTGTAGTCTTCATTGCCAGAAGTTTGTTGATATTATTCATTCAGCGGTTTTAAGTATAGCTGTTCTTGTAATTTGTGTGATTTTATGCATTTGAGTGAGTTTCAGTCAGCACTGCGTATTCAAAATCGTATAAAAAGGCTGTCAATGAGATCTGTAATATCTATGATAGGCCGTGTTGTCTCTCTGGTTGTACGTTCTAGACTATCAAATGGCCTTAACGGCCTAGTTGTGCCTATATTGGCACAACATCATGGAAGTAAATGGACGAAAAGGCCTAGTGGATTTGCCTATCAAACCTCTTCACCAGTTAGATCTGAAACAATTTTTACTTTTATATGAATACAGACATATTGATAGAATTTCCTCAGTTTTGCTAAATTAGAAAAGAGAAGCCGGTTGGTGTGGTTGGTACGAGTGATGGCTTGTACCGCGTAGTATAAGGTTTCTGGACATCCAATACTTAGTCTCTTTTCTTTATTGGCTTATGCCTAGCACCAATTACTTAGCTCATAACATTAATCTTATTGATGTTTGTTCGATAATGAAGGCAGCTCGCTACGCTGGAGCTATCTTGACTACTCAATTTTTTATTTCTTATTTATCAGGAAAATAACGAATGGATCCGCATAAACAGTCAGTAACTTTGGCTATGGCGGCTGGCTTGTTGAGTTTTAACAGCCTTATCATTTGCATGTATTTCCTATTGAGTGGCAGAGGCGTGCTGGAGGGGCGGAGAGTGGCTAAGGCTCGGACAGTCAGTGCCAACTGATGAGAGCAATGAACTGGCCGCTCAGCCCCCTGCTGTTGCTAAACAGGTGAATACCTCCTCTACGTTACCCGAGAATGAAGATAGCGTAGAGGAGGTGGCACCTGTAGAGGCAGAAGAGAGCACTCATGTACTGTTTGTGATGTTTGATCAACCGGATATCGCACTCAACAAAAAGCTGTTCTCGAGCCTGCAAAAGTGGGAGGCCCACTACGATGAGGCCTTTCAGGTTTATAGCGTGCCAGGCGTTACCCCGCAAAACCCATTGCGGGTTACCAATGCCTACCCGCCTGGATTGATGCCACCTCCAGAAGCCTTTCAGCAAGAAGAGCATTTGATCAGTGGTGTAAGTGTCATCCTCAAAAAGCCAAAGCGCAGGCGCGGGTTTGATAAGGTACAGTTGGAAAAACTGGTTACGTTTACTCAGGAGTTGGCAGCGCTGGGTGGAGGTGTGCTAGATGCCGATCGCCAAGCCGCTACCTTTAAAACGTTTCAGGCCATTCGCCACAAATAGCCATACATCACGGTGTGACTGCATATTCAATAAAAGAATAAAAATTATCTTTAATATTCTTTTGTATGCTTTTGTCGTAGAGGTAAACTAGCAGCCATCAATGCCTCATGATTATTTGTGTGGCTATTCGGATCGTCGGGATATCGACTAACGAGGAAACAGACTCATGCCACTACCAGCTAAGTTAACTACTACCCTTGCGGCGCTTTCGTTGAGTGTTGCCAGTGGGTTTTTCGCCGCTTCTGCCCAAGCCGATACGCTCCGGGTGGGCATGTCCGGCGGTTATTTCCCCTTTACCTTCGTTGAGCAAGATGAACTCAAAGGCTTTGAAGTTGATGTCATGAATGCCGTGGGTGAGATCACCGGTGATGATATCGAGTTCGTCACGGCGAGCTTCTCGGGCTTGGCGGGGATGCTTGAATCTGGCCGTATCGACACCATTGCTAATCAGATCACCATTACCCCAGAGCGTGAAGCGAAGTATGTGTTCACTTCGCCTTACGTGTATGACGGCGCGCAGGTCGTGGTGCGGGCAGGCAATGACACCATTGAAGGTGTTGAAGATTTGTCCGGTAAAAGCGTGGCCGTCAACCTGGGCTCTAATTATGAGCAATTGCTACGTGAGCAACCCAACGCCGACGAAATCGATATTCGTACCTATGAGTCCAATATCGAACAGGATGTGGCGCTGGGCCGGGTAGAAGCCTTTGTGATGGATCGCGTGAGTGCTACACAGGTCATTAAAGAGAAAGGCCTACCGTTAGAGCTGGCAGGGCAGCCGTTCTCGACCATTGAGAACGCATTGCCGTTCCGTGATGATGAAGCGGGCCGTGAGCAGCGCGACCGTGTCGATGCAGCGCTGAGTGAGTTGCGTGAGAATGGTGAGCTGCGTGAGATATCGGAAAAGTGGTTTAATACTGATATCACCCAGCCCTAAACGCTGAACTGATCCGTTCAACGCGGCCGTGGCATTGCCACGGCCGTTTGCTTATAAGCGATTTAGCCTATGTTTAATTATCATGCTTAACCTCGAATACATGTGGGGGCTGCTGCCGGTTCTGTTGCGCTACTTGCCGCTCACCCTTCAAATGGCAACGATTGCCATGTTCTTTGCGCTGATTCTGGCGTGCCTGCTGGCGGTAGTTCGCGTATCGAAAGTGCCGTTCTTAAATGGCTTCTCACTGCTGTTTATCTCGTTTTTCCGGGGTACGCCGCTGCTGGTTCAGCTGTTCCTATTCTATTATGGCCTACCACAACTGATTAGCGCCTTGATCTCGATTACCGGCGTTACCGCCGCCGTGCTAGGCCTGACGCTGCACTTCTCTGCCTATATGGCCGAATCTATCCGTGCGGCGATTGTCGGGATTGATCGCAGCCAGACTGAAGCCGCGCTTTCCATCGGGATGACCCAGTCGCAACTGATGCGCCGTATCATTTTGCCCCAGGCTACCCGCGTGGCAACGCCGACGCTGATGAACTATTTCATCGACATGATCAAAGCGACCTCGTTGGCCTTTACGCTGGGGGTGACCGAGTTGATGGGCGCTACCCAAAAAGAGGCCGCGGGCAGCTTCCTCTATTTAGAAGCATTCCTGCTGGTGGCGCTGATTTATTGGGCGATTGTGGAAGTGCTCTCTTGGGGGCAGCGCCGGTTAGAAATTTATCTGAATAAGGCCTACCAACGATGATTTCGCTGCAAGGCATTACCAAGCGTTTTAGTGGCCATACGGTGTTTAAAGATATCGACTTGAGTCTTGCTCAGGGCGAGATCATTGTGATCATTGGGCCTTCCGGTACAGGTAAATCGACGTTGCTGCGCTGCATCAACTTTCTTGAACGCCCTGATGCAGGCCGTTTGCAGGTGGGTGATTTGAGCGTTGATACCCAGCGTGCCAGCCGGGCAGATATCCTGGCATTGCGCCGGCGTACCGCCTTTGTATTTCAGAACTACGGCCTGTTCGCCAACAAAACCGCGCTGGAGAATATCAGCGAGGGGATGATCGTGGTGGATAAGTTGCCGAAAGCGAAGGCCCATGCACGGGCAAGAGAGATCCTTGAACGTATCGGCCTGGCAGACAAAGCAGATGCTTATCCCGCTTCGCTCTCAGGCGGCCAGCAGCAACGAGTGGGTATTGGTCGTGCCATGGCCGCCAACGCTGATGTAATCCTGTTTGACGAACCCACGTCGTCCCTTGACCCTCAGTGGGTTGAAGAAGTGTTGAGCCTGATGAAGCAGTTGGCGGTAGAGCGCCAGACGATGATCGTGGTCACCCACGAGATGCAGTTCGCCCGGGAAGTAGCGGATCGGGTTGTCTTCATGGACGAGGGCGGCATCGTCGAGGAAGCGCCTCCTGAAGAGTTGTTCACTGCACCCAAAGATGAGCGAACGCGCCATTTCTTGCGCAAAATTTTAGCGCCTACCGGGCAGGCCGTGCCTTAAAGGTCGCAGTAGGTCAGTTACTTCGCGTTAACAACCACTTGGTTTCGGCCATTATCTTTAGCCTGGTATAGCCCTATATCGGCGCGTTTTAGGGCAGGCTTAAGTGCTTTTTCGTTGTCTAGAATAGTCGTTACCCCTAGTGAAGCAGTCAGCCAAAGTGCCTGTTCGGCGTGCTCAGCTGTGACGTTAATGGGGGTAACTGCCGTTGTTCTGCGTATTCGCTCGGCCACCTGTTCCGCTTGAGAAAGCGAGGTATTGGGAAGCAAAATAGCAAACTCTTCGCCGCCCACTCGGCATAGCAAGTCTTCCTGGCGAAGCAGTTTGGTTACTATTTTGGTGAAGTTTTTCAGTACGTCATCGCCTGCGTCATGTCCGTACGTATCGTTAATGTGCTTAAAGTGGTCAATATCAATGGCGATGAACGCGATTGGGAGATTTTGCCTTCGCGCCCGGGATATTTCAGTCGTTGCTTGGGCCTGTAAATAGCGCCGATTGAAGACCCCCGTTAAGGGGTCGGTCATGGCTTGGGCGCGTAGTTTCTCTTCCAGCTCTTTGCGCTCGGTAAGGTCAAAGACGGTAGCGCGCGAATGCACAAACTGACCATTGCGGCAGAAGGCTGAGGCTTGAATCATGACGTGACGCTGCTCGCCGTTTCGGGTTAGCAGGCTGCATTCAGCGCTACTGGGTTGATTTTGTTTTACGTTTGCGAAAGCTTTATCAAACTGATCGCGGGTTTCTGGCGTGATCAATTCTCGGTAAGTGATGTGACCAATAACTTCTTCGTCGGTGTAGCCTAGCCAAGCGAGCTCGGTGCGGTTCATTTTGATCACTCGCCCTGTGGTATCGAGCGAGTGGTAGCCGCAGGGGGCGTTTTCATAAAGATCGCTGACTTCATGAGCGTGGCGCTGAGCCGCCCTACGTAGCTGGCGCTGACGCTGGCTGCTGAGAGCCCAGAATATTCCAAAGGCGACGGCGACACCGTAGGTCAACAGTAGAAACCAGAGCACGGTGGTCTCTTCTTCTATTAAGGATCGCCAAGTAGGTAGTGGTAATGTCACGCCCAGCTTCCAAGGGTAGTAAGCGTTTTCGCTGAAAACAGTACCCGCTAGGCTACGGTAGCGCTGAGTGCGTATATCTTCAGTCTGAAAGCGTAATAGCTGGCCATCGACCTTGGTATGGCCTGTATTGCGCTGCTGCATGGCTTGCCAATAGAGAGGTGAAAGGGCGGCAAAATCGCTGCCAAAGCTCGTCGTATTTAATGGCGGGATGCCTTCATCGAGCAGCCATCGTCCTTGGGCGTCGATTAAAATCGCATTGGCATCTTGGTCAAGCAACATGGCCTGACGTAGGGCGCTGGTAAGGTAATCCCAATTGAGGCTCAAAAGCACCACGCCACGGCGTTCCCCCATGGCATCAAAAACGGGTGTCGACACATTGACCACAGGAATCACGTCGCTACCCATTAGCTCAAATTGGAGGTTACGGCCCGGCGGCGAGATATAAAGATCGCGTGGCTGCAGTGAAGAGGCTTCTTTGAAGTAGTCGGTATAGGCATGATGATTGCCATTCACGCGGTGCCCCGTTTGAATACTTTTAGGTGCGCGGAGTACTTCGCTGCCATGATTATCAATGAGTACCAGCTTGGTATAGCGAGGGTTGTGGCTGATCAACGTGTTTAGAAAGGTTGAAAGTTGCGATAAGTCGCTAAGCGAATAAGGCTGGGCTGATATCGACGAGTTGTCCTGTGCTGCCAGGTACCGCCTTAATGCAGGCATTTCGGCAATCGCCAGCGCGTAATTTAGGCTTTCATTAATATCGCGGGTTAGTGCCTCCTGGCCAACTTTCAATAAGGCATCTGCTTCGGTATGCAGGCTATCTAGCCGGGACTCCATATGGACATGGAGCACAGGCAGCAGTGTTGTCGATACGAGGATCAACGGTATGCAAATGGCTAGTAGTAAGCGAGTGTGTAAACGCCGCAATGACACTGACATGTTTCCTTTGAGTAGGTCTGCGCCGGGCAGCCTGCTTTTAAAGTTATACGTTGTACTTGTAAAGGCGTAGCTAGCAAGCTCGCCAAGCGCGTGATAGACTACGCCATCCTCTCAGACAAGTCCCGTGAGCGGGCAGCTTATTTCGACTGCCTGCTACACACTTTGGTAGGGTGATACGCCTGCCAAATCAATTGGTTGTTGCGGAAACGTCGTGCTGTGGCAGCACAGCAGACGAACACATATTTAATTTCGTTGCCGTTTTATCGGCAACCTTTATTCTCCAAGGAGATACCCTGTGGCGAACAGCAAGCAAGCTCGCAAGCGCGCCCGCCAGGCCGAGAACCGTCGCGTCCTGAAATCCAGCCAGCGCAGCATGGTCCGCACCTACATCAAGCGTGTAGTGAAAGCGATCGGCACCGGCGACCACGCTAAGGCAATGGAAGAGTTCAAGGCAATGCAACCGGTCGTTGACCGTATTGCAGACAAAGACGTGCTGTCTAAGAAGAAAGCAGCTCGCCTGAAGAGCCGTTTGAACAAGCGTATTAAGGCACTGGCGGCGTAAGCCGGCAGGCGCCATAAAAAAACCGGCTGCGGCCGGTTTTTTTGTGTCTGGATGATTTTTCTAGATGATTTTTCTGGATAGCTTATGACAGCGAAGAAAGCACCCAACACATCCCCAGGCACCACAGTCGTGCGTCGCGGGCTAATGCGCTCGGGGCTTGTAGTCAGTGCCATGACCATGCTGTCGAGGGTGATGGGGCTGGCGCGTGATGTGGTTATCGCTACCTTCTTAGGGGCAGGGGATGGCGCTGATGCGTTTTTCGTGGCGTTTAAGATCCCTAACTTTCTGCGCCGTCTGTTTGCCGAAGGGGCTTTCAACCAGGCTTTCGTACCCGTGCTCTCAGAGTACTCCACCCAGCGTAGTCGGGAGGAGATACGCGCGCTGCTGAATGCCACTGCCGGTAGCTTAACGGCGGTGCTGGCGCTAATTACCGCCGTGGCGATGCTCTGTGCGCCGTGGCTGATTTGGGTATTTGCCCCTGGGTTTGGCAGTGAGCCGGACAAGCTGGCGCTGACCGCGGATATGCTGCGCTTAACCTTTCCTTATTTACTGCTAATTTCGCTCACCGCGTTTTCCGGTAGCGTACTGAATACCTGGAACCGCTTTGCGGTTCCCGCGTTTACCCCGGTGCTGCTTAACCTTTCGCTGATTGGTGCGGCGCTGTTTTTAATGCCGCTAATGGAAGAGCCCGCCATGGCGCTCGCCTGGGGCGTGTTGATCGCCGGAGCGGCCCAGTTGGTTTTTCAGGTGCCGTTTTTACTGCGCTTGGGATTGATGCCTACTCCCTGGCCTAATTTTGCTCATGAGGGAGTGCGACGCATACTGAAACTCATGGGGCCTGCGCTGTTTGGGGTATCGGTATCGCAAATTAACCTGCTGTTGGATACCGTTTTGGCGTCATTGCTGGCGGCGGGCAGCGTGTCGTGGCTTTACTACTCGGATCGTTTAGTGGAACTGCCGCTGGGCGTGTTTGGGGTGGCCATTGGGACGGTGATTTTACCAGCACTCTCTAAACGCCATGCTGACCAGTCCAAGGAGCACTTTGCTGCGATGCTTGATTGGGCGATCCGCATTGTATTGCTGTTAGGCTTGCCCGCGGCACTGGCGCTGGCGGTGCTTGCCGAGCCGCTGTTAATCACGCTGTTTCATTACGGAGCGATGACCGACAACGACATCCAGATGGCGGCCATGAGCCTGCGTGCTTATGCCTTTGGCTTGGTAGCCTTTATGCTAATCAAAGTATTGGCACCGGGATTTTTTGCTCGCCAAGACACCAAAACCCCGGTGAAGGTAGGCATTATCGCCATGGTCGCTAATATGGTGTTTAACCTACTGCTGATTTGGCCGCTGGCTCATGCTGGATTAGCGTTAGCCACCGCGCTTTCTGCTTTCTTGAACGCGGGCCTGTTGGGTTACTTACTGCATAAGCAGGGAGTGTTGGTCTTTCAGCCGGGCTGGAAGCGCTATGCGGTGCAGTTACTAGGTGGCAGCGGGCTAATGTGCGCGGCCCTCTATTTTATTGCGCCCGACTGGCAGGCTTGGCTCGCGTTTGGCCTTTGGCAACGGATAAGCTGGGTCACCGGGCTAGTGATACTGGGCGGCTCGCTGTACTTTGCGTGGCTGGCGGCACTGGGTTTGCGCGTTCGTCATTTAAAAATGCACTCATAACACTGCATCCTTGGGTGTGGGTTCGTTATAATCAGAGGCTTTATGTCCTCCAACGGCTGAGGTGCCATGCGCGTCATTCGAGGTCTGCACAACTTGAGAGCGGCTCATCGTGGCTGCGTTGCCACCATCGGTAATTTCGATGGGGTGCATCGCGGCCATCAAGCCATCCTGCAGCAGTGCCGAGAGCATGCGGCGCGCTGGAGTGTGCCGTTAACAGTGGTGGTGTTCGAGCCCCAGCCGCGTGAATTTTTTGCTGGTGATCAAGCTCCACCGCGTTTAACCCGGCTACGCGAGAAAGTACGGCTGCTCCGCGATTTTGGCGCTGAACAGGTTCTCTGCTTGCCGTTTAACGATGCGCTGCGCAGCCTTACCGGGCGTGAGTTTATCGATCAGGTGTTGATTGATGGGCTAGGCGTTAAGCACTTGGTCGTGGGCGATGATTTTCGCTTCGGCTGCGACCGCCGCGGTGATTTTGCCCTGCTGGCGGAGGTCGGGCGCGAACAGGGGTTTGGCGTAGAGCACACGCGTACTTTTACCGTGGATGACGAGCGGGTTTCCAGTTCTCGGGTGCGTACTCTGCTTGCCAGCGGCAATTTTTCTGCTGCTGCGCGTTTGCTGGGCCGCGCCTATTCGTTACATGGCCGAGTGGTGCGCGACCAGCAGTTGGGGCGCACCATTGGTGTACCGACTGCCAATTTGCCGCTGATGCCCCAGCCATTAACGCTGCGTGGGGTTTATGCGGTGGTGGCTGAGCTTGAAAATGGCGAGCGCTACCCAGCAGTGGCGAATGTGGGCTTCCGCCCTACGGTGGGTTCGGAACGGCCAACGCTGGAGGTGCACCTGCTGGATTTTAAAGGTGATCTCTACGGCCAACGCATGACGGTGTTTCCCTGCGCGCGCCTGCGGGGCGAGGTGAAGTTTGACAACCTTGAGGCGCTTAAAGCGCAAATTGAACGTGACCAGGCCCGCGCTCGCCACTATTTAACGGCGGCAATAGGTGGGCAAAACAGCGCTGACCAAGAGAACGCTGAACAGGACTATTCGCTTCCGCTGGCCACGGCCCCGCTTGGGCGTGAGGCCATGTCTTCAAATGCGGTGTCTTCAAACACGATTCCTTCTGATTCTTCTTCGGCGGGTGATGCCGCCGATGCTAACAACGGCTGACCAGACCATGGATTATAAGCACACGCTGAATTTGCCTGAAACTGATTTCCCCATGCGTGGCATGCTGCCAAAGCAGGAGCCAGGGCGGGTTTCCCAGTGGCAGGATATGAACATTTACCAGCGCCTGCGGGAAGCGCGCGCGGGCGCGCCGCTGTTTGTGCTGCACGATGGCCCTCCCTACGCCAACGGCAGTATTCATATTGGTCACGCCGTTAATAAAATCCTTAAAGATATTATCGTTAAATCGAAGAATTTAGCCGGCTTTGATGCGCCATATGTGCCCGGCTGGGACTGCCACGGCTTGCCTATTGAGCACAAAGTAGAAACCACTCACGGCAAGAACCTGGCCCCTGAACACGCCCGTGAGCTTTGCCGTGAATACGCTGGCGCCCAAGTTGAAACACAACTGGCCGACTTTGTTCGTTTGGGCATTATTGGCGATTGGGATCACCCATACCGCACTATGGATTTCGCCAACGAAGCGAGCGAGATTCGTGCCTTGGCCGAGATGGTCGACGCGGGTTACGTGTTTAAAGGTTTGAAGCCGGTCAACTGGTGCTTTGACTGTGGTTCGGCGCTGGCGGAAGCCGAAGTTGAGTACGCTGATAAGAAATCCGACGCCATCGACGTCGCCTTCCCGGTAGAAGATGCCGACAAGCTCGCCGCCGCCTTTGGCTTAAGCGAACTGGCCAAGCCTGCGGCAGTGGTTATCTGGACTACCACGCCATGGACCATTCCGGCCAACCAGGCGCTCAACGTTCACCCTGAGTTCACCTATGCACTGGTCGATACTGGCGAGCGTTTGCTGCTGCTGGCGGAAGAGTTGGTGGAGAGCTGCCTAGAGCGCTTTGGCCTGCAAGGCGAGGTGATTGCTACGACCCAGGGCAAAAACCTCGACCTGATCAATTTCCGCCACCCATTCTACGATCGGCTCTCGCCCGTCTACCTGGCAGAGTACGTCGAGTCAGAAGTGGGCAGCACCGGTATTGTTCACTCCGCACCCTCTTACGGCATGGATGACTTTATCACCTGCCGCGAGCATGGCATGGAGTTTGATGACATGCTCAACCCGGTGCAGGGAAATGGTGTTTACGTTGACGACCTGCCGTTCTTCGGCGGCCAGATGATTTGGAAGGCCAACCCGCATATCGTCGAAAAACTGCGCGAAGTGGGTGCGCTGATGGCGCATATCCCGATCAAGCATAGCTACATGCATTGTTGGCGCCACAAAACGCCGGTGATCTACCGTGCCACGGCGCAGTGGTTTGTGGGAATGGACATCAAAGGCAAAGATGGCAAAACCCTGCGTGAACGTGCCCTTGAAGGTATCGAAGCCACGGCGTTTACGCCTGCCTGGGGCCAGGCGCGCCTGCACAGCATGATCGCCAACCGCCCGGATTGGTGTATCTCGCGCCAGCGAAACTGGGGCGTGCCGATCCCGTTCTTCCTACACAAGCAAACCGGTGAGCTGCATCCGCGCACCGTTGGGTTGATGGAAGAGGCGGCCAAGCGCGTTGAGCTGGAAGGCATCGATGCCTGGTTCAAACTCGACCCGGCAGAGCTGCTGGGTGCTGAAGCGGCGGATTACGATAAAGTCACCGATACCTTGGATGTCTGGTTCGACTCTGGCACCACCCACCGCCACGTACTTCGCGGCTCGCACCCCCATGGCCACGAAAGCGGCCCGCGGGCGGACCTCTACCTGGAAGGCTCCGACCAGCACCGTGGTTGGTTCCACTCATCGCTGCTCACCGGTTCAGCGATTGATGGCCATCCGCCGTATCGTCAGCTGCTGACCCACGGCTTTACCGTCGATTCCCAGGGCCGCAAGCAGTCCAAGTCGCTGGGCAACGTCGTTGCACCTCAGGAAGTGATGGACAAGCTGGGTGGCGATATTCTGCGCCTATGGGTCGCCTCCACCGATTACTCTGGCGAAATGGCTGTCTCGGACGAGATTTTGAAGCGCACCTCCGATGTGTATCGCCGGATTCGCAATACCGCGCGCTTCCTGCTTTCGAACCTTAACGGCTTTGATCCAGAGAAAAACCAGGTAGCGTTTGGCGATATGCTGGCGCTGGATCAGTGGGTGGTGGATCGCGCTCACCAACTACAGGCGCGGATCGAAAAAGCCTACGAAGAGTACCGCTTCCTGGATGTTTACCAACAGGTGCATGGTTTCTGCGCCCGGGAACTGGGTGGCTTCTATCTGGATGTGATTAAAGACCGCCAGTACACCACGCAAACCGATTCGTTGGCGCGGCGCAGTGCACAAACCGCGCTCTATCACGTGGTGGAAGCGCTGAGTCGTTGGATTGCGCCGATTCTCTCCTTTACCGCTGAGGAGATTCACGAAAACATCCCCGGTAAGCGCGGCGACAGCGTGCTGCTGGAGACTTACTACACTAACCTTGGCAGCCTGGAAGAAAATGCTGAACTGGGTCGTGCTTTCTGGGAGCAAGTGCTGGAAGTCAAGCACTCGGTCAACAAGTGTCTTGAAGATGCCCGTAATGCCAAAGTCATTAAAGGCAGCTTGGCAGCTGAAGTCACTCTGTATGTCAGCGATGACCTGCAGGCGACTCTGGCTAAACTGGGTGATGAACTGCGCTTTGTGATGCTAACTAGCGAAGTCACGCTTAAACCCCTGGTTGATGCAGGCGATGCAGAAACGACGGAACTTGATAGCTTGAAAGTCTCAGTCAAAGCCAGCGACAACACCAAGTGCGAGCGCTGCTGGCACCATCGCCCGGATGTCGGTACTCATGCTGATCATCCGGATCTATGTGGTCGCTGTATCAGCAACCTCCCCGAAGGCAGCGGTGAGATTCGCCACTATGCTTAAAGATAAAAGCATGCTTAACGAAAAAAAAGCGCCTAACGATAAAAGCATGCCTAACGATAAAAGCATGCCTAACGATAAAAGCATGCCTAACGAACAACAGGCGCCTAAGGATACAAACGCACGGCCGACGATGCAGCGGCCACTGCGCTGGCTATGGCTGGCTGTGGCAGTAATTGCCTTGGATTTGATCACCAAATACGTGGCCAGCAGTCAGTTAGGCTATGCCCAGCCGGTCGAAGTACTGCCGTTCTTTAACCTGACGCTACTGCACAACACTGGCGCGGCGTTCAGCTTTTTAGCCACACATCCTGGCTGGCAGCGCTGGTTCTTTGCGTTGATTGCTGTGGGAGCTAGCGTGGCGTTGACGGTGTGGCTTTCACGCATCAAACACGATGAAAAGTTACTGGCGGTAGCGCTGCCGCTGATTATTGGCGGGGCGCTGGGGAATCTCTACGACCGCCTGGTGCATGGCTATGTGGTCGACTTTTTATCGTTTCACGTCGCTGGGTGGTACTACCCGGCGTTTAACGTGGCGGATATAGCGATTTCCCTGGGGGCGGTCGCTTTAATCTGGGAATCCATTATGGGCGAGCGGCGGCGCAAAAAAGCGGCCAAGACTTCCCATTAATCGAACGTTGAGAACTGCAATGAGCGACTATCTGATCGATGAAGGCATGGAAGTGACGCTACACTTCACCTTAAAGCTGGAAGATGGCACTTTGGTGGACTCCACCAAAGACAAAGCACCGGCTACCTTCGAGTTTGGCGACGGAAATTTGCCGCCCGGTTTTGAGCATCCGATTAAAGGCTTGGCTGCGGGGCAGGAGGGTACCTTTCAGATAACCCCTGAGCATGCATTCGGCCAGCACAACCCGCAAAATATTCAAACCCTGAAGCGGGCAGATTTTGGCGATGAAGCCCCGGAAATTGGTATGGTAATGTCGTTTGCCGATAAAGCGGGAACGGAATTGCCAGGTGTGGTCAAAACCATTGACGGTGATCGTATCGAGGTGGATTTCAATCACCCGTTAGCAGGCCGCACGCTCACCTTTGAGGTCGAAGTGCTCGACGTCAAACCGGTGACAACGCATTAATTCACTAAGCGATGCCGCTTACGCATCAAGGCGCTACTATGCAAACGACGCAATCGACGCAAGCACAGCCCATACAGATCAAGTTAGCCAATCCGCGTGGTTTTTGTGCCGGTGTGGATCGCGCGATTGATATCGTTAATCGCGCGTTGGATGTGTTTGGCCCGCCGATTTACGTGCGCCATGAGGTTGTGCATAACCGCTTTGTGGTCGAAACGCTGCGCGCTCGTGGGGCAGTGTTTGTTGAAGAACTGGATGAAGTGCCGGACGATGTCATCGTCATTTTCTCCGCCCATGGCGTTTCCCGTGCGGTGCAAGCCGATGCTGAGCGGCGGGGCTTGAAGGTATTCGACGCCACCTGCCCGCTGGTCACCAAAGTGCACTTGGAAGTATTGCGCTACGCCAAGCGTGGTCAAGAGTGCATTCTTATTGGTCATGAAGGCCATCCGGAAGTTGAAGGCACTATGGGGCGTTATGACACCTCCCACGGTGGGCGTATCTACTTGGTAGAGGATGAAGAAGACGTCGCTAAGCTGGAGGTGAATGATCCCTCAAAGCTGGCCTTCGTGACCCAAACTACGCTGTCGATGGATGATACCGCTAAGGTGATCGACGCGCTGCGCGATAAGTTTGCCGAGATTCAGGGGCCACGCAATGACGATATTTGCTACGCCACGCAGAACCGTCAGGATGCAGTACGTGAGCTAGCGTCCCAGAGCGATCTATTGCTGGTGGTGGGCAGCCCCAATAGCTCCAACTCTAACCGCTTGCGAGAACTTTCTGAGCGCATGGGCACGCCCGCCTACTTGATCGATAACGCTGACCAGATCGACCCCAAGTGGCTTGAGAACGTAGCGCGTGTAGGCGTCACCGCAGGCGCCAGTGCCCCTGAAGTATTGGTGAAAGGTGTGATTGCCAAGTTGCAGACTATGGGGGCTGCATTACCTGAAGAGCTACAGGGCCGCGAGGAGACCATTACTTTCTCTATGCCAAAGGAGTTGCGTGAAAAGGTGATCGCCAGCAGCTAACCATAGGCCTCGCAATGCAATGCGTATTAGTTTGCGACATACTAAAACGGTATGAGCCCACTAATACAGGAGCGAAGCCGCGTGTCTTATACCTCTCATCTTTCGACTGGCCATTCTTTACTGAATGGCCAGCGCGGCTTCACCCTCATTGAATTGATGATTGTGCTGGTGATTATCGGCATCGTCGCCTCTATTGCCTACCCCAGCTATACCCGCTACGTGCAAAAAACAGTGCGAACCGACGCCCATGCAGGCCTTATGCAAGCCGCTTCAGAGCTTGAGCGCTGTTACACGCGCTCTTACAGCTATAGCGATTGCACCATCAGTGAGTTATCCCCCGAAAAAAATTATGAGATTGCTGAGAGTATTAACGGTGACGGCTACCTACTGACTGCGAGCACCGTTCAAGATGATGGTTGCGAAGAGGATATAACCTTAAGTTCGAGTGGCGAAAGGTTACCCAATGCCTGTTGGTGAGTTAAGGCGACAACGCTTTCAAAGTTTGGGCGACGCTGACACTTCCAACTGCTCTGGCTCACCCTGCGAAATGACGCTAAACCCCACCCATCAAAGTGCTTCAGCTCCTCCTGTAACGCTGGTGATTAGCACATCGGACAGCCTTCGCAGGAAGGAGAGAGTCATGAACTCTCAGCGCGGCTTTAGCTTATTGGAAGCGCTAGTCGCACTGGTGGTTCTCTCGATTGGCCTGATCGGCGTTGCCGCCATGCAGCTTAAAGCACTGCAAAGTGCCAATGCAGGCTATCAGCGTTCGGTGGCAAGTGTTGCGGCTGTGGATGCTCAGGAGCGGCTTTGGGCTCAGCTAGCCACGCTCGAAACAGGCCAGACCTGCGAGGATGTCGACATCTCCGGCGTTCAGAGTGCATGGAAGGAGCATTGGTTTCAAAATAGTGGTGCGACACCACTACGGGGAGCCTCTTCTTCCCAAAGCCGGATTGCAAAAGGTGACAGTGGAAGTGATTGTCGCATTGACGTGACTGTGGCCTTGGGCGAGGACAATGACGATCAATTTAGCTACTTCTTTCTTCTTCCCAAGGTCGAGAGCTCACCATGAAGCAGCGTCAGCAGGGCTTTACACTGGTGGAGTTGATGGTGGCGTTGGCGATCGGCACGGTCATTATCCTTGGGGCTGGCCAACTGTTTCTAACGACCTTTCAGACCTTTCAAAATGTTGACAAGGTAAGCCGTAAGCAAGAGAACCTAATTTTTATTGCCCAGAGGCTTACCAGTGAAATTCGTCAAAGCGGGCCGGGTCGCTATACGTTACGGTGTGAACAGAGTCAGGATGCCTGTAGCTGTACGGTGGCGGATCAGGAAGAGAATGGGCAGCCGCTGGTAAGTTTTCTGAAAGATGTACCGAACCATGATTCGTCAAGCCAGTGTAATGAGGACGAGCACGTGTTAGGCGAACTTGTGTCGGGTGACGCACCGCTTTACCGGGTGGAACTGCCCTTAGAGAACAATGGTGAGGCGATTGTATTTCATGTCATGGAGCGACAGGGCATATATGCCAGCTTCTTTGATACTCCTACCAGTCAGAAGGGGAAAGGCGATGCAGTGATTGCGGGAGGTGCCGTGAGCGGGGCGGAAAATATCCTGGTAAGTGAATCAACGGTTAACTCAAATTTAGATCCATCGATTATCCCTTCTCCGCAATTAAGCGACTCGCATGATTACTACACAGGCTATATCAATAACATTAAAAATCTGGACGGCGTGATTGCTACCTGTACCGAAAACGAAATCATGTTTTCATCGGGAAAGGCCTTTTATTGCGATGGCAATATAAATAAGTTAAACGTGACTGAACTTAGTGGAAAGGTGGTCGTAGTAGAGCAAGACATTTCAATACAGCAGAATGATAACTCCTCAGTCACTGATGTCGCCATTGTCGCTGGTGGCGAAATTAATTTTAATGGCAATAATACCAATGCACTGTTTCGAGGACTTATCTGGGGAGCGGGTAGTGTCAATTTAAGCATGTCTGGCGTTGAGTTTGTTGGTAGTGTTATCTCCAATGGCTCTGTTGTATTCAATAATGTCAATAGTATTAATGCTGACCTGAGTGTTTGGGAGTTACTGTCAGTATATGGTTATGAGTTCTCTATGCGTCAAGCATTAGAGGGTTTGTCAGAAAATATCGATTTTGGTGACGACTGATGACTCTGCAAAATCGTCAGAAAGGCGCTGCATTGGTCATCGTCATGGCGCTACTAGCCGGGGCACTGCTACTGGGGACTGCCGGCATGCAGTCAGCAATCATAAATGAGCATTTGGCAGGTAACTACCGGATAGTGGCGCAAGCCAATATGAATGCAGAGTCGGCTTACGCAAAAGCGGTTGAGGAGAATCTCGAAACAATAAACTGGGGTAGTGAGTCTTATGACCAAAATTATATTGAAAAGATGAATTGGGAGAGTATCAAAGGGCTTGGGCAGGTCGTAGATCAGTGTGAGGGGGAGGCCTTCCTGTGTTTTTATTTTCCTTTGCTTGTTGATGGAGAAAAGTGCTTTGTCGCGTTTGGAGCTGTATATGATGATCAGGAAGAGCCGCTTGCCTTTAGTGACCCCTATTTTCTTTTCATCGATTGAGCATTTCTTTCAGAATGATAACGGCATAATGCTCTTGTAAATCCTCACCACTCTCTGCGGATATTGTAAAACCAAATTCTGCCTGTCGCATCCCCAGGTTCATACAAGTATCATACGACAATGTACGTTCAATGATGAGCCTAAAAACCATGAGCCAGACCGCAAAAACCCGCGTCCTCACCGGTATCAACACCACCGGCACGCCCCATTTGGGCAACTATGTTGGAGCGATCAAGCCCGCCATTGAGGCAAGCCAGGATCCCAACGTGCAGTCGTTCTATTTTCTGGCTGACTATCACTCCCTCATCAAGTGCCAAGACCCTAAGCGGGTGCAGCAGTCTCGCCTGGAGATTGCCGCGACTTGGCTTGCGCTAGGGCTGGATACCGATAACGCCATTTTCTATCGCCAGTCTGATATTGGCGAAATTCCCGAGCTGATGTGGATGCTCTCCTGCGTATGTGCCAAAGGTTTGATGAATCGCGCCCATGCTTACAAAGCAGCGGTGGCTGAAAACGAAGAGGCAGAAAACCAGGATCCTGATAAAGGCATTACGATGGGCCTTTTTGGTTACCCTGTGCTGATGGCGGCGGATATTTTAATGTTTAACGCCAACAAGGTGCCGGTAGGGCGCGATCAGATTCAGCATATTGAAATGGCGCGCGATATCGCCGGGCGCTTTAACCATCTTTATAAAGGGCAGCACTTTACCCTCCCTGAGGCCGTGGTAGACGACAAAGTACAGCTGTTGAATGGCTTGGATGGGCGCAAGATGTCCAAAAGCTACGATAATACGATCCCGCTCTTTTCCGCTGAGAAAAAACTGCAGAAGCTGGTACGTAAGATTAAGACCAACTCGCTGGAGCCCGGTGAGCCGAAAGATCCAGACACCTGCACGCTGTTTCAAATCTACTCCGCTTTTGCGACACCTGAAGAGACCGCTAGTCTACGTGAGCAGTACGTGAACGGTATTGGCTGGGGCGCGGCTAAGGATCAAGTGTTTGAGTACTTGAATGCACACTTGAGCGCGCCGCGTGAACGCTATAATGCGCTGATGGAAGACCCGGCCCACATTGAGGCTGTGTTGCAAAAAGGCGCCGAACGGGCGCGGGAAGAAGCTGTTGTAACGATGGATCGTCTCCGTTCAACGGTAGGTTTGGGGCGGTTTGTTTAATCCCAGAGCCTTGGCGCAATACCAATAGCGAAACACCTGCAGCAATAGAGCAGAAACGACGAAGCCCCTTCCAAGTGGAAGGGGCTTCGCTTGTTTCAGGCCTTGTTTTTCAGGCCAGGGCTAGGCTATTAGCAACAGCTTAACCTTCGATCGGGGCGCGCCAGTCGTCGGAACCAGAGGTGCCAGCAACAGTGTGTTCCCAATCAATTTTACGGTAAGCCAGTGACACGTCCATCAACTGGGTGAATTCAGACTTGGTGATGTCTTGGGCGTGTGGCATACGCAGGTTGATGTCAACGATAGTGGCATCGGTCAGCGTGGTCGTGAAGAAGTGCTCCTGCTTACCTTCAACAGAGGTGCGGTACCACTTCAGCTCAACGTTGGGCAGCATTTCACCAGACGCTAGTGCGTTGTACATCAGCGGTACTGATTTGTTCAGGGCAACGGTAAAGATAAAGGGCTTGTGTGCACGCTGACCGGATGGCTGACCAGACTGCGGATCAGTGGGTACGGTAACGACATGCTTAAATTCTTGTACCAGCATTTGGTCTTCATGGCCCTCAACGTAGATGTTGCCTACGGAGTCAGGGGTAAAAGCGCCTGCTGTGATGTTGCCCTGAGTTTGGCCTTCGATGCTGATATAACATGGTGTTGGCATGGTCTGCTCCTTGACTGAAAAATTAAAGAAATGTCACGTGGACGAAGACAATAGAGCAACTTCAGGGCCAAGTTTTTAAATTTGTTATATATCAATATGTTATGTGTTTGTTGTGTAGAGCGCTTCTTTCTGCGGGGCAAAAAGTTGCCTGTGCTGGGCAAGATATTGCCTGGCAGGGCAAGAACTTGCTTGCTTGCTCGTTACATCTACAAGCGCTTAGTAACGCTGGGTTGCATCTACCGTTACCTTGCTTTATGACTAAAGCCTTTCTTGGAATTTTAAGCAGAAATAGGGCCATGGGAGCAATATTTTTGCCGCTAAAAATGACGGCGCTGCCCATTTAAGCACCTCTCTTGTATGAATTTTGCTCTCCGTTTTGTAAGAAATCACTGACAGTTTTTGTAAGAGATCTCTTACAAATGCGGTTTTTAAAAATTAGTTTTAATTAGCTTCTTTTATTGTGCTGCTAAAATTCGCGAAAAAGGTCGTAAAACACGTCTTCTTGAAAGTCTTCTTCTCTCAGATTGTCGCAATACCTGCTTAGAGCCATTTGGTACTTTCGGTGTAAATCCGGTACTTTCCCGCAATTAATAAGCATTCTTCTTTGAATCGAAAATGTTCTAATTTTTACGGGCGAAAACCATGGCTAAGCAAGGAACGGTCGCGCCGAAAGAGCGCATCAATATCAAGTATGTACCCGCTACAGGTGATCAGCAGGCCGAGACTGAACTGCCGTTGAAATTATTGGTGGTCGGTGACTTCAAGGGAGGCGAGGAAGATACCTCCATTGAGGAGCGTGAGGCTGTTTCTGTTGATAAGAATAACTTCCAGTCTGTTATGCGCGAAGCGAACCTTGGCTTGCAGGCTGCGGTTCCCAATCGGTTGCAAGAAGAGGGTGAAACAAGCGATTTGGCCGTCAATTTGGAATTTAAATCACTCCATGATTTTGCGCCCGACAGTATCGCTCGGCAGGTGCCGGAGCTGCGTAAGCTAGTCGAATTAAGGGAGGCGTTGGTGGCATTGAAGGGGCCGCTGGGCAACGTACCTGCTTTTCGTGATCGTTTGCAGAAGCTACTCGAAAGTGACGAAACGCGTCAGCAGCTGTTGGCGGAGCTAGAGCTGCTTGATTCTGACCCTAATCGTAACGATTAAGCATTCTTATTTTCGTGCTAGTCCAGTAACCGGATTGTATTCGAGGCATCTCTATGAGTGATACGGCGCAAAAGAAAAGCCAAACGGTGGAAGCCCAGGAAGAGGTTTCTTTACTTGACCAAGTGATGGCGCAGACGCGTATGGCGCCAGCGGATGAGGGCTACGACGTTGCCAAGCAAGGCGTTGCCGCTTTTATTTCCGAACTGTTAAGCGGCGAGAACGCTGCCCCGCAGGTTAATAAAGCCGTTGTGGATAGCATGATCGTTGAACTTGACCGGAAAATTAGTCGGCAAGTTGATGAGATTCTTCACGACAATAGCTTTCAGCAGCTGGAGTCTGCGTGGCGTGGCTTGAAGCTGTTGGTCGACCGCACCGATTTCCGCGAAAACATTAAGCTTGATGTGCTTCACGCCACCAAAGAAGAACTGCTGGATGACTTTGAGTTTGCCCCGGAAATTACCCAAAGCGGGCTCTACCAACACGTTTATGCTGGCGGGTATGGTCAGTTTGGCGGTGAGCCGGTAGCAGGGATTATCGGGCATTATGATTTCACCCCCTCGACCCCTGATATGAAACTACTGCAGCACACGGCTGCTGTAGGGGCGATGGCCCATGCGCCGTTCCTGTCAGCGGTGGCGCCTTCCTTCTTCGGCATCGATAGCTTTGAAGAGCTGCCCAATATCAAAGATTTTAAAGCTATCTTTGAAGGGCCCAAGTACGCGCGCTGGCGTAGTCTGCGCGAGTCAGAAGACGCGCGCTATTTAGGTCTGACGGCGCCTCGTTTCTTGCTGCGGATGCCCTACGACCCGGTCGAAAACCCCATCAAGACATTTAACTATCGTGAAACCGTCAGCGAAGATCACGACCATTATCTTTGGGGTAATACGGCGTACCTGCTGGCCGAGCGCTTGACTGACAGCTTTGCAAAATACCGCTGGTGCCCGAACATTATTGGCCCTCAAAGCGGCGGTGCGGTTGAAAACCTGCCTGTCCATACCTACGAAGCGCTAGGCCAGTTGCAGGCTAAAATCCCCACAGAGGTGCTGGTAACGGATCGCCGCGAGTTCGAGATGGCCGAAGAAGGCTTTATTTCGTTAACGATGCGTAAGGGCAGCGATAACGCTGCTTTCTTCTCGGCTAACTCCGTACAAAAGCCCAAGGTATTTCCGAACACGCCCGAAGGCAAAGACGCTGAGACCAACTACAAGCTGGGTACTCAACTGCCGTATATGTTCATCATCAACCGCCTGGCTCACTACATTAAAGTGCTCCAGCGTGAACAGATCGGTTCATGGAAAGAGCGTCAAGACCTTGAGCGTGAGCTGAATACCTGGATCCGCCAATACGTGGCCGACCAAGAGAACCCGCCCTCCGATGTACGCAGCCGCCGCCCGCTGCGTGCCGCCTCTATTCAGGTGTCGGATGTCGAAGGCGATCCGGGTTGGTACCAGGTGTCTATGTCTGTGCGCCCGCACTTTAAGTACATGGGTGCCAACTTTGAGCTGTCGTTAGTCGGGCGTCTCGACAAGGAATAAGGGAACCTCTCCATCATGGCTATTAACCATGGCAGCCTGCTAGGTAGCCGTCTGTTTGAGCGTCTTGCGATGCCTGAACAGCCGTTAGCGCATGGGGAGGATGAGAGGCTGGCGGAAACTGTTGAGTCGATCAAACGACACTTAGTGGAGTTGCTCAACAGTCATCCGGGCAATAGCGCCTGTGAGCCTGAGTTGGGGTTGCTGGACTTCAATGATGCAACGATCGGCGTGCTGGATTTAGAGCTGAATATCCAGCGCGCCATTCGGCAATGCATCGAACGCTTTGAGCCGCGGGTTCAGCACGTTGAAGTTGAGTCATTACCCAATAATGGCGATCCCTTACAACTGCATTTTCAAGTACATGCCACCGTAGCGTTAGGGCGAGATAACGCCCACGCCACGATCGACTTATTGCTCAATAATAAGCGCTATCAGTGTCTTAACTGATAGGCTTGCGAGGCCCGAATGCTAAATCGCTATTACCGGGACGAGCTCAATTTTCTGAAGCGCCAAGGGCGAGAATTTGCGGAGGGCAACCCCGGCCTGAGTCGCTTCTTGTCAGAGCGCAGTACCGATCCTGATGTTGAACGTCTATTAGAAGGCTTTGCCTTTCTAACTGGCCGTATGCGCGAAAAAGTGGAGGATGAGTTCCCCGAACTTACCCATTCGCTGATCAGCATGCTATGGCCGAACTACTTGCGCCCGGTGCCTAGCATGACCGTGGTGCAATTTACCCCTACGTGGCATGCGCTGAGTACCCATCAGCTCCTGGAGCGGGGTACGGAATTGGCCAGTAAGCCAGTGGATGGCACTACCTGCATGTTCCGCACTTGTCATGACGTGACGCTCTATCCGCTGGAGCATGCGGGGGTTGAGGCACGCCATACACGTGATGCCTCCATTGTTGAGTTGGCGCTTGATGTACATAGTGATCAGCCTCTCAGCGCGATGGGGATTGATACATTGCGTCTGCACCTGGGTGGAGACGCTTATACAGCGCGCACGCTTTACCTGTGGATGAGCCACTACCTAGCGCGCGTAGAGCTGGAAATTGATGGCAAACGGCTGCCTCTGCCCAAGCAGTTGCTGCAGCCGGTTGGTTTTGATCGCCATCATGCACTACTGCCCTACCCGAGGAATGTGTATCAAGGGTATCGGATACTGCAGGAATACTTGTGTTTTCCAGAGGCTTTCCATTTCTTTGATGTAACAGCCCTGAGCCAACACTTGCCGGCCATTCCCGCAGACAAAATTATTTTGCGCCTAGAGTTTGAGCGTACGTTACCGACCGACGCACGGGTGAGAGACGAGCATTTCGCTCTGTATTGCTCGCCGGCGATCAACCTGTTCTCTCACGATGCAGAGCCTGTTGATGTTAGCGGGGAGCGCAGTGAATACCGCATTCACCCCAATAGTCGATCTCCCGGCCACTATGAAATTTTTAGCGTCGATAAGGTGGAAGGCTGGTTAGAGAACGAGACCGGTAAAGGGCGCGGTACGCCGCGTGAGTACGTGCCTTTTGAAAGCTTTCAACACCAAGTCAAGAGAGACCGTGGCAACGATGCCTCCTACTACCGTCTTCGCGTGCGCGACAGCTTGCGCGGGGATGGGTTTGATCACGACATCTCCTTTGTGCGTGGCGATGAGCGCAGCTACATAGGCATGTCCGAAACCGTCTCGCTCGGATTGACGTGTAGTAATCGAGAGCTGCCTGAGCGTTTGACGGTAGGCGATATTTGCTACTCAACGGAAGAGAGCCCCTCGTATGCCATGTTTCAAAATATCACCCGCCCCACGCCAGTGTTGCGCCCCACGCTGGATGGCAGCTTGCTATGGACACTGATTTCTAATCTATCGCTTAACTACTTATCGCTACTGGAGCGTGATGCGCTGTGTTCTGTGCTGCGTGCCTACGATTTCCGTGCCTTGGTCGATAGGCAGGCCGAGCGAGTGGCTCAAAAACGGCTGGCAGGCATTGTTAGCATTGAAACCCAGCCCATTGATCGGCTGAAAAGAGGGCTGCCCATTCGTGGTCTGCGTTCGGTCATGACGCTAGATCAAGATGCCTTTGGCGACGAAGGGAGTCTGTATTTATTTGGCAGTGTGCTGGCGCGGTTCTTCTCCTTGTACGCCAGCATCAACTCGTTTCATGAGCTGCATGTTATTAACCGTCAAAATCACGAGCGCTACAAATGGACCTTACAGTCGGGGCAACAGCCTCTGATGTAGCGCTTGCCCCTTTGATGGCAAAGGCGCGGCGTTACGATTTTTATCAGCTAGTAGAGCTTCTGCATCGTCATCATGGCGATGACCTAGAGTGCGCTCAGCGAGGCGCGCCCGCTTTTGAGCGCGTGCGCTATAGCGCTTCAGCGTCACTAGGCTTTCCCAGCAGTGATGTGCTCTCACTGGCTTTTCAGCCTGAGGGCCATTATGAGCTGGAAGTTAGCTTCTTGGGTCTGCAGGGGTCTCAGTCGCCGCTGCCCAGCTATTACCTTGAAACATTGGCACATGAGGCAGCCCACCACGACGGTGTTGCAGGCGATTTCCTGGATTTTTTCAATAATCGCTTACTGGCATTAGTGCACCGCAGTTGGCGTAAATATCGCCACTACATCCGCTATCAGGATGGTGCTAGCGATGGATTTTCGGCGGCCATTTTTGCTTTGGTGGGGTTGGCGGACAGTGACCTGCGCGTTGAGACGCCTATTAACTGGAGCAAGATGCTGGCTTATGCCGGTTTGCTGGCAGGCCGTTCGCGTTCACCCGAGGTCGTCTGCAGCATCGTAGGGCACTGCTTTGACCTTGATGATGTGCAGATTGAAGAGTGGGTACATCGCTGGGTTCAGATTCCGATGGATCAACGCAGCCGAAGCGGTATGGCAGCAATGACCTTAGGCAGCGATGTGGTGGCCGGTGAGCGCGTAGCTGATGTTAACGGCAAATTTGTGCTGGGTTTATTTGGTCTCACCTTGGAGCGTTTTCGCGACTTCCTACCCGACGGCAGGGAGCATGCCCCATTGCGCACCTTGGTTGAGTTTGTGCTGCGCGAGCCGTTGGCCTACGACCTAGAGCTAGAGCTGTTACCCAGCGCCGTAAAGCCGATGCGGTTAGGCGATGCTGGCACCTGCCAGCTCGGCTGGACCACCTTTGTTAATCCCGAGTCCGGCAGCGCCTCAAAACGCCGCCGAGTGCGTATTCAGATGACAGGTTAAACAATGAACGCCAACCCAATTTCCGCTGTAACGCTGGTCATTGCCAATAGTGAGCGCCTAGAAGGCCGTTCGACAAGTAGTCATGTCTTTCATGAAGTCGGCGGCACCCTAGGCTGCTCAACCGATGATGACTGGTTATTGCACGATCACGCCGGCCGAATTCGCCCGCAGCATGCCCAAGTGAGCAAAATTGACGGCAAGTTCTGCCTGATTGATAGCAGCGGGCACACCTTTATCAATCGCGCCACCCTGCCGATTGGGCGAAACCGTAAGGTCGCTTTGAGCGAGGGCGATGAAGTGCTAGTCGGCGAGTACCGTCTTAAAGTGCATTTGGGTGATCGGCAGAGTACTCAACCCGGTGCTCAACCTCTGGCCTCGTTAGTCAATGAAGAGCAGGAGGCGGTAGATGCGTATGGCCGCCCGTTGGTTCAAGAAGACCAGCCGCTACGTGCGGAAGCCGCAAAAAAAGAAGATCCCATGGAGGCTCTTGGCGGGGTAGCGCGTGGAGTGGGGCACGAAGACCCAATGGCCGCTCTCGACCCCCGTTCTGCCAATACTCAGCTTTCCGAATCCATTGAAGAGATGCCTGAGTTGCTTGGCTCCGAGCGGCGCGTTGAAGGAAGTGTGGGGCGTGACCAGCAAGAGCGGCGCGAAGGCGCTGTTCGCATGCCCGCGATCAAACGCAAGCTAGGCAGCCATTCACCGGACAGCTATTCACCAAGCGGTTATTCACCAAGTAGTCATTCGCCAAACGGCTATACAGCAGGCAACCAGACAGAGAGGAGCAGTAGCATGGATGAGCGGGCAATAGATGACCTCGAACGTTCCGTTGGCGAGCAGTTAGAGGATCGCTGGCAAAAGCCTAGTGGCCGTTCCCTTGGCCATGTGGGGGCCGACCCGCTATTAAGGGGGTTGGATATCGACATTCCCTTCCGTGATAGCGAAGAGCAGCAGGCGTTTCTTGAAGAAGCGGGCCATACGTTACGGGCTGCTATTAATGGCTTACGTGCTCTGCAGCAAACCCAAAACGATAGCAAATACCCCCTCCGGGATCGTCGTTTACAGCCTATCGAAGATAATCCCCTGCGCCTTGGCCAGGCGTACGAGGCCACTGTCGAGACGATGTTTTCGGCCCAGCGCAGCCCGGTTCACCTTTCGGCGCCCGAAGCAGTGGGGGAGTGCCTGCGTCATCAAGGCCATCACCAAGCGGCAGTTGAGGAAGCCATTGAGTACGCCCTAACCGCTATTTTGGATGCCTTTTCACCTGAAGCGCTGCTCAAACGTTTCCATGCTTATCGGGGGGCAGGCACCCGCATTGAAGATGAAAACAGCTGGGCCTGGGAAATGTACCGCCACTACTACCACGAGCTTAACTCAGGCCGCCAGCTAGGTTTCCAAAAACTGTTCTGGGAGGTTTTCGAGCAGGCGTATGACCAGTCTGTTCGTCGCCAGCAGCGGGAGGGCGCATGAGCAAGGCCAAGAGCCTCGGACTTGTTGGGGTGCTTTTAGTGCTGCTGTCAATCACGGGCTGTGCCTCGACCCGTGAAGCAGCCGGTAAAGCCTGGGAAGTCATGCTAGACCCCTCGATACCGGTTGGCTATCCAGAAGATCAGCCCACGCTGGTCGATTTAAGCATGGTCGCAGAGCCCGATGTGAACCCAAACATCGATGGCGAGGGGACGCCGCTGCGCTTTCAAATTTTGCAGCTTAAAGATGACTCCATGCTAATGGCGGCTGACATGGATCAGTTAAGTGAGGATATGGAGGCGGCATTGGGCACGAACTATCTGACCCATGACGACTTCACCTTGCTACCTGGCCAGTGGAAATTCTACGAACCCTTCGCCATTGAAGAGGACACGCGCTATATCGGTTTGATTGCGTTCTACGCTCAGCCAAACGAGGCGGAGTGGAAGAAAGTCGTCAAAGTGAAGGCCAGTTCAGAGAATTATCACTTGCTGGTTCATCTGCGCAACAGTGAAGTAGAACTAAGGAAGGAAGAGTGATGGCCAGTCGCAATCGCGTGGTATGGAGTGAAGGGCTATTTATCAAGCCGCAGCACTTTCAACAGCAGCAGCGCAGCCTTGAAGGGTTGATTGATACGCGGCTTAAAGGAGTTAGTCACTATCTGTACGGATTTTTGACCCTGGAGTTGAACAACGAGTTTTTAAGCTTTGGCCGGATTGCGATTAGCCGGGCGAGTGGTGTCATGCCCGATGGCGTTGCTTTCCAATTGCCTGAGGATGATTTAGAGCCTTCTGCACTGGAAGTTGTTGATGCGGGCATTACTAACCAGGTGGTCTATTTAGGCTTGCCGCTAGCCACGGATAGCGTCGGGGAAGTGCGCTGGCCCGATGACGAACTGCCCGCACGTTATCGCCTTTCGCCGCGCAGCGTGCGCGACCTGCACTCCCGCGACGGTGATATGGCCGACCTGGATGTGGCGCGCGTTTCACCGCGCTTGTTGTTAGAGCAAGAAGACCGCAGTGGTTATGCCTGCTTGGCCGTTACGCGCATTCTAGAGCGTCGCCCCGACGGCAGCTTGGTACTGGATGAGCAATTTATCCCCACCTTAATGAACGTGCAAGCAGCGCCAAGCCTGCAGCGGTTTGTGGGTGAGATGGCGGGTTTGATGCGAGAACGGGCGCGTAATATTGCTCAGCGGCTGTCGACGCCCAATCAGGCAGGGGTGGCCGACGTAACGGATTTCATGCTGCTGCAGCTACTGAACCGTGCTCAGCCGCGTTTTCAGCATCTGGCGCGTTTAGGGCAAGTTCACCCAGAACGGCTTTACGACACCATGCACGAAATAGCTTGTGAGTTGGTGACGTTTACCGATGAGTCGCGTTTGCCGCCTGAGTGCCCTGCTTATGACCATGAGCATCCCGAGCGCGGATTCCGGCCCTTGATGCAGATGATGCGCCAAGCGCTCTCCACCGTGCTTGAACCCCGCGCGATCGCCATTCAGATACAGACACGGAAATTCGGCCTACTGGTGGCGCCGCTTTCGGATACCAGCCTGTTCGAAACAGCCGAGTTCATTTTGGCAGTGCGCGCCGATATGCCTAGCGAGCGCCTGCGTAAGCAGTTTCTACAGCAAACCAAAGTGGCCAGCGTCGAGCGTATTCGCGACCTTATTAGTCTGCAATTACCGGGTGTGCCCTTGGAGCCGTTACCGGTGGCCCCTCGTGAGTTGCCTTATCACGCGGGCTATACCTATTTCCAACTCAGCCGACAAAGCGAAGCCTGGGGAATGCTGGATGGTGCAAGCGGTTTTGCCTTCCACGTGGCGGGCGAATTTCCCGGGTTGGAGATGCAGTTTTGGGCGATCAGGAGTTAAGCCATGCAAGATATTGCCACGCATCAAGATGACGCCAAAAACGACTACCCGATGGGTGAGCCGGTTCGCCATGAAGATCAAATAAAAGACAGCGGCGTTGAGCAGTTGGTGCATAGCCATGCCCAGCACCTGAATGCTGACGAGGACTACTGGTTTCGGCTGCGCGGGCACAACTTAAACCCGCTGGTCGATGCATCGAGCAGCCTGCTGGGCATGGCGGTGCGCGTCCGACAGGTGGACGGCGCTGATGATCTCGAGCGCTTATATCGTCAGGTAGTGGACGAAATTGCCTCTATCGAAATTGAGCTAACCGAACAGGGGTATGACCGCCCGACACTGCTCGCCTACCGCTATGTGCTTTGCTCGTTTATCGATGAAACCGTGATGGGCATGCCCTGGGGGAGGCAGAGCGTGTGGGCTGAGCACTCGCTGCTAGCGAGGTTTCATAACGAGACCTGGGGTGGCGAAAAAGTTTTCTCTATCCTCGCGCGGCTGCAGCAAGAGCCTCATCGCTATCGCGACATGCTGGCCTTTATCTATTTGTGCCTGTGCCTTGGGTTTGAGGGGCGTTACCGGGTGAAAACCCATGGTCGTGAAGAGTACGACCAGATTGTACGCGCGCTGGGCGATCAACTGGCGTCACTTGATGAGCCGCCAGATGAGATGCTGACCCAGCCACTTAGGCATGTGGTGAAAGGGCGTGGCAAAGGGATGCACGAGGGGTTACCGCTGTGGGCCATCTTTGCCCTGTTCGGCGTTACGTTGGTGGGTATTTATTTGGGGCTTTCTTGGTCGCTGGATCAGCAGGCTGAGCAAGTCAGAGCTTTACTCGATCAGATTTATCGTTAGGAGATAGCATGCTTAGGGTAGAGCTACCGGCGCTTATTAGTCGACTGAATGGAATTTCTCGTCATGGCCTCGAGCAGGCCGCCGTGCTGTGCGCAGAGCAGCAAGCACCGGAGGTGACCACCGGGCACCTGCTGCTGGCGCTGGTCGACCAGCCGCTATGTGATGTGCGCTTACTGCTGGAAACGCTTGATATTGATGTCGAGGAGCTGCGCGCACGAATGGCTGAGGAGAGCCGTCCGCCTCGTGATCTTGAGGTGTCGACACCCAGCTTTTCGCCGTTATTGGTAGAGCTGCTGCAGGACGCGTGGTTACTGGCAGCCACCGAGTATGGACATCAAGCGCTTCGCAGCGGCGTGCTTTTCACGGCGCTACTGCACAACGCCCCGCGCTATTTAGGTCCGAAGAGCACGGCGCTACTGGAAGATATCAATCGCGAAAATCTACGCCGCCACTTGGAGCGTCTTACGGCCGATTCAGCCGAAGCACCTCGGGAGGGTGCCGACGCTAAACAACGCCAGGCTGCTCATCCTGCTGGCGATGACAGCACACTCGCCCGTTTTGCTACCTCGCTGACCGAACAGGCGCGCAAGGGTGAGCTTGACCCTGTGCTGGGGCGTGACCCGGAAATCGACCAAATGCTCGATATCCTGGGGCGTCGGCGCAAAAACAACCCCATTGTGATTGGCGATGCCGGGGTGGGTAAAAGTGCTGTGGTAGAAGGTTTAGCAGCACGCATTGTGGCGGGACAAGTACCCGCTGCGCTGGCAGGTGTTGAGTTGCTGACCCTTGATCTAGGTGCGCTACAAGCCGGTGCCGCGGTGAAAGGCGAGTTTGAAAAGCGCCTTAAAGCGGTGATTGACGAAGTCAAAAACGCCCCTCGTCCCACGCTGCTATTTATAGATGAAGCGCACACGCTGATCGGTGCTGGTAACCAGGAAGGCGGCGGTGACGCGGCCAACTTGCTCAAGCCCGCCCTGGCCCGGGGCGAGTTGCGTACTATCGCCGCCACTACCTGGCGTGAGTACAAAAAGTACTTTGAAAAAGATCCGGCGCTGTCGCGGCGCTTCCAGCCCATTGCGCTTTCCGAGCCAAGCGTAGAACAGGCACTGGTCATCCTGCGCGGTTTGCGGGATGTGTATGAGCGCGCCCACGGCGTGCTGATCGGCGATAGCGGCCTGCGTGCTGCCGCTGCGCTTTCTGCCCGTTACCTGGCCGGACGGCAATTGCCTGACAAAGCCATTGATGTGCTGGATACCGCCTGTACCCGATTGGCGCAGGCTCTGGATACCCCGCCCCGCAAGCTAAGCCACTTACAGAGTGAACATATCGCCGCGCTACGTGAGCGCGATCAGGTCGAGCGTGAACGTCTGCTGGGGCGCGAACCGGATAGTGAACGCCACCACGACTTAACCGAACGCTTAGCCAAGCTGGAAGAGGAGTTGGCAAGCCTGGAAACTGCCTGGCAAGCGCAGCGCGAATGCGTCGATGCCATTGTGGCGCTACACCGCCAACTGCTAGAGGCAACGGATAATGATTCCGTTGATCAACTGCCCGAGGGCGTGCATCAAGAACTCGCCGAACGGGAGCAGCAGCTGGCCCAACTGCAAGAGGCGTTTGCGCTGGTTAATCCCAGCGTTGAAGAGGCGCAAATTGCTCAGGTGATTGGCGATTGGACCGGCGTACCGGTCGAACGCATGACCAGCGACGAGCTAACCCGCCTCACCGAACTGCCGACCCATCTGGATGCGCTAATCCAAGGGCAGGGCAGTGCCATTGAGCGTATCCATCGCCACTTGCTAACCGCACGTGCGGATCTGCGCCGCCCAGGGCGGCCATTGGGCGCATTTCTGCTGGTAGGCCCCAGCGGCGTGGGTAAAACCGAAACCGTGGTGCAAATTGCCGACCAGCTGTATGGCGGTCGTCAGTTTCTTACCACGATCAATATGTCGGAATACCAAGAGAAGCACACGGTTTCACGTCTGATTGGTTCGCCGCCGGGGTATGTCGGGTTTGGCGAGGGCGGGCTACTCACCGAAGCGATCCGTCAGCGCCCTTATTCGGTGGTGCTGCTGGACGAAGTCGAAAAAGCCCATCCCGATGTGCTTAACCTCTTCTACCAGGCGTTTGATAAAGGCGAACTGGCCGACGGGGAAGGGCGCGTTATCGATTGCAAAAACGTGCTGTTCTTCCTGACCTCTAACCTGGGCTATGAAGCCATCGTTAGCTATGGCGATGACCCAGCAGCGCTGGATGCCGCGCTCTACCCGGTGCTGGCTGAGTTCTTTAAACCGGCGCTATTAGCGCGTATGGAAGTGGTGCCTTACTTGCCGCTGGACGGCGATACCCTGCGTGACATCGTCAAGGCCAAGCTGGATACCTTGGCAACACGCATCCGTGAGCGCCATCGCCATGCCGAGGTGGTGCTGGATGACAGCCTGGCCGAGGCAATTTGTAAACGTGCGACGCGGAGTGAAAACGGCGCACGCATGCTGGAGTCGGTGATCGACGGTGAACTGCTGCCGCCGCTTTCCCGTGCCCTGCTTGAGCGTATGGCACGGCGCGAGAACGTTAGCCGGGTAGTGTTGGGCACGGATGCCGACAGCGGTGTCTTTACTGCGGAGGTGGCATAGCGCCATGCAGGTAAAGGCTCTTGACCAGCGCAATGCTAGCGAAGCGCAGCCTTTAGCTGGGCTGGCGGCTATGCCCATGGCGCTTGCGTTGGTTGAAAGTACCACACCACGGGAGCTGCGCTTACGCAGTCGGCAACTGCTGGGTAATAGCCTGGGCTTGGCGTGGGTGGAGTGCCTCTATCTAGACAGCAGCGGCCGCTGGGTGGGCCGTGATAATAGTGAGGCGCGCTTCAACTGTGATGAGTTTAGTCACCCCTACGCCCATGCCATCCGCAGCGGTAAACCGGTGACACTGGGCGTGGGGGAAGCGCGTACCCGGCTTGATCATCCCGGTTTTCAAGCCCAAATAGCCTCCCTCAGTGGCGACTTGCGGCTACACGTGAGGCCGTTACGACTCCAGGACAGTTCGCGGGAGTGGCTAGGCGTGCTGGCCTTCGTCACGGAAGCGGCAACCTTGACGAACCTCATGGAGTGTAGCGATTTTGTCGCTTTTGAGGCCCTGCTGTGTCGGTTGTGGTCGCGCCTGGCAAGCAGTCAGGGAGAGCGTCAGAAATCAGCGGTATTGCGTGACTCGTTAGCCAAGCTCAACGACAACACCCGGCGCCAGGGGTTAGCGGCCAAGCTTGCGAGTGATTTGCTGGGTAACTCCATCGCCATGCAAGAGCTTCGGCAGCAGGTGATTCGTGCGGCCGAAACCAATTTAGCGGTGTTGCTCCAGGGCGAAACCGGTACCGGCAAAGACCTCGTGGCGAGAGCGATTCACCGTTTCTCGGCACGCGCCAAGGCGCCGTTCATGGCGATTAACTGTGCCGCGATCCCCGAGTCGCTGCTCGAGTCGGAGCTGTTCGGCCACTCCAAAGGGGCGTTTTCAGGCGCTGATCAAGCCAGGGAAGGGCTCATCGCCCAAGCCGACGGCGGTACGCTGTTTCTGGATGAAATCGGCGATATGCCGCTAGCGCTGCAAGCCAAACTGCTCAGGGTGCTGGAGAGCGGCCGCTATCGCCCCTTAGGGTCGAATGAAGAACGCTGTGCAGACCTGCGTCTTATTGCGGCTACCCATCAGCCGCTACGCGAGCAGATCAAACAGCAGCGGTTTCGCGCTGACCTCTATTATCGCTTAGGCCAGTTCCCGCTTTCGCTGCCTTCGCTGTCGGCACGGCGTGAAGACATCGCCTTTCTGGCCGAGCACTTTGTTGCTGATTTCTGTGCACGGGAAGAACGCAGTGAGATGGGCATCACACCCGCCGCGTTGCGGCAGCTAAAAGAGCGTGATTACCCCGGCAACGTGCGTGAGCTCAAAAACTTGATCGATTATGCCTGCGCCATGACCCCCGCCGGTGGCGATATTGAAGCCTTGCTCCTGCCCAGCGATACCGCCAGTGGCGCTGATTCAGCGACATCAGAAGCCAGCGGCACGCTGAATAAGATCCATGATCTGCGCCAAGCGGTTCGCGATTATGAAGCGCAATTGATTAGCCAGCGATTGCTTTACTACGGCGGGAATCGTGCCCTTGCAGCAGAGAGCCTGGGAATACCCAAGCGAACGCTCTCCCACAAATGCCAATTGCTAGAACTGGATGCTAAATGAAAGTGACATTCGTAAGTTGCCGATGGCAGCACAGGCTATTGATTTGCCTCTGGCTACTAAGCATGAGCAGCGCACTACAAGCAGAGGATAGCGCGGCGGTATTGGAACAGGCGCATCAGTGTGGCCAAGAAAGCTCCCGTTTGGATCGCCTGGGGTGCTACGACAGTCTGTTCCTGGACGAGCAGAGCACGCCAAGTGATAGCGCTGAATTGCCGCCACTTTGGCACGCAGTTGTCAGCCAAGAGGAGAAACGCAATCCCGATGACTTTGGCCTGATAGTCAGCGCCGAGGGAAGCCAAGTATTAATGACGGTGCCCGCGCGGGGCACAACGCCTCCGCGGCCCGTATTAGTACTGGCCTGCGAGAAGTTAATTACCCGCTTCCAGGTGCACCTGCCCAATGCCTTGGATACGCCCCGCGTGTCGTTGCGGGTCGTCGCGGATGGACGTGATGTCTCTCAACAATGGCGAGTGCGCGATGACGGCCACGTGGTAAGCGGTGGGCGCGGCCTGCCCGCCATTGAAACGCTGCGGCAATTATTGAGCGCCAACGAGCTTGTGTTGAGTAGCGACGCAGGGGCTCTGGACGGGCTGCGTTTTGATGTATCAGGACTGCGTCAGCAAATTCAACCGCTTCGCAGCGCCTGTCGCTGGTAGTGGGTATAGGAGTTCGTGATGCGTATAACGGCGGATAGTCACCTTGAACCCCTGCTAGCGCCTCTGCCTGCCAATGAGCAGGGTGAGGAGATCGGCGTTGTGCTGGAGGACAGCGCCGACTACCTGCGCCTTGAGGCTGAAATGATGAAGGTCGGCTCATTGCAGCACCAAGACGTCGATTGGGACACGGCAGAAGCATTAGCAATCACTATGCTCAGCCATAAGGGCAAAGACCTAAAGGTGTTGGGACACTTGCTGCACTGCCTGCAGCATGAAGGCAATGGCGTGCGTTTCGCGCTTTCCCTAAGGCTGCTGGCCGGTTGTCTTGAAGCCTGGTGGGCGTTGGCATACCCCTTCAATGGCGCACGTGGGGCTAAGTTGCGGCCCAGGCTGTTCCAGCAATTTACCCAACGCACGCTGAAGCTTGCCGCGGGCCTCGACTTTCATAATGCCGAGGATGAGTTTCTGGCCTGCCGCCACTCGTTGGAAAAACTGCAAACGTTAGCCGCGGACAAGCAGTTGCCCGCTGACTCACTTGACGAGCTGATGCGCCTGCTGGATGAAAAGCAGCCTAATCAAAACCGTGCTGCATCGGCCTCTCAAGGCGGCGACGCTTCCGGTAGCGATGCACGGACGGCCGCGTCTTCTTCCTCCAGCAGTGCTGAAAAGGTTGAGCAGCCCGGTGGGGCAAAAGTCCCCGAACTGCGTCTGGAGGCGGGCAATGAGCGCGCCAACCGCCAGTCTCTGCTCAAAATGGCCGATTTTCTAAACGAGCAAAACCCGGGCGAGCCGCTGGCATACCGCTTGCGTCGCTATGCCATCTGGAGCGCCATCCAGGCGTTACCTGCTGCAAGGGAAGGGGGGCGTACCGAGTTAGCCCCTGTGGCTGCTGACCGTGTGGCGGATTATCGAGAGGCGCTTTCCCGGGGCGGTGACGAAGCGCTTTGGCAGCGCATAGAGAAAAGCGTTGCGGTCAGCCCCTACTGGCTAGAAGGACACCGCTTGAGTGCCGAGCTGGCCAAGCGCCTAGGGCGGCCGCGCTGCGCTGAGGCTATTCGTGATGAGTCGGTGCGGTTCGTGGAAAGGCTCCCCGGTATTGAGTCGTTAACGTTTAACGATGGCTCGCCTTTTTTAGATAAAGAAACGCAGCAGTGGCTGTATAGCGGCGCGGGCAGCGGCGCAAATGACGGCGCCGGTGGCGGTGAAGCATGGCACGCGGGGTTAGAGGAAGCGCGTAGCTATATGGGGAGTGAAGGGTTAGGGCCTGCCTTGCAGGTGCTTGACCAGGGGTTAGCGTCGGCACGCTCCTTGCGCGAGAGCACGTACTGGCGCTTGGCCAGCGCTGATTTGCTGCAGGAGGCGGGGCTAGAAACGCTCGCCCAGCAGCACTACAGCACGCTGCACCAAACTGTTAATGAACTTGATTTAGAGCAGTGGGAACCAGCGCTGGTTTCGCGGCTTCAGGCATCGCTTAGGACATGACAACGATGATCGACTTTATCACTAGGGACGAGGATTAAAGGCTCATGTGGGGAACATTGAAATCAAAGCTGAGCCGCTGGGTGCCCGGCTTTTCACGTGCACAGAGCACTCACAATCGCGCCAAAGCGCAAGCTAACAGAGTCAAGGGGTTAGGGCGGCTTTCCATGGCCATGTGGGGCGTATTAATCGTGCTCCTATTAGTGGCCATCTGGTGGTTAGGGCCTAGCTGGGAGGTACGAGACAGTTACCCATTAGGCCCCTGGGTCAATCGGTTACTGGCCACCTTGGCGCTGGTAACGTTAGTGGCGCTGATTTGGGGCGTTCGGCTTTCCCGTCGACTGCGCGAAGCCGATGAGCTCGCGCAGGATATGGAGTCGCAGCAGTCAGACCCTATTCAGGAGAGTATCGACCAGCAGGAAACCTCGCTGAACAACGTATTATCCGAAATCATTGATAGCGTTGGCAGTGGGGACAGCAGCCGCTATCGCCTTCCCTGGTATTTGGTCATGGGGGTCGAAAACGCGGGCAAAACCAGCTTGGTCAACCGCTCTGGGCAAAACTTTGCGCTGTCCAATGTCATGAAAGCCTCTGGCATCAGCAGCAAGAAAAACCGCTTTGGTTTTGACTGGTGGATTGGCGATAAAGCGATACTCATCGACCCTGATGGCGAGTTATTGACCCAAGGCGCACTGGAAACTGGCGAGCCTGACGAACTGAATAGCCGCCTATGGGATCACTTCACCGAGTGGCTAGAGCGTAACCGCCCACGCCGCCCGCTGGACGGCGTTGTGCTGGTGTTGGATCTAGCCCGTCTTAGCCACGCCCAGGTAGCCGTTCGTAAAGCGTACGCGACGCTGTTACGTAGCCGCCTGCGCGAGTTGATGGAGCGCCACGGCAGCCGGTTACCGGTTTACGTCACCTTCAGCAAAATGGATTTGCTGCACGGTTTTGACGATTTCTTCCGCCATTACTCCCGTGCTGCACGGCGGGCGCCGTTAGGCTTTACCTTCTCGGCTAAATCCATTGATACACCGGGACAGTGGGAAGAAGAGTTCGCCGCCGCTTACGACAACATGCTGGAACGCCTTAACCGCGCAATGCCCACCATGCTGGCAGAGTGCCGCGACCGGGAAGAACGGGAATCGGTATTTCGCTTTGTGCGCCAGCTAGCAGGGCTGCGCGATGTGCTGCTCGGTTTCCTCAACGAGGCGCTCTCCAGCGACCGTTTTTCCACCGCGGCGATTGTACGCGGCACGTATTTCACCTCGGTTTATCAGCAGGGGGTGCCTGAAGACCCTTTCGTGGATGCTGCGGCACGCCGTTATGGCATGTCCGAAAGCGTTCAGCCTGCGCACCGTGCGACGCGCAGCGCGCTGTATTTCACTGAAGAACTGTTTGAGAAAGTCATTTATCCAGAAGCGGGGCTGGCCGGTGATAACGCCAAAGTCGCCCATCGCCGACAGCGTATTCGCCAAGCATGCATTGTTGGCTGCATGTTAGTGGCTGCGGTAATGATCGGTGGGTGGAGTCATTTCTACCAGAAAAACGCGACCTCGCTTTCCACCGTCGAGCATCGGGCGGAAACTTTCCTGGCCACCCATCCCGAAGAGTTTCAGAGCGACGACCCAACGGGCTACGAAATGCTGGCGCCGTTGGATCGCCTACGCGATGCGATGCAAACCTTCGAGGGCTACCGAACGCATACCCCTTTCCTTGCCGATATGGGGCTTTATCAAGGCCACATTATTGGTGGCCAGTTAGAGAATGCTTACCTCGCCATGTTGGAATACCAATTCCTGCCGGCGTTGATGGTGGGCATCATGGATGACATGAACCGCGAAGAGGAGGGCAGTAACGCCAAGCTGGCGCTGCTGCGCATTTTGCGCATGATGTCTGACGCCAGTGGCCGCCAGCCCGAACGCGTACACGACTTTATGGCGCAGCGTTGGCAGTCGGATTTCCCCCAGCGTGGTGAAATCCAAGACCGCTTACTGGCTCATTTAGATTACGCCCTGCAGCACAGCGATTTGGAAAGCCGGGTTGCCGCTGGTAATCGGCGCGCTGAATATGCCATGGCGCCACTACGCGGCAGCTTGGTCGCCGCGATAGATGACCTATCACGCCTGCCGATGGATGAGCGGGTCTACGCCACCATGAAAGCTGACAGTAGCCGTCGCGGTGATCCTCTCGATCTGCGCCGTCAGGTGGGGTCGATGTTCAACACGGTGTTTATGGCGCGTAACGATGAACCCTCGTATGTGCAACTGCCGTATCTGGTTACCCGGGGTGGCTTCGAAAATCACTTCCTGCAGCAGTTGGATAGGGCAACCGAGCTAGCGCTTATCGACTTGTGGGTATTGGATCAGCGCGAAGACATCAATTTCAGCAACGCTGACCGTCAGCAACTGCAAAACGCCCTGCGTGACTATTATGTCAGTGACTATCGCGTGAGTTGGCGTGATGCCCTGCGCAATACCCAGCTTGTGCCCCTGCCGGACATTCATCAGGCAGCGGTGGTCGCCGATGCGCTGGTCAGCGCCGAGCGCCCCCTAGACCGTCTGTTAGCAGCGGTCGAGCAGAATACCCGTCTCTATCCGGAACTGCCTGAAGATGACGAGGAAGCCCGTGAAGCGCTGCAGCGTTCACCGCGCTATCAGCTTGCTCACGATATCGAGCAGCAGTTTACCGCGATTAACAAGCTCTCCAATCCTCAAGAGGGGGATCCCTCCTCCCTGGAAGAGATCAAATCGGCGGTAACGGAGCTGCGTGATTACCTGCTTGATATAGAAGAAGCCAGCGACCCAGGGCGCGCCGCTTTCATTGGCGCGCGTGACCGCTTATCGCTGCGCGGTGATGACCCTATTTATCGCCTGCAGCGTATTGCTGACAGCTCGCCCGAGCCTGTCGCAAGCATGTTGAAAAGCCTGGCGGATCAAAGCTGGCAGCTCATCATGGCAAGCGCTATCAGTCACCTGGAAAATATCTGGATAGATGAGGTAGTGGCACCCTATCAAGAGCGTTTAGCCGGGCGCTATCCGCTGGTGCCCAGTGCAAGCCGGGATGCTTCGCTAAGCGACTTTGAAGCCTTCTTTGCTCCTGAAGGTATCCTCGACAACTTCTATCAGGATAACTTGCAGCCCTTTATCGAAGGTGCGCCTGAGCAACTGGTGGATACCCAGGGTAATTCGCTACTGCGTGAGAGCGTGTTTGCCGCTGTGTCACAGGCGGAACAAATTCGCCGTGCCTATTTTGGCCCTGATGGTGCGCTAGACGTCGAGTTCGCTCTTGAGCCGATCAGCTTAAGCCCCGACAAGCGGCGCAGTGTGATCAGTGCCGATGGCCAGCTCATTGATTACACTCACAGCGCCAGTAGTCGGGTCTCCATGATTTGGCCAAATACGTTGCGTGGCGGCACGGATAGCCGCATCACCATGGTGCCCAGCCAGGTAAATCACTCGCCGCGGAGTATAACCCGCGATGGCGCCTGGGCTTGGTTCCGGCTGTTGGAAGAGGCAAACATCACCAGCGTTAATGAGCGTGAGTTAGAGCTACGTTTCAACGTGGACGGGGGCGCTATGCGTTATCGCCTATTTACCGATAGCGCCCCCAACCCCTTTACCCGTTCGCCCGCCGCAGGCTTCCAGTTACCGTCGGCACTCTATGCAGAACGAGGGCCCTATGCTGACGAAACTTAAGCAGTGGCTCTCCCCCTCAGCTAGCACGACCCATGACCACCCAGGTGGTCATGTGGATAGCGGCCCTGATGTTAATGGCCAAGCATCTTCCCGCGCGCTTGAAAGCGCCCGCGAAGGGGATATCGATAGTTTTATCGAAGCCGTCCAGCGTGCCGATGCAAAAGGGCATTCGCCCTGGGTACTGCGTGATAAGGCCTACCTGGATACGCTGCGCCGCGCGCTGGAATTTACCCTGCATCGCCAGGTGTGGTTGCAGCGCGAGCAAGAGCACGTTGAGCACTGGCAGGGGCGTTTACTCGCCCTACGCCATGGGGATGGCCCGCCGTTGGGGATGGTGTTGGCGTGCCGACCCGATGACGAAGCCGCCTGGCAGCTTCGCTTCTTCTTTATCAGCCAAGAGTGGAAAGGCAGCGGCCATGGCGCACGCCTGCTGACCGCTGCGCGGCTGAGTCTAAGCGGTGTGCCGCTACAAACGCGGCTACCGCTCGCGTGCCACACGGCGATTCAAAGCCTGGAAGCGGCGGGGTTTCAGCGCATGTACGTCGATGCTTTTGAGGTGGCGAGCTACGAAGCGCCAGCAAAATGGGATGAGTAAGGCAGCGGCAGCCAAGGCTTTTAAGCGCCGATTGTGAAGCGCTGCTGATAGCCACAACTGCCGTCACCCAATCTAGAAAAACAGCAGCGGAGGAACAGTAATGGGACGAAAAATGGTAGTGGCTAGTCGCTTAATCATCACGCTGGACAATAAGCCGGTTGCACTGACCGATCATGCAGCTGTCTGCGGCGGTATTTTAATCGGCAGTGGCCGCGGAGAGGGGGCTTCCAATGGCTGATAATACGGGTCTTCAGTTTACTTTGTCCCTTCCCGGGGCTACTGACACGGCGGTGGTGAGTTTTACCCACCGCGAAGCGCTGTCGGAGACGTTTGCACTCACCGTTGAGTTCGCCAGCCGCACCCACGACCTGTCGCCCAGCGACTGTTTGGATCAAAATGCCACGCTCACCATTTGGCAGGATGGCGAGCCGCTGCGCCGGGTGCATGGCATTATCGCTGAGCTGCATCGCGGCGATCGCGGGCACCGGCGCAGCTTTTATCGGGTGGAAATTCGCCCCGCCCTGTGGCGGCTATCGCTGCGCCAAAACTCGCGTATCTTTCAAGATACCGTTCCTTATGATGCGATCAAAACGTTAGCCAGCGAGCGCGGCCTCACCGATATCGAGTTTGCCACTACGCGCACGCCGCCCAGCCGTGAATTTCTGGTTCAGTACCGCGAGACCGATCTGGCCTTTATCGAGCGCCTAGCCGCCGAAGAGGGCTGCTTCTATTTCCATGAGTTTGAGAACGCCGAAGGCGGAGCCCATCAGTTGGTGTTTGCCGATGCCACGGTGGTACTGCCTAACATCGGCGAGCGTACCTACCACGGCCGCGCCGGTGGCACGCCGCCCCGACGTCACTTGCGCAAGCTACGCCAGGTTAGCCGGGTACGCCCCGCCTCGGCCACACTCAAAGACTACAGCTTCAAGAACCCGCCTTACGCTCAGCTACACGAACACCAGGCCCCCAATCTAGGGGAGCACGCTCAGCGAGAGGATTACGAACACTACGACTACCCAGGGCGCTATAAGAAGGACGCCTCCGGCAAGCCGTTCACCCGCCACCGACTAGAATCGCTACGTGCCGACGCCACCACCGCCGAAGCGGAAAGTGACCTGCCTGAACTCGCCCCCGGTACCTGCTTTACTCTCACCGACCACGATATCGACAGCCTCAACCGTGCTTGGCAGGTGGTATCGGTGGTGCACCACGGCGAGCAACCTCAGGCGCTAGAAGAGGATGGTATGGCGCGGGGTGGCTATGACAGTAACAATGGGGGGAGCAGCGCTGCGCAAGCAGGCGAGCTGATGACCCGCTACCACAATGAAGTGGTGATCATGCCCCGGGATCAGACCTTCCGCCCGGTGCCCAACCCCAAACCGCGGGTCGATGGCCCTCAAGTGGCCTTTGTGGTCGGGCCAGCGGGCGAAGAGATCTACTGCGACAAGTATGGTCGGGTCAAAGTGCAGTTTCCTTGGGATCGCTACTCTGCCTCTAACGAAACCGCCAGTTGCTGGGTGCGCGTCGCCCAGGGCTGGGCGGGCGGCGGTTACGGCAGCATGGCGATCCCCAGGATCGGGCATGAGGTCATTTTGTCGTTCTTGGAGGGTGACCCGGACCAGCCGCTGATCACCGGGCGCACTTACCACGCGGTTAATCGGCCGCCCTACCCGCTGCCGGCCTACAAAACCCGCACGGTCATCCGTACCCAGAGCCACAAGGCGGACGGCTTTAACGAGCTGCGCTTTGAAGACGAAGCAGGCGAAGAGCAAATCTGGGTGCACGCCCAAAAAGACCTCGATCTGCTGACCCTCAATGACCGCACCGAGGACATCAAGCGCGATAGCACCCTGCACGTCTATCGTGACCGCACCACCGATATCGACCGCGACGAAACCCGCACCGTCCATCGCCATGAAGTCCACACGGTGCATGGCAACGAGACCCATACCGTGGACGGTAACGAAACCTTTACCGTGCATAAGAACCGCCGTAAGACAGTGGATGGCAACGAAACCGACCGCATCGGTAAAAACTGGTCGAGCAAAGTGGGTAAGAACAAAACCGAAACCGTTGGTAAGGCGTATCTGCAGAACGTCGGCATGGGCCGCATGGAAAACGTCGGTCTGGGCTACAGCCTCAACGTCGGGGCGATCATGAATACCCTGGTCGGGCTCAGCAAGAGCACCCAGGTGGGGCTCAACCACTCGCTCAATGTCGGGCGCAACATCACCCTCAAGGCCGGCAAGCAGCTCACCCTGCAGGTAGGCAACAGCCGGCTGGTGCTCACAGAGGACGCCATCTACCTCGATGCGGGCGAGATCCACGTCAAGGCGGGCACCAAGGTGCATGTCGACGGCCCCGATGACGTACTGCTCAACACCGGCACGGCCCAACCCGCACCGGGAAGTGCCGAGGAAAGCGATGGCCCTGAACCAAGCGACGCTAAGTCGCCGGGGTGGTAGTACATGGCGCAAGTGATTAATCCAACGTCGTTCCCCCATGCGCTGTATCGCAAGCTCGGCCCGGGCGACCAAGAGTATGATGTGGTGGTGGTACGCGCCACCTACCGATTCACCGAAGACAACTGGCCGCTGTTCGAATCCAGCCACCAGCTGCCGATTCGCTGGCAGCCCACGCTTGAGGGCGATAGCGACAACCTGTATGCCCAGGTCATCACCGATGACCGCGACGTGCTGCTCGGCAAACTGAGCACCGAAGTGCACGTGCATGGCACCCTGCGCTCGCCCACCGGGCAACCGCGCAGCACCTGGCAGGTGCGGGTACAGGTAGGCCCGGTGGACAAACGCCTGATCGTGCGTGGGCCACGGGAGTTCCGCTGGCAACTGCTCGGTGGCTGGCGGGTCACTGACCCCACACCGGTGAGCGAAGTACCGCTGGACTACCGCTACGCCTTCGGTGGGCACTACAGCCTGCCCGACGAGGACGCCCTCGCTAACACGCTCTACTACCCCGACAACCCCGCTGGGCGGGGCTGGTTGCCATCACGTGCTGACTATAAGCGGGTGTCCAGCGAGGTCGCCCGGTACCTAAAACCTGACCTTAACGCTGTGACACGGCTACCCGCCCCCCAACTGGAAGACCCGGATTGGCTGGTCACCTCACCCTTCGACCGCCCGGCCCCGGCAGGCTTTGGCCCCATCGCCCCCTGGTGGGAGCCCCGGGTCAGTTATCAAGGCACCTTCGACAACCACTGGAAAACCCAGCGTTTGCCCTACTGGCCCGAAGACTTCGACTATCGCTTTCACCACAGCGCCCCGGCGGATCTGGTCGCGCCTGACTACCTGCGCGGTGACGAACTGATGATCCTCACCAACTGCCTGCCCAATAGCCGCGCGATCATGGTGGGAGACCGCCAACGCTTTCGCCACCGCACCCGGCTACCGGGCATCGCCCTGCAGGCTCTCACCGAACACGCCAGTGGCCAGCGGGGCAATACCCTGTTGGCGCTGGACACGGTGGGTATCGACCTGGATCGTGAAGACGTCACCCTCACCTGGCGGGCACTGTTCCCGCTCGATGACCCACTCAAGCAGGTACGCATCCGGCGCACACGGCTGGCAGCGACCTCATCCACCGGAGGAGCGCGCCATGTCGGATAACGCGCACGAGCTAGCCCCCATGTGTGTGACACCTGACGGACTGTGCGAAGAGGGCGACGGCCCACCCGGTGCTGACAGCAGCACACCGCGCGATACCCAGGGAGAGTCACCCCAAGGCGAAACCCTTAGCGGCCAAGCCCGTCACGCCGGTAATGCGGAGGCCCGATGGAGAGCGTTGACCAGCTTTCCTGATTTTTGTCAGGTGGGTGACAAGATCGTGGGTTTTGACTCCTCGGGACCGCTTGGCAACCCGGTGAACTACTCGCCTAACGTGATCACCGCCGGGCAGCGCACCTACCGGGTCGGCGATTTATGCCAAGGCACCGAGGGCAACGCCGGATCGGGGGTGGGCTCTGGCACCTCCCAGGGCAGCGGCCACGTGCTGTTCATGACCGGGCACGACAACGTCAAAGCCAACGGCCTGCCTGTCGTTCGCGACGGCAGCGAATGCACGATCAACTGCAACGCCGCCGGGGCAGGCGGCGCCAAGGGCTATGTCCACACCAACACCGAGAGCGTCAACAGCCAGGCCGAAGAGAGCAGCGAGGCGCTCAGCGAGGCTGAACTGTTTCAGCAACAAGGCGAAGCCAACCTAGAACGCGTGGGCGAGCTACGCGACGCCCTGCACGATAACCCCAACGGCAAAACCGCTGCCGAGGCTGAAGCGCTCTATGCGGAGGTTCAGCAATTAGCCAGCGAGACCCGAGCTCAACAAGACGCCCTTATGGATGCGCTAAGGGAAGGGCGCATCAGCGGTAACGACTATATCGAGAGTAGTTTTGAGGTCGACGAGGCTGCTAATCGTGCCGCCGATATGCAGCAAGAAGCCGAGCGCCAAGTGCGTTATACCTCAGAAAGTGGTCGCAACATCCGAGCAGCGGGGGTGTTTGTGGCCGAAGCCGCTACACCGTATGGCATCGTTGTGGATATACAAGACACAATGGCATTGTGGGGCGAAGGTAGATTACTCGCCGCGTCGGGCATGACCCTGCTGACGGCTGCCTCGGTTATTCCGGGGGTAGGGCTTTTACGTAAGGCGGATGACGTCGTGGACATTGCCCGGAATACTGATAGGACAGGAGATGCGGCGGGAAGTGCCAATCGCAGTGGGACGCCAGGAGACAACGAAGGGGTGCAGATTAGCGCAAAGCAAGGAGGGAAGATTGTTCACCGGTTTGATAATGTTACGGATTTCAATCGGGCGGCTAACAATCCTCTACCAAATGCGCGTTATGAATATGGTACGTATGCTTGGGAAACTGATAATCTGGGCCGAGTCACGGAAGCTTCCGGAACAGTCCGGTTGGATGCGCTGGATGGCCGAGCAGGCACGGACGGCATTAGCACTAGTGTTATTGGAAAGGAAGGACAGCCAGGAGATGTAGGCTTTCACCTTATTGGTGATCAGTTCGGTGGGCCTACAAATAGATTGAATGTGGTGCCGGGTAATGGGGCACGAGTAAATCCCAATGGTCCGCCGAATTTGAACCAGGGCCAATATGGGAAATTTGAGCGCTCTATGAAGCGAGCTGCCCAAGATCCAGTGAATGTTGGGAAGAATGTGGAAGTCAGGATTTCGCCTCAGTATAACCCCAATAATAGTACAAATAGGCCTGATGAGTTTGAAGCTTCATACCGTGTTGATGGAGAGCGCTGGAAAACGTTTGTATTTGAAAATAAACAAGGTGGATAAAGAAAGGAGTAAGTAAATGTCTATAGAATTTCAGAAAAATGTTGTTCAAGAGGTGGCAGGCTTAGTTGGGCCAGGATGGGAGAAGATAACTGTAAATATTGAAATTGATGATGTTGAAGGAGAAATAGTGGTAAGCCCAGAGGCTGATGTTTGGTATGACGGAAGTGCCGATGAACTTCGATTAGATATAGTGGCTCGAAATTCTTTTAAAAAGCTTCGTGAGGTTATGGCCCAGAACGATAAGGAAAATCGTGCCTGGACGATTTGCGATCTTGAAATTCAGAATGATGGACAATTCAAATTTAAGTTCTCATATGATGAACCGCCTAGATTGGCTACTTTGAAGGAATGACAAAGAGAGCTCTTAATATTCTGTGCCAGCGGTAGTGTTCAGAATTCTGTGTCAGCTAGCTCACAGGTAGATATGATCGTCTAGTTCCGCTGGCAACTGCTCGGTGGCTGGCGGGTCACTGACCCCACACCGGTCAGCGAAGTGCCGCTGGACTACCGCTACGCCTTCGGTGGGCACTACAGCCTGCCCGACGAGGACGCCCTCGCTAACACACTCTACTACCCCGACAACCCCGCCGGGCGGGGCTCGTTGCCATCGCGCGCTGACTACAAGCGGGTATCCAGCGAGGTCGCCCGGTACCTAAAACCCGACCTTAACGCCGTCACGCGGCTACCCGCACCCCAACTGGAAGACCCTGACTGGCTGGTCACCTCACCCTTTGACCGTCCGGCTCCGGCAAGCTTTGGGCCCATCGCCCCCTGGTGGGAGCCCCGGGTCAGTTATCAAGGCACCTTCGACGACCACTGGAAAACCCAGCGGTTGCCCTACTGGCCCGAAGACTTCGACTATCGCTTTCATCACAGCGCCCCGGCGGATCTGGTCGCGCCTGACTACCTGCGCGGGGACGAACTGATGATCCTCACCAACTGCTTAGCCAATAGTCAGGCGATTATGGTGGGGGACCGCCAACGGTTTCGTCACCGCACCCGGTTACCGGGCATCGCCCTGCACGCCCTTACCGACCATGCCAGTGGCCAGCGCGGCAATACCCCGCTAGCCCTCGACAGCGTGGTGATCGACCTGGATCGGGAAGACGTCTCCCTCACCTGGCGGGCACTGTTCCCGCTCGATGACCCGCTCAAACAGGTACGCATCCGGCGCACACGGCTGGCAGCGACCTCATCCACCGGAGGGGCACGCCATGTCGGATGACAGCAACACGCCACCAGACGCCCAGGGGCAAGCCCGTAACGGCCAGGCCCGCCACGCCGGTAATGCGGAGGCCCGATGGAGAGCGTTGACCAGCTACCCTGATTTTTGTCAGGTGGGCGACAAGATCGTGGGTTTCGATTCCGAGGCGACGCTCGGCAACCCTGTGAACTACTCGCCCAACGTGATCACCGCCGGGCAGCGCACCTACCGGGTCGGCGATTTGTGCCAAGGCACCGAGGGCAACGACGGCTCGGGGGTGGGCTCCGGCACCTCCCAGGGCAGTGGCCACGTGCTGTTCTTGACCGGGCACGACAATGTCAAAGCCAACGGGCAACCGGTCGTCCGTGACGGCAGCGAAAGCATGATCAACTGCAACGCCGCCGGGGCAGGCGGCGCCAAGGGCTACGTCCACACCAACACCGAGGCCGTCAACAGCCAGCCCGAAGAGGCCAGCGAACCGCTCAGCGTCGCCGAGCAATTACAGCAAGAGGCACAAGCCAACCTGGAACGCGTGGGCCAACTACGTGACGCCTTGAACGACAATCCCACCGGCAAAACCTCGGAACAAGCCCTGGCGTTGCGGGCGCAGGTAGAGGAGCTTTCCCAGATGGTGGAGCACCAGCAGCAAGCGATGATGGAGGCCTCTCGCAACGGCACCCTCACGGATGATGAGCTGCATGATTTGATAGACTACATCAATGAAGCTACCGCCAGTGTTGGAGAGTTGCGAGAGAACGTTGGACGGCAGACCGCGCGTGCCAATGGCAAAGGGACATGGGTTGATTTTCTTATTGGTTTTAACCCCGTTATAGCGGGAGCACAGCTGCTTGAAGGAGTGGGAGATGGCATCAGGTCAGGCCAATACGGCCAGGCCATTTTGCCTGTGTTACTTGATGCTACGCCCATCGGGCGCTCTCTCGGTTCCTTTGTTAACAAGGTGTTTGGCGGTTTCAAAAAGCCCAAGAGGGTTGACAGAGATTCGTCTAGTAGCACTGACGACACCTCGACTAAGGCGGATGTGCCACCACCGGCGCCTGAGGAAGGGGGGGCAGATTGCGGGGCGAGGAAAAACTGGGCAAGGAGGGGATATTGATGTTCCAGTTAAAACCCCTACTCTGACTCTAAGAGAAGGCCTAAGTACGGTAAGGGTCAGGTTGAAGATGTATGGGAGAACGCGAAGCAACCTGACGGAAATATCTATGATCCGAATACAGGTGAGTTACTAGAATGGGACACTTCGAAGTCAAGGGCTGGTCAGTGGGATATGGGGCATAAGCCTGGTCACGAATATCGAAAACTACACAAGGACTACATGGATGATAAGATCACGAAGGAAGAGTTCATGACGTTTTATAGAGACCCAAATAATTATCAGCCGGAATCTCCTAGTGCAAACCGGAGCCGTAAGTACGAGGTCGACTAAATATGAGTATTGAAGATGTTTTTCAGGCGATCCGATTAAAGAACTACCAAGACTATCTTCGTTTAATTGATGGCGTTGATGTAAACGCAGAAAACGAAGATGGACAAACACTGCTTCATGAGGCTGCTGCTTACAATAGCCTTGAGTGCGCCCGGGACCTAATTTCCAGAGGAGCGGATGTAGATAGCCAGGATCCGAAGGAAATGGTTCCCTTACACTATGCTGCTGCCAATGGAGCGTTTGAGGTTGCCGAGATTTTAGCTGAAGGTGGGGCAAACTTTTCTATCAGTGATAAGTACGGAAATGAGCCTTTGTGGACAGCGGTTTTTAATGCCAGAGGGAACTATAAAACAGTCGATCTATTTGTAAGGCACGGCGCAAACCCCAACCATAAAAATGATAGTGGAAAGTCCCCGTTTGATTTCGCCAAGCAAATTAAAGATTTCGGATTGATCACAATGCTTGAGAATGAGTAGTATCAAAGACGAGCCTCCAAGGCAGATTGAGGATATACTTCGAGGTGACTACCCGGAGCTTTTCGATCGTCACAACCTTCAGGCTTTCGGACTGTTGACGTCTGAAATATGAGCCTGTGAACCAAGTTCTGTAACTGCCTATGAGTAATGTATTCAAAAGCCTGTATCATGCAGACCGGTAGTGTTCAGAATTCTGTGTCAGCCGTTCGTCCCGTCTGAATTCAGACCGATTCTAACGAAGCCGTTGGATACGCGTGGTTCAAGGCTGGGCGGGCGGCGGCTACGGCAGCATCGCGATCCCCAGGGGCGGCCTGACCCAGATCAGTCGCTGATCACCGGGCACACCTTTTATGCGGTGAACACGCCACCTTAACCGCTACCGGCCAACAAAACCCGCATGGTGATCCGCACCCAGAGCCATAAAAGCAAAGGCTTTAACGAACTGCGCTTTGAAGATGCCACCGGCGAGGAGCAGGCTGGCTCCTCGTCCAAAAAGACCTCGACCTACTGGCCCTCAACGACCGCAGCGAAGAGGTCAAGTGCGATAATTATACCTGGCATAGGGGGACAGCACTACATCATCTAGATAATGTGACAATACAGTTTATTCCTACAAAGTTGCACGGAAATATACCGCATATAGGATCTGCATAAGATCTTAGAGGAGGGTTTTAATGTACAGTGAAATTTTAAGGAACCTTGGGGCAAGGGCATTGAAAGATGATTCAATTGAGCAATGTTCTTATGAGCAAGTATGCTCAGAGCTCGATATCAGACTACCAGATGATTATGTGTTGCTGTTAAATGATTATAATGGCTCAATTGTTTTTGATAATGGGACTATGTTTAAGCCAAAACAAAAAACTCCGATTGATTCAGAAGATGGCTTTCAGTCATTGGAGATTCTTTATGGTTTAAGTGGAAAGAATAATTTAATAAAGAAAAATGTGATGTATAAAGATCAGATTCTGGCTGGTTTTGTAACAATTGGTGAATCTATTGGAGGCAGTCAGATATGCGTGTCAAGCGCTGGCGGTGGTATTTATTTTTGGTTTCATGAGGCTGAAACTGATGATGGCTCTCTATTTGTAGTGTCGGATAGTCTCAATAGCTTTATTAATTCACTGATAATTGACGACATGCAAGGTAAAAATAAAAGAGAAGTGGATGATTCAGGCTCATTTTTAGATTTTTAATCGTGATGGATGGGAGTTTTAAATGAGTGTTAATCTACAGGGTAATGTAGTTCAGGAGGTCTTGCTTTTAGTACCTCACAAGTGGGATAAAATTCAGCTGAATATTGAAATTGATGATATTGAAGGTGAATTAGTCATTAGCCCGAAGGGAAAGTATTTTATTGGTGATGAATTGTATGAGTTACGCTTAGGAGTTGATACCACTAATGCTTTTAAAGAACTCCGCAAGGTTATGGCTCAGAACGATAGGGAAAGCCGAGCCTGGACTATCTGCGACCTTGATGTTCAAAATGATGGCCAATACGATTTTAAGTTCTCATATGATGAACCACCTAGGTTGGCTACTTTGAAAAATTGATAATAAAGGCTCTTCGTCGGTAGTGTCAGAATTCTGTGTCAGCTCATGAATCCAGGGTATAACGGTTTGTAATTGGCGGGAATTGCACCCTGCTCTCGCCCACAGGCCAGCCGCGCAGCACCTGGCAGGTGCGGGTGCAGGTGGGCTCTGTGGACAAACGCCTGATCGTGCGCGGGCCACGGGAGTTCCGCTGGCAGCTGCTCGGCGGCTGGCGGGTTACTGACCCCACTCCGGTGAGCGAAGTCCCGCTGAACTACCGCTATGCCTTCGGTGGGCACTACAGCCTGCCCGACGGGGACACCCTCACCAACACGCTCTACTACCGCGACAACCCCGCTGGGCGGGGCTGGTTGCCATCACGCGCTGACTATAAGCGGGTGTCCAGCGAGGTTGCCCGGTATTTAAAACCCGACCTTAACGCCGTCACACGGCTACCCGCTCCCCAGCTTGAAGATCCCGATGCCCTGGTCACCTCACCCTTTGATCGTCCGGCTCCGGCAGGCTTTGGGTCCATTGCCCCTTGGTGGGAGCCCCGGGTCAGTTATCAAGGCACCTTCGACGAGCACTGGAAAACCCAGCGTTTGCCCTACTGGCCTGACTTGAGGATGCCACCGGCGAGGAGCAAATTTGGCTCCATGCCCAAAAAGATTTCGACTGCGGTGAAACCCATACCGTGCATGACAACGAGACCTACTGCATGGGCAAAGATTGAATAAAGTCGACAATAATCAAACCGAAATGGGGCAGTCTGTACCTAAAAAAGGTTGGTCACAAACTATTCAAGTAAATCGTTAGACGCTTTAGTGGCTTCTCTACTCGAAGGTTGGTATTGCTTGCCCCTCGCACCATGGTTGTCGATATATAGATATTGCCACTTCAAACCGTCCATGGCTAAGGCAAAGTGGATTTTACTTGAGATTATAGAAAAATTAGTGTATTTAAAAAATTGTGGCGAAGTATTATGAGGATGCTAGTGGGTGAGTGTGGTAAGATTCGCTATCACCATTTTTGGATCAATGAAGAGAGGGATCGAAATGACTGAGAGGGACTTACCTTACCCCAACAAGCCAGTAGGTGTAGGTGGTTGGTTGATGTTTTATATATGGGTTGTATGCATCATTCTTCCATTTATCTTTGTGGTCAAAATTCTAGAGTTTTTAAGAGAACAGGATGTTGTTGAAAATGCTGATTGGTTTAATTATTTTTTAGAAACTGTGCCTTACACTTCTGCTTTTTTTGTGTTTTGCCATTTATGCATGGTAGTTGTTTTATATGCGAGTAATAAGAAAGTTACGCGTTACATCGTCGTGTTGCTAATATGGCTTTCCGGCCCTTTGTTGAACGCTAGCCTTCTTGCCTTCTGTGTTGTGACTATGCCACCTGAAGCTGGGGAGTATTTCCTTGCGATGAGAATCCCACCTTCCATTTTTAATCTGGTATGGTCAGTTATCTGGACTCTTTATTTTTTACGCTCTAAGAGAGTGGCTAACACCTATTGGCGAGATGAAAAGGCTATAAAGAATTCGGCAGCTTAAGCGGCGTCGTAGTACGGGTAAAACGATCATGCTGAACTAAGCCTCGGAGTTTGCTGACCACGAGGCTGTTACAAAGGCGGTTAGCGCCTCTGTTTATTTCTTGATCCTTGTTACTCAGGCCCTTGTGGGAGTCATGAGATCAAGAAAATGAGTGGTTTGTATAGAAATCCAACAAATAGTCTGAGAAGATAAGTAGAATTAAGATCAGTGCAGGGATTGCATGCCATGCCTCACCTTATTGCTATATCACTTCTGAGTCTCACCCTTTTCTTATGCTCCTCACCCGCATTAGCCCAGCCGATGAATGAAGCGCTTAGCGCTTATACTGACGATCAAGTTAATGCAGGTTTTGATCAGCTTGTCGCACGCGCTAAGCAAGGTGATTCGGAGTCACAGTATCAGCTTGGTGCTATGTATCGTCACGGCGATGGCGTATCCAAAAATACTAACAAAGCCATCACGTGGCTTAGACTCGCGACAAAACAGGGGCATCCTGACGCCCAATTTATGCTGGCAGGGATGTATTACTTAGGCATTGGGCTCCCTCAAAGCTCTAGTGACGCGGCCGAGCTATATTTTCTCGCCGCTGAACAGGGTGTTCCCGATGCACAGTATAACTTAGGTGTTATGTATCGCGATGGCGAAGGCGTAGTACAGGATTTTAGTAAAGCCATCGAGTGGTTTCAGTTAGCCGCCGACCAAGAAGTGGTTGATGCCTATAATAACTTAGCCTGGCTTTACTATCGGGGCGAAGGCGTTACTCAAAGCATGAGTGATGCCTTAAGGCTATTTAATCTTGCGGCTGAGAACGGCCATATGGGCGCTCAAAACCAACTGGGGTATATGTATGCCAATGGCGAGGGCGTTACCCAGAATGAGGATACCGCGACTGAGTGGTATCGCCGGGCCGCAGAACAAGGGGATGCCGATGCGCAGTTTAGAGTGGGCTACCGGTACGATACCGGCCTGGGCGTTGCTCAAAATAGCCGCAAGGCGTTGGGTTGGTATCGCCAGGCTGCTGAGCAAGGCCATATTTCTGCCCAGTTCAACACGGGCATCATGTACCGAGACGGAGAAGGCGTTGAGCAAGACGCGCGAGCAGCGGCAGACTGGTTTCGGCTGGCCGCCGAGCAGGGCGATGCTGATGCACAGTTTGAATTAGGCTATATGTATGATTTTGGTGCAGGTATTCCCCCAAACCCAGAAAAAGCGATGATGTGGTACCGTCGCGCCGCAGAGCAGGGTGACGTCATGGCTCAATTCAACCTGGGGGCTATGTACCGTTACAACCCAGGCGTTGAACGAGACGATCATGAAGCGGCGCACTGGTACCGTCTTGCCGCCGAACAGGGAGATACTGATGCTCAAACCATGCTAGGCGCTATGTACCAGTTTGGTGAAGGCGTGCCTATTAACCGTGTACTCGCCCTGCAGTGGTATCAACAAGCGGCCATTCAGGGCAATGCTATGGCCCAATACAATTTAGGCAGTATGTACCTTCGCGGCGAAAGCATTCCCGAGAGCCGGAGCGACGCCATTCGCTGGTTTGATCTTGCCGCCCGCCAAGGGGAACCGAATGCCCAGTTTACGCTTACTCTCATTTACGTCGAATCACTAGGGCTTTTAGCAGGTGGCTAGCTCGTAATTAGTTCACTTATTATCTGCAATCAAGAAGACAATTAGGCTACGACTAAGCTCTGTCTTACACCAAGGACAAAATATGCGACTACTTATTGCCATCTTGCTGTTTCTTACTTGTGCGGTCTTTACACTCGCGACTCCTAATGGTTATGTTAGCTACGAGGGATTGATTGTAGATATTATCTTAACGGCTATTTTAATCCCATCATTGATGGCGCTTCCTTTCTGCCTACCCAAATCTGGTAGAAACGTTAGGCGTTTCCTCAAAGCATATAATATCGCCGTGCTTGTTGTTATTTTATTTCAAGTTAAAGACCTTCCTGTTGGTAAAGAAAAAGCCATCGCTTCCACAGAGGATGCCAATAACTCTGAAGTGATCAGTAGCGACGCAACAAAAAAAATTACCAATGGCGAGTTCGCTATATCCGTTCCACTTACCTGGGCCATTTATGCGCCCAGCGGGAAAGACTATATTTTAAGAACAAAGAGTGAAACAGGTGAGTTAGAAATGTTCATTGGTTTCGATCAGAATGATGCCTCTCTTACCTTAGAAGAGTACGGTTTATTGCTTGAAAGCAGTTTCCAATATCATGTGCCGGGCGATATTTTTGTATCGACCTCGGCCAATTGCGGAGTAAAAGACATCGAGTGTCTTTATCAAGTCGTAAACATTGTAGATGGCGATCAAGAAACATCTACCCTCGTTGCTTCTTTAGCCGCTCCTAATGGGCACTATAGAATAATGATAAACACCTTTACTGCGTCGTGGGAGGAACAGAGCGCCACAATATTCAAAGTACTGCATTCTTTTAGGTTGCTATAGCAGGGTGATTCTTGCGCTAGACTGGTGCGTTGCTCCATCATCCATATATTCCCCAAAGATATAACTACCTTTAAATAAAGAATTTCCCGCGCTCTACAGCTATCGTTAGGCTTATAACTATTGTCCATGTCTACCAAAAGCGCCTGTTTGTTAACAGGCGCTTTTGGTGCTGCAAAAGGTGAATGTATGTCTACAACGACGGTTGCTGCGCCGCAGAGCTATCGCGTGCCGCTGATAGCCACAGCGGCGATTGTGCTGGGTGCGTTGCTTATTGGGGTTGTCTTTGACGCCAACATTGGCCTGTTGATGATTGTCGGCGGGCTATTTGGCATGGTGCTGTATCACGCTGCCTTTGGTTTTACCTCAGCGTGGCGGGTATTTATTACTGAGCGGCGCGGGCGTGGCCTGCGTGCCCAGATGATGATGCTGGCGATTGCTGTGGTGCTGTTTTTCCCTGCCTTGGGGGCGGGTTCCCTGTTTGGCAACGAGGTGTCGGGCTTTGTGGCGCCCATTGGTATTTCTGTGTTGGTAGGGGCGTTCCTGTTCGGTGTGGGCATGCAGTTAGGCGGCGGCTGTGCCTCTGGCACGCTGTTTACCGCAGGCGGTGGTAACGCGCGCATGCTGATCACTCTGGTGTTCTTTATTGTCGGCTCGGTGATTGGCTCGGCGCATTTTGCCTGGTGGCAGAGCTTACCGACCTTTCAACCGGTATCGCTGGTTAACGTTGCCGGGGTCAGTGGGGGGATCGCCATTAGCCTGGTGCTGTTTGCGGCTATTGCGGCGTTTACCTGGGTGATGGAGAAGCGTCGTCATGGTCAGTTAGAACAGGCGCCCATGGTCGATAAGCATGGCTATGAGCGTTGGTTGACTGGGCCTTGGCCGTTAGTGGCGGGCGCGGTGGCGTTGGCGCTGCTCAACTTTGCCACCTTGGCACTGGCAGGCCGCCCTTGGGGAATTACCTCTGCGTTTGCGCTGTGGGGTGCTAAAGGCTTTGAACTGGTGGGCGGCGATGTCAGCCAGTGGGGCTATTGGCAGTCCCCTGGCAACGCAGCGGCCCTTAAAGCCAGCGTATGGAGCGACATCACTACGGTAATGAATGTCGGTATTATGCTGGGCGCGCTGGCTGCCGCCAGCTTGGCGGGTCGCTTTGCACCTAACTTCAGAATCCCGTTGAAATCTATCTTGGCCGCGGTCATCGGCGGCATCTTGCTAGGTTATGGCGCGCGTTTGGCGTTTGGTTGCAATATTGGTGCTTACTTCAGCGGCATTGCCTCTGGCAGCCTTCACGGTTGGGTATGGCTGGTAGCGGCGTTTGCGGGCAACATGTTTGGCGTTAAGCTGCGGCCGTTCTTCTTCGCTGGCGTGGAGGGGCGCAAACCCACCGCTAAAACTTGCTAGGGCATCGTTAGATCACTAGTTAATCGCGCCATCACGCCTCGGTTTAGGCTTCCTAAACCGAGGCGTTTTTTTATCAACATGGTCGCTCTCTTCCACCTTTGTCGCAGGAGCATGTTACATTACGCTCAAACGCCGCAAACGCCCGATGTTGCTGCATTGCAGCAGTGATTGACATAAAAAAGAGAGTGCTTATGACTACCGAGAGTAGACGCCCCCTATACCTTCCTTACGCCGGTCCTTCTTTGCTCGAAATGCCGCTATTGAACAAAGGCAGCGCGTTTACTCAGCAGGAGCGCTTGGCGTTTAACCTGATTGGTTTGCTGCCGCAGAAGGTAGAAACTATTGAGGATCAGCTAGAGCGGGTCTACCGCCAGTACCAACAATGCCATAGCGACCTCGAAAAGCACATCCACCTGCGCGCCATTCAAGACGACAACGAAACACTCTATTTCCGTATGGTTTCCCAGCATCTTGAAGAGATGCTGCCGATTATTTACACCCCCACGGTAGGGCAGGCGTGTCAGGAATTTTCCAACATTTACCGTAACCACCGCGGCCTGTTTATTAGCTATCCTGACCGCGAACATATGGATGATATCCTGCGCAGCGCCACCAAAGATAATGTCAAAGTGATCGTAGTGACCGATGGTGAGCGCATTCTAGGCCTCGGCGACCAGGGCATCGGGGGCATGGGTATCCCGATTGGTAAACTGGCGTTGTATACCGCCTGTGGCGGTATTAGCCCCGCCTACACGCTGCCGATCATGATTGATGTGGGCACTAACAACAAAGCGCTGCTGGATGATCCCATGTACATGGGCTGGCGCCACGAGCGGGTAGGGCAGGAAGAGTACGATGCTTTCATGGCAGAATTTATCGCTGCTGTGAAGCGCCGCTGGCCGAACGTGCTGCTGCAGTTTGAGGACTTTGCCCAGGCCAATGCGGTGCCGCTGCTAGAGCGCTATCGCAACGAGCTTTGCTGCTTCAACGACGATGTGCAGGGGACTGCCTCTGTGGTGGTGGGTACGCTAATGGCGGCTTGTCAGGCCCGGGAAGAGACCATTGCCCAGCAGCGTGTGGTGTTTGTAGGTGGCGGTTCCGCGGGGTGTGGAATCGCCGAGCAGGTGGTCGTAGCGATGGAAGCGGAGGGCTTGACCGAAAGCGAAGCACGGTCGCGTATTTACATTGTCGATCGCGACGGCTTGATGACCAGCGATCAAGAGTGGCAGCGCGACTTCCAGCGCCGGTTAGCCCACGACCCTTCGCTAGTCGCCGAGTGGAATGGCCAGGGTCTGGAAGAGACGATTGCTCAGATCAAACCAACAGTGCTGATCGGTGTCTGCGGCCAGCGCGGTATCTTCACCGAGCAGGTGGTGCGCACCATGCACGCGGGTTGTGAGCACCCGGTCATCATGCCGCTGTCTAACCCTACTTCCCAGGCAGAGGCCGTGCCAGAGGATGTTATTCGCTGGACCGACGGCCAAGCCTTGGTAGCCACCGGTAGCCCCTTTGCGCCGGTGGTTTACAACGGCCGTACTTATCCGATTGCCCAGTGCAACAATGCCTATATCTTCCCAGGCATTGGGTTGGGCGTGATTGCTGCCAGTGCCAATCGAGTCACCGACGAGATGCTGATGAGCGCCTCGCGGGCGCTGGCCCGTGAAGCGCCGCTGGTTAAAGAGGGCAAGGGTGCTTTGCTGCCGCCGCTATCGCGTATTCGCGATATCAGCAAGTCGATTGCTTTTGAAGTGGCTGCCCAGGCACAGCAGAATGGCGTGGCACTGAAAACCAGTGGTACGACGCTACGGGAACTGATTGAAAAGGCGTCCTGGTCGCCAGATTATCGCACCTATCGCCGCCGCGCTTTTTAAACGTTTGGCTAAAAAAAAGCCCCCACCGAGGTGGGGGCATGCAAGCATTGGTAGGTTTTACCCTTTAGGCTGCGCCGATCATCTTGCGCAACACGTAGTGAAGGATACCACCGTGGCGGTAGTAAGCCAGCTCGTTTACCGTATCAATTCGGCACTTGGCATCAACGCTACGTTCCCCGTCGGCATTTTTGATCACGATGTTGACCGTGCCACCTGGCGTCAGGTCGCTTAAGCCGGCAATCGAAATCTCTTCATCGCCGGTTAATCCCAGCGTTTTACGGCTTTCGCCTTCGGCAAACTGCAGCGGTACAACGCCCATGCCGATCAGGTTAGAGCGGTGAATACGCTCGAAGGATTCAGCAATCACCGCGCGAACGCCCAGCAACCGGGTGCCTTTGGCCGCCCAATCCCGTGAGGAGCCGGTGCCGTACTCTTTACCGGCGATCACGACGAGCGGTTTGCCTTCCTCTTTGTACTTCATGGCCGCATCGTAAATGGCCATCTGCTCGCCGCTGGGTACGTGGCGTGTTTCACCGCCGACCACACCGTCGAGCATCTCGTTTTTGATCCGCACGTTGGCGAAGGTGCCGCGCATCATGACTTCATGGTTACCCCGGCGTGAGCCGTAGGAGTTGAAGTCGACCGGCCTGACGCCGTGTTCTTGCAGATAGCGCCCGGCGGGGCTGTCAGGCTTGATGGCACCGGCAGGGGAGATATGGTCGGTGGTCACCGAATCACCCAGCATGGCAAGCACGCGGGCACTGTGCACATCTTCGATGGCATCCGGCTCGCGGCCCATGCCTTCAAAGAAGGGCGGGTGCTGAATGTAGGTGGATTCAGGCCACTGATAGACCTTGCTTTCTGACACGTCGATGGCTTTCCAGACATCGTCACCCTCAAACACCGCGCCGTATTCTTTACGGAACATGGCGGTGTTGACCTGCTCGACGGCGCTGGCAATCTCGGCCTGACTGGGCCAGATATCTTTGAGGTAGACCGGGTCGCCGTTGCTATCTTTGCCCAACGGCGCCTGGGTAAGGTCAAGCTGGACATTACCCGCCAGGGCGTAAGCCACCACCAGGGGCGGCGAGGCCAGCCAGTTGGTTTTGACCAACGGGTGTACACGGCCCTCAAAGTTACGGTTACCGGAGAGCACCGAGGCCACGGCAAGATCGCCGCTGTTGATCGCTTTTTCGATCTCATCAGGCAGCGGGCCGGAGTTACCGATACAGGTGGTGCAGCCGTAGCCGACGAGGTTGAAGCCCAGTGCATCCAAGTCATCGTTTAATTCAGCGGCTTCCAGATAATCGGTGACCACTTTGGAACCTGGTGCTAAGGAGGTTTTCACCCAGGGCTTCGTGGTTAACCCCTTTTCACGCGCTTTACGTGCCAGCAGCCCAGCGGCCATCATCACGCTGGGGTTGGAGGTGTTGGTGCACGAGGTAATCGCCGCAATCACCACCGCCCCGGGGTCAAGGCTGAAATCATGGTCATCAAGCGTAACGGCCTGGCTGGTGTCATGCTCGAAGCTGCGCCTCACCCCCACGGCGGTTTGGCCGCCTTCAGAAGAGAGTTCCCCCTTTGCGTTGGCATCCGCGTTGACGTCTTCCTGCATGAACTTGTCAAAGGCCGCCGCCATGTCTTTCAGCGCCACGCGATCCTGAGGACGTTTGGGGCCGGCCAGGCTGGCCTCTACCTCGGTCATGTCCAGTGCTAGGGCGTCGGTGAAGATCGGCTCGTCATTAGGTTCACGCCACAGCCCTTGGGCCTTGCTATAGGCTTCCACCAGGGCGACTTGCTCATCTTCACGCCCCGTCAGGCGCATATAGTTCAGGGTTTCTTCATCCACTGGGAAGAAACCACAGGTAGCACCATACTCGGGGGCCATATTGGCGATCGTGGCACGATCCGCCAGCGGCAGGTCTTTCAAACCATCGCCGTAGAACTCGACAAATTTACCCACCACGCCTTTTTTACGCAGCATCTCGGTAACGGTGAGTACCAGGTCAGTGGCGGTAATACCTTCGCGTAGCTTGCCGGTTAATTTAAAGCCAATCACTTCGGGGATCAGCATCGACACCGGCTGACCGAGCATGGCCGCTTCGGCTTCAATACCGCCCACGCCCCAGCCAAGCACGCCCAGGCCGTTGATCATGGTGGTGTGAGAGTCAGTGCCCACGAGGGTGTCGGGGTAGGCAAAGGTCTTGCCGTCTTCGTCCTTCGTCCATACCGTTCTGCCTAGGTACTCCAGGTTGACCTGGTGACAAATACCGGTACCGGGGGGAACGACGCTAAAGTTATCAAACGCCTGCTGGCCCCAGCGCAGAAACTCATAGCGCTCGCGGTTGCGCTGCATTTCGATATCGACGTTCTCTTGAAATGCAGCCGGGTTGCCGAACTTATCGACCATTACCGAGTGGTCGATAACGAGATCGACGGGGGAAAGCGGGTTGATCTTCGCCGGGTCTTCGCCCAGCTTTTCTACTGCGGCGCGCATGGAGGCTAAATCCACCACACCGGGCACGCCGGTAAAGTCCTGCATGAGTACCCGCGCCGGGCGGTAGCCGATTTCGCGGCTGGATTTGCCCTCGGCCTGCCAGTCGACCAGGGCCTGCATATCTTCCTGATCTACGCTTTCGTCGTCGGCGAAGCGCAGCTGGTTTTCGAGTAGAATCTTGAGCGTCTTGGGTAGCCGGTCAATGCTGCCCAGGGTCTCGGCCGCGTGGGGCAGGCTGTAGTAGTGATAGGTTTTACTACCAACCTCTAGGGTGTTTAGCGTATCGGGTATCTTGCTCATATCTCTCTCCTCTGGTTGCTGAGCGCAGCGCTCAGCATGACGGTCACGATCTTTCTTTAGTATAGATTTCCCCCCAGTATGGCGTTGATTTAGTAATAACACATGGGTCTTTGCACAGAGGCTTTCAAGGTTTCTTCGCCTAATAGCGTAGATGAAACCTTGCAATAGCTTGTACTTGGCACCATTTCAGGCAGACTCTGTGGCTAATTTTTTCAAAGCTATTAATACAGCTAGCGACAAAGCTATCAGTCAGATATTTACAAGGTGGTGTCATGGAAACTCGTCATGAGCGTTTGATTATTCTTGGATCCGGTCCCGCAGGCTATACGGCTGCCGTCTATGCTGCTCGGGCCAACCTGAAGCCGCTGCTAATTACCGGTATTCAGGCGGGTGGCCAACTGACCACCACAACCGATGTGGATAACTGGCCCGGCGACGCTCAAGGCGTACAGGGGCCGGAGTTGATGGAGCGCATGAAGCAGCACGCCGAACGTTTCAATACAGAGGTGCTGTTTGATCACATCAATGAGGTTAGCTTAAGCGAAAAACCGTTTACCTTAAAAGGCGATAGCGGTATTTATACTTGCGATGCGTTGATCGTGGCCACCGGCGCGAGTGCCCGTTACCTGGGTCTGCCCACTGAGCAGCAGTTTATGGGCCAAGGGGTGTCGGCCTGCGCTACCTGCGACGGGTTTTTCTACCGCAATCAGGAAGTCATTGTGGTTGGCGGCGGCAATACCGCCGTGGAAGAGGCGCTCTATCTCTCTAACATCGCTTCCAAAGTGACCCTGGTACACCGCCGTGACACACTGCGGGCGGAAAAAATCCTCCAAGATAAGCTTTTCGAGAAAGCTGAGGCGGGCAAAATCGTTCTTGAGTGGTTCCAGGAAGTCGAAGAAGTGCTCGGCGATAACTCCGGTGTTACAGGCGTTCGGGTTAAATCCACTAAAGATGGTTCAAGCAAAGAGATTCATGCGCCTGGACTGTTTATTGCCATTGGCCATAGCCCCAACACAGGGATCTTTGAAGGCCAGCTGGACATGAACGGCGGCTATATCAAAGTGCATTCAGGCCTTGAAGGGAATGCAACCGCGACTAGCGTACCGGGCGTATTTGCCTGCGGCGACGTGATGGATCACATTTATCGTCAAGCAATCACTTCAGCTGGCAGCGGCTGCATGGCAGCGCTGGATGCCGAGCGCTATTTAGACGGTATTGCTTAAAACCATTGTCACAACGCCGTGAATGAGTTGAAGCGCCTAATGATTAACAGTCGATAGGCGCTTCATCAATCCTTAGCCGCCCTAATTGGCTAAGTACCAGCTTTTTACCCTTAGAGCCCACGGCGCCGCTGGTTGAGCAAATAGCAAAACTGCCGTTATAACCGCTGGTATAGCCCAGCGGGCTGTAACGGATACGCGACCAGCCCCGGTTGTAGGTCACTTGTGTGCCTTGTTGCGCGGGCACAATGCGCAAAATGTCTTCTTCAGTGATGCTATCGGTTTTATTGCCCCACACAATCATAAGCTCTCCACCCCAGTCATTAGCGCAAGCCTCACGGTTCTGCGAGGCTGGGCAAAGCGTCAGCTGGCGGCGTTGGCTAATCGCTGTATTACGCGCGAACGAAAACGCACTCTGGAATCGATTGACCTCGCTAGTCTGTGCGGTACGCTCCCCCAATGCTTGAAAATTGGGTAGCCCCCAGGCGGCGATGATTCCAACCAACAGCAGGGTGATCAGTAGCTCGAGCAGTGTAAACCCGCTTTCAGGTGTGGTGTGCGTCTTGACGTAAAAACTGCTCATCGCCTCTCCTCACTTGACCTTGTTATCGCCCGCGCTATGCTCACTCTCCTTTACCAGTAGCGAACATATCGTCGTTAATAGGTCATCCTAGGCGGCGCTACGCTTTTTTTATGTAAGCCAAAACGGACAATTTTGTGAGCGATTTCTTAATTATTGGCGGCGGCGTGATCGGTATGATGACAGCGCTGCAGTTAGCCGATGCCGGTCACCAGGTCACACTGGTTGATCGTGGTGAGTGCGGTAAAGAGGCATCCTGGGCGGGCGGTGGTATCGTTTCGCCGCTCTATCCCTGGCGCTACGACTCTGCGGTATCGCAACTTTCCCGCTGGTCGGAAGGCGTTTACCCCTCTTTGGCCCTGCGCTTATTGGAAGAGACCGGTATTGACCCCGAATATCGTCAAAAAGGGCTGCTCTACCTAAATGTGGACGATGCCGACCAAGCGCTGCAATGGGCACGCCAGCTGGGGAAACCGCTAGAGCGGGTAGGGGCAGACTTTGTTCACGCTAAAGAACCTGGTGTGGCAATGGCTGACGATAGCGCGCTATGGATGCCGACGCTGGGCAGTGTGCGCAATCCGCGTTTAGCCAAGGCGTTGAAGGCGCGGTTAGCGGCGATGCCCCAGGTAACGCTGAAAGAGCAGTGCGAGGTCAGCGGTTTTATTCAACAGGGTGGCAAAGTAGAGGGCATCGTTGAAGGCGTGGTGACGTCTCAGGGGCCGATAACGGCTGAACGCATTATTGTTTGCGGCGGCGCTTGGGCTGCGCAGCTCTTGTCGCAGTTGAATGTGCAGTTGCCGGTAAGACCCGTTAAAGGTCAGATGATCGCTTACCAAGCACCCAAAGGGTTGGTGCAGCGCGTGGTGTTAAAAGATGGACGCTATATTATTCCGCGTGCAGATGGCTTGCTATTGGTCGGTTCTACGCTGGAAGAGGTGGGTTTTGACAAGCGCACCGATGAGGCGGCATTGGCGTCGCTAAAACAGAGTGCTGAAGCTATTCTGCCCGCTTTGGCAACGTACCCGGTAGCGCACCAGTGGGCCGGCCTGCGGCCTGGATCCCCAACGGGCATTCCCTTTATCGGCGCGCTGCCTGAATGGAGTAACGTCTTCGTCAATGCCGGGCACTATCGCAACGGCTTGGTGCTGGCGCCTGCTTCGACCCATTTACTGGTGGATCAACTGCTGGGGCGCGAGCCACTAATTGACCCCGCGCCTTACCAACTTACGCCAGAGCGGCTAATACAGGCTTAAGGTGTGCCGTCTTTATCCTGCTGCTCCTGCAGGTAGCGGTCGCGATGGGCGCTGGAGCAGAACCACTGCTCCTGGTCACGCAGTGCTTCGTCTTCAGGAACGTGGACCTCACACCAGCGGCAGCGCACCATTTTGCCACCCTCGTGGCGGTTGACTTTTTTATGCTGCGCTTCATGCTCAAGCTTACGTTGCCGGTATATGCCGTATAGCTTTAAACCGGCATAGAATATAACGGCGAAGATAATCAGCCGAATGATCAAGAGGTTCATCCTTTTGTGTCTCCCAAAGTGGGAATCTAGGCACAAGGCGTTAGGATAGACCCGCAGCCTTTGCCAGTTGGCGGCCCTTGCGGGACAATACGACTATGTTGGTGTAACCCTATTTTAAAGATTCTCAAGAGATTTTGACGCCCATGCAAGACTTAACGCTGGTAATGGCCCAACTCGATCCTCTGGTCGGGGATATTCCCGGCAATGCCGCACGCGCGATTGAAGCAGTGCGCGAAGCGCGGATTGAGCATGGGGCGGATATTGTTGTCTTTCCAGAGCTTTTTTTGTCAGGCTACCCACCGGAAGACCTGCTGCTGCGCCCCTCAATGGAAACCCGCCTGCGTGAAGCTCGCGCGCTAATGGCATCGAAGGTCGCCAGTGATGTGTTGGTGATCATTGGCTATCCCGGCGTGCGGGAAGGTCGCTGTTACAACTTGGCGGGCCTACTTTACAACGGCCAGTGGGAAGCTGAGTACGCCAAGCAGGCGCTGCCTAACTACCAAGTGTTCGATGAGCAGCGCTATTTCACGCCCGGCACTGAAACGCTGGTGTATGAGCATAAAGGCGCCAAACTGGGCATCGTGATCTGCGAAGACCTATGGGATGGCGTGCCGGTTAAGGCCGCCGCGCAAGCGGGCGCTGAGGTGCTGGTTTCCTTGCACGCCTCTCCTTATCACCAGGACAAGCCCGCGGAACGGTTGCGCCTGTTGGAGAAACACGCCCAGGATACGCAGCTTCCAATTGTGTATGTGAACACCATCGGTGGCCAAGATGAACTGGTCTTTGATGGCGGCTCTTGCTGTGTTAACGCCAGCGGTGAGCTGCAGGTGCTGGCACCGTATTGGCAGGCGGGCCTGATGCCAGTTCAGTTTTTGCAAACCAGCGCGACGGTCTGGGAACCCCAAGCCGGAGAGGTTGACCCCGAGGTAGAACCGGAAGAGAGCCTTTACTGTGCGTTAGTTACCGGGGTGCGCGATTACGTCAACAAGAGCGGTTTTGAGGGCGTGGTGTTGGGGCTTTCCGGCGGTATCGACTCAGCGCTTTCGCTGGCGATTGCGGTTGACGCACTGGGCCCTCAACGGGTGCAGGCGGTGATGATGCCGTACCACTACACCGCGGATATCTCCAAGCAGGATGCTGCAGAACAGGCCAAAATGCTCGGCGTCCACTATGAGATCATGCCGATCGAGCCCATGGTAGAAGCCTTTATGGGCACGCTGGCAGAGAGCTTCGCGGGAACTGAGCGAGATACCACCGAAGAGAACCTACAGTCCCGCTGTCGCGGCGTACTGCTGATGGCGATCTCCAATAAAAAAGGCTTGATGGTACTGACGACTGGTAACAAGAGCGAAATGGCGGTGGGCTACGCCACGCTGTATGGCGATATGGTGGGCGGTTTTAATGCCATCAAAGACGTGTATAAAACCTGGGTGTATCGCTTGGCTCGCTGGCGCAATACGCAATCACCTGCGATCCCCGAGCGGGTCATTGAGCGCCCACCCAGTGCGGAGCTGGCGCCGGATCAGCAGGATAGCGACTCTTTACCCGATTACGACGTGCTCGACGCTATCCTATTAAGCTATATCGAAGGCGACATGAGCGCTGAAGCGATCATCGCTGGTGGCTTTGACGCTGAAGACGTCTATAAAGTGGTGAAGCTGGTTGACCGCTGCGAGTATAAGCGCCGCCAGGCGCCCATTGGTGTCCGGGTGACGCCTCGGGGCTTTGGTCGCGACCGCCGCTATCCGATCGTCAATGGTTGGCAGCCCGGTGAGTAAGCCTTTATGACGGGGACTACCTCCGTATTAGGCGAGCATTGGTGGTGCAGCCAAACTGCGCTGTATCATCTCTGCAGCGGATACCGGCTTGCAAAAATAATATCCTTGGAAGGCATGACACTGGTGTTCGTTTAGGTGGCGCCAGTGTTCTTGGTTTTCGACACCTTCGGCGATAACCTGCAACCCGAGCGAACGCCCCATGGCAATAATGGTTTGTACGATGGCCTTATCGTCCGTGTCTTTATGCAGGTTGCGCACAAACGATTGATCGATTTTGATTTGATCTAAAGGGAGCCGTTTGAGGTACTGCAGCGACGAGTAGCCAGTGCCGAAATCGTCCAAGGAAAAGCTAACTCCCAGCGCTTTGAGCTGGTGCATGCGGGCAATGATGTCATCTATTTCGCCAATCATAGTACTTTCTGTCAGCTCCAGCTTTAGCCGGTGTGCCGGAGCATCGCATTTGGTTAGCACGCCGCAAACGGTGTCCACGAAGTCGGGCTGTTGAAACTGTTTGGCGCTGACGTTGACTGCTAATGTTAGATGCTGCGTGTTTTCGTCATTTGCCCAGATGACTAACTGTTCACAGGCTGTTTCGAGTACCCAGTTGCCAATCGGCATGATTAGACCCGTTTCCTCAGCTAGGGGGATAAAAGTACCCGGCGAGACAAACCCATGACGCGGGTGTTGCCAGCGGATCAATGCTTCTGCGCCAATCGCCCGCCCAAGGCTGTCTACCTGCATTTGATAGACGAGTATAAATTCATCTCGCTCAATAGCCAGCCGCATATCATGCTCTAACTCAATGCGGGCTTCTAAATCGGCTTGTACCTTTGGGTCGTAAAAACGAATGTTATTGGGGCCTGATTTTTGGGCTAAGTGAACGGCAGCGTTGGTATATTGAAACAAGTTGTCGACCGTGTGCTGTGGCCCGTTAAACAATGCAATACCCATGCTCAAACTAAGAAAATGTTCTTGCCCTTCTAGCTGGAAAGGCTGATTGAGTTTGTGCTGTATCTGTTCGGCCAATACCTCGGCTTTTTCGGCCGCTTTTAGGTGTTCTCCAGCCAGGCCGTCTAATATGACCATGAACTCATCGCCGCCAAGGCGGCCAATGGTGGCGCCTTCGACTTGTAGGTCGGTAAGGCGCTGGGCAATAAGCTTGAGGAGGTTATCGCCCACGCGATGGCCGCTGCTATCGTTGATGCGCTTGAAGTTATCCATCCCCAGATACACTAGCGCGCCAAATGTGCTGGCCTGTTGGTTGGTATCCAACGAATGCTGTAGATGCTCTTTCATCAAGCGCCAGTTAGGTAGTTTAGTTAGCGTATCGTAATAGGCGAGCCGGTGAATCTTTTGCTCGGCTTCACGGCGCTGCTGCTCGGAATCCTTGAGCGCGATCAATGCGGTGGCAATCCGCTTCAAGGGGCCGCTATGCTGCTGTCTCATCTGCTCAATAGCGTGGAAGTCCGGCAACGGCTGTCGGCGCTTAGAAAGCGATAAAATAGCGTCTCCCACTACCATCAACCGTTTATTGATGCGCCAGGAAGCAAAAAATGCTGCGCTGATAAGCACACCCATCATGGCAATGCCCAGCCAGATGGTGGTGCTATGAGAGCGTGTAAGTGCATCAAATGAAAGGTCATGACGCTCCTTGGCACGCAGGGTTAAGGCTTCGAATATTTGCTGGGAGAATAGCGTAAAGGTGTTGAAGTGGTTTTGCGCTTCTTTGAGGAAGAGGGCGGGGTCGCCCAGTTCTCGTGCTGCTGACTCATTGGCCATACTGACAAAACGCTGATATTGCCGGAACGCACTTTGAAGGGCGGCGGTACTGTCCTGGCTTAAGTCGATAAGCAGGGGGGAGGTCGCCAGGGTGTCCACGCTTTGGCCGATCTGGTTAAGCTCTTGCGCAATCTGACTGTAGGCCGTATAGCGTTGCGAAGTACTTAGCTTTGTTACTTCAGTGTCGATCAATAAAGCAGTGATACGTTGGTGTAAGTCGCTAAGCTGGCGATCAAAGGTCGCCATTTGAACCAAAGTGTCTAAATCATTGGTCTGTAAAAGGTTGCTTTGCTGCGACTGTTCTTCCAGCACCTTCATGGCGATTGTCAGCATCAGCAGGGCAGGTAGTACCACCATTAAAATAGGTAACAAAAAAACCATTAAAAGGCTTTGGGTGGATTTCATTACAACCTCGGGCAAGGCAATAAAGAACGGCTCCTAACCCTTAGGAGCCATTTCTCTCTACACTATAAACGGCCAAAATCGTTATTAGTTTAGAAGTTTTCCCACTTAGGTTCGCTTGGCTGAGGTTTCGCAGCCGCGAGTGTAGGTTTGTTAGTGCCTGGAATGCGTGCAGGTGCAGGTGCCAATGCAGTGTGCTGCGGCTGTGCATTTTGAAGGGTCTTCGGCAGCTTGAAGACTTCCATGGCATGCAGTAGAGAGTGGGCATTCTGACGTAGGTTATTGGCGGAGGTGGCGCTCTCTTGTACGAGTGCGGCGTTCTGCTGAGTGACTTGATCCATCTCGGTCACCGCCCGGCCCACTTCTTGTACACCGGTACTCTGCTCAGCACTGGCGTAACTAATCTCCTTCATGATACTGGTTACCCGCTCGATAGCCGCGACAATCTCTTCAGTCGATTTACTGGCTTCTTCAGCGCGCTCATTGCCGTGGTTTACCCGCTCAAGGTTGCTGGAAATCAGAGCGTTAATTTCGCGTGCCGCATCGGCACTGCGCTGGGCGAGCCTGCGTACCTCTTCCGCGACTACTGCGAACCCCCGGCCGTGCTCGCCTGCACGGGCGGCTTCGACCGAGGCGTTAAGCGCCAGAATGTTGGTTTGGAAAGCAATTGCATCGATAGTGGAGATGATACCGGCAATTTCCTGTGAGCTTTTGTTGAGATCATTCATGGTAGCAACGACCTGACTAACCGCTTCACCACCTTGCTTGGCTGTACTGGACGCGCTGGTAGCCTGTTGGCTGGCCTGCTCGGAATTATCAGCATTCAGTTTTACCGTGCTGTTGAGTTGCTCCATTGCCGAGGCCGTTTCCGCTAGTGCACTTGCCTGCTGCTCGGTGCGTGAAGAGAGGTCGTTATTGCCTTCAGCAATTTGCTCGCTGTTGCTGGCCACCGCCTCCGCTGAGGCGCGCACCTGGGTCACAATGGTTTGTAGCTGATGCGCCATCGCGACCTGTGACGCCATGATGCTGCGGGTGTCGCCCTTCTTAAGCTGCCCATGACTGGTTAGCTCGCCGCGGCCAATCGCTTCCGCAAACGCTTTGACTTCGTGGGGCTCTGCGCCCAGTTCACGCAGTAGCTGGCGGGATAAAAACACTGCAATCAAGCCGCCAACCAGTAAAGCGAACAGTGTTAGCCCCAGCATCTGCATCTGGAAGCCGGAGGCGGTATCGCGGGCTGTTACCGTGGTGGTGTCGTTCAGTGCTTGCTGAAGCTCGATAAACTGATTAATGCGATTAAGCCACTCGGCGTAAGCAGGCCCCGCTTCTTCGAGTAACAGTGTCTGTGCATCGGCAAATTGATCCTTTTGGCGAAACTCCATGACTTGCTGGGTGAGTGACAGGGTTGTGGCGGCTTGGGCGTCAATGCTGTCTAGAATGTTTCGCTCTTCTTGACCGCTGGGGTACTCGCTAGACACTTGATGTTCGCCTTCGGATGCCGTCACGTAGTCACTGCTTAGGCGCTCCATTTCACTGCGTAAAGCATCTAACCGAGTATCGTCTTGGGTGAGTACCACATCGCGCAGGGCAATGGCTCTATCATGCACGCTGCCGCGCATATCTACTGCAAACCCAAGCTTGGTACCGTTAACATCATTAATGGTCGTTAAGTCGCGATCAATTTGATTGACTTGGTAAATACCTACGGCTGTTAGCAAAACCAACAGCCCGAGTAAGGCAGAAAAACCGAGCGTTAAACGCGTGCTTATTTTGGTGTTGCTGGAACCGGCGTTAAGAAGTGGCATTGATTGCTCCCTTAGGCGCCGTTAAGACGCTTTATCATGTAAGACGAGCTAATTATACCCTGTTGTACAATTTTTGTATAGAAAATAGTGTTATCTGTATAATATTACCATTCTGTTTGTATTTTCCCCTTTAAAGTTATTCGCTTACTGTTCTTTTTGAATAAAAAAAACCACGCCGAGGCGTGGTTTGGTAGGTAAGTGTTGTACAGCTTTTAGCGATTGAAAGCTCGCAATGGTTTAATCATTTTGACCTAAATGCTTGGGAACAAAGCGGCTGCCCTGCAATTGCTCATGATCAGGCGCGTTCTCGCGCAGTACTGCGAGGACTTCATTGGCGCGGTCATCCATGTCTAGGCCTTGATAGCCTTCCACCATGGTGGCTAGGGCATCCCGGGTAGCGTTCGACTCTGGGTAGTTTTCGATTACCCAGCGGCCGCGTTCAACCGCTGCTAGATAAGCGCCGCGGCGCAGGTAGTAATCGGCAACGTGCAGTTCATGGCGGGCCATCAACTCACGTAAGTAGACGATACGTTGCTGGGCATCAGCAGCGTATTCACTCTGCGGATAACGCTGAATCAGCTCGCGGAAGTCATTGTAGGCATCACGGGAAGCGCCCAAATCACGCTTGGAAATATCAATCAGTCGTAGGCGCTCCAGGCTGAAGCGGCCTGCTTGCCAGGCGGAAAGACCACGCAGGTAGTACGCGTAATCCACCTGGGGATGGTCAGGATGAAGGCGAATAAAGCGGCTAGCCGCTGCCCGGGCTTCTTCCCAATCGCTGTTTTCATAGTAGGCATAGATCAGCTCGAGCTGTGCTTGCTCAGCATGGACACCAAACGGGTAGCGGGTATCGAGTGCTTCTAAACGCTCTATCGCAATCGGGTAGCGGTTGCTGTCGAGGGCTGTGCGGGCCAGCTCATAGAGCTCACGCTCCTGAACCCCAGCAAATTCATCGTCCTCTTCTTCACTTGTATCGTTACTCGCACAGCCCGCTAGAAGGGCAAGGCTTAGGGCTAGAGCACCAAAGCGGTTGGCAGCTGAAATAACGCGCATCATCATCCTCGTTGCAAACAAGCCTCGATCACCAAAAAGCGACGATGGCCATAAGTAGAAATGGTAGAATAGGTCGCAGTCCGCCCACTATAAAACACCTCGGCTCAAAACGCAGGCTTAGCGACGTTTCGTCGGGTGTCGTCACAGCTTATTTTTCCATGTCGGGGCTGGGGGTTTTTGCGTCTAAAAGAGGTTTTTCATGTCTCGAACAGTTGAAGACACGCAGCGCGTGCCCGCTACGTTGGCCGGTGCGCGATTAGACCAAGCGGCGGCTGAGTTGTTCAGCGATTACTCCCGCGAACGCTTAAAAGCGTGGATTAACGCTGGTGAGTTGACGGTGGACGGCGCGCAAGCCAAGCCGAAAGCCAAGCTGCATGGCCATGAAGTGTTGGCGCTTCAGGCCACCATCGAAGACGATACGCGCTTTGAAGCCCAGGACATTGCGCTGGATATCGTTTACGAAGACGACACGGTGATGGTCATCAACAAAGCTGCCGGTATGGTGGTGCATCCTGCCGCAGGCAACCCGGATGGCACACTATTGAATGCACTACTGCATCACCAGCCGTCGCTTGCCGAAGTGCCCCGGGCTGGCATTGTTCACCGTTTGGATAAAGATACGACCGGTTTGATGATGGTAGCGAAAACGCTGCCCGCCCAAACGGCTCTGGTTGAACAGTTGCAGGCGCGCAGTGTGTCGCGTCAGTACGATGCTGTGGTGATTGGTAAGCCGGTGTCGGGTAGTACCATTGACGCACCCATTGGTCGTCACCCTAAAGACCGTAAACGCCAGGCCGTGACGGCTTCGGGTAAACCTGCCATTACCCATTTTCGCGTGGTTGAGCGCTTCCGTGCTCACACTCATGTGCGCTGTAAGTTGGAAACGGGACGTACCCACCAAATTCGCGTGCACATGGCCCATGCTCGCTATCCGTTAATTGGTGACCCCATGTATGGTGGTCGTGCCAAATTACCACCGGGGGCTGCTGAGCCGCTGAAAGAGATCCTGCGTGAGTTCCCTCGTCAGGCCCTTCACGCGCGTAAGTTGATTTTCAAACATCCGGTAAGCGGCGAAACATTAACGTTTCAGGCAGACCTCCCTGATGATTTGTTAATGTTGTTGGATTACCTGCGCGAAGATAATGAGACTATGCGATGAGCGATGCCATTAATTTACGGCCAACGCTTTTAGTGCCCGACTGGCCAGCGCCGACCAATGTGCGTGCCTTTGTGACGACCCGTGAATCGGGGCCTAGCCAGGGTGATTTCGCTGCCTTTAACCCCGCCTCCCATGTCGGCGATAATGCTGACCATGTGGCGTTGTGTCGTCGTTTGCTGCAAAAGGAAATTGGCGATGAGCGGCCTCTGTTGTGGCTGAACCAGACCCACGGCGCCCGTGTGCAGCAGTGTTATCAGCCCGAGGCTGCCGACGCGGATGCAGCCCTTGCGACCTCCAATGAGTACGCATGCGTCGTACTGACGGCAGACTGCCTGCCGGTGATGTTCTGCAATCGAGCGGGTACCCAGGTGGCGGTTGCTCATGCCGGTTGGCGCGGTTTGGCGGGCGGTGTGCTGGAAGCAACCATTGCCGCGATGAACACTGACCCAGACGATATTCTGGTGTGGTTAGGGCCTGCTATCTCCAACGCTCAATTTGAGGTTGGCCCTGAGGTTTACGGCGCCTTTGTTGCCGTTCACCCGGATACTGCGGACGCCTTTGACCATAGCCCTTACCGGTTGGGTCATTACATGGCCGACTTATACCGGCTGGCGCGCTTTCGGTTAGAGGCACTGGGCGTCAATCACATAAGCGGCGGCCACTTCTGTACCGCCTGCGAGTCGCGCTTCTACTCCTTCCGTCGTGATGGCGGCAAAACCGGGCGAATGGCAAGCGTGATCTGGATCAATTAATGTGAATTTAAGCTTCCATAAGTCAGCGGTTTACACCGCCACCTCTTGAAAAGCATGGAACTGACGCCATTTAACTTGTCAAGCTAATAGTGATTTAGCACGTCTAATGACACGTTATCGGGTCACGCGGTGCGTCCAAACGCACGGCTACCCCAGGAGGAATTCCATGCGTTTTGATAAATTTACCGCCAAGCTTCAAAGTGCGATTGCTGAAGCGCAGTCGCTGGCCGTTGGCCGCGGTCATAATCAGCTAGACCCAGCGCACTTGCTGCTGGCCCTGCTTGACACCAAAGACACCGGTATTAAAGCCCTGATTGAAAAAGCCGAGGGCAATCCTTCGCGTCTGCGCGATGGGTTGGTGCAGCAGTTGGATAACCTACCCAAGGTGGGGCAGTTCGACGGCGAAGTGCAGCCATCGCGGGACTTCATCAAGCTTTTTAACTTAACCGATCGCGAAGCGCAGAAGCGCGGTGATCAGTTTATCGCCAGTGAACTCGTTCTATTGGCAGCGCTGGAAATGAATTCAGCGATTACCAAGCTGCTTAAAGACGCGGGGATTAACCGCAAATCTCTTGAAGCCGCCATTAACAGCCTGCGTGGCGGTGCTACCGTCGACGATGCCAACGCCGAAGATCAGCGCGAAGCGCTCAATAAATACACCATGGATCTTACCCAGCGCGCGCTGGACGGCAAGCTCGACCCGGTGATCGGCCGCGACGACGAAATTCGCCGTACCATTCAAGTGCTGCAGCGGCGTACCAAGAACAACCCGGTGTTGATCGGTGAGCCGGGGGTGGGTAAAACCGCCATTGTCGAGGGGTTGGCCCAGCGCATCGTTAACGGCGAAGTGCCGGAAGGCTTAAAAGAGAAGCGCGTGCTCTCGCTGGATATGGGCTCGCTATTGGCGGGTGCCAAATTCCGTGGCGAGTTTGAAGAGCGCTTGAAAGCGGTACTTAAGGAGCTTTCCCAGGAAGAAGGCCGGGTGATCCTGTTTATTGACGAGCTGCACACCATGGTCGGCGCAGGCAAAGCCGAAGGTGCGATGGACGCGGGCAATATGCTCAAGCCCGCCTTGGCCCGCGGCGAGCTGCACTGCGTGGGTGCGACCACCCTTGATGAGTACCGCAAGTACATTGAGAAAGACGCCGCCTTGGAGCGCCGCTTCCAGAAAGTGCTGGTTGATGAGCCTTCCGAAGAGGACACCGTGGCGATCCTGCGTGGCTTGAAAGAGCGCTACGAAGTGCACCACGGCGTGGATATTACCGACTCAGCGATCATTGCCGCGGCCAAGCTCTCGACCCGTTATATCACTGATCGCCAGCTGCCTGATAAAGCCATCGATCTAATCGATGAGGCCGCCTCGCGGATTCGTATGGAGCTGGACTCCAAGCCAGAGGCGATGGATCGCCTTGATCGCCGCCTGATCCAGCTCAAAATGGAGCGTGAGGCGCTTAAGAAAGAGACTGACGAGGCCACTAAAAAACGCCTGGAGGCACTCAATACCCAGATTCACGACCTAGAGCGCGAATACGCGGATCTTGATGAAATCTGGAAAGCCGAGAAAGCCAGTATTCAAGGGGCTGCTCAGTTTAAAGCTGAGCTTGAACAGGCACGCATTGACCTTGAACAGGCCCGCCGCCAGGGCGACTTGGGTCGGATGTCGGAAATTCAGTACGGCAAGATTCCAGAGCTGGAGAAGAAAATTGCCGAAAGCGGGGAAGGTGAAGCGGATACCTCAAGCCATCAGCTGCTGCGCTCTAATGTCACCGAAGAGGAGATCGCCGAGGTGGTTTCCCGTTGGACGGGCATTCCGGTCTCCAAAATGCTGGAAGGCGAGCGCGATAAGCTCCTGCGTATGGAAGAGGCGTTGCACCAGCGGGTGATTGGCCAGGATGAGGCCGTCGAGGCAGTGGCCAATGCGGTACGCCGCTCCAGGGCCGGGCTTTCTGACCCTAACCGCCCCAACGGTTCGTTTCTGTTCCTCGGCCCCACCGGGGTGGGTAAAACCGAACTGTGTAAGTCGCTGGCGAACTTTCTGTTCGATACCGAAGAGGCGATGGTGCGTATCGATATGTCGGAGTTTATGGAGAAGCACTCCGTGGCCCGCTTGATCGGTGCGCCTCCTGGCTACGTCGGCTACGAAGAGGGTGGTTACCTAACCGAAGCCGTGCGCCGCAAGCCTTATTCGGTGCTGCTGCTGGATGAGGTGGAGAAAGCCCACCCGGATGTCTTCAATATCCTACTGCAGGTATTGGAAGACGGCCGCTTAACCGATGGCCAGGGCCGCACGGTGGATTTCCGCAACACAGTGATCGTGATGACCTCCAACATGGGCTCGGACATTATCCAGCGGATGGGGGGGGATGATAGCGATTATGAGGTAATGAAAAATATGGTCATGGAGGTGGTGGGCAACCACTTCCGGCCTGAACTCATCAACCGCATCGATGAAGTGGTGGTGTTCCACGCCCTGGGCCAAGAGCAGATTCAGGCCATTGCCGGTATTCAGCTTGAGCGTTTGAAAGTGCGCCTTGCCGAACACGACCTGAAACTTGAGGTCAGCCCAGAGGCCATGGCGCAACTGGCGGTGGTGGGCTTCGACCCCGTGTACGGGGCGCGGCCACTCAAGCGGGCGATTCAGAGCCGTATCGAGAACCCGCTGGCGCAAGACCTGCTGGGTGGCAAATTTGCCCCTGGTGATACCATCCATATCAACGCAGAAGAGGGTAAGTTGGTGTTTAGCTCATAATTGAGCCGTCACTTCGGGTAATTGAGTAGGTAAAAAGCCTCGCGAGCTTTGCTAGCGAGGCTTTTTTTTGGCTTCTCTTAGGGGGAGGTTATCAGACGTTAACTCGGGCGCCTGATAGATGAACCCTGCGTAGTTTGACGTCGTTACCTACCAAGTGTTTTTGCAGCTCTTCAAGAGAAACATTACGTGTTTCCGGCATCAGGATCAGCACGAATACTAATTGCAGCAACATCATGATGGCGAAGAAGGCGAACACCGGGCCACCACTAAAAGTGCCCAGTACCCAAGGCATGACCAGGGTAATCAAAGCTGCGAAGACCCAGTGGATTGAGCTGCCAAAGGATTGACCGCGAGCACGCACATGGTTGGGGAACACCTCTGCAATGAAGACCCAGATCACCGCCCCCTGACTGATAGCATGGGCAGCAATAAACAGGGCCAGTAGCAGCGGCACCTCGATACCGCCCAGGGAATCGGTAAAGAAGGCACGTGAGATCAGAACTAATGACAACAGGTACCCTGCGGAACCGATGAACAGGAGTGTGCGCCGTCCGAACCGGTCGATCAGCGACATCCCGATCATGGTGAAGACCAGATTGACTAAACCAATGCCCGCGGTGGACAGCAGTGCCGCTTGGCTGCCGAGCTGAGCGGCCTCAAGCACGCGTGGCGCGTAGTAGATGATGAAGTTGATGCCCGATAACTGATTGAAGAAGGCGATCAGAAAGGCAAGTAGGATCGGCAGCCGATAGCGGCGAGAGAAGAAGCGTGCATTAGCGGAGCGCTCCTCGTTCTCGGCGGCTCGCATGGTGGCAATTTCCGCATCAACATCCACGTCTGGGTCGATCATCCGCAGCACGCGACTTGCTTCTTTGACGTCATTGCGCTTGAGGATGAGCCAGCGTGGGCTACGCGGAACACGGGTAATCATCAGAGTATAAATCAGAGCCGGAATGGCCTCGATGCCGAGCATCCAGCGCCAGGCGATATCCCCCTCTATCATACTGCCGATGACATAGTTGGAAACGAACGCCATGAGGATACCGAAGACGATATTGAACTGGTACATGGCCACCAGCACACCCCGATGTCGAGGTGGGGCAATCTCGGAAATATAAATCGGGGCGGCGACTGAAGAGACGCCCACACCAATGCCACCGATGAGGCGGAAGAGGGCGAAGACCCAGGGGTCGGTGGCCACAGCGGATCCTATCGCCGATACCAAGTACAGAACACCAATCAACAGCAGAGTCATGCGTCGACCAAGGTGGTCGGTAGGCCAGTTACCGAAGATGGCGCCAAGTACAGTGCCCCATAAAGCCATCGACATGATCAACAGACCATGCTGCAGATCACTGAGGCCCCAGAGTGCTTGAATGGGCTTGTCGGCCCCAGAAATTACTGCCGTATCAAAGCCGAACAGGAAGCCGGCTAGTGCCACGGTAACGGACCATTGCACAATGCGTGACATGAGCTTTTCCTCGCGCTACTTGTTGCTGTAGTAGGTCAGTTGGCTGACCCTTCGTTGTTTGATGAATCGATTCACCTAATAAGTGCTAACCGTCTCCAAATAGGCTGAATTTAGAAAGCCTATGAGAAGCAAGGAAATGCTGGCGATGTTTCCTCGGAGTTGCACTTCCAGGTAATGCTGTGAGTATCAGAAATAAACTTTAGATGAATCGTGTCACCTAAAATATTACACAGCCGCACAGACGATATGCGAATTTCTCGGCTTAGACATTGGTCTCGTGCGTCGAGAATCGTATTTGGATTACCGCAACTCTGAGCCGAAAAGGGGCTCATGGGCGCATTCAGCGAGTAATGGCGGTTGACAGGGTGGGGCTGCTAATGGAATCTTGTCAGTTCCTGATTTGCGGGCGCGGATCCAACGGGCAACCCCTAATTCCCGCGCGAAGGGTAGGCGAGAGCCTCTACCCGCCGAAGGACTTCCGGGCTTGGGCTAACCGCCCAACCTGGCCAACGCCCCGACACGGCGAACTGCCGTGTAAGGGAGCGGGTGATTTATGTCGACATAAGGCACCCTCTCCCGACAAGAGTGCAGGCCCTAACCGGGCCATCTGCCAGGGTTTGGCATCAGGTGCCGGCAAGGGCCGGCAGCGGCATACCGCCGCACTCGACACCGCAGGATGTCCTGCGGATCGCACTCGAGACCTCCAGGGGAGAAATACAGTGGAACTGCTTTCCGGCGCAGATATGATCGCCCGCTTCTTGCAAGATGAGGGCATCGAATACATTTATGGTTACCCCGGCGGTGCAGCGCTGCATATTTACGATGCACTCTTCCGCCAGGACAAAGTGAAGCACATTCTGGTGCGTCACGAACAAGCGGCTACCCACGCCGCCGATGGCTATGCTCGTGCATCAGGCAAGCCCGGCTGCGTACTGGTTACCTCAGGCCCCGGTGCCACCAACGCCGTCACCGGCATCGCCACTGCTTACATGGACTCCATTCCCATGGTAGTGCTGTGTGGTCAGGTGGCAAGTCATCTGATCGGTGAAGACGCCTTCCAGGAAACCGATATCGTCGGCGTGACGCGGCCCATCGTGAAGCACAGCTTCTCGATTCGTCACCCGTCTGAAATCCCGGAAGTGCTCAAAAAGGCGTTTTATTTAGCCGCTACAGGGCGTCCGGGCCCGGTGGTGGTCGATATCCCAAAAGATATGACGGCTCCCACTGAGCGTTATGAGTACATCTATCCGAAAAAGGTCAAGATGCGCTCGTACAACCCCGTCACGCGTGGCCACACAGGGCAGATCAAAAAAGCCGTTGAGATGATACTCAAAGCCAAGCGCCCGGTGTTCTATACCGGTGGCGGCGTGGTCACTGGCAAAGCCAGCGAAGGCTTGACTGATCTGGTCAAGCAGCTGGGCTACCCGATTACCACCACGCTGATGGGCATTGGCGCGTATCCGCAAAGTGACCGGCAGTGTTTGGGTTGGCTGGGCATGCATGGCTCTTATGAGTCGAACATGGCCATGCACCACGCCGATCTGATCATTGCCATTGGGGCGCGCTTTGACGACCGCGTGACCAACAGCACTTCGAAGTTCTGCCCGACAGCTAAAATCATCCACGTTGATGTTGACCCAAGTTCGATCTCTAAAACGGTGCGTGCCGATGTGCCGATCGTGGGCCCGGCCTCCAGCGTTATCAATGAGATGATCAGTTTGGTGCAGGGGCATAAAATTGCCCATCCTGAAGCACTGACTGAGTGGTGGGAAAAGATTGATGGCTGGCGTGCCGACCGTGAAGGCAAGCTTTATGAGCCTTCCAAGGTGGGTGAAGCGCTTAAGCCACAGGAAGTTATTGAAGCGCTTTGTCGGGTAACCCGAGGCGAAGCCTACGTGACTACCGATGTTGGTCAGCACCAGATGTTCGCAGCGCAGTACTACAAGTTTGATAAACCCAACCGACTGATCACCTCAGGTGGTTTGGGCACCATGGGCTTTGGTTTCCCCGCCGCCATGGGTATCAAGCAGAACTACCCGGATGATGACGTAGTGTGCGTCACCGGTGAAGGAAGCTTCCAGATGATGATGCAGGAGCTCTCCACCTGTAAGCAGTACGGGGTGGGCGTTAAGATCGTCAACCTTAACAATGCGTCGTTGGGTATGGTACGTCAGTGGCAGGACTTGAACTATAAGTCACGCCACGCGCACTCCTATATGGAGTCGCTGCCGGACTTCCATATGCTGATTGAGGCGTATGGGTTTACCGCCATTACCGTCAATACGCTTGATGAATTGGAGCCTGCACTGGAGCGTGCGTTTGCTGATAAGCACGAGCTGGTCTTTCTTGACGTGAAGGTCGACCCTTTTGAGCACGTCTATCCGATGCAGGTGCCGTTAGGTGCCATGCGCGACATGCTGCTGTCTAAAACGGAGCGTACCTGATGCGTCATATCATCTCGATTCTGTTAGAAAACGAACCGGGTGCGCTGTCACGTGTAGTCGGGTTGTTCTCCCAGCGTAACTTCAACATCGAAACGCTTAACGTGGCGCCTACTGAAGACCCGTCGCTGTCGCGCTTAACGGTCACCACCATAGGCGATGACCGGGTCATCGAGCAGATCACCAAGCACCTCAATAAGCTGATCGATGTGGTTAAACTGGTGGATCTCACCGAAGGTAACCATATCGAGCGCGAGCTGATGTTGGTTAAAGTGAAAGCGCTAGGCGCGGCCCGCGATGAAGTGAAGCGCACGGTGGATATCTTCCGCGCGCAGATCGTCGACGTAACGCCAAGCCTGTATACCGTGCAGATCACCGGTGATGCGGGCAAGCTTGATGCTTTCCTTCAGGCCATGGCGCCGGTGGGTATTCTTGAGGTCGCCCGTACTGGGGTCTCGGGTATTGCCCGGGGCGATAAGGTGTTGTCGCTTTAAGCACGAAAGTACTTAGCCTTTACAGTCAGCACTTAAATGTAAACATAAGCGTCGCTTCTTTCCCGGAGCGGCGCTTTTTAGTTATTAACCTGTTAGCGCTCGCTGATGCAGACCGCGCAGGGTATCAATGCAGCAATTGGCTGGCTGAGTGGCACTCACCGTGTAGAATGAAAGCGACTACGGTTCCCGTGACTTCTCTTTTAATGGATGAAAACTATGACACAGGACGCTCGCGACCAAGAGCACTCAAACTCTGATCAGTCAAACCCAGGCCAGCCAGACTCGGCTCCGTCTGATAAAGCTGAGCAGCCAGACAGTGCTCATCAGTCAGAAGTGGGCGACAATGAAGATTTGGCGGCTGCCTTCTTGCGTGAAACCGAAGTAGTCGAAGAGGCCGTAGAGGACGGTAAAAAGATTCGCCGTCGAGGCATCTATTTGCTGCCCAACCTATTTACCACTTCGGCGCTTTTTGCCGGTTTTTTTGCAGTAGTGGCAGGCATTAATGGTGAGTTTACCTCGGCTGCCGTTGCGATCTTTATTGCCATGGTACTGGATGGCCTGGATGGCCGCGTCGCCCGTATGACCAATACGCAAAGTGAATTCGGCGCTGAGTACGACAGCTTGGCTGACATGGTCTCCTTTGGTATGGCGCCCGCTTTAGTTGCCTTTACCTGGATTCTTCAGGACATCGGTAAGACGGGGTGGGTAGTGGCCTTTCTCTATGTTGCCTGCGCGGCGCTTCGCCTTGCGCGCTTTAACGTACAAATTGGTAGTGTTGATAAAAAGTGGTTTATCGGTTTGCCGAGCCCTTCTGCAGCCGCGCTAGTGGCGGCCAGTGTATGGACGTTCCATAGCTTTGATGCTGATGCCTTTGGTTTCAAACTATTGATGTTAGTAGTAGTAGCTGCGGCGGGTGTGTTGATGGTGAGTAATATCCGTTACTACAGCTTCAAGGATCTCGATTTTAAAAAGCCGGTACCTTTTGTTGTGCTGCTAGCCATAGTGCTGGCGTTTGTGTTGATCTCGGTCGAGCCTTCAGTGATGCTGTTATTGCTGTTTGGTACCTACGTGGCTTCAGGCCCTGTATTAGCCGTTATGCGTAAGGCTAAAACGAGTAGATAGTACTTTTCTCCACTTTTTTGACAGTTATTTCAAAACAGCCCTTGCCAACCCGTCAGCGAATCCGTAAAGTACGCATCCGCTGCCGGGGACGCCAAGCGTTACCAGCAGTAAATGAAGTGTAAAAGCTTGGGTTTGTCAATGAGTTAGCGGTTTTGGATGTGGTCAGGTTTGCATCGAAAACAACGCCCTTGACAAACACCAGGAAATGCGTAGAATACGCCTTCCTCGCTGAGGCAAGCCAGTTCAACGGCAAGCCGTGTGGCCCAGTTG
>NZ_JWHY01000010.1:0-189324 GCF_000830495.1 Halomonas sp. KHS3 | reverse complement strand
GGCTCAAGGTTCAAACGAATTCATTCAAAACAGATMYCAAAGGACGAATCCTTTAAAACCTTATTGCTTGAGTCGCTTGCCTTGATATTTGGTGATTTGTCACCAACATCAGCAAGCGCCCACATGAATTACCTGATCAAATTGTTAAAGAGCTGTTTCGCTGCGGTGGCTAGCTAATAAACCAACTGGGCCACACGGCTTGCCGTTGAACTGGCTTGCCTCAGCGAGGAAGGCGTATTCTACGCATTTCCTGGTGGTGGCTTTCGTAAAAGCACTAACTACCTGACAAACCGAAGCTTTTACACTTCATTCACCGCTGGTAACGCTTGGCGTCCCCGGCAGCGGATGCGTACTTTAAGGCCTGACTAATAAGATAGCAAGTAAAAGAAGTTATTGCGTATAAAAAAGCGGCAGAAGGCTACCCTTCTGCCGCAAACCACCGATCAGAACGCCTGATCAGAGAGTGCTCTTTTCACATTTTAGCCGTTAATTAAATTTCAAATCCCAGACCAAAATCTTCGCTGGAGATGGCCATCAGGCTTGCAGCACCTGCTTGTATCATCTGCGCATGGGCCTTGGTACGCGGCAATAGACGCTGATAATAGAAGCGAGCAGTATTCAATTTTGCAGCGTAGAAGGCCTTATCGTCACCTTCTAAAGAAATAGACGCCTGTTTGGCCGCGCGTGCAAATAGGTACGCCAGGGTGACATAGCCTGAATACATTAGGTAATCAACACTCGCCGCACCTACTTCCTCGCGGTCTTGCATTGCCTTCATCCCCACGCCCATGGTCAGTTCGCCCCACTCTGCATTCAGCTTGGCGAGCGGCCCAACAAACTCTTTGAGTGCAGGGTTGTCGGCTTCAGCTTTACAGAACTTATGGATCTCTTTGGTGAATACCTTCAGCGATTCACCCTGACTCATTAGTACTTTACGGCCTAGCAGATCAAGCGCCTGGATACCGGTAGTACCTTCATAGAGTCGAGTAATGCGAGCATCGCGCACCAATTGCTCCATGCCCCACTCTTTAATGAAGCCATGACCACCGTAGATCTGTACGCCCTCGTTAGTGCTTTCAAAACCAACTTCGGTCAGGAAGGCTTTAACAATAGGCGTTAGCAAGCCAAGTAGGGTTTCAGCGTGATCTCGCTCTTCACCCGGCTCACCATGCTCCACCAAATCGAGCATTTGCGCGGTATAAAGCACCAACATACGCCCGCCTTCGGCGAAGGCTTTCTGGGTCAGCAGCATGCGGCGCACATCAGGGTGGACGATAATCGGATCAGCGGGCTTTTCAGGAGCCTGTTTGCCCGATAAGCCGCGCATCTGTAACCGGTCACGGGCATAGCTCAATGAATTCTGGAAACTGGCTTCAATCAACCCCAGCCCTTGAATCCCCACCCCAAGACGCGCAGCGTTCATCATGGTGAACATGCACGCCAGCCCTTTATTGGGCGGCCCTACCAAGTAGCCGGTTGCGTCGTCGAAGTTCATCACACAGGTGGCATTACCATGAATGCCCATTTTGTGCTCGAGCGAACCGCAGGTGACGCCATTACGCTCACCCACATTACCTTGGGCATCGGGCAAGAACTTAGGCACTACAAATAGCGAAATACCTTTAGAACCTTCCGGTGCGCCAGGCAGTTTTGCCAATACCAGGTGGACAATGTTTTCAGCCAGATTATGCTCACCGGCCGAGATAAAGATTTTGGTGCCAGTAATCGCATAGGCATCGCCATCAGCGGGCACTGCTCGCGTCTTGATCAATCCTAGGTCAGTGCCGCAGTGCGGTTCAGTTAGGCACATAGTGCCCGTCCATACCCCTTCTACCAGCTTGGTGAGATACGTCGCCTTCTGCTCATCGGTGCCATGATGGCGAAGTGCGTCTGCCGCACCATGAGAGAGCCCTGGGTACATGCCCCACGCCAAGTTAGTGGCGCAGATCATTTCCGACAACAGCATCGCCAATGAAGGCGGCAGCCCTTGACCACCATGAGCAGGATCGGCGGCCAGACTCGGCCACCCCCCCTCTACGTACTGCTGGTAGGCCTCTTTGAAACCGTTAGGCGCTTTGACCTCGCCCCCTTCCAGTAGGCACCCTTCTTCATCGCCACTCTGATTGATCGGCAGCAGTACATCGCGGGCGAAGCGTGCCCCCTCTTCCAAAATAGCGCTGACAACATCTGGCGATGCATCGTCACCGCTTGGCAGGCGCGCGTAGTGAGCGGGGTAGTCAAGCATCTCGTCCATAACGAAACGCATATCACGAATAGGGGCCTGATAGCTGGGCATCACACTTCTCCTAAGAAAGGGGGGGGTTGAAAGCCAAGCAACTCTTAATGGCAGAGAGCTTTCAAACACATGTTTGAAAATTAGCGCGGGCGCCCCTCAGAGTCAAGCGAGCGTTTGAATTTAGCCCAAAAACACTCTAGAACTTTGGTCGCCCAACCAGTAAACCCCTGGTGCAAATAATAAAAAAACTCGCCAACCAAAAGCCGACGAGTCGTTTTATTTTTCTTTTACCTACTGGCCATCTAGTTACTGCATGCGAATGCCACCGTCTAAGCGGATCAGTTCGCCATTGAGCATGGGGTTGGTAATAATCTGCTCGGCTAATTGAGCAAACTCATCTGGCTTACCTAAACGCTTAGGAAAAGGTACCGCCGCCGCTAGTGCCTGGGCCGCCTCGTCAGGAATTTCACTCATCATCGGCGTTTCAAATACGCCAGGGGCGATGGCCATCACCCGAATAGCATGGCGCGACAATTCCCGCGCCGCTGGCAAGCTCATACCCACAACACCCGCTTTAGAGGCACTATAAGCACACTGGCCTACCTGCCCATCAAAAGCAGCAATGGACGCAGTATTAATAATCACCCCGCGCTCACCACTCTCATTCGGCGCGTTTTTAGCCATGGCGGCAGCCGCAAGGCGCATGACGTTAAAAGTGCCGACCAGATTGATATTGATCGTTTTCATATAGCTTTCTAAATCAGCCGGGTTGCCTTCACGATCAACCAGCTTGGCCACGCTAACCACACCCGCGCAGTGAACTACGCCTGAAAGCCCGTGCTCGCCACCCAGCGCTACCGCCGCATCTACGGCCTGCTGCATCTGTTCGCCTGACGTAATATCCGCCAGAATGGCGCGTGCGCTTGCCCCCAGCTGCTGGGCATGGGCATTGACACTGTCGTTTAAGTCGCATAACACGACGCGAGCGCCTGCAGCGACTAAGCGCTCAGCGGTAGCCGCCCCAAGACCAGAGGCAGCCCCGGTAATTAAAAAGGTACTCTCCTTAACCTGCATTTCCGTATCCCTTTGGTCGTTATGTATGGTTGCTATATATCGTGGTGGGTTTATTCACTCGCTTTTTTATTCATTTGATTTGGCTACTCACTTGATGGGCTATTGACTTGCTTTGGCTTCTTCTACTGCCTGGGCACGTAATTTAAAGCGCTGAATCTTGCCGCTGGGGGTTTTAGGCAACTCATCGACAAACTCAATAATGCGCGGAAAAGCGTGGGTCGAAAGCCGCTCACGCACTCGCTGTTTGATTTCATCAGCCAGCTCGTCACTGGCTTCATAGCCTTCGCGGAGCACGATATACGACTTGATCACCTCGCCGCGGATCTCATCAGGCTGCCCCACTGCCGCCGATTCGGCGACTGCAGGATGCGTCATCACACTATTTTCAACGTCCGTTGGCCCCACCCGATAACCCGCGGTGGTAATAATATCGTCATCACGCCCGGCAAATTGAAAGGTACCGTCTTCATTGCGGATAACCACATCGCCCGTCAGGTAATAGCCTTCCACAAAGGGATTCTTCTCTTGCCAGGTGTAGCCCTGGAAGAAGTGTGCCGGGGAGTTCTTGATATCGACGGCGAGGACACCAGGCTCCCCGGCAGGCAGCTCTTTATACTCCGCGTCCAAAATTGCCAGTCGATAACCCGGCATCGGCACGCCCATTGCGCCCACATGCTTGAGATGGTCAAGGGCATGGTGGTTATTGCACGTCATGCCGGTTTCGGTCTGGCCGTAGTGATCCATAACCGGGCATCCCAACGACTTCTCAACCCAGGTCACTACTTCAGTATTTAGAGGTTCGCCCGCCGAGCTAGCCGCACGCAGCTCAAGCGTTTCATGGGCGTCATCAAATAGCCCTGACGCTTTCATTAGGCGGTAAGCGGTCGGCGCGGCAGCAAAATTGGTAATGTGGTGGCGCTTCATAAACGCCAGCGCCCCCTCGGCGCTAAATCCTGCCTCACAAAAATGCGTCGTCACACCAAGCAGTAAAGGCCCGGCAATCGCATAGTAGAGACCATAAGCCCAACCGGGATCGGCCATATTCCAGAAGCGGTCATCGTCACGCAGATCAATGGCCAGCTCCATATAGATCGCAAAAGCGGTCATCCCTGCCAGTGGAACGGCAACGCCTTTCGGCTTACCCACGGTGCCAGAGGTAAACATTTGCAGAAATGGTGCTTCAGGCGCAAGCCTCGGCGGCTTGTCGCTCATTGACGTATGCGTCAACGCCGCCTGCCAGTCGTGATCATCGGCATGCTCACTGGTCGCCCCGCCCACCGCCAGTACCGGCGGGCATTGGCTAAGGCCATCGAATTTATAGCGGTTAGCGTGATCAGTAATCACCAACTTGGTGCCTGCACGCCCTAGCCGATAGTCCACCGCATCGGGGCCAAAGGCGGTAAACAGCGGCTGGTAGACCGCCCCAATACGCCAAGTGGCGAGCACTGCAATCAATAGCTGTGGTGACCGCGGCAGCATGCAGGCAATGCGGTCGCCTATACCCAACCCCTGGGATTTAAACCACCCTGCCAACTTTGCGCTTTGCTCGTCTAGCTCGGCGTAGCTCAAGGTATGCATATCACCTTGAGAGTCCTCTTGAACCAGCGCCAGCACATCGCCGCGGCCAGCGCGCACATGACGACCACAGCAGGCCTCAAAGGCATTTAGCAGGCCGTCCCGGTGGTCATCCAGACGGGCAAGAACGCGATCAACGGAAAAGTTATCGAGGTAGTGGTAATAGTCGGGCAGTGATTGTGATGTCGCTGTCATGATGGCTCTCTTGTGTTATTGGAAATGAGCTCGTAGTGAGAATAACCGCAAGCAGTGTTGTTATATTTATCCGTTGACGTTAACGTAAGCTAAAAGATAATAGCAACGCTAAAAGCAAACGACTCAGAGAGCAAGCACTGATATAAGCTGTAGCGTTAGACGTTGGTCGAGGCTGTTGTCAGAGTATTAAGCAGAGGTGGGCATAATCATGGCAACCAGCTCGTCAGCGAGGTCATCAGGCGAGCGTGGCCCGCTGGGGTCGTACCAGCGCACTGTCCAGTTCAGCGCCCCCAAAACAAAACGCGAGACAAGAAAGCGGTCGCCATGGATCAAGCCAGCTTCCAACGCATCGTCGATAACAGCGACCCACAGCGCCTCGTAAGCGTCACGCAAGTGGCTCAAATGAGCACTGGCCGCTGGGTCGAGTCGGCGCCACTCAAAGAGTGCCACCACATGGGCATTGCGATCGGTAAAGAGGGTTTCAAGATGGGCACGTGCCATAGCGCGCAGCCGAACTTCAGGCTCTGCAGCGCACTCGTCCAGCGCTTTTCGCGCAATCATCAAGGCATTTTGAGTGCCCTCTTCAATGACCGCAGCGAGGATTTCCTGCTTATCTTTAAAATGATGAAACAAGCTACCGGACTTAATACCCATTTCCTGCGCCAGCATTCGCACGGTCGTGCGATCAAAGCCCTCTTGGACGAATAGCTGAGCAGCGAGGCGCGTCAGTTCCTTGCGGCGAGGGGATGCATTCATTACATTCATGTCATTTACACTAGCGCTTGCTTGGTTACTCTGGAGAGAACCACAGCACCGCCTACGGGTCAACGTATCACCCACTACTCGTTATGATAATCACAATAAACTGAAGGAGATTGGCCATGAGCAACCCCACCGATGTTGTATTTCTCGCCGCCAAACGCACGCCGATGGGCGGCATGATGGGCAGCCTTGCAAGCATGACAGCGCCACAGCTTGGCGCAGTCGCCATCAAAGCGGCCATTGAAGAGGCGGGAATTGACCCAGCCCTGATCACCGAAGGCATTATGGGCTGTGTACTGCCCGCTGGTGTTAAGCAGGGCCCTGCGCGGCAAGCAATGCGCCAAGCGGGCATTCCTGATGCCAATGGCGCCACCACTATTAACAAGCTGTGCGGCTCGGGGATGAAAGCCACCATGCTTGCCCACGATTTAATCAAAGCGGGCAGTGGCGATATTTTGCTGGCTGGCGGCATGGAGTCCATGTCTAACGCCCCCCACGTGCTTACCAAGGCGCGGGGCGGCTATCGGCTGGGGCACGGCGAGCTTAAAGACCATATGTTTTTGGATGGGCTGGAAGACGCCGAAACGGGCAAACTAATGGGCGTGTTTGCCCAGGATGTGGCTACTGAGCGAGGCTACACGCGGGAGCGCCTGGATGATTTTGCTATTGCGTCCCTTGAGCGCGCCATGGCCGCCACCAACTCAGGCCACCTAAGCGCAGAGATCGCACCGGTGATGGTCACCTCTCGCCAGGGCGAAACCCTTGTCGAACACGATGAGCAGCCCTTCCAAGCTAAGCTCGACAAAATCCGCCAGTTGCGCCCCGCTTTTGCCAAAGACGGTACGATTACTGCCGCCAACGCCAGCTCAATTTCCGACGGCGCTTCGGCACTTATCTTGGCGAGTCAGGAAGCTGCAGATCAACAAGGTATTAAGCCGCTAGCGCGTATGCTAGGCCACACGACTCACTCGCGACACCCTAGTGAGTTCACCATCGCGCCAGTGGGTGCGATTGAAAAGCTGATGAAAAAGCTCGATTGGGGCGTGAATGACGTAGACCTATTCGAGATTAACGAAGCCTTTGCGGTGGTGACACTGATGGCCATGGATGACTTGGGCCTGCCCCACGACAAAGTCAATGTGTTTGGCGGCGCCTGCGCCCAAGGCCACCCGATTGGCTCTACCGGCTCACGCATCATCGCTACGCTAATTCATGCCCTACGTACCAAAGGCGGCAAACGCGGTATTGCCAGCTTATGCATTGGCGGTGGCGAAGCAACGGCTGTCGCCGTCGAGCTAGTTGATTAAGCTGCGCTATTACAAAATATAGCCTTTTGTGAAGCGCCCTGACCCTATTACCGCGCCAGGGCGCTGAGCCATACGGCGGCAAACAACCACCCCAGCCCCAACATGGGGAGCGACCAGCAATGAAACTCCTTCCAAATCCCAGGCTGGCGTGCCAAACGTAGCGCGATTAAATTCGCCATTGAGCCTACCGCCAAACCAAAGCCACCCACGCTAACGCCCCAAGCCAGCGGCTGCCACTCACTCTGCTGGGCAAGCAGTAGGGTCGCTGGCACGTTGGATACGACCTGTGAAAGGAGTACGCCAGCACTAACATCGCCACCCGGCCACTGGCGCATTGAATGTATAAACTGCTGAACAACGCTCAGCTCACCGATGACACTTAGATTTACGAACATCAATACAAACACTATCAGCAGTAGCCAATCAATACTGAATACCGCCCGTCGAGCCACCCATAGCATCGAAAGCAAAACGCCAGCCAGCGCCGATAGCACCCACCCCATGTCTACCGCGACCAGAAAAAGTGGATAGCCAATAAGCGCCGCCCATAACGGCGCCTTTCGGCGCTCAGCCGTCATCGCAGAAACTGCTTCCAAGTGTATTGACGCTTTCGGAAATGCCAAGGGAACAAAAAGTAAGAGCAACAGCATCAAGCCCACCCCAAGCGGCAACATTACCCATAAAAAGTCGCCGAAGCGAATGCCTGAAAGCTGCCATAAATAGAGATTTTGCGGATTACCAATCGGGCTCAGCGATGAGCCTGCATTCACAGCCAGCGCCTCAAACACAATCAAGCGTTCAATCGGCAGTGTTGCCATTCCCGCCAGACTAAGCGTCAGTGGTACCACAATAAACAGCGCCACATCGTTAGTGACTATCGCCGAGAGAAGCCCCGAAAACAGAATCAAACCGACCGCAAGTCGGCGCTCACCACGCAGTAGAGCTAATAACTGACGACCCCAGAGCGTTAAATAACCACTCAGTTCTAACGCGCGACTGAGCAGCATTAGGCCGGTTAATACTACAAGGGTTGTCCAGTGAACCCGGTCAGCCATTTCACTCAGTGGTTGAGGCTCCAGCCAACACAAAACGACCCATAGGATACTCATTGAGAGCAGCATAGGGTCGTTCAGAAAACGCTGAAAAAACAAGCTAAAGGGTGTCACTAACCACTTTGTTGCTAACACGCTACATGACGCTCAGAGAAAATCGCATGATAGCGTTGTAAGCTCAGGAGTAAAGCTAAATTCCTTCATCCAGAATGCTAAGCCGAAGCCAATAATCCCGCCTGACGACGGGCTTGCTCATGGTCATCCGGTAAGGCGCCCTCTTGATGACTGAGCTGCTCCCATTCGGGATAGTCAGTTTGATTTTTATCAATACCAGACAAGCCTGGTTCAATGGCACTCTCCAACACACTAAATTGACCGGCATATTCACGCATCTGCAAAGCTTCTTGGGACAGCACCTCCGCGCTCTGGGCCGCCTGATTGACTAAGCGCATGGTGTCTTGGGTAGTGGTATCGATCTGAGCAACCGCGTGGTTGACCTCCTCAATGCCTCGCCGCTGCTCTTCAGAGGCATGGGTGATTTGCGTCATCAGCGTGTCCACATTCCTCGCTGCTTGCATGATCGCCCGTGTATGTTCACCAGCCTGCTGAGACAATATGCTGCCTTGCTGGACGCTCGCACTCGACGCTTCAATGCGTGAGCGAATATCACTGGCGGAACTGGCACTGCGCGTTGCCAGTGCACGCACCTCATTGGCGACCACCGCAAACCCACGCCCGTGCTCACCGGCACGCGCGGCTTCAACCGATGCATTGAGCGCTAAAATATTGGTTTGGAAAGCAATGCTTTCAATCATGCGAATAATGCTTTGAATCTCTTCGGAGTGACTATTTATCGCCTCCATGGTGGCGATAAACTGGGTAATCACCTCATCACCCTGCTGCGCTTTTTGAGACACATCTGCCGTTGACTGGTTAACATGCGCCGCACTTTCAGCATTCTGATTCACCGTGGCGGTTAGCTGTTCCAAGCTCGCTGCCATTTGCTGCAAAGCTGACACTTGAGTGTCGGTTTGGCTCGCCAAAAGCTGGTTCTGCTCAGTCATCTCCTGACTATTGCTATATACCTGCTGGCTGCTCGTATTAAGACGATTAACCGTGGCCGTCAGGGAGTGCTGCATCTTATCCAGCTCACTAAATAGCTGACCAATTTCGTTACTTGAGTGCGCCGTTACTGGCGCCGACAGGTCACCGTTAGCAATGCGCTGGAAGTGCCCAGTGATTTTCTTCAATGGGCGAAGCACATTTTTACGCACGCCCCATACCACTACCGTCACTACCAACAGCGCAGCGCCAAGCGCTGTAATCACTCCCCAAAAAAGTAGCGATGAAACCTGCTCAAAGAGCATAAGCAAGGTGTTACCCCGCTGAGTGGAAGCGCCAATAAAAGCCTCAGCGCTTGCCACAAAGTGCTCGCTACTATCATCCACTCGCGACTCACCCGAGAAAAAGCCTGATATGTCGCGCTCTTCAAGCATCATCATCTGAAGATTGAGATTATTGTTAACAAATGATTGAAAGTTCGAAGCTAACTGTTCGACAAACGACTGCTGATCCTGATCAAAATCACTCGCTGTAAATTGAGTGAAGTTCTCGGACGCCTCATCAAGCAACCGCTGGGCTTCTTCTATCAGAGGGTCAGGTCGATCAAACGAAGGGGTACGAATTAACTCCGCTGCACGGTTCATCTGAATACGCGCACGCAACAGCTGGGTATAGGCGCTATTGAGCTGACTAATTTGTGCCATGTCCCGTTCATGAAGCGACGTAAATGCCTCACGACCAAAATGGTTGGCGAACAAACCCAGTGCGCCAATGACGACGACCAGGCCGCTAAAGGCCACTAATACAAGCGTCCAACTTGCCTTGACGCTTAAGTTATTAATCCATTTCATCTCGACCCGCCCCTTTCAGTAAGGTTAATCAGATGTGTGGAGAGGCAGCCAGAGCTGTAGGCGCCGACGAATCTCTAATAATGCCTGCTCATAAGCATCTGACTTGCCGATCAAGCGAGGGTCACGAATATCCCAGGATAGAACTTCGCCCGCCTCCCCTTGCCAATCGCGGCAGGCTTGCTGGGATTTGTCGCACAGCACAATGACAAAATCGAAGGTCTCGCTTTCAAACTCATCCAACGACTTACTGCGCAGGCCCTCGGTGGGGAGCCCGTGTTTACGCAACGCTTCAAGTGTCAATGCATGGGGCTCATCCGGTTCAGAACCGGCACTAAACGCTTCAAAACGATCATCTGCCAAATGGCGAAGCAACGCCTCCCCCATCAGAGACCGTGCAGAGTTAGCATTGCAGAGGAACAACACGCGGCGCTTCGTCATAAATAAACAGCCTCTTATGTAGTTAGTGGCTGTCACTCTACGCCGGGTTCATGACGGCAATATTGCAGGCACACAGTTGCCCTAGAAATATACGAAAAAACATATATGATGGAATCATCAAGCTATTAAGACCCAATCCGAGTAAACCGCGATGATCTCACTGACTGATTTTTCCGACCTGAATGATCTGCCTAATATAGACGCTGAATTCTTTGAACCGCCCAGCAGCGAACGGCTGAGGATTCCACATAGCACTGAACACGCACCTAAAATATTGCTGCTATACGGCTCTCTGCGTGAGCGCTCTTTCAGCCGGTTAGCGGTTGAGGAAGCCGCACATTTACTCAATGCCATGGGCGCAGAAACAAGAATCTTTGACCCCAGGGGGCTGCCGTTACCGGATGCAGAAGATGCCAGCCACCCCAAAGTCGATGAGCTACGCCAATTGGCCCAATGGGCAGAAGGGATGGTGTGGTGCTCCCCCGAACGTCACGGCGCAATGACCGGCATTATGAAGGCGCAAATAGATTGGATCCCCCTTGCCCTGGGTGGCGTCCGCCCTACTCAGGGCAAAACCTTGGCGGTAATGCAGGTCTGCGGCGGTTCGCAGTCCTTCAATACGGTCAATCAGCTACGCATCTTGGGGCGTTGGATGCGTATGCTGACGATTCCCAATCAGTCCTCGATACCCAAAGCCTTTATGGAGTTTGATGATAAAGACCGGATGAAGCCTTCACCGTTTTATGACCGTATCGTGGATGTCATGGAAGAGCTGGTGAAATTCACTCTACTAGTGCGTGATCGCAGTGACGTGCTGACGGATCGTTATTCGGAGCGCAAAGAGAGCGCCGAAGAAGTCTCAAAGCGGGTTAATCAACGCGCCATCTAATCAGGAGCTTCACATGCCAGCACTGCAAGACAACGCCTCACCCTCTACCGCCGAAGGCATGGGAATTTTTGAGCGCTACCTCACGCTATGGGTAGCACTCGCCATTGTGGTAGGCATCTTAATTGGGCAATTTATCCCAGCAGTACCGGAAACACTGTCACGCTTTGAAGTGGCGCAAGTGTCGATTCCAGTGGCGATACTTATCTGGGCAATGATTTTCCCCATGATGGCGCAAATTGACTTCACCTCGCTGCTGGGCGTGCGTCGGCAGCCAAAAGGTCTGATCATCACTACATCAGTGAACTGGTTGATCAAACCTTTCACTATGTTCGCCATCTCCTGGCTATTCCTGATGGTGATCTTTCGACCGTTTATTCCCGCCGAGCTAGCCAGCCAGTATTTAGCCGGTGCAATTCTGCTGGGCGCCGCGCCGTGTACCGCCATGGTGTTTGTGTGGAGCTACCTGACCCGCGGCGATGCCGCCTACACTCTGGTGCAAGTGGCGCTTAATGATCTAATTATGCTGTTCGCGTTTGCTCCTATCGTGGTCTTCCTACTGGGCATTTCCAATATTCAGGTGCCCTGGGACACCGTCGCACTATCAGTGATCCTATATATAGTGATTCCCCTGGCGGCGGGCTATATCACCCGGCAGAGCTTGATTAAAAAACGCGGCGCCGAATGGTACGACAATGTCTTTATGAAGCGCGTTGGCCCGATCACGCCGATTGGTTTGATCATTACCCTAGTGCTGCTGTTTGCCTTCCAGGGCGAGGTCATTCTGAATAATCCGCTGCATATCGTGCTGATCGCGATCCCGCTGATTATTCAGACCTTTTTGATCTTCTTTATTGCCTATGGCTGGGCTAAGGCCTGGAAGTTGCCGCACAATATTGCCGCCCCGGGGGCGATGATCGGCGCCAGCAACTTCTTTGAACTGGCGGTGGCAGCGGCTATCGCACTGTTTGGCTTACAGTCGGGCGCTGCGCTAGCCACTGTTGTCGGCGTATTGGTCGAAGTACCGCTGATGCTCGCGCTGGTAAGAATTGCAAACAAGACCCGCCATCATTTTCCGGCTACTGTTAATCATTAAATTTTGAGCTAGGTCACCAGGTCATCATGCCTGTAGCCATCCCAAGCATTGGGCTCAATAACGATTGGATAGGCCATGGGTAATGTGATTGATATAGATAGCAAAGCACTAGACTTTATCAAGCAGCGAGGCGGCATCCTTACCGTACGCCTTTCCCCAAGACATGGCTGCTGCGGTGGGCTTGCCAAGGTCGCCATTGCCGAGGCAAACCCACCCGCAGACTCTTCGCTTTACCAATGCCATCGCTACCAAAATATAACGCTGTTCATTGACCCGGCGCTTATAGGGCAAGGGTTAAGCTTAAACGTTGAGGGATGGTGGAAGCTTCGCCACCTGTATATGGAGGGTTCACCCTTGTTACAGCCTTAGCTAAGAAGACGGTAACAAGGGTTAATGGTACGCGCGGCTTTACGTACATGAGCATTTACGCGTGAGCGCTATCAATGGATTGCTGCAAATCGGCCAGCAGATCGTCGGCCTTTTCAATCCCGACCGACAAGCGCAGCAAATCCAGCGGAACTGGCGAGTCAGAACCTTCAATACTGGCACGGTGCTCAATCAAACTTTCTACACCGCCTAACGAAGTAGCCCGACACCAGAGCTGCGTTTTAGCGGCAACTGCAATAGCGGCTTTTTCTCCACCGGCTAAACGAATAGACAACATACCGCCGAAACCACTGCTCATTTGCTTTTGAGCCACGTCGTGGCCGGAAAAACTTTTTAAACCGGGGTATAACACCTCAATTACATGCGGATGCTGCTCCAGCTGTCCAGCAATATATAACGCACTTTGACAGCTTTCCCGCACCCGTAAAAACAAGGTTCGCATTCCACGTAGTAATTGAGCTGCATCAGTTGGGCCAGGAACTGCACCAGATTGGGCGCGAATGGCAACCAGACGCTGCCAGAAGGCGTTATCTTCCCGTGCAGCCAATACTCCGGAAATAACATCAGAGTGGCCGTTGAGGTATTTGGTGGCTGAATGCATCACGATATCAGCACCAAGGTTCAACGGTTTTGTTAGCAATGGTGTAGCAACAGTAGAGTCAACAGCAAGCAGGGCTCTGCAGTCTTTTGCTAAATCAGCTACTGCAGCAATATCGGTAACGGTCCAGAGCGGATTGCCAGGCGTTTCAAGCCAAATAAGTGTGGGTGCTTTTTCATCAATGGCAAGGCGTAATTCGTCCAGATTTGTAGTGTCCACAAAACGAACATTCAGCCCGCTATCGACACCAAAGGTCTGCAGCCATTTACGCAACGCCCAGTACATCACTTTAGGAGCGATGACTGAATCGCCGGGCTTTAACGCCTGAAAAACAGTTGTTGCCGCTGCCATACCCGAGGCGAATAAACGGGCATCAACCGCATTTTCCAGCTCTGCCAAGAGTATTTCTGCAGGTCGGTACGTTGGGTTGTCAGCTCTGGAATACACTCGACCGCTGCGATATTGATTATCGCTGTCTCGAAGGTAAGTCGTTGATGTATATACTGGCGGGATGATTACTCCATATTCGTGCTCAAGGTGACTACCGCCCTGAGCAAGGAGTGATTGAGACGAAAAAGGATGGTCTGTCATATAAACTCTCGCTTAAGTAAGCTCAATGCAAGATATATCACATATACCATAAACCAATCCAATTCATACAGATCGGACAGTGGAAACTACGTCGCCTTTATATAGACGCCTCGCCCTTATAGTCGAAGCACACGAATACACAGAAGCTCAAATCCCGCTCGCGGGCCATGGGCACCACAAGGATAGCGGTCAAGTAATAGCTGGAGGCCCAGGCAAGAGTTTGTGCACTGCCTAAAGTGAGCGTTAAACCCAGTCTGGGCGAAGCGCGGATCATGCGACTTGCTTAGGCAACGCCAGCGCCATCAATGCGCTGGCAGCCACTAAGGCGGCGGATACCCACAGGCAGGCGCTCAGCCCATATGCCATATATAGCCAGCCCGACAGTAGCGTGCCCACTAAACGCCCCATGGCATTGGCCATATAATAGAAACCAACATCCATGGAGACGCCGTCAGCGCGGGCATAATGCACAATCAAGTAACTGTGCCAGCTGGAGTTAATCGCAAACAATACGCCAAAGGCGAGCAAACCGACGACTAACCAGCCTACCTGCGCCAAGGGCAGCATCGCCAACAAAATCGCCAGCACGCCCAATGCCGCCGCCCAGCCGGCGGTAAGTGCCCGCGCATCGCCTTTGATCAGCCGGGTTAATTTAGGTGCTTGGGTTTGCACCCCGCCATAACCGATCACCCATACCGCTAACAGCCCACCCACTGTCCAGTGTGTCCAGCCGTGCTGATCGTATAAAAACACCGGCAGCGCTACCACAAACCACACATCCCGTGCCGAAAACAGGCAAAAGCGCGCCGCGGAGAGCACGTTAATCGCACGTGATTTTGAGAAGATTTCGGAGAACTTGGGCTTTACTTTTTGGCGGCCTAAATCCGCCTTAAGCCTCAACAGTGAAAGCAGTAACACGCCGCCAAGCATTACCGCCATCACCAACACTGCGGCCTGGAAGCCAATCAACGTTAGCAGCAACCCGCCAACAAAAAAGCCTAGCCCCTTTAACGCGTTTTTAGAGCCGGTCAGCATCGCCACCCACCGGTAGAGTGAACTATTGGCGTTAGCACTCTCTTTTGGCACCAGCACTTTAACGGCGCTTTTAGCGCTCATTTTGTTGAGGTCTTTAGCGATCCCCGACAGCGCCTGAGCAGCCATCACCCAAGCAACTGTCAGCAGGCTAGCGGGCACCATCAGCATAGCAAGCGCAATAATTTGCAGCCCAAGCCCCACATTCATGGTGCGGTTGAGACCCAACCGCGCGCCCAACCAGCCACCTACCAGGTTAGTCACCACACCAAAAGCTTCGTAAAACAGAAACAGCATGGCGATTTCTAACGGCGAGTAACCCAGTTGATGGAAGTGCATGACCACCAGCATACGCAGCGCGCCGTCGGTTACCGTGAACGCCCAGTAGTTGCCGGTAATCAGCATATATTGGCGCACCTCGAAAGGTAGCGCCTTTACCCGCTTTAACAACGATAAATCAGCCACGGCCCACCTGCTCACCGACTACCTGCCCACTACCTACCATCAGGGCCAACTCGGCCGTGCGGTTGGCGTAGCCCCACTCGTTGTCGTACCAGGCATAGAGTTTTAGCTGGGTGCCATTGATCACCATGGTGGAGAGCGCATCAATGATCGAGCTGCGCGGGTCGGTGCGGTAATCAATCGACACTAGCGGGCGCTCTTCATAGCCCAAAATACCGGCAAGCTCGCCATCAGCCGCGGCTTTTAGCGCCTGATTGATCTCTTCGACGGTCACTTCGCGCTCAAGCTCGAACACCATATCGGTAAGCGAAGCGTTAGCCAGCGGCACACGAATCGCGTGACCGTTTAGCTTGCCTTCCAGTTCGGGGAAAATAGCAGTGATGGCTTTGGCCGAGCCGGTGGTGGTGGGGATTAAGCTCATGCCGCAAGCCCGGGCGCGGCGCAGGTCTTTATGCGGGGCATCTAAAATGGTTTGAGTGTTGGTGATGTCGTGCACCGTGGTCATCGAGCCATGGCGGATACCAAAGGTTTCCTGAATGACTTTGACTACCGGTGCCAGGCAGTTGGTGGTGCAACTGGCAGCGGTAACGATCTTATGTTGAGCAGGATCGTAAAGGTGGTCGTTCACCCCCACCACCACATTAAGCACGTTCGCCTCTTTCATAGGCGCACTCACCACCACACGACCGACGCCTTGATCAATGTACGCCTGCAGTTTATCGGTGGTTTTCATTACGCCCGAGCACTCGATCACGATATCGCAGTTCGACCAATCGCTATCGGCAATTGCTTTATTAGCGCTAAAGACGACAGTTTTTCCATCGAGAACGATAGCGTCATCGGTTGCCAAGATACCCTTCCCTGGTGTCCAGCGCCCGTGAACTGAATCAAACTCCAGCAGGTGGGCAAAGGTTGCCGCATCGCCGCCCGGGTCGTTAATGCGTGTTATTGCTACCGCGCCAGCGTCTACCTGCCCCCACAAACTGCGCAATGCCAAACGCCCAATCCGCCCAAAGCCGTTAATGCCAATACGTAGTGCCATGAGTGCCTCCTAAGCTAACGGTTACACAATCTATTAAGAGAAAGCATAACGGCTATATACGTTAAAACATATATAAACACTTAAAAAAACGCCTACTAACAAACAGGCCCACCACCGTGTAGTAGGCCTGCGTAGTAAGTATTAATTAGCAAGCATTAATTAACCATAACGACCAGAGATATAGTCCTCGGTCTTCTTCTGTGCCGGGGTTGAGAACATCACTTTGGTGTCGTTGTACTCAATGATTTCCCCCAGGTGGAAGAACGCCGTGTAGTCCGCCACCCGCGCCGCCTGCTGCATATTATGCGTCACGGTAATGATGGTGAATTTCTCTTTCAGCTTGTCCATCAGGTCTTCGATGGTGGCGGTGGAAATAGGATCAAGCGCTGAGGTTGGCTCATCCATCAAAATCACATCAGGCTGAACAGCAATAGCGCGGGCAATACACAACCGCTGTTGCTGACCACCGGACAGAGAGGTGCCTGGCTCATGCAGCTTGTCTTTCACCTCGTTCCACAACCCAGCGTCACGCAGCGCTTTTTCAACCAATTCTTCCTGCTCGGCTTTACGGCTGACCAAGTCGTGCATGCGTGGTGCGTAAGCGATATTTTCAAAGATCGACTTAGGAAACGGATTAGGCTTTTGGAAAACCATGCCCACCCGGCGACGGAGCGCCACTTCATCCATTTTAGGTGCGTTAACGTCCAACCCGTCCATCTCGACCAGGCCTTCGGTGCGTACGCTAGGAATCAGGTCGTTCATACGATTCAAGCAGCGTAAGAACGTCGACTTACCACACCCCGAAGGGCCAATCAGCGCCGTCACATTTTTCTGAAAAAGATCAATATTTAGATTCTTCAGCGCTTGGTTTTTGCCATACCACAGATTCAAATCGCGAACCCGGAAACTCAGGTCGTGGCACGCAGCTTCATTTCGTGTATAGGGTTGCCCAACCGCAGGTGTCTGCTGGCCGTTCATTACAGTTGCATGGCTATTCATAGAAATGTCCTCTATAACGCACTGGCCTACCAGCGACGCTCAAATTTCTTACGCATCACAACGGCAAAAGCGTTGAGTGAGATGAGTATGGTGAGTAGCACCAAAATACCGCCAGCAGTTTTTTCCACAAACGCCTGCTCAGGTTCACCAGCCCAGGTGAATATTTGCGCAGGCATCACTGTTGCCGCGTTGGTAAAGGAAACGCCCACATCGGGGATAAAGGCCACCATCCCTACAATAATCAGCGGCGCCGTTTCACCCATCGCTTGCGCCAGGCCGATAATAGAACCTGTCATAATACCCGGCATTGCTAAGGGTAGAACGTGATCCCGCACTACCTGCCAGCGTGAACAGCCCACCCCAAAGCCTGCGTGACGGATGGATTCAGGCACGCTACGCAGTGCGGTACGTGTCGAAATAATGATCACTGGCAGCGTCATCAATGCCAGCGTCATACCGCCCACTAATGGAGACGACCGCGGCACCCCGAAAAAGTTAATAAAGATCGCAAGACCCAGCAGACCAAATAGAATCGACGGGATCGCCGCTAGGTTATTGATGTTAATTTCAATAATCTGGGTTAAGCGGTTATCCGGCGCAAACTCTTCAAGATAAATAGCTGTCATCACGCCGATCGGGAAAGATATCGCCAGGGTGACGATCATGGTCATAATGGTGCCGACCACTGCCGATAAAATGCCCGCGTTCTCGGCAATTTTTGAATCACCCGAGCCAAAGAAAGTGGTATTAAAGCGTAGATCCACCTGTCCAGATTCGACTCGGGCATCAAGGGCTTCCTGCTCCTCGTCACTCAAGCGATGCCGGTGTCCCTTCAAGTATTGATCGACATCACTATTCGCTAATACCCACTCCGCTTTACTGGTGCCGATCATGTCAGGATTGTTGCGCAACTCTAATGGAATTGTACGCACCGCCGTACGGCTAATTAACGGCAACAGCTCTTCATCAAACGCCCGCCGCCCATCGGTTTCGGCTTCTTGTGTGTAGCTAATCTCGGTTTGTATATAGGCCTGCTGGAAAGCGGGTAGACCTTTACTCAGCATATCGGCAAAAAACAGCACCAGAAAAAGGCCCGCGAGACCTAACGATCCCATGGTTATCCATTTAAGGCGGGTAGACTTTCGGTGACGCCGCTTAAGCTGCTGGCTGATTTCGTCAAAAGAGTGGCTCATCGAAACAGTTCCTCGGCGTTACAGGTTATTCACGCGGTATTTTTCACGGAAACGACGGATCATCAATACTGACACCAAGTTGAGTGCGAGTGTGATCACGAAGAGCACGAGTCCAAGGGCAAAAGCTGATAATGTTTCGGCACTTTCAAACTCTTGGTCGCCGGTGAGCGCCGCCACGATACGCACAGTCACCGTGGTCATATCTTCCAGCGGATTAGCGGTTAAATTAGGCCGCATACCCGCCGCCATAACCACGATCATGGTTTCACCCATGGCACGAGACATACCCAAGAGCGACGCTGAGATAATCCCCGGCATGGCAGCGGGCACTACCACATCACGAATCGTTTCCCCTTTGGTCATACCGAGTGCCAGCGACCCCTGGCGCATGCTATCGGGCACCGAATTGATCACATCATCAGATAGCGATGAGATAAACGGAATGATCATAATACCCATCACAATGCCGGGTGCCAGCGCATTGTTATAAGACGCATCGAGCCCCAGAAAACCGGCAATATTGACAATGATCGGCGCCACGGTGATGGCGGCAAAAAAGCCATAAACGACGGTAGGAATACCTGCCAATACTTCTAACACCGGCTTGGCGACGGTACGCACTTTGCGCGGTGCAAATTCAGACATATAAATCGCTGAAAGCAAACCGATAGGCACCGCCACCAGCATAGCGATGGCGGTAATCATAAAGGTGCCAGCAAACAGCGGTACCGAGCCAAACTCAGCGCCGCTACCATCACCGCGACCCGCGGATGCTAAAAAGCTCGCGCCTGGATTCCAAGTGGTGCCGGTAATGAACTCCCAGAAGCTGTGCATTTGGAAAAAGCGCAGCGCCTCGGAAATAATCGAAATTAAAATACCAAAGGTCGTCAAAATGGAGATTAACGCTGCCCCAGCCAGGGTCATGCGAATGACCCGCTCAATGGCTTGACGGGCATGAAAATCGGGTTTTACTTGATTAAGACTCACCAGTAGCCCGATGGCTGCTATCACTAAGCTCGCCGCCAGCAGATAAAGCGTAGGAATGTCGGCGCCCATTAGAAGCAAAACGAAAGCGCCCAAGGCACTCACTACCACGGCTGGCCCGGCGGTGGAGAGTACTGTAAACCAAGCGTATTGGTCAGGCTGGGCGAACATCGCCGTACCCGCGCTACGTAACCGAGTGGCTTTTGAACGGCCAGCAAAAAAAGCCAGCAGCCCCAGCAGCAATAATGCACTGCAAAAAATCAGAAGAAGCTGGTTGGTCTGCATCGCATCTCTCTCACGTGGTCACCGGTTAAGAAACCTATCAACAATAACGGGTCGGCAGCTTGCGCTGCCGACCACTTTTAATCTGACCTACCAACTTACTTAAGAACGTCTGCTGTCATTGAAGTGCGATCTGCAACAGCCTGGCGCCACTCTTCGCGCTCTTCTTCTGGCAGAACGATCAAGCCGATATCACGCAAGTAGCCATCATCGCCAATCATCATTTCGCTCATAAACATATCGACGTAATCGTACATCGGCGGGACGTCTTCAGCGTGCTGGTTCTTCACGTAGAACCACAGTGAACGCGCGATAGGATAGTCACCGGAGCTGATCGCCTCAGCCTCAGGATCGACGCCATCAATACTGGCAGCGCTGATCGTGTCAGTATTCTCTTCAAGGAAAGAGTAGCCGAAGATACCAAAGGCACCGGTGTCTTCTGAAAGGCGCTGAACGATCAGGTTGTCGTTTTCACCGGCATCGATGTAAACACCGTCAGAACGAATATCGGTGTAGCCTTCATCGCCGTAAACATCCATACCCTCAGACGCAGATTCCATTACCAGCTCTTCAAAAGCATCGCGGGTACCCGAAGTTGTCGGCGGCCCATAAATGGAGATTTCACGGTCTGGCAGCGAAGAATCGATCTCGCTCCAGTTGGTGTAGGGGTTTTCAACTAACTCGCCATCAACCGGCACCATGGCAGCTACCGCCATGAAGATCTGTTCGCGGGTTAAAGCAATGTCATCGTTTTCGCTTGATTGACCCAATACGATGCCGTCAGAACCGATTTTAGCCTCGGTGATATCGGTAACGCCGTTCTCTTCACAACGCTCAAACTCAGACACTTTCATGCGACGAGAAGCGTTAGTAATGTCGGGTGTGCCTTCACCAACACCATTACAGAACAGACGCAAACCGCCGCCCGAACCAGTCGATTCAATAACAGGCGTCGGGTTACCAGTAGTCGCACCGAACTCTTCCGTTACGTAGCTGGCAAACGGGTAAACGGTACTGGAACCAACGATTCGGATTTGATCACGGGCTTGAGCAACACCGGCAACGCTCATTACAGCAGCCGCGATAACGGTGGTTTTTAGAATACGGTTCATGCGAAATACTCCTGTTCATGTAGGGATCTGGCCTTCGCAAGGCATACCTTGCACTGGTTCCATGACAACTTCATGACAGCGAGCAAAACGTAGAAAATTTTTCGTTACATAGAGGCAACCCGACCTTACATCACCACAAAAGTCCTAGCGCCGCGAGGGTGCATAACGCCAGCGAGGCACCTTGCAGCATGCGTCGGTCTAAACGGTGGGCTACGGTATCTGCCAAGGCGTTACCTATTAATACTGCAGGTAGGAAGGTAAGCGCGACCTGGAAATGCCAAAGCTGAATCTGGTCAGCCAAGGCAAGGGTGATTAAGGTCAATAGAGAGGTCAAAATGAAAAAGGCGGCTAGATTGCCGCGCACACGATCAGTGGGTAAGCCGTGCATCAGCAGCACGATGGGTGGGCCACCAATAGCCGCAACGGTGCCAAAAATGCCAGAGAGCACCCCAGCGCCAAACAGCGTTATTCGGTTTACCGGCAACTGAAAGCGGCACAAGGTGACGAGTACCGCAAACAGGACGATGACCGCAATCAGCTTTTCTAACACAGACATGGGGGCGGCGAGTAGCAGCCAAATACCCAGCGCATTGCCGGGAAGGCGCCCCACTAGCGCCATGCCAATGGAATCCAGGCGCACCTCGTGCCAGTAATGACGCACCATCATCAGGGAGACGGTAAATCCGAACAGTACCAGAGTGACCGGCACCAGACGAGGCTCTAGCATCAACAGTAGCGGTGCGCCAATAATGGCCAAACCAAAGCCGGTAGCGCGCTGCACAAAAGCACCCATTAACAGTACGGCGGAGCAAGCTAACCAAGTGCTCATCGGCATATTGACCCAAGCCAGCATGCTATCCATTCAACTTACCCATTCAAACTATCCATATGCTCTATCCATACGCCCTATCCATTTGAAAACTATTCATCCGCAGCAGGTGCTTTAGTCAGTTTGCGCACACCGATATTGCCTAGCAACGCAGCGCCCAGCATGGTGAGTACCATGGGCCAAAGATGCTCTACCTCGAACAGCCCTACCATCACTCCCGCGAGGGCGCCGCAGGTAAACTGGATCCCGCCCAGTAGCGCCGTTGCCGTGGCGCTGATATGGCCAAAATGATCCAGTAACGACGAGATCGCGTTGGGTGTAATCAGCCCGATCATACCGGTAAACAGCATAATCAACGGCACCACGATCACTAGCGACGCGATGTCCAGGGCGGTCACCGCTACCAACCCAAGCGCGGCCACCAGTTGTATAAGCAACCCTAAACGCAAATTCTGCTGAGGAGTGCGCTTGCGGAGCAGATGAATATTGACCCGATTAGAGAGCGCAATAACGACCACGTTGACCCCAAACACTAGCGGATAAGTGCCGGGCGAGAGGCCAAAATAGTCGAGATAAAGAAACGGCGAAGCGGTCACAAAGGCAAACAGGCCCGCAAAGGAAGCCGCTACCGCACAGATATAGCCCATGCCTTCACGATGCTTAAGCACGCTGGCGTAGTTGCGTATTACCTGCCGTGGTGAAGCTGCCGGCAGCGACATATCGCGGGTTTCAGGTAACCGCGTTCCTAGCAGCCAGAGCAAAAAGCCTGCGTAAACGGCTAAGAACACAAAAATCAGCCACCAGCCGGCCACGTGCAGTAGCAAACTGCCCACTGCAGGCGCCACCAGCGGCGCCAGCATCATAATCATTGCCATGGTGGACATCACTTTGGCGGCCTCACGCCCGCTAAAGCAGTCGCGCACAATCGCCGCCGAGTTGACCACGCAGGCCCCGCCTCCCAGCGCTTGAATAAACCGCCAAGCCAGCAGCGTGGGCAAACTGTTCGCCATCGTAATAGCAAGACTTGCCAGCATAAACACCACCAATCCGCCCAACAGCACAGGCTTTCTACCCATCCGATCCGAAAGCGGCCCAAAGCATAGCTGGCCCAATGCAAAGCCGAACAAGAATACGCTGATGGAGAGTTCAGTACGGTGAATACTGGCGCCAATGCTTTCAGCAATGATACCCATGGCAGGCAAATAAGCGTCGATAGCAAAGGGTGCCAGCGCCGTATTGGCGGCAACCAACAGTGCTACCCGGCGAGGATTAAGATCCATGGGTCTCCTTAAGGCGATAATGTACGCACTGGAATAGATAGGCCGCTAATCATAGCTGATTTTAAGGCCTTTGTCGGGATTGGAGACTATCGGTAGATAGCCCTTGGGAGAGGCCAGGGGCTTATCAAGGAGAGGGGAGCTTAGTGATGCGTAGTGGCGTCTTGCGACTCAAGCATGTCAACCAGTGGCTGAAACTGCTCACGGTTATGCTCGTTCATATGCATTAAAATACGGTGGGCTTCCAGGATACGATCGCGCAGTCCCTCTTCGTCTGCCGGCTCTTGGGGCAGCTCTTCAAGCTCATTGTTGAGCGTACTCGTCTGTTGTAGCGGCGCTTCCATCAGCGTGAAGAAACGCGCAAAGCCCATCACGTCCAACATCTGCCGTACATCAGGATTATCGACAATAATCGTCGGCGGCTGCTCCAGGCGCCCTTTCACCGCCATCGCGACCTTGGCCAAAAAACCAAGCGCCGTCGAATCGACATTGGTGGCTTCACGCAGGTCAATCAATACGGCACGCAACCCCGGCGTCTCGGCAAGACGCTGGGCTTGAGTATCCAGCGTGGCGCAGAGCGTCAAACGCACATCACCACACAGTTTTAGAATAAAAACACCAGAATCGAACGCCGCTTTAATGCGGCCCTCTTCAATCAGCATGACCAAATCCGCTCACCATCATGATTGTTAGATCATCGGGTAAAGCATCGCGCTCTTGGTTGGCATCAAACTCTGCATCCCCTTCGGCAAGGAGTGCATTCGTTTCTGCTAGCCGGTCGCGCAACTGCTCAAGCGTTACACTCTCGCTTACTAATTGCTCAAGCTCCTTGAGCCGCGTGTCGAGCGTTTTACCCGGCAAGCATTCCAATACTCCATCTGAGCAGAGCCATAGACGAAATTTATTCGGCAATGCACAACTCAGCGAAGGATACTCCACATCGGGGAAAAGGCCTACCGGCATTCCCTCGCCTTCTAAACGGCGTAGCTCTCCTTCTGCTGCCAACAGGGGCATGGGAAGCTGCGCGCCGAGCGAATAGTGAAGAGTATGCGCCTCGTGGTCAATAACACCGACAAATAAGGTGGCATGTTTACCAATATCGGTGCCCTGCAGCTCGCGGTTCATCGCCTTTAACCAATCAGGCGGCAGATTTTCCGGATGCTGGCCATCCCACTCACTCAGCCAGCGGTTGCATAAATATTTGAGCAGCACGGTAACAAATGCCGACGAGGCACCATGCCCCGATACATCGGCGAAATAGAAGGCACTGTAGCGCTCGTTATAGCGTTGGTAATCGAGAAAATCACCAGACAAATAGAGCGAAGGAGCAAATACGTAGTCGTAATACACCCCGTTAATCACCTTGGGCCGCAGCGGTAACAAACGCCGCTGGATATGCCCTCCACTCTGCTGATCCATCCGCAGCAGCGCGAGATGGGTCTCTAGGCTCTCGTTTAACTCCGCCAGCCGCGCATGGTCACGCTCGCGCTCCAGCGCCAAATCGTTGAGCTTAATGGCCTTACGGATCATTCGTCGCAACAGCTCGGCGTGTCGCAGCGGATGGACAATATAGTCCACCAGCCCCACATCAATCGCTTTGATCAAGTCGGCGTCCTGACGCGAGTCACTGACTACCAGTGTCGGTAGGCGTCGCGTTAGGTGTGTCCATTGCTGCCGCGGAACTGCCCGAGCATGGGCAACAATGAGCGCCGTGTCAGCAGGCAAATGCGCGATATCCTCAGCGGCAAACACCCACATGCCATCGCAGGTAATCGCTTCAGCCAGCGCATCACGTTCACGACCAGGTTCGTCGATCACCGCGATCAACTGCTTAGAATGATCCATCATAAGCCTCAATCGGTGACTTCGTTGTCACCAAAGTCACTATCATCCTGACCGCTGTCATCAAAATCGCTGTCATCAAAGTCGAAGGTTTCGCTGGCAAAGGGGTCATCACCCAATTCTCCATCGCTCACCTCAAATTGGCGGTTCTGCAAGTAAGCGTCACGAATAAAACGGTAGCGATCACCACGAATTAATTCTTCCTGGTCAAGCAAACCCGCTCGAATATCGATCGCTTTGAGTGCGGTAAGGCCTACTCGAACAATATCGTCTTCTGCATAATTAACGGGGTTCGTTGCCATGTTCGCGGGCATACCGGTGGTATCCCGCAGCGTGCTGGGGCCAAAGAAAGGCAGCACCAGATAACGCGAATCTTCCCACCCCCACACCGCTAACGTTTGGCCAAAATCTTCTTCATCCGCAGTAATTTCCATTAGGGTGGCATAATCTAACAGTCCGCCAATGCCTACCGTGGAGTTAATTAAAAAACGTGACGTGGCGAGGCCCGCGTTTGACGGTTTGCCCTGCAGCACGCTGTTAAGCGCAGTACGCACTTCACCTAAGTTGGAGAAAAAATTACCTACGCCCGTTTCTACCGGGTCGGGGGTAATAGCACGATAGCCTGTTGCCACCGGCTTGAGCGCGTAGCGATCCAACACATCGTTAAACGCAAACACTTTGCGGTTAAAGCCTTCCCAAGGGTCTTCGGGAGCAGTATTTTCCGCCATTTGCGTACTGGCACAGCCTCCGGTTGCGAGTAACGTCACCAGTAGTAGTGGCAACCCTTTGCTACGCAGCGAAAGCGCAGGCTGCGCGTTATTAAACCACTGCCACATGACATTTTCCTTTTTCAATTCCCTTGCACCTTATACAGACATCTACAAACGACGAATAACCACACTGCCCGCGCTATAACCTGCTCCAAAGGAGCAAATCACGCCAATATCGCCCTCCACAAGCGCCTCGCGATGGAGGTGAAAGGCGATTATAGAACCCGCTGAACTGGTGTTGGCGTAACGATCCAAAATAATCGGCGCCTGTGTTTCACTCGGGTCATAGCCCAATACTTTGCGGGCAATCAAATCGTTCATATGCCGGTTAGCCTGGTGTAGCCACATGCGCTTCAGATCGCCACCGGCCAACTCTAAGGAGGCCAAATGATCGGTGATCAATTTAGCCACCATCGGGCAAACTTCTCTAAACACCCGACGCCCTTCCTGCACAAACAGCTTATCCAAGGCGAGTGGGTCACTGTCCGTTACGCGGTTAAGGAACCCTGCATTATTACGGATCGCGTTGGAAAACTGGGTAACCAGACGCGTGCCAAGAATTTCAAACTGCTCATCGGCCACCGCAATAGCGCTATTTTCTAGTACCACAGCGGTACAAGCATCGCCGAAAATGAAGTGGCTGTCACGGTCTCGAAAGTTGAGGTGCGCCGAGCAAATTTCCGGATTGACCACCAGGGCACGCTTCACACTGCCGGAGGCTATGGCGTTGGCAGCCGTTTCCAAAGCAAACGTCGCTGAACTACAGGCCACATTCATATCGAACCCGTAACCACTTGTGCCCAAGGCCTGCTGCACCTCGACCGCCATAGCGGGGTAGGCACGCTCCAGGTTTGAGCAGGCCACGATCACCAGCTCGATGTCAGCAGCTTCTACCTTGGCAGCGGCCAGCGCCTGCCGCGCGGCAGCGGTCGCCATCTCGCACTGAATAGAGGGTTCGTCATTGCCCCGCTGCGGAAGTTTAGGCCGCATACGCTGTGGGTCAAGGATCCCAGCTGCATCGAGCACATAGCGGCTCTTAATACCGGAGGCTTTTTCGATAAATTCGCTGCTTGAATGTGCCAGCGGTTCGCGCTCGCCGCGCGCAATGGCTCCGGCATGCTGTTCATTCTCGCTGTCTACCCAAGCATTAAATGCCGCCACCAGGGCCGCATTATCAATGGCGTGTTCCGGTGTATAGAGACCTGTACCGGTAATCACCACATGTGTCATGCCAATCTCCTCTAAGCGGCTTGCCGACGTGAACGGCCATCAATGTAGCGTGCGACTTACGGCGAACCCATCACGTTACTGTGTGCGTAAAATAGCGGTTTTTCCAGCAACTTTTTTCAACCCCTAGCTAAACGCTAGTGATCTCTTGCCAGCGTTTTTCCAATCGTTTTACCGACACCACCATGTTAGTCCCCAACTGCTGTGCAAATAGCGATACTCTAAGCTCCTGCAGCCACCAGCCAAAAGCGACCAATTCAGGATCTTCCACCCTTCCGCGTCGCTCGCTTTCGCGGCGGGCATCAAAGCGGGCCTCTAATGCCTGGACATCTTGCATCATCATTTGATCGCGACCGCGCTCACGGGCGGCTTTTTCAAGCCGAATGAGCGCCGCCTCGGTGTAGCGCGGGTATTCGTCCAGCCAAGCGCCCGCATCGCGAATAAAGCCTGGATAGACCAGACGCTGCATCTGCGCGCTAACATCGCTATACACCAGCGCCAGAGCAAAATTAAGCTTCCCTTTGAGCACCTTACTGACCGCCAGATGCCCTTTTAGCGCGGCCTCTACGCGTACCAGCAGTGCTTTCGCTTCGTCTACAAGCTGACCCTGAGTAGCGTTTAGTCGCTGGCTAAACTCGCCTTCCGAGCGCGGCAGGGGGTGCTGAGCAATCACCTGGGTAAACACCGCAAGCAGCAGATCGTCGATCAAAGCTTGTTTACTACCCACTTTGGCGAACAGTAGCGCGCACTTCTCAACACCCGGCAGTTGTTTAATCGCTTTAACCTGTTCAGGTAGCTTGGCAATTGCCAGCCGAGCGATGCCCTCCTGGTGGGCAGCGTCAGCTTTTGCAGGGTGATCAAACAACGCCACCTTGAACTCGCTGGCGTCAAGACCGCTGGTTTTCGCAATCCTGCTTTCAGCGACCAGGGCAGGATACGCCTCTACGCGAATACCTGCCTGGGTGGTAACGCGCGAAGCGGGCAGCGGCGTCTTGGGTAGCCCGGCCACAGCGGGCTCTTGGCTAACCTGTTCAGCCAGTGCCTGGGCGCCTGCGCTGGCTGCCGCTTCAAAGCGCTGCTCTAAAGCACGCAGATCGCGCCCCTGCCCTAAGGTTTCGCCCGCGTGATCGACCACGCGAATATTCATGATCAGATGCGGTTCGAGCACGTCGAGGCGCCAGTCGTCGGGATGCACCCGCGTCGATGTACGGCGGCGAATGAACTCCCCCAAGGCCTCGGTTAACGGGCGCTGATCGGGCACCAGGGTTTCCAGCGCCGCATCCACCCAATCAGGAATCGGCACCACCTGGCGGCGGATGCTTTTCGGCAGTGACTTCAGAAGCGCAATACACTTTTCACGCAGCAGCCCAGGTACCAACCACTCCAGAGCATGCACCGGCACCTGGGGCAACATTGCAGCGGGAACGGTCAGGGTAACACCGTCATCCTCGGCTTCGGGGTCAAAGTGGTAGCTTACCGGATACGCGACGCCCGCCAGAATCAAATGATCAGGATACTGCGCCTGGGTAACGTCCTCCGCGTCGCGCGCTTTAAGTGAATCAATATCGAAATGCAGTAATTGTGGCTCTTGCTGCTCGGCCTGCTTGCGCCAGTGCTCAAAGCCCTTGCCGTTGACTATCTCCGCCGGGATCCGCTGGTCGTAAAAGTCATAGAGCGTGTCTTCATCGACCAGAATATCTCGCCGCCGAGCGCGATCTTCCAGCGCTTCGACTTCGTCGATCAACGCGCGGTTATGAGCAAAGAAGGCACCTTTGGTGTGAAATTCCCCTTCCACCAGCGCACGGCGAATAAACAGCTCCCGGGACTCCTGGGGCGCGATTGGCCCGTAATGTACCTTGCGCCGCGCCACAATCGGCAGACCAAACAGCGTGACCTGTTCAAAGGCCACTACCTGGGCGCGCTTCATTTCCCAATGCGGTTCGCTGTAGCTGCGTTTAACCAGGTGCTGCGCCTGGGGTTCAATCCACTGGGGATCGATTTTGGCCACGGTGCGGGCAAACAGCTTGGAGGTTTCCACCATCTCGAACGCCATGATCCACTTGGGCGACTTCTTGGCCAACCCTGAGCCTGGATGAATTATAAACTTGCGATTGCGGGCGCCGAGATACTCGCGGTTCTCCACCAACGTCCCCAGATTAGAGAGCAGCCCCGAGAGTAGCGCCTGATGCACCTTGCCCGACGTTTTACGCCGCGTTTGACGCGCCTGTTCTTCGCTCTCGTCTTCATTACGGGGCGGCGGCGCGGGCACGTCGATATCCATATCGCGCAGCAGTTGGCGCAGTTGGCGGAAGGTGTCGTGCCATTCGCGCATGCGCAGGTAGTTGATGTAGTGCTCGCGGCACCAGCGGCGCAGTTGATTACCTGAAAGCGCCTCACGGGCATTCTCAATGCCGTGCCAAAGGTTCAGCAAGGCGACAAAATCGGAATCCGGATCATGCCAGCGCAGGTGAGCTTGGTCGGCCGCTTGGCGCTTATCCGCCGGTCGGTCGCGGGGGTCTTGGATGGCTAGCGCCGAGACGACGATCAGCACATCGCGAAGGCTGCCGAATTCGGCACCCGCCAACACCATTCGCGCCAAGCGCGGGTCAATCGGCAGCCGCGCCAGCTTACGCCCAAGCGGAGAAAGGCGCTGCTTGTCGTCCACCGCCCCCAGCTCGAACAGCAGTCGAAAGCCGTCTTTAACAAAGCGGCTATCCGGTGGATCAACAAACGGAAAGGCCTCGATATCGCCGAGCTTGAGCCCCAGCATCGAGAGAATCACCGAGGCAAGGTTGGTGCGCTGGATTTCAGGGTCAGTAAAGCCGGGCCGGGATAGAAAATCCTCTTCGCTGTAGAGGCGAATGCACACGCCTTCGGCAATCCGCCCACAGCGCCCTTTACGCTGGTTGGCACTGGCCTGGCTAACCGCTTCTACCGGCAGTCGCTGGATCTTGGAACGGTAGCTATAGCGGCTGATACGCACGAGGCCGGGGTCGATCACGTAGCGAATACCGGGTACGGTCAGCGACGTTTCCGCGACGTTGGTGGCGAGTACAATGCGCCGACCGCGGTGCGGCGCAAACACGCGGTTCTGCTCTTCGTTGGAGAGCCTCGCGTAGAGCGGCAGAATTTCAGTGCCTTTCAGCTCGGCGCGGCGCAGGGTATCGGCGGTTTCACGAATTTCGCGCTCACCAGGTAAAAACACCAGCACATCGCGAGGGCCATGCAACCAGCCTTTTTCGCGCTCAACGGCTTCAATCTCTTCCACCGCGTGCAGAATACCCTCTTGCAGCGTGCGGTCTTCTTCATCGTCCTCGTCGCGTACCAGCGGCCGGTAGTGCACTTCAACGGGGTAGGTACGCCCGGTGACTTCCACCACCGGTGCAGGCGCCTTGGCGGTGCCGAAGTGATTGGCAAAGCGCTCTACGTCGATAGTCGCCGAGGTAATGATGACTTTTAGATCGGGCCGCTTGGGGAGCAAACGTTTGAGGTAGCCGAGTAGAAAGTCGATATTCAGGCTGCGCTCGTGGGCTTCATCAATAATGATGGTGTCGTAACGCAGCAGCAGCGGATCATGCTGAGTCTCGGCCAGCAAAATCCCGTCGGTCATCAGTTTGACCAGGGTCGTCGGGCTGCTCTGGTCGGTGAAGCGCACCTGATAGCCCACCTGCTCACCCAAAGAGACTTCCAGCTCTTCCGCCAGGCGACTGGCGACACTGCGGGCGGCTAGGCGGCGTGGCTGAGTGTGACCAATTAAGCCACGGCGGCCTCGGCCCAGTTCCAAACACATTTTAGGCAGCTGGGTGGTTTTGCCTGAGCCGGTCTCCCCCGCCACCACCACGACCTGATGATCGCGGATGGCGTTGACAATATCCTCCCGGCGTTCGACCACCGGCAATTCTGGCGGGTAATTGAAGGCGACCTTTTGGCTTTCGCGCTGACTGAGCTGCTGCTGGGCACGACCAAGCTCGCGCTGCACCTCGTCCAAGCCACGGCTAATCGGTTTGCTATCACGTAGGCGACGGTTTAAACCAGCCAGCCGGCGCTCCAGCCGCTCTGCATCGCGCAGCATCACATCGCCCGCGGCCTGTTTCAGCGACGCAAGACGTTGACTATCGGTGGGGGCTGGGGATGTGTCGGTGGTCACGATTGAGTCGGCTTCCATTCGCTTGGGCATTTAACAAGAGATATTAGTAAGAGTTATAAAAAATCAACCCGCTCAATTGAGCGGGTCGTATAGTGTAACGCTTTCAGCTCCGCGACGCCTAACCACAAAGCAAGCAGGAAGCGGGCGAGCCCAGGTTTCCACAAGGGCGCTGTGAACCCATCCGTGGGCGCTACTTTCGCCATCTGACCGCCATGGATGGCGGAAATGCCGGAATTGTCAGGAATATTTTCCGGCCATGGCGAAAGACCCTTGTTACAACCTGCCCTCGCCCACTAATCGAGTGTTTATTAATGGCTATCTGATTACGTTTTTGAGGGCTCTTCGTCACGCAGCTGACGGCGGAGTACTTTACCCACGTTGGTTTTGGGCAGCTCATCGCGAAACTCTATGAATTTCGGCACTTTGTAGCCAGTGAGCTCTTTTTTGCACCAGTCGCGTAGTGTTTTTTCATCTAGCTGGTCATTTTTACTTACCACAAACAGCTTGATGGCTTCGCCAGCATTTTCATCTGGCACACCGACCGCGGCAGACTCAAGCACATCCGGGTGGGCTGCCACCACATCTTCAACTTCGTTGGGATAAACATTAAAGCCAGAGACCAGGATCATATCTTTTTTGCGATCAACAATGCGGATATAGCCATCATCCTGCAGCACAGCGATGTCGCCGGTGCGGAACCAGCCATCCTCATCGATGGCGTCACGGGTTTCATCTTCACGCTGCCAGTAGCCTTTCATCACCTGTGGCCCTTGCACGCACAGTTCTCCCGGCTCGCCCAATGCCACGTCGTTGCCATCGGCGTCGACGACTTTTACCGCGGTGCCTGCCACGGGCTTACCGATAGTGCCCAGTTGGATCGCATCGGTCGGGTTGAAGCTAACAATGGGAGAAGTCTCGGTCAGACCATACCCCTCGGCAATTGGGCAACCGGTGGTTTTTTCCCAACGCTGCGCCGCTGCTTTGGTCAGCGCCATGCCGCCGGAGATCGTCAGTTTCAATTTGGAAAAATCGAGCTGCTTGAAATCGTCGCGATTACATAGCGCATTAAACAGCGTATTGAGGCCGATAAAAGCGCTAAAGGGCACCCCCTTGAGCTCTTTGATAAAACCATCCAGGTCGCGAGGATTAGTGATCAGCAAAGAGTGGTTACCGGTTTCCATTAGGAACAGGCAGTTAACCGTAAAGGTATAGATGTGATAAACCGGTAGCGGTGCGATAACCAACTCTTCGCCATCGGTCAGATGAGTACCAATCGCTTCCCGCGCTTGCAGCATATTGGCGATGAGATTGCGATGGGTCAGCATTGCGCCTTTTGGCATACCCGTGGTGCCACCGGTATATTGAAGCGCGGCTAAATCGTCGGGGCTCCTCTTGACCTCGGTATGACTTAGCGAGGCACCTTTTTTTAGCGCATCACGGAAGCCAACCGCACTGGGCAGTGAATAAGCAGGCACCATTTTCTTAACGTGCTTGACCACTGCATTGATTAACCAGCGCTTGGGCACATCGTGCAAGTCAGCTAGCTGGGTGACGAGCACATGCTTGATATCTGTTTTATCGAGCACTTTCTCCAGCTTGTCCGCCATATTGGCCAAAATCACAATGGCTTTAGCGTTGGAGTCCTTGAACTGGTTGGCCATTTCCCGCTCTGTATATAGCGGGTTGGTGTTGACCACTACCAAGCCTGCGCGCAGTGCACCGAATACCGCCACAGGAAACTGCAGTACGTTGGGCAACTGGATGGCGATACGATCACCGGGAACGAGGTCGGTTTCATGCTGTAGCCATGCAGCAAAGTCTGCAGAGAGGCGGTCAAGATCAGCGAAAGAGAGCGTTTTTCCCATACAGGAAAAAGCTGGCTTGTCCTTAAAGCGTGTTACTGCGTTATGAAAAACATCCGTGACTGAATCGTACTGATCCAACCCTTCAAGCGCTGGGCCACGTAAAACGGCGGCGTTGGCGTGTTCGCTCATGGGCAATCTCCGCTATTGGCGTCGGCGTAAGTCACCGACCTTGTTGTTGTCGCTAGGCTCTATCTGAAAAAATAGGTTAAGAAGCCCAACGATATACGACCTCTAACAGGCTGTAAAACGATCGATTGAAACTGACGTTTCAACTTTAGCCCATAGTCGGGCTCACTTGATTTTCTGCTGCGTCCCTCATTCCAATTTAGTAGATCGTTTCTTTATGGACAGTAACGCGCCTGAATTTCTCCATCGCGCCAGACCAATAGCTCACCCGGCACCATGCGCTGCCAGGCTTCATTGTGCGTGAGCGGTTCAGTGGCAATCACTGAAACGATGTCGTCAGGCGTGGTATGTTCGGCAAAATTCACCGTCATCTCGGCGTCGGAGAGTTCCGCCTCGCCGAAGGGCGCGCAGCGGGTAATATGCGCAAGCTTCGTGGCGCAAAATGTATATAAGTAATCGCCATCGGAGAGCAACATATTGAACACGCCCAATGCTCTTAGCTGCTCACATAGCTGGTGCAAGCGCTCCCACAGCATTGCGGGATCAGCGGGCGGGGAAGGAAATTCACGGCGAAGCTCCCCCATTAACCAGCAGTAGGCGTACTCGCTATCGGTGCTGCCAACCGGGGTGTAGTCTCCTAACGTTAAACGCTCCCAGCCACTTAATTGCCCATTGTGAGCATAGCACCAGGGTCGCCCCCACATTTCGCGCGTGAAAGGGTGGGTATTGGCAAGCTTTACGCCCCCCACGTTGGCTTGGCGAATGTGACTGATCACCACATTGGACTTAATCGGGTAATCGCAAATTAGCCGGGCGATAGGGGAATCGACGGAAGGATGGGGGTCGCGAAAATCGCGGTAACCGCCCTCTTCGTAGAAGGCAATTCCCCAACCATCGCGATGAGGGCCGGTGCCCCCACCGCGATGCAAAAAGCCCGAAAAGCTAAAACAGATATCGGTGGGCACGTTGGCGCTCATACCCAGTAGTTCACACATACGCTTTACCAATACATAGACACCCGGCGCTCTCTGCAAAAGCATGGAACCTAAACACAGCCATTAACCAATCACCGGTTCGCGACGGCGTGGTGATTCGCCTTCATCGGCACTCTCTTCTTCCTGGGCGACATACTCATCGTCCCCAGGACGGCGCCACCACCACAGAGCAACGCCAATCAGCGCGCCTAATGCCATCCCTAACACCAGCCACATTAGCCCGCCACGAAGTGCTGCGCCGTTGTTTTCTAAAAACCCAACCGCCGCCACCATCGCCGAAGGTGCCCAACCGGTATAGAATTCACCCTCTTCTATTAGCGGCAGCCGGAAAGTGGCGGGTGCCCATATCGCCCCTGCCACCATCCAGGTCAGTACAAGACGTGGCAAGCGAGGCAGAAAAGTGAACGCAAAGTAGACTGCGACAATCACTAACAGCGACAGCCCGTAATAACTCAACCACAGTAGTGGCGTTGAATTTGCAAACAGCATAATACCCCTCATATGGGTGAGCTCACCCGACGTTGATTTCCCGTTATGGTACCTATCAATTTATGAAAGCACAGCAAGGCATACCTTCAGGCTTACCCGCTGCACGCTATTATCGCGCTAATGACCCGCAATGGCACTGGTTAGAAGAGCGCGATGACCCACAGGTCAGCGCCTTTTTAGAGGCCGCCAATCAGCAACAAGCCGATTGGTTTGCCCCGCTTGCCCCGTTGGAGGAAGCGTTATACCAGAGTCACCTTGCGCGCCGCGAATTAGCCGTGACCAGCCTTAAGACAACGCTTGACCACTTCACGTTCTGGAACGAGACCGGTGCCGAGGATGATTACCCCTGCTGGTGGCGCCACCCCAATCGTCAGCCTGAACAACAGGAATGCTTTTTCGACGTTAGAGCCCGTGCTGCTGAGCACGACTTTTACGACATGGGCGATATGGCGCTGTCTCCCGATGAGCAGTGGTTGGCCTGGACAGAAGATACTCAAGGCGACGAGCGTTTTACTCTGTGGCTGAAAGCGCTGCCTAACGGAACGCCCGTGCAACTATTAAGCGATATTGGTGCGGGGCTTTGCTGGGCAGAAGATCAAACTGCCACTACAGCGACGCTGCTGTTCACGCGGTTTGACGACACTCAGCGCCCCGACAGCGTTTGGCGGCTTTCGCTTTCGCTGATGGAGCCTGACGCTTCAAATGAGCCAGTATTGGTGCTACGGGAAGAGGATCCTGAGTTTTGGCTCGGTATTGGCAAAACGCGCTCGCGGTCGTGGCTGCTGCTAGAAAGCGGCTCAAAAGACACCAGTGAAATTCACCTATTGGCCGCTCACTCTCCTGATTCAGCCCCGCTGTGTATTCAGCAGCGCCAGGCGGGGGTCGAGTACAGCATTGATCACCGGCCAGGCAGCTTTTACCGCCTGCATAACCAGGCAGGTGCTCACTTCCAGCTCGACTTCCTGCCCGAAAGTCAGCTTGGTCAGCTCCAATTGAATTGGCAAACGTTAATCGCCCACCGTGAAGAAGCCACCCTGGAAGGCGTTGATGCGTTCTCTTGGGGGCTGATGCTGGCTGAGCGTGACCATGCCCAAGCGCAAGTGCATTTGCGGCGTTTGCTTTTCGATGCCCAGCATAGCTGCACCCTAGATGAGACCCTGGCACTGCCTGAACAACCCTGCTCGCAGATGCTGGAAGATGCCCCGCACTTCGATACTCAGGTAGTGCGCCTGCGCGAAGAGTCGTTTACCCAGCCGCCCAGCTGGTTTTCACTCGATCTAACCAGCGGCGAGCGAACGCTGCTGAAGCGGGTACCTGTTTACGGCAATTTACAGCCGGAACAGCTAATCAGTCGCCGCCTTTGGGCCACCAGCAGCGACGGTGAGCAAGTGCCCGTATCGGTGGTGATGCGCGCCGACCTGGCGGATCAGCCCTTACCCACGCTGCTGTATGGCTACGGCGCTTACGGTGAGGCTCTCGACCCCTGGTTCTCGATCGCCCGGCTGGAACTGCTTGAGCGCGGTGCGGCCTTTGCCGTTGCTCATGTGCGTGGCGGCGGCGAGCGCGGCGAACCCTGGTATTTAAACGGCAAGATGGCCCACAAAGAGAATAGCTTTGACGATTTCCTGGCCGCCCGGGAAGCGCTTGTGGAGCAAGGTGTCAGTGATGCACAGCGCGTAGCGGCCTATGGTGCCAGCGCTGGCGGGCTGCTGGTCGGCACCTGCATTAATCGTGCCCCGGAAAAGTTTTGCGCCGCTCTGCTAGACGTGCCCTTCTTAGACGTGCTGCGCACGATGCAGAACCCGGAGCTGCCTCTGACGACCGCAGAGTACAGCGAGTGGGGCAACCCTGAAGAACCAGAGGTCGCCGAGCGAATAGCCGCTTACTCACCTATCGATAACATTAAAGCGCAGATATACCCTGCACTATGGATTGAGGGCAGTTGGTTCGACACCCGTGTCAGCTACTGGGAGCCCGCCAAGTTTTATGCCCAGATGGCACAACAGCAGCTGGGTTCAGCGCCGATTTTGATGCGTACCGATATGAGCAGCGGCCACGGCGGCGCATCCGGTCGATTCAAAGCGTGGCGCGATACCGCCCGCCAAGACGCGTTTATTCTCTGGGCGCTGGGACTGCACTCGCCAGCATCTTCAACTGCTGAGTAAAGTGCTCGTAGGGAACTACATCGGCAGCACGGCAATAATATGCGACTCCAATTGCTGCTCGGGCACCTCATCTTGGGACACCGCAAAGCTGCGTACGCTGACGCCTTTGCGGTGAACCCGCTCGGCATCATTGCTTAACAGCGGATGCCAACCCGCCAACTTGCGCCCTTCAGCCACCCGCCGATAACCACAGCTCTGCGGCAGCCAGGTAAACTCTTTAACCAAGGCAGGCGTCAGTTGGGTGCAATCGGGAACGGTTTCAAAGCGGTTCGCATAATCGCTGCACTGGCAACTGTGAATATCCAGCAAGCGACAAGCAACGTTCAGTACTGCTAACTCCTGAGTATCCTCGTCGTGCAACTTTAGCAGGCAGCACTGCCCACAGCCATCGCATAACGCTTCCCACTCCTGGGGCGTCAACTCTTCGAGGGTAAAGCGCTCCCAAAAACGTTCGCGCATTGCGGTCTCCATCGTCTCCTGGCTCATTATTACGAAAAACTCATTATGATGGGGGTGTATCTTGGTGGCTTAATTCAGCCAATAGTTCGGGCCATAGGGTCTGGAAATCGGCCTCTAACGCTTGATAATCGTCGTACAGCCAAGGCACTAAAGCAGCCAACTGATTGGGGCCAGACAAACGCCGCCCAATCCCGGCAACGGCCCGGCAGGTAAACGCAAAGTCAGCATAGCCTCTTAGCCAGTCCTGCTCGACGAGAATCGGCATCATACCGGCCAGCCGGTTCGGCGCGGTACGGGCGGAGAGCAGTCGATAACAGCGCTCAATAATCGCGTCCTGATCCGCCTGCCCTGCCGTATCTCGAGCCAGAAAATGATCCCACACCATATCCAGGGCTATCCCCGCATAGCGCCGCTGCCCCGTTGGCGCACGGCGCCGTGCATTAACAACGCTAGGATGACTATCCACCCAGGCATCTACCCGGCGGTGATGGTGAATGCCCAGTGCAGTAGCAGCAGGCCAATCGGCCAAATTGCGCCCCTTAACGCCATCAGCAATTAAATTGCCGTAGAGGAAATCATCGCTACCAGCGCTCACCAACCATGCATGGGCAAGAAAATTCATAACCAGATGGCGCTACTGTTCGTCAGAGCAGACATCAGAGCGCGAAGCCACATGGGCACGATGCACGTCGAGCAAATAGGCCTCTTTCGGCGGCGGCATTTGCAGGTAGAACCCTTTGTCTTTAATCCCTTCCACCACGTCTGCCGCATTAACCCGTGACAATTTTTTGTCAGCGGTCAACAGCATGGTAAACACCGGTACAGGCTTGCCGAAGGTTTCAAGTAATTGCGCAGGGACGTCTGCAAATCCTTGACGCTTATCGACATATAAATACATTTCATCTTTACGCGAGCTTTTAAAAACCTCGCAAATCAGCTTGTCGCTCATTATGCTCGCTCCTCAAGGGCCTGGGCCAACGCGCCATTCAGACATTCGCCACGCCAACCGGTCGGCCAGGTGAGAGGTTCCCCTGCCAAGTCCTGCATCACCAGTGTTTCAATATCACGGCGGCGCATGAGCATTTCCGGTGCCACACCCAAGTCATTAGCTTTAGCGGTTACCGCCTTCTTGAGTGCTTTAAAGCGTGATTTGAACGTCGGGTGCATGGGGTCTGGCCAACGCTTGGGCAGCGCCTCTTCATCACAGTGCTGGGTCTGTTTGACCATTGCCAGCAGTGCGTCGCCCTCTTTTTTGATCAGCATCGGTTTAACGCCTTCCACCTCAGCAAGCTCGAAGCGATTACTGGGCATCTTTTCGGCAATCGCAAATAGCAGCTTGTCGCTAATCAACCAGTTGCGCGGCAAGTCACGACGGCGTGTCTCGCCTTCACGCCAGGTGGTCATCAGCCGATACGCTTCCATTTGCCGGGGCGTCAAGCGCCACAATTGGCGTTGACGGGTATACCACTGCTGGTCGTTATCGACGCTGCGGCCCGCCTGTTCAATTAAGCTAGCACACTCAGCGTCTACCCATTCACGCCGCCCCAACATGGCGAGTTTTTCAGCCTGGAGCGTCCAGACTTTTAACAAATAGATCACATCCAGAGCAGCGTACTGGCACTGCGCAGGCGACAGCGGGCGTAATAGCCAGTTTGAGCGGGTCTCTTCCTTAGGCAGGGTTTCGCCGACCCAAAATTCGACCAGCTTTTGATACCCCATTCCAGGATTTTCGCCTAAAAATCCTTGTACTACCTGAGTATCGATTAACGGTTCCGGCAATACACCTGCCCAGTGCTGGAAGACTTCTAGATCTTCGCTGCAGGCGTGCAGTAACTTGATAGCACTATTTTGCAGCAGGGCTCGGAATTTATCAGTACACGGGACGGCTACCGGATCAATCAGATAAGCCTCTTCCCCCGCGGTGAATTGAACCAACGCCGGCACTGGAAAGAACGTGTTCTCTCGGAAAAACTCGGTATCCAGAGCAATTACAGAAGCATCGGCTACTTGCTCACACGCTGCATCGAGCGCCTCTGGAGTATCAAGCCATTGATAAGAGGGGGTCAGAGAGGACAAAAGCATTCTTCCAGGTTGGCGCAAATACTAAAGCATTTGCGTTTTAGGTAGGCTTATTCACTGGCAAACGGCAGGCGACCATTAAATGCACGGCTCAAAGTGCCGCCATCTACGTACTCCAGCTCTCCACCCATGGGAACGCCATAGGCAAGCCGCGAGAGTTTGACACCGTGTTCTGCTAGTAGCGAAGCAATATAATGGGCGGTCGCTTCACCTTCGATGGTGGGGTTAGTCGCCAACACCACCTCTTCGATGAGCCCTTCTGCAACACGCGCTTCCAGTAAGTCTAAACCGATCGACTCAGGCCCCACGCCATCTAGCGGCGAAAGGTGCCCGTGGAGCACAAAATAGCGCCCCTTAAAACCACCGGCTTCTTCAATCGCCAATTGATCGGCAGGCGACTCCACCACGCAAAGTAGTGCATCATCGCGCCGCGGGCTTTCACATAGCATGCAGATATCTGCTTCAGTGAGCGTGCGGCAACGCTGGCAGTATCCAACTTCATCGATCGCTTGTTGAATAACCGCCGCCAGACGCTGCCCTCCAGGACGCTCACGCTCCAGCAAATGCATCGCCATGCGCTGAGCCGTTTTGGGCCCAACGCCTGGCAATACGCGAAACGCATCCATTAACTGCTCAACGAGAGGAGAAAAACGCATTGCTTAGAACGGCATCTTAAAGCCGGGCGGAAGGTTCAAACCTGCCGTCGCTTCTTCCATTTTCTGTTTAGAACTGACTTCCAATTTGCGCACTGCGTCATTGACCGCCGCGGCTAGCAAATCTTCCAGCAACTCTTTGTCCTCTTCCATGACGCTGGGGTCAATGGTCACGTTTGAAACGTCATGACGACCGTTCATGGTGACCTTGACCATACCGGCACCCGCCTCACCCTGGACTTCGGCTTTGGCGACCTCTTCCTGGGCTTGCTGCATTTTTTCCTGCATCTCTTGGGCTTGCTTCATTAAGTTGCCCATTCCACCTTTAAGCATGGTCTGATCTCCAACATACGTAGTTAAAAGGTATAGCTAAAACGAGTGTTTCTATCACGCGTCTAGAAAATGAGCTTAGCGCATAGCGTCGGCAGGCTTTACGCTGGATTCTATCAGCTTTGCCCCAAACGCCTGCTGTAACTTTTGTACATGGGGGTCGTGATTGAGTAGATCAACCGCCTGGGCATGACGCTCTTTATTAAGACGCTCTTCGCGCTGCCGTGGCGTCTCAAGGCTATTAGACAACTCGGCAACGTAAAACGCTATTCGCCTTGGCATACCCTGCTCTTTTAGCGCCCGCTCAATGCGGGTTTGATGCACTTCCGCCTGCATGGCCTCTTGGCTGGGGTCGAGGCGCAGCGTCAGCAGCGTACCGTCGTCACTCTCGACCAGACAGTTGCCCGCCAAGTTACGGGTTAAGCCGCCCAAGCCAAGAGAATCAAAGCACTGCAACCACTGCGCATTATCCAGCTTGCCGGACTGAATGTCCGGCCGGCTTTCTGGAAAGGCTTCTGGCAGGGTTTCTGACAGGGCTTCTGGAACGACCTCTGGTTCAGCTTCTGGCGCTGCAGCCGTTGAGGGCTCCACCGTTTGTGGCTCGGCATCGGGTGAAGGCGCTGAGGCTGGCACTGGCTCAGTAACAGGCTTGGGCTCAGTAACAAGTTCTGATTCAGACATAGCCTCTGGCTCAGCGGCTTGCTGGGGAGCTTCCACCTCAGCCGCTTGCGTATCCGCCTCGACTGCCCAAGGCGGTGGCTCTTGCAGCGGAGGCTCCTCTTCAGCGGCAGGCGCTGTCTGCTCAGGGCTTGGCTCTAATGGCGTTTCAGGCTGAGCATCTGGTGTGGAATGAACGTCTGGCTTTGCATCAGCTGCTGGCGAGGGCTGTGGCGCCGGTGATGGCGCCTCTGCCCCTGCCACTTGAGCACTCGTTTCGGTCGCTGCCGATTGAGAAGGCTCGCGGCGAAGCGGTAGCGGGGTACGCGGCGGTTTCGGTACACCCTGAGGGCGAAATGCCAACATACGCAGCAACGTCATCTCTAACGCGCTGCGCAGATCAGGAGCGTGCACCATGTCCCCACGCCCCTGAATACCAATTTGGTAATAGAGCTGAATGTCTTCAGCAGTGAAGCGGCTTGCTAGCTGCAGGATAACGTCACGATCACCATGGCTGTTATCCACGGCATCCGGCACCATCTGCGCCACTGCCAAGCGGTGCAGTATGCTCGATAGCTCATCCAACACCGCGGCAAAGTCCGGGCCTTGCTCGGCTAATTCGGCCACTTCGGAGAGCAGGCGCTGTACATCCACATCGGCCAGAGACTCTGCCAGCCCAAGAATATGGCGATGATCCAAGGTACCCAGCATGGCGGCCACATCCGCATGGCGAACGGCCCCCTGGCCAAACGCAATAGCCTGGTCGGTGAGGCTCATGGCATCGCGCATTGAGCCTTCCGCCGCCTTACCCAATAGCCACAAGGCGCTTTCATCAAAAGCGACGCCCTCTTCACCCAACACATAGGTGAGATGCTCCACCACGCGCTCTGGTGGCATATGTTTGAGGGTAAATTGAAGACAGCGTGAAAGTACCGTCGGCGGCAGTTTTTGCGGGTCGGTGGTCGCCAACAGAAATTTAACGTGAGGGGGAGGCTCTTCCAGCGTTTTCAGCAGCGCATTGAAACTGCTGGTGGAAAGCATGTGCACCTCATCGATCAGGTACACCTTATAACGCCCTTGGGTAGGCGCATACTGGACATTGTCCAGCAGTTCCCGGGTATCTTCTACTTTGGTTCTTGACGCCGCATCGACCTCAATAAGATCAACAAAGCGCCCTTCATCAATTGCCTGACAGCTATCGCACTGCCCACACGGTGTAGAGGTAATGCCCTCATCACCACGTCCGTTAGCCGTGCAGTTCAAACACTTGGCAAGAATACGCGCCAAGGTGGTTTTGCCCACACCGCGAGTCCCCGTAAACAGGTAGGCATGATGCAAACGACCCTGATCCAGGGCATTGACCAAGGCGCGTTGAACATGGGCCTGGCCCACGAGTTCGTGGAATGTGCGAGGCCGCCACTTACGGGCCAGAACCTGATAACTCATGAAGCTGTACTTCCTTCGGCGGGCTGACTTGCCCCACGCTGTAGCCAGCGCGGGGCAAAGGCCACGATGCATAACAAAGACGATGCGAGAACAAACGCCATTCTAACGGTTGCACCGCAGCCCGCCAACCGCCTGAATAAAGCGGGCTATTTTAGACAACGCCTAGGCGTTATCACCACCTTCCGCCGCACCAGCACGCTCAGCAGCGGCTTTTACTAGCTTTTCCAGCTCGCCACTTTGATGCATCTCAACCACGATGTCGCAACCACCCACCAGCTCGCCTTCTACCCACAGTTGTGGGAAGGTCGGCCAGTTAGCAATTTTGGGCAGCTCGGCGCGAATATCCGGATTATCCAGAACGTTAACGAACGCAAAACGCTCGCCACAGCTCATAAGCGCTTGGACGGTCTGGGCAGAAAACCCACACTGAGGCAGTTGGGGCGAACCTTTCATGTAAATCAGGATCGGATTTTCGCTAATTTGACGCTGAATGTTTTCGGCAGTTGTGCTCATACTATTTCCTCGCTTATTGATGACCGATGCCCTCTCACTCATCTACTAGGCTTAGCCCTTGAACCTGATTCTAAAACCTAGCCCTTGTAATGGGTACTTGAGACTAGTACTTAAGAAATCGTACTTAGAATAGTACCTGAGTAGAGCGCTCGGCTTTAACGTGTATATGGCATTCTACGCATGCCGTTCGCGTTGCGCATCCCCTGCAGCATAGCTAGGATAGTGTTTTTGCGCGGAGAGAAGCCCTTATGGCGACACGCCATTTCCTGACCTTGCTAGATTTGACCCCAGATGAGCTGGACTATTTGATCCAGCGTGCCATTACGATCAAAACTAATCTAAAAGCCCAAGGTCCTGTTTACACACCCTTCCCCAACCGTACCCTGGCGATGATCTTTGAAAAATCATCGACGCGTACACGGGTTTCGTTTGAAACGGGAATGGCACAGTTTGGCGGCCATGCACTCTTTCTCTCCCCCCGCGATACTCAGCTGGGTCGTGGCGAACCAATTGAAGACACCGCTCGCGTACTGTCTGAAATGGTCGATGCGGTGATGATTCGCACCTTCTCCCACGCTGGGCTGGAAACCTACGCCAGCGCCAGCAGCGTACCGGTGATTAACGCCTTAAGCGATGACTACCACCCCTGCCAGCTACTTGCCGACGTGATGACCTGGACTGAGCTACGCGGCAGCGTAAAGGGACGCACAGCAGTGTGGATTGGTGATGGTAACAACATGTGCCACTCCTGGATCAATGCCGCTCGCCAATTCGGTTTCCATCTGCGCATTTGCTGCCCGAAAGGCTACGAGCCCCGAGCCGATATTATGGCGGCCGCTGGCGATCAAGTAACGCTGCTGCACGACCCTCAGGAAGCGGTAAAGCACGTCGACCTGATCACCACCGACGTTTGGGCCTCCATGGGCCAAGAGGAGGAGCAGGCGAAACGTGAAGCCGACTTCGCAGGTTTCCAAGTTACTGAAGCCATGCTCGATCAGGCAGACCAAGACGTCCTCTTCCTGCACTGCCTGCCTGCCCATCGCGGAGAAGAGATCAGCCACACGCTGCTCGACGACCCACGTGCCGTGGTTTGGCAGGAAGCAGGCAACCGCCTGCATGCACAAAAAGCGTTGATCGAGTTTTTGCTTCTGGGTAAGGTCACTGAATAAACGATTTACTGCAAACAAAAAAAGCCTCGTTTAAACAACGAGGCTTTTTTCTAATATTGGGTGAAATTTTTGTTGGTGGAGCCTAGCGGGATCGAACCGCTGACCTCAACACTGCCAGTGTTGCGCTCTCCCAGCTGAGCTAAGGCCCCACGTGCTGTCTTTCCAACAGCGAGGCGGATACTACGGTGAACATTTACCGCGGTCAAGTTTTTACATCAGCAGCGGACAACTAATTCTCCTTTGTCGTTAGCTGTGGCACTCTATATGCACATATAGTTAACAAGATAGAGTAGTGTCCAAGGCCAACGCCTGAGTCCATGATGTTTCCAAGCAGGAGCCTGTCCATTGATCAGTGTACTTATCGCCGATGATCATCACCTAGTAAGAACTAGCATTGCTCACCTGCTAAATGAAGAGTGTGACATTAAAATTGTGGGCGAGGTCGACGATGGCGAAAGTGCAGTAACACAGTGTCGCCATTTAAAACCCGACATCGTGTTGATGGATATTCGCATGCCGGGCATAGGCGGGCTCGAAGCCACTCGACGCATTCACCGCAACATGGAAGACGTGAAGGTCTTGATCTTGACCGCGCATATGGAAGACAGCGTGCTGCGCCGCATGCTTGAAGCAGGTGCTTCAGGCTTTTTAAGCAAAGGTGCAGATGCGATAGAGATGACCGATGCCATTCGCCAAGTGTTTCATGGCCGCCGCTATGTCAGTCAGGAAATTGCCCAACGCCTGGCGCTTTCGCACTTCACCGAGGAAGATAATCCGTTTAGCCACCTCTCCCACCGTGAGCTACAGATTGCCCTGATGATCGTTAACTGCCAGCGAGTGCAAGATATCTCCGATCGCCTGCACTTAAGCCCTAAAACGGTAAACACCTATCGTTACCGACTCTTTGATAAACTACAGGTTGCCACCGACGTCGAGCTTACTCACTTAGCGCTCCGTCACGGGCTGGTCGAGGGGTTTGACGCCACCCAAATATAACCCCTATCTTCCCTGCTGTTATCGGGTACCGACACGCTAATATGACCTTTGATTCAAAACAGTTCTTGAGCTCGGTAAGCTCCTCGCCAGGGGTTTACCGCATGCTCGACGAGCAAAGCAATACGCTCTATGTGGGCAAAGCCAAGCGCTTAAAGGCACGCCTAGCCAGCTATTTCCGTGGTCAACTGAATACCAAAACCCAGGCCATGGTGGGGCGTATCGCCGACGTTCAGGTCACCGTCACCCGCACGGAAACTGAAGCCCTTCTGCTCGAACAGACGCTGATCAAACAATTGCGTCCGCCTTATAACATTTTACTGCGCGACGATAAGTCCTACCCGTTTGTCTTTGTTACCGACCGCCATCCTTACCCGGCACTTGAGTATAAGCGCGCCCGTCAGCGCAGCGACGATGGTCGCTACCTAGGCCCCTACCCTAGCAGCGGAGCCGTGCGTGAAAGCTTGGCGCTGATGCAAAAGATATTTCATATTCGCAACTGCGAGGACAGCGTCTTTGCCCATCGCTCACGCCCCTGCTTGCAGTATCAGATTCATCGCTGTAGCGCTCCCTGCGTCGACTATATCTCCGCCGAAGACTACCGGCGCGACCTCGAACACGCAGTGATGTGCCTGGAAGGCAAAAGTGAGAGTGTTACTCAAGAACTGATGGAGGCGATGGAAAAGGCCAGCCAGGCACTCAACTTCGAGGAGGCCGCCCGTCTTCGCGACCAGGTTCAGCAACTGCGCCAGCTTCAGCAACGCCAGTTTGTCGACACCGGCGGCGGTGATGCGGATATTTTCGCCCTCGCCCAGCGCCCCGGTGCACTGGGCGTTTCGGTGTTGAGCGTGCGCGATGGTCGCCTGCTGGGGGCGCGTCATCACACGCCGAAAAACGATCTGGATCTACCGCTTGAAACGCTGCTCACCGAAGTAGTCAGCCAATACTATTTCGGTCAACCGCACAACGTGCCCAGCGAAGTGATTACCAGCCACCCGTTAGACGACAGCGAGCTGATTGCCGAAGCGCTGACCCAACAGGCGGGCAAGCGCATTCGCGTTACCAGCCAAGTGCGCGGCCACCGCGCCCAGTGGCAACAGCTCGCCATTACCAACGCTGAGCAGCAGCTAGCCTCTCAACTGGCCAACCAAACCCAGCTCACTCAACGCTTTACCGCCCTGCAGAAAGCGCTGGGCTTAGCGGACACACCGCAACGCCTGGAGTGTTTCGACATCAGCCATAGCCACGGCGAGGCGACCGTTGCCTCCTGCGTGGTGTTTGATCACCAAGGCCCACGCAAAAGCGATTACCGCCATTTCCGCATTGAAGGGGTAGCCGCCGGTGATGACTACGCTGCCATGCAGCAGGCCCTAACCCGACGCCTTAAGCGCGTGAAAAGCGGTGAAGCAGTCGCCCCTGACATCCTGATCGTCGACGGTGGCAAGGGCCAGCTCAATATGGCCCGCGAGGTGTTTAAAGAACTCGACATCGTCAACATCATTCTATTGGGTGTCGCCAAAGGCACCACGCGCAAGGCGGGGCTTGAAAGCCTGTTTGTGGAAACAGCGGACAATCCGCTAGATTTGGACCCTGCCTCCCCCGCCCTACACTTGATCCAGCATATTCGTGATGAATCACACCGTTTTGCCATTGCTGGCCACCGCGCTCAGCGCGATAAAGCGCGACGCACTTCAACCCTACAAGATATCCCCGGCATTGGCCCCAAACGTCGACGGGAATTACTGCGCTTTTTCGGCGGCCTGCAGGGCGTGCAAAAGGCCAGCCGCGATGAACTCGCTCGCGTACCGGGCATTAATGCGTCGTTAGCCGAGAGTATTTACCGAGCACTCAACGGATAAACGCCCGTTTGGCATGGATGCCATCGGCCAAGGGGGATAGAATGAGGCCAGACACTTCGAATCCTCTGATTTTCCGGCAAGGATCGCTCTCTGCGATGAATATACCCAACATACTGACACTGGCGAGAATCGCCTTTATTCCGCTGCTAGTGGTGCTGTTTTATCTACCCTTCAGTTGGAGCATGCCCGTGGCGGCCGGTCTATTTGGTCTGGCCTCCATTACCGACTGGCTGGATGGCTATTTAGCGCGACGCTGGAATCAGTCAACGCCTTTTGGCGCTTTTTTAGACCCAGTGGCTGACAAACTCATGGTGGTCGTCGCCCTAGCGCTATTGATCGAGCGTTACGACACCCTGGTGCTGACGCTCCCTGCGCTGGTGATTATCGGCCGGGAAATTGTCATTTCGGCGCTGCGTGAGTGGATGGCTGAAATGGGCAAACGCGGCATGGTGGCGGTTTCTTGGATAGGCAAGCTTAAAACCACTCTGCAAATGGTGTCACTGCTGATCTTGCTGGCGCTTCCACCGACGCACGAATTTGCGCTGTTAGGCGTTGTAGTACTATATACCGCCGCTATCCTAACGCTGTGGTCGATGATTCAGTACCTAAAAGCCGCCTGGCCGCATCTTAGCCGCTCCATGTAAGCTGCTGATAAGTAAATAAGGAACACACGCTAATTCATTGATTGACAACGCGGTGGCGATCCGTATAATTCGCCCTCGAGTCGAGCGGGAATAGCTCAGTGGTAGAGCATCGCCTTGCCAAGGCGAGGGTCGGGAGTTCGAATCTCCTTTCCCGCTCCAACGACTTTTGAGGCTGGATGGCAGAGTGGTTATGCAGCGGACTGCAACTCCGTGTACGCCGGTTCGATTCCGACTCCAGCCTCCATCTTTGTGTAGCAATGGTGTTTTAAGTAGAACGAAACAGCATTGCGATGTGATCTTTTTGTGATGTATAGCCCGGATGGCGAAATCGGTAGACGCAAGAGACTTAAAATCTCTCGGGGGCAACCCCGTGCCGGTTCAAGTCCGGCTCCGGGCACCATTTCTGTTGTTTTACTTCCCCTCCAGCTTTTCTTCTTCAGTCATTTATTTCCTGTATCGGTTTTCTTTACGCGGCCTTTTACCGCGCCTATTCGCGTACTCGAACATCGCGCAATTGTCTCCCCGAATATCACTCATTTCTTAAGCCGAAGCATCGCTAAACGCTAATCGCCGCGCTATGATGCCTGCCTTCTAACTTTTCGCGCGCGACGAAGCTAGTGACGTTTAGGGTTTGCAATATTTCGGTCAGTATCAAGGGGGAGCGGGCACCATGAGCACGCCAACATCCGATGTACTTATCATTGGCGGCGGCGTCGCTGGGCTCACCCTTGCCTTGGAAGTGGCTGACCACAGGTCCGTGACGCTGGTTCGCCCTGCACAAGATGATCAAGGCGCCAGCCGCTGGGCTCAAGGCGGCATTGCGGCCGTGCTCTCGCCGGATGACGACCTTGACGCGCATATCAATGACACCTTGGTGGCTGGCGATGGGCTATGCGATATCGAGGCCGTTCGCTTTACCGTTACCCATGGGCCCGCTGCTATTCAGTGGCTGATTGATAAGGGTGTTCCCTTTACACCCGAGCACGACCCTGCCGCACGCTACCCATATCATCTAACCCGAGAAGGCGGCCACAACGCACGGCGGATCATACATGCTGACGACGCCACCGGCCGTGCCGTGGTGGATACGCTGGTAGACAAAGTAGCGCAGCACCCCAACATCACCCAGCGCAACGATCTAACGGTGGTTGGCCTGCTACAAGATCCCCAAGGTGCCTGCCGCGGCGCCTATGGCAGCGATGCCAACCACCAGTGGCACTCGCTCACTGCGCGCCATACTGTATTGGCCACTGGCGGCGCAAGCGGCCTTTACCGCCACACCACTACGCCCGCTCCTAGTAGCGGCGAAGGCATGATGATGGCTGCTGAGCTGGGTGCTCGGTTAATGAATCTAGAGTTTCAACAGTTTCATCCAACCTGCCTGTTTGACCCCGAAGGCCCGGCGTTTTTGATAAGTGAGGCGGTTCGTGGTGAAGGCGGGCATCTGCTCAATGAGGCGGGAGAGCGTTTCATGCTGGCGCTGGATAAGCGCGCGGAGCTAGCCCCGCGGGATGTCGTCGCCCGCGCCATTGATGCAGAAATACAGCGCAGCACTCTGGGCCACGTGTGGTTGGATATTCGCCATTTAGGTGAAAAGGCAATTCGCCACCACTTCCCCACTATTCTGGCGCACTGTGCCTGCCGGGGGATTGATATCACCCAGCAGGCTATCCCCGTGGTGCCTGCCGCCCATTATAGCTGCGGCGGTGTCGCCACCGACTTGCAAGGCGCCACGAACGTTGCCAACCTCTATGCCATCGGTGAAACCGCCTGCACGGGGCTTCATGGCGCCAACCGTATGGCCAGCAACTCGCTGTTAGAGTGCTTGGTATTTGCCCGCAGCTGTGCACAAGCGCTGTTAGCCGACGTGGAACAGCACGGCCAAACGACCAGCGGTAGCGGATTTCAGCCCCCGGCGCAGGCTGCGGCGACTGTCTTACCCAAGGCAGTACTCAGCGATATACGCCAACAAATGCGCACCACCATGAGCCAGCATGTCTCCATTGTGCGCAGCGCCACCGGGCTAAGTACTGCCCTGACGCACTTGAAGTCACTGCTAAACAGCGTGGAAGAGATTCAGGGAGCCCTAACAGCCCCGGAAGGCAAACGCCTGCACCAGACCCTACAGTTAGCACTATTGACTGTTCTCGCCGCTCAGCAGCGGCATGAGTCACGCGGACTGCATTACTCCACCGACTGGCCTAGCCGGCAGCCTGAAGCCGTTGCTTCTTCGCTTGCGATGAACGACTTAACAGACGCGTTAGCAACAAACCGCTAGCGGCCCGGACGATGAAAGAGCTTGCGCGCCTCACGCAAGCTTTGTTGAGGCGCGCTATCAGGCCAGAGCCAAACCCGCTGCTTACCCACATAAAGCCCTATTAACCAGGGCCCTAGATAGTCACAGCGTACTCGATCCGTATCGCCCAGAGCCTCATTTCGCGTGAGAGCCCCCTCTTCAGGCTGCGACTCGCGCAGCCAACGACCTTGAACTTGTGGCGCCGTCGACGTCAGCGAGAGCACGCCTTTGGGTTGACGAAGATAGCCGCGCCATCCAAGGACAACGCCTAACACCGTTATCGCCACCGCCGCTGGCATGCCCCCTACCCAATAGCTCAGCGCCACAATGCCGATCAACAATCCACATTGGGCTAGTAGCCAATACTTAGAGGGTACGATAGGCAGAATTATCGGTGGTTTCAGCATGTTCAACGATCATTTGTACGATACGCCGCTGGCTAGGCTCCTCGGGCCACTCTCGGTGCATCAGCCAGACAAAAAGATCCTGATCCTCGCCTTCAATGAGCTGCTGGTAGGCCAGTTGATCCGCTTCGCTAAGATGGTCAAAACGCTGTTCAAGAAATGGAATAAGCAGCAGGTCAAGCTCCCACATACCGCGCCGGGAGTGCCAGTAAAGCCGTTTGCGCAAAATGGCTGCTGGGGAATTATCGTCGTTCAACGTCAGCCGCTCCAGTTATATAAATGAAAGGCCAGTATACCTAAGCTGTGGGGTCGCGCCAGCGCCCTCCATCGCCTATGCTATTAAAGAGTGTAGAACCTTGTTTTATCTGAATTGTTTTATACTGAATTGCGCAGTATGCTGAATTTGATGTTAGCGAGGTCGAGAGCGCGTCACGGCCTTCAATGTTCGCAGGGAGCCAACCGATGACTAAATCTGAATTAATCGAACAAATTGCGATGCGTCAGCCGGAGTTATCCGCCAAAGATGTTGAAACGGCGGTGCGTATTATCCTGGACGACATGACGGATTCTCTAGCTAGCGGCGGTCGCGTTGAAATTCGTGGTTTCGGCAGCTTTTCACTGCACTATCGGGAGCCGCGGGTAGGGCGCAATCCAAAAACAGGCGATGCAGTCGATCTGGAAGGTAAGTATGTGCCGCACTTCAAGCCTGGCAAGGAGCTACGCGAGCAGGTAGACGCTAGTCGAGCACTAGGCTACTAAAACGCGACTATTAATTTCTGTGGGATGACGTCGCCGCTTGAGTCGTACACAATAGCGCTACCGTGAACGTCACAGACTAGGAAACTCACATGCGTTGGATCAAAGGGCTGATTTTAGCCGTTATTTTGCTGATAGTAGTGCTGGTAGGTATTCTGTTTGCCGTTAATAATCAGCAAACCATTGCCTTAAACCTTATCTGGCTGGAGCTGCCAGCGGTATCACTCTCGGTTTGGCTACTCGCGACCCTGGTGTTTGGCGTCATACTCGGCATGCTCGCCATGCTAGGTGTCTACGTGCGGTTAAAAGCCACCCTGGCCCGCAGCCAGCGCCAGAATAAGCAGCAGCGTAAAGAGCTCGATAGCCTACGCACCCAGGAGTTTAAGGAACTGGCATAAATGCTGGATGTCGCGCTGCTAAGCGTACTGTTGGTCGCCATTGCCATTGGTTACGGGTTAGGTTATCGCCAAGCCTTACGCCGCCGACATCGCACCCATCCGCCTGCGGCCTCTTCTCAAGGCCTCTCCCGGGACTACTTCGTCGGGCTTAATTACCTGCTTAATGAGCAGCCCGACGAAGCGATCAATACTTTTATCAACGTGCTAGCGGTCAACAGTGACACGGTTCACACCCATATCGCCCTCGGCAAGCTGTTTCGCGCCCGCGGAGAGGCCGACAAAGCCGTTAGCATTCACCAAAACCTATTGGCTCGCCCTGCCCTTTCGCAGCACACCAACGAACAGATCCAGCTTGAACTTGCTCGGGATTTTATGGCGCTTGGTGTTCATGACCGCGCCCAGCGGCTACTCAATACCCTGCTGGAGCATAGCGGTGATGATGATCACCGCTATGCTGCCAAACAGCTGCTCGTCGACTTATTAGAGCGTGAAAAAGCGTGGCAGCAAGCCCTTGACGTTATTCAGCCGCTGCTTAAACAGTATCCTAAGATGCGTCGCCCCGCGGCGCACTGGCTATGCGAGCTGGCACTGGAAGAAATTAGTGAAGCCAGTCGACCTCTGGCGAAAAAGCATCTCAAAAAAGCCCTGCAGCTGGATGAGAAATGCGTTCGCGCCACCCTGATGCTGGCCGAACTAGAGATGGACAACGGGCACTATGCCCGCGCTATTGAGCGATTAGACAACATCCCCGGCCAGGAGATAGCGCATATCCCCACCATGCTGCCTGCCCTTAAGCACGCCTATATGCGCAATAATGATGACACCGGCTACGAAGCGCACCTCTATCGCCTGCTTGAGCTAGCGCCTTACACCAGTACCATTATTGCCCTAGGTCAGCTCGTTCATCAGCGTGACGGCGTCGACAAAGCGATTGAGTTGATTGGTGAGCGATTGCGCGCCGTGCCGAGTTTAGGCGGGCTGGATTATTTGATCGATCTGTATATTGAAAGCCAGCGCCTTAGTGGAAAACCTTCCCCGGATACGCGCCTACTGTTACTAAAACATCATACCGATGCGCTGCTGCTTAACCGCACGCGTCATCGCTGCCAGCGCTGCGGCTTTGCTAGCGACGCGTTACAGTGGCAGTGCCCCAGTTGCCGCTTCTGGGGCACGATTAAGCCGGTCATTGGCGTGGAGGGCGAATAGTGCTCACAAAGCTAAGGTATGCAGAAATATTTAGTGCCCCTCTAGCTCCGCCTCAATCGCCTCAAGCGCTACCATGGGGTCGTCAGCCTGAGTAACGGGGCGACCAATGACCAGGTGGCTGCTTCCCGCTGCCATAGCCTCATTGGGGCCCATCGTCCGCTGTTGGTCATTAGCGACTGCAAAACTTGGCCTAATACCAGGGGTCACTTTCAAGAACGACTCACCGCATAGCGTTTTGATTCGCGCAGACTCCTGGGCCGAGCAGACCACCCCTTGCAAACCACTCTGCTTGGCCAGGAGCGCTAAGTGCTCCACGTGTTCTGCCAGTGGAGTCTTGATCCCCAGCTCTGCCAAATCATCGGTCTGCATACTGGTCAATACGGTAACGGCGATTAGATGGGTCGTTAAGGCATTCTGATCCAGGCGTTGCACGGCCGCCTCCATCATCCGCCGCCCACCGCTGGCATGTACGTTGACCATCCACACGCCCTGCTCCGCCGCCGCCTGCACAGCGCTGGCAACGGTATTGGGAATATCGTGGAATTTAAGATCCAAAAACACCTCAAACCCGCGCCCATGCAGCGCCTCAAGCACTGCCGGGCCGCTACGGGTGAACAGTTCTTTACCCACTTTCACACGGCATCGGGTGGGATCCAACTGATCAGCCATGCACAGCGCGGCGTCTAGCGACGGGTAATCAAGGGCAATAATAATCGGGGAATCGGTGACCACAACGTTACTCCAAGTACGTTTTTGACCATTATATCAGCCTCTCCCTACTCCTCGCGCCCTCATCATGTAAGCCATTTGCCATATATCCATAGCTAAAATCTTACAACTGCTGTCATATATCGCTGACATAAACACGCTTTAAATAAGGCTAAGTTAACAAGTGCAGCGGCGTTTATCTTGCCCACTGATAACGCGGGCACAGGTAGAAACCTCTACACGACGTCGCATGTGTAAACACAAAAAACCAACGCTATTAAAAGGATCATTGCATATGAAAATGACACTTAAAGGAATGCTGGCCGCACTACTGTTTAGCATTAGCTTAGGGCTTTCCAGTGGCGTGCTGGCACAAGATGTAGCCCCGATTAACGTCAATACTGCCGATGCTGAACTGCTGGCCGAACTACCAGGGATCGGCCCCAGCCGAGCCGACGCGATCATTGAAGAGCGCGAAACCAATGGCGTCTTTGAAAGCGCTGCAGATCTTGAGCGCGTCAGCGGCATTGGGCCTGCCACCGTTGACCGCATGCGCGATCAAGTGACATTTGAATAGCCTCATTGGAGAGCATGTCGCTCGTTAACACCACAGTGCCCGGTGTGTATAAGCACCGGGCACTGTGAATAGCGCACGTTAAATCATCCACATATCCATAAATTTGTGTACCGGCATCGCTTCAAGTGTTGTTTGATGGCTGCACAGCTCGGCGATTTTTTGGCAACGACTTGTCGGAAAGCGAGTTGCCAGATTGCGCTCAAACTTTTCAACCAATAGCGGCATCCCCTCTTCCCGACGACGTCGGTGGCCGACCGGATACTCCACTGTCACTTTATCGGTCGCACTCCCATCGCTAAAAAACACCTGCACTGCATTAGCGATAGAGCGCTTCTCAGGGTCGTGGTAATCCGCCGAATACTCGGCGTTTTCTTCTACCACCATTTTATTACGCAGCTCATCTATTAGCGGATGAGCTGCATGAAAGCTGTCTTCATAGTGCTCGGCGGTAAGCGCACCAAAGATAAGCGGCACCGCTGTCATGTATTGCAGGCAGTGGTCACGATCCGCCGGATTGGCGAGTGCGCCGGTTTTGGAAATAATCCGAATAGCCGAATCGTGGGTGGTGAGCACGATTTTCTCGATATCGGCCAAGCGGTCTTTCACCTGCGGATGGAGCGTCACGGCGGCTTCACAGGCGGTTTGAGCGTGAAACTCAGCGGGGAAGGAGATCTTAAACAGAATGTTCTCCATCACGTAGCTGCCAAACTCCCGCTGAAAGCGTAGGCGGCGGTCAGCTTCCGGTTTGAGGCTCAAATCTTTGTTGGCATGACTGAACAGCACATCGTAGAAGCCCCATTGGGGCGCCGAGAGCGCGCTGGGAATACCCATTTCACCGCGCAGGGCGATATCCGCTAAGCGCACGCCCCGTGAGGTGGCGTCCCCTGCGGCCCAGCTTTTACGTGAACCAGCATTTGGCGCATGACGATAGGTGCGCAGGCTCTGACCATCCACCCAGGCGTGTGAAAGCGCCGAGAGCAACTGTTCACGATTGGCGCCCAACAGCTTGGCGGCCACCGCCGTAGAGGCGACCTTCACCAGCACCACGTGATCGAGGCCAACCCGATTGAAGCTATTCTCCAGCGCCAGCACGCCCTGAATCTCATGGGCCATAATCATGGCGTTGAGCACATCGCGCATCGCAAGCGCAGCGTCGCCTTGTGCAACCCGCTGCTGGGAAAGGTGGTCAGCAACGGCGAGTATCGCGCCAAGATTGTCGGAAGGGTGCCCCCACTCGGCGGCAAGCCAAGTGTCGTTATAATCCAACCAGCGAATGATACAGCCGATATCCCACGCCGCCTTAACCGGGTCAAGGCGAAGCGAGGTGCCCGGTATCCGCGACCCAAACGGTACTACCGTGCCCTCCACTATCGGGCCTAAGTGCTTTGTGCACTCTGGAAAACGCAGCGCCAACAGCCCGCAGCCAAGCGTATCCATTAAGCAGTAGCGAGCGGTTTCCAATGCCTCATCGGACGCCACCTGATAATTGAGTACGTAATCGGCAATAGCCTGTAGCTCGGGGTCGTAATCGGGCCGCTCATTGGCTTCGGATGTGGCAGACATGGATCTATCTCCTACTGTTGAATCACCTACTCAGTATGGCCCAAGGAATGCGTCCTAAAAGCTGTCACCAGGAATTCTCACAAATCCTTCCATCAACACCCGCGCGCTGCGGCTCATCAGTGCCTGTTCGATATGCCAACGCCCTTCCACCAGGCTTGCCTCAGCTCCCACCCGCAGGCTGCCGGAAGGATGCCCGAAGGTGACCTCGTTTCGTTTACCGCCACCGGCGGCCAGGTTCACTAATGTGCCTTCAATGGCCGCCGCCGCAGCAATGGCAACGGCGGCGGTGCCCATCATGGCGTGGTGCAGCTTGCCCATGGAGAGCGCTCGCACCAGCAGGTCGATATCCGTCGCCAGTACGTTTTTACCGCTCGATGATACGTAATCCGCCGACGGCGCTACGAAAGCCACTTTGGGCGTGTGCTGTCGTTTACCCGCTTCGCTGACATCACTGATTAGCCCCATGCGCACAGCACCATGGGCACGGATAGTTTCAAACATCTCAAGCGCCCGGCTGTCACCATTGATGGCATCCTGCAGCTCGGCGCCGGTATAGCCAATGTCGGCGGCGTTAATAAACACGGTGGGAATACCGGCATTAATCAAGGTTGCTTTCAATATCCCCACGCCTGGCACATCAAGCTGATCAATGAGATTACCGGTGGGAAAAATGGCTCCCTCGCCATCGGCCGGATCCATAAAGGCCACCGGAATCTCGGCAGCAGGAAAGGTCACGCCATCCAGCTCAAAATCGCCAGTTTCCTGCACTTCGCCATTGACGATAGGCACCCGTGAGACGATGGTTTTCTGTATATTCACCTGCCAAATGCGTACCTCGGCCACCCCGTTTTCAGGAATACGTGCAGGGTCAACAAGACCATTGCTAATCGCAAAAGGGCCGACCGCCGCGGAGAGGTTGCCGCAGTTACCGCTCCAATCCACATAGGGCTTGTCGATGGAGACCTGACCGAACAGGTAATCCACATCGTGTTCTGCCGATTCACTTTCAGACAGAATCACCGTCTTGCTGGTACTTGAAGTGGCGCCCCCCATACCATCAATCTGCTTTTCGTAAGGGTCGGGGCTACCGATGACACGCAGTAGCAACTGATCCCGCGCCACGCCCGGCTGCTGGGCCGCTTCAGGTAGATCGTTGAGCTTAAAAAATACGCCCTTACTGGTGCCGCCGCGCATATAGGTGGCTGGAATTTTTATCTGCGGCACATGTTTGTTTTGAACTGACTCGCTCATCATTACCACTCCTAAAAAATAACCCGGTGCTCTAAGCCTGATTCGAAAAGCTAGGTTCGAAAAGCTAAAGGCACCGGGTTCACTTGGTCAGCTAGGCCGTTTCAATTAAGCCGCCGTGGACTCAAGAAAGTCCTGGGCAAAACGCTGCAGTACACCACCAGCAGTGTAAATAGACACCTCCTCGGCGGTGTCCAAACGGCACTTCACCGTAACCCGCTCGCTTTCACCGTTTTGGCGGTGGATCACTAGGGTGAGCATCGCCCCTGGCGAAACGGCGCCTTCGACATCAAAGGTTTCAGTGCCGTCCAGGCCCAGTGTCATACGCGTAGTCCCGGGCTCAAACTCCAGCGGCATCACCCCCATCCCGATCAGGTTGGTGCGGTGAATACGCTCAAAGCCTTCGGCGGCGATCGCTTCCACGCCCGCCAGCGCCACGCCTTTAGCCGCCCAGTCCCGTGAGGAGCCCTGACCGTAATCCGCCCCGGCAATAATGATCAGCGGCTGCTTGCGGGCCATGTAGGTTTCAATCGCCTCCCACATGCGGGTGACTTGGCCTTCCGGCTCTACCCGCGCCAGCGAGCCCTGTTTAACGTTGCCGTCGGCATCGCGCACCATCTCGTTGAACAACTTCGGGTTGGCGAAGGTAGCGCGCTGGGCAGTCAGGTGGTCACCGCGGTGGGTGGCGTAGGAGTTGAAGTCTTCCTCCGGCAGGCCCATTTTGGCCAAGTACTCCCCTGCCGCGCTGTTCAACTGAATCGCGTTGGAGGGTGAGAGATGATCGGTGGTGATATTGTCCGGCAAAATTGCCAGCGGCCGCATGCCTTTCAGGGTGCGCACTTTAGCCATATTGCCCTCCCAGTAAGGCGGGCGACGGATATAGGTGCTCTGGGGCCGCCAGTCATATAGCGGGCTGACCTGAGCGCGGGCACTCTTATCCAGATCGAACATGGGAATATAGGTCTGGCGGAACTGCTCCGGCTTCACCGACGATTTAACAATCGCATCGATCTCTTCATCCGCTGGCCAGATATCCTTCAAAGTGACAGGATTTCCCGCCTGATCCACGCCCAGGACGTCTTTTTCGATATCAAAGCGAATCGTGCCCGCGATGGCATAGGCAACTACCAGAGGCGGTGACGCCAGAAAGGCTTGTTGGGCATGGGGGTGGATACGGCCGTCGAAGTTACGGTTGCCGGAAAGCACGGCGGTCGCATAGAGATCACGCTCAATAATCTCCTGCTGGATTTTTGGATCCAGCGCTCCAGACATGCCGTTACAGGTGGTGCAGGCATAGGCCACCACCCCAAAGCCGAGGCTTTCCAGCTCGCTCATCAACCCAGCTTCTTCCAGGTACATCTTGACGGTTTTCGAGCCCGGCGCCAGCGACGACTTCACCCATGGTTTACGCAGCAGACCCAGCCGGTTAGCGTTGCGGGCGATAAGCCCGGCGGCGACCATATTTCGTGGGTTAGAGGTATTGGTGCAGCTGGTAATGGCGGCGATGATAACCGCGCCGTCGGGCATTTTGCCCGCTTTCTCTTCCGCCTGTGCCGCCTCAAGCCCAACAGCAATACCACGCTGGGCAAGCTCTGAAGTTGGCAAATGGGCGTGGGGGTTGGAGGGCCCCGCCAGGGTGCGGGTTACCGACGAGAGGTTAAAGGTCAGTACCCGCTCGTACTCAACCTCGGTCAAGCTATCCGCCCACAGGCCGGTGTGCTTGGCGTAGGTTTCGACCAGCGCCACCTGTTCATCTTCACGGCCGGTAATTTTCAGGTAGTCGATAGTTTGGCCATCGATGTAGAACATCGCCGCGGTCGCGCCGTATTCGGGGGTCATATTGGAGATAGTGGCGCGATCTCCGACCGTTAGCGCGTCGGCACCTTCACCGTAGAACTCCAGGTAAGCACCAACCACCCGCTCTTTACGCAGGAACTCGGTAATCGCCAGTACCATATCGGTGCCGGTAATGCCGGGCTGCAGCTTGCCGGTCAGCTCCACGCCGACGATATCCGGCAGGCGCATCATGGAGGCACGGCCCAGCATGACGCTTTCGGCCTCCAGACCACCCACACCTACGGATATAACGCCAAGGGCATCGACCATGGGCGTATGGCTATCGGTACCCACACAGGTATCCGGATAGGCAATGCCGTCACGGTTCTGCACCACCGGTGACATCTTCTCCAGATTGATCTGGTGCATGATGCCGTTGCCGGGAGGAATTACATCGACGTTCTCAAAGGCCGTTTTAGTCCAGTTGATAAAGTGGAAGCGGTCATCGTTACGGCGATCTTCAATGGCGCGGTTTTTCTCGAAGGCGCCCTCTTCCGACCCTGCGTGCTCCACTGCCAGTGAATGATCGACGATTAGCTGGGTGGGCACTACAGGATTAACCTTGGCGGGGTCACCACCCTTCTCGGCAATAGCGTCACGCAGCCCGGCCAAATCGACCAGAGCAGTCTGGCCTAGGATATCGTGGCAGACGACACGCGCGGGGTACCAAGGAAAATCCAGGTCACTCTTGCGCTCGATCAACTGTTTTAGCGCATCGGTGAGCAATTCAGGATCACAGCGACGCACCAGCTGCTCCGCCAGCACACGAGAGGTATAGGGCAGCTGTGCATAGGCACCGGGCTGGATATCTTCCACCGCCTCGCGAGCATCAAAAAACTCAAGCTCTGTGCCAGGCAGCGGTTTACGGTATTGGGTATTCATAGCAGGCAGACTCACAAGAAGGGGGCTGAAAAAAGCCCGGTGTCCAAGTCACCGGGCAGCAAGCGGTTCAGTCTCGCGCTTCTATCGGCACCCACTCGCTCTTCTCGGGGCCAGTGTAATCGGCGCTAGGGCGAATAATGCGGTTATTGGCGCGCTGCTCAAATACGTGCGCCGCCCAGCCGGTCAGCCGAGAGCAGACGAAAATCGGCGTAAACAGCTTGGTGGGTATATCCATGAAGTGGTATGCGCTGGCGTGGAAGAAGTCTGCGTTACAGAACAGCTTCTTCTCACGCCACATGACCTCTTCGACCCGCTCAGAAACCGGGTAAAGCACCTTATCACCCACATCGTCAGAGAGCTTCTTGGACCAGTGCTTGATAATCGCGTTGCGCGGGTCGGACTCGCGATAAATCGCATGCCCGAAGCCCATAATTTTATCCTTACGCTCCAGCATGCCCATGATCTTGCTTTCTGCTTCTTCCGGCGACTGCCAATCCTCGATCATCGCCATGGCCGCTTCGTTGGCGCCGCCATGCAGTGGGCCGCGCAGCGACCCAATCGCACCGGTCACGCAGGAGTGCATATCGGAAAGCGTCGAGGCGCATACCCTTGCGGTAAAGGTAGAGGCGTTAAACTCGTGCTCGGCGTAAAGAATCAGCGATACGTTCATGACCCGCGCATGCAGTTCAGAGGCGGGCTCGCCGCGCAGCATATTAAGGAAATGCCCGCCTACTGAGTCATCATCCGTTTCGGTATCGATGCGCACACCGTCGTGGGAGAAGCGGTACCAGTAACAAATAATCGAGGGCAGCACCGCCAGCAGCCGATCAGCAACGTCTTGCTGCTGATCAAAATTCTCCTCGGTTTCTAGATTGCCCAGCATTGAAGTGCCGGTGCGCATTACGTCCATCGGGTGAGCGTCTTTGGGGATCTGCTCAAGTACCGTTTTTAATGCATCGGGCAAGCCGCGCAGGCTTTTGAGCTTGCTGATGTAGTGGTCTAGCTCACCCTGATTAGGCAACTTGCCTTTTAACAGCAGGTAAGCGACCTCTTCGAATTTGGCTTTTTCAGCCAGCTCTTTAATATCAAATCCGCGGTAGGTCAGGCCTGAGCCTGTTTTACCTACCGTACACAGCGCGGTGGAACCAGCGCTCTGGCCACGCAGTCCTGCTCCTGTTGCGGGTTTATCAGCCATGGTGTGTCTCCTATTACTGCTTTTATTTTTACTATCGATTTATGAATAAGGTCGTTCATTAAACTTTCGGCAAAGCTATCTTGGTGAGAGGACAGGTTTCCGCGAGGGCGCTGTGAACCCCTCCCTGGGCGCTACTTTTGTCATCCATGACAAAAGACCCTCGCTTCAACCTGTCCTCTCACCAGTTTGCAGAAGAAATCATTTCCAACTGCGCTTCATCTTAACTGGCGGTTTATTGGTCATCGCCTTTCTCGGCAAACAGCGCGTCCAGCTTCTGCTCAAAGTCGTGGTAATTGAGAAAATCGTAGAGTTCGTCGCGGGTTTGCATCAGCGGCACCACGTCTTTTTGGTGGCCGTTGTCGAGGATGCTTTGATAGACCTGCAGTGCCGCAGCGTTCATGGCGCGGAAGGCCGAGAGCGGGTAAAGCACCATGCGGCAGCCAACCTCGCCAAGCTCCGTTTGAGTAAACAGCGGAGTAGCACCGAACTCGGTGATGTTAGCCAAAATGGGTGCATTGACCCGTTCACAGAAGGCTTTGTAATCATCCAGGGTATGAACCGCTTCAGCGAAGATGGCATCTGCACCGGCTTCAACGCAGGCGTTGGCACGCTCAATGGCAGCATCAAGCCCCTCTTTTTGAAACGCATCGGTGCGAGCAATCAAATAGAAGTCGGGGTCGATCTTGGCATCGGCGGCAGCTTTAATGCGGTCGACCATCTCCTGCTGAGAGACAATTGCTTTATTGGGGCGGTGTCCACAGCGCTTTTGAGCCACCTGGTCTTCCATATGTACCGCGGCCACGCCAGCGCGCTGCATTTCTTTTACCGTGCGTGCAATATTGAAGGCACCGCCCCAACCGGTATCGATATCCACCAGCAGGGGCAGCTCGGTAGCGCCGCAGATACGGTGGGCATCTTCCACCACATCATTCATGGTCGTCATGCCCAGATCCGGCAAGCCGAACGAGGCGTTAGCTACGCCGCCACCAGAGAGGTAAATGGCTTGATGGCCAACCTTGTCGGCCATTAGCGCTGTATAGGCATTAATGGTGCCTAAGATCGGCAGCGGACGGTTAGCCTCAAGCGCGGCTCGAAACCGGGCGCCGGGAGTCATCTGGGACATGGGGTGTTTCTCCTATTGCTAATTTCTAGTTATGTTTTAGCTGCGTGATTAAGAGCTTTGCGATTTAGATGCTGACTCTTCGAGGGTCGCTGCATAGCGATCCGCCACATTGGCGCGGGAGGCGCTGACATGGCGGCGCATGAGCAGCTCGGCCAGCTCCGCATCGCCAGCTTCAATGGCATCAACAATGCGATGGTGTTCCACAAAGGCGCGCTGCGGTCGCGTGCCGCTAGCACTGAACTGAGTGCGATAAAGGCGCACAAGGTAGTAAAGGTCATCACAGAGCAGGTTCATTAGCATTTTGTTGTGGCTGCCCTGAACGATGCAGTAGTGAAAATCGAGATCGCCTTCGCGCTGGTAGTAAGCTTCGCCACGCTTTAAATCCGCCTGACCTTCGTGCAGCGCCAGCACATCCCGCAAACCCTGAACCTCTGCCGGTGACATATGCTCAGCCGCCAAGCGCGCCGCCATACTTTCCAGGGCTTCACGCAGGTCAAACAGCTCTAAAAGCTCTTTCATTGAGAGCTTAACCACCCTTGCGCCCACATGGGGAACCCGCTCGATGAGGCGGTGTGCTTCCAGGCGGCGCATCGCCTCGCGCAGCGGCCCACGTGAAATACCGTAGGTTTTAGACAATCCCGGCTCGGTGATCTTACTGCCGGGAGCAAGCTCGCCGCGTACGATGGCATCCTGCAACTGATGAAATACCCGCTCGGCGAGCGTGCGTACTTCAGGGGTTGCCATTTCATGCGGCGAGGAATCGGAATAAGAAGAAGAAACAGGTAAGCTCATGGCGAATTGTCGACAATTAGAAACATAGCGAAACTTTAGCCCCGCGAACCACCGCCGTCAACCTGCTTATAAAGCGACTTTATACATCTTTCGTTGTAGGCAAAAAGTCTAGCTGCAAAAACAGTGTCAACAATCCTCTTCCGAGCGTGAGAAATGCGTCAATCGTGCGACTGGTGCCGATCTTCAACGACCTCTAACATATGCAGCCCTTTTACCGGCCAGGCGTTTGCTTAATGAACCAGGCGTTGACGATAACTGCCCTGCCCTATTCACCCGACCCATTGGGTATATTCGCCTGCCTACGTGCTAGGCCCGGCGCGGTGCTGCTCGATAGTGGCCGCCCTATCGCCACCGGTCGCTTTGATATTATCAGCAGCGACCCACTTGCTACGCTGGAAGTTACTCATCATGGCGAAGCGAGTATTGCGTCAGATCAGCTTAGCCCACCGGCGCACTTGGCTAACGATGCGTTTGCCCTTCAGCAGTGGCTACTGGATCAACTGGATATCCCTGATGAAACCAGTGAACTCCCTTTTCTAGGCGGGCTAATAGGCTACTGGGGCTACGATTTAGGGCGTAAAACCTTATCGGTTCAGAGTGCTCAGGCAAGCCCGGTCACCTTACCGCAAGCCCGTTTGGGGCTTTACGACTGGTGTATCACCCTGGATCACATGGCCCAGCAGGCGTGGCTAATCGCCACTCCGCAGCGTCGTGAGCAGGTGGAAAACTGGCTTACCAAGACGCCAGAGCCAACTAGCGCGTTTACATTAACGAATACCTTTAAAGCAGAACTTAGCCACACCCAATATGTCGCACGCTTTAACGCCGTGCAGCGCTATATTCGCGCGGGTGACTGCTATCAGATCAACCTGGCTCAACGCTTTTATGCCGACTACCAAGGGGATGAGTGGCAGGCGTACCTGCAGTTACGCAAAGCGACCCCCACACCCTATTCAGGTTTTATGGCCTGGGGCGATAAGGCCGTACTGTCACTTTCACCCGAGCGGTTTATTCAGTGCAGCAACGGCGAGGTCGAAACACGGCCGATTAAAGGTACCCGCCCGCGAGGGGCCACACATGAAGAGGATCAGGCGCTGGCGGCACAGCTATTGAGCAGCACTAAAGATCGCGCTGAAAATGTGATGATCGTTGACCTGCTGCGCAATGACCTGGGTCGCGTCTGCCAGCCAGGCTCCATTCGCGTTCCGCAGCTATGTCGCTTAGAGAGCTACCCTAACGTGCACCACCTAGTTAGCGTGGTGCAGGGAACGCTGGCCGGTAATTACACCCCGCTGGCACTGCTTAAGGCGGCCTTTCCTGGCGGCTCAATTACCGGTGCACCTAAAATTCGCGCGATGCAGATCATTGATGAACTAGAACCCTGCCAACGCAGTGTTTATTGCGGCAGCCTTGGCTATGTCGATGTACGTGGCAGCATGGATACCTCCATCGCTATTCGCACTATGGTTGCCGAGGCGGGAAGACTGCATGTATGGGGCGGAGGGGGCTTAGTAGCAGACTCTCAAGCGGACGAAGAGTACACCGAAACTCTGGATAAAATTCGCCACCTTATTGGCGCTTTGGAATAAGCAGTGCGAGCTCTATATCAAAAAGGAATATAAAAGCCAAACTAAACGGTATTGGGGTTCGCTGCCTCCTGTTTGGTAGCCTAGTCAGTATTATTTAATTTCCGATTAGGAGGCAGTATGTCCTCAGAGCTTGAAGCGATTAACAGAGATTTCGCAAATAATCCTCAAGGGTTAGTTGAGTGGGCGCTGACCCAGGGTGCACGACCTATTTGCACCACCAACTTTCGCCCTTTTGAGGCGGTGATTCTTCATATGGTGACCCAGGTGCGCCCGGATATACCCATTGTGTGGATGGACAGCGGCTACAACACCGAAGCAACTTATCAATTCGCTGACGAAGTGATTCAACAACTCAACCTGAACATCGTGAGCTTTGTACCCCGGCGCACGCGCGGCCACCGCGAGGCGCTGGAAGGCCCCATGCCGGGTATCGACGACCCGCGCCACGCAGCCTTTACTCAGGAAGTTAAAATCGAGCCCTTCGAGCGTGCGCTGCGTGAAATGCAGCCCGACGTATGGTTCACCGCACTGCGCGCTGAGGACACCCCCGAGCGCGCAAAAATGCAGCCGGTTAGTCGCAACAGCGATGGCCTATTGAAAGTTGCCCCGTTGCTGCAGTGGAGCGCCAAAGATATGTACCAGTATCTACAGGCGCATAATCTGCCCAATAACTTCGATTACTTCGACCCTACCAAGGTGGAAGAGAAGCGCGAGTGCGGGCTACATTTGCAGCACTAACTCCACACTGCGGGTTAATACTCCGGCAGGTCCAGGTCGTCAAACAACGACTGCTCATGGCGCGGGCCTGCCGTTAATGCTTCATCAACCCGGTCGCGGGTTAAATGAGGCGCAAAGCGCTCCAAAAAATCATACATGTAACCGCGCATAAAGGTGCCACGACGGATACCAATTTTTGTCGTAGAGCTGGCAAACAGGTGGCTTGCATCCAGTGCCACCAAGTCATCATCAAGCGCCTCGTCCACAGCCATATGCGCCACAATGCCAACCCCCATGCCCAGCCGTACGTAGGTCTTGATCACGTCGGCATCGGCGGCGGTTAGCACCACATTGGGCGTTAACCCTTTCGCTTTGAAGGCGTCGTCTAACTGCGAGCGGCCGGTAAACCCAAACACGTAGGTGACCAGCGGATGTTCACCGAGCGCCTCCAGGGTCAACGGGCCCTGATGAGTGGCTAGCGGGTGCCCTTTAGGCACCAGTACGCAGCGGTTCCAACGATAGCAGGGCAGTAGCACTAAATCGGTAAATAGCTCCAGCGACTCGGTCGCGATGGCGAAATCGGCCTGGCCTTCACTGACCATCTGTGCAATCTGCTTGGGCGTACCCTGCTGCATATGCAGCGCCACATCAGGATATTTAAGGGTGAATTCGCTGATAATGGGCGGTAGCGCATAACGGGCCTGGGTATGGGTCGTAGCAATGGCCAGGCTACCGCGGCGCTCATCGCTATGCTCCTGAGCCACCTGCTTGATGTTTTCGGTGAGACGCAGTACCTGCCCGGCCAGGTCAATAATTGACTGCCCGGCAGGCGTCACACGTGTCAAGTGCTTACCACTGCGCGCAAAAATCTCGACGCCAAGCTCATCTTCTAACAAACGTATCTGTTTAGAGATCCCCGGCTGTGAGGTAAATAGACTTTGCGCTGTGGCCGAGACGTTCAGGTTATGTCGATTGACTTCCCAGATATAGCGGAGCTGTTGTAGCTTCATATCCTCACCTTATTTATTCTCTATACAGATCTATGTAGACCGTATCTTGATGTAGGCCGAATCTTTAAGCACACACAGGCGCTGATGCCACATCACGCCTGACGGATCGTGTCGTCACACTCGGCACTCTACAGCACCATATAGAATAAAAAACACCAAAATAATACTTTTATATTATAAAAAAAACGCCCTACCAGCACCCTTTAATTTCTGCTATTTAGTTAACTCACTGTGCAGGAAATTTGCCAGCAACCTTCGCGCCCGCTAACATCTGCCCACACTTATCGCGATAGACACGAGGCGCGCTTAAAGAGCACCAATGGATCGCGTAATGACCGTTGCTCCATTTGAGGCAACGAAACAGTAAGAGCAACGCAAACGGGAGAAGCAAATGGCTAATAATGTTGATGTCACCAACGCCAATTTTGAGCAAGAAGTCCTCAACGCTGAACAGCCTGTGCTAATGAAGTTCTGGGCGCCCTGGTGTGGCCCATGCAAGGTCATGGCCCCGGTCGTTGATGAAGTAGCTGCAGAACGTCAGGAAAGCCTGAAAGTTGTTAGTGTCAATGTAGACGACGCACCAGAAATTGCTGCCGAGCAAGGCGTCCGCGGTGTACCTACCGTCATGCTGTTTAAATCTGGCACCAAAGTCGCTTCACTGGTTGGCGCACAATCTAAGTCACAACTGACGCAGTTCATCGAACAAAACGCCTGATGAATGTGTAGCACTTGTAATAGCCGCCGACTCTGTCGGCGGTAACACGCCTTCGCTAAATTTCCTGCCTAATTTTTGCGTTTCCACGGCGGCAGACTCGCATCGCTTACCCGAATATCTTTTACACGACGCCTTCCAGGCCCTAACAGCCTAGCGATCCACCGTGTTTGTGGGTGACTATCAAGTGCGATCTTCAACGTCATCGTTAGTACCACCGAAAGTAGCATCCCCGCCGCACCAAAGATCCACCCCCATACCACCAGCGATAAAAACGCCACAAATGTAGAAAGCCCCAACGCCTGCCCCATTACCCGCGGTTCAATCAGATTGCCGAGCACAAAGTTGATGACCAAATAAGCAGAGGCTAGCAGTAACGCCTGAAAAGCACCGCCGTCTTGGGCGACCAACAGCAACAACACGGGGGGGATCGCCGCCAGCGCGGAGCCAATATTGGGAATAAAGTTGAGTGCAAAGGCCAACACGCCCCACAACAGCGGAAAATCCACGCCTACAATCATGCAAGAGAGCCATACCAGCGCCCCAGTGGCCAGGCTAATCATGGTTTTTACGGCTAGATAGCGCTTCAGCGTTAAGCTGAACTCACTAAAACGCTTCAAGCTAGGCGCCGGATTTTCCAGTGCGCGGGAAATTTTATCGCGCACGTTCAACGTCTCGAACAGCATGAATATAACCAGCAGTCCAACAATGATGCCCTGCATAAAGAGGTTGCCTAGCTGACCCAGTAAGGCAGGCATCCAAGAGCCCTCATCCTCCATTTCAAACAGCGAGTTAATCTGGTCGGGATTAATTGCTAGCCCGCGTGAAGAGAGCGCATTAAGTAAATTCCAATACTGTTCATAAAGCCGCGACTCAATTTCCGGCAACGCTGCCACGAAGGTACTGAAGCTATTGACCACCAGCAGGCCAATCAGCGATATAAACGCCAGCAATACCATCAATGTTAGAAATGCCGACATTCGCATGCTTAAGCCACAGCGATGCAGCCACTGCACCGGTGAAGTACACACTACTGCGATAAATATCGCGAGCAGCAACGGCACTAACAAATCAGCACCTGCTTTCATTCCAGCGATGATCACTACCAACGCAGCGAGTGCCAAGGTGGCATTGAGAGGAATACTGCGGTAATCCTCGTCCGACAAGTTCGACATAATCCATCCCTAGCTTGTTGTCCATATATGATGGCTGCATTCGGCGTATTGCACAAACCGTGCAAATAATAAGCAACTGTTTTGCGTCCACTCTTCCGTACTGAACTTTCTTTTCTACTTCGCTTCAAAGCTGCGTCTACTTGAATGATTTATACCCGGTTTTAACTTGGCGGCGCCACTGCCCGCTCACTAAGGAAAACATTTATGCAAGCCATACCAGCTAACCTTCAAAAACCAGGCTCTAAACGTTTACGCAATGGCCTACTAGGCGGCGCTCTATTGGCACTCCTTAGCGCTCCTTTTGCACACGCTTCACCGTCAACACCGCCCCAGCCAAGCTTGCATGTTCAAGCGCAGTCTTGGGTTGAGGTAGAACCCGACAAGGCCACCCTGAATGCACGATTGTGGGAAAACACACCCGCCCTTTCCACCTTGGAAGAGAGCGATAGTAGCGCACTTAGCGATGCCCGCGAGCGCTTAGAGACCCGCGCCAGCGAATTAATCGAACAAATGGAAGCCACCGGCCTTGAACGCAATGCCATCAATGCAGGCTCGCTAAATGTCTATCCTGAGCATATTCAAGGGCCACGCAATGAAGATGGCGAGCATGAGACCCTGCAGCGCACACGTCTTGAGCGCCCGATCACCGTCGAACTCACCGACCTTGGTCAGTTAAGCGAGGTGTTAGACGCGCTAATAGCCGCTGGTGTTAACTCATTGGATGGCGTGCAGTTTGACCTACAAGACCGCGACGCTGCCACTGACGAAGCGCTGGTCAAAGCGCTGGAGAAAGCGCAACACAAAGCAAACCTGATGGCCGACAGCTTAGATGCTGAGCTTGGTCATGTGCAGCGCATTGAAGAGACGCAATCACCTATCTTCCAGCCGCGCATGATGGCGATGCGTGCAGAAAGCGATGCCGCTGGCGCCAGTCAATCCAGTGCCGCCAGCGATTACAGCCCCGGCACCATCCGCATTGATGCCGGGGTTAGCGTTGAGTGGGCGCTTAAAGGGCCAGACGCTCCACGCCGCCCAGATAGCGACGTAGCGGCTCAGGAATAATCACCGAGCCATCTGCCTGCTGGTGGTTTTCAAGCACCGCCAGCAGGCAACGACCAACCGCCAGCCCTGAACCGTTCAGCGTATGTAGCAACTGCGGCTTTTTGGAATCCGGATGGCGATACCGCGCTTGCATACGCCGGGCCTGGAAATCCTCGCAGTTAGAGACAGACGAGATCTCCCGGTAAGTCTCCTGGCTGGGCAGCCACACTTCCAAGTCGTAGGTCTTCGTGGCCCCAAAGCCCATATCCCCAGTGCATAGCGTCACTACGCGATACGGCAACGCCAGTGCCTGCAGGATCGCCTCTGCATGACCACGCATCTCTTCCAACGCTTCGTAGCTCTTCTCCGGCTCCACAATCTGCACCATCTCGACTTTATCGAACTGATGCTGGCGGATCATTCCGCGGGTATCGCGCCCGTGCGAGCCCGCCTCGGAGCGGAAACAGGGCGTATGTGCGGTAAGCTTCATCGGCAATGCCGCTTGCTCGATAATTTCATCGCGTACAAAGTTGGTCAGTGGTACTTCTGAAGTGGGAATCAGGTGATACTCGCGCTCATCGTCCAGCTTGAACAAATCTTCGCCAAACTTCGGCAGCTGGCCGGTGCCCATCAGCGAATCGCGGTTGACCATATACGGCACGTAGCACTCTTCGTAGCCGTGCTGTTCGGTTTGGGTATCCAGCATAAACTGCGCCAACGCCCGATGCAGGCGCGCTATGGGCCCGCGCATGACCGCAAAGCGAGCGCCAGTGATTTTAGCCGCCAACTCAAAATCGAGATAACCCGACTGCTTACCCAGATCAACGTGATCCAACACCTCGAAATCAAACTCCCGCGGCGTGCCCCAGCGGTGCAGCTCGACATTCTCGTCTTCGCTTTTGCCTTCCGGCACGCTTTCATGGGGCAGGTTGGGAATACCGCTGATAGCGTCGTCCCATTCTTCCTGGACGTCGGCTAGCTCGCGCTTGGCTTTATCCAGGCGATCACCTAAATCGCTGACTTCATCCAGCAGCGGCTGAATATCTTCACCGTTGGCCTTGGCTTTACCAATCGCTTTGGAGCGCATATTGCGCTCATTTTGCAGCTGCTCGGTTTGCGTTTGCAGCTCGCGGCGACGCGACTCCAGCGCCTGCAATCCCGCTTTATCAAGCACAAAGCCCCGCCGGGCCAGTTGTTGAGCAACCGTGTCAAGATCACCGCGCAGCAGTTTCGGATCGAGCATGAATCCTGTCCCTTGGCCTGAAAACAATAAAAGCACCGCGCCAATGCGCGTGCATAAAGGGGTCTATTGTAGGCAAAAGCGCGGCGAGGAGCTATGGCCGGTATCACCAGACGCACGTTTAGCTACGCTAAAAGGCTCCAGCACCAGAGAAGTCAGCACTAGCTAACGCCACACTCCAGTAGCGCGTGGTAAGCCTACGGCGCACCCGCGAATGCAGCGCATAGCGCTGCTAGAAGGTAGCGGCACGTAATAAGTTTGCACTATCGCTAAGCAAGGTTCAGTTATCGAATCGACTGTATGTGCTATGACCACTCGGCATATCCATCCCAGCCCGTTAGCCAAAAGTGATAGAGTGCCCGCCGATTCGTCTAACGAATCGATAAATAATAGGTTTTAACACTTTTGACAGGAGAAGCGCAGTGCAGGAGACAGCACAGCAAGGAAAGTTTGCCTGGTGGCGACGAATTGCCCTATGGAAGAAGATTCTCGCCGGCTTGGCGTTGGGTATTTTGGCAGGCGCGCTGCTAGGCGACACCGCCAGCGTGTTTAAGCCGCTTGGCGATATTTTTATTAACGCCATTATGATGCTGATTGTGCCGCTGGTATTTTCCACCTTGGTGGTGGGTATTACCTCCATGCGCGACCCTCAGAAAATGGGCCGCATTGGCGCGCGTACCATTACGCTCTATTTGGTCACCACCGCCTTTGCTATCTCCATCGGTCTGGTACTTTCCACCCTGCTGCAGCCGGGCGTGGGCGTTGATTTAAGTTTTGACTCTGAAGTGGCCGCTAACGAAGCGCCATCGCTGGTCTCTATTCTGGTTAACTTAGTGCCGCGTAACCCGTTGGATGCCCTGGCCAACGGCAACATTATGCAGATCATTGTGTTTGCCATTGGTTTAGGTATTTCGCTGACGTTGATCGGCGATAAAGGCGAGCCGGTCATGAAGGTCTTCGATAGCTTTGCCGAGGCAATGTACAAGCTCACCGGCATTGTGATGGCCTTCGCGCCCTTCGGCGTCTTTGGCTTGATCGCCCACGTCTCCGGCCAGTACGGTTTAGAGATATTGCTGCCGCTGGCCAAGCTAATTGGCGTTGCGTACCTGGCCAGCATACTTCACGTGTTAGTGATCTACTCGGGTTTTATTTCGCTACTGGGGCGGCTAAACCCCATGCGCTATTTGCAGGGCAGCCTGGACGCTATTGTCGTGGCGTTCTCATCCGCCTCTTCTGCGGGCACCCTGCCGGTCTCTATACGCTGTGCGCAGAAGAACTTGGGCGTTTCCGAGGGGGTATCGGGGTTTGTGCTGCCCGTGGGCGCCACCATCAATATGGACGGTACCGCGCTTTACCAGGGCGTGGTGGTGCTATTTATTGCCCAAATGACTGGCACTGATTTGAGCATGATGGATTACGGCATGATTGTCGCCACCGGCACGCTGGCTTCCATTGGTACCGCAGGCGTACCAGGCGCTGGCCTGATTATGCTCTCGATTGTGATGGCCCAGGTTGGCCTGCCGCTGGAAGCCATCGCCGTGGTCGCGGGGATTGACAGGATCCTTGATATGGCACGCACCAGCGTCAACGTTGCAGGCGATTTAATGGTCACCACGCTAGTAGGTAAAAGCGAGGGTGAGCTCAACGAAGAAATCTACAACCGTCGCTAACTTTAACGCTAGCATTTATAGCGTATGAAAAGGCGTCCGCTGTGCTTAGCAGCGGGCGCTGCGCTTTACCGCCTTTCATAACCTCCCCTCCCATACAGCAGTTGTGATTCGCACGGTTTCTCGGCAACCTATTAGCATCATTTTTAGCCGAGCAACGCTGCTATGCCTACCGCTTTTGATCAAACGCTCATCGCCATCGATGCCCTGCATGCCGAAGACCCGCGCTCCACGACGCTTGCCGATGGCACATCCATGCCCCAGGAACTGGCTTATGCCCAGCGCATGAGCGACTGGCTAGACCGCGTGCATGACGCTCCAGATGAGGTGCTGCGCTTAGCCGTACGCGCCCAGCACTTACAGCGCTGGTTAGTGCCGCGTGAGGAGTACCCCGAAGGGCGCGTAGGCTACTTAACCTGGCGACGCGACCAGGGCAAGCGCGCAGGCGATACCACCGCCCAGCTAATGCGCGACGCAGGCTATGCAGACGAAGATGCCGCCAGAGCCGCAACGATTATCGGCAAGAAAGGCCTGGGCCGCGACCCCGATGTACAAGCGCTGGAAGATTGCGCCTGCCTGGTGTTTCTAGAGAACTACTTTGCCGATTTCTCGCGCAAGATCGAGCACGACCATATGGTGCGCATTGTGCAGATGACCTGGCGTAAAATGTCACCCCGCGCCCATGCACTAGCCTTGAAGCTACCGATGTCGGATGCCTCATTAGCGCTGGTAAAAGAGGCCCTGGGAGCAGAGTAAAGCGCTACAGTGAGATGCAGCGAGGCAGCCGCTGCGGTAAAGTAGCGGTCTTCTTTTATTGCGCCCCCGGCACTGACGGCTTGATCAACTATGATTGCATCCTTGGACACCCGTACCGCCCCGTTCGCACGCTTGGGCAATGAGTATGTACGTTTTTTACAGGCTCTTAAAACGCGCGGTTTTGAAGGCGAAATTGCTCCCGATTACGCCAACCGCACGGTGCTGGCGACGGATAACTCAATTTACCAGCGCCTGCCCCAGGCGGCGGTCTACCCCAAGCATGCCGAAGACCTAGAGCGCCTTACCCGGTTGGCCGTGCAAACCACTCACCGCAGCATTGTGTTAACGCCCAGAGGCGGCGGCACCGGCACCAACGGCCAGTCGCTCACCGATGGCATCGTGGTGGATGTCTCCCGCCATATGAATCAGATCCTAGAGATCGATGTGGAAGCACGGCGGGTGCGCGTTCAGGCGGGCGTGGTGAAGGATCAATTAAACGCCGCGCTCAAACCCCATGGGCTGTTTTTTGCCCCGGAGCTTTCGACCTCCAACCGCGCCACTATAGGCGGCATGATCTCTACCGATGCCAGCGGCCAGGGTAGCTGCGAATACGGCAAAACCCGTGATCATGTGCTGGAGCTCGATACCATTTTGATCGGTGGAAAGCACCTGCACAGCCGCGCTTTAACATCGGACGAAGAGCAGGCTGAGTGCCAGCAGGAAGGTATTCTGGGCCGCGTACATGCCACCGCCGCCAATATTATCGACCAACAGCGCGAATTGATTGCAGCCAAGTTCCCACCGCTCAACCGCTGCTTGACCGGCTACGATTTGGCCCACCTGCGCGATAGCGAGGGGCAGCTCAACCTCAACAGCCTGCTGTGCGGCTCGGAAGGCTCGCTGGGCTTTTTGAACGAGGCGGTGTTGAATGTGCTGCCGATTCCCAAGCACTCCACTCTGGTCAATGTGCGCTACACCAGTTTTATGGATGCACTGCGGGATGCCAAAGCGCTGATGGCCGCTAGCACCTCTTCACAACCTCAGCCGCAGGCGCTACAACCCCAGCCGCAGGCGCTTCGCCCGACTTCCATAGAGACCATCGATGACACCGTGCTGCAGTTGGCCATGGAAGACTTCGTCTGGGACAGCGTAGCGGAATTCTTCCCGGCGACCGCTAACACGGCGATTCGTGGCATTAACCTGATCGAGTTTAATGACGACGATGAAAGCGCCCTCGCCGAGCGGGTACAAGCCTTTACCGACCACCTAAGCCAAGACACCACCGTTGAACGCCTAGGCTACACCTTGGCCGAGGGGCGTGGGCAGATCCAGAAAGTCTACGCCATGCGCAAGCGCTCGGTGGGTTTGCTCGGCAATGTGCAGGGCGAGAAGCGGCCGATTCCGTTTGTGGAAGATACCGCCGTGCCGCCGGAGCACTTGGCGGACTTTATCACCGAGTTCCGCGCCGCGCTGGACGCCCGAGGCCTCGCCTACGGGATGTTTGGCCATGTAGATGCTGGGGTACTGCACGTGCGCCCCGCCATCGATATGAAGGATCCCGAACAGGAAACACTGATTCGCGCGGTATCCGATGAAGTGGCAGCGCTGACCCAGAAATATGGCGGCCTGCTGTGGGGCGAACACGGTAAGGGCGTGCGCTCGGAGTATTCACCTAAATTCTTTGGTGAGCTTTATCCCAGCCTACAGCGGGTAAAAGCCGCCTTTGACCCCTATAACCAGCTAAACCCTGGCAAGATCGCCTCGCCTCTCTCTAACCCGCCCGGGGCCGCGGGCATTTCCACCTCGCCCGACGCTGCGAGTAAGCCTCAAAGCAACGAGCTAATTGCCAGGGATAGCGACCCCGATCTGTTGACGGTGGATGGCGTGCCCATGCGCGGTCAGTTTGACCGCACCATCGATGAGCGCGCCTGGCAGGCCTACGACGCTGCGGTGTACTGCAACGGTAACGGCGCCTGCTACAACTACGACCTTGATGACCCCATGTGCCCCTCCTGGAAGGCGACGCGGGATCGTCGCCACTCGCCCAAAGGCCGCGCCAGTCTGATCCGCGAGTGGCTGCGCCTGCAGACCCAGGCGGGAATCGATGTTGTTGAGGAATCGCGCAAGAAAAAAGCCGAAGGCGGCTGGGGCTTCATTAAACGCTTTCCGCTGCGGGTGGCGAATACTCTAAGCCGCAAGCAGCACCACGACTACTCCCATGAAGTTTATGACGCCATGGCGGGTTGCCTGGCGTGTAAGTCCTGCGCGAGTCAGTGCCCGATCAAGGTCAACGTTCCCCAGTTCCGCTCGCAGTTCTTGGAGGTCTACCACGGCCGTTACCTGCGCCCGCTGCGCGACTACGTGATTGGCGGCACCGAGTTTATGCTGCCTACCCTGGCCAAAGCCGCACCGCTGTATAACGCCGTGATTGGCCAGCGCTGGGTAGAGCAACTGATGCGCCGTACGCTGGGCATGAGCGACTCCCCGGCGCTTTCACGGGCCAGTGTTAAAAAGCAGCTGAACGCCTGGGGCGTCGCCGAGGCAACACCGCTCTCACTGGCCCTGTTAACCGAACAGCAGCGTGCCAATAGCGTGATTATTGTCCAGGATGCCTTCACCACCCACTTTGAAGCCAAGCTGGTGATGGACGTGGTGGAACTGCTCTCGCGCCTCAATCTACGCGTGTTTGTGATGCCCTATTCGGCGAACGGCAAACCACTCCAGGTGCAGGGCTTCTTGGGCGCCTTCGAACGTACCGCCGCCAAGCAGGCCGAGCGGCTACGCACCTTGGCCCGCTTTGATATCCCCCTGGTGGGCATCGACCCGGCGATGACGCTCACCTACCGCCAGGAGTACGTCAAAGCGCTAGGTAATGAGGCGGTGCCGGAGGTGCTGATGCTGCAGGAGTGGCTCATGACCCGCATCAATACGCTAGCGCACAACCAACTTAAGCTAACCGACCCCGGCTTTAAGCTGCTCTCCCACTGCACCGAGAAAACCAATGCACCGGGTAGCCCTAAAGCATGGCAGCAGGTATTTGCGGCGTTTGGGTTAGAGCTTGAGCTGATGGGCACCGGCTGCTGCGGTATGTCCGGCACCTATGGCCACGAAACCCGCAATGCCGCTACGTCCAAAACGATCTACGCCCAGTCGTGGCAGCCCCAGGTGGAGGCCGAAGAAAACACAGGCAAGCTATTGGCCACCGGCTATTCCTGCCGTAGCCAAGTGAAGCGTTACTCGGAACAATCATTACCGCACCCGCTTCAGGCACTGCTTGTGTGCCTAAAGCAAGCAGGTTAAAAGAACAGCCTTTTCAGCGCCAATCCCGGATCACTTTCGCGCATAAAGGCTTCGCCAACCAGAAAGCCGTTAACGTTATGATCGCGCATTAGCTCAACGTCATCGCGGGTATGAATACCCGATTCGGTAATCACCGTGACGTCCTCAGGAATGCGCGGCAGCAGATCCAGGGTGGTATTCAGGCTGGTTTCAAAGGTATGCAGATTACGGTTATTGATGCCGACCAGCTTTAGATCCAGTGCCAGGGCACGCTCAAGCTCGTTGGCGTCGTGCACCTCGACCAGCACACCCATACCCAACTGATTGGCCTGCTGATGCAGGTCGCGCAGTTGAGCATCATCCAGGGCGGCAACGATCAGCAGAATACAGTCCGAACCAATCGCCCGCGCTTCACAAACCTGATAGCCATGGGTGATAAAGTCCTTGCGAATCACCGGCAGCGTGCAGACGTCCCGAGCGGCAATTAGATAGTCTTCATGGCCCTGGAAAAAGTCGGCGTCGGTAAGCACAGAGAGACAGGCAGCACCGCCCTGGGCGTAGCTTTTGGCGATATCCGAGGGGTGAAATTCTTCGCGAATAACGCCTTTTGACGGTGAGGCTTTTTTCACCTCGGCGATAATCGCCGGATCACCCGTTGCGATGCGCGTATTAAGCGCCTCAATAAAGCCACGCGGGGTGCTCTGCTGCTCTCCTAACGCGAGCAAATCCGCCTCTGAAACGGCCTGACGGCGCTCTGCCACTTCCTGGTCTTTGCGAGCAAGAATGCGCGTTAAAATAGTCGGCGTTGCCTGTTGAGTCATGGTGGTCTCTTACTGTTTAAAAACGCTGGTGAAGTGCGAAAGCTCTCTAAGCTTCTCAAGCGGCAGTTTAGAAGCTTGCGCGTCCTGGGCTACCATCACACCCTCTTTTAACGTATCCGCAACGCCCGAACAGTAGAGCGCGGCCCCTGCATTTAGCGCGACCATATCGGCAGCGGCACCTTCACCGGAAAGCGCGGCCTTAACCAAGCGCAGGCTGTCTTCGGCGCTGGCGGCTTTCAGTGTTGCCAAGCTTTGGCGCTCAATACCCAGTTCTTCGGGTGTAATGGTGTACTGGGTAATCTCACCCGCTTTAAGCTCGGCTACCAAGGTGGGGCTGGCCAGAGATATCTCATCCAGACCGTCCTCGGAGTGAACGACCATCACATGGCGGCTACCCAAGGTTTGCAACACTTCCGCCATCAGCGGCACCAGCTCCTGCGCGTAAACACCCAGTACCTGATTGGGAGCACCAGCAGGATTGGTCAACGGGCCCAAAATATTAAACAGCGTGCGCACGCCCATTTCGCGGCGGGGGCCAATGGCATAGCGCATGGCCGGATGATGATTAGGCGCAAACATAAAACCTACACCCACCTGCTCGATACAGCGCGCTACCTGGTCAGGCTTGAGATCCAGGTAGATACCCGCCACATCGAACAGATCCGCACTACCCGATGAAGACGAAACGCTTCGGTTGCCATGTTTGGCCACATGGGCACCAGCGGCAGCGGCGACAAAACTGGCGGCGGTGGAAACGTTAAACAGGTTGGCACCATCGCCACCGGTGCCGACAATGTCCACAACGTTTTCAGCACTCAGTTCAACGCGCTTCATCAACTCGCGCATTACTTGAGCAGCGGCGCTAATTTCCTCGGCACTTTCACCTTTCATGGCGAGGCCTACTAACAGGCCACCAATTTGTGCATCGCTTGCATCGCCGGTCATAATCTGACGCATCAAAGCGTGCATGGCATCGAAAGAGAGGTCTTCGCGGCGCATCACCGCATTAATCGCATCTCGCATTTGCATGAGCAGAGGGGCCCCTAAAAGCGTGTGAAACCGGCTATCAGCCGCGTTTTAAAAAGTTGGCCAACAGCTCATGGCCTTGGCGGGTAAGAATCGACTCGGGGTGAAACTGCACCCCTTCAATATCCAACTCGCGGTGACGAAACCCCATGACTAAACCGGGGGTTACGTCGTCATCACCTGTCCAGGCAGTGATTTGTAAACAGTCGGGCAGGCTCGCTTTATCGACCACCAGGGAGTGATAGCGGGTAACCTCAACCGGGTTATCCAGCCCTTCAAACACGCCTTGGTTAGCATGCAGCACAGCGGAGGTTTTACCATGCATCACCTGCGGCGCGTGCACGACCTTGCCACCATACACTTGGCCAATCGCCTGATGGCCCAGGCAAACGCCTAAAATAGGCAGCTTGCCTGCAAAGTGTTTGATGGCGGTCATGGATATGCCCGCCTCGTTGGGAGTGCAGGGCCCAGGCGATACCACCAGGTGTGTCGGCGCCAGCATTTCGATCTGCTCAATGGTGATTTCGTCATTGAGGTGAGTGATGACTTCGGCACCAAGCTCACCCAGGTACTGGACAATGTTGAACGTGAAACTGTCATAATTGTCCAGCATCATTACTCTAGCATCTTTAAACACTTGATTAGATTCAACATCGACTAAAGATTGCTTCATTGTTACCCAGCCTGTTACCCAGGTTAGCCATCGGTTGAGCTTTTTGCTATGTTCTGGATTGTATCGTCTGAGCGTTGATGTCGCCATTCTAATCCGGCGCAAGGGATTATGAGTGCAAAGTAGTCTCCATCTGGGTCGCGCCTGCCGTGCGGCTTCCCGCCAGATGCCAGCTTTTCTAGCCTACTATGCTTACATTCCTTATATTGGTTGCAGTGAGTCAGCAACCAAACCGCAACCAATATATACAAGGGTATCGAATGACAGGAGGTTTAAGTGCGTGGGTTATCCCTACATTGACCGCATGCATTGGTGGTCTAGTGGTGCATTGGGTATCTAAAGGTAGAGATCGCCGGAAAGAAAGAAATGAGGCAAGGTATCCTATATGGAGGTGGTTTAAAGGCACTCCTCCCGGCAACGGCACTCAGCTCGAGGAATTCGAGCGTCATCATGAACAAGATTTGCATAAATACGAATATCAGGCGCCGAAATCTGAATGGCGCAAATTCAAGAAGCATTATGATGCTATAGATGAGCTGAGGAAAAAAGTCAGGACTGGACATCTCGATATTGCTGATTTTAGCGAGATACCTGCGGTTGAGCTAACCCAGCCTGAGCTTGATAAAGTCTTCAAGCATTGGCAGAAGATAATTAAATTAACTAGGCATAGAAAATAATCACTCCGCGGATTTTGAATCCGCGCAGCTACATTCTAAAGGCCGCGCTTGCACAAGGCTTTGTAGCTAAATCAGCACCTTACGATTTTACTATATTTCTATACAGCACATTGGTCGCGCTGGTTCTGCGACCAAACTGCGACCAGCCAACAACTACGCCGGATTAATCAGCTCTTCACCCTGTCCCTCTGCGGGCTTGTTGACCTTCGTACTCACAGGCCAGTGCTCTATCAATCCGGCATCGATATGCTTCACCATATTCCGTAACGTCTCACGATCGGTGATGTCGGGCGCTAGCCATGGCGCCAGGCTGTTGTCATCCAGTATCAGGGGCATCCGGTCGTGTACATCCGCAGCGCTCCCCCTAGCTGGCTCGGTGAGTATCGCGCAGCCTAGGCTGCCGTCTTCACGCTCGGCGAATATCCCAGCGAAGAATATCGGCTCTCGATCGGCGCGACAAATGAAATGCGGTTGCTTGGGCTGTGAGTCTTTAATCCACTCATACCAACCATCAGCCGGGATCAAACACCGATGCCGGGCAAACGCGCCTTTGAAATAGCCGTTTGTTGCCACGGTCTCTACCCGTGCGTTGATCGGCTGATTGCCTGACCCTTTGGCCCACTTCGGGCGATAACCCCACCACAGGTCATCAAATAGAGGCGCCGATTCCTCCGACTCCTGCCGGACGGCCGTGATCCACGTACCAGGTGCTACGTTGTAGCGCGGCTTACCGGAGCTTTCAGGCACAGATGCACCGACCTGTTTGGCCAGTCGATCTAACGGGGTGAATAACGCGAATCGTCCACACATGAGCGAAGCATAGCCCATATAACGCGCTTCGCAGCCGCCCTTTCATTTCGCTCTTGCAGTCAACGTTACTCTTCGCTTATCGTCTGCCCTAAATACTGTATATATTACCAGCATTTCAGGAGGCGCTTATGTCTAAATCCTATGAACAGTTAGTCAAACGTGTGCAGAAAGAGATCGGCAGCCCTGGTGCGCAATCAAAACACTGTGTCGAGATCCGCCGGCGGGAAGATGATAGCGCTGATGACTGGGCGCGCATGCTCTCTGACCTGGGCACTGTCGAGAACGTAACTATGATCCCGCTGGATGACGCTGCAGAGCACATCCGCCTGCGCTGGAACCCAGAGGAGAGCATGGCATGAGCATGCACCTTTCGATCCTCGGGCGCGTCGATACCACTGCCCCACCGGTAAAGTTACCGTTGGCAGCTGGCGAAGTGCGTACCGGTTTTCCTTCGCCCGCTGATGACTATCTCGAAGCTGAGCTTGACTTGGTGGCTCACCTAATCCAGCACCCCAGCGCAACGTATTACCTCAGGGCCAAAGGCACATCGATGACCGGCGCGGGGATCTATGACGGCGACCTTTTGATAGTCGATCGCTCGTTAGAACCCAAGGGCGGGCATATCGTGATCATGAGTGTGGATGGTGAGCTCACGTGTAAAAAGCTGGGCTCGATCGGCAACCGCCCTTACCTCTTTGCCGCTAACCCTGAGTTTCGACCAATGCCGCTAGAGGGCCGCGAGTGCCAAGTGTGGGGCGTGGTCACGCACAACATTCACTCATTGGCCCCAGGGTTCTCAGTATGATCGCCCTGGTCGACTGTAATAATTTCTACGTTAGCTGCGAGCGCGTGTTTAATCCGAAGCTTGAGGGAAAGCCAGTAGGCGTGATGTCGAATAATGATGGATGCGTGGTGGCCAGGTCTGCAGAGATCAAGCAGCTAGGCGTGGCCATGGGTATGCCCGCGCATCAAATCGAACCACCCATCCGGAAGCAGTGCATTCTCCTATCCAGTAATTACGCGCTGTACGGCGACATGAGCCGCCGAGTTACCGACGTTCTCAGCCAGCACACGCCCCATGTTGAGGTTTATTCGATCGATGAATCGTTCCTGTCGTTTGAGGGGTTCGAGCCTGAGACGCTAAACGAGCGGTGCCAGGTGATGAGGCACCAGGTGCGCCGTGATACCGGCATTCCGGTGAGCGTCGGCTTGAGCACATCTAAAACACTGGCGAAGATAGCGAACCATAGGGCGAAAAAAGAGGCGCATTTTAATGGCGTGGCCATCATGGAGCCGGATAGCGACGACACTCGGGCTTTCCTCGAGCAGCTGCCAGTTACAGAGATATGGGGCGTGGCTGGTCGCAGCGCCGTACGCCTGCACACGCTGGGCATTGAAAACGCATGGCAGCTGCGCGAAGCCTGCCCAAAGCAATTGCGTAAGCATTTTTCGGTGGTAATGGAGCGCATCGTCTGGGAATTGCGGGGCGTCGACTGTATCCACCTGGACGACATGACCCAGCCTAAAAAGCAGATAATGGTCTCCCGTTCATTTGGGCGACTCACTAACAACAAGGCAGATCTTCACGAAGCCATCCGCGTGCACACTTCCCGCGCTGGCGAGAAGCTACGCAAGCAAAGCGGCCTGGCCCAGGCAATCATGGTGTTTGTTCGCACGAATAGATTTAGGCAGGATCTGCCCAGCTACAGTAAAAGCCTAGTGATACCGCTGCCCCACCCGACGGATGACAGCCGTGAGTTGGTGAGGGCCGCGATTGCTGGATTAGATAGGATCTTCAAACCGGGCATCATGTATCAAAAATGCGGCGTGATGCTGATGGATCTCTGCGATCATGACCATGAGCAGCTTGGGCTGCTGGCTGAGCCAATGAGTGATGAGAAGCGTGAACGCAACGAACGGTTGATGGCCACGTTGGATAAGCTGAACCGCGAGCACGGAAAAAATACGGTACGACTGGGAATGCCGAGGAAGATCAACTCGTGGGAATTGCGTTGCGAGCATCGCACGCCTAGATATACTACGAGATGGGATGAGTTGGCCAAAGCTAAAACATAATTGAATAGATAGACTAAGTGAATATTCTTACACCAATATTTACAGCCAAGCTCTTTTAAATCACTCATCAAGAAGAATTGGCACTTTTTTGTACGCAAATTTACAATCTGCCAAGAAATGTGGCCTTTTATCTGGATTAATACCATCGGTTAATAAATTAAGACAGCACCATGCCAGCTGAAGTAGGCCTCGCACTTGGTCATTTAAATCGCCGAATATCAGGAGCAAATTATGAAAAACAGCGGCTAGGGTGTTTTATTTTAGTGGCAACCTCCAGTGTATTATTGATGACCTTAGCACACGCTGAAGAAGTGTTATGCGAAGACAAAAGGACTCATCTACGACAGCAAATTGAGCATGCCCAGGCACACGATAATCAACATCGTATCCGGGGTTTACAGCGCGCGCTGCAAGCCATTGAGGAAAATTGCACCAATGAGCGAGTACTTGCAGAGGCTGCCGATGAAGTACGTAAGAGCCAGGAGGACGTTCGGGAGCGTGAGGCAGAGCTTGAAGATGCTTTACGCAACCAAGATGAAGATGATATTCAGAAAAGACGTGCAAAATTAGAAGAAGCGACGCGTGAGCTTGAGGAGCACACTCAGGAGCTGGATGCGCTGCAGCATCGTCTAGACAGTTAACCTGTTGAAGCGTAACTATCAGACTTAATTTTATGAGTGCCACCCTGTTCAGAGCCTTTCGTCTTCTGAAGCGGAAGAGCTTTAAGCCTGGAAGGCTTCGCCTGCAGTCAAGCGGGCGAGATAAGCAATTTCCAGGGTACTTTTTTCAATCAGCATTAGTGTGCGATGCTGGCCCATCGGATAGCGGGCTGGAATAATGGATGCCGTCCCTGGCAATATTGAGTCCCTTCTACATACACACAAACATCCGTTTAGTGACGCATTCGTCATGCTTAAAGCGGCGTCCTTGGCGTCACAATCTCAGCGTAGCAGAGAATTGAAGGTGCATTTGTAAGAGATCTCTGACTTTTTTTGTAAGAGATCTCTTACATCAGAAACAAAAATGCCCCATTTCTGGGGCGTGTAATTATTATTTACTGGCACGTGGCCGCTCATCCTGAGCGAATGTCTGTGTTTTCATGCAGATTTCTGCAGCCAGATCGCTAGTTTAATTTAGGGATTATAGGTAATCAATCCGAAAATCAGAGAAATAGCGATAAGTTTCAATTCAGTAAAGTGAATATAAAAAAACGCCCCACGGTGGGGGCGTTCTAAACTCGTGCCTTCCTGGCTTGTGGCCGCTCTTCCTGAGCGAGACTTCCGTTTCTTACACGGCTTCCTGCCGCCGACATAATTACCCTAGTAGATGACATTTTGACGATCAAGCATCAAGTAGATGAATCCATAATAAGCATATAACGCATGCCCAGCAGACACAAAAAAACCGCCTGCAGGCGGTGGGGTGTTGCAGCGTACGGGGCTTACCAACTAATCAGCTCGATCTCTTCTATTGCCTCCGCCGCCTTCGCCAGCTTCTCCAGCCGCTGCCGCTTACCCGTGAGCTGCTGAGCAGCGGCGAACAGATCCGCGTTTTCCAGCACTGCCAGGCATAGCTGCTGCATCGTTTCTGTGCCGTCCTCGCCGTTGCGGCCTATCAGAATATTATCGAGCACCGGCATAGGCGGGGCGGGCTCGCCTTCGGCGCCGAACTCTTCCCACTCAAGATAAGCGCGTGCTTCACGCTCCTGGGCTAACCAGGTCGCTTGCTCAATGTCCGGGTACTCGCGTATCAGCGGCTTGATTGACGCGACGTACATTTCGTTGATCTCGGCGATTTTGCGAGCACGGGCGTTGGCCAGATCCTGCTCGGGGTCGGGCACGTAAGGGGCCGCGTCTGCCTGCGCGGATTCAAACACCAGCCGCTCTAACAGATCCGCCCCGTCAGGCGTGGCGGTGTAGGGAATCCAACCATGCTGGGGGTGATTGATTTCGCAATCTATGCCGCCATTTCTTAGGTACTGAGCGTTGCGTATAAGCATTAAGCAATCCTCATAAATAATCCATGTGTGTCATTGAGATTCATCGAGTGGGAGCGCAGTTGCCATGTTCCGCTAGGAGACGCTGTGGCGTAACCGCTGCCGTCAGGCCTGCTCCAGTACAAATTACTACCCGGGTAGCTCTCCCCTCTAACAGCTGTCGGTGCCCATCCCGTACGTGTAAAAATCCCGTACGAGCCTACAGCGGCAAAGTCTGTCGAAACCCCACTAGAGATAGCACTGTCTACCTGGCCTTTTGTGTAATACCGCCCGTCGTGATCGCCGCTTGTTTTGTGAGACTGAAATGCACTATCAGTGACAAGATCGACTTTTGTGCCGTCTGACCGCCGCCGCATATAAGGGTTGTTTATGTTATTAGAGGCAAGGCCAACGTCGCTTATCCAATCGCCCTTGGGCGCTTGCACGTTATCTACATTGCTGAGACCCAGCGCGGCTTTGACCTGATCAGGAGACGATGGCCTCATATAATCAGTGCCGTTATTGTTCTGCGAGGTATATATAACGGCGATGTTACTATTCAAACCGGTGTAAGTAGTGCGGAATAAACGAGCGCGAATATCGCCCGAGGAGTCTCTCCCTGCGACCGTATTAGCGTCGGCCCCGACACTGCGAGACTGGCCATTCAGCTTATCTGCGTCTACGCCAACAAACCGCCCCCCATTAGCGGCTAATATCCGACCATCGGCAGTGAACAGTAGCTCCCCCGCTTTTGCACCGTCACCGTTCCAGAAACGTATGCCGCCAATATTGGCTGTTCCAGTTCGACCGCTATACAAGTCAATGTTGGTAAAACCGGCTCCAGGCGTCCTAACCGTCATACCATTGGCAAACTCTACCGCCATTGCACTGAGCAACTTGCGAAACCCGCTTAACTCAAGATCCATTTCACCCGTAGAACGTAGCCAGGTATCAATAAAGCCCTGGGCGTTATCTACGTTATTGCTAAGCGCAATGCGGGTTATTGCCCCACCGTCACCAGACCTCCCCCCCCTTAACTCAAACTCAGCGGTTTCGATACCTGTTTTTTCGATGCTTGTTTTGCCCGTGAGAACCCCGCCCGCTTTTTGCAGGTACTGCGTATGAGGATCCGTTTTGCTAACGTGGTCGTCTATACCCGCCCCTGCCGTTTGCGCGGCGGTTTGCGCCTCTTGCCGCGCCGTATCCGCCAAACCGGCTTGCTCGGTAGCGGTTTGCGCGGCGGTCTGTGATGCGTTCTTAGCAGCGTTCACGGCGTCTAAATCGCCGTACAGCGCTTCTGCTTGTTGCTTTGCCGTTTGCGCGGCACCGGCTGAGCCGCTGGCCGCGCTGGCTGATTCGGCGGCGGCTTGTTTGTCTTGCGCCACGACCTGCTTATCACTGGCCACCCGCTGGGCGTTTTGGCTCACTTCGTCAGCCGTGGCGTCGATCACAGCTTCGCGCTGGTCGATGTGCGCCTTGCTGGCATCAACCGAAGCCTTGGCCTGGGTAACTGCTTGCCTGTCTGCCGCTACTTGTCCTGATTTATTAGTAATGTCGATGCGGGTCTCTGCGACAAACTGAAATTCAATATTCAGTTCGTCAACCATCGCCGCTAATTCAATCGAAAAGGTATGATGATATTGATTAAAAGCGTTTTGCTTTTCGATCATTTGCTGCTTATCGCCATAAGCAAAATTCCAATCGCTAGGATCTACTACTGTCGGCGCGGTAACCATGTTTTAAACCTCTACATAAGTAAGCGGGACTTTTCTATTTCTGGCCCTATCGTGCGTATGCCCGTAGCCGCCTTGGCGCATTGCTGCAAACGAATGAATAGCCTCTATAACGCCGCCCGCCTCTGGATAAATACTGATATAAACCACGGTGGTGTCGTCGGTTTTATTCATTTCTTTAACGAAGTTTTCAAACTCGTCATCTTCTAAATGATCAAACGAAAATGACACTTCCCGCCAGCCGCCCTTACCAATGGCAATCTGCGTGCCGCCTTCGGTGCGCTCTTTCCGTGTGGCCGTTTTGTTCTGCAGGCTAACGCCATAGCTAATGTTCATGTCTGGCGGGGGCGACCAGGGCGCGCCTGAAAACACGCGGTCTATTTCTAAATAGCTCTTTTCATTGGTGGGATCGTCAAACGTTAGGCGGTAGGCATTGGCAATGGTTAGTTCAAAGTTAGCCTCAAAACTAACGGTCGATAAACCACTTAAATCATGCCCACCCCACGGGTCTATACCCACTCTAAAACGCCCTAACGGTATTAACTCCGCTACGCCCTTAAAGCCAGTTTCTGCAACAACATCACCGTCCAATAAAAGCTCAACGTTAACAGTTCCCGCTGGGCTTAAATTATGGCCATAAACAACCACTTTAGATAAATAATCTGCACTCTCTAACGTCGCTGTTAATGTTTCATTCTCTATACCCAAAGTTCTAAACAAGAAACTACCACCGTTTACCTGGGTATATTCCGGCGGGGTTTGTTGGCTACTGGCGGTTAGTGTTGCGGCGTCGTGTTTATTATCAAAAAGCACCTGGATTGGCTTCACACCCACACCCCCAAATTAGTTACCCCTTTAGTAGGCGAACGGCTCACGATAATTAGCCGCCCTAACTTACCCTGCAAGCGCCCATGCTCCACCGCTCCCCCCTGCCCCGCAAAAACGGGCGGGAACCGCGCCTCAATGTCCCATGTATTGCGCTGCGTACTGCGGTCACCCAAGAGCCGGTCGCGCTCGGTAATCGCGTCCGCTTCATCTTGAATGATGCTATCCCGCGTGACCCGCTCGGCCATGGGGTAATCGCTAACGTCTTGACTGGCATGGCTTTCCCGCCACTCAGTGCGAAGCCGCGTGGCCTCTTCGGGCTGCTCTTCATCCAGCACCCCGGCCACGGTAGAAAGCGGCGAGTAATTTTTACCCCAACGCAGCGTTAAGCTGCGCCACGGCTGTTGGGTTTCAGTAAGGGTTAGCTTGTCGTAGAAAATATCGTCACGAACGATTGTTACATCAGCAGTCACCGGCACTTTATGTTGCCGTATAACCAGCTCGTTAAGTTCGTTTAGATACCAATAAGCGCCAAGCCCCTCTTTTACGGCATTGAGGATCTCGCGCCCGGTCACTTCGCCTTTATAGAAAATCCCTACCCGGTACGGGGGCAGGTCAATATCGCTAATAGCCAAGTTGTAATGCGCGGCTACCCACTCCACGATTTTTTGCGGCGTGTTGTGGGGCTCCTCGATGTCCGCCGTCAATTTACCGACTAGCGGATCCTGCAGCTCCACGGTGCCGCCCGCGGCGTTAGTGGTATGAACAACAGGGTTGCCATTGTCCTTGGCCACAATCGACGTAACAGGCAAGTAGGAACCGCGATACGTCAACGTTTGGTTATCGACGCGATGCATTGGGGCGTTATAAACGCTGCCCAGCGCCAGGGGCACCGGGCCTGCGTCGTTGGGTAGTTGCCCGGTATCAATTACCTCATCGAGAACGCTGCTTTCGTCATCCATGCGCAGCGTTAGCGCGCCCCGTTTCGCTTGCTGCAGGCCACCGTTGCGGCCCTGGGCGAGCAATCGAAAATCATCACGCGCCCAGCTTGGAGCCCCCAAAAACAGCTTGATGGGATGCCCTTGCCATTTTAGCGAGTGCCAGTCAGCGGCGAGCTGATCGCCGATTAACGTCAACTCGCCAAACGTCGTGTTGCCATCCGTGCGAGTGGTTATATCGACCGCCTTTTTAATGCAGGCGATATAAGGGCGGTTAGGGTCGGCGTCGCTGGGGAGCGACATAAACGGCCCGGTCGCTACGTACTCAATGCCGTCCGCGTGATGCAGCTCCGCTAGCAGCATACGCTCGACATTGGTTTTAGCGAGCCAAGCCAGGTACTGGCCTTCGCTTATGCTCATGTCGTGCGTATCTCCGTTTTGCTGTGCCTACTGATCGTTTCCAGCTCGTCTAACTGCTCGTCGAGCTGCTGCTCGCTACGCGCTGCCGCTTCTTCAATAGCTTCAACCGTGTCGCCGGTGTTTTCGCCGATCAGCTCTAGCAAGCGCTTGTTTTCCTTACGGGTTTCTACCAATTCCTTTTTAACGTCTTGCAGCACTTGCAGTACGTCCGCACCGCCCAGCTGCGGGAACTGCGGCAGCGGGGGCATTTCGGGCATAGGCAGTTGCAGCGGGCCATCAGGCAGGCGCATCAAACCGCTGGCATCTATCCCAAGACGGCCACCGGCCCCGCGTGAAAGCGGCATAATCGCTTCTGGATCTTCTTCGCCCATTTCGCCGATATTGAAGAACGTCGAACGGCTAACAATAGAGTTAGCCGCCGGGCGGCCTAGCTCATCTCCGCCCGCGAACATACCCCCCATGGCAAACTGCCGCCCCGCTGCAATACCCAGGTTTTTGGCGTGCCACAGGCCAAACTCCTGAATATTTTTTGCGCCGCTGCGTTGCTGCCAAGCGGCGCGCTCTTCATTCCAGGCGTCTTGAATGTCGGTGTAACGGCGTATGTACGCATCAGCACGGGCTAAATCGTCCATGCCGCCCCCGCCCGCCGAGCCGCCGCCCGCTTGGGGGTTGCTAATGCTCGCGGCCTTTTCGCGCTGACGATCGGCAAACGTGCGGTTTCGGTATATCGAGGCGTACGCCTGCCCGAAAACATCTTCGGCGGAACCTCTACCAAATTCAGCCGCTAGCCGGGATAACGTGTCGTTCCAGTCGTTCGCGCCGAACTCACCGTCATCATCAAAATATTTGTCAATTTCGGTGCGTATCGCCGTGATACGGCCATCGCTGACGTTCTGGCTAGTCGCCCGCGCCTTGTTCCTGAAACCCTCTGCCGCGTCGTCGTACTGCGACGCTTTCTGCATCGCTTCTTCGTAGGCGTTACGCTGCTGTTTCACCTCGGCGGCGTCATTTTGTGCGGAACTCAGCGCTGCAATAGCGCTGGTGAGGCTGCTCATCGTGCCGTTGAGTGATACAAACTGCCCGGTGGTGCGGCTCATTTCATCGACTAACCAGCCCAGCTCTTGCAGCTGATCCCGCGAGCGTTCTTCGAGGGTTTTTGTGTTGTCTTTCGTGCCGTCGCTCGCGCCGTAAATCGACTCTAACGCCGCTTCGATAGACAAATCACCGGCCATCACACGCGCCATTAACGCGTTGATTTCACTGTCGGTGGCCTTGCCTTCCAGCGCGTCAAAAAGCGCGGTGCGGATTTCCTCGGCTAGATACTCCTCGGCACTAATCTGCCCCGGCAGCGCTTCCAGCGCGGCTAGCACTTCGTCTTTAACAAGCTGCCCCGCCGCGCTTGACGCGTTGTATTCCTCATTAGCGGCTAGCACTCGGTCGGCGTACTGAGTGATAGATGCCAGCGCGTCGCGATCCCCCGATTGAGCAAGCACTAATTGCCGTGCAAGCTGATCCTGGGTTTCCGCAAAGTTCATGCCCGGCGTGCCGCCGGTGGCGTTCTCTTTATCTAGCCATTCATTGATGCCCAGCACTGTGCGGCTGTATTGCTCCTGGGCGCGGGACATTTCATTGATGTAGCCCCGCGCCGCTTGAGTAGCATCTTCCTGGGCGCGGGCTTGATCCTGCATTGCCCAAATATGCCGCTGCGACTCGTGTAACAGCGGGTCAATACTCTGCAGCTCACGCTCGCGCTGCAGCGCTAACGCGCCCTCCTCGTCGTTAAGCATTTCAAGCAGCGTTAGCTGCTGCTGATACGCCTGATTGTCGAATGATTGCCAAGCGGAAGCGGCGGTATTGCGCGCACTGGAAAGGCGCTGTTCGGCGGCCTGGATTTGATCGTTGAACGCTTCAATGCCCCACACGAATTCCTGTAGGCCACGGTTTGAAGGGTCGATGGCTTCCAGCTCAAGCCGCCGCATTTCCGCTGAATCACCCAGCGCGCTCAGCAGTTTGCCGTTAATTCCTGCACGCTCGCGCTCTATCGCTTCAATCTGACGCAAAGAATCAGCGGTGTTATCAACGCTCTCGCTTGCCGCATCGGCGGCGGTGCTGGTATTTCCCAGAATGCCCTGCAGCTGGCTAAACCCGCCGCTCAGCTGCAGCAGCTGCACATAGTTACGCCCACCGGCCTCAGTGTTTTGGTTCTGCGCTTCCACCAGGGCACGGAAACCCGCTTCGTTTTCCGGCAGCTCTAGGCCCATGGCGGCCAGCGATTCGGTTAGATCCTCTTGCAGGAACGCGGCGCGCTCGGCCTGGGTGAAATACCCATCGAAATACTGGTTTTGAAGGGCAGCGAGATTATCGACCCCGCCCGCGTGCTCGGCGATGTTGCTAGCAGACTCATAAGCGCCCGCCGCCGTAGCATCAAACTGCAGGTTGAGGCGCTCCATGCCGCTAGACAGCAGGGTATGCGCTTGCTGAGCCACCTGGGCTTGCTGCACCACCTCCTCAATGCCGCCCTCTAACCCGCGCACGAACTCCCCGAAGTGCCCGCCAAGCGCTTCCAGCGCGGCGCGGGGCCGCTCGTTAAGGGCAAACTCGATCAACTCACCGGCTGTATTACTCGATGCCTCAAGCCCTTGCACGGCGGCTTGCATGGCCTCGATTTCAGCGGTAGTGGTTGCCAGCGACGCGACTAAGTTATCCCGTGCAACGGCGCCATCGGTCAGCTCTTCGGCCCAACCTTTATCCTCGCCTATTCCCGCACGCTGCAGCCGCTTGGTGCCGCGATCTAGGAACCCGGTGTAACCCAAGGCGGATTGACCATAGAAGTTTTCGCCATCGTCTTGATGCTCGAAAACGCCGTCCTTACCGCTGCTTGCGTACTGCGATGGGTCGTTGGTACCGGTGGTGCCAAAGCGGCCACTAAACTTGGTTTCTTTATCAAGGCTAGCCAGCGCTGAGCCAATGAACGACCCGGCAGCGGCACCCAGCGGCCCGCCGAAATAGGCGCCGACGAGAGTCCCGGCGGTTTCTAGAATGTCGTTATCACGGCCCTCACCGAACGCGGCGCGTCCGGCATAGCTGCCCGCAAATCCAGCACCTGCCGATGCTAGGCCAGTCATGCCGCTAAAGTTGGCGGTAGAGCCGCCCATAATGCCGGTGGCCCCGGTGCCCTGAGTGGCAGCATTTGCCCAGCCGGTGCCGCCGTATGAGCTGCCCGCACCCGTCCAAGCAATGTTACTAACGCCGCCTTTCAGGGCGCTCCAGCCGTTTTTGAGCGAACTCATGGAGCTGAGATCTAAACCGCCGCCCTGCTGGCCACCAGTGCCGGGGATACCAAGCGCACCACGCGCCTGAGTAGTCACCCCGATAACGATAGGTTCAAGTGTCGCTTGGTAGGTAATCTCACCGATCAGGCGCTTAACGCCGTCCATCAGTTTGTCGCCAAAATCCTCAAACGAGTCGTAGGCACCGGTAAACGCATCTCCAAAAGTTTCATTAATCCGGTTAGCGGCTTCCTCCCACGAACGCGCAAGCTCTTTAGAAATAGGAGCGGCTTCGAGCGCCAACTGCTGCATTTCATTGCGGATACCGCCGACCATACGGGCGTACTGGTCGCCGTTGATCTCACCATCGCGGTACCGCTGGTTTATCTGTTCAAGCGCATCACGTAGCTGTTGGGCTTTCTGATTATGCCGGTCGTAGGTACTAACCAGCGTTTCAGTCTGCTTTTCGTACTCTTCGGCACCGGTGGCGGCGCGGGTGTATTGCTCCGCTGCCCAGCGCATGGACTCGCCGTATTGCTCTTGAGTCAGCGTGTTATCAGACAGGGCTTGGTCAAGTACATCGATTCGCTCGATGTATTTATCATGCTCTGCCACAAGGGGATCCATCTCCTGCTGAATGCCCCGTAGAGCGTCCGCCTGTTGTTTCGCTGACTGTTTAGCGGCGCGGGCAGCTTGCTCATAAGCGCGGGCGGATTCACTAGCCGCTTGTTTTGCGGCTGAAGCGGATTCTTCCTGGGCTTTTTTCTGGTCTTTCAGCACCTCATCTTGAACGGTTAAAAACGCAGTGTAACCACGCATCACGCTATTGACGCCCTCGCCCATGCCATCCATGGCACGATTGGCGGCGCCCAGCGCTGAACCGCCATCACGTGAAGCGGCAATGCTTTCCCGCAGGCGGTCGTTGTAAGTGCCCCAGGCTTCTAGTGTTTTTTCGCTGGGTGCGCCGCTGTTGACTGAGACGCCCGCGTTGTCGGCACCTTCACTTACGTCATTAAACGTATTTGTCAGCGCTTCTAAACGGACTCCCAGCTCATCAGCTGAAACACTCCCCGCGCTGTATTCAGACGCTAAGAGGCGCAAATTACGCATCACGCCATCAGGAATTTCTAACTGCTCTTGCAAGCCCGTTAGCATGGCATCCAGGCTTTGAGCACCACTTTCTACGGCATCAAATCCAGCGTTAATTTCGTCAAAAAATACTCTCGCTTCGGCGCCGGTGCTGTCTTCAAAACCTAGGCTTAGCACCTCTTCGCGGATTTTCGACAACGCCTTACGTGCTTTATCGGCTTCCTCTTCCTGACGGTCGCCCCACTTAATAAGCGCGGCGCGCTGGCTTTCAGTGGTCAGCGTTTTGAAGTCTTCAATAACGCTTTCAAGCGGCTCATCCATGTTGGCCAGCGAGCTGGCAACTTCATCACTGCTATCACGGAACATAAAGAACGCGGTAGCGGCCAGTGTTGCCACCCCCAAGGGGCCACCGATCAGGGCGTAAGCGCCGGATGCTGCCCGAGCCACGACTGTAGCCCTTTGAGTCGCCGCCGCGTTGGCATTCACGGCAACGGTATGTTGTGCCGTGGCTGCTATGGCCTGCTGGCGAGCAACACCCAAGCGAGCCAGCGCAGCAGTGTGAGCATCCGTTCCTTTGGTCGCCTGGGCTTCAGCTACGGCCCGCCCTAATGTGCGCTTAGCTGCGGTGACTTCTGCGGCTGAACGGCGTACCGCCATTTGCATGGAGCGCTCATCAGCGGCGGCGGCCGCTGCACTGGCGGCATTTCGCTCTATCATCTGGTGGGTAGAGGCCACCATCGAGGCGGCATAGCGGCCCGCCATAACAGCGGCTGTCAGCGTGGCAACATCTTTCACCTCATTCAGGATGCTGGCCGCACCACCTGACTCTTGGATAAAGTCAGCCAGCTCACCTACTGCCATTGCTAGCCCTGGCCCAAGGTCTGCAACAATTTGGTTGGTGAAGCCATCCATAGTGCCGGTAAGCTGCGACATGGCGCGGTTGGCTTCAACGGCATTGTTAATGTCCACCTGGGACATTGCGACGCCCAGCATTTCCGCTTCGTTGGTAAACTCGCGCAGTTTGGCGGCGTTATCGTCCAGCAGCGGCAGCAGCAACGTGGCATCACTACCTAAGCGCTCTAAGTAACTGATCTTTTCGCCGCGGGTTTCCAGCGTGCTAATGGCATCCGCAATGCGCAGCAGTTGCTGATCAGGCGCCAGCCGCTTCATTTCCTCAATATTGAGGTTTAGGTTTTCAAATAGCGCGGCGGCTTCGCCGGTGCCTTCAGCCGTGAATTCACCGATGCGCTCGGTAATATCTTTGAGGATGTCGCCCATCTGGCCGCCAGCCAGACCGGCCTGCTGGGCAGCGTAATCCCAGGCCTGCAAGCTGCCCGTGGCCATGCCGATGCTTTTGGCGAGCGAATCGGTATCAGCAATTAATTTGGCTTGATTAATAATGCTGCCAGCACCAAAAGCAGTGGCCATTGCCGCGGCCACGCCTGCCACGTTAGTACGTAGCACAGCTAGTCCACGGCTAGCATCAGAAGCGCCCTGATCAATTGCTGAGAGTTGACGCCCTGCGCGTGCAGCGTCTGCGCCAAACTGCTTGGACTGACGCCCACCACGGTCAAAGCCCTGATTCAGTTTTCCCAGCTCGCTTTCGGTCGCCTTAATGGCACGAATACCACCACTGGCGTCGCCCGTGATGATTAATCCGGTTTTGTATTGCTGGGCCATGGGTGGTAAACCTCAAATTGCGGGCAATAAAAAGCCCGCACGAGGCGGGCCTGTTAAAATTCGGGCATTAAAAAACCCGCCGTAGCGGGTTTAGAAAATCTAGAGACTTATCTACTTAAAGTCATATGTAGGCGTAAATCAGAGTTGACAGTAGTATTGATTGTTACCTGTTCACCTGTTGGCTTTATAAAAATGAAGCTGTTCTCACCAAGCTTCAACATCGGCTTTATGTCTTTGCTAGATGAAATGTTGTTACCGTTTGCTTTTGTTAGATACCAATCCACATAAGCTTTATCGAATAAAGGTGATTTATCGGATATTTTTACAACCCTTGGCCCATTAGCATCCGGTGTCATATTTGACGATTGAGGCCAAGAGCGGTTGGGGGCATCTTCCTTCAAGCTTGGATCTACATCAGACTGTAATCCTACCAACAAACAAGAATTCTTATAAATTGAGTTAATCATGCTGAACAGCGCAGCAAGCATTAAGGCGCTTACCGCCTGCCCAATACCCAGCGACCATATGAATACATTGGCTTCTCTTACGGTCTCGACTCTACCGAAACCATTTTCACGCGGCACCTCAATAGATCCAGCAATAGCAATAATTGCAACACCTCCAATGCAAGCAAGTATTGCCAATAGCCATGCAAATGTTACCCATCCTGACCAACGCTCTCTATCCGGCATAGTTTGTGCTGACATAAGGCCCTCTTCAGTTTGTTGTTCCCAAGCCAGCTTAGCGGATTAAGAGAACAGAGGCACCTCCCTAAATATTCCGCATGAGCATGTGCTTAAGTGATATTTAAGCATGGCTTTATAAACAGCATGGATAAAAATCAGGATTGTTCAGCGCCTAGTTACTGATAAGGTCAATTGGATAACCAAAAGCTAAGGGAAAATTGATGATATTTAGTACATTTCAATTCGATGACAGCGTTAGTGATGACATCAAAGCGGCGCTGAAGCCGACTGTATCTGTCAGTTTTAACCCAACTAACCTCTTAGTTGGCGATCACGTACGACTATACCCAAAGGGATCTGAAGAGGGCCATATGTTCGAGTGCACAGCTAGGCGGCACGAAATGACACCAGACGAGCACGGCGACTCTCAGTTAGTGTTTGTGCTAAGCGCTATCTAACGTCGGCTCGAAGACTCTTGCTGGATGCCTTCTGAAGCATCACAAGCTCCTCAAGCAGTTCGCGAATTCGCTTCACGTCTTTCTGTACTTCGTTCATAAAACCTCCAGTTAGCCGCCCCGGCAATTGCCAGGGCCCTTTTGATATTGATGATCAGTGTAACGAGTTAAAGTCGGAAAAGATCTCTACGCCACAAACGCCCCATCACTCCTGTAATCGGCCGGCAGATCCATCACGTTCATAAGCTCACGTACGTTGATGCGCTGCTGCTCTTCCTGCAGGAAACTCAACTCGGCGCGTTTCTCAATGATCTCCGTTACTTGGGCTTGCTGCTCTGCCTCCTGCTCGGCTAGGTGGCTTTGATCATTAAACGCCGCGAGCGCGCCCGCTTCTATGTGCTGGATCTGGCCTAGCAGCTTGTCTTGCTCGTCATAATCCAGGCGGGCGAACTTGGGGTGGCCATATAGCGAGGTGTAGTCGATCCCCAGGCGTTGCCCGCCTGCCATGCCGATGGCCGTACGCCACTGGGTGCGCATGGCGAGAAACAGTTCCAGCGCTGGCCAGTGTTCTTCCCACACCTCAAAGTGTTGGGGCGCTTCGGGTGTATCGGCGTCTTTCAGCCCCCAGCGGTCAGTGTCTTTCTTACGCTGATCTTTGGGGGCTGGGCCGCTGGCCCACCACTGGCCAGCGCCGCTTAGTTTTTTGCGGCGGCCTGGTTGCGGCCTTCCTGGGCGGCGTACCAGCTGAGGATCAACGGCCGGCGAATATAGGTTTCTTGCATTAGCTGCTCGACCAGCTCTTTATCAAACGGCAAATCCTTTTTGTCTTCGCCTTTAATGCCGGTGATGTTCACCAGATCTTCTAGAAACTCTTCATCTTTTTTCTTGCCTGACTGAGCCGCCTCAACATTGGCGCGGTAGTCATCCCACTTACGCAGCTTCCACTCTGCCTGGATCGTTGATGCCTTCTTATCGCCCGGCACTTGAATGGGTACATCAACAGTAATGGTGGGGATTTTCTTCAGAATGAGAGACATGGTGTGTTCCTGTAGTTGGCACAAACAAGTACGCCGCCCTTAGGCGGCGCGATGTGGTTAGCGGTTGTGGGTTAAGTGATTAGCGGAAAACGTAGCGGTAGTCGCCGTCGCCTTCGGGCGCGGAAAGCAGGCGGGTATCCATCGTGGAATGGGTAATCCCCTGAACCTCGGTTTCGGCGTAATTCGAGAGCTGCACACGGGTGGCCTCAAAATCCACAATATTGCCGGGCGTTTTGTTATGGGAGAACGTTACCGTGTCTACTACCGTGCCGTTATGAGACTCAATCTTTTCATAGATATTGAAGTCAGCGAGGCGCGGTTTTTGGATATTGACCTGGCCCGCCGCATTCCGGTTAGTAAGATGCACACCCTCATAACCGGGCAGGTTGCGGTGCTCTACCTGTCCAGACATATCGAACGACCAGGACTGCATCGGCGCCTCGTAGCCGAAGAACGTGAACGTGCTGTTTTGCTTGTTAACCGGCACTTCGCCAGCCTGGGGCGCACGGGTCGCGCCTGATGGCGGCGCCTCTGTAGTGGGCCGCACATATAGCCCGGTGAGGTTGAACTCAAAGTACGGCATGGCTTTAGCATCGGTGGTACGCGTCAGGGTACCGCGCACACCCGGCAACACCTGCAGCTCGTCATCATCAGACCACCAAAGCAGTGAGACAGAACTGAAGTTGCTGGAAACCGGATCGTAAATTACCTTTTCTTCGTCCACGGTCATATCGATTGTTTCGCTATGACCAGAGCACAACATTAACGGCCAGAATGAAGGCGGCACGCCGGGGGTTCCTGAGCCCGCATAGGGCACGCGAATCGTACGCGTGGAATACGGTGCAACGTTAACCTGCTCGTTAGCACCAAAGCCTGGCTTCACGCGCTCACGCTCGGCGGTATCGCCTTGATAAACGCCGGGTGAATCCTTGGTCATTACATCAAAAAACACGGCGGTGCTTAGATCGGTGGGCGTGACGCCGTACTCATCTTCAATGACTGCCGCAACGGTCAGAATTCGCCAGAGTAGTGGTTCATTACTCATCGCCTGTTACCTCTTTTTTGGCCACCGCCTTGGTGGGCTTGGGTGCTACGGCGTCGGCTTTCACCGACGCGGCGGCGGGTTTTGAGTCGGGCGCTTTCGCGGTCTTCACGGGCGCCGGTTTGGTTTGGTGCGTTAGCACACGCTTGCCGTCACGGATCTCGTAGCGGCCGCCTTTGCTGGGCATGGGGGTTTCCTCCAGGCATAAAAAAACCCGCACGCGGCGGGGTTTGTTGGGGTGGGTCAATTGGGCCTAAGGCTTGTGAGCGCCCAAGACGTCTAATGCTTCTTCGTTCAGTGGGCCGTGGGCGCCAGTGGGCTCACTCAATCGAACCTCAGCAATTGCGAATTTACGGCCATCTGTACTCAACATGGGCAGGCGGCGCCGGAGTGTTAACGCCTCTTCAGCTCCCTCTCTTGCACCGTGCGCCCCATCAATGAGTGTTGGATTGCCATATCTATCAAGCTCCGCTAACCAAAACTGGATCATGATTTTGCTCTCTCTGATTTGATTAGCTACGTATCAGGCGATCGTAGCTATAAAGCTCACGCCAGTAGACGTGGCTGCCGGAGACAGCAATGCGCTGCCCGCCTGCGTACTCCAGTGGAGCGACGGCATCCGCCGGGTTCTCTAAGCCCAGCAGGGCTGCTGTAATGGCGCGGCGCTGTGTATCCACTTCGGCTTGTTCGGCCACTAGCACAACAGCGATATGCTCGGTCACGGTCTGGCGAACGTTCATGGTGCCGAGTGCGTTGGGCTCTGCCGTGGCTTGCACGGGGTGAACGAACGCTGCGGGAAGTGCCGGGGCTGACATCGCTAAGCTGGTGGCTTGCAACTCAAAGTGGGCGCGGTATTGCTTTTGGTCGTATTCGTAATCGGTGGCGGCGTCGGTGATCTCCCAGCCTTCACTGCCACTCTGCACGGCGACTCGCTCGATAAGCTGAGTGCTCATGGTGCGTAGCGGGTCGAACTCGGGTGACCGGAGGCTGAGTACGTAGGTGTCCACGCGCCCCAAGCGGTAACCGTCTACCTCGATGCCGCTTTGGCCTGCCAGGTTGTAAACGCCGTTGGTGCCGGGGGCATCCGCCGGTAGGTTGAGCGGCCAAAGGGCGCTGCTGACAACGGGGTCTACTAGGGCAACTAAGCCAGGCACAGTATCGGCGCGGCTGGGGTCGGCTTCGCTGCTGGGGGCTGCGGTAATCCCTGAGGCACTGAGTGCGGTAATGATGCTATCAATCATGCAATGGCCCCTTTCGTGCGCTGCCGATCTAGGTATTTCGAGAGCCCTTCGTAAAACCGCCCGGGCACCCCGCTTTGGTGTTTCTGCATGGCGGGCCATAGGAACGGGTTGGCTTCCATGTTCTCGGTGCCTTGCTCCTGCCACATGCCTTTGCGGCCCTGCCAGCGACCGTTGATCTTGCGGTTAGTGCCTACCAGTAGGCCCACCTCGCCGGGCTTGAAACCTAAGCGACTACGCTGGCGTTTATTAATGTTGCGGTGGCCGACGGCGCGGGCCATATCGCCGCTATCCGAGGGCGCTTCGCTTTTGGCGGTGCGCTTGACCGGGGCTACCACTGACACCAAGCCGGCCCGTATGGCACGCTCTTTGATGTTGTCTTCCAACGCCTTTAGCTCACGCTGCATTTCCTGCAGGTGGACTCCCTGAACCTGCCAATCAAACCCACTCATGACACATCAACTCCAGCTCTGTGCGGCGGCCGCCTAGGTCGATCGGGCGGCCCTCCAGTTGGTAGGTCATCCCGCCATGGCGTAGCCGTAGGATTTTGCCAGTGGCAGCGGCAATGTCTGCCCGGTACCGCATTCGGATACGGGCGGTGGTTTCGGCGTTGGCTTCTTGGGCGGCGAATAGCGTGCGGCCGCGTAGCTGTTCAACCTCAGCCCACACTTTGCCACCTGGCTGCCACCCTTCCGGTGTTGCACCTGAGTCGGTGCGGTCGCCCTTTTGCCACCATTCGAGGACAACCTGATCTCGCTTTTTACCAATACGCATGTCCTACCCCACGGCATGGATTCGATGAGGCGCCAGCAGCATATCCACGCCCATCGGCACTTCACTAGTAATTGTCCCTATAGCAACGCTCTCCCTGTTTTCGTACCAGTGGCCGATCAGCAGCAGGATGGCGACATCAACATCTGGCGGGGTTTCTGCCGCGCCTGCTGTGGCGGTAATGGTGACGCTCTCGGGTTCGTCGGTAGTGCTGGGCCAGTGGCTACCCCATTGCGGCGCCAGCAGCGGGTAAATGGGGCGTGTGTCTAGCCGTAGCGTTTCAGCATCGAGTGATTGCTCGATGCCTTCGGGGTCGATGTACTCCAGGGATTCAATGGCGGTTACCGGCGACCACGGCAGTTCAATGGCATCACTCCCCGCTGGGAAGCCATCGAGCACCAGCGTTTTGGTGCGCGTGGCCAGCGTTGCCTGGGTGTAGTGTTCGGCGTATTGGTAGGCGCCGTTGATGAGCCCTTGAATAATCGCGTCTTCATCGGTGTAGGCCGTTGCCTCTTCTTCGGTGATAGCTAACCGAAGGTGCAGTTTGGCGCGGGTTAACGTGATCATTCAGGGGCTCTCAATAGTCAGAAACATCAACGCCGCCCAATGGCGGCGTTGGCATAGCGATAAAGGCAGCGAGGGCTAAACCTTGTCGGCGCCTTCGGTGCCTTTGGCCGGTTTATTCGCGCCAGCGGCCTTGGCCTGCTCGGCTTCGGCGGCTTTGAATTTATCTGCTGGAATAGCGATCTTGCGCTTTTCCAGCTGCTCGGCTTTCTCTTGAGGGAAGCCCGCACGATCGTTACGGGAGTAACGGCCATAGGGTTTTAGAAACACCATGGTGTGAAGCTTTTCAGCAGGTTTTTTGGTGGCGGCCATGGGTGGCTCCTGTCATAAAGGGGGTAACGGCGAAGGCCCGCACGCGGCGGGTCTTCGGCTATTGCTTAGCTGTTCTACAAACAGGAAAGCCTTACCAGGTGACTTCGGTACCCAGCACCAGGCCTTCTGGGTGGCGGAAGGCAATATCGTGCTCTTTCACTACACGCAGGAGCGATTGATTGCGGCTATATGCAGATACCAGATTACCGCCGCCATCTTTGTAGGTGGCTTCACGGCTGAAATCGATGGTCATGACATCGCTGTCGCCGATGATCACATCGTTAAAGTCACCGAAGTAGATCTCTGTTTCGTTGTTGTTCAGATCGCCTGAGGTGTCCAGGTTCACCGGAATGGTGGTGGTGTGGCGGATGGGGTAACCCTTTAGCTGACCTTGGGCCATTTCGGGATACACCTTGTTGCCGTTACCGTCGCGCAAACCAAACAACTTCATATAGGTACGCGGAGACAGCCCCCAACCTGGCTCAATCAATAGGCTGTCACTTTCCATCAACGCGAGCATCATGCTATCGAGGTAGGCATCAATGGTCGCCAGATCTGCCGTGCCAGACCAGGGCACTACACGCCCTTCCGCCTGACATACGGCACGCCAGCCAGTAGGCGTGTCATTGGTACCGTCATCACGCAGGAAGCCTTTATCTTCCCGTACCGCCATGCTGGCCAGCATGTCGTTTAGGAACAGCTGCTCTACCTGAAACCCTGCACGGCCAATCAACTGGTTGCTCATCGGCACCAGCGTGATCATGGTTTTGGCGTTCAGTTTTACATCGTCAGTGTTGGCCTCGGTCGCCAGCACATCGGAGCCTTCGCCTACGTAGCTAGAGGTTGCACCAGACGACATGCGCGGCATGCTCAGGTTGCCGTTAGGCAGTGGCATGGAACGGGCACCCAGTGCGCGAACGATGGTTTTGGGGCGAAGCAATTCAATCACTTCGTTATGCATGTTCTCAGGCACTAGCGAACCGCCGGAATTTGCACTGGTGTCGATGGCCATCGCTACGTCAGCATCGCCGATTTCACCGCTGGCGAACTTCGAGGCCAACTGCATATCGCCTTTACCGGCGGCCACGGCCATCGCCATGCGCGCCACCTTGGCGCCGGTGTACTGCTTAAGCTCGGGTTTGATATGCACCGCGGCCGATTGGCCACCACCAAAGGCGGGGACTGTTTCGGCGGAAGCGGCGTTCATGCGCTCAATGTTTTCAGCGCGGGAAAGCTTGGCGCTGATTTCATCAAACTCGGTGGCCAGCTTTTCAAATTCAGCCAGCTGCTCTTCGTTCAGCTCGCCCGCTTCCATCTCAACAGCGGCCAGCGCCTGCACTTGCGCGTTAATCTCGGCACGCTTGCGGCGGAGTTCTTCGATATTAGGCATGGTACTTCCTCTTCGTTTAGGCACAAAAAAGGCGGCTCATGGCCGCCGTGATGTCGCTCCGCCGCGTGGCTAGAGCTGACAACTGGTGTCGAACGCTCGCGCCTGGGCGCGAATGCTTCGGTTGTTTCGTGGGGCGGTACCGGTGTTGCTGGTGTAGCGCTGCGCGATAGTGTCGATGGCGTCTTGTGCGGGGGCGATCTCATCGATCAGCTTTAGGGAAAGCGCTTCTTTTGGCCGGAACAGCCGCGCTTGGGTATCAACGATGGCGGACACATCCAGCCCGCGGAAGCTGGCCACGGCTTCTGTGAATTCGCTATAGGCGACATCCAACATTCCGTTAATCTCCTGTACGGCTTGGTCGGTGATCGGCTCATGAGGGGAGGCGTTGTTCTTGTGGTCGCCGCGATAGTAGGTGTTGTACTTAATACCGATCTCTTCTTCCCAGCGGCTGACTTCGTAGGTTTCGATAATCACGCCGATGGAGCCGACGCCCGCAGTAGGACTAGCGACAATTCGCGAGCATGCCGACGCTAGGTAGTAGCCCGCCGAGTAAGCAGCGAAGTTGACGATCGCTGTAATGGGCTTAATGGCCGTGCTGGCACGGATAAAATCGGCGAGCTCTTTACAGCCCATGGCGTGGCCACCACCGGTGTGGAAGTCGAGCACGATCTCTTCGACCATTTCATGTTTTAACGCGGCGGTGATTTGGCTGCGCAAGCGCTCATACGACAGGATCTCTTCACACGCCGCGTTGATGTGACCACGGCGCGCCACCAGCACACCGTGCACAGGAATAACAGCGATGCGACCCGATACCTGTAGGCGCTGCATTTCACGGTCTTCCCCGCTGCCTGATTCCATGCCCAGGCTTTGCGGTAGGTCGTTAGCACGCCCTAGCAAGCGAGGTTCCAGCACGTTGCGCACGGCCTGCACGAGCGTGGGAGTTGCGTACAGTGGCGTGTTAAACACCATGGACGCGATGTGCGGGTAGTTGATCATTGCGTGCATGCGAGTATTCCCTCGATCTCTTGCATTTGTTGGGGCGTGGCATTCAGCGAGTTCTGCATCTGCTGTGAATCCACCATGTTCATGGGACTCAGGTAGCGATCGCCTCCCTTGATCGGAGGCATGTTTTCTAAGCGGCGAATGTCGTTAACACTCAACCAGCCCCACTGGCGGGCAATTGCGTAGGCTTCAAAGCGTGACTTCTGGTCACCGCGCAGCAGGCCGGATACGTTGAATTCGATGTAAAGGTTCTTGCGCTCGCTGGGGATGAGCAGGTCGCGCATCATCGCGGCCTCTTTGCGCTTGATCCACGGCATCAGCGTGTAGATGACGAACTGCAGGCCAAGGTGCTCGATGTTGTTGAAGGTGGCCTTGTCCAGGTGCTGGATCATGTTGGGCGCGATACGATATAGCCGGCACACTTCCACCACGCCAAAGTTGCGCGACTCCAGCAACTGAGCCTTTTCGTTATCCATCGAGAGCTGCTTGTATTCCATGCCCTCTTGCAGCAGTGCCACCGAGAAGGCATTTCGCAGACCGCCGCCGTGACGCTCTGTGAATTTACTCAACAGACGGTCAACCGATGCCTGGTCTTTAATCGCCGTGGCTTCTTTGGGCCTTTGAATAACGCCCGACATTGTGGCGCCACGCTGAAACACCGCGGAGGCGTGTTGCTCGGTGGCCATAGCTAGGCCGATGGTGTCGGCGTTGGTAGCGATGGGTGAAAGTCCTACATATCCATCTAGCGAGAACGCCTTAACGTGATGCACTGAGCGCATCGGCAGTATCTGGTTTTTGTAATCCAGCAGTTGGTAATACGGCAGTCCATCCGGCCCTTTAAGCACCCCAACCTTCTTGGGGTGGACGGGGATTAGCTCTGTTGGGTAGCCAGCACCATCGCGTTCAATCAGTGAGAACTCGTTTCCTTCCAGCGCCAGGTGGCCCATGCCTTGTTCGTAATACTCGAACGTGGTGTCTTTTCGGTTGGGCTGGCTGTGGATCACGTCATAAAGGGGGTGATCGGTCGCACGCTCGCGCCCGCCTTTGTCGTCGCGGCGGTAGAGCTCACAGGGCAGCTGCGCCAGCGACTCCGCTAGCAGGGTAACGCAACCGCGTAATGCGCTTACACCCAGGGCGGTTTCAGTGTTCACCATTGTGCCAGCGGCGCTTTGGCGGCTGGTGTTGGAGCTCACCCAATTACCTGTCCAATCCTGGCTTTTCTGCGGGCTGCCGGTGGCGGGTGAGTTGAAGAGGCTGGGCCAGAACATTAGCTATCCTCTTCGTTTTTGGCGACCGGTGGCGGTTGGTTTGCCTGGGCCGCTGCCTTGGAAGCCAGCCACGACCAGAACAGGCAGAAGCTGCCCGCGACGATATAGCCCGCGGCGGGCAGTACCAGCCACGCGCCAAACGCGACGAGCCCGACACCCAGCAGGCCGACTGTGAAGGTGATGAGATTGATCAGCATGTAACGTCCGAGGTGTCGTAAATGGATTCTTCCGGCTCGTCGTTTTCGGTGAGCACGGCGCGACCGAGCGCCATCAAGATGGCGATGATGCCGTCGATCTTGTTGTCGGGCTTTTCTTTGCGTGGGTAGATGTTGTCTTTGGCGTCTGCCTTTGCGACCACGTTGCTGGCCATCCAGGTGAGCACCGGATCCTTGGCATGCCGGAAGCGACCGCCAGTGATGGCGGCTTCCATTTCCCGCATGGCGGGACTCATGTTTTGAACGGTGTTGCGGTACTCAACGATGCTGGCACCGTCTGCCATTAACTGGTGGGCAAGCTGCGTGGCGCGCCAGGGGTCGTAGGCAATTTCTGTTATCTCGAATAAGCCCGCCAGGTCTTTGATGTCATCGCGGATCACATCGAAGTCGAGCTCTTCGCCATCGGTGATGATCAGGTCACCGCTATTCACCCACGTTTCATAAGCGGCCTTGTTGTTGCTGGCCCGCTCAACCGCACCTTCCGGCAGGTAGTTACGAACGAATACCGTCCAGCGCGTTTTCATGCGCCCTTTCTTGTCGGGCACTTCGTCACGGAACAACAAAGCGATGCTCGCGATGTCGGTCTTACTGGCGAGATCCACGCCTAACCAGCAGGCCTTGCCGATGAAGTCTTCTATCTTTAACGACTCATCACCCAGCGCGTGCCAGCTGGCCATATTGAGCCACGCTGTACGTGCACTCACCCAGACATTCAGGTGCTTGGTGAGAAAGCTGTTTTGCCGGCTTGGGTAGCGAACGGCGTCCCGTTGGGCCTTGAGAAGAAAGTCTTCACCAACTGAAATGCCGAAGTTAGGGTTTGCCTTACGTAAAACACTGGGGTCTTTCCAATCGTCGCCGGCATCAATCGTGTAGATGATGGCGAACAGCTCATCATTTGGTAGCGACAAATCAAGCATTTGCTGTGCCTGGCGGCGCTTGTCGTAACAGGGGCCTGCCAGGTTGAAGCCTGCCGTGGTGATGATGAACATCAACGGCTGATCGCGTGAGCCCATACCAGTCGACATGGTGTCGTATAGGTTGGGTGTTTGGTGCTCATGGAACTCATCAACTATCGAGCCACTGGGCGATGAGCCGTCACCTGGGTCACCGATCAATGGTTCCAGGCGGGAGCCGTCTTCTGCTATCGAGATGTTCTTGGCCATTATCTCGATGCCTGCCGCACTGACCAGCGCGGGCGACTTCATTAGCATCAAGCGTGCAGGTCGAAACACTTCCCAAGCTTGCTTCTCTGTGGTCGCGCCACAGTAGACTTCTGCGCCGTACTCGCCATCGGCGCAAAACAGCAGGTTGGCAATCGCAGCTGCCAACACTGATTTGCCGTTCTTACGCTCTACTTCAATGTATGCCTCTGAAAAGCGGCGTAGTCCGGTTTTCTTTTTGAGCCAACCAAAAATGCAAGCAACGATAAACAGTTGCCAGGGCTCAAGCGTGATGAGCCGCTTCTCACGCGCCCATCGGCCCTTGGTGTGTGGCAGTAGTTGAATGAAGTCACAACACCGTTCAGCTTCTTCCTTATCGAACCGGTACGGATATGATCGGGATTTCTGCGCCTTGAGATCGTCCAGGTGGCGTTGGCAGGCCTGCCGTACCTCCTTGCACGCGGGAATCTTTTTGGCCACTACGTCCCGAGCGTACTTGTTCGCGGCGTTGACGTTCGGGTAGCTGGCCATTGCGCTTCATCGCTTTTTGCCTATGAGGTCTTTGAATGGGTTACCGGCATCTTTCGCGCCAGGTATGGCGAGACGCGACCGGCTAGAAGGATCCAAGCCTAAGGCGCTGCCAAACGTCACGAGCTGCTTAAGGGATTCATTCGCCACGGTGCAGGCGGGGTTCTTCACTTCGGAGTTCATGCCCTGCACCGTGATGCCTTTTATAGCGATGTCCTCTTCTGCTTTACGCCAGCGGGCATAAGCTGCGCAGTAGGCTTCCAGGTTGGCAAGGTCAGATCCGGTAAGGATCTTGGAGCTCACTAGCCAAGGGCCAATTTTCTCCCACATCTGGATGCCGATCGGATCAAGCCAATCCGGCGGAAGTGGTACTTCGGTCAGCTCTTCGCCTTCAGGTTCATCGTGGTTAATGCCGCGCTTTCCAGGGTTGCCTTGCACCGCTTTCAGGTGGCTCGGCTTAGGTTTGCGACCTTGTGTCATTTGATAATTCCTCGCGCCGACCTGATTTTTTAATTTCGCGGGTATAAAAATCTAATGGTGGCGTCGGTGTCCGCTGACGCAGGGCTGTAGGGATTTGCCCCCCCCCTCCCCCTCAGGCGTCTTCGCCACGCCCCCGGCGCGCCTCTGCCTGCGTCTTGGCCTTGTGGCACGGGTCGCATATCGCCTGCAAATTGTCGTCGCTGTCGGTGCCGCCTGAGGCGATATTGACGATGTGGTCAACCTCAACGGCTGGGGTGTAAATACCTAGGTGCAGACACGGCTGGCACAGGCCTTTATCACGCTGCAGTATGCGCTGGCGCTTGCGACGCCATGGCCTGCCGCCGCGATCCTGCTTAGCTGTGGGTGACTTCTTCCAGGTGACTGCTTGGTCGGCGTGCTTATCGCAGTAGCCGTGCTTGTGCGTGGTTTTGCCTGCACACATTGGTGCACGGCATGGGCGTGGTGGCGAGCTAGGCATTTGCTGACAGGAGTTTCTTAAGCCAACGGAAGAACCGGGCGACCTGCGCAACAGCGGCAGCTAACAGCCAGAAGGCGCGGTTGTTGGGTAGTGGCATCACTCATCCCCTGCATCGTTAGTTAGTATCTCGACCACCACTGCTCGGTCTGCATTGAACCGGCGGCGCATCGCTTCATACTCAGCGAGCAACAACAGCAAGCCTTTATGGCTTTGAAGAATTAGCGCTGGGGCGGGTAGCTCACTGGTGAGGTATTCGGGTACTGTCGGGCCGTTGCACTGCATCTCCATCGGCTGGACGTTGGAGCTCGCGCACCCAGTCACCAATGCCAACAGGCAGATCCCTATCAAGCCACGCGCGGATCTCAGCATTCTGTTCTCCCAGTTGATCAAGCGCGGCTGTGCTGGCGCTTATGTCTTCAGCGATAGCGCTTAACTTACGATCACGCTCAACCATGGCATTGCTCAACGTCTCGATCTGCTGGCGCTGCCACTGCTGGTGCTCTTGCAATATCTCGGCACGGCTTCGCTGGCGCTCGGCTTCAGCGTGGTAGGCGTCTCGCTGAGAGGTGATGTGCTGCCAATAGAGGAATGCGCTCAGCAGTGCCAAGCCACCTACCACCAGGCCAATGGCTTTCGCCTGAAGCGAGGCAATCATTTGAGCCACTTCTTAACGAAGTTAATGAAAACCTCATAAAGGTCGTCTGCTTTGGCACGTATCCAATCGGTGCCCAGGAACGCAAGGAATACGCACGGGGGGAAGGCGCTAATGGGCGGCCACCCCTGCGACTCAGCAATCCACAGGAACACTGGGAACAGCGGCGTAGCCAATAACGTGCACATGACTGCACCTAGCAGCGATTTCTTGAGGCTGCCTCCCTCGTGAACACCACGAATGAAGGCCATCGCAAACGTCAGGATGGAGGCAATAGCGATAGACAGATAATCGAGCAGCCACTGCCAATTGTTTGGATCACGATGTGGCATGGTGCGTTTCTCTTTAGATCGTTTGTTCATGGCGCACCTCTCGGGCGGGCCTCGTCAGTTAATCGATGGAAATGCCGCCGACTGTTTCGTAAACGCCCAGCAGCTCATCAGTGGCTAATTCGCGCTGGCCATAACCAGCACCTGGCAAGCTCGCCCATATGCGCCGACATGCATGAATGGCTTCACGGATGCGGCCGTCATGGATCAGGGGAAGTGCTCTGCACTGGCGGATCAGGTGAATGGCGCCTAGATCCTGACTGGCGGGAGTGAAGTCAGGCAGATGAAATCGTTTAGCGAGATCATCCCAGGTGCGTGCCAGGAATTGATAACGACCGGCAGCGCTTGAGTGGATCTCATACGTAGGCAGCCATACCAGTTGACGCGGGTGATCGTGGTAGCTCTCAAAGGTGCCGCCGCCGACAATCACGTTATAGCCGTCTTGGTTACCGTATCGAGGTGTGCCCTCTGCATATGCCAGCATGTCGAGGAACGCGGCCACGTTGCCCGCTCGCGTATCCTTAGGCGGCGCTGGCTCAAGGCGCAGCAGTTCCGCCTCGTCGTACCAATGGGCAGGCGAGTGAGCAGACATGACGACCTCAGGAATAGAAAGGCCCCAACACGGAGGGGCAAGGCGCGCCAGGTGGCAACGCAATGGGAAAGAGTGCCGGTTACGCTTCCGGCGCTGCACTGTCAGCCGCTCTGGTCTATGACGATAGGCTGCGCTCAGTGAGTGCGCATACGTGTAACCCAAGCATCATTGGTTTATTAACGGTCACTGGCTTGCTAACACCAGCTCGGCACTACCCGACTCCCGACACCTGCGCAGAACGCAAAAGCCCCGCCAGGTGACCGGCAGGGCTTTATGGTGTGTGGCGGCTAGCTACATTCAGCGCCAGCCTAGACAGATAGTAGGTCAACCGTCTGACAAACACAACATGCGGTAGTGATTTTTATAATTGCGCTAGCAGTAGTAGCTGCACCCTCGCCTCATTAGCGGCATTCTTAATCGCCTTACCATTCCTAAACAGTGGAACCACGTGCTTAGACTCTACGTGTTGCACCCAGCCCTTTTCGTGCTGGATCGTGTCATAACACACCAGTGTCTTACCGTGCATGATACCCGGGGAGAAGCCTAGCCGCTGCGCATAAGGCCCTGCATCATCCGCTATCTGGTCGAAGCTTTTACACCAAGGGCCAGTTGCGCGGCGGTCAGTCTTAGCCGCCTGAATCAGTGCCGCTAACAAGTTGCGAGGCGTCAGACGTGCATAGTCAAGGAACTGGCGCGCTTCCTCATGGGCGGCATGCACACGAATACCTCGATCATACGCAATCACCAATGGATCAGCGGCAGCGGTACCGCCTCCAGGATGCTCGCCTAGCTTGGCAGTAGAGCTGAATGGCTGGTAGCCCTGGTTCTCATGGGCGTACCAAGTGCGGCGCTCAACCTCCATATCAAGTACACGGTTTACAAAAACGCGCGGCGCCTCAGGATGATGATTAGCATTCGACTCTTTCGCCACCTCACGTAACCGGCTCATCGGCATACGCTCTAATACGTCGCGCATTGCGATCCCCTCTTTCTTCAATGCCATGCCCATTAGCCCTTTCTCCACTCGGTACCGCGAACGTTAGCTTTTGTGTAATGGCTATAAGACGGCCCTAAGCACGCATACTCATCAAGTACCCGCTTAGCCTCTTCCAGACCTACAGCCAACACCGCGCAATAGCCGCGCGCTTCTGCCTGCGCCAGCCAATCATGCTGACTCTGCGCCAGCGCTGCGGTATGCGGCGGGGATGCCTTGAACTCCATGTACAGCCCATGCCAGCCGCCGCGGGCATCCATAATCACAAGGTCACTCACGCCACTTTTAACACCTTGCCGCTTCATGGCCGCCCCGGTGCTCTTACTGCGCTGGCCACCGTTAGGAACGTGGTAGATCGCATCGTACAACTGCCCTACTGGCTCCCCGCGCTTCTTCTCCCCCAAGAGCCAGCGGATAAGGACAGCTTGCTCATTGCCTTCCCAGTCTACGGGGCGCTTGCGTGGAGTGCCGTCGGCCTTGGGCTTGCGCGGGCGGCGGGCTGGTTGAATACGTAGGCTCATGAATTACCCCGCTCGCGTGTCTTGCGTATGTGATCTAGCCTAACCATCAACGGAGTCAGAGTGTGGAGGGCTGCCAAGCCATACATGCCGTGGTAAGCCGCCCAAGCTACAGCGCTCCACCAGCTAATAATGAAGATCCAGCGAAGGGTGCTAGGTACCTGAATAGGCGTATCTAGTGGCGAGTCCATGACGAAAGCGATCATTGTCAAAATCAGAATCATCAAGCCAATAGCCCATGCGGCAAATAGCGCCAAGCTTGCAAGCCCGCCGTGGGCGACTGGGGCTAACCAGGTGGAGATAACAGCGCCTGATACCAATAGAACAGCATGCATATACGATTTCACACCACACCCCCACATATCCGGTCATTCAAACGCTGCTGGCGCTCCCACTTGCTGTAATCCGCCATGATGCGATCAAGCATTGCCCGGGCAGCGTCGTTATGGTCTAGCTCGGCACGGCTTTGAATGCCGCACGCTTTGCGCAGCCAGTCCGCACAATCCTCGGGGCCATGGGTACCGTCTGGAAGATCGCGGCGCTCTAGGGCGTTCGCCTGTCGGCGGCGCTGATCGAGGTAAAGCCCAAAGCGCTTGTTCTGACACAGCATCGCGGCGCGGCGGGCCTGCTGCCCGCCCTTTAGATCATTGCCACTCATCAGATTGCTCTCCATGGTCGTTGAGATCTTTCACTGCTTTACCGAATGCCAACGCGGAGCAAGCCACGGTGATAAACACGCCTGACAGTACCCCGATTAAAAACCACGTTACGCCGTCCATCGTTGACCTCCCGCCCGCTGGGCTTTGCGCATGCAGTGCTTACATGCGGGCAATGGTTCATGGGTAGCCGGGTCGCGAAACTCGCTAGGTGACTTGCGGTACTGGCATTCTGGGCACTTGGGCTGCTGGTAGGGATTGCGGGTCATGAGTCACCTCGCAACGCCACCAGCTGCTTGCCGGTTTCCATCAGCCAGTGAAGATCTCGCCATGCCTCCGGCTCACCAGCGGCATAGGCTTGCTCGGCCTGCGCCAGCAGGGTGGCGTTCATGGCGGCGCAACGGTTTAGGAGGTCATCGCTGATGCGATCAGTCCCCATAATTAACCGAGTCATGTCTTCTGCCCATTTAGTTGCAGCGGCTTCTTGAGCTGCCTTAATCTCTTCCGGTTTAAATTCGCGGCGCTCAACAAACTGGAGATCTTCGCTACTAAGCTTGATGGGCGGTATAGGCTGCTCAACTTTCTTGCTATCGAATTCGAAGTGACCAGTGACATCAGCGCCAGGCTTAGCCGGATCGAAGCCAGTCCAGCTAGGCGTGTCGGATGCACTCACATCAAGAGCCGCTTTACCTTCTAAAGTGGGAAGCCATGCATCACCTTCTAAAGTGGGAAGCCATGCATCGCCGCCCTGGCGGGCCACTAGCCCGAGCCTACACAGCGCTTGAAGAGCCTGAAGAATGTGCAGCTTCTGGTCGTTCGTTTTGGCATTCATGCCCACATACACGATCATCGACTTAGCCCCGCGATGCGTTTGGCGGTGCTCTTCGTAAATCACCTCAAGCACGTCGCGCTCGATTTTACTCAGCGGCATGGATAGCACCTCCAGCGGTGTAATAACTCTCCAGCAACGGCACAGCAGGCAACTCAACCGTGCCAAAGGCCGTTAAGCGATACGCATACCCACCCGCCCGCTCGACAAACTCCTGCTCTACCAAGGCGTCACAAGCAACGCGGATCTCATTCAGCGATACCGGGATCTGGTAGGAATGCGCAAGCGAGGTGAGGTGTGCGGGGTTACTGGATGACATGCCCAGCAAGCGCAGCACGATGTTTTGATGATCAATAGGGTTAAGCGACATCACGCAGCCTCCCGAGCAAGTTTTTCAAAGTGGAATTCCACGCGAATATCGGTCTCCACGATCAACCCATACTTCTTAGCCATGCGGTACGTGGGCGCATTACGATCCAGCGCACCAACGTAGCCAGCCAGCACATCGCGCCATTGCTCTAGGGTGTATGTCGCTTTGGAGAGATTGCAGGGCGCGCAAGCGGGCATAAAATTATCAATAGCGTGGTTTTCGGGCTTATCTGCACCCACCAGGCGCGTCTTATATCCAGATGATCCATCCCGGTATAACTCATGACGCCTACGCACAGCCTTGACGTGATCGGCATGCCAGCGCTGGCCTAGCTCTTCACCGCAGTAAGCACAGCAGCCGTCGAACATGCCAAATAGATCTGCACGCTCGGATTTTGTTAATCGCTTCACGACGCCACCCCCTTAGCCGCATCCATGGCCAGCGCCTTACCGCTTTCAGTCAGCCCCAGCACCTGGCGCGCTGGGGAATCGGCGCTCATGCCCGCGACCTCGATGTAATCCATATCGAGCAGCTCACGGCAGCGGCCGCAAATGCTGGCCAGCGGTAGGCCGGTAGCGTCTGCCAACTGGTTGCGGGTCATGGGGCCCTTGCTCACCAGCGAGGCAGTCACTAGCCCGCGGGAGGCGCTGAGCTTGCCTGAACGGCGGTGATCGCTGAATGCAGCCCGTTTTACTTCGTTGCCGCTCGGTTGGAATGCGGTATTCATGATTAACGTCCTCCCAGGGCGGCGCGTAGGCAGCGCATCCCTTGCTCTGAATTCATGCGTTGCGGCATACCCGCCGCTTCGGCGCGTTGCTGGGCGGCTTCACGGCTGGCGCGCTCTGCCCGTTCAGCGCGGTTCAACTGGCTGTCATGGCCAATCAGCGTGCGGGCCTGCAGCTGCTCGCCTTCCATCACGCGGTTAACCAGGGCGGCGTATTCCTTCCGGAAACGGCGCTCCATGCGATCGGTACGGCTTTCGCCCCCGCCGTGGGTCAGATCCCACCAGCCAACAGCTTGCCCTGCCATGCGTACGGCTTCATGGCTCCAGCGATGCCGCCCAGGCTGGTGAGCGTTTGCGGTGACTTCGCGCCATGCCTCGGCTTCACTGGGCAGCCCCAGGTCTTCCGACTTCGGCTGGCACATCGCCGCGAATGCGATCGGCGTCGGTGGCCACGCTTCGTCATTCGCTCGAGCTGCGTCCTGAACCTGCTGGCGAACACGGCGCAGGCCTAACGCCAGTTGTGCAGGCTGGAAGTGCTGCAGCTCTGCCCACCACGCACCGGTTTCATCGAATGCGCCCCACTGGCTGACAAACTTGCTCGCGTACATCTCACCCATGGCGTTGAACAGGTTGTCGATGTCAGAAGCGGTCAGTGCTGGCCCACTCGCCTTCGTACGTTCGCCCTGGCGGCTCTGGCGCTCTGCCTTCGTGGGCTGCTCGCGCTTCCTGAGCGGTGAGACGGCGTTTTGGAGTGCTGTTGCGGCGGTTTGCATGGTTGCCTCCGGCAGTGGCTACGGCGGTTTGTTGGCGTTGTTGATTTTCAAATACCCAGCGCACGAATCGGCGTGTCCAATCGGCGTGGGTGTTGGTTCGCTCTGGCTGGGCGGCGAAGTGTTCGCGGAAGTCGAGCAGCGCGGCGTGTACGTTGGCATCCGGCGCCAGCCCTCGCTGCCAGCAGGAAGCGGCATAGGTTTCCGGTTCTGGTTCCCAGTCCAGGTGCATGGCAGTTTTGCGGGGCTGGGTCAGATCGTCGGCAGCGGGTTCGCCGTCGTCGGCTTGCTGGGCGGCTTGCTCGAAGATGTTCGACTGAGCTTCGCCTGCGTCAGAGAGAGAGGGGTTTATGGTTAAGGACGGTTCGGGTGCATCTGTCGCACCCCGTTCTGCTGTCAAATGCACCCCGTTACCTTCACGGGGTGCATCTGTTGCACCTCGCTCAACTTCTCGGGGTGCGTCACAAGCACCCCGCTCATCTTCTTCAATCGCCGCCAAATCTAAGCCTGCATTCAAGTCCAGGTCATAAACTGTTGGGCGACGATCTGCACGCTCGATGATGGCAGCGACTACGCGCTGGTTGCCTTTTCTGATCAGCTTTAGCTCGACTAAAAGCTTGAGCTTTGACTTAACGGTGCGAGGTGCTAAGCCGGTGTAGCGGCAAAGCAGACTTACGCTTGGGAAGGCGTGCTTACCGTCATGATGAGCATGATTAGCGAGGCCAAATAAGACAGCGCGGGCGGCAGGGTCAGTCACCGCTTGTTGATTCAGCGCCCAGCTCATGGCTTCAACGGACATGGCCACCTCCGTCAAGCACTCTAACCAGCGTAGAAAACTCAGTGTGCGACAAAGCTACCAAGCCTTTGTGCTCAAGCACTTTTAGCAGCCGGTAAGCTGTATCTGGCTTATCCGTCAGCAACGGCAGGGCCTCAATGATTTGACGTTTAGTGATGGCCCGATAGGTAACGCCGCCTTGATTAACCTCTTCGGCCCAGCGAGATGCTTCACGCACATAAGCAAGCATGGCTGCCTGTTGGAGGTTGAGGCCATGCCTCAAGGCTTCGGGCTGATCAATGACGATGCGGTATTGCATAGGTCAGCGCCTCCCCAAATAGAAAGCCACGCCGCCACCCGCTAAAGTGGCAGTTGCGACACCACCCACCCATAGAAGGAAAACGACGTGGCTGAAAACGACACACAGAAAATGCTGAAAGCCGTGCTGGTGCTTCAGGCTGAAATACTTGGCAGGCTGGATAAGCTCGAAAAGCGAAGCGGCAACGCTATGGACAACAAAATGCAAGAGCGCTTGGGCATTATTTCGGGCGCCAAGGTTGATACCAGAGTTGAAGTCCTGGCCGAAGTTGAATCCTTGATGGGAAGCCAAACAGGGGTTCAGTTGAGCGACGCCATCGCTCAGTTGATCTTGAAGATGGACGAGGAAAATCATTAAACGCCACCCTTGAAGCTGGTGCGTCGCGTCTGGACTTCTCGAACTGCCTTGTACCAGGAGCGCGCACCACCAAACCAAATGATCAAGGAGCAAAAAAAGCCATACCGGTAAACGCGCGTTTCCTGCTTAGCGCTGGCGTTGGGGCAGTACACACACAGCCCGTGAAAACCATTACCAATCCACAAACTAAAATCAGTGGCGTCGTGCGTTATGTAATGCTCGTTTCCAGTCCACTCCTCGACATTGCGAAGCGTACGCGCCAGCCGAAGTGACTCTTCAATTAAGCTCATACAGCACCCCCTGGCGCCTTGGTTGGATTTGTAAATACGAGGCAATGCATTAGAGGCGAAGCCCTAGTCGCCGAATCTCAACCGCACTCAGCCGCATGCTTTGCTGCATAGCGGCAAGCTGATCGCTGTAATTAGTCTTCCCATGTAGCTCAGATAGAGGTAAGTGACCTTGGCTCATCCATCCGTATACGCTTGGAGCCGCAACACCCATTCCTGCAGCGACAGCAGAAGCGCCCCCGCAGTCTTTAATGACATCTCTAAGGGTTACAGGGCGAGTAGGAACACTTACAGCAGGTTCTGGTGCCTGCGAAAGAGTTTGTTGAGCAATGTCAGTCATACCTACCTCTTAGATCATGGTTATAATCGCTATATTATGGTTTAAACCATGCCAGATACAAGAAATTCCATAAATTTGATGAATTACTAACGTGACCAGGGCGGCTAAGATATGGCGTTAACTTGATTTTTCCTGGTATTTGCCAGAATCGGAGCATCTGACACATGACTGCTCAGCCGTCACAAAGTCCTTCTCATGAAGAGATGGAGACAAGGAAAAGGGTGTGGGAGAGAATAAAGACCCGCGCACAGGAAGTGCATCAGCATCCCTCGGATCATGGTATCAACACCAAAATCGCTGCCGATGCTGGCAGGTCGTCCCAGACAGTTGGCGACTGGAAGCATGGGCGAACGCCTGTACCCCCAAGCGTTATGGTCGCCCTTGCGAACAAATACGGGGTGAGCGCTCGCTACCTGGCATGTAAAACTGACGACCCACAGCAGTCCGAACAGGTTGCTGAATCCGACCTGACAGTTATGGCGCTTGAGATGGTGGAAGAGGCTCTGGTGCGAGCCACACTCGATGATGGTATTGACCCTATGGCAGGCGCCCGCCTAGCTATGACGGCATTCGAAATGCTGAAACAGGGGCAATCAAAATCCAACATTCTCGGCAAGCTGATATATGAGGCTGAAGGTCGTAGCGACGACAGTTAAAAGATTGGGCGTTCATAAATAGATATATACATTCAACATCGGAGTAGCGGACAAGTGGCCGAGCACCAGGAATATATAGACAAGCAGCTAAGCATGATGACCACAGCAATGCTGAAAATGAGTGATGCAAACCTTGCTTCTCAAGCAGTCCTAATCCAGGCTGTTGAAAAGTTAATAGCATCTGGCCAAGTGTTTACGAGGCCTGAATGCGAGAGTATCGTTTCATCATTCCAGGAGATAAGCGCCTTACAGCGCAGTATTAAGGATCTCATGGGAGATCTTATTATTGCAGAAAGAGGTGAATATGAACGCAGAGGCATCCTGCCCAACAACGGAGGCGAGCAATAGCATTCTGCTCGCCAAGTACAATGAGCGCCTGGAAAGGTTTGACGACGCGATAGCTAAACTTGAAACGCTAGTCGCAGCACAACGCCGATCCGGCACTAACCAAGAAAAGATCGCCGCCCCACCACTACAGGTGACGCTGTAAAGAATCTAACGGGCTCCCTGCACGCCCGCATTAGAGCTCAGCATCATCTCATCAGCCGCCAATCTAGGCGGCTTTTTTATTGCCTAAGCAAATACCACTGTATATCTAAACACGTCAATTTGGGCGCTTTTCGTTACCACAGAACTGTTTATCATTGCCCTAACACAGGTTGCCCGATATGCAAGGCGCAGATCATTAACGTTCATTAATCGCTGACGCCCTTGCATCTAACGCGATCCATGGAGAATGGAAGAAGAACCAATCTGAGATGAGGCGAACCGATGAACCGAACAGCGCGAGCGCTTGAGTCCTGTTTCAACCAGTACATCCATACCCCTCCAGTTACACTGCCAATGCCCCTGAGGGGTGGTCAAACCACTACTTTCAATATACTGTATATAGATACAGGTATTGGTCATGGGGCAAAGAAAAATGAACGATAGTCAGCGCCAGCAAAGCGCGCTCATACCACAAGCAAACATCCCAAGCAGCGAACTCCCTTGCCGATTTGTAGCTGTCGAGGATTTACCTTGCTCTCCCATCCCAGCCAGCAGCGATCTATACCTAGCTCTTATTGAATGGGCCGAAGGCTCCAAGACGAACCTTAAATAGAGCAGCACTCACCCTAAGGAAGATATGCCGACTTTGAGTCGGCATTTTTTTATGCCTAAATCATGGCTTAGTCTTGACGTTTTATGGTTTGTGCCATAAATTACATAAAACGAATCATAAGGAAGCGCAGCCATGAGCCTCACCAAGCGCCAAATACAGATCGTCACACTCCTTGCCCAAGGCAATACCGCTGAACAGTGCGCAGCGATGATGCACCGTTCAGCAGGCACCGTGCGGCGTCACATCATCCTGGCCTGCGAGCGCGTCAAGGCCCGCAACACTACTCACTTGGTTGCCCTGGCCATTACCCAGGAATGGATTCGTCTTGCGCTGGTGCTGGCGCTCTCGTTTTTCATGGCTACCGACAGTGGCGACGACCAGTACCGCAACAATGCCCGCCTGCGCATGCAGCGCCCTCATACACAGCTACGCCGGGAGGTGTGACCCATGGCTATTAACACTATCGAACAAGCCCTAGCGGCAATGGCAGACGAACTCAAAGGCGCGCGCATGACCAAGCTGGCGCATCAGGCTGTGGCCCGCGGTGGAGACTTGCAGGTAATGCTCGTCGTTCGCACGGCCAAGCAAGGCGCCGTCGTTTCCATGGAGGCTCGTGACTGTGTGGTTGAGAGCTTCGGTTCATTCATCCGGCTGACATAAGCCAGCAGCAGGAGCCTTTGCGCATGAGCCTACAAGCCCCCAAAACCGTTAGGGAGCCTCTACGCATGAGCCTACAAGCCCCCAAAACCGTTACCGACGTGCTGACTGCCAACAGCATACCGACCTCCTACACGATCACGCTCATGCAATGCCAAGAGCTGGCGCTAGCCGTGAACCTGCAGCGCAAATACGCAGTGCAACTGGAGACCTCACAGCACGGCATTTTCTGCGATAGCTGGCTAGCCACGCGCAACGCCCAGCATGAAAGCCAACGGCATCTAGCGAGCTTTTATACCCAGCCCAGCGGATTGACCCAGCTCTGCGCGATCAATGAGCACCTAACCGCGCTGCTGCACGAAAGCGCAGGCCCAGCGCCAGCGGAGGCAGCCCAATGAACCACGTCATCAGCCTCAAGTTCGTCATCAATCACTGGCGCCTGTTCGCCATGCAAGACGGCTACACCCTGCACAGCACCGTGATTTATGCCGAACCGGTGATCGGTGGCGGCTACCTGCCTGCATTCATCGGCAAGGAAGGCACAAAGATCATCGTGCGCACGAACGCCCCGCTACCCACTGAGCTAGCCGCACGTAACGCACTGCGCGATGTGCTTTGGGGTGCTCACGTAGAACAGCGCATCAACCTACAGCGCCACCCGCTCGAAACCGATGGCCCAACACAGGAGCTAGCCGCATGAGCACCAAAACCCAACGAGCCCTGCTCGCAGGCGCCGCCGTGGTAGCCGTCCTGGCGCTGGGCCAGCTCTCTAAAGGCGAAGCCATAGAGCAAGACGATTGGCTGACCGCCTACTGCACCGATGCCGCGGTATGGGCCGCCGAAGAAGCCCGCGGCGTGCCGCTAGAGCTTCGCACCGGCCAGCCCGACTACAAGGGCATAGCCGAGGAAAGCTGCCCAGGTATGCGCCCAGCAGGCCCAGCGCTACCCATTGACGTTTCCCCCGCACGGCTGGCCATGCCCGACACCGTGCCTTTCAACCAGTTTGTTCAGTTTTGAGGTGATGACGATGGCACAGATAAACCGTTCAGGAACCGTGACCTTTGGCGATGCCAGCATCAACATCTGGGAAGAGCCGGAACGCACCAGCATTGCCCAGTGGAACGAATGGGAAAAGCTGTTTCGTAAGCAGGTATTCAAGCGCTTTATTCAGCAGCTTAACCGGCTGGGTTGGCATGTTGGCGAGTGGGATGAAGCCGATGAATACCGCTGCATCGCTCATGACCACCGCACATGTACAAAAGGTGATCTACAGGGCCAGCTAGAAATAGCCGGACGCACTGTTAAATTTCAGATGTGGCAGGACGTAGCCAACATTACCCGCGAAGACGGTAAAGGCCGTCACGAGTTCGATAAAGAACAGCGTATGCCCTACCTGATCCATTTGGAAATGCAGCGCACCCGTAACCGGCTACGTGACTACTTTTGCAATGTGTTTGCTGGGTACGGATTTAAAGACTACAGCCCCAATACCCGGCGCCCTGGCCCTGGTGGGCTCACTGCTCTTGAGTGGGTAGACCGTGAAATGCGTTCCAGTTGCCACTACGTCGAAGAGCTAGGTCACGCTCGCATCGGCACGGAATGCAATGCCCGTTCAGCAGAGGGTGAAACCATCACTCATGGCTGCCGCGTTTACACGCTCGATAGCAAAGGCCGCATCGTTACCGGCACCGCCTATTACAATCTTAACCAGAGCTGGTATGTGGTCACTGGCAAGTATGGTGTTTTTTGCAGCCAAGCCTCTGAGATCTACTTACACAACCCTGGCTGCCTTCGGGTTAAGCGCAATGAACGCCAGCGCCGCCAGCGCCTAGAACGTGAAATGGCAAAGGCCATCAAGGTCATGGACTTCAAGCGCGCCCAGGTGCTGAAAGAAGTCCTTTTCCCCGAAAACGAGCCGCTTTACCTGATTTGGCACAAAGGCCACTCCGCGTGGTATGCGCCCAATTTCTGCGGCTATCGCAATAGCGCCAACGACGCAGGCAAATACACCCGCGCCGAGCTGGGTAGCTACATCACTGAAGACGACCTGACCAAGGCGGTACCGCTTGAGGAGGCAGCATGAGCACCTTCCGCGTATACGGCATGACCGAATGCAAAGCCCTGCAGCTAGCCCGTGCCTCTACCCCCCCCCAAGCCGGGGGAGTCGGTGAGCGAGTACGAGGAGCGGGTATTGGAGCGCTTCAACGTAATCATGGAGAGCAAGCGAAAGGTGCCATTAAGTGCGCCGTTCGATGCGCCCCAGTACGCCAAGCAGTTTATCGAGATCGCGAAGCGGTCAGGGCGGGCGCGAGACCTGCGCATCATGTTCCCGAAAAAAGTGCAGGTCATGAAGCGCAATAAGCCCGTTACCCAAACCGTTTGGCAGGAGTACACACAATGACGCCTAGCGAATTCCATCCCTTCACCGGCCAGCAAAACACGCGCTACTTAACCGTGATCGTTGCCGTGAAAAGCGAAAGCCCCGACTCAGCCATCAAGCAAGCAGTCGAAGCCTTCCCGTTATTTGAGAGCCCCAGCCACGCGCCCGATTGCGAAGTCACGGCCATTAGCTGCGGCGATGCTCTGGCTGAACTGGATAGCCGCACATGATCGACCAAGCCGCCTTCGACCGAATCTTTAAGCCAGCGCCAGCTAAGGGCGCTGACCAGAACAAGCAAAAGGACGCCTAACATGTGGTTCAAACACCTACACCTCTACCGGATCCACGAGCAGCAGCTGCTAAGCCCCGAGCAAATGGCCGTTATTCTTGACGAGCATCGCGCCAAGCCCCTGGGCAATGCCGACGCTCGCCGCATTGGCTGGACAGCGCCAGCAGGTCGCCTGGCTGGTGGACAGCTACTCCACGAGATCCAAGGCCACCGCTTGATTAGCGCCCTACGCCAAGAGCGCATGCTCCCCGCCTCGGTGGTGAAAGAGGAAGTTGACGAGCAAGTCGCCGAGATCGAAGCCAGCGAAGGCCGCAAGGTCACGCGCAAAGAGAAAACGGCACTCAAAGAACAGGCCACCGAGGCGCTACTCCCCCGCGCCTTCGTGCGCAGCCAAAAGATAGACCTCTGGTGGGACACCGAGCGCCAGCTAATCGGCGTCAACACCAGCAGCCGGTCAAGCGCAGAGGACGTACTCGACCTACTACGCCAAACCCTGGGCAGCCTCAAGGTCACACCACTATCAACGCAGACGCTACCCATCCGCGCCATGACCACCTGGCTAGGTGACACAGCCAGCCGCCCTGCCGACCTGCAGCTAGGCGACAACGTAGAGCTAAAAGCCAAGGGCGATAACGGCGTGGTGCGTGGGCGTGAGGTGGATCTCGACAGCGACGAAATGCAGCAGCTACTCGAAAGCGGACGCCACGCCAGCAAGTTAGCGCTGAGCATCGAGGGCCAGCTTTCGTTCATCCTCCATGACGATCTAGCGCTTAAGTCGATTCGCTTTGGTGACGCTCTCATCGAGGAGGCCGACCACGCCGACGATGGCGACGACGCCCTAGCCCGCTTTGAAACCGACTTCATCCTAATGGCGGGCAGACTGCGCACCAATGTTGAGCGGCTTGTTGAATGGCTGGGCGGCGAGACACGGCGGGAGCCAACCAGCAATGCATGACCCCATCATGACAACCGACCCACACACGGGCGAGCAGATCGAGCTTAACCGGCTTGCTCAACGCTACCAGTTGCCTAAAGGCACCGTTTACAGCCGACACCTCGCGGGCAAGCGAGGCATGGATCTCATTGCCCACCAAAAGCGCGGCAGCGTCAGCGATGCCGTTCGCGAACACCAAGAGCAAGAGGCTCGCGCCAGCTACATCGAGCAGGCCAAGCGCTCACCGCTAGCGCGCCCGCTGAACCATATAGCCGACGCCGGGAAAATGATCGGAGGTGACCAGCATGCCTAACCCATCCATAGACCCCGAAAAGCTACTGGAGCTATGCCGCAAACGCCAGAACGATGGCGGCGTCACCCTCAGCTGGCCGAGCATGCTGCAGATCGTTGAGCAGCTACGCCTAAGCAATGCGCTGGTTACCAAGCTGGAGGCAATCGACAGCAAGCGCCAGTTGCACGCGCATCAAAAATGGGCAGAGGCTAACGTCGCGCTGGATAAATTCAAGGAGGGCTGCCAGTGAGCAACCAACGCCCAAGCACAGAGCCCTTCATGTATTCGCCCAAAGCCTGCGTGAGCTGCCAGCAATACCAGCACCTTGGCTTTGATGACGACAAGCACTGCCCGTTTCAGCAGCGCACGTCGTTACAGCAAAAGCCAAGCCGCACGCCTTACGGCCGTTGCGATCACCATGGCGTGCAAGTGTTTGCTACGCAGATTTGCAACGCTCACGCGCCAGATCCGCACATCGAGTGCTTTGACGTTATCAATCGGCCAGAGCCGCGGGTAGCGATTCAGGAGGGCATGGCGTTATGAGCAACCTAAACCTATTCGGCCATGAGCTCGTCGTTGATAACTTCGCCGGCGGGGGCGGTGCAAGCGAAGGTATCGAGCAGGCACTAGGCCGCTCGGTTGACCTGGCTATTAACCACGATGCCACCGCCATCGCCGTGCACACCGCCAACCACCCAGGCAGCGAGCATTCAGTCGCGGACGTATGGGACATAGACCCCGAGCAAGCCACTAAGGGCATGCCCGTTGGGCTGGCATGGTTTAGCCCTGACTGCCGCCACCACAGCAAGGCCAAAGGCGGACGGCCCGTATCCAAAAGCGTACGCGGGCTGGCGTGGGTAGCTGCTCGCTGGGCGGCGAAAGTAAAACCGCGGGTGATCGTGCTGGAGAACGTCGAAGAGTTTCAGGACTGGTGCCCATTAATCAAAGGTGCCGATGGCAAGGTACGTCCTGACCCTGCGCGCAAAGGAGAGACCTTTCGGGGCTTTGTGCGAACACTCATTCGCCATGGGTACAAGGTCGATTGGCAGCTACTGCGCGCCTGCGACTATGGCGCGCCAACAATCCGTAAGCGGCTATTCCTGATCGCCCGCCGTGATGGCCTGCATATTGTATGGCCGAAGCCAACACACGCAGACCCAAAGCTGCCCGCTATCCAGCGCCGTAATCTCAAGCCGTGGCGTACGGCTGCAGAGTGTATCGACTGGTCGCTACCCTGCCCCTCGATTTTCGACCGCAAAAAGCCACTGGCCACCGCCACGCTTAACCGGATCGCCAAGGGTGTGATTCGCTATGTCGTGAATCACCAGCAGCCGTTTATCGTGAAGCTGAACCACACGGCCGACTATTACACGCCCTTCCGTGGTCAGTCGCTGCTACAGCCGCTGCAAACCATTACCACCTCACCTGGCTATGCGCTAGTGACGCCCACTCTAATCCAGACTGGGTATGGTGAGCGCAAAGGGCAAGCGCCACGATGCCTAGACCTGCATAAGCCGTTAGGCACTGTTGTTGCGGGAGGTGCAAAGCACGCGGTTGTCGCAGCGTTCCTCGCCAAGCATTACACCGGCGTCGTCGGTGCGGATCTGCGCGACCCGCTACCCACGGTCACCACCACCGACCATAACGCCCTGGTCAGCGCCTTCATGATCAACATGAAAGGCAGCCAGCGCAGCGCGAACGATGCACGCCACCCGCTGACCACGATCTGCGCCAGCACCACACACGCTTATCTGACAGCGGCATTCCTGGCGCCCTACTACGGCAGTGGATCTGGTGAGACAGGCCGCGACCTGCGCCAGCCAGCGCCCACGGTCACCACGAAAGACCGGTTCCAATTGGTCACCGTCATGATCGAAGGCGAGCAATACGCCATCGTTGATATTGGCATGCGCATGCTGCAGCCACACGAACTCGCCATGGCGCAAGGCTTCCCCGCCAGCTACCAGTTCGCCCACATCGACGGCAAGCCGCTGGCGAAGCACAAGCAAGTGCGCCTGATCGGCAACAGCGTATGCCCACCCCTTGCCCGGGCAATCGTAGAAGCCAACTTCACACACGAACAGCGGTACATGCCGCTAAGCGAGGTCGCGTGAGCGCTGCACTTGATGAGCTATTAGAGACAAACGCCCGCTATATCGCTACGGAACCGGCGCTGGATCCATGTAAGCGCCAGCAGCGAATCGACGCTATGAACGCTGAAGACCTGATGACCGATGGCGAGATAGTGCTAAAGCGCTTTTTCTATTCGCCGGTGGGCATCCAGTCGCTGGATCACCTGTTGTCATGCTGGCGACCCGGCAAAGGGCGTGGATGGACTGATAAGCGCGTGCTAACGACGCTCGAAAAGCTACTGGCGGCGGCGCTGATTAAAGAAGTGGAAGGCGCGCTAGAAAAGGAATACGAGCTGACGGAACTAGCCTTCCGCCATTACTCAGAGCACGGGAGGAAGACAGCGTGAGCATCGATCACAACTACGCACGCGGAAAGCTAAAGCTATTATTACGGGATCTCAGCAACTACAACGCCGGGGAGTTCTGGCGGGAAATGAGCCGTATCGCATCAGGCGCGACCGCTTCAATCCACGCAGAGGGCTTAAAAGCTGAACGCGATGCGCTGGCTGACAGCAATACCCAATTAATGCAGCAGAACGAAGCGCAGATAAGGATGAACGCTCAGCTGATGCGCGAGCGAGATGCCCTGGCGGCGCTTTTTGTGAAGCTTCAAGACGCTGCTACAGACTTGATTCACGCCTCAAATGAGGTAGAGGCAGGCGACGCAATGGAGCTTATCGCAGAGTGCAGCGAAGAAATGGCGCGCAAAATACTGGCTAGCCGCGATGCATCACAGAAGGCCGAAGCTTTAGAGAGATTTATCAGCATTTACTTAACGCCAGGCCTAGCGCACAACCGAGCTACTGGAGAACTGCAAGCGCTGCGCAAGCAAGCCGAGGGCCACCAATGACCCAGCAACCCACCCACACCCACCGCGAAAGCGGTGGGCGCTTTGGCCAAGTGACTACTTATTGGGGTGTCGGGCCGCTAGAGGGGCAACAGTTCGTTGTCTACCAAGACATTGATCGCGTGACTGAAAGCCTGACAACGATGGATGACTGGAGCGACAACTGGCGCCCGGTTGCGCCCGACGATTGCCCAGTATGCCTGGGTGCCGGTCACGACCAGTTCAAAGGCAATAAGGACAAACCCTGCGGTGGCTGCTACGGCCTGGGCAAAGTGTTGGAAACGGGCGAAGCACCAAAAGAAATGTGGGAGCTCGCCGCGGTGGCCACCACGATAATCACGCGCCAAGAGCATGAACTGCGCAACCTTCGGCGCATCGCGCAGAACCCAGCGGTGCAAGCGCTCATCGAGCAGCAGCGCCAGCACGCGATAGACGAAAGCACCGCCCGCCAGGAACAGGAATGGCGGAGGGGCAAAGGCCACGGCCCTGGTGGTCAGCGGCATACGGCAGACTGAGGAGACTGACATGGCAAAACTACTATCGATGAAAGCCGTTAGCGAGCGCGTGGGCTACAGCGAAAGCAAACTGTACGCGATGATACGTGAAGGGGAATTCCCGCCAGGGCGTAAGCTGGCAACTGGCGGTGTGCGGTGGCTGGAGTCTGACGTTGATGAGTGGATTATGCACGCATACGAGCAGGCACCAGAGGCGCGGCTGCGCCTTGCATGATGGCCTCGATATAATCGCTATACCACTGCAGCATCTCCCGCCGTTCTTTTAGATAGTCAGCATGGTTGTAAGCAGCGCGCACTTTGTCACCTGGCATGTGCGCCAGCTGCTTTTCAATCAAGTCACCGCGCCAGCCATGTTCATTCAACAACGTAGAGGCTGTCGATCGGAAGCCGTGACCGCTGAACTTGCCCTGCCAGCCCATACGCTCTAATGCTTTATTGATCGTCGTGTTGCTCATCGGCTTAGCCGGGTGCCGGTATGATGGAAACATCAAGGGCATGTGGCCGGTATAGCTGTGAAGCTCCTGAAGCAGTTCTACCACCTGTGTTGATAGCGGAACAACGTGTGGGCGCCGCATCTTCATGCGCTCGCCAGGAATGCGCCACTCAGCGCGCATGAAATCAACTTCATCCCAGCGGCCCTGCCGAAGCTCTCCTGTGCGTAGCATGGTGCGCATTAGTACGTGCATCGCTAATACATTAATCCGCCAGCCCCCTTTTGTATCAATCTGATTAGCGAGCGTGGCGAGATCTTCGGCAGCTAGTGACTTGCTGTGCTGTACCGGTGGCCGCTGCACCGCTCCCTCTATAGGGGCCGCTGGATCATGATCGGCGCGAAGCGTGCTGGCGGCGTAGCGGTAAATCTGAGCGATCCACTGGCGTACCAACATAGCGATCGATGGCGCTCCGCGGGCCTCGACCTTTTGAACCAGCCGCAAAACATCGGCGGGCGTAACCTGCCGGATGTTTTTAGAGCCAAACGCCGGGCGCATTTCCCGCTCTATGCCTTTTTTAACTTGCTGGGCGTAGTGAGGAGTCCATCGGGGCTGGTGCTTCTCCCACCACTCCAGAGCGATAGACTCGAATGAATCTTCCTGGCTACGCCGTGAGCGGTCGCGCTCTTCCTGCTGCAGTGCTTTGGGATCGATACCCTGGCTAGCGTTATGCTTCACAGCGTCCCGCTGCTGACGCGCCTCTTTTAGCGTGACTTGCGGGTACTGCCCGGGCGTATAGAGGTTTTCTTTTCCGTGCAGAAAATAGCGAATGCGCCAATACTTTTTGCCACTGGGTCGAACATCGAGGTAAAGGCCGTCTGCATCTGGAATGCGATACGGCTTTGCAGCGGGTAAAGCCTTGCGAGCCTTGGTATCTGAGATCGGCACCTGGGTAACGCTCTCGTGAAAATGAGTGTGCTGATAGTGTTACCCAGGATATTACCCAGGTCTAGGCCTAATTTATGTGGAGTCTTATGGAGTGATATGTAGAACTGGCGAGGCGTCTAGCGGGGTCGGTTTCGCTTCGTGGAGTTATATACAGTACTATGGAGGGTAGTCGTGATTATCCAGCATCACCACTTTTTGCGCTGACTGTTCCTGTGATGGCTGTTTATGCACCGACTGAGCTTGCGCCATTGCCCCACTTACTCCGTTGTGTCATTTCGACCACAGATTAAACCGTGAATGGAGTGATGATACCGCAACCGAGCACTTCCTTGCAGGGGTTAAGTGTCAACCAGCCCCCTCCCCTTTAGACCACCAGCGCTATGGGCGATAAATCACAGCTTTGGGGATGCCACACCGATGCCGCGAATAAGAAACCGTTCAGCCAGTCATAAGGCACGCTATGCTTAGGAGTGTAATACTATTCAGCATAGTGGCACTTTTCACTTGAGGGAATCCTCCCTTGGGTAATACTTCTTGCGGCCTCGCATTGCAGTGGAACTGGCAACGGGCCACCGCAGTCTTTATTATCTGCCGTCTTTTTCGATAGTTTTTTTAGCCAGTTAGGAGCGTGGGATGTCAAAGTGGTTTACCTGGGTGTGGGCGCTCTTATTCGTCGCGCTGATAAGCGCTGCGCCAGCTTATGCCAACACAACGCTGCGCGTAATTGCCTCCTTTTCAGTCATGGAGGAGCTGGTCAAACGAGTGGCGGGTGACACTGTCAGCGTCAATGTCATTGTGCCACGGGGAGAAGATGTTCACCGTTGGGAGCTAACCCCACCCAACGTACTGGCGTTAGAAGAGACGCATATTGTGTTTTATAACGGGCTTGGACTAGAGCCTTGGATACGCCATGTTGAGGCGATGTCTGACGACCAGCTAACGCTAGTGGAAGTGGCTAAAAAGGCCGACTATACGCCGCTGACGATTTCCACCGGACAGTATAAAGGCGAGCCAGACCCGCATATGTGGATGGATCCAGAGGGCGCTGCAGCCTACATCGATGTCATTGCTGAGACCCTGGCCGAGCATCTACCCGAGCAAGCCGATGCGTTTTATGCCCGCGCTGACGAGGCACGCAGGGCGCTGAACAATCTTAACCAAGCGGTAAAAGAGCGGCTTGAAGGTATCCCACAAACTAACCGCACATTACTAACCAGTGAGGCAGGTTTTGGTTATTTTGCCCGCGCCTACGCCTTTGATGCCCAAGGGGTGTGGGGGGTTAACCATGAGACTCAAGGCAGCGCCCAGGCAATGGCCAAGATCAGCGAACAGCTTGCCGAGAAACGCCCCCCTGCGCTGTTTTTTGAAAGCACTACACCTAGTATCCATATGGACGCCCTGTCCCGGGAGGCTTCACTGCCCCTAGCAGGTCCGCTGTATGTCGACTCGCTGAGCGGTGAAGATGGCCCCGCTGCCAACTACGCGGACATGCTGCGCCATAACGCTGAAGTGATGCATACCGCGCTAGGGGGCGCCACGGCCGAGTAAGTAAGCGACCGACCAAGCCTAGTCAATGACCTTTGTGGGTCGAGGTGCGTTCAACAGCAATTCAGTTAACGAACTGAGCACTAGGTCGGGATGGCTATTCTCTATCGGCTCCCCATGGTTATAACCATAGGGCAGCGCCAGAGTAGTAAAGCCTGCCGCCTTTCCAGCCGCCATATCGTGACGTGAATCGCCGACCATCACACATTCAGTTGGCGGTATTTGGCAATAGTGCGCGGCGTGAAGCAGCGGCAATGGGTGGGGCTTCTTTTCGGCCAAAGAATCACCGCCGAGACATAGGGTAAAATAGTTCAGCAGCTCGAAGTGATTTAACAGCGGCTCAATGAAGCGTTCGGGCTTATTGGTAATCAGCACCAGGGTCAGACCTTGCTGGTACAGCGCCTCTAGGGCTTGCTTTACGCCAGGGTAGAGCGTTGTCAGGGTATTGGGCGCAGCGCCGTAGTGCACCATAAACGCATCATAGGCACGCTGTTGCAGGCTAGAATCTGGCACGGCTTGCAACGCCCAGTTCAGAGCTCTTTCCATTAATACCGGCGCGCCGTTGCCCACCCAATCCCGCACCTTTGTCTCATTCGGCTCGGGTAAATCCAGCTCGCTTAACGTGCGTGCCACGGCAGCGGCCAGGTCGGGCACTGAATCGATCAGCGTTCCGTCCAAGTCGAAGGCAATTAGCCGTTTTCCCTGTAGCACTGGGTGTCGTTCTGAGTAGTGGCTTGGATGTATTTTCAATGCGCTCTGCCCCATTTTGATTTAAAAACCATTTTACCTGCTCAAAGCAAACGTTCGCATTAGTCAGACGCATCAGAACCTTCTATGCTGGGGCTAATTTAGTTAAGGAGGTAGTGATATGCCCACTCCCAGAATCGTGATTGTCGGCGCCGGTGCTGGCGGCTTAGCCCTTGCCACACGATTAGGCCGCACCTTGGGTAAGCGCAAACGCGCAGAAATTGTGCTGCTGGATCGCAATACCACCCACGTATGGAAACCGCTGCTCCACGAACTGGCCACCGGCGTACTGAACTCCAGCATGGACGAGGTGGATCTTCGCGGACATTCATCGGCTCACTTCTACCGTTATCAGCGCGGTTCGCTAACCGGCATTAATCGCGAGCAACAGACGCTGCAATTAGCGCCGATTCATGATGAAGATGGGCAAGAGGTACTACCCGCCCGCGAGCTTGCCTATGACTATCTGGTCATGGCCATAGGCAGCGTTTCCAACGATTTCGGCACGCCCGGCGTGACAGAGCACTGCCACTTTATTGATTCACCCGAGCAGGCCAAGGCGTTCCAGCGCGATATGATCAACACCTTTCTGCGCTATACCGACCCCAACCTACGCCAACATACTCAGTTAACCATTGGTATCGTCGGCGGCGGTGCAACAGGGGTAGAGCTTGCGGCCGAATTATTTGACGCTTCGCGCATGCTCAATGCCTATGGGGTGACGTCCGTGGATCACCAGCAAATCAGCGTACACCTACTGGAAGCGGCGCCGCGCTTGCTTCCAGGGCTTTCTGAGCGGGTCAGCCAAACTGTCAAAACAGAGCTTGAGAGCATGGGCGTAACCGTCCATACCGATACCGCCGTTAAAGAAGCTCAGGCGCATCAGTTGATCACCGGTGACGATGAAGTGATCAAGACCGATATCAACGTGTGGGCAGCAGGTATCAAAGCGCCGCCGTTTTTGGCGGAGCTAGGCCTGACAACGAATAAGAAAAACCAAATTGAAGTAAAAAGCACCCTACAAAGCGTCGATGATGAGAAAATTTTTGCTCTAGGCGACTGCGCCAGTTGCCCGATGGGTGAAAGCGGCACGGTGCCTCCTCGCGCCCAGGCTGCTCACCAGCAGGCTAAGCTGCTCGCCAAAAACCTGGTCAATAAACTGGAAGGCAAACCGCTAGCCGATTTCCGCTATCGCGATCACGGCTCGCTGGTATCGCTGGCCCGCTACGATGCTGTGGGCAATTTAATGCGCAGCTCCGCCTCCCGCGGCCTGTTTTTAGAGGGCTGGCTGGCTCGCCAAGCCTATGCATCGCTCTACCGGATGCACCAACTCTCTATTCATGGGGCGCCGAAGACGGGGCTGGCCTGGCTGGTCGATAAGCTTAATCGTTACTTAAAACCGCGCATGAAATTGCACTAAACGACACTTATTTATTACTTGGCCAGCGCCGCTCGCATCTGCTTGATCACCGTGTCATAGCCGTGCGGGTCGCTGGCTTGGTGGGCGCTGAAAATGGCGGAACCTGCCACAAAGGTATCGGCGCCCGCTGCGGCGATCTCGGCGATGTTATCCACTTTCACCCCACCGTCGATTTCCAAGCGAATAGGCCGTCCTGACGCATCAATACGCGCCCGCGCTTCACGCAGCTTGTCCAGCGTGCCGGGAATAAAGGATTGCCCACCAAAGCCTGGGTTGACGCTCATCAGCAGCACCATATCGACTTTATCCATCACATAGTCGAGATAGGAGAGCGGCGTGGCCGGATTAAATACCAGGCCGGCTTTGCAGCCACCATCACGGATCAACTGCAGCGAGCGATCAACGTGCTCAGACGCTTCCGGATGAAAGGTGATATAGCTGGCACCCGCCTCAATAAAGTCGTTGATCATGCGGTCTACCGGCTTAACCATTAGATGCACGTCGATGGGCGCCGTGACGCCATGGTTACGCAGCGCCTTACACACCATGGGCCCAATGGTCAGGTTGGGCACATAGTGATTATCCATGACGTCGAAATGCACCACATCCGCGCCTGCAGCCAGCACGTTATCCACCTCCTCACCCAGCCTGGCAAAGTCAGCCGATAAAATAGAGGGTGCAATCAAGAAATCCTGCGCAGCGGTCATATTCCATTCCTGCTTATCAATCAGTAGACGAAGGGTAGTCACTCGATATACCTGCGAATGTGCAGGCAAGAGAGCAAAGCCAGGCCGCTATCTTAGCAGAGCTGCTTAGCAGAACCACGTATCAGCTCTTTGCATGGCATCACACATATATTCTTAAATAGAATATAAAACATGATTGTAATTCCACATTGATAGATTTAATCTTGCCAATATTGCGACACTAAGCGCCTACTGTTTTTAAGGAGTTTCTCTATGGCACTGCCAACAATTTTCCGCCGCAGCCTGATTGCTATTGCGTTAGGCGTTACGGTAAGTGGAACCGCCGCCGCCCAAGAGCGGGAGCTACTTAACTCATCTTACGATATCGCTCGCGAGCTGTTTGCTGCGATCAACCCCGAGTTTCAAGCCTGGTGGCAGGAAGAACACGGTGAAGAGATTGCCATTAGCCAGTCTCACGGCGGCTCTTCCGCACAAGCCCGTGCCATCCTTCAGGGTTTACGTGCCGATGTGGTGACCTTTAACCAGGTGACCGACGTACAGGTACTCGCCGATGCTGGGCTGGTGGCCGAAGATTGGCAGGATGCCTTTGAGAACAATGCCTCCCCCTACTACTCCACCACTGCTTTCCTAGTGCGTAAAGGCAACCCTAAAGGAATTGAGAGCTGGGACGACTTAGTCAAAGAAGATGTACAGATGGTCTTCCCCAACCCGAAAACCTCGGGTAACGGTCGTTATACTTACTTAGCCGCCTGGGGCTTTGCCGAGAACGAGTTCGATGGCGATGAAGAGCAAATCGAAGAGTTCATGCGCACTTTCCTAGCCAATGTGGCGGTATTCGATACCGGCGGTCGTGGCGCAACCACCAGCTTTATCGAGCGTGAAATTGGCGATGTACTGATTAGTTTCGAGTCTGAAGTCAACAACATTCGCAAAGAGTATGGCAGTGACGACTACGAAGTAATCGTGCCACCCGTTAGCATTCTGGCCGAGTTCCCCGTGGCCGTTGTCGGTGAAAATGCTGAGCGCAACGGTAACAGCGATTTGGCCCAGAGCTATCTTGAGTACCTTTACACAGAAGAGACTCAGCGCCTGCTGGCAGGTTTCAACTACCGAGTGCATAACGAAGCCGTGGTCGAAGAGTTCGCCGACCAGTTCCCGGAAACCGAACTGCTTGAAGTGGATGAAGTGTTTGGTAGCTGGGATGAAGCCATGGAGACCCACTTTGAGGGTGGTGGCCTTCTCGACCAGTTACAGCGCCGCTAATATTCACTCATGAGCCAGCCTGAACTATGAGTCAACTTGCCTCCTGGCGAACCGGCAGCACCCGCGTGCTGCCGGGTTTTGGCCTTTCTATGGGTATCAGCGTGCTGTTTATCTCGCTGGTGCTGCTGCTCCCTATTACGGGCCTGTTCGGTCAGTTAGCAGAGCTTAGTTTTGCCGAATACTGGGCGATCATCACCGAAGGGCGCGTGGTTGCCAGCTATATGGTCACCATTGGCGCGGCAGCCGTTGCAGCGATTATCAACGCCATATTTGGCTTATTGCTGGCGTGGGTGTTAGTTCGCTACGACTTTCCTGGCAAGCGCTTACTCGATGCCTTAATGGATCTCCCCTTCGCGCTACCCACCGCAGTGGCAGGCATTACGCTTGCAACCCTTTATGCCAGTAGCGGCTGGATGGGTGGATTGCTGGAGCCGCTAGGGTTTCAAGTCGCTTACACCTGGGTGGGCATCGCCCTGGCCATGGCCTTTACCAGCATCCCGTTTGTGGTGCGCACGGTGCAGCCGGTGCTGGAAGATATGCCAGTGGAAGTCGATGAAGCCGCTATGTCATTGGGTGCTACCGACGGCGTGGCCTTTCGCCGCGTGATCTTGCCGCATATCTGGCCTGCCTTGGTGACCGGCACGGGGCTGGCGTTTGTTCGTTCGCTAGGCGAGTTCGGAGCGATCATCTTTATCGCCGGTAATATGCCTTATGAAACAGAAATCACCGCACTGATGATTTTCGTCAAGCTGCAAGAGTATGACTATGCAGGGGCCTCGGCGATTGCTTCAGTGGTGCTGTTTGTCTCGTTGGCGCTGCTACTGGCAATTAATATTTGGCAGGGCCGCTTTGTGCGCCGTCTGCATGGAGGTAAGGGGTAATGCGTCGAATTGGAGATGCGCCACTTATCCGGCGCCTGCTGATAGGCGCCGCTCTGGTGCTGTCAGCACTGTTTTTACTGCTGCCGCTGGTGGCCATTTTTGCTCAGGCATTCTCCCAGGGCGTTATGGTTTTCTGGTCGAATGTCAGTAACACCTTCACCCTGCACGCGATTGGTCTGACGCTGATGATTGCGCTACTAACCATTCCCGTGTGCCTGGTATTTGGCGTTGCCCTGGCGTGGCTGGTCACGCGGTTCAGCTTTCCTGGGCGGCGCATTCTGCAAACGTTGATCGATATCCCCTTTGCGGTCTCTCCCGTTGTCGCGGGTCTGATTTACTTGCTGCTGTATGGCCGCAACGGCTGGATCGGCACTTGGCTGGACGGCCATGATATTCAGCTGATGTTTTCTTGGCCGGGCATCCTCATGGTGACTATTTTTGTTACCTGCCCCTTTGTGGCCCGGGAACTGATCCCGTTGATGCAGGCCCAAGGCTCCCGTGAAGAAGAAGCAGCCGTGACGCTTGGCGCTACCGGCTGGACGACCTTCCGTCGTGTCACACTGCCCAACATCCGCTGGGCACTGCTGTACGGCGTTATCCTTACCAACGCCCGTGCGGTGGGGGAATTTGGGGCTGTTTCAGTGGTTTCCGGCGCTATACGCGGCAAGACCAATACGCTACCACTGCACCTTGAGCAGCTTTATCAGGATTATAATGCCGTAGGGGCGTTTGCCTGCGCGGCGCTACTCGCCTTTATTGCCCTACTAACGCTCGCCGCCAAGGCCGGGCTGGAATGGCGCGCAGCGCGCCGGGAGGCATTTGCATGAGCATTCACTTACACAACATCGCTAAGCACTTCGGCACTACCCAGGCGTTAGAGCCGATCAACCTGGATATTCACGAAGGCGAGCTGGTCGGCCTGCTTGGCCCTTCGGGCTCGGGCAAAACGACGCTGCTGCGGATTATTGCCGGCTTGGAAAATGCCGACCGCACCGCACAACCCAGCAAGATTTTGTTTGGCGACCGCGACGTGACCAATGTACATGTGCGCGACCGGCGAATTGGCTTTGTTTTCCAGCACTACGCGCTGTTTCGCCATATGAGCGTCTACGACAACGTGGCCTTTGGCCTGACCGTGTTGTCGCGTAAACGCCGCCCCAGCAGCGGTGAGATTCGCGCCCGGGTGTTTAGGCTACTTGAAATGGTCAAGCTGGAGCACCTCGCCAACCGCTACCCTGCTCAGCTTTCCGGCGGCCAGCAGCAGCGAGTATCGCTAGCCCGCGCCTTGGCAGTGGAACCGGAAGTACTGCTGTTGGACGAGCCTTTTGGCGCACTTGATGCCAAAGTGCGCCAAGAGTTACGCCGCTGGCTGCGCCACCTGCATGACGAGTTCAATTTCACCAGCGTCTTTGTCACCCACGACCAGGAAGAGGCGCTGGAGCTTTCCGACCGCGTCGTAGTCATGAGCAACGGCCGTATTGAGCAAATTGATACTCCCGATGAGCTCTACCGGGAGCCCAAAAACCGCTTTGTGTTTGAGTTTTTAGGCGATGTGAACCATCTGGAAGGCAAAGTGACCAACGGCGTACTTACCTGTGGCGATGCCTATTGGCACGTGGATCTACCCGATGGCCATGAAGAGCTGCTGCTACGCCCCCATGAAGTGCGGTTAACCGAGCAACCCACCTCTGAGAGCCACCTACCGGTCACTATCACGGCGATCTCGCCGGTGGGCGCAGAAGTGCGCGTGGAGTTGGAGGCGGATTGGCTCGCCCAGCCTTGGCTGGCTACCGTGCGCCATACTGACTTTGAGCACTTGGCGCTTCGCCGCGGGCAACGCTTATTCGCCCACCCCCGCCACTGGCGACGCTTTCCCAACGCTGAGTCGAAAGCAACGGAGCAAAGCCGCGTGGCATAACGCTACGGAAGCGCTAGCTGCCCTAAATGGAGCAGCTAGCGTTGACGTTTCATCGCATTAGCTCAAAACGCATTTGCCTAAAGGTCAGGCTCACCCGCGGCTCAACATCTTTCTTGGTTTTAGGCAGGCTATGTAGCCAGTTTTGTTGTGTAGTACCTTTCATAATTAACAGACTGCCGTGCTCTAAATTAAGCGACACGCTCTCCCCTGTTGGCTTATGCTTAAACGAAAATTTCCTTGCGCCGCCTAGGCTCAACGCCCCGATTGATCCACTCTCAACAAGGTCTTTTTCGGCGTCACTGTGCCAGCTCATGCCTTCATCGCCTGAGCTATAAAAATTACCCAGACACGAATTAAACATCTCCCCGCAGTGGCTCTCCACCACCTGCTTAATCTCTCGTAAAAAATCAGGCCATACTAACGCCATCTTTGTATATCCTGAGTATGTATAGGAAACCGGCTTATCCGCATACCAGGCTATTTTCCTCTTTGTAACGATCTCTTTGCCGTAAATAAACGCACGATCATGCTCCCAGGTTAATTCGCTTAGGCATTTATCCAGATACATATCGGCGGTAACTGTATCCAAGACTTTGCCGTGGTAGTAAACCTCACCATCCCTTGGAAGCAGATTAATCAACTTCATATCGTCGTTTTCAAACAGATCCATTTTCACCCCTCTAATGCCCGAAGCCGCGGAAAGCGGCGCCAGCCGCCCCGTGGCACGAAGCCAACCCCGACGCCTCAAACCATAAGCCTTCACATTCCGGTTTAAAAACACGTAACAAGAGCAAGAAACGGGTTTTTTCGATGCTATCAAAAGCCAATACTGCATTGCCATGGAGCAAAAAACCAAGACACACCCTGACCACTCCAGGTAAAAAACTTAAAAAAGCCAACCATCACTTAGCGGCTTGAGGCTAAGAGAAAATCTTGAAAAGGGACATAAAATGAGAGCAATAGACTATATACGACTGCTGTCGCTAGCCGCTATCTGGGGAGCAAGCTTCCTTTTTATGAGAATCGCCTCACCGGCGATAGGCCCAATCAACACAGCATTTTTTAGAGTCTTTTTTGGCCTCATTGGTTTGGCTTTTATCATCGTTATCATACGTAAAAGTCTGGCGTTCAGAGGCAAACTAGGCAAAATTTTGATTTTGGGTGCTATAAATTCAGGCATCCCATTTCTTATGTACAGCATAGCAGCAACACTACTACCTACTGGCTATTCAGCGATTCTAAATGCGACAACGCCTTTAACAGGTGCCATGATTGGCTTTTTTATCTTTAGCGAGAGTTTAACTATAAAAAAATGGCTGGGCGTAACGCTAGGAATTGTTGGCATCACTGTTATCACCACTGTGGGTGACTCAAGTATCGTTGGCAACATCTATATTGGCGTGGCTGCCTGCATGATAGCCACTATTGGTTACGGCTTTGCTGGCTTTCTTACCCGCAAGTGGATAACCCAACAGGGTGGCCTGGATTCAACGCTGGTTGCGTTTGGCAGTCAAATAGGCGCTACCGCTTTTCTCAGCCCTTTTTTGCTTTGGAATATTTCATCTGGCCCCACTATCGACTGGCTTCAAGGTGATGTGTGGATCAGCCTGTTCGCAGTCGGCTTTTTATGCACCTCCCTCGCTTATATCCTTTATTTTAGATTGATTGCCGACATTGGGCCGTTACGGTCACTCACCGTTACATTCTTGGTGCCACCCTTCGCGGTGTTATGGGGCTTTTTAATCCTTGATGAAACAATTTCCAGCGGATTCTTACTTGGCTCTTTGATCGTTTTACTTTCCGTTTGGCTAATCGTGAGTCCCGATTCTCAAAAAAACAGCCTAACGGGCTAGCTTGTTTCACTGCTTTCGCATTCACAACGGTGTGCAAAGGCAATATACAGTGAGACATCGGAAGTGATTGAGCAAAGCCACATCGCCAGAACATACCGCCAACGCGCTACCCGCGTTATACTGGCGTTTTAGCCATAGCGGAGGAAGACCATGCTTCGGCGTCACTTTTTACGGATTTCGGGTGTACTGCTTGCCAGTGCATGGCTTGCTGGTTGCGCAAGCCCCCAATACTTACAGCTCAGCCCTGAACGCAGTACCCAGGTGCCGCAAGTTGGCTCAGGCCAGCAGGTGACTGTGATTGCCCAGGATGGACGCGAGAGCGACATTATTGGCAATCGAGCAGGTGGTGGTATGTCGACGGCGCACATTACCGTGAGCAGCCACGAGTTAATTCCCCGTCTCCAAGAAGAAGCTGAGCGCGCGGTACGCGATATGGGCTTTAGCCCCACCACCGAGCAGGCCGAAGGCCGCCCGAGCTTAACCCTGGAACTTGCCAGCCTGCACTACGCCCGTGGCGACAGCGGCCAGCCACTGGTAGATGAAGCACGTCTTGAAGGCGTTTTCCGCGCTATTGCTAAAAACAAGGGCACTACCTATACGGGCACCTACACCTCGCGCCGTACCCAGGGCTACGCCCTTAAGCCCGATGCCGACAGCAACGCACGGATGCTTAGCGACCTACTTAGCGATGGCATGAACCGCGCCTTTAGCGATCCAGAACTGGCCAATTTACTCGCACGCTAAGATTACCCTTTATAGAAACACCTCTGACTCGGGCTGCGCCTCTTTACTCCTAGAGCCGCGGCCCGCGTCGTTCAAGTGCCCATACGCTTTCCGTTCGGCCACGCTCATCGGGGCTGCCCTGTTCCAGAAACGTCAGTATGAAGTTGGGGGTGAACAGGCTTTCGATTTCGCTGTTGGGCACGCTATAAGGCGGCCCAGCACTGCCCTCAGGATGCGACAAACTAATCAGCAACCCCTTGGCACCAGGCGGCACCAACTGAGCAAGGTGAAACGCATAGCGCTGCCTTGTTGCAGGTGGCAACGCTATCAGCGAGGCGCGATCATAAAACGCCCCGATCTCGGCGGCTTGCTGGATATGCAGGTGAAAAAAGTCCCCGCACCATAGCTCCACGCTGCCTTGGCGGGAAATCGTAAAATCTGCCTGACGGTAGCGGGATACCGATGTGCTGCGCTGAGCCAAAAACTGCTCAATGGCTTCCGGGGCAAACTCAATTCCCAGAACGGGATAACCCTCGTCTGCCAACCAGCGCATATCAAGGCTTTTACCGCACAGCGGCACCAATACCTTGGTGCCTTTAGCAACGCCGAGCGACGCCCAATGACGCAGCAACGCCGGGTGTGCCTGCTGCAGGTGAAAGCCTATACGCCCTTCTTGCCAGCGCTTGCGCCATTGATCGCTCATTATTTGGCCACCGTGAAGTCGATTGCACTAGCGAAGAGGAGGCTTATCGCGCCGTTAAAACCAGCGGTCACGCTTTTTACGCCGCCGCGGTAGGTGCGGCACAATCAGTCCCACCAACAAGCCTGCGCCAGCCACACCGCCGCCATACATGAAGTAACGCATCAGCAGGTCTTCCTCCTGGGTTTCCAGCCGCGCTTGAAGCGCCCTAACTTGCCGGCGGGACTGCTCCGCTTGCGCATCCAGTTCTTGGTTGCTGGCCTCAAGCTCGGCAATGCGACTCTCACGCAACTCTAGAGTCTCAGTCATTGAGGCCGTACGCTGTTCCCAGGTTTCATTGATGCCCTCAAGCTCGGCGGTGAGTTCCTCTACCTGGGCTTCTAACGCAGGTAGCTGTTCAACCGCACTGGGTGTTTCTTGAAGCTCATTGCTCAACACCCAGACCGCATTGCCATCACTGTTGCGCACTCGGGTGTAGTCACCGCTGGTTTCCAGCACCTCTACCTGCTCGCCTGCGTTGAGCGTGCCAATAATGCGGTAACCATCAGTTGGGCCGCTGCGCACATAGGTGCTCAGTTCATCGGTCACCCAGGCTTGGTTAGCAGATTGGGCAGTGGCATTGAGGCTGGTAACACTGAGTAAAATGCCAGCCGCAGCGGCGTAATTTCGATAACGAGTTCTATTTACTAGCATGACATCATGTCCTGATTAAAAACGCTGCAAGGCGGACGAAGCCAACAGCGCTTATCGCCTAACTTAGCGGTGCGCTTGTCTCATACGCTTACCCTTCTCCGCGCGGGGGCAACGGAAAGGGACGGGGGAACTCCGCTACCCGAGTATCGGTTTTGACCGCTTTCAATGGTCCTTCGCGCTCTACTTCATCAATGCGCACAATCGCATTTAACGGTAGGTAGCTACGCTTGACGCCATCGAAGGTTCGTTGCAATTTTTCAGTTGCAGGGTCAACCACTACCCGTGAAGCATCGTCAAAGACAAACTCCTCGACTTCAATAAAGCCCCAGAGTTCGCTTTGAAAGATTTCTCGGACGTATAAATCCCAAATTTCACCCTGCTGGTGGACCACCACACGGTAGATCGGCTTGGCCGCCATCTTGGCCTAATCCTCTTGCCATTCGTACATTAAAAGTTGAACCGCCTAGCTTACCATATTCCCATCGCCGCGCCTTTAGGCTTAACCCTTAGCAAGCTTAGCGTTAATACGACGGACAAAGCGCTCATTAGCCGGGCATGCGCCTCTCATGTATGGTAGCTAGCGTGGTTTAGCAATAATATTTTTTCACCAAGTAGGAGTCATCAACATGCAGAAGGATCCAAATAAGGGCTATATCGCTCTGTTAGGCTGGAGCCTCAATGCGATTGAAGCGGCCGAAAATTTTGACCGTCGCTACATTGTCGTTGCACCTGATTGGGCGGAAGAGTATTGCCAAAAACACGACATTCCCTACGTGCCTTGGAATTTCGAGCGACTCAATGACCGCTCGATGGAAATTGCCGAGACGCTTAAAGAGAAAGGCGTCGATGTCGCCATTCCGCTCTACGAAGAGACCGTTGAATGGGCCGGGGCCATCAACTCTGTGCTACTGGATAACCCGCGCCTTTACGGTCAGTCGTTGCTGCTACGCGATAAAGCGTTGATGAAGCGTCGCGCCCAACTCGGCGGCATCCGTGTGGGTATTTTTGAAGAAGCCCACGATAAAGAAGATGTCGTGCGCTTCCTAAAGCGCGTTAACCAGACACTGCTTAAGCTGGACGGCGACCCCAACGACCCGATTCACCTTAAAGCGTTTGATAAAGCAGGCTGTCTTGGTCATCGCGTTATTCGTACCCCAGATGAAGTCGATACCATCCCGGAAGAAGAGTTCCCGGTACTGATGGAATCGCACCTGGATGGCTGGGAATTTGCCGTTGAAGCATGGGTTCACGATGGCAAAATCGCTTTCTTGAACATCTCAGAGTACGTGACGCTGGGTTACTCAGTGTTTGTGCCCGCATCGCCTGAACTTGAGATTTACCGCGAGCAGATCACCCAACAGATCGAGAAGTTAATTAAAGCGTTCGACATTGAGTTTGGCTTGATCCATCCGGAATACTTTGTCACCAGCGATGGTGAGATGTACTTTGGCGAAGTAGCTTACCGTCCGCCCGGCTTCAAGGTATTCGAGCTGCTAGAGCGTGTTTACGGCTTCAATGCTTACCAGGCTTCCATGCTGGTGTTCGACCCGAAAACCACGAAAGAAGAAGTGGCCACGTTCTTTCCGAAAGAAGTGGTCGATGCCGATGGCTTTGCCGGTTGCTTTGGCGTTTACCCCCGCCGTCGTGTGGTCAGCCGCTTGGAAATTCCCGAAGAGACCGAAGATCACCCCTACTTCGAGTCTCATGAGCTAACCTCACCAGTAGAAGAAACCGTTACTAAACGCACCGCGTTTGGTACCCATTGGGGTCTGGTCTACTTCAAAGGCGAGGATGCGCATACGATTCGCGATCTGCTAAAACGCCAAGAAGACCTCGACTTCTATGTATAATCCCCGCTAACGCTGGGATAAGGAGTCACCGTGGAGACAGATCAAGTGACGTCTTCTCAAGAAGATAGCAAGCTCAATGGATTGTTGAGCAAATTTGATGACGCCGTTCGCCTGCTTACCCAGGCGCCCGCCTTCTCAAAACCCGCCAAGCTGCCGCGTGTGATGGACACTGCGCGTCGAGTACTGCTTCAGGACGGCGGTTGTGCAGCACTGGAGACCCGCGCGCAAGCGTTTGAGGACTCCGGTGTATTTTTGGGCTCCGATTGGGAAACACCCCAATATTTGGTGCCGACTCTGACAACCTTCTCGCTGAAAAGCGCGGATGCCAATGTTGTCGTCATTGAGGCGCTAAGCGAGCTTCGGCTCCTAGCTGTGGCTAAAGGCAATTTTGAGCATCCACTGGTGTCCGCAGAGCATGCTCACCATTACCTGACTCAGGTAATGGCGATCAATTTGTGGCTACTGTTTTTACCGCCCAGCGAAGCGGAGCGGGAAACCCAGGGGCGCCTGGCCACTATTCCCCGCCAGCTTTTCCAGCATTTAGCCGAGCGCATCGGCTACGAGCACATTGTTGATCGCCTGATCGATGAGATTTGGCGCATTTTAAAACAGCGCCCTATTCAGGTTGATTCGATCAAACAGATGATCACCCAAATTGCGCTGTGTCAGGCCAACCCGGAAATTGATCTTGGCGCCAGCGGCCAGGGCGCCGACCGCCTGGTGAGTTCGCTTTATGGCCCAACTCAAGCCTGTCGTGAAGACCCTGGGGTCGACGTTTACCGTGATCGGTTAGAACGTATGGATCAGGCTGCTTTGCAGGCTGAATCCACCGGTTTCGCCCGGGCGATGCACGACACCGGCCTGGTATCGCCATATCACGCCGTATTACTGCGTCATCTACTCGAAGAGGGGGATCACTTACTCTCCGAAGCACTGGGCCTTTCATCTACCGGCCGCGACTGCCTGCTCTGCTACCGCGAGCTTGTTCAAGCGCTAATTCGTGGCGGCGTTTACCCTGCTACCGCTCAAGCGGTTTACGGCCTGGCGCTGATGCTTGAACGCGGCATTCTCTATCAGCCGCCGGTAGCACCGGCAATGTGGCGTCAGCTTAATCTACCGCTATCAGAGTGGGCACAGTCGCGACTCTCCATGGCCTATGGCGACACTGTTTCTCCCCGGGCACGCTTGATAGAGGGCGTACTCTGCATGCTGGGATTACCGCTAGGCGTTGGTCAGGGCAACAACCCTACCTGCCAGTCGGCACGGGCACTCTCCATGTGGGCCTATAACGACCCAGATTACCTGCTGCAGATGGTGGCCTGGGCTGCCCGGGATGACGAAATCATTATGCATTTTGAAGGACAAGCCATTTCATCAATGGCGAGTCTCTCAGGTGTGGCGACCCAGTTACCCATCGATCTCGACCCGGTTTCGCTGATTGTCGTGCCGCACTTGGATCGAATTTATGCCGAAATGGGCCGGCGCTGCATTGGCCGTGAAGGTGACCCTCACCGCTGGGTGAATCCTGAATTTCACGGCTGGTGGTCTGGCCGCGGCTTTCGCATCAATGTCGACGTTGCCACCGGTCAACTAAGCGATGTGGACGACTTTATACGCCACTTCTTCGCTTACTATCACCCTTATTACAATGGCAACCAGCCGCTGATTCACCCTCAGCCAGCGGGCATTGCGGTCACCGATAGCGCGGCGCGTTTTATCGGCTGGCACGCGATTACTATTTTGCGGGCCTCTCTCGACCCCTCTGATGTTATGCGGGTTTACTTCTATAATCCCAACAATGATAGCGGGCAGGATTGGGGCGATGGCGTCATTGTGAGTACATCGGGCAATGGTGAACGTTTTGGCGAAGCCTCGCTGCCTTTTGAGCGCTTTGCATCGCGGCTGTATATTTACCACTATGATCCCCTGGAGCGCGTTGACATCGCCGACGTCACCAGCGAAGAGGTGGAAAATGTCAGACACTTCCTGCATCGGAGCTGGGGAGCCTCGCGCCTTCCACCTACCGAGCTACAGGCGGATCAAGGCTCCAACTCAACCCTCCCCCATTCACCGCTACCCGAAACGCCTCGCGACGAAGGGTAACAAGTACGCTTAGCGACACTTTCAATCACTATGATGCGACTCGATCAATTGTTGGTCATCCAGGGGCTGGCCAACTCGCGTACCCGCGCCCAAAGGCTTATTCGGCACGGGCGGATACGGCTTGCCGAGAACGGTAAGCCGTTAACCAAAGCATCCGAAAAATGGCCCGACGATACCCGGTTTGAAGTAGAGGACGATCCCGAAGAGCGCTATGTGTCCCGAGCAGGGTTGAAATTAGAGGCGGTGCTCACAGCGCTTGAGCTGCGTTTTGATGACGCTGTTGTGCTCGACATTGGTCAATCAACCGGCGGCTTCAGCGACTGTGCGCTGCACTTTGGCGCCCACCATGTGATTGGTGTAGAGGTTGGCCACGGACAGCTTGCACCTGAGTTGCGCAGCGACCCACGCGTCACCTGTCTAGAGGGGATAAATGCGCGCTCGATGAGTAGTAGCGAAGCCCTCAATAGCGCGCTTGCTGCTTTCCCCATTGATAGCGCCATCATGGATGTGTCGTTTATATCGCAAACGCTGATTCTGCCCGAGATTGCTGCCCTGCTGCCAGCGGGCGGTCAGTTGATTTCGCTGGTGAAACCGCAGTTTGAGCTAAGCCCTGGCGCCCTGGATAAACGTGGCGTGGTACGCGACGCTAAACGCTTTGCAGAAGTGGAGGCCAACATTCGTCGCAGTTGCGACGCCTGCGGACTTACCATTCAACATTGGCAGGAGAGCCCGATCACCGGTGGCGACGGCAACCGAGAATTTCTCCTGCATGCAGTAAAAGAGCCTTAAAAAAGAGAGCTTAAAGTGCATTACGTAGACGCAGGGGGCAACTGATTCGCCGACTGCACTTTAACCTCCTCGCCTTGCTCAGGGTGTAGCCACACATCCATCTGCTCAAACGCCACGCGTATACCCGCTTCGCGAAACAGCGCATCTATACGGCAGTTGATTTCATCGGCAGCAAACAGCCGGTCGAGCAGATCATTGACGAAAATACGCAGTTCAAAATTGAGGCTGTGCTGTCCATAGCTTAAACAGAAAACCTGAGGCTCTGGGTCGGTTAGCACTCGGGGGTTTTCGTCCGCCACCTTACGTAATAGCTGGTGCACCTTGGCCATATCGGAGCCGTGGGCCACACCGTAGGTGAGCACAACACGGGTGATATTATCCGACAATGACCAGTTGATCAGTTGGTCAGTCACAAAGGTTTTATTGGGGATAATAATCTCTTTACGGTCGAAATCGGTGACAGTGGTCGCACGGATACGGATACGGCTGACGGTGCCGTGCAAATTTCCCAGGGTAATCGTATCGCCAATCCTAATCGGGCGCTCAAACAGGATGATCAAGCCCGATATAAAGTTGGCAAAAATTTCCTGCAAGCCAAACCCCAACCCCACACTCAAGGCGGCCACCAGCCACTGCAGCTTGTCCCAGGAAACGCCCAGGGTCGACAGCCCCATGACAATCCCCGTACCCACAATGGTGTAGGAGAGCAGCGAGCTAATGGCATAGGCGCTGCCCTGTTTCAATGACAGCCGGGATAGCACCATCACTTCTAACAGGCCGGGTAGATTGCCTGCCATGATAAAGGTAATAGCGACAATCAGCAGTGCAGCAAAGACGTCGGATATCGATAGAGCGTTATCGACCAGATCCCCTTCTTGCGCCTCCCACAATGACACGTTGTCCAAATAGCCGAGCACCGAGAGCAAGTCTGACCAGACCAAATAAAGCAGCGCACTGAAGCCGATCAAGACAATCAACTTGGAAAGCCGCAGCGACTGGCTATTGATCTGCTCCATATCCAGCGGCGGCTCTTCCACGACTTCGAGACCACCTTCCGCCCCTTCCTGCACCTGAGCACGACGGCGCGCCAGAGCACGGCGATAGGCAAGCCGCCTTGCAGCCACCGCAAGGCTTCTTACCAAGGTCGCCTCCACCACAACCCATAACCCCAGCAAGTAAAGCGTGATCGCGAATCGCCCCACTAGGTGCAACGCGGTGTATTCGTAGCCCCAGACTACCAATCCCAACAGCATCAGCGGCACCGAGGCCATCGCAAGCCCCAACAGCAAGCGAAACAGGCGCACGCCAAAAATAGGGATATGCGCCAGTATCAACTGCGCCAGCCACCAGCTCATCGCCAACAACCCAAGCGACAGCAACCCCAACGCAACGGGACGCAGTGCCAGCGGGGTTTCCATCTCTCCAGACATCGCCGCAATGGCTATGACAGGCACCAAGGAAATGCCTAACCCACCTAACAGCTGGCGTAACCGAGCGTTGTAGTGCGCAGACCAGGTAAAGTGGCGCTCGGCCACGCCATCGGCGACCAATAACCTGCGGCCCCAGGCGACCACCGCCCAACTTAACGCCAACTGAAGCAGCGCAGGGGCAACGCTATTAGCCAATGGCCCAGTTGCTCCCAAGAGCCCAACCCCAACCCCGGCCAAGGCCAGCGGGCCGGAGAGCGCTAGCAGCGCATTCAGCAGCACCGCTTTGGGGGTATGCAGCTGGGTATCGCTTTTTAACCGACCAATCTGCGAGTGCAGTTTGTCCAATCGGGCTTTAATCTGGCGTCGTGACCCGATTAATACCAGGCTTAATACCATCAGGGGCGCCCCTCTGAGCACCTCCCAAGAGAGCCCTTTCCAGCGAGTGGGTAAAATGGCTCGCCACTCCCCTTCCTGCCACTCCAGCTGGAGGTTGCGGGGCAATTGACGCAGCCAATTGATATCCAAAGGGCGACTATTAGCAACCCAAAACAGCTGCTCATCAATGGTTTTACGCAGCTCACTGGTCGTTGTGACCAGCTGCTGCTGGTTGAGCTGAAGCTCAATCGCCGCACTTAATAAGCTGCCGTAAGACTGTTCCAACTGCTCGACCAGCTCACGGCGGGATTGATAAAGCTGCGAAAGGGAATCGATCAGTCCCGGCGTCGCCTCTATGCCCTCCTCGGACAGCCGCGTAGCAGCATACTGTTCGCTTTGGCGTAGCTGATCGCGCTGGCGGACTAAATCAAACTGCTTTAAGCGCAGGTCGGCAATTTCGTCCTGCAAATCCCGGGGCGCAGACAACGGAGGCAGCGACTTGCGCTGTTCGCGCAGAATTCGCGACAGCAGTTGACTGCCGCGAATAGCCTCGATTTGCTCATTAAGGCTACGCTGTAGCTGACGCACGTTCTCCAACTGCCGCTGGGCTTCAATATTGTCACGCACAACAGTGTTAGCACGGTCGGTTGCCCGTAGCAGCTCCAGGCTTAGGGTCTGGTTGGTTTGCTGCGCTTGCACCACCACCGGATGTCCCGCGGCGATCAGCGGGTTATCCCTGGCAGCGTCGGCAATGGCTTGTTCAGAGGCCAACCGACGCTGCCGATCAATCACCCCTTGTAACATCGTTAGCTGCTGCTCTTGATAATCGACCTGCAGCATCAGCACATCGCGCCGCTCCTGAGCTAATTCGCGCAGGCGGCTGTTAGCGCTTAGCTCGCGCTGATAAAAGCTTACTTCGCGTTCGGCCAGCGCCCGTTCAAGGCGTAATTGGATCAGTTGCGCATCGCTAAGGGCAGAAAGTTGACGATCCGCCAGCAAAGCCTCGCGCTCATCGTGCTGTCGGCGTAAACTTTCCGCGCGCTGAAGGGTTTCCGCAATGGATTGCTGGGCCCGCTCAGGGAGTGTTTGAGCGGCTAACAGTTGCGAGTTCACTTCCGCCAATTGGCTTTGCAACTGCTGCAACTCGACCACGGCGTTAGTTTGCAACGTTTCCAGCTCGTCGAGGGGGCGGTCGCTCAAGTCGGCAACCGTTAGCTGCTGCGAAGCTTCTTCCGCTTCGCTCAACTCGCGCTGCAGGCGTGCTAACATTTCAGGGGCTTGTTCTACCCGGGTATCTAGCGCGGCAAGACGCTCGTCAACAGAAGCCAGCCGCTCATAAGCTTCGAGGGCCGCTTCCAGGGCCTCTTTATCGTTGGCCTGCTGGGCGGTCAAGGGTTCTTCAAGGGCTTCTAACTGAGCAAGCCTTGATGCCAATTCAGCCTGCTCGGGCACCCGCTCCAGCATATTGGTCTGAAGCGCAGCGTAGGCTGGATTAATAGCGACACTGCTCATGACAAGCAGCAGCAACAAACAGGTTATACTCCACTTACAGGCGCATCTCACCACGTTACGTATCAACACGTTACTTAGGGCCTCGCTGGCATCAAATGCTCCGCAGAGACGGAGAATGAGGTTATTGTCAGGCGTTCTGATGGTCAGCGCAATCAGAGGTGTTGACTTCCACAGGCGGCGTGATAGAAACAAGCTTGGCGTTTACTTATTCCTTCATTTTGCGAGTCACCTTGATGGTCACCCGAAAATTGCCGTTGACGAAACTTATTGTTCTGCTGAGCCTTGCTACGTTTAGTGTGAATGCCGTTGCCGAGTCTCAGCAAGAGATTGAGGCGCGTATCCGTGCCCTCAATGCTGAACTGTATGATCTGCATCAACAGTTGCAGCAGATAGAAAATCCCGAAGACGCCGCGCTAGACATACCGTTTGAACAGTTGCCTGAAGAGGCTGCAAGGGAAGATTTAAGCGATCGCCGTGAACTTGAGCAGGAATCAACCCGGAATCCGTTTTCAATCACCACCCACCGCACCAACTATCTGTTCCCTGTTAGTTACAATGCTAACCAAAATCGTGAAAGTTTCCGCACGGTGGCTAACGGCACCCCCGCAGATCGCGTGGAGTTAAAATTCCAGTTCAGTGCCAAGGTTAATCTGGCTGAACAGGTATTCGGTAACTACGGCGACGTCTACTTTGGCTACACCCAGCGCAGTTGGTGGCAGGCTTATAATACCGACGCCTCATCACCCTTTAGGGAAACCAACTACGAGCCGGAAGTGTTTATCGACTTTGACAATGCCTGGGAAGCGCTTGGCTGGGTGAATACCCGCAACCGAGTATCTCTCAATCACCAGTCTAATGGTCGCTCAGATCCTCTCTCGCGCAGTTGGAACCGGGTATACCTTGAAAGCACCTTCCAGCGCGGCGACTGGGCGTTCACCCTGGCACCCCACTGGCGGGTACCGGAATCCTCAGAGGATGACGACAACCCGGATATCGAACGCTACATGGGATACGGCGATATTCGCCTCGCCAAGCGTCTCAATAATAACCATGAAGTGAGCGGTCAGTTACGCGGCAATCCCAGCGCTGGCAATATCGGCACCCAGATTGATTACAGCTGGCCCGCTTTCAACAGCTTGCGAGCGCATGTACAGTACTACTACGGATATGGTGAAAGCATGATCGATTATGATCATCGCGTGCACCGCTTGAGCCTTGGGTTTAGTTTAAATCCCTTATTTAGTGCGACAGGGCTGAACCGATAGACGCATTTGCTTGTCTGTTACTAGCTGGCTGCTATGCTTGTAGTCAGCAGCAAAAATACAGTAACTAATAGTTAGTAGCCCAATCATTCACTCGTCAAAGGAAGACTCCATGGCTAAACGTCAACCCACCTACTCTACTCAAGCCGATCAACTCAAAGATGATCTGCGCCACTTGAGTGAAACCGTTGAAGAGCTGGTCAATGCGACCGCTAAAGATGCCAGCGGAGAGATGAACGATCTACGTACTCGCGCCGAACGTCGTTTGAAAGACACTCGTGCACGTCTTGAAGCTCGTGGCGAGCGTATTTATGACGAAACCCGCGACTCGCTGACTCATCAGGCCGATGCGTGTGATCGCTACGTCCATGAAAACCCCTGGACGAGTATTGGCATTGGTGCCGCAGTAGGTATGGTTGTGGGTATGCTGCTCGGTCGTCGCTAATGGCTTTGGGCCCCACCCAACGCGTCTTCTCTGCCGCCAAACGCTTGCTGAAATCGCTGATTGCGAATAGCGAAACCCGCCTGCGTTTGGCGGTGTTTGAGTTAGAAGAGGAGCGTGCTCGCTTACTGGTTCTACTTCTTCTGGCAGGAGCTAGCTTACTGCTGCTCTTGTTGGGTATTGCCACTTTGACGGCACTGGTAGTGGTTATATTCTGGGATACCTATCGCTTAACCGCCATTGCCATCAGTGCAGGTGTGCTGATCGGCGCCAGTTTGCTACTCGCGGTTATTGCGATTCGCCAGTCCAAGCAACACTCTCTGTTAAAAGAAACACTCAAACAGCTTGCTGCTGATCGAGCACTGCTTGAGGAGCCAAGTGATGAAACCATCCGCAGACACCGCTAAGCCACCAACCAAACCGCTCAGCCGCGCTGAACGCAAAGCGCTTTTGTTAGCCGAGCTAGAGCAGCAGCGCGTGGATATTTTGGTCGATAGCGAATTTTTACAGCAAGCCGCCTCACCACTGGATAGAAACTGGCAAAGCTTCAAGCTGCCGCTTTACGCCATTGGTGGCTTTGCTGCATTCAAGCTGATGCGCCACCCAGGTGGAGCAATGGCGGCAGGTAGAAAAGTCCTTGCGGGCTATATGCTACTCAAAAAACTTAAATTATTAGCCAAAGTGGCTAGTTAATTTGGACGGCTGTGCGGCTCGCTGACTGTACCTTAGAAGCCAGCGAGCGGAGATTAGCCAAACATCGTTTAAGGCGGCCACTCAGTGAAAAATTCTGGCCTGTCGGCCAACTTAATTTGATCACTTTCGTTAAATAGCTCGCTATTCGCTTTATACCCGACACATTTGGCCCGAAAGCTGAGCTTCTTGTGTGATTATCGGTATTTAGCGACTAACTGCTGAAAGATGCCGAAACATCAGGCGCCTGAGCACGCTTAACCAGAACTGCTGGTGCGGTCTCTTTGAGCCCCAAAGCCAGGACTCCAGCAATCACACAAATAGCGCTCATTAACCACAACGGTGCGGATTGGCCAACACTATCTGCCGCAGCGCCTGCTAGCGCCGGTAGAACCCCACCTCCCAATATCTCACCAATACCCATTACAAAACCCAGGGCTGTTGCAATATGGCGCGAATCGACGGTTTCAGAGGGAACGGTGGCCATAAAAAGCGGAAAGATGCCGTTCAATGCCCAACCAAAGAAAAACAACACTGCCAGAATAATAGCCGAGCCATCAAAATACATGGCGCTTAAGGTGAGGATGAGCCCCATAAATGGGGTAATTACCATTACTGGCTTACGACCAATTTTGTCAGAGATACCGCTGACGACGAAGCTTCCGACCGCTGCCGAGATGCCTAAAGTTCCCATCAGCCACCCCATGGTTTCAGCAGAATAACCACGTACACTGGTTAGGTAAATTGGCATGAAAGACCAGCAAGTTACTAAGTATCCAATCAATAACACCGCAATAAGCGAACATAGCAGCATATTTCGATGAGCGAAGACCTCTTTGAGACTTGGGCGCTGACAGGACTGATTCACACCCGTTGCGATAGGTACTGAAGATGCTGTCGGTTCACGCATTAACCACCAGAGGAGTCCAGCGGCTAGAAGACCTGGAAGCCCTGCAAGGAAAAACGCCTCTCGCCAGCCAAAAGCAGAAGCAACAGCCACAAGGACAACCGGCGCAGCAAAAGAACCCAATAAATTTGACCCGAAGTTCTGCATGACCCCCATAGCAATGCCCCGCCTTTCAGGAGTAACTTCTATTGCCGTTACTGATTGCGATATAGGCAGGATAGGGCCTTCTGCAACACCCATAAGCAATCTAGCACCGAGAAGCAATAAGAATGAGGTGGCAAGACCTGATAAAAAAGAGCAGAGAGAGAACACAATCGTCGCCATGATCAAAAATATCTTTCTTCGGCCACTTCGATCAGACATTGCACCAAATATTAAACCAGATATTGCCCAGGTGACTGATAACGCAGAGGCTGTTAGGCCTATCTGTAGGTTTGTCAAGGCCAACTCTGGCTGAACAAATGGCATCAGGAAGTTAAGTGCATTCCTGTCAAAAAATACAATGCCAAAGTTAAGGCTCAATAGAGTAACTAAAAGGATTTGATAACGAGTGTTATTGGGCGTGTTAGGCAGGGTAGCTGTATTATTGTTAGTCATGGCTTATTAACACCTTGCATTGATGGGTGCGCTTTTTTAACGCTTCAAATGCGGTTGGCACATTGTTAAGTGGCACGGTCTCGGTGATTAAATGGCGAGGCTCTACAACGCCAGAATCGAGAATATCCAACGCACTTTCGTATTCACGTCGTGAGAAGAAAACGGCAGTTTGAAGGCGTATTTCCTTTGATAAAGCACTAAAGGGTATAAAGCTGTCAGGCTTAGTGCATAAACCAAGAAGCAGAATCGTACCGTGCGTGCGAACCTGCTCAATGGCTTGCGCAATGAGACCAGGAACGCCCGCACACTCGAATACTATGTCTGCTGAACCTCCAAGTGACCGCTCTGCAGCTTTAATGGGTTGATATGGATCACAAACAAAACCGGTCGCCCCCATGTCATAGGCACGTTGTTCTTGGTATCGGGTAATATCCTGTATGACAACCGTCTGAGCGCCAAAGCGGCGCGCCCAAAAAGCGACAGCTAACCCGATAGGCCCAGCACCAAGGATGAGGACACGGTCACCAGGTTTCATGCCGGATAGCTGGAGACCATGGAGAGCAACGGCTAAAGGCTCTACAATTGCACCGTCGTCCATGCTTGCATTGAGAGGAAGAGGTACGCACTGGCGCGCAGCGGTGACGGCATATTCACCATATCCCCCTCCCTCCAACGCCATATCTAGACACCAAGCAGGATTCCCAGAACGGCATGCAGCGCAATAACCGCAACTTCGGAAAGGTATAACGGATACAAGATCTCCTATAGATACATCACTGACTTTTCGACCTAAAGCGACTATCTCGCCTGCATATTCGTGACCCAGCACATCGCCAGGACAAATGCCGAAAATGGGATCCTCAGTCATATGGAGATCGGAGCCACAAATTCCACATCGTTTCACCTGGATGACAACCTCATCGTCTCCTGGTGTAGGGTCTGGAAGTTCGCAAACATCTAAAGGCTGGTGTAACCCCTGAAAGACGGCAGCACGCATCAGCCCACCCTCCCAAGAGAAGTGCCTCCGTCAATAACCAATTGAGCACCGGTCATATAGGAAGAGGCGTCAGAGGCTAGGTATAGCGCCAGTGCCTTGATCTGTTCAGGATCAGCGATTTCCCCTAGAGGTACCTTGGCGTTCCAGGCCTGGCGAACTGCTTCGTCTTTCAACCAGCCACCACCAATGTTGGTTACGAAACCGCCGGGCGCGATAGTGTTGACCCGGATCCGGAACTCTGCCAACTCTAAGGCAACTTGACGTACTAAATGGGACACTCCCGCTTTTGCAGGCATGTAAGCAAGCCCGACCACAGGCTCTGTAATAAAGGCAGCATTGGAGGACGTGACAACAATTGATCCTCGACGCCGTGGCTTCATGTATTTAGCTGCCACTCGCAGAGTATTAAAGACCCCCGTCAGATTAATAGAAATTGTTCTATCCCAGCGGGCTGGATCTAAAACGTCAATCTGACCATCTCTATTTCGCCCTCCTGAAGGGTTCCAAAACCCTGCCCCAGGATCGATCCCCGCATTAGCAAAAACAATATCCAAGTTGCCAAACTGGCGGACATGTTCTTCGAAGGCTCGACTGGTCTGCATTCGATCAGCGACATCTAGCTGGACAGCATGAACCTTGCAGCCTTCGTCACGGAGTCTTTGTGCCTCACATTCGGCTGCGTCGATGTTTATATCCGCTAGTGTCACGTTAGCTCCGTTTTCTGCCAACGCTTCGGCATAGGCAAGTCCTAAACCTGAGGCTCCCCCCGTGATCAGGGCTGAACGCCCTTCTACGCTGAATTGCTCTAATACACGCATATCCCACCTCATAGAAATAACTGTTCATTGATGGGGATATTGTGTTCTTCACAATAAGTGACGTAGTGATTGATGAACCAGAAAACATCCAGCGTTTCTGCCCACTCCCCCTTCTCATCGAAGAACTCGTTAGCTCCCTGCATCCAAAATAGAGCTTTCATTCCATTAGCATCGTCGGTCACTAACGTGTGAGCCTGTCCGGGCATTTCCGTTATAAACTCACCAGGCCCGCAAACCCAGTCGTATTCCAAATATCGGAAAGATCCCTCCATTCCTACAGCCCATACCATTCCTCGGTGCTTATGGGTACCAATCACACCAGGGCTTTTAATCCATAAAATATTGCAATAAACATTATTCCTTACATCAAAGGCCAGATGCCGTATAGCTGCATTATCACCAAAAGGAACCCATGGGCTTTCTACCTCAGAGAGCCCTACATAGCTTCCCTCACGCCCAAATCGGTCTTGCATTGCCTTCATTGGCTCAGGAACTTCTACGATACGATAAGCATTACTAGCGGGTGCATTAGCCATTATTGTTCTCACTTTATTTATGGAAACGATGTATTACAGAGAACTATTCAGCAATTGCTATGCCAACTACTCAAAACCTAGACCTTAGTATAAAAAATAAAGTAAAATTCTTATTATGCAAAGGAAGTTAAGAGACTAGACACGACTAAAGTACAACTGAAGGATTGAACAAGACTCGCCAGTATTTAATTAATTTAATATTTTTAATAAAAAAATGAGAAAGACATGACAAAAAAAATGACGCTTTCGAAAATGACAACGCAACCCAATCAAGCGAGCTCTTGTGAGATAGGCCTTGATGATGGAGACCCACCCACTTTACGTGATTTGACAGAGAGGCTGCGCCTTACCCCTAACGATGGAAAAATTTGGTTCGATGATCGCCGCATGGTGCTACTTGGGGCTAATGCATTTGGTGTGTTGCGCAGAGAAATCATTGAATCACTAGGCTTTTCTAGAGCATGCAGCTTGCTGATGCGCGTAGGTTTTTCAGCTGGATCTGCCGACGCAGCTTTTGTACGAAAACATTGGCCACTAAACGATGAAGCTGGTGCGTTGACCGCGGGAGAGCGGTTACATGCGGTCATGGGGATGGTTAAAGTCGAAACGGTACGACGCGACCACGACATCCCGAACGGTATTTTCAATGCCGAGTTCCTTTGGCATGGTTCAATCGAAGCCGCCGAACATATAAATGCGTACGGCCTATCACGTGAACCGGTTTGCTGGATGCAGCTAGGTTATGCCAGCGGCTACGCCAGTGCTTTCTACGGTAAGCGAGTGATATATCGTGAGTTGGAGTGTGCTGGCTGCGGCGGCTCTTTCTGCCGAATCGTAGGTGAGATGACAAATCAAGAAATAGGCAGTACCCATGACCTTAGCTGGCTCACTCCAGGAGAATACCTTGCGCCTGAAGCGCGTAAGTCGTCTCGACAAACCACTGGCGTTACGACAGCGTCATCTCCTGCCTCTATCCATGAGAAAATAGATACCCAAAAGATCGTGGGTATTTCAGCAGCAGTCAGTATTGCTTTGCAGAAGATCGAAAGAGTCGCGCCAACGCCAGCCACGGTACTGTTCAATGGAGAATCAGGTGTTGGGAAAGACTTGTTTGCTAACGAGCTTCACCGCAAAAGCAACTTGGCAAACGGCCCCTTTGTCGCCCTTAACTGTGCTGCAATCCCTGACACATTGGTTGAGGCAGAGCTGTTTGGCGTAGAAAAAGGTGCGTTTACAGGTGCAGAAAAAAGTCGACCGGGTCGGTTCGAACGAGCCAATGGGGGCACACTATTTCTTGATGAAATTCCATCATTAAGTTATGAGGCACAAGGTAAGCTTCTTCGCACCCTGCAGAATGGTGAGATAGAAAGAGTCGGTGGTGCACACCCTATTCAAGTTAACGTCAGGGTTGTTGCCGCCTCAAATAAAGATCTTTTCAAGGAAGTGCAGAATGGACTATTCAGAGAGGATCTTTATTACCGCTTAAATGTTTTTCCTATTCGCCTTCCCCCTCTTAGAGAACGCCAGGATGATATCCCCTTATTGATCGAACATTTTTTATACCGCTACTCAAACGTTTATAAAAAAAATATTCCAGGACTCACCCGAAAGGCCAGTGAAGCACTTTTAGACTATAGTTATCCTGGAAATATTCGCGAGCTTCAGAATTTAATAGAACGTGGCGTGATTAACGCGCTAGATTCTGAGCCGCTCAATGTGTTTCATATGTTTGACGACGTTGGCTTTGCCACAAAACTCAATCCCCCTTCAGGCCTCAATATTGATCCCACAGGAGAGCTGGAGGCTGGCACAAGTGGGCCTGATCTATTTGGCCGGGGTAAGATTGACGATACGCAGAAGAGCGCTAAATATCACAGGAGAAGTGAAGCAGAAATTTTGTCAAATGCACTTTATAAAACAGATGGCAACGTGTCTAAGGCCGCCAGAGAACTAGGCGTAACGAGAGCTAAGCTAGCCTATCGAATTCAAAAAGCTGGATTAGATCCTAGTCTGTTTCGGCACTTGTAAGGAAGCGCCTGATCGACCTACCAGCCGACCTCTTGGCAGCATTGCCCTAGGCTCTGTTGACTTTTCAGCGCTGCCATAAGCGAAACGTCAACAGCCCCTAAACTTGAACCCATCGCCAAAATACAAGAGGCTTAATACAGCCAGTGTATCGGTTTACGGCACTTGCAAATCTTTGATCAGCTTATTAAACAGCCTGCCCGCAGGCTACGCCACTCGCCCACGCCCACTGAAAGTTATACCCGCCTAGCTCTCCCGTTACATCTAATACTTCTCCGATAAAGCGCAACTGTGGTAAGCCTTTAACCTCAAAGGTTTTGGACGAAATCGCGTCGGTATTGACCCCGCCCATGGTTACCTCTGCGGTACGCCAACCTTCTGTTCCTGCTGGTTTCAGTTGCCAAGCGTTGAGTCTTTGCGCCCACTCATCCAATGCGGCATTAGCATACTGGGCCAGGGGCCGCGCCAAGTCATGGTCGGGGTACCACTCCAGCAGTGCTTGCGCAAAGCGTTTCGGAAAGCGTTCGCCAAGCCAAGTCGAGAGCTGACGCTTAGGCGTTTCTTGGCGTGCCTCACGTAGGGATTCCGCCACGTTTTCATTGGGCAGTAGATCGATACTAATGCTCTCCCCTGGCTGCCAAACGCTGGATATCTGCAGCATCGCCGGCCCAGACAAGCCGCGGTGGGTAAACAGCATGGGTTCCACAAAGCGGCGACTGCCAGCACTAACAGCCACTGGCACGCTCAAACCAGAGAGCTCAGCTGCGCGCGCTTTCCAGCTATCGCTTAAGGTAAAGGGCACCAGCCCGGGTCGCGTAGCGAATACCTCTAGACCAAATTGACGGGCAATGTCGTAGCCAAAACCCGTCGCGCCCATGCTCGGAATGGAAAGCCCACCGCTCGCGATGACGACCACCCCGGCATCGATTTTACCTATCGAAGTCGTTAGACGCATGGCACTGCCCTGTTGCTCCACGCGGGTAACCTGGGTGCTGAGCCTGATTTCAGCCCCAGCCCACTCACACTCGGTCAGTAACGTATGGACAATATCTTTAGCCGAGGTTGCACAGAATAGCTGACCCGGCGTTTTCTCAACATGTTCAACGCCATGGCGCTCGACCAGCTCAACAAAGTGCTCAGGGCGGTAACGTTTGAGCGCCGAAATACAAAAGTAAGGGTTTGAAGAGTAAAAGTGCTGTGGCGTTGTGCCAAGATTGGTAAAGTTGCAGCGGCCACCCCCGGACATGAGAATCTTCTTGCCCGCTTTGTTAGCATGATCAAGCACTAAGACCCGCTTTCCGGCATAGCCTGCTTGCGCTGCGCACATTAAGCCTGCGGCGCCAGCACCGATGATGACAACGTCATAGATCATAATGGACAGCTCATATTGAGAGCGACTCCCGTCGTAAAAGGCAGGCATTCTAACAGGGTCGCACTTAAAAATTATTATGCGGATACAATTACCATATACAATAACTGTATAAATATTATCTAACGCTGAGAACACTATGCTTTTGCCCTTTCATCGACGACGGCTGTTGCGACTCGCACTCCTGCCTCTCACTCTTCTGCTTTCCAGCGTAGCGTTCGCCCAATCGGCGCCGTCAGTCATAGGCACCCGGGCGATCATGACTACCTGGTCGGATCCAATAGAAGCCTTGGGCACCCTTCGTGCCGATGAGAGCGTCACACTATCGGCTACCGTCACGGATATCGTTGCCGAGATCAATTTCCGTGACGGCGAGCAGGTCGAAGAAGGCCAGTTGCTTATTCGTCTGGAGGATGCCGAGGAACAGGCGCAGCTGAGGGCGTCCCAGGCACTTCGCGAAGAGCGGCGTAATGCGTCAAATCGCGCTTCGCAGTTGCAAGAGCGCAACCTGGCGGCTCGGGCCGATGTAGAAGATAGCCAATCACGGCTGCGCCAGGCAGATGCCGATATTCAAGCGATTGAAGCGGAGTTGGCCAATTACCAGATAAAAGCCCCCTTTAGTGGCCGCGTCGGCTTTCGCAATATCAGTGTTGGCGCCCTGGTCACTCCAGGCATGGATCTGGTGACGCTCGATAAATTGGATGTTATGCAGCTAGATTTCAGCGTCCCCGAAGTATTTCTCGACCGCCTCTCACCAGGCTTGATGCTCAATGCCACAACTGCCGCCTACCCTGACGCCCTCTTTAGCGGTGAAATTGCCACCATCGGCACACGGGTGGATCCAGTCACGCGCAGCGTAAGCGTCCGCGCTGATCTCGAGAATACCGATGGCCGCTTGCGGCCTGGCATGCTGATGGAAGTGATCGTTCAACAGCACGTACGCGATACGGTTGTTATCCCTGAGGCGGCCATTGAGCCTAGCGGTGACCGTCACTTCGTGATGTTAATTGAACAGAGTGAAGGCAGCACACGCTTGGCACAGCGTGAAGTGGTGATCGGCGAGCGCCGCAATGGCGAGGTGGAAATTCTCGAGGGACTCGCCGCCAACGATTTAATTGTCTTTCATGGCCTACAGCTGGCCCGTGACGGGCAAGAAGCCAGGTTAATCGGGATCGCCGATGACGAGACCGGTATACGAGCGCTGTTGGAGGCCGACCGCTAATGCGTTTATCGGATATCTCTGTTCAGCGGCCGGTATTGGCGATGGTAATCGCGGCGCTGATTATTGCCTTTGGCCTGCTGGCACTCAATCGTCTGCCGCTGCAAGAGTACCCCACCATCGACCCGCCAGTGGTCACCATCGATACCCGCTACCCCGGAGCCTCGGCCAGCGTCGTCGAAACACGGATTACCCAAGTATTAGAAGACCGCATTGCTGGCGTTGAAGGCATTGAGCTGATTACCTCGCAAAGCGAGGATGGACGCTCTCAGATCGAGATCGAATTTGGCATTGATATGGATATCAATGCCGCCGCCAATGATATTCGCGACCGCATCTCCGGCGCGCTGCGCAACCTACCCGACGACGCTGACAACCCAGAGGTCACCAAAGCCGATAGCAGCGAAGAAGTGGTGGTTTGGTTAAGCCTTTCCGGAAACGACTATTCCATTACTGAGCTAACCGACTACGCTAACCGCTTTTTGGTCGACAGCCTCTCCGTTCAGCCAGGGGTAGCACGGGTGCGTGTCGGCGGCGGCAGTGACTACGCCATGCGCGTGTGGCTGGATCGCAATGCCTTGGCCGCACGGGGACTCACCGTTAGCGATATCGAAGACGCACTGCGGGCAGAGAACGTAGAGCTACCGGCAGGCTCGCTTGAATCCAAGGATCGGCAGTTTATTGTCCGCCTCCCCCGTAGTTTTGCCAGTGCCGAAGATTTTCAGCGCCTCGCCCTCAGCTCTCCTCAAAACCAGGAGGAAAACGGCTATCTGGTGCGCCTTGCTGACGTAGCAAGAGTAGAGGTCGGCGCGGTGGAGGATCGTTCTGTCTTCCGCTCTAACGGCATCCCCATGGTCGGCCTGGGTATGATCATGCAGTCGACGGCCAATGTGATAGAGCTCTCTGAAGCCGTTCAGGTCGAACTTGAACGCCTACAAGGTACCTTGCCTGAAGGGATGTCACTGAGCCTGAACTACGACGCCTCGCTGTTCGTCTCCGGGGCGATTGAGCAGGTCGTTATGACGCTGTTTATCGCCATGGGCTTGGTGGTGGTGGTGATCTTTATGTTTTTGGGCAATTTGCGCACCACCCTGGTACCCGCGGTGACCGTTCCGATTGCCGTTATTGGCGCCTTTACTGCTCTGGCAGCGATGAATTTCTCAATTAACCTGCTAACTCTGCTGGCGCTGGTGCTGGCGATCGGTCTGATTGTCGATGATGCCATCGTCGTGCTTGAAAATATTAACCGGCGTATGCACGACTACGGCGAGACGCCGCTAGTCGCCGCCTTTCGAGGTACCCGGCAAATCGCCTTTGCAGTCATCGCCACCACCCTAGTGTTGGTGGCGGTTTTCTTGCCACTCAGTATGTTGCAAGGCGATATTGGCCGACTATTTTCCGAGTTCGCGCTAACCATGGCCGCTGCGGTAGTGGTCTCTACTCTGCTAGCACTGACGCTTACGCCGATGATGGCGTCTAAAATTCTTAAGCCGGGCATGCACGAAAGCCGGATTGGCAAGGCTGTGCAGTGGCTGCTCAGCGGCACACAGCGCCGCTATCAGGCCACGTTAGAGTGGATGCTCAAAATGCGCTGGCTGGTGGTCGCGGCGTTTGTATTATTGATTGGCGCCACCGCCTGGCTGGCCACGGTACTGCCCAACGAATACACGCCTCAAGAGGATCGCGGTAACTTTATCGTATTAGTGAATGGCCCTGAAGGCGCCACCTTCGACTACATGATGGACTACATGGATGAGATCGAAGCGCGGATGACGCCACTGGTGGAGAGCGGTGAGTTGGAGCGCGTAGTCGTTCGCGCCCCTCGTGGCTACGGCAACATAGAGAATTTCAATAGCGGCTTTATTATCGTCAATATGGCCGACTGGGGCAGCCGACGCAGTGCCTGGGAGATCATGGGCGAAGTACGCGAAAAGCTGCGTACGTTGCCGGGGGTACAAGCCTTCCCGGTGATGCGCCAGGGGTTTGGGCAGCGTACCCAAAAGCCGGTGCAGTTTGTACTGGGCGGTGGGACTTACGAAGAGCTTGCCCGCTGGCGCGATACGCTGATCGATCATGTGCGCGAAAACAACCCGCGCTTGATGGCACTAGAGAGCAACTACAACGAAACCCAGCCACAGCTAAGAGTCGATATTGACTACGAGCGTGCCGCTTCGTTGGGCGTTACGGTTACCGAGATCGGCAGAACGCTTGAAGTGCTGTTAGGTGGCCGTAACGTCACTCGCTATGTTGATGATGGTGAAGAGTACGACGTCATTTTGGAAGGTGACCGCGGCAGTCAAAACAGCCCGAGGGCGTTGGATAACATTCAGGTTCGATCCGCTCGCACAGGTGAACTAATCCCCCTGGCCAGTTTGGTCACCCTCTCCGACTTTGCTGGCGCCAGCACTTTGAACCGCTTTGACCGTATACGGGCGATTACCATTGAAGCCAACCTGGCGGATAGCTACCCCCTTGGCGAAGCTTTGACCTATTTAGAGCAGAGCGCCGCGGAGCTACTGCCGGAAGAGGCGCAAACCAATGTGGCAGGCGCATCACGGGACTTCCAGCAGGCCAGTGGCGCCACCGCGTTCTTGTTAATACTGGGCGCGCTTGTGGTCTTTTTGGTGTTAGCAGCGCAGTTCGAAAGCCTGATTCACCCCTTTGTGATAATGCTTACGGTGCCGCTCGCGATGAGCGGTGCGCTACTCGCCCTGCTACTAAGCGGTCAATCGCTTAATATCTATAGCCAAGTAGGCTTGGTGCTGTTGATTGGACTAGCGGCGAAAAACGGCATCTTAATTGTCGAGTTTGCCAACCAGTTGCGCGATGAGGGTAAAGCCTTCCGTGCGGCGTTGATTGAAGCCTCTGTGACGCGTTTAAGACCCATCTTAATGACCGCTGTGACCACCATGGCCGGCGCCATTCCGCTGATTGTCTCGACAGGGCCGGGGTCTGAGTCTCGCCTGGTTATCGGCACCGTGATTATGGCGGGGCTCGGCTCGGCAACGCTGTTTACGCTGTTTGTAGTGCCTGTGGCTTACGACTTGCTGGCGCGCCACACCGGTTCGCCTGGGGCAGTGAAAAGGCGGTTAGAGGAGGAAATTGCTAATGCACCATCTGACTGATGTCATTGCCAACGCAGCGAAGCAATCTGGTTTTTAGAGGCCACCGCACGCTTGAGATTGCCGCGTCGCTGCGCTCCTCGCAATGACGACCTCAATGAAAAAGGGTGCCTGTTGGCACCCTTTGAAAAGAGAGCTAGCGATTACTCACACTCGCCAAGATACTCGCCTTCAATCACGGTATTCATGCTCAGCTCACCCATGGGGGACTGGGTAAGGATATCGACGCTGCCTTCGATACGCTCGCCCATAAAACGCATTTCGCCATCGATGGTGGCTTCGCCACCCTCAGCGCGACACACCATGCTGTAGCTGAGACCGTCCGCATTCAGCTCCTGGTCGAGCAGCTCGCAGCCTTCTTCTTCCTCGATGAAGCCAAATTCAGCTCCCTCAAGCTCTTCCTGACTAATACACTGGCGCTCGGTTTCCGTTTGATCCGGAATTTCCATTTCGCCGGTGACGCTGGTTTTGCTCACAAACTCCCACTCACCAGCGGTGACATTGGGGGTTTCAGCCAACGCGACCATCGGAAAGGCCACTAGGGCCGCTACTGCCATGTTACGTAACATCATCGCTACTCTCGCTGCGTTGCTTTGGGAACTTAAATCCTGGGATATCCTACCTGATTCAATCCTACGATGCCCTACCCGACGACCACACTGCTACACTCATTGGGTAAGAAACTGATTTAGCGCATCCGCTATACAAGGTAGCCAACAATGCAAGACGACGCCCTGGTCAATTATGACTTCCACTGCCCCTACTGCGATTCGCCGCTGACCTTTCTGATTGATACGTCACAGGGCAGCCATGATACCTGGGAGGATTGCCATCAATGCTGCGCGCCCATCCAGCTACAGATCATCGTCTCACCGGTGACCGGAGAACTCGATAGCGTCGTCGCCGGGCGCGACGACGACGTTCTATAGTTTGATTTAAACTTCTCGTAGAGCAGCCTTCCGCCGGGTCTCATTACGTCGCATAAGAAACCACGCCAACAGTGTCGCCAGCGATACCGTTAGGATGATCAATGTAGCAAGCGCATTGATCTTCGGCGACACCCCCATACGCACCGAAGAAAACACCACCATCGGCAGCGTATTGGCCCCTGGCCCGGAAACAAAGCTGGCGATCACCAGGTCATCCAGGGAGAGGGTAAACGCCAGCAGCCAGCCTGCAGCCAGCGCGGGGGTAATGATCGGCAGCGTGATAGAAAAGAAGGTTTTCACTGGAGGTGAGCCCAAATCCATGGCGGCCTCTTCAATGGAGTGATCCACTTCCCGCAGCCGCGCAGCCACCACGACAGCCACATAGGCACTGCAAAAGGTGGTGTGAGCAATCCAAATGGTTGCCATGCCCCGATCGGCTGGCCAGCCGGTAATCTGCGCCATCTGCACAAATAGTAGCAGCAGCGAAAGACCGGTGATGACTTCGGGCATTACCAGCGGCGCCGTGACCATGCTCGACAGCGCCGTTTTACCACGGAAGTGGCCATAGCGTGTCATTACAAAGGCTGCCACGGTGCCCAGGCAAACCGCCATGCTGGCCGCGAAAAACGCGATGCGCAGGCTCGTCCATACCGCCGACAAAATCTGCTGATCACGAAACAGCTCGCCGTACCACTGGGTGGAGAACCCCGCCCACACCGTGACCAGTTTCGAGGCGTTAAACGAATACACCACCAGCACAAACATTGGCAGGTAAAGAAACAGCAGGCCAAGCACCAGCATGACCGTTGAGAAGCTCGGCCGTCGCATGCTCATTATTCAAGCTCCTTGGACTGGTAACGATGAAACCAGACTATCGGCACCAGTAACAGCAGTAGCATCACCATGGCCAGCGCCGACGCCACGGGCCAGTCGCGGTTGAGAAAGAACTCCTCCCACAGCACTTTGCCGATCATTAGCGTATCAGGGCCGCCCAGCAGTTCAGGAATCACAAACTCCCCTACCGCAGGTATGAACACCAGCATCGAACCGGCCACAATGCCGCCCGTAGAGAGCGGCAAGGTGACTTTGATAAAGGTATTGAACTTGCGCGAGCCAAGATCTGCAGCGGCCTCTAACAACGAGTTATCCATGCGCGTTAAGTGGGCATATAGCGGCAGCACCATGAACGGCAAGTAGGCATAAACAATGCCAATAGTCACTGAAAACTGGGTATTCATCATGCGCAGCGGCGAATCAATCAGGCCAATCCCGATCAACAGGTTATTGATTAACCCACTGTTGCTTAGAATTCCCATCCAGGCATAGACACGAATCAAAAACGACGTCCATGACGGCAACATGACCAGCAGCAGTAACAGCAGTTGCCAGCGTGCTGGGGCTCGGGCCATGGCATACGCCATCGGGTAACCGAGCAACAAACAGGCCAGCGTGGCAATAAACGCCGTTTTCACTGAGCCCCAATAGGCGGCGATATACAACGAATCTGAGAGCAGAAAGAGATAATTGCCCAGATTAAGAAAGACATGCAGCGTCTGATCGGCGTACTCAAGCAGCGGGCCATAGGGCGGAATCGCAATCGCCGCTTCGGAGAGGCTGATTTTGAGCACCAGCGCAAAGGGCAGTAAAAAAAACAGCATCAGCCACACGAGCGGAAACGCGATCACTGCTCGGCGCCCCAGCTGCAAGCGTTTGAGCAGTGCTGAAGAACGAGATAACTTCATTAAAGGCAGTCTCCTCGCGGTAAGGAATGCGCCACTATCGCAATTCAAAACGTTAGCAGCTCAAGACGCTAGCGGTTCAAAACAATCGTACTGTGATCTTCCCAGTAGACATACACACTGTCTTCCCAGGTGGGTCGATCACCGCGACGCTCGGTATTGGCCATACTGACTTTAATGATCTGGCCCGACTGGGTGCGCACGTAGTAGAGCGAGAAACCGCCTAAATAGGCAATATCATCCACCTTGCCTTCTGCCCAGTTATATTCTGTTGTGGGTTTCTCGCGGGTTAGCCAGATTTTTTCAGGGCGCAGCGCGACCCAAACCCGCCGATTCGACGCCTGGGTGGTAATACCGTGGTCAATATAAATGGGCCGCTCGAGCGCGGGAGCGACGATGCGGCAGTGGTCAGCAGCATCTTCGCTAATCTCTCCTTCAAACAGATTCACCGTACCGACAAATTCCGCCACCATGCGGCTCACCGGGCTTTCATAAATATCGATCGGCGAGCCTATTTGTTCGATCCAGCCATCGGCCATGATCGCCACGCGGTCGGCCATGGTCATGGCCTCTTCCTGGTCGTGAGTGACCATAATGCAGGTAACACCCACCTGCTCGATGATCTCCACTACCTCTAGCTGCATTTCAGTGCGCAGTTTTTTATCCAGTGCGCCCATGGGCTCGTCTAACAGTAACAGTTTGGGCCGCTTGGCCAGCGAACGCGCCAGTGCTACACGCTGGCGCTGACCGCCAGAAAGTTGATGCGGTTTGCGCTTGGCAAAGCGCTCCATATGCACCAGCTTCAACATTTGCGCGACGCGAGCGTCGATATCCGCTTTGGGGAGCTTATCCTGCTTTAAACCAAAGGCAATATTCTGCGCCACCGTCATATGCGGAAATAGCGCATAGGACTGGAACATCATATTGATAGGCCGCTTGTGCGGAGGCATAGCGGTGATATTTTCACCGTCTAATAAAATACGGCCCTCAGAAGGAGTTTCAAACCCCGCCAACATCCTCAGCAGGGTTGATTTACCTGACCCGGAACCACCCAATAGCGCGAAAATTTCTCCGCGCTTAACCTGCAAATTGACATCATCCACCGCCAGCGCATCATCAAACCGCTTGCTTAAGCGTTTTACTTCCAGCACCACATCTTCAGCAAACCGCGGGGTTTTACCCTGGGGGCGCGACGAAGAAGGAGTGATTGGCGAAGCAGATGAAGGCTCGTTCGACAGGGGCGTAGTGACCATTCGCCACTCCCATCAAAAGGCCCGGCAATCCGGGCATTAAAAAAGACGAGCAGCGAGCCATAGAGAATTAACTCCAGGCTCGCCGTCGGATAAATGTCGGTTTAACGACCAGACTTTACGCGGTTCCAAATGCGCGTACGGGCACGCAGCACATCTTGAGGCTTTTCAGCCTGCACGTATAGGTTTTGCATGACCTCGGTTTCTGGGTAAATAGCCGGGTCATTGATGATTTCATCAGAGAGGTACTCATCGGCCGCCGCGTTAGGATTGGCATAACGCACGTACTCGGTAATTTCAGCAGCGATTTCCGGGTCCAGAATAAAGTTGATAAAGGCGTGAGCGTTTTCAGTATTAGGCGCATCGGCGGGTACTGCCATCATGTCGAACCAGAGCGCGGCGCCTTCTTTAGGAATGCTATAGGCGATGGTGAAATCTCGCCCTGCTTCTTCAGCACGATCGGCGGCCTGGAAAACATCACCCGAGTAACCAGCGGCCACGCAGATATCGCCATTCGCCAGATCGGACACATAGCGGGAAGAGTGAAAATAAGTCATGTCATCGCGAACGTCGGCGATCAGTTCGCCAGCCGCTTCAATATCGTCCAGATTTTCACTCAGGGGATCAAACCCCAGGTACGCCATGGCGGGCGAGAGCATTTCATCGGCAGAGTCCAGCATCGACAAGCCGCAGCCCGCTTCGCTCAATGCAGCGGTTATTTCAGGATCAAACAGCAGTGCCCAACTATCTACCGGCGCGTCATCACCCAGAATTTCTTTTACCCGGTCAACGTTATAGCCGATCCCATTGGTGCCCCACATATAGGGAACCGAGTATTCGCTACCGGCGTCGATGGTTTCCAGGTTGGCCATCAGCTCGGGGTTGAGATTGTCTAAATTGGTTAGTAACTCATGGTTGAGCGGCTGAAAAACACCGGCTTTCACTTGGCGGGTAAAATAGTAGGTAGAAGGTACCACCACATCGTAGCCGGAACGCCCGGCGAGCAGTGCGGCATCCAAAATTTCATTGCTGTCATAAACGTCATAAGTCACTTCAATGCCGGTACGCTCGGTGAATTTTTCCAGCGTTTCCGGGGCAATGTAGTCTGACCAGTTAAATACCCGCACCTCTTCAGCGTGGGCAGCGCTAGCCGCTGCGGCGAATGAGATAGCCGCAACGGCCGCGGAAAGTTTGTGGATGTTCCCCATTATCACTGCTCCTGTTGTCTCAACTAGTCATTAAACAATTCAGCATTCACTAAACAATTCAGCCAAATGTTTTGCCAAGTGTCTTCATACCAAGTGCGCCCTGCTGCTGCCGGCAACAGCCCTCAGCGGCTAACAATAGCGTAGGCCATATTACTGACCGTGCGAATTTTGCGGTGCAGTGACGCCTACCGCAAGCCAATGTGAAAAATTCTTGTATTTTGCCCTACCGACCCCATTAAGTAGCTAGTAAAACAGGATCTTGTGGTACGCCAATAGGGCAATGCTATTGGCTAGATGGCTTTTTTTAATTTTAGACATTAGTCGCTAGCCGTTAGCATTAGCACTACTTTATAAACCCTTCGCTCATGACAACTGGAGATTATCTGAATGTCCTTGATCAACACTGAAGTAAAACCGTTTAAAGCCACTGCTTACCTGAATGGCGAATTCGTCGACGTAAGTGAAGCTGATCTGCAAGGCCAGTGGTCTATTTTCTTCTTCTACCCCGCCGATTTTACCTTTGTTTGCCCCACTGAGCTGGGCGATTTGGCCGATCACTATGCCGAGTTCAAGAAGCTGGGCGTTGAGATCTACAGCGTTTCGACCGATACCCACTTCACTCACAAAGCATGGCACGACAGCTCAGAGACCATCGGCAAGCTGCAGTACCCAATGATCGCCGATCCGACGCTACGGATTTCACGTAACTTCGAAGTCTTGATTGAAGACGCGGGTCTTGCTGAGCGCGGCACATTCGTTGTCGACCCAGACGGTAAAATCCAAATTGTCGAAATCAACGCTGGCAATATCGGCCGTAACGCCGAAGAGCTGCTGCGTAAAGTGAAAGCCGCTCAATACGTTCGTGCCAACCCGAACGAAGTGTGCCCGGCTAAATGGAAAGAAGGCGAAGAAACGCTGGCACCTTCACTGGATCTTGTAGGCAAAATCTAAACCGCCTACGGCTTTCACGCGCTTGCTCTTATTTGCGTGGCGCAAGAGCGTGCAGGTTCAACGCCCGGGTTTCGCCCGGGCGTTCTGTTTTAAAACAGTTTTAAATTATTAATGATTAGCGCCGTCACACGCGTGTATTTAATACGTCTGTTACTTGCGAGGAAGCTACTGTCATGCTGGACGCCAATTTAAAATCCCAGTTAAAAGCGTATCTGGAAAAAGTGACTCAGCCGTTCGAGATCGTTGCCTCCCTCGATGACGGTGCCAAGTCACAAGAACTTCTCGGCTTGCTTGAGGACATCAGCAGCCTGAGCGATAAGATTACCCTACACAGCGATGGCCAGGACGACCGCACGCCATCGTTTGCGATTAACCGCCCGGGTGAAGAGACTGGCGTGGTGTTTGCCGGTATCCCCATGGGCCACGAGTTCACGTCGCTGGTATTGGCGCTGCTGCAAGTCGGCGGCCATCCGCCTAAAACGTCTGCTGAGCTACTCGACCAAATCAAAGCCCTCGACGGCGAGATGCTTTTCGAGACTTACTACTCGCTCTCGTGCCAGAACTGCCCTGACGTGGTTCAAGCGCTTAACCTCATGGCTATCTTCAACCCGAACGTTCGTCACGTCGCTATCGACGGGGCACTGTTTCAGGACGAAGTTGAGTCGCGGGAAATCATGTCAGTGCCAAGCATCTATCTGAACGGTAAGCCGTTCGATCAAGGCCGCATGACCCTTGAGCAGATTTTGGCCAAAGTTGATACTGGTGCCGCCGAACGCGATGCCAAAAAGCTAAACGAGAAAGCCGCTTTCGATACGCTCGTCATTGGTGGTGGCCCGGCAGGCGCGGCAGCCGCTATTTACTCAGCACGCAAAGGCATTAACACCGGCATTGCCGCTGAGCGTTTCGGTGGCCAGGTGGCTGACACCATGGGAATTGAAAACTTTATCTCCGTTTCCCATACCGAAGGCCCCAAGCTAGTTAGCGCGCTTGAAGAGCACGTAAAAGATTACGAAGTCGATGTCATGAACCTGCAGCTTGCCACGGCTTTCAAAGCAGCCGAGGCGGAAGGTGGGCTGCACGAAGTCTCCTTTGAGTCGGGTGCAACGCTTAAGAGCAAAACCCTGGTACTGGCGACGGGTGCCCGCTGGCGCGAAATGAATGTGCCCGGCGAACAGCAGTACCGCAACAAAGGGGTGGCTTACTGCCCTCACTGTGACGGCCCGCTGTTCAAAGGTAAGCGGGTAGCGGTGATTGGTGGCGGTAACTCTGGCGTTGAAGCGGCGATCGATCTGGCGGGTATTGTCGGCCATGTCACACTCGTAGAGTTTATGGGAGAAATGCGCGCCGACGCGGTGCTGCAGAAAAAGCTCAAGAGTCTGCCTAACGTCGATATTATCCTCAACGCACAGACCACCGAAGTGACAGGCGATGGCAGCCGTGTAAATGGTTTGAACTATAAAGACCGCACGTCTGACGAGAGCAAATCCATCGCGCTGGAAGGTATTTTTGTTCAGATTGGTCTGGTGCCTAACACCGAGTGGTTGAAAGGCTCTCCGATTGAGATGACACCCCGCGGTGAGATCATCGTCGATGCCCATGGTATGACATCCGTGCCCGGCGTCTTCGCCGCAGGCGATGTAACTACCGTGCCCTACAAGCAGATCATCATCGCCATGGGCGAAGGCGCCAAGGCATCGCTGGGTGCTTTCGACTATCTCATTCGAAACTGACAGTGGCGAAGAAAAGCCCGCTGACAAAAATGCCAGCGGGCTTTTTAGTGGGAGGGAGCTTCAGCTCGCGAAACCTTAGGCTATTCGCCTATGCCAATTACGAAGAAGACGGGATTTCCCCCAACACTTCAGGGATTGTCATCTTCACGTAGCGGCCCGGCGCAGGCTCAATAATGTTGAGTTCACCGTCCCCTGGTTGGCGCACGGGCACCATTTTTTCGCTATTGGCATAGCCATTGTCGGTCATCCATGCCTGCCAGTGAGGCCACCAGGAGCCTTCCTGAGCCGTAGCACTTGCAAGCCACTCCTCATGGCTTTCGGGCAGTGTGTCGTTAGTCCAGTAGCTATACTTGTTCTTATGGGGTGGGTTGACGATACCTGCGATATGCCCCGAGCCGCCTAGCACAAAGGTCACTGGCCCCTTGGGTAGCAACGCCCCATAGTAGGTGCTGTTCCATTTGGCGATGTGGTCTTCTTTGGTGGAGATAAAATAGCTGGGCGCCGACACCTTGCGCAGATCAATTTTCACGCCATCCAGCTCAATGCCACCTGGCTCAACCAAGCGGTTCTCTAAATACATATGGCGTAAATACCAGGCATGGGTACCTGCAGTTAAATTGGTACCATCAGTATTCCAGTAGAGTAGATCAAAGGCGGCAGGCGTCTCGCCCTTCAAATAGTTATTAATGTAGAACGACCAAAACAGATCATTCTCACGCAGCAAGTTGAAGGTGTAAGCCATTGAGCGGCCATCAAGGTAGCCCTTCGCCTCAAGAGTTTGCTCAATGCCTTCAACCACCCGCTCATTGAGAAATACGCCGATATCGCCAGGATCACGAAAATCCTGCAGCGTGGCCATATAGGTCACCGACTTTACTTTGCGCCCACGGCGGGTGCTGGTGAGGTACGCTACCGTAGATGCCGTTAACGTGCCGCCGACACAGTAGCTGAGAAGATTAACCGACTTCTCGCCGCAGGCCTGCTCGATAGCTTCTATCGCGCTGATCGGCCCCATCTGCATATAGTCGGCCCAGGTAACATCGCGCTGCTCCGGGCCAGGATTACGCCAGGAGATCAGGAACACCGTATGGCCCTGATCCACCAGCCACTTCACCATTGAGTTATCTTCGCGCAGATCGAGAATGTAGTACTTATTGATCCACGGCGGCACCATTAGCAACGGCGTTTTAAAGGTCTTTTCCGTCGTTGGCGTGTATTGGATCAACTGAATCAGTTCGTTTTCATACACCACTGAACCGGGCGTTACCGCTATGTTTTCGCCTACGCCAAAGGCGGCGCGGTCTGTCATGCGGACATTAATGCCCTCACCAGAGTTACCTAAATCTTCACGTAGACGGGCCAGACCATCCACTAGGTTTTGACCACGGGTTTCAATGGTGCGGCGCATGACCTCTGGATTGGTAGTTATAAAGTTAGTGGGCGCCATCGCGTTGACCAACTGGCGCGCGTAAAACATCAAGTTACGCTTCTGGGTTTCATCCAACCCACTTAAGTTTTCAACCAGCTCTTCCACCATCTGCGAGAACAGTAAGTACTGCTGCATAATGGCCATATAGTGGGGGTTTTGAGTCCAGGCTTCATCTTTGAAGCGACGGTCACTTTTAGCCGGGGTAATCAGCGGCGTTATTTGCTCGCCAGCCATGCCACGCAGGGCCTGCTGCCACAATAGCCACTGGTCTTGAAGCAAACGGTTCTGGGTTTCCCACAGCAGCGTAGGGTTTTGCATTAATGACTGCGCACCCGCTTCAAAGCTTTCACGCATATCACTGTAAATTGAGTCGGCGGCTTCACTGGGCGCAATACGGGAAAGCAGATCCTGCATCAATCCTTGGTACTGTTCGCTAATCTCTTTAAGCTGGTTATTCCAGGCTTCAATTTCCTCTGGGGATAACCCTTCAGGCAGTCCTTGAGAAAGCCCTTCAGACAGGCTGTCAGATAGCCCTTGTGATATTGCCTGGAACGGATTGTGCCACGCTGACTGCATACTCATTCTCCCTACGCCTATCATCGGGCGCACCGACCACTTTGGCTATGTAAGCATATATAAATTAAAGCTTATAAATGCATCGCGGCGCCCTTGGGCGCCGCGATGAGGTCACTAATCAGCTTTTGCGCGATGACTGACTAGAGGCTTTGGCAGGTTGCTCGCTTTTTGTAGCCGCCTTGGCTTGCTCGGACATTTGCTGACCGGCTTCGCTGAACATTTTTTCCATTTCAGACTTAAACTGCAGGCTCATTTCGCTCATGACGCGCGCGTCTTCCTGCATCTGCTGGGAAAGCTCGTTCATCATTTCAGCTTGCTTGGTGCCGAAATCACGCAGGCTTTCTGCGTCTTGAATTTCAGTGGCGCTACGAATGCGCTCTGTACCCATCTGGCTGTAGCGCTTCATGGCTTCCAGCTGATACTGGGTCATTTTTTCCATGTTGTTGAGCATCAGCGAATTAATTTTACGCATGGGCTCAAACATTTGCTTAGTTTGGGCGTTGAAGGCGTCCATCATATTGTCTTGCATAGTGTCTGCTCCTGTTTAGTTCCTTGGCATGAGCCTTGGAGTGACTCATCGTGATGTAGCTTGTCTTGCCTTGATTTGCTGCACTGCAAAAAGAGTAGTCCCTGACATGCTGCATTGCAACAGCGACACTGTTTTAAGTAGCTGCATTCAGTAACGCTACAAAACGTCTCCGCAATGCCTCTCTCACATCGCCATTAGCAATCTTTCAATCCACTTCCCCACAATCTATTTTTGCCAGTCTATCGTTACTGATTTATGAATCACTGCGCTTGGATGTTGAACGTGTGCTTGAGCCGGAACGGGAGCGCGACGACGCTGTTGACTTGGCCTTACCACCACTACTGGTACTTTTATTGGCACTACTATTATTAGTACTGCTCGCCCTGGAACTCGCCGCACTGCTTTTAGAGCTGGTGTTACCACCCTGTTCAGCCGCACTGCCGTTAGACGAGGACGCACTAGTGGCATTAGTGCTGGCGCTGCCCGCTTGGCGCAACATATCCAGCATCATTTGCTGATAAGTGCCGAAGTTGGCTAGCCCTTGAGACAGTCCTTCAGATAGTCCCTGCGAGAGCCCTTGCTGCATCATCGGCTGCTGGAGAAAGGGCCTCATAAGACTCATGGGGTCGTAGCCCTCTACCCCAGACTCCATTTGCCGCTGGATATTTTCCAGCAGGTTTTTCTGGAAAGCTTCGACATCCGGCAGACCCAGAGATTGGCGAAATTCGTCCGGGGTAAGATCAAATTCAACGTTAATCTTCATAGGCGGCTCCTGCACTGTTTTGTTTGAGTGTAGCAGTGAACTGCAAACCTCACCGTATTGCGCTAGCGCTGGGTTAAACGCGGCGTATCAACGCTCACCTCACCATTTTGGCCGCGATGACGCAGCCAGTGATCCAGCAACGTAATCGCCATCATCGCCTCAGCGATGGGCGTTGCGCGAATACCCACACAGGGGTCGTGACGCCCTTTGGTAATCACTTCGACGGCCTGTCCATGGATATCGATAGAGCGGCCAGGCGTGGTAATGCTGGACGTCGGTTTTAGCGCCAAACGAGCCACAATGGGTTGGCCGCTGGAAATACCGCCCAGCACGCCACCAGCATGATTGGAGAGAAAGCCTTCAGGCGTCATCTCGTCACGGTGTTCACTGCCCCGCTGAGCGACACAACCAAACCCTGCGCCTATCTCCACACCTTTTACCGCATTAATACTCATCAAACCATGCGCTAGGTCAGCATCCAGGCGGTCAAACACCGGTTCGCCTAGCCCTACCGGCACCCCTTCGGCAATCACGGTGATCTCAGCACCTACCGAATCCTGATCGCGGCGCAGCTGATCCATGTAGGCTTCCAGTTCTGCTACGCGCTCCGGGTCAGGGCAGAAAAAGGCATTTTGACCCACCGCTTCCCACTGTTTGAAATCAATCTTGATGGGGCCTAGCTGGCTCATATAACCGCGAATCTGAACACCTTGGGCGGCCAAATATTTCTTGGCAATCGCCCCTGCCGCCACTCGCATAGCGGTTTCACGGGCGCTGGAGCGCCCGCCGCCGCGGTAGTCACGGTGGCCATATTTATGGTGGTAGGTGTAATCCGCATGCGCTGGCCGAAACTGCTCTTTGATTTTTGAGTAGTCGTTAGAGCGCTGGTCGGTATTTTCGATTAACAGGCCAATAGAGGTGCCGGTGGTCTTGCCTTCAAACACCCCTGACAGGATGCGCACCTGATCAGGTTCTTTGCGCTGGGTAGTATGCCGCGAACTGCCCGGCCGACGGCGATCCAGATCATGCTGTAAATCTGCTTCGCTTAACGGTAACCCAGGCGGGCAGCCATCAACGATCGCGCCGAGCGCTGGGCCGTGACTCTCACCAAAGGTAGTGACGGTAAATAGTTTGCCAAACGTATTGCCAGACATGGCGATTAGTTCCTCACTGGAAAGACGCCACATGGGCGTCGAGTTCAGCGGCGCTCAAGGCAAATACGCCCTGGCCGCCACGCTCGAATTCAAGCCATAGGAAAGGCACGTCGGGAAACGCCGCTTCCACATGGCGATCAGAGTTGCCGACTTCTAAGATCAGCCAACCCTCATCGGTTAGGTGTTCCCGCGCTTCACGGAGTATGCGCCGCACGATATCCAAGCCATCGCTGCCTGCCCCCAGTGCCAAGGAGGGTTCATGGCGGAACTCAGCAGGCATGGTGGCCAGGTCGCGGGCATCAACATAGGGCGGGTTGGAGACGATGAGATCAAAACGTCGACCTTCCAAGCCGCTGAATACATCCGATTCCACCGCTCGCACCCGGTCTCCCACATCATGGCGGGTAATATTTTGCCGTGCCACGGCCAGGGCATCCTGGCTGATATCTGCAAGCGCCACTTCACAAGTGGGCAAATAGAGTGCCGTAGCAATGCCGATACAACCGGAGCCAGTGCATAGATCCAGCACGCTAGCAGGCGGCTCTTCGGGAAACCAGGCGGCAAAGCCGTCTTCAATCAACTCGGCAATCGGCGAGCGCGGAATCAGCACGCGCTCGTCAACGCTAAACGGGTGACCGGCAAAGAAGCTCTCGCCGAGCAGATAAGGCAGCGGGCGGCGGGTGGTAACACGCTCCCGCGCCAAGGCAATAATCCGCTGACGCTCCACGGGCAGAAGCCGCGCTTCTAACACACTGGGGTCAATATTCCACGGCAGATGCAGCGCGCCCAAGCAGAGTGCCACCGCCTCATCCCAGGCAGAATCGGTACCATGGCCATAGTGCAGGCCCGCCAGATAAAACTCGCTGGAGACCCAGCGCAGGTAGTCGCGCAGCGTAAAGAGCTGGCTCACCAGCAACGACTCCGACAGGGAAAGGGTTGAGTGAGAATGCTCAACATTTAGATGCGTGGTCACAGCGGCTCCTGGTTAACGATAATCATGACTGCAGGCAATAGAACCTGAGCCATATGACGAATAAAAGATTGTACCTTTCACGCCGCCCGGTTCACAGCAACGCTCAGCCCGCTATACTGTGCTTCTTTAACTGATTCACCCGTGCTACCCCCATTTTTCTACCACCCGAGCCTGACATGACGCGACACCGCCACCTGCCGAATGATGACGATATCAGTGCCTTCCGCGACGCCTTGAAGGCGGCGGGGGTACGCCCTATCGCCACCAATCAGGCCGACCCAGGCAAACCCAAGCGCGACGTTAAGGCCCATGAAGCACGGCGCAACGCGGCGGTTGAGAGCAGCGCCCCTCAATCCAGCGGGCGCACTTCGGATGGCCGGGTGGAAGCCGTGCGCCCCTCAGAGTACCTCGAGTTCAGCGTGCCCGACTTACCATGGCGCACGTTTAGCCAGCTAAAGCGCGGCCAAACCGCATGGCAGGCGGGGCTTGATCTACATGGCTATACGCTGGAGGAGGCCCGCACGGAGTTGGAGAGTTTTCTGCGTGATTCAGCGGGGCAAGGTCTGCGCTGTGTGCTGGTGGTGCATGGCAAAGCGTGGGGCACCACCTCTGATTTTCCTGTACTCAAAAGCCATACCAATACCTGGCTACGGGAGTGGCCGGGGGTGTTGGCGTTCTGCTCGGCCATCGATCTCGATGGTGGCACAGGGGCAGTGTACATCCTACTGCGCAAGCGGGGTCAGTAGCCGTTACTCGGTAGCATCGGAAGCGATACTGGGCATCCGGCGTTCCAGCGCTTCATCTGCCAAGTGGCGACCAAGGCGAATCAAATCTCGGCCCCGGTAAAATTCGTAAGTACTACACACCGTTTTGGGGATTTCGATCAGCACATCAGGCGGGTACCCCGCCACCTTGTACTTGGCCAACGCCGCCTGGGTAATATCAAACGACTCCAAAATCATATCGAGCTTGCTCCACTCGCGCTTGCCGCGCGCTTCAGTGGTTTCTTCTAGCTCTTTGTCGTCGCTCTCCCCGTTTGCGCCATCACCATTGGCACCCAGCCCTGCCCACAGTTTTTGGGTAGCTGCGCGTACATCGCCTATCCAACTGCTCATGCGTTGATCGCGGTCGATCTCGCTTTGGGTGCGGCTATCGGCTTTTTCCTCCTCTTTAGGCAGTAACTCATCCAAGGTCACCGGCAACGGGCTATGGGCAGTCACATTAACCGCTACCACAAAGTCTGCTTGGTGCGCGGCTACCATAGGCATAATCGGCAGCGGGTTGAGCAGCCCGCCATCCACCAGCACCTGCTCGCCCAGATGAACAGGGGTTATAACACCCGGCACGGCCATTGAGGCACGAATCGCCTGCAGCAAAGGGCCACTTTGAAACCACACTTCCCGTTGCCGCACCAGGTCTGTCGCTACCGTGGTGACGGGGATCGCTAGGTCTTCAATCAGAATATCGCCGACCAGCGCTTCCAGTTTGCTCATGACCTTGCTTGCACGCATCGCCCCCATTGAGCTCCAGGTTACGTCAACCAGTTTGAGCACATCCAGGTAGTCGAGTTGACACACCCAGTCACGGTATTCAGGCAGCTTACCCGCGGCATAAATACCGCCAATCACTGCGCCCATTGAACACCCCGATACGGCAATAATTTCGAACCCCCGCGCCTCCAGCGCTTCGATCACGCCGATATGCGCGTAGCCACGGGCACCACCGCTGCCCAATACCAGAGCGACTTTATTGCCACTGCTCACGTGAGCCAATTCATTCATGCTGCGTTCCCTCCCTTAAACGGCACCAGTGTTACCCCAGTGAGCGCCGATAACCTTGGCAACTTGCGCCACTGCTCTAGGCTCCAAGTGTAAATGGTGGCCCCCCTTGAGCACTTTTCGGGTTAATCCTTTGACCGCTTGCCGTGCCTCTTGAGCCCATTTGCGCTCGCCTAAAATTCCCTGCTCGCCTTCTATCAATAGCAGCGGAACGTTAATTTCCGCCAGTAGCGATAGCACTTGCTGAGGGGTAAAGCGCACCAGGGACGGCTTCAGTAACCGGCTGTCGGTGCGCATTTGCACATGACCATCAGCAGTAGGCTGGGTGTTACGCTCTACTAGCGGCGTTGCCGCGATGCTATCCAGCGGCGTGACCCCGCCTGCAACACGCGCAGCAACGGCACTCTCGATATCGGGGTAACGCGGCGCTCGTGACAGCGGCCGACGGTAGGCTGTAAGCCCCTTACGCAGCTGGTTGGCGGTCTCTTCAATGGGCGTATTGAGCGCTCCAAGTCCATCAATCAGCGTTAGCCGCTCGACGCGTTCGGGTAACGAAGCGGCGAGCAAGCAGGCCACTGCCGCCCCCATGGAATGGGCCAGTAAGCTGGTTTGCTCCAGCCCCAAGGACTCCATGGCATCCAACACGTCATGGCAATAGTCCCAAAGGGCATAGTCGCATAAGGCATAGTCACCGCCCTGTGGCGCGTGTGCCGAATGACCATGGCCGCGAAAATCCAGCGCCACAATACGAATATCCAACGCCTCTACCAACAGCGGGGCTAATCGGGTAAAGCTGGCCGCATTATCCAACCAGCCGTGTAAGGCTAACCAGGTTGGGGCGTCAGCACGCCCCCAGCTCAGCGCCGCTAAGCGACCTTGGGCAAGCGACAGCGGCTTTGGCGCAACAGAGAGCGCTGCCGGGGTGATTTGGGGCATAAAGTAACAGTCCTGAGTAAACAGCTAAGGAGCCTCTGATTAACGTAAAAAAATCAACGAAAAAGCGGAGTTTACGGGTTGTAAATGAGCATTTTGAGGCGATTTTTAACGCCGTATGGTCGAGCGCAATAGTTAATCAGAGGTTTCCTAATAATCCTAAACAAACGGCCGCGTCACAGGGTCAGCAAGATGACGGCGTAGGCGACAAACGTTACCATGCTAGGAATATTTTACTTCAACATTGTACTTAACATAGTACTTAACACTGCATTGGTGCCGTTATGAAACCACGTCGTGATACCCGCGCCCGTAATCTGGTCTTTTTTGTTGCTGTCATCAGCGCCACCGTCGTCGGTTTTTGGCTGGCCCGCTGATTCATGAGTCGTCAAATCCTCACCGGATTAAGCTTCACCCAGTAGGCCGAGGCTGGCTGCCGGCGCTTGGCGACGCAACCCCCGCGAAAGCGCATGCCCAATGACACCGATCAATAGCGCCCCGCCAACGGGAAGGAAAACCCATAGTCCCAGATGCAAACGCGGGGTGAGATCCAGCAGGTAAATATACAGTACGGCCGAGGTTAGCTCCGCAAGTATTGCGCCCATCAAACCACTGGCAAAACCCAACAGCGCGTACTCGGCCCCCTGTACCCGTGAAATCATTCTGCTGCCTGCGCCAAATACGCGCAGTAGGCCGCTTTCATGGGCACGCACCGGGCGGCTTGCGGTCAGCGCGGCATACAGCACGCTAATCCCTGCCAGTAGCACCAAGGCGAGCACCAACTCCACTGCCCGGGTGACCTGGGCAAGCACATCCCGCACCTGACCTAAAATCGCGTCCACATTAAGCAACGAGACGCCAGGGAAGTCGGTGATCAGCTCACGAATCAGTCCCTGTTCCGCGTCTGGCAGGTGAAAAGCGGTGATGTAACTATGGCCAAACTGCTCCAGCACGCCCGGCGGGAAAATAACGAAGAAATTAGGCTGGAAGCTATCCCAATTCAGACTGCGCAGGCTGGTAATTTGGGTAGTGATCTCGTCGCTACCCACCGAGAAGGTCATCTCATCACCAATGCTTAGCCCAAGCCTTTCGGCGAGCCCATCCTCCATTGAAATGGGCACAGGCCCCGACTGTGGTGTTGCCTCCACGGCACTCATCCAGCCTTGGCTTTCATCGCTGCTCTCACTGCCTGAGTTGCTACCCAGCTGCGCTGGCGTGAACCACTCGCCAGCCACCACTTGGTTGCCTTCTGGCACTTCAGATTGCCAAGTAAGGTTGAGCTCACGGCGCAGTGAGTTGTCGCCACGGGCATCCGGCGGCACGGCCTCTCTGGGTGGCTGATCATTGATCGCTATCACTCGCCCACGCACCATCGGGTAGAGGGTGCTTTGGGTTTCCACCCGTGGTGAAACCGCCGCTTCAAAAGGGTCACGCTCGGAAGGCTGAATATTGATGGCAAAGTAGTTAGGCGTATTTTCAGGCAGTTGATCCTGCCAGGTGCTTAGCAAATCGCCACGCACCAAGACAATCATCGCCATGGCAAAGAAGGTCACCGAGAAGGCCAGCAACTGACCTAGGCCCGCTTGGCGACGCCGTGCCAATTGACGGCCGCCTAAGCGAAGTGCCTGTGACCACTCACTGCGCCCTGAGAACCGCTGCACAACACGCAGTAAGCCGCTAAGTAATAAGGCACTAATTATCCAAAGCACACCAAGCAGCAGCGCACCACCGATCAATAATCCAATCGCCAGTGGCAGGCTACCCGAGTAGAGCCAAAGCAACCCACCAAACACGATGCTCGCTACGCCAACGACCAGCCAGGCCGATGGCGGCAGTGGATCTAGCTCACGACGCAGTACTTTTAGTGCGCTGACTTGCTTGATACGCAACAGCGTTGGCCCGGCAAACCCAACCAGCACGGCAAGCGCGGTGAAGACCCCCAACCCTAGTGGCATCAGCCCCGGTGGCGGAAGTGTCATGGGTAGAAAACTCACCAATAGCCAAATCAGCACCGCTTGGCCAAGAAGGCCAAGCAGCGCTCCAATGACTGCCGCGACCAGTGCCAAACCGAGTAACTGAAGGGTGAAAATCGTCACTAACTGACGCTGGCTGGCACCAAAACAGCGCAGTAGCGCAGCGGTATCCAAATGGCGCTCGACATAACGCCGGGTAGACATTGCCACGGCCACACCCGCCAGCAATACCGCCGCTAACCCGGCTAGCCCCAGGTAGCTTTCTGCCCGCTGTAACGCATTGCCAAGCTGGGGACGGTCAACGCGAACATCCCGCACCTCTACCCCATTGCGGCGTAGCTCAGCAAGTAAGCCTTGTACTTGATCGAGCGCCTCCGGCGGGCCTGCGGCTAGAATTTCAAACTCAATCCGTGAGCCCTCTTGAACCAGGCCCGTTGCCTCGACATCTGCCGTATTGAGCATCAAGCGCGGGTTAAAACTACCAAAACCACCGGACTGATCCGCTTCGCGCTCGATGATCCCCGTTACGGCCAGTTCAGTTTGCCCCACCTGTACTCGATCACCCAGCTCGATTTCGACCAGTTCCATCAAGCGTGGATCCGCCCACGCCTCCCCTGGCGGCGGACCAGAAGCAGTTTGCTCGGTGCCATTGCCAAAGTCCACGTAGGAGACACCGTAGTGAGGGTAGACTTCATCCACGGCTTTTAAGCTGGCAGGCTGAAAGCGCCCCTCGCGGCTAATCATCGACACCAAGTCCACTTGGTCGCTAAGCACAAAACCAGCGTTTTCCAAGCGCTCTCTCAGCTCCTCGGAAAAAGGATCACGCTGCTCTAGCACCAGATCTCCGCCCAACATCTGCCCTGCCTGGCGCTCCAGACCGCGCTCTAACCGATCAAGAAAAAACGCAATCATGGTGGAGGCCGCGACAGCCAATACCAGGGCAATAAATAGCGCACGCACATCAGCTGCGCGCAGATCCCGCTTGAGGCTGCGCATCGCCAAACGCCAATTCACATCACTCATTGCGCGCCCTCATCAATCGAAGCGGCAGTTGGTACGATGTTTTCAAGTACGGCTTCTAACTTGCCATGATCTAACCGCAAGCAGCGATCGCAGCGCCGCGCCAAGGCGTGGTCGTGAGTAACCAGAATAAGCGTAGTGCCCGCCTCATGGTTGAGCTGGAAGAGCAAATCTATGACTTGCCCACCGGTATCCAGATCCAGGTTGCCGGTGGGCTCATCAGCAAATACCAGCTCGGGGTCGGTCACGAAAGCACGCGCCACGGCAACGCGCTGCTGCTCGCCGCCGGAAAGCTGTTTGGGTAAGTGGTTCACTCGCTCACCAAGCCCAACACGCTCCAACCACTGAGCAGCGGTTTGCGTCTCTCCGGCGCGGGGCGATAATTCAAGGGGCAACATGACGTTTTCAAGCGCACTCAAAGTGGGCAGCAATTGAAAGTTCTGGAACACAAAGCCTACTCGTCCGGCACGCAGCGCTGCTCGACCATCTTCATCCAAACGGCTTAATGCGTGTCCAAACAGCGTTAGTTCACCGTCGCTTGGCGTATCAAGACCCGCTAATAGCCCCAAAAGCGTTGATTTACCCGCACCGCTCTTACCCAGAATCGCTACGCTCTCTCCCGCCGCTACGCTCAGCGACAGGTCGTGTAAGATGGTGAGCGAGCGTTCACCGCTGGTGACTTTTTTAGAAAGTTTGTCAGCGTGCAGCACGGCTTGCCTAACAGTGCCGCGGGGAACATCGGCTACCGCTTGGTTGTCGGTAGTAGCTTGGCGCTCACCTTGGGATGCCTCGCTCGACATGGATATATCCATAGCAGCATTGGCAGCTTTATCTGAGGAGCTTGAACTTGAAGAGTTTGAACTTGAGGAATAAGACATGAAGCGTGGCATCCCTATGGCATGGCATGGACTGAACCGCATGGTAACCGGATGGCTGGTGCTGCTGATAGTCACCTTTGCCTCATCGTCTATCAACGCAGAGCCTGTCAACGCAGACACAAACCCGGGCCCCACCCTGCTGGTGATGGGTGATAGCTTAAGCGCCGCTTACGGCATAGAGCGTGATGAGGGCTGGGTGAACCTACTGGAAGAACGCTTGGGAGATGATGCCCAAGTCATTAACGCCAGCATTAGTGGTGAAACGACGTCTGGAGGATTACAAAGGTTCACTGACCTTCTCGGACAGCGGGAGCCGGATATTGTTCTCATTGAGCTGGGCGGCAACGATGGTCTACGCGGCTTATCACCCAATCAAATGCAGGCAAACCTAGCCAGTATGATTGAGCAGAGCCAAGACGCTGGTGCTCAGGTGCTGCTACTGGGGATCGATATCCCGCCTAACTATGGCCAAGCGTACCGAGACGCCTTCACCGGGGTTTTCCACTCGCTGGCGGAAGAGTATGACGTTTCCCTAGTGCCTTTTTTATTGGAGGATATCGCCCTGAACGAGGCGTTAATGCAGAGCGATGGCATTCACCCTACCGCCGATGCTCAGCCGATTATCCTCGACAATGTATGGCCCGAACTTGAGCCGCTAATTGAACCCCTATTAGAAACCACGCATCAGGCAGCGGTTCAATAACCTCAGCCTTTTGACTGAGAGGTGTAGCACTTCCACTCGTCAGCTTGTAATCTTAAGCCCTATTTGGCGGTTACTAACGGCGACTCATGCCTGCATCCTCGCATCACACTCCTACATTCTCGCGTCGACAGTTCTTAGCAACAGTCGGCGCGCTTTGGTTAGGCGCAGGTCTTGGCATTCATCCAACGCCTGCCGCAGCGTTTGATCCACAACGCCTACGCCAAAGCATGCAGCAACAGTATGGGCAGGCTGGTTTGTCCGTATTAGAGGAGTGGTTTAACCTGCTTCAACAGCTACAAAACCAAGACGTTCAAGCCAAGCTGCGTGGGGTTAATGACTTCTTTAATCGCCGCATCCGGTGGATTGACGATATCCAGGTGTGGGGGCAAGAGGATTATTGGGCTACGCCTTTGGAAGCAATGGGTAAAGGCCAGGGAGATTGCGAGGATTACTCCATTGCCAAGTACATTACCCTTAAACAATTAGGCATTACTAGTCAGTACCTACGCATGATTTATGTCCGTGCGCGCATTGGGCGTAGTCAAATTACCCAAGCCCACATGGTGCTAGGCTATTACTCGACCCCAGATGCAGAACCGTTGGTGCTAGACAATATTGTACCGTCTATCACCCCTGCCTCTCAGCGTACTGATCTCGACCCACTGTTTAGTTTTAATAGCGATGGACTTTGGGCAGGTGGTTCTTCTGAATCCCGCGCAGACCCATTGGCTCGGCTATCACGCTGGCGCAGCGTCATTGAACGTATGCAAACCCAGGGTTTCATTTAAGAGGAATTGGCACGATGTCACTTATCAAACAACTTTGGATTGCCATTATCGCCCTGCTGCTGCTGTCGTTCATTGGTAGTCTTGCCATTAGTATTACCACTAGCCGCGATTATATCGAACAGGAAGTGCGCATTAAGAACGCTGACAATGCTACCGCTTTGGCGCTTTCAATGAGCCAGCTCGATAAAGACCTTGTCACCCTCGAACTGTTAATCGCAGCTCAATTTGACACCGGCTACTACCGCCGAATCACCCTGCGCGATACGGACGATAGCGTACTTATTGAACGCTCCGCCGAAGAGTATAGTGGCGATGTGCCCGCCTGGTTTCGTCAGCTTATTGAGTTTGATGTGCCCAACGGCACCGCGACGATTCAAGATGGCTGGCGACAGTACGGTACGTTGGAGCTTGAGAGCCAACACAGTTTTGCCTACACCTCTTTATGGCGCAGCATGCTGGAACTCGCTGCTTGGTTTTTACTTGCCGGAGTGATTAGTTTAGCGATTGCTACCGTGATCGTTCGTGGTATTAAGCACCCCCTTTCCCGCGTCGTCACTCAGGCGCAAGATATCAGTGCGCGGCGGTTTACCACTATTAAGGAGCCACGCACGCTGGAGTTACGCCAAGTCACTCAAGCAATGAACGTGCTTTCTGCCAATGTCCATCAGATGCTCAGTCATGAAAGCCATAAGCTGGACGAGTTACGCCGCCATTTACAGCATGACCGAGTCACCGGTGCGCTGAATCGCGACGTGTTTATGGGTAAGCTTTCGTCTCAATTGGGCAGTGAAGATGCCCGCGCAACGGGCATGTTGATCATGGTTCGCGTACAGGCATTAGAGTCACTCAATGAGCAGCTCGGCTACGCTGCCACAGACCAACTATTAAATACGCTGGTTACCCAGTTGGGGCAATTGGACAGCGCGTCGGCAGAACCAATGGTAGGCCGCCTTAACGGCAGCGATTTTATCTTTATGCTGCCGCTTATGGATGATGTAGAGGAGCTTCGAATTCAGGTGATGGCAGCGTTAGCCGAGGTAGCCGCCACGCAGCCCGACGTGGAGATTTATCTACCAACGGCGATTGTTCCTTATGCTCCACATGATGATCGCGGCACACTGTTAGCCACCCTGGATGACGCTTTGGCACAAGCCGAAAGCCTAACGTCCTTTGAACAGGTAGTCGTGCGTCAGCGCAAGCGTATTTCACTCTACAGCAGCCATGCCGAATGGCGAAATGCACTGGAAGCAGCAATCCTGGTTGGCCCTGAGTTAGCGTACTTCCCGGTAGTAGACGCTCACGGAGACATCATCCATTACGAATGCCCGGCTCGCTTACTGCTAGGTGGGGAGTGGCAAACCGCCGGAGTCTTTATTCCCTGGATCACCCGCTTTGAGATGGAGCCTGCACTTGATTTAGCCGTGGTCAAAAAAGCGCTCGCTAATCTAGAAGATGATCTAAAGCCGGTAGGCATTAACCTCTCTGCGGCATCGATCACTAATACACAGTTCGTTAACGAGCTACGGACTCTGTTGGCAGCGCACCCACTATTGGCCAAGCAGCTCTGCTTTGAAGTGCCCGCCACGCTTAGCACGCACGCGATTGGTAGCTTACGGGGGCTTTGTACCGCCTTACGGCCCCTTGGTTGCACGTTTGGTATAGAGCATGTGGGGGCAGAATTCACCAAACTTGCAGATTTACACGATGTGGGTCTTGCTTACTTAAAAATGGATAGCAGTCTTATTCACCAACTGCATGCTTCAAATGAGCAGCAAACCATTGTCCGCGGCATGGCTACGCTCTGCCATTCATTGGGCATTCAGGTGATAGGGGAAGGCGTTGCAGACGATGAGGAAATAGCCTGCCTGTTCCGCGTGGGTGTCGATGGAGCCACCGGACCAGGCGTACGCCTTTAACGCATAAACGCAATCGACGACGACTAGATAGTGTCGTCGTCGCTTAGCAAACCTACATCATTTTTAACCCGCAAGGACTTACGCTCCATCACTTTCGCCTGTGCAGCTTCCGGAAGGTCAGTGAAAGTGATGACTCCCTTGTTTAGTAACACCTCAAGAATATCTTCTACCACCCTCACAAACGCTAAGTCAGACGCTATAAAGTGTGCTGAGGATCCTGGCTGATCAGCAAGGAAAGCCAGTACCTCAGGTGAATCAGGATCAATCGTTTCGTTACACTCTGACGTTGGTTCTTTGCTGAGCATCAGGATCTCGCCGGATGTATTACGTTTGGTGTAGAGCATGACCTGTCCTCTGTAAGTAAACGCGCTCAAGTATTGCGAAAGGTAATTAAAGCATTAATACAACAAGGCCGCCCTGTGGGCGGCCTTGTTGATTGTACGACTGATTAAATATCAGAGTTACTGGTAGCATGGTCATTATGTAGTTTCACATAATCAGTATGCCCACCCGCCGGTTCCACTTCAGTCGACACAGTGCTTTCTTGCGGCGCATCAGGAGCAGGCTTGGCTTTCTCTTCACCACTTTCAGAAGGCGGCAGCAGGCTATCAACGCTTTCGTCTTCATCACTGGAGAACAACTCACTCTCACTTAGTGAAGCCTCGATATCACCTTCAGATTCGCTAGTCTGCAACTCACTCGCGGGGACTGGTGTTGTTGCATTCTCTGAATCATCGTTCAAGGTAAACAGCGTCTCGTCATCTTCTAGCAACGAATAGCCATTACCGCTACTTTCCGGTTCCTCTTTTTCATCCCCTGGTGTTGCTGGAGCAACGTTAGTGACTTCATCATTGTCAGCCAGCACTTCTTCTTGCGCTAGTTCATCACCCTGCGTTAGAGCATCATCCTGACTCTGCTCGTCATCAGGTGTCGCTACACCTTCTTCAACGACTTCTTCTTCACTCTCATCTTCTGACGCCTTATCGCTTGAAGAGGTATCGTCATCTGTAATGTTATCGTCACGACTTTCTTCCTCATCGATGTCTTCAGCATCGTCAACAGTGGTGTCGTCTGTCGGCTCTGGCTCGTCTACCGCTTCCTCCCCTTCAACAGAAGGTTGAGTTTCTTCTTCACTGTTAATCAGTGCGTCAAGCTCTTCGGCACTCATCAAGAAGCCTGCTTCAGCGAAGGTGATGAGACCATCATCACCTATATCGGCAGTGGCAAACGAAGCGACCAACTGGCCATTAGCAAATAGCTCAACGGTGTCACCTTCGTCAAAAGCAAACATTCCATCGGTGAGTTCGCCGATCAAGCCACTGCTGGTTTGGTAGGTCAGACCGTCGATCACGTCATGAGCGAGCACCGCCGTTTTGATTGAATCATCCGTATGTTCATCAAAGGTGGTAATCCCCGCATGCTTCTCAAGCATATCGCGCACGTGCTGCATGGCGTCTTCTTCGGTGACGTAGCTATCACCAACTCCCTCCAGTGCCGATTTAAGCTCAGCCTCGGAAACGTTACGCAAATCAAGCGTACTGCCTTCAAAGGCGGCGTTCATGGCGGAGGTAATGGTGATGCCGTTATCGGCTATGCCGTCCGCGTCCAGCGACTGCAGGAACACTGCCATATTCTCAACGTACTCATTGTTGAGGTCAGTCAGCTCGGTATTCGCCATTTCCTGCAGGAACACTTTGCCATCGGCAAGGGCTTCCGCGGAGGCGGTACCTATCACGACATCGCCTACCATAAAGGTCACCGAATCGCCGTCACGGTACTCAAAAGCACCGTTCTCATCGGTAGTACCGCTAAGCCCGGAGGAGGTGGTGTACATCGCGCCTTCTACAATGCCGTCGACCAGCTGTGCCTGCGTCGCGTTATAAGCTGCCAGGCTTTTAATCTCGAACTCTCCACCGGTACGCACGACCTTAACAGAATCAAATTCAAAGCCGGGAGTGAACGTTTGTTCAAACGAACCATTATTACTCCCCTTGGAAAGGTATGAATAGCCTAGAGAGTTGCCGTCCTCATAAAATTCTACATACCCTGAGTCGAAAACCCCACCGAACCCTTGGAGCTCAATATCTACACTAGTAGCGTTCCCACCTAAATTATAAGGCTCGGATGGATCCCACCAATTCAATGTATGATCATCGTTACTTTCGAAACCTTCCCATGAGCCTTCAGGTTCACCGCTGTTATCGTCAGGCTCAGAAGCAGTATTATCTGGCGGTATCGGTACAGTTTTGCTTTCAGCCGAATCAGTTGCTGAACGAGTTAATGTTTCGACCGTTGTATCCGTGGTGCCTGGATTAGACTCGGTCGCAATAGCTTCAGCGGAAAGCTGGAAATCTTCGCCCGCCTGACCAACAGGTACTGTCAATGTCAAACCATTGCCGCTGTAGCTGGTCTCACCCGGATCTACTTCGATCAGCCAACTGCCATCACCCTGTTCTGCCCCCTGACTAAGCACACCACCTTCGGGTACGCCTGTGACTTTAATACTCAAGGTCTCACTGCCATCTGTATCGCTAAGTGCAGCAGTTAAATCAACAGCATATTGATAAGCAGATACCTCAGTAACTTCAACAGAGCCAACCGAAACGGTTGCACCTTGAATAGTCGCTGTTTCAGATGTCTCTGTTGTTGCTGCACTAAATTCCAGCGTCAATCTTCCTTGACTGTCAAGAGTCGTGGTAATTGAAACATTATCAACGAAGTTAAGGTTGTAATTCGATGAAGAGCCATAATCATCAAAAACAAACTCTTCATCACCATTTGCTCTGACAACCCAACGGTCATCAAACACATTCCAGCCACTATTCCAGCTACCTTGGATTAGCACGGGCATATCAACAGTAACTTGTTGACCAGCAAACACTGTGCCAAAGTCAAATACTTGGGTTGAAGCTTCAGAATAATTGTAATTAGGCGTTCCCTGTATATTGCCATCTCCACGCTCTTCACCAAGTAGCTCAGTAAACTCCCTAGATTGACCCGAAATGGTGCCTGTCTCATCGACAGACATCGCATCGCCAAGAGAGATGGCAACAGTTGGTTTATCAGCAACGGCATCAATATTGACCGTCGTCATATAAGTATCCGCTGACCAATTTTGTCCATCGGAGACTTTAAATTCAAATGACGTATCTGCGTCTGTATCCGAATTAGCAGGAATAAACGCAAGCTCACCGTTAGTCAGCTGTTGAGCTGTCACCTCCTCGCCAACCGCCACGTCAATTCCATTTAACTGAAGCTTACCAATTTCGTTATCAGGCAAAGACTCTATGCGCACACTTTCTAATGGTTCGTTATCTACATCCGAGTAGTCACCAAAATCATTGATACCCAAAACTACATTGGAAGCGCCCTCATTCAAGCTGACAACGTCGTTGGTGGAGGTTGGGGTGCTATCAGCGTCGATAATAGTCGCTTCGGCGGACTCGCCTCCTACTGTAAGTGTGAAAGTTTCATCCGCTTCGTCGATAAAGTCTTCAATCGTTTCAACGGTGATGCTGAACGTTGTAATACCCGCAGGCACAGCGATCTGGCCGTTGGCATAAGTAACACCATCACTGAAGGTGGCGTTCGCCAGCACGTCATCATAGTCCGAACCGCTGGTGGCAGTATCACCGGTGGCACCTAGGCTGATGGCGTAGGTCTGGGTGCTGCCACTAGAATTGCTCAGCGCGACCTCGAAGACGGCATTGTCGCCTTCGTCTACCTCTCCGCCTTGGGCAGCGGTAGTGATACTCTCAATCGTAGGAGTGTTGTTCTCTAGTGTTAAGCTGACTGGTACAGCAACCTCTTCGAAGTTGCCATTCACCTCAATGACCTTCGCAACCAGATCTTCGGCACCATCGGTTTCAACCGCCACAGATCCCTTGCCATTGCGATCAAGCTTGACTTCATAAATCTCGCCACCAATATTTACCGTAGCGGTCGGGAAAGTATCTACGAAATCATACTTGCTTTCGTCAGGATGGTTGGATGTCTCAATTTCGAAGATGACTTCGGATGCACCATCAATACTAATCGCCTCACCGTTCATCACTTCCTTGTATTGAATGGAATGGATTAGGTAATCATCATCGAAACCAACTGCTGTGAACTCCGCACGGACAAACGTTTCGCCACTTCCCGGCTCAAAGGTATATGAGTTGTCAACACGGTCAGAACCACCAGCCGCATGCTCTGTTTTGGTGACTTTGCCCTCAGCGTCGTAGTAAGTCACTAGAGCATCCGTCGACGTACCGCCGCCAGACACGATTGCCCAACCAACAGAGTTTCCATCTTCATCAAAGAATTCAACTTTTGCCTTCTCACCGTTGTTACGCCAAGCGAACTGAATATCAAAGGTTTTCACTTCGTTATTAAAGTCAACAACGATTTTTTCGCTACCACCGTTAGTACCATAACCAAGTTCGCTGCTATCACCACTACCAGAAGTTGTACCCTCGACGCCAAATCCATCGTGGTCGGTGCCTGTGACTTTGGAGATAGCTCCTTGATCATCCTCGGATCGATAGGCTGTCACGGTGAAGCTATCGGTGTCATCGACATTGCCAACATTAATTTCAGAAGTTTTCGTCACAATGGCAGTGATGCCAACAGTGGTGATGTCGATAGTATCGTTGACCGTAACCATCGCGGAATCACTACTGTCTAGTTTCTCAAAGTTGTGATCACCTTCATCAGCAACTGAGACGCTGTAACTTTCACTATCAAGGTAGACGTCGTCACCCTGAACCACGAACGCGTTTGAGGTGCCTTCAGTGGCTCCTTCAGCAAACACAATGGTGGCTCCATTGCTTAAAGTCACGGTGAAGCCCTGGCCCGCCGGGTTGCTGAGCGTGGCAGTGATAGTCGCTGTACCAGTCCCTTCCTCCACGGAGACATCATTCAAGGTGAGCGTGGTGATATCGATGCTATCGACAACTTCATGCGCGGTGGCACTGTTTACAAGATTGAGGTCTTCGTAGCCGCTGTTATTGCTGCTTTCAAAGTTGGTCGGTGCACTAATGGTATCGCTATCAACAAACACATCGGGATCACTGAAAGTGAACTCAGTGGTGCCGCTGGTGGCACCCGCTTCTATTGTAATAGTTTGCTGCTCGCCATTGACGTCGAAGGTGAAGGTTTCAGTCGCTGTTGGTGCAGTGCCCAGTGTGATGGTGTAGGTCACTGTGACAGCGTCTTCGTTGCTGCCTGCTGCCTGCGTCGAGGTCAGTGTGGCATCGACGGTGTCGATAGTGTCGGTGACCGTGGTCTCGGCGGCGTCGCCCAGGGTGACGTTCTCGAACGCGCTGCCGTCGGTGGCCGCGGCGTCTTCAAGGGCCACGGTGACGTTCTCGCCGT
>NZ_JWHY01000001.1:0-488574 GCF_000830495.1 Halomonas sp. KHS3 | reverse complement strand
TCAAACTCTTCAGTTTAAGATCTATGCGGTTCTTACCCGCCACTCGAAAGTGACAGAAGCGAACCAAACTTGGCTCAAGGTTCAAACGAATTCATTCAACTATTGTTTAAAAACTTACGTTTAAAAACTGTCGCTCTCATGACCGCTTGCCTTGATATTTGGTGATTTGTCACCAACATCAGCAAGCGCCCACATGAATTACCTGATCAAATTGTTAAAGAGCTGTTTCGCTGTTTGGTTACTGTGAAAGTAACCGGACTGCCGTTGAACTGGCTTGCCTCAGCGAGGAAGGCGTATTCTACGCATTTCCTGGTGGTTGTCAAGGGCGTTGTTTTCGATGCAAACCTGACCACATCCAAAGAACTGGCTTGCCTCAGCGAGGAAGGCGTATTCTACGCATTTCCTGGTGGTTGTCAAGGGCGTTGTTTTCGATGCAAACCTGACCACATCCAAAACCGCTAACTCTTTGACAAACCGAAGCTTTTACACTTCATTTACCGCTGGTAACGCTTGGCGTCCCCGGCAGCGGATGCGTACTTTACGGATTCGCTGCCGGGTTGGCAAGCGGTTTTGTAGAAAAATTACAGATTGTCCGCCATGCGTGAATGAAAGCCCTTCGGCACTACCCTCATTGGCGGTTACACTAGCGCTATCTACCACCTTACTGAGGTCCGCCATGAGCCACCACCTGCTAACTGTCGACTCATTAAACCGCGAAAGCGTTGATCATTTACTGCGTGTGGCTGCACGCATGGAGCCAATTGCTCAGCGGCGCCAAGTGACACGAGTGTTGGAAGGGGCGGTACTCGGCAACCTGTTTTTTGAAGCCAGCACCCGTACGCGGGTAAGCTTCAATGCTGCCTTTTGTCGTTTAGGTGGCAGCGTATGTGACACCACGGGCTTCACTTTCTCCTCTATGGCGAAGGGAGAGTCACTATATGACACCAGCCGTGTAATGAGTGGCTACTGCGACGCCATTGTAATGCGCCACCCCGACCAGGGCTCGGTGGCTGAGTTTGCCGCGGCGACGAATGTACCGGTTATTAATGGTGGCGACGGCCCCGGGGAGCACCCCAGCCAAGCACTACTTGACCTTTATACGATTGATAAAGAGTTTCAGCGCCTAGGTAAATCACTGACCGGTGCGCATATTTTACTCACCGGCGACTTGAAGTACGGCCGTACCGTACATTCACTGATTAAGCTTTTATCCCTCTATGACCCGCTGCGCATTACCCTGGTGTCGCCGCCGGGCCTTGAGATGCCTTCCAAGCTGATTGACTTAGTAGCCTCTCGCGGCCACCGCATTGAGCAGCGCGATTCTCTCGCTAGTGATTTTGCCGATTTAGATGTGGTGTACACCACACGGATACAGAAGGAGCGCTTTACCGACGAGATGAATGAGAGCTTTCAGGGGCTCTCTGACGACTTTATGGTTAACCGCGATTTTCTCGATCACCGCTGCAGCCAAAGCACCATTGTGATGCACCCGCTACCCAGGGATAGCCGCCCCGGCGCGAATGATCTAAACGTCGACCTTAACGGCGATCCGCGTCTGGCGATTTTCCGCCAAACCGATAACGGTATCCCCATGCGAATGGCGATTTTCGCGACACTGCTCAATGTCGATGAGCTAATCGAAAAAGAGCTACGCCCCGTGCGCTGGTACGTACCCACCCAAACGGGCACGCTGGATCGTTAAAGCGCAAAAGTTTAAGGGTAGGAATTTCAAGGTAGAACTTATAGAGAAAGGCGCCCGCCAGGCAAGCCTTCCTGGTGGGCGAACCAGCCTTCAAGAATAAGAATAGCCGCAATGCCATCGACACTGTCTTGACGATAATTGCCTTTATGGCCCGCCTCGCGAGCGATTAGCTTAGCTTCTCGCGTGGTGCCACGCTCATCGACCATTTCACACGGTTTACCAAAACGGCCATGCAAACGATTACCGAACTTGCGAGCGCGAGTGCTCATATCTGACTCGCTACCATCCATATTCAACGGTAATCCCACCACTAACAGATCCGGCTGCCACTCGTTAAGTAGCCGTGACACGACATTCCAATCGGGAATCCCATCCCTTGCCGTCAGCGGAGTGAGCTCGCGCGCACTGCGCAGCAGCTCGTTGCCCACCGCCACACCAATACGCCGAGTGCCGTAGTCAAAGGCCAGGATTAAGCGCTGCCCCGCTTCGGCCATCAGGCGTGCCCCGCGTCTCGGGTCATTAGGTTAAGATCAATACCGAGTAAACCAGCCGCCGCGGTTAAGCGCTCAACGGGCGGGGTATTGAAGAGCACGTTGCTCTCGGCTTCTACCGTTAGCCAGCTGTTCTCCTTCAACTCCTCTTCCAATTGCCCGACTTCCCAGCCCGCGCAGCCTAAGCAGACTAAAAAGTGCTCTGGCCCCTCGCCAGCGGCAAAGGCCTGAAGAATATCCAGCGAGGTGGTCAGCGCAATACCGTCCTCCACCTGGATACTCGAGTCCCACTGCTGACTATCGCCGACATGCAGAATGAAGCCACGGTCTTTATGCATAGGCCCGCCATAATAAACCGGCGCATTACGATGTGGGCTTGTTTCACCGCCTAATTCCAGCTGATCAAACAGCGCCTCAAGCGTGATCTCTAACGGTCGGTTAGTAATCACCCCCATGCAGCCGTTGTTATCGTGATCGCAAAGATAGATCAGACTACCGGCAAAATTAGGATCTTCTAAATGCGGCATAGCCATTAGAAAGTGATGTTTCAAACTTTGCATGCGTCTCCCACTGCCTGCTGGCATCTCAGCAGACATAGCGTAATAAGTGTCATTATAAGAGTGAAGCCGTGCCTAGGCTAAGCGGCGCTCGATGGCATCCAGCAGTAAACCGGCAATATTGGTGCCCCGCTGATCATCAATTTCACGCACACAGGTGGGGCTGGTGACGTTGATTTCAGTAATATAGTCACCGATGACATCGAGGCCGACAAACATTAAGCCTTTGTCCCGAATCATGGGCTGTACCTGCTGAATTAGCCAGCGATCACGATCAGTAAGCTCGCGACTCACGCCCCGCCCTCCGGCAGCTAGATTGCCACGAGTCTCGCCCGCAGAGGGTATACGCGCCAGTCCAAAAGGAACGGGCTCACCATCGACTAACAGAATACGCGTATCGCCATTCTTAATTTCCGGCAGGTAGCGCTGGGCCATAATTTGCCGCTGCCCGCGCAAGGTAAGCTGCTCAATGACCGCGCCGATATTACGGCCTTCCGGGCCAATATGAAAAATGCCGGTACCGCCCATGCCATCCAGTGGCTTGAAGATTACATCGCCGTGCTCCGCATGGAAGGCGCGCAGTACATCGTCGCGGCTGGCCACAAGCGTCGGCGCGCAGCACTGAGGAAACTGTTGCGCAAACAGCTTTTCATTACACTGCAACAGCGCTGCCGTGGGGTTAACCACCAGCACACCCTCACGCTCAGCAAAACCTAATAAATGCACGGCGTTAGTGAAATCGGCATCGACGGGCGGATCTTTACGCATCAGCACCACATCCAGCTCAACCATTGGACGCGCAGAGGGCTCGCCCAGGTCGTACCAGTGGTTCGGATCACGATGCACCGTTAACGGCCGCATACGTGCGTAGGCTTGCCCTGCATTCAAGAAAAGGTCTTCCTGCTCCATATAGTGCAGGGTGTAACCGCGCTCCTGGGCGGCCCATAGCATGGCCATGGTGGTGTCTTTCTTGTAAGCGATGTCGCTGATGGGATCCATCACAACGCCGAGATGCAGATTTGATTGGCTCATCGGGGGCACTATCCAAACATAAACAATTGATGCTCAGTATGCCGTACTGCTCGCCCGGCTCCAACTGCCCCCGCTAACTACTCGCTAAGCGCGCCGGGCACTAAGCGGATAGCTCCAGGTTCTAGGGTAATCAGCTGCTGCTTATAAAGCCGCCCAATGGCCTGTTTATAGGCGCTTTTACTCACCCCTAAACGGGCTTTAACTTCATGAGCAGGGCTTTTATCCCCCAGCGCCAAATAGCCGCCGCTTTCACGCAATACCTGCAGTATCTTATCGCCCACCACATCCAAACGAGCCGCACCTGGCGGTAGCAGCGAGATATTTAGGCGACCATCTTCACGACGCTGCTTTACGTAGCCCTTGACTGATTGACCACGGCGCAATGGCTGGGTGACGTCGTCCTGGTAAATAAGCCCCCAGTAGCGGTGATTCACCACCACCTTCATACCCAGATCAGTACGCTCCGCCACTATGACGGCGACTTCGTCACCCTTTTCCATGGCCCAGGCGTCATCGGTCAAAAAACGATCCAGCTTCATCGACGCCACTGGCCGCCCCTGGTCGTCGCTATACAGCATGACCAGTACACGTTTGCCGGGATCAGGGCGGAACTGCTGCTCACTAAACGGCAGCAACACATCCTTCGGCTGCCCCCATTGCAAAAACGCCCCGATGTTATTGACGGCCGTGACCGTTAGGTACGCCACTTCTCCCAACTGGGCGGCTGCATCGCTGGCGGATCGGGGGGATGAGTGTGACTCACGCACCATGGGTAACGTCCTTCAAGAAAATAGACCAACATTATGGTGCCTGACACCCACAGGGCAAAGCGAGATAGCATTTTTTAGTGGTTGAAAGCATGCCTGACGCCTGAAAAAGCAAACACTCCACAACCTGCTACTCTCAAAAACACTAGACAAAATTAGGCGTAAGGGGGCGAACATGGAAGGGTTCACGCTTTTTGATACGATCGTTTTGATTGGTTACATCAGCTTAATAGCCTGGATTGGTTCACGCTTCGGCAAAGATCAGCATAACCCCGAAGACTATTTTCTAGGCGGACGCAAAATTCCCGGCTGGGCCATCGGTCTTTCGGTCATGGCGACCCAAGCCAGCGCGATCACCTTTATCGGGGCGCCGGGCTGGGGCTTCGAGGGAGGCCTTGAACGCCTGGTGACGTTTATCAATGTGCCCTTGGCCATGATTGTGTTGATTTTGGTGCTGGTACCTATTTTCCACCGCGCGGGCATCTACAGTATTTACGAACTGCTGGAGCGCCGTTTCGGCCCAGCGACGCGAACCCTCACAGCCCTGCTGTTTCTGATTGCCCGCGGCCTAGCCACTGGCGTGGTGCTCTATGCGCCAGCGCTCGTGCTTGCAGTGGTGACCGGCTGGAGCGTTAACCTCACCATTATCATTATGGCGGTACTGGCCATCACCTATACCGTGATGGGCGGTATCAGCGCGGTAATTTGGACCGATGTGGTGCAAATGTTCGTACTCTGGCTTGGTGCACTGTTAAGCATCTTCTTTTTAGTGACCAGCCTGCCTGGCGGTTGGGGCGATGTCTTCGACTTCGGCGCGGCCAGCGGCATGTTCAACGCCATCGATTTATCCTTCGACCCCAGCGTAACCTACTCGCTATGGGCAGGCTTACTCGGCGGTTTTTTCCTCCATGTGGCCTACTTCGGCACTGACCAGAGCCAAATCCAGCGAGTGCTCTCAAGCCCATCAGTGCTCGATGCTCAGCGCTCGCTGTTGATTGGCGGCTACCTGCTGATTCCGCAGATGCTGCTGTTTCTATTTATTGGCATCATCTTGGCCGCCTATTACCAGCAGCATGGGCTAACGCCCCCCGAGGATCTCAATGAACTGCTACCCCGCTATGTCGTCAGCGCCTTTCCCTCAGGCATGGCGGGACTAGTCATTGCCGGGGTGTTTGCCGCGGCGATGTCGAGTCTCGACTCGGCGCTCAACTCGCTTTCGGCGGTAACCGTGCGGGATTTTTATAGTCGCTATATCAACCCCAATGCCAGCGATGCTCATTATCTGAAAGCATCACGCACGGCCACCATTTTCTGGGGGCTTTATGCCACCCTGTTTGCTTTCTTCGCCGGTAATCTTGGCCCTGTGATCGAGGCGGTCAACCAAATCGGCTCGTGGTTTTACGGGGCGCTACTAGGTACCTTCCTATTGGCTATTTTTAGCCACCGCTCCAACGCACGGGGAGCGATGGCCGGACTGATTGCCGGCATGCTCTCCGTATGGGCCGTGTCTGCGCTCCTCGATATCTCGTGGCTGTATAACAACACGGTGGGGGTAGCGGTTTCGATGAGCGTTGGCTATCTCGTTAGCCTAACAGCAACCGCACCCAGCCAAGATCAGCTAAGCGATGTGATGATGACCGAAGCCGCGCCGGATATGCAGGCCGTATTGGCCGCAAGAGCCGATAACGCCCAGGTGATTGGTCAAGAGGCACGGTTGACGCGCCGTCGCTGTATCGGCCTATTCGCTTGGTTTTGTCTCATACTGGGCATGCTAGCGCTGCTGCAGGGGTGGGCAAATGGCTGAACGCTTAACACTTGCGCGGCGGATTGAAGAAGATGCTGCTAAACGGTGCTTACAGCGCCTTGGCGCGACGGCTTGCGAACCTGCCTGGGTTGGCCTCTGGGCGGCACCGCTAGGCCTATCGAATGGTGCAGCGGGTGCTTGGTTACTGTGTGCTAAGGAAATGCGCCGTGCACTACTACTAGTGGGCACCGAACTACCCACCCAGGCCGAAGAACCCAGCTCAGCACTTAACATTGATAGCGGCTTACCGCCAACGCCAGAAGCACTGGACCAGCTGTGGCTATGGGAGCGCATGGCGACACCACGCCACTGGCGAATTCAAGTGCTGGGTAGCGCCCCAACGCCGATATGGCTGCCCTGCTATCTGGGCTATGCGCAAGGCCGACAACACCGCTTGCTGGTGATCAGTGGGCTATCAGGTGAACCGCTGCCGATGCTTAAACCCATCGTGCTTAAGGGCCTTCAGCAGGCATATCGAAATGGGCCGGAATCAGAGACAAAGAGCTCAGGGGCAAGCGAGCGAAGGGGCAAAGCAGTTTGACAAGGCTTCGATTGATAGTAAGTACTTACAAATCACCAAAGTAGTGCTGCAGCAACGAAAGCGCCACCACCGGTGCCGTCTCCGTACGCAAAACCCGTGGGCCAAGAGTCAGCGGCGTAAAGTCAGCGGTTTGGGCAGCGGCGATATCACTCTCGCTTAAACCGCCTTCAGGGCCGATAAGCAGCGCTACCGAAGCCGGTCGGTCTTGGCGATCAAACGCATTGCCGGTCGCTAGATGCAGCATCAAGCGCAGCGGCTCCTGGCGCTCTTCAAGCCATGCTGATAACGGCATCGGTGAATGCACTTGGGGCACCACCGCACGGCCACTCTGCTCGCAGGCACTGGCCGCCACTGCCTGCCAGTGGGCGAGCTTTTTATCTTCACGGTCGCCCTTTAAGCGCACATCACCGCGCTCGGTATACAGTGGAGTAATTGCCGCAACGCCCAACTCGACGGCCTTCTGAATGGCATAATCCATTCGGTCGCCTTTAGAGATGGCCTGGCCTAAATGGACAGACAGCGGCGATTCACCACTGCCCGACCATACCGCTTCGACCCGCACGAGCGTCTGCTTGCGGCTAACGTCCGCCAAGCGCACCCCCGCCTCAAGACCTTGGCCATCAAATAGCACCAACGGTGCACCTTCGCCCATGCGCAACACGCGGGTGATATGACGCACCGGGCCGTCAGGCAATGCAAGTTCTCTGCCTGCTACGAAAGCAGCAGGCACATAGAGACGTGGCATTTTGCCATGCAGGGCGTACCAATCAGCGGCGTGCGTTTCTGACATGGCTTTTGGCATCGCTTAGTGAGTGTTTTCGGCGGCTTGCTTAGCTTCGCGCTGCTTACGCTGGGCGTACATCGCTTCGAAGTTAACCGGTGCCAGCATCAGTGGCGGGAAACCACCACGGTTGACCAGGTTATCCACGCACTCGCGGGCGTAGGGGAACAGCAGGTTAGGGCAGAAAGCGCCTAGGGTTTGATCCAACTGCGCACCTTCAATACCGGCAATACGGAAAAGGCCCGCTTGCTCCACTTCCGCCAGGAAAGAGGTGGTACCGGTTTCGTTGTCGTTCACCTGGGCAGTAACTTTGACCACCACTTCATACTGGTCATCAGCAATTTTAGTGCTGGTGGTATTAAGATCCAGGTTCACCTTGGGTTTGAACGCCTGCTTAAACACCGAAGGTGAATTGGGCGCTTCAAACGAAATATCTTTTACATAAATACGCTGCAGCGAGAATTTGAGCTGCGGTTTTTCGTCCGCCGCGGCACCAGCCTGCGGGGTGTTGTTATCTTCCGCCATGAGAAAACTCCTGATTGTTCATTAAATAAAGGTAGCGTTGCTTACTTTTTAACCACCGGAAGGCCGTCGCCTTGCCACTGCGCCATACCGCCTCTCAACTTGTAAGCACGCTCAAAGCCTGCTTTGGTGAGCTTGGCCTGTGCGGCGCCAGAACTCTGACCGTGCTTGCAAACCACGATGACCGGCTGGGCTTTTACTTTATCCAGTTCGCTCATGCGGCTATCGAGGTTGCTCTGCGGAATGTTGCGCGCCCCCGCGATATGCCCGGCTTTGAAGTCTTTGTTTTCACGGATATCCAGCACCACCGCGTCTTCGCGGTTGATAAGCTGAGTGGCCTGCGAGGCAGTCAGTGCATTCGTGGCGGCGCTGCGCGTTTCATAAATAATCCACGCTATCAGCACCAGCAAAAATGCCCCAACTAGCAGGGGGTGGTTCTGTACGAATTCGAACACCTGATCGATCATCGCGAACACAATCTCTTGGTCTATGCAGAAAAAAGCGGCCTAACCGCTGCCAAAACGCGACAAGTATACACGTCAGATAGCTTCCCGCGCAGGCCTAACTCATGACGCCTGGCAGTTGCCTGCGTTATGATGCCCCAAGCGTGCGCCTGTCGCGACCCCGAATTTTCGAGTCGTTCGGCTTGCCAATCTTAACGAGGTTTTTTTATGGATACTTCTCGCACCCCGCGCCCCGTGGCGCTGATTATTCTCGACGGCTACGGCCACAACCCCGAGAGCGACCATAATGCGGTGGCCGCTGCCCATACGCCGACAATGGATAAACTGTGGGAAAGCCGCCCTCACGCCTTCGTTCACACCGATGGCCTTAACGTGGGGCTTCCCGATGGCCAGATGGGCAACTCTGAAGTTGGCCATATGAATATTGGTGCCGGACGTATCGTTTATCAGGACTTTACCCGTATCAGCAAGGCGATTGAAGACGGCGACCTGGATGTTAATGACAACCTCACCCAGCCGATTGACGAGGCTGTCGCCAATGGCCGGCCGGTACACTTGATTGGCCTGCTCTCCCCCGGCGGCGTCCACAGCCATGAAGACCACTTTATTGCCATGGCCGAACTTGCGGCACGCCGTGGGGCCCAGCGTATTTTTATTCATGCCTTTCTCGATGGTCGTGATATGCCACCGCAAAGTGCGCTGGCCTCGATAGAGCGCGCCAATGCTCGCCTGGCCGAGCTGGTGGGCGCTGACAATGGCTTTGTCGCCTCGATTATTGGCCGTTTCTACGCCATGGATCGCGACAACCGCTGGGAGCGCGTCGAGCAGGCCTACCGTCTGCTTACCGATGGCCAAGCAGAGTACTACGCCACCAGCGCTGAAACCGCACTGCGTGACGCCTATCAGCGTGGTGAAACCGATGAATTTGTGGCGGCTAGCAGCATACCGCTCAAAGACGGTTCCAAAGAAAAAGCAGTTACTTTGCAGGATGGCGATGCAGCGATTTTCCTTAACTTCCGCTCCGACCGCGCCCGTGAGTTAACTCGTGCCTTTGCCGAGCCGGATTTCAACGGTTTCGAGCGGCGGGCATGCCCTAAGCTTGCCGGTAAAGGGCTGGTAATGATGACCCAGTACGCCGCTGACATTCCTGCGCCTGCCGCCTTCCCGCCATCGGATCTCAATGACACCCTGGGGGAGGTCGTCGCCAAGCGTGGCTTGAAACAGCTGCGTATTGCCGAAACCGAAAAGTATCCCCACGTGACGTTCTTCTTTTCAGGCGGTAACGAAGCCGAGTACGAAGGCGAAGAGCGCATCCTCGTGCCCTCTCCCCGTGATGTGCGCACCTACGACGAAAAACCTGAAATGAGCGCCTTTGAGATTACCGATAAGCTTGTCGATGCCATTGACGGCGGCAGCTTCGACCTGATCGTTTGTAACTACGCCAACGGTGATATGGTCGGCCACACCGGCGACTTCAATGCGGCGGTAAAAGCCATTGAGACCGTCGATACCTGCGTGGGTCGTGTCGTTGAAGCCATCGAGCGTGCAGGCGGCGCCTGCTTAATTACCGCCGACCACGGTAATGCCGAACAGATGGTTCATCCCGAAACCGGCGCACCGCAAACCGCCCACACCACCTTTGTGGTGCCGCTTATTTACGTCGGCGAACGTGCGGCCTCGCTTGAAGAGGGCAAACTATGCGACCTGGCCCCCACGCTGTTGACCATGATGGATCAGAAACAGCCCGAGGCGATGACGGGTAAACCACTGATCCATTATAAGTAATGTCTAATCGGTGCTATTTGGCAATGACCCTCCTGCTGGCGATAAGTTATGCGCCAGCAGGCTTCGCCCAGCAGGATGAAAGTGCGGCGCGCCGGCAGTTGGATGCGATTGGCCAAGAGATCGAGTCCGTTGCCCAACGCCTCAGCGCCACTGGCGAGGCCCGCGATAGCGCCGAACGCGAGCTCAAGGAAGTCGAAACCAAGCTTGCCGAGACTCATCAGCGCTTAGACACGCTACAAGCTGAGCGCCGCCAGTTGAATGATGAAACGACCCAGCTCCGTCAACATCGTGACCGACTGGAGAGCGAGCGTGCCGATCAATATGCAGCCTTGGGCCAGCAGCTCTCAGCGCTTTACCGCCTTGGCCCAACGCCGCAGCTCAAACTGCTGCTTAACCAGGGCGACCCGTCCGAGCTTGATCGTATGCAGGCGTATATGAATCGGCTGACCGAAGCACGCAATCGCCGCTTAAATGCTATCGCCCGCCTCGATACGGCGCTCTCCGATACTCAGGAGGAACTAAGCGAGCGGCAGGCCCGCCTCGATACGCTGGCCGACGAGTTAGAAGAGCAAAGCGCGCTGTTAGCCCAACGCACCACCGAACGGCGAGGCGTTGTTTCCAATCTGGATGACCGCTACGGAAGCGAAGAGGAGCGGCTGGCCGACCTCAATCAGAGCCGCGAAGAGGCCGAAAGGGTACTCCGTAATATCCAGGCGGAGATGGCAAAACTTGCTGAACCCACGCCTACTACGCATATTGTAAGCACCCAAGGTGATTTGCCTTGGCCGGTACAGGGTTCAATCAGCAGCAGTTTTCACCATCGCGACGGCGTGCACTATAACGGTATTGTGATTCAGGCCAGCGCGGGCACCCCGGTCACTGCCGTACACACTGGCCGGGTGGTATTCGCTGACTGGATGCGGGGGTTTGGTAACTTGTTGATTATCGACCACGGTGACCAGATCATGACGCTGCATGCTCACCTGCAACAGTTTAGCGTCAGGCCTGGTCAGCAGGTCAGTCGCGGTGATGAAATTGGTCGCGTAGGTGATAGCGGTGGTCAAACCCGCGCGGCGCTCTACTTCGAAGTTCGCCGCGGGGGTGAACCAATTAATCCACAGCGTTGGATTGCGCGTCGCTGACGGGATAAGCTGCATGACTATTGATGTCTCAATGTTCATTTTCAACTAAACACTTTCCACGACAGGGTGCGCGCTATGGCGCCACCTATCGCCCTGCGGAGTCTGCATGACGCTATCAGTTACCGGGGTATCAGCCCCCGCCAAGCGCTTCTTGGCTACCCTGCTCCCGATTGCTTTACTGGCGGCCCCGCTACCGTTGCTCGCCCAGCCAGCCGGTAGCGGTGCAGTGGATGAGCCATCCTACGACCAACTACCCCTGGAAGATATTCAGACCTTCGCCGAGGTGTTTGAGCGCATTAAGCGTGCCTACGTTGAGGAGGTCGATGACAGTACGCTGCTGCGCAACGCTATGCGCGGCATGCTGAGCGAGCTAGATCCCCACTCCGCCTACTTGGATGAGGAGGAGTACCAGAGCCTGCGCGAGTCGACTCAGGGCGAATTTGGCGGCATCGGTATCGAGGTGGGCACCGAGAATGGTCAGCTCATGGTGATTACGCCTATCGACGACACCCCCGCTTCCCGCGCGGGGCTACTTTCTCGCGATATTATCGTCGCCATTGATGGCACCCCCACCGACAGCATGTCGCTGCAAGAGGCCGTCACCCTGATGCGCGGTGAGCCGGGCACCGATCTACGCATTAGCGTGCTGCGTTCAGGCGAAGATTCGCCGCGGGAATTTATTCTGACCCGCGAGGTTATTCGCAGCGAAAGCGTTAAACATGAGCTGCTCGAGCCCGGTTATGGCTACCTGCGCGTTAGTCAGTTTCAGTCGCGCACACCGGAACAGGCGCGCGATGCGCTTGAGCTTATGGCTCGCGAACAGCCTTTAGAAGGGTTGATACTCGATTTACGTAATAACCCCGGTGGGGTGCTACAGGCCGCCGTCGGCATTGCCGACCTGTTCCTGGATGAGGGCTTGATCGTGTATACCGAGGGGCGCCTCTCAGATACCGAAATGTCGTTCTCTGCCTCACCCACCACGCCCGCTGCCGATGTGCCGCTGGTCGTGTTGATCAATGGTGGCAGTGCGTCAGCGGCGGAAATCGTCGCCGGGGCGCTGCAGGATCAGCGGCGTGGTGTGATTATGGGCACCGATAGTTTTGGTAAAGGTTCAGTGCAGCAGATTATGCCACTCGGTAATGGCGAAGGACTCAAACTTACCACGGCGCTCTACTACACTCCCAACGGTCGCTCCATTCAGGCCCAAGGCATTGAGCCCGATGTAGACGTTGTGCGTGGTCGCTTGGAAGTCGCCGAGAGCCGCCGGGAGATTCGTGAAGCCGACCTCGAGGGCCACCTAAGCGCTCAGCAGGCGCCACGGGATCGCCAGGAGATGGCCGAGCGACTACTCAATGATTACCAACTCAGCGAGGCGCTTAATCTGCTTAAAGCACTCAACGTAGTCGACCGTCAACGGCGTTGACGGCAACCTGATTTAACGACAGCCCGGTTTAACGACAGCTAAGCGGCAGGCGGCCGCGCTCCCCGGTCGCCTGCCGCATCAATACCCGTTTTAGCGGCACCAACTGGTTCATGCCACTCATTCCCAGGTTACGCGCCAGCGTCAACGCCGGGTCGTGGCTGCCGAACAGTACTTTAAACCCCTTCATGAGCCCCAGCATGGCGCTGTTATCAAAGCGCCGCCGGCGTTCATAGCGCTTCAAGGTGCTTAACTCTCCCCAGGGCGCACCGCGCTGCCAGGCATACACCACCTCTTCTGCCAAGACCGCCGCATCCATAAGGCCTAAATTGACGCCCTGGCCCGCCAGCGGGTGAATGTTGTGGGCAGCGTCGCCCACCAGAGCAAAATGCGGCTGCACATAGTGGCGGGCATGGCGCTGCACTAACGGAAAACGGTGGGCTTTATCGCAGACCGTTACCTCACCTAGGCGATGACCAAATGCTCTCCCCAGTGCCTCCCCAAGCGCTTCGCGGGGCAGTTCACTCAGTTCAGCGGCGTGCTCCGGCGTGGTTGACCATACGATTGAGCAGTAATGGTCATTCCCTTCCACGGTTAACGGCAGAAACGCCAGTGGGCGACCATCAATAAACGCTTGCCGAGCAGCGCCACCATGGGACTTGGCGCACGTAACGGTGGTTACCACTGCCTCCTGCTGCATATCGTCGCTGGCCACCTCAATACCGGCCATTTCGCGCAGCACCGAGTGGGCACCATCTGCGGCGATGATTAACGGCGCATGTAGCTGTCGCCCATCGTCAAGTATCAGCCAGTCGCCACTTGAGGCTTGCTTTGAAGGATATGAGCTTGGGCGCTGCAGCGCCTGTAGGCGAGCGCCAAAAAATGGGGTGACATTGGGATGCTCAACGACCTGATGATTGAGCGCGGCCAGCGTGACCGCATTCTCAACAATATGGCCCAGTACGGCTACTCCCGCCTCGTCGGCGGAGAAGGCGATTTCACCACTCCCTTCGGCATCCCATACCTGCATGCCTTGGTAGGGCGTTACCCGGGTTTTCTGCATCGCGGGCCAAGCGCCCACATGGGTTAGCAAGCGTTGAGAGACCGGCGTTAACGCGCTAACCCGCGGGGCTGGCAGCTGGCTAGTGGCATTCTCAAGGCTTAACGGCGCGGGCTTTGCCTCAACAAGCGCTACCTGCATGCCCGCCTGGGCTAACAGCGCGCAGAGTGCGGTACCGACCATGCCACCGCCAACAATAATCGCTTCAAAGCTTTCCACTGGCGGCTTCGCAATGGATGAGTCCGTATGCATAGCGTTCCCTTGTTCATATTCATGGCCTAGGATGTATAAGCTTAACGTTCTAAGCCCATGGCGCGTCGAGCCAGCCCTCGCCGCAGGGGCCCAACCAGATTCAAGCCGATTAACCCCGCGGCCCGGGCATTGGGCAACAGCGGGAAGGAGAGCCCGAATAGCCGCACCAGGCCGTCGCTAAAGCGAATCACATTGGCGCGGTCTCGGGAGCGCTGCTTCTCAAAGGCTTGCAGCGTACTCATATCGCCCAACGGCCGCTTGGCCTGCTCACCCTGCTCCAGCGCTTCGACCAGATCCATTACCCCACGCAGGGCCAAGTTGAACCCCTGCCCCGCGACCGGGTGCAAAGCGTGGGCAGCGTTACCCAATACCGCCAGCCCTGGACGCACCGGTTCTTCAGCGGTGACCAGTGAAAGCGGATAAGCGTGCCGGGTGCCGACCCGGGTAAAGCGACCCACTCGGTCGCCAAAGGCACGCTGAAGTTGCAGCAGGAATTCACGCTCGGGAAGCGCCATACGCGCTTGTTCGCTACCACTGGGGTGCGTCCAGATTAGCTCCATGGCCTGGCCGGGGAGCGGCAACAGCGCCATTGGCCCTTGGGAGGTAAAGCGCTCATAAGCGACGCCCATGTGGGGCTGGCTTACCCCCACGTGAGCGATCAGCGCCGTCTGCTGGTAAGATTCATGGCGGCTGCCAATGCCTAACTGCTCTTTAAGACCGGAGCGTCCCCCATCTGCCAATACCGTCAGTCCTGCCTTCAACTGGCTACCGTCTGAGAGATGCAGCTCATGCCCATTAGCTACGGGGGTAAGTAGCTCAACCTTCGCCGGGCAGTGCCACTCCAGCGGCAGTTGGGCAAGCCGTTGGTGCAGCACACGGCCCATCCACGCATTGGGGATTACATGCCCCAGCGCGGCGACGCCCAGCTCGTCAGCGCTCAGCCGTGTCGCTCCTAAGCGGCCTCGCTCACTGATATGAATACGTTTGATAGGCGTGGCCTCATCACGCATCGCTTCCCACACACCCAACTGTTGGAAGCGCTGGGCTGAACCTTCTGCAATCGCACTGGCCCGGGCATCAAAACTGGGCTGCCAGGTCGTTTCCTGTGGCTGAACAGCCATAGGCGCCGACTCAATGATCGCCACACGCCAGCCATAGCGTTCAATCAGCGGCGCCAGGGCGCAGCCTAAGCTGGCGCCTACCAGCCCCCCGCCCACAATCACAATGTCATGCGTCAGCGCTCCCTTAACCGCCTGATTAGACTGCTGCATTGGCTTCTCCCGGCCACGACGCCGACTCATAAAGAGGTAATAATAATTTCGTAACGTAATTTACATAAAGACTTTTATAGACATTGATGACTGGTTACTTTTTAGCCATCAATGCTTCGATTTCAACGACCTGTTTAGGCACGTCGGCGGTCAGTACTTCATGGCCTTCGTTAGTGACGACCACATTGTCCTCAATACGAATACCAATACCCTGATAGGCATCAGGAATATCGTCTTCACTAGGAATATACAGGCCAGGCTCCACGGTGAGCACCATACCTGCAACCAGTGGCCGAGGTGTTTGCTCATCCAACCGGTAAGTGCCGACATCGTGCACATCCAGCCCCAACCAGTGTGACGTTGAGTGCAGGTAAAAACGTCGATAACTCTCATCATCGATGCGCGCCTGAACGTCGCCTTCCAGCAGGCCAAGCTCAATCAGCCCGGCAGTTAAGTCATGCACCACGCCCTGGTGGATATCAGCAAGGGTGGCACCCGGCTGGACGGCACTCACAGCGCGCTGCTGGGCGTTGAGCACCACTTGGTAGAGCGCCCGCTGGGCATCATTGAACTGCCCGGACACCGGGAATGTGCGGGTGATATCACCAGCATATAACTCAAACTCGGCACCTGCATCGATCAGCACCAAGCCGTCTTCACACAGCGGTGCGCTGTTTTCAATATAGTGCAGTACGCAGGCGTTGGCACCGCTCCCCACAATCGTACTGTAGGCAGGGCCACTGGCCCCATGCCAGACAAACTCATGCTCTAACTCTGCCTGGAGCTGAAATTCGCTCAGCCCTGGGCGCGCCACCTGCATGGCGCGCCGGTGAGCATGGGCAGATATCAGTGCCGCATGTCTGAGCAGGGCAATTTCAGCATTGCTTTTGATCAGCCGCATGGCGTGAACCAACGGGCTGATATCCAGCCAACCTTTTAGCGGCGGCCGACCGCGTCTAAGCCCGACCAGGGCTTCATGTAAAGCATCTTCAGCCATGCTGACAGCTTCAGCATTGTCTAGGGGCAGATAAAGTAGCTCACGACCTGCCAACAGTTCAGGTAGCCGCTCATCACGTACTGCGTTTTCAAACGCCTGATCGATGCCGTAATCAGCGACCACGCCTTCGGCACCCAAACGGCGCCCTGTCCAGGCTTCCATGGTGGGGTCGCGATCCTGACAGAACACCACGCTTTCACCTTCAGCGCGTCCTGGTAGCAGCAACAGCAGTGCATCTGGTTCGTGTATGCCCGTCAGGTAGTAAAAATCGCTGTTCTGACGGAAGGCAAATTCACTATCCCGTGAACGGGTCATCAGTCCGGCACCGGGGAGCACCACCGCTGCGTTATCCGGCAGCTGGGCCATTAAGGCGTCACGGCGGTGGCGGTACTCGCCCATACTGATCGCAGGGGGGCGAGGTAACAACGTAGGCAACACAGGGTCGGACAGCATAGCGGCTCCTATCTAGGCAACGGGATTAGTGAACGGGTGCGTCAGTTTGCTCGACTTGCGGCATACCAGGGTGCTGCTCGGTATACAGCAGCATAGCGGCCATGCGGGCATGCTCGGTAAGCGCAAACAGATCGTTTTCGTTTTCGGGGCTGTCGTCGATATCGGTATCTATCCGACCCAGCGCCTGCAAGTCATCAATCGCCTCACGGAGCGCCTGAGACCAACGCTCGCGCAGCTCGTTGTCGGCCACTTCATCGATCACCTCAATAAAGCCCAGCGTCCACTCTTTAAGACCCTGCGCCTGCTCGCCCAGGGAGAACAGCTCGTCGGGTAGCAGTGGGGTATAGTCCAGGTCGCTGGCGCTAAGCGCCTCTACGGTTTGCCGCCGCCAGCCTAATAGCCGCTCGGCACTTGCCTGATCGCGGGGCTGCTCAACACCAAGGCTCTGGCAGACTTCGTCCAACCAAGCCTCTGCATTCACATCGCGTAACGCCAGCAGCGCACATAAGCGGCCATCCAAAAAAGCCGGCGACTGCATGCTGCCATGGAGAAGAAAGACATCTGCGACATCGGAGAAGTCCTGACGCTCATCAATCAATGACATAGTATTTAATAACCTCGTATTTACTGGGCGTGTGGGGGATAGGGTGGCGGCAATGGTACGAGATGCACTCGCCCGCGCGTTGACCGCGCACAAGTGCCTCTCTTATAGTGAGTGACACCTATCTTCCTATGCTGTGATGTTAACGCATTGGGCCCCTTGCTGGCCCGTGCTGGAGTCTTTGATGAGCAACGCCAAGCGGCCAACCAAAGAAATAACCCTATTAGGGCGCGGCTATATCATTGCCTGCGACACGGGCGAAGAAGCCAAACTTGATCGCGCCGCGCGCTACTTAGACCGCGCCATGCAGGGTATCAATGCCCAAAGCAGCGTGCTGGGGAGTGAGCGTGTGGCGATCATGGCGGCCCTCAATATCACCCACGAACTTCTTGAAGCCATGGATGAGCACCGTGCCGGTGAAGAGAGCCTGAACCGTTTAAATGAGCGTCTTGAGCGGGCATTATCCAAAACGCGCCAGTCTTAGGCTTTACCTGAAAGCGCTGTCAACGATCTAAAGACTCGGCGAACGTTTAACCCAGACCTTTGGCATTAGCCGTCGCTCTGTTAGGATGGCGGGGTTCTCTGGGGTGTACGCCAGTCGTTATAGTCCCTCGAGCCTATGCGTAATACCCAGGGGGCCAAATGCTAGCCAGGCCCGTGTGCATGTCCGTGCGTCGGAAAGCCTGACGGTCTGGCTGCGGCCACCCACCTGAACCAGTAGGTTCAGGGCCAGAATGACAGCGGCACTCTGGAGAACACCCAAAGTCTAGGCTATGCGAAAATATAGAGGATAAAAGAATATCTGCATGGAAAGCCTCTATCTGGACGACGATAAGCGCGCGCTCCGCCGCTCTTTACGTCACCAACGCCGAGCCCTTTCTGAGCATGAGCAACGCCTTGCGGCACAGCGCTTGTGCCAACGATTGAAAACCCTGCCTGAAATACGCCGCGCACGGCGCTTAAGTCTTTATCTGCCTGTCAACGGCGAAATCGATCCTACCCCGCTTATTCCCTGGCTACGTCAGCGTAACGTCAATATTTATCTCCCGGTTTTACGTCCGTTTAGCGCTAACCGCCTGTGGTTTGTTGCCTACCGTCCTGACACCCCAATGATAAAAAACCGTTTTGGTATTTGGGAGCCTGACGTGAGATTCAGTGCCCAGCGGCGTAATCGGCTGCCCACTTGGGCGCTAGATACGCTGATTGTGCCGCTAGTCGGATTTGATGCTAATGCAAACCGCATGGGCATGGGGGGTGGATTTTACGACCGCAGCTTAGCGTTCATGCACCGCCCCGGCCCATCGCCTACTTTGATTGGCGTCGCCCATGCCTGCCAACAGGTGGCTTCTCTGCCTGTGGAGCCATGGGATGTGCCTTTACAGGTGGTGGTCAGTGACCAAGGCTACGTTCGCCGGCAATCGCTGTCCTTAAAAACTGGCCATAAAAAAGGGCTGACCCCATAAAGGATCAGCCCCTCTCGTCTGCTATCTGTCACCTTGCGGGGAATTAGCTTCCCGACAACGCCTGCGCATAGCCGGTAGCCAGCACTCCTAATGCAAATACCACCATCAACGCCATTACCATATCAGGCTTCTTCCGCCGCATGCCGCTTCTCCAACACCTTTACCGTTGCCGAATGTGCTAAATCCACCACACTTTACGGTTTCAAAAGGGTGGCAGATTTGCTTAATTTCGTTCACGACTATAGGGCTATTAGGCCATCGTTGACAACTAGTTTAGCGACCTTTTTTAGCCTCATTTCTGAGGATTAAGTTACGTTATGTTACTAGCAGCTCTGACGTTAAAGGTAAGCAACCACTTACACACAACTATTTACGCACGTCTTATGCTTACCGCAGGGCAGCGCTAAGCCATAAATAATCGGTAGGCCGGATTATCGCTTTCACGCCAGTAACGGTAGCCGATGGCATCTAAGTACTCTGCCACATGAGTACGGTCACCGTTTGGGACTTGCATTCCCACCAACACTCGGCCGTAGGCAGCGCCATGGTTGCGATAATGAAATAGCGAGATGTTCCAGTCGTGTGGCAACTGCGTCAAAAAGTTCATCAGCGCACCGGGGCGCTCGGGGAACTCAAAACGGTATACCTCTTCTTCGAAACGTTCGCTGGGGCGGCCACCACTTAGGTGACGAATATGCAGTTTCGCCAGCTCATTGTCAGTCAAGTCTTCTACTTGATAGCCACTCTCACGCAGCTTGTCGATCACTGCCTGTCGATCTTCACCGCCGGGCTTAACCTGCACGCCTACATAGATATGCGCTTCACTGCTGTCAGCGTAGCGATAGCTAAACTCGGTCACCATACGCTTGCCTAGCGTGCGGCAAAACTTCTTAAAGCTACCGGGTTTCTCGGCAATGGTCACCGCCAGGATCGCTTCACGCTGCTCGCCTAGTTCCGTGCGCTCGGCAATGTGCTGTAGGCGATCAAAATTGGTATTGGCGCCTGAGTTAATGCACAGCAGCGTCTCGCCTTCGGCACCGGTCTGCTGCACGTATTTTTTTAGCCCTGCCAGCGAGAGCGCGCCAGAGGTTTCCGCCACGGCACGGGTATCTTCAAAAATATCTTTCACCGCTGCACACATTTCATCGGTATTGACGGTGATAACGCCGTCAATCAGATCTTTGATCAACGAAAACGGCACCTCGCCAATTTGTGCCACCGCGACGCCTTCGGCAAATACACCCACTTGCTCGAGCACCACACGCTCACCCGCCTCTAAGGCGGCTTTGAGGCAGGCGCTGTCTTCGGCTTCGACACCGATTACTTTGATATCCGGGCGGAGGTACTTCACATAGGCCGCGACACCGGCGATCAAACCACCGCCGCCAACCGGCACGAAGATGGCGTCTAAGCGCCCAGCGTGTTGGCGCAGAATTTCCACGCCGATGGTGCCTTGACCGGCCACCACATCAATATCGTCAAACGGCGGAATATAGGTGTAACCGTGCTCTTTGATCAGCTCTTGAGCATGCTCGGCTGCAGCAGCGAAGGCATCCCCTTTGAGGATGACCTTGGCGCCCCGGGCGCGCACCGCCTGCACTTTGATATCGGGGGTAATACGCGGCATCACAATGACGGCTTTGACACCCATCAGCTTCGCGGCCATGGCCAGCCCTTGAGCATGGTTACCGGCGGAAGCGGCAATCACGCCTTTATCTTTTTGATCCTGGGTGAGCTGCGCCATTTTGTTATAAGCGCCACGGATTTTGAACGAAAACACCGGCTGTAGATCTTCGCGCTTAATCAAAATCTGGTTGTTGAAACGACGCGACAAAAAGGGTGCAGGGGAAATCGGGGTCTCACAAGCGGCTTCATAAACGCGGGCTTGGAGGATCTTTTTGACGGTTGCTTCGAGCATGCGGGTATCCCAAGGGAAGAACGTGAACGGACAAAGCTTTTATTGGTAGCAGATTACGTATAGCGGCGTCTAGCCGCGTTTCCATCGGCAGGCAACGTTTAGGCCGTTATACTAACGCCACTACCTCTTTTCTCTAACTCTCCTCTGACTCACAAGGCTATTTATGAACCAAGCTATGAACCAGGATGAATTAAAGGCCGCCGTGGCGGACGCCGCCATTGCAGAAATTAAATCTCAGTTGGAAAAGGATACCATCTTAGGCATTGGCACCGGCTCCACGGCTAACCTGTTTATTGATCGCCTGGGGCCCCTGCGCCATCATTTTAAAGGCGCGGTGGCGAGCTCTAAGGCAAGTGCCGAGCGCCTTGAGAAACTGGGCATTGAAGTTTTTGAGCTCAATAGCGTTGGCACAGTTCCTTTTTACATCGACGGTGCGGACGAAGTAAATGCTAACTTACATATGATTAAAGGCGGCGGTGCTGCGCTTACCCGAGAGAAAATCGTGGCTGCCTGTGCCGAACGCTTTATCTGCATTGCTGATGGCTCAAAGTACGTGCCTCAGTTAGGTCATTTTCCGCTGCCGGTAGAAGTCATCCCCATGGCTCGCTCCTATGTCGCCCGCGAGCTGGTAGCGCTTGGTGCCGAGCCGGTTTATCGCCAGGGGGTAGTCACCGATAATGGCAACCAAATCATCGACTGCTTTGAATTTATGATCGAAGACCCGGTAGCCATGGAGGCGCGTATCAACGCTATCGTCGGTGTGGTGACCAATGGCTTGTTTGCCGCCCGCGGCGCCGATGTTCTGCTGCTGGGCAAAGAAGATGGCGTGGAGCGCATAGCGCTTAAATAAAGATTCTTCGATACAGGCACTGGCTAACGAGACAGTAACGACGCCAATCCTGTCAGGGTGCGATCAAGTGCGCCTTTTTGCGTCTCAATCACCGCGCGGCCAGCGCGCCCAGCCTGTTGGGCGCGCTCAGGGTTAGCAAAGTAGTCCGCCAAGGCATCTGCCAGGGCATCCGAGCTATCGACCAGCGTTAGCGCACCTGCCGCTTGAAGCGGTTCAGCAACATCGGCGAAGTTCTCAATTGAGAAACCGCTAAGCACCGGCCTACCGAGCGCCGCTGGTTCAAGCACATTGTGCCCGCCCAACGGCACTAGGCTGCCCCCCACAAAGGCCACACGACCTGCTGCATAAAGAGCGGCCAGTTCACCGAGCGTATCCCCCAGGTAAACCTGAGTTTGCTTTGTGGCAGGCTGCTGTAGGCTGCGGCGGCTTAGTGTCCAGCTTTCTGTTTGGCAAAGTTTAGCCACCTCATCAAAGCGCTGGGGGTGACGAGGCACCAGCACCAGCAACGCGTTCGGATAGCGCCTAAGTAGCTGACGATGGGCTTGAAGCACAAGTGCTTCTTCGCCGTCTCGGGTGGAGCCCGCTACCCAAACCGGACGCTCTCCCCATTCTTGAAGTAAGCGCTCACTCTCTTCAGACACCTTATCTTGGCAAGCTATTTCAAATTTCAGCGAACCAACGATGCGTGTAATATCCGTGCCGCAGCCAAGGGCATTAAAGCGTTCGGCATCTGCCGGTGATTTTGCGGCTAGCCAGCTAATATTGGCGAGCGTGCTGGCCATTAGCGGGCGCAGGCGTTGGTAGCGCTTAAAGGCGCGGGGCGATAGGCGACCATTCACCACTGCCACCGGCACACCCTGCTGGCGACAGGCGTGGATCAGGTTGGGCCACAGCTCGGTTTCAAACAGGATCGCAAGTTCGGGCTGAACGCTGCGTACAAAGCGTCTGGCAGCACCGGGAAAATCCAACGGTAGGAAGCGATGGGTAAGCCTTGCTTGATCGCTTGGGGTTTGCTCGCTAATAAGCGCTTGAGACTGCTGAGCACCTGTCGCAGTCATGGTAGTGAGCAGCAGGCTATGCGTTGAATAACGCGCTAGTAGCCCCTCAATCAACGGTCGAGCGGCGCGTACTTCTCCCACCGAGGCACAGTGCAGCCAAATACGTGGCGCGGAAGGCAGCGGTTCGAGGCGTAAACCCAGCCGCTGAAGGCGTGAGTAAGTGGGTACTTGCTCACGCCATATGCGCCAGCCAATCAGCGGTGAGAGCGCATACAGTGCCGCTGAGTAGGCAAGCCGAGGCCAGGCAGGTGAAGACATCAGAGGTTTCTTAGCGTTCACGATCTAGAATCGAACTAATCATCGCCGAGGTCGAAACGCCATCTTCAAAGCCCAGTACTTTAACCTCACCACCATTAGCGATAACGGCCGCGCCCCCGGCGATATCTTCTGGACGATAATCGCCACCTTTGACCAAGATATCGGGTAGCACCGCTTCGATCAGCGCCTGAGGGGTGTCGTCACTGAACGGCACAACCCAATCGACGGCCCCTAACCCCGCCAACACCTGCATCCGCCGGTTAAGCGGATTAATCGGACGTTTGGGCCCTTTCAGGCGACCAATAGAGGCGTCGTCGTTAACCGCGACGATTAAACGGTCACCCAGACGTTTAGCCTGCTCCAGGTAGGCGACGTGGCCCGCATGCAAAATATCAAAGCAGCCGTTGGTCATGACCACCCGCTCACCGCGTAGCTGGGCAGCACGCACCGCCTCGATCAATACATTCGGTTCAATCACCCCAAACTCGGCCAGCTTATCGCCGTGTAAGGCAGTGTAGAGCTCGGCGATAGAGAGCGTGGCCGTGCCCGGTTTGGCCACTACCAACCCTGCCCCCAAATTAGCCAGCATCATTGCTTCGGGAAAGGCGTGGCCTGCCGCTAGCGCTAGCCCCATTAAGCCAATAACGGTATCGCCTGCCCCTGTTACATCGAAAACTTCCTGAGCGCGGGTGGGTAGGTGTAGCGGCGCATGCCCTTCACGAATCAGCGTCATGCCTTTTTCGCTGCGAGTAATCAGCAACGCTTCCAGCTCCAACTCAGCACGTAGCGCTTCACCCCGTCGGGATAACTCGGCATCGGACGCACAATGACCCACCACGGCTTCAAATTCGGTCAGATTGGGAGTGATTAAACTTGCCCCACGGTATTTGCTGAAATCCTGCCCTTTCGGATCGATTAGCACGCGCTTGCCCTGAGCTCTTGCGTTGGCTATCAGGTTCTCCACTTGGTTCAGTGTGCCTTTGCCGTAGTCGGAAAGGATCACTACGTCGCAGTCGGGGAGCACCTTTTCTACCTGAGTCACCAGCTCACTGGTATCGACACTGTCCAAGCGCTGCTCGAAATCCAGGCGCAGCAACTGCTGGTTACGACTCATCACACGCAGCTTGGTAATCGTGGGTATCTCAGCGCTACGTTGAAAGTAAGTACTCACACCCGAGGCAGTCAAACTGGCTTGTAGAATCTGCGCGTTGTCATCGTCTCCGATCACGCCCGCCAGCACCGCGTGGCCGCCCAGGGAGGTAATGTTCAGCGCCACATTAGCCGCTCCGCCTGGACGGTCTTCAACATCTTCTACCCGAACTACTGGCACAGGCGCTTCGGGGGAAATCCGCGAGGTACCTCCATGCCAATAGCGGTCAAGCATGACATCGCCGACCACCAGTACACGGGCATGTTCTAACGCGGTTAAATCAATCTTCATCGATGCTCCCTGCGCTGGCAGTCAAAGCGGTATGCGCCAGCAATGTATCCAGTTTAGCGATAACGTCGTCTGCTTTAATCAGCATCATGGCGCTTGGGTGCCGCACCCGTTGGCCCCAGCTCACCTCGTTTACCGACTTATGCAGATAAGTACGTACCGCGTCAGGGTAAGCGTTGACCGCAAAATCACGCCACAAATAGGGCGCGGCGCGCTGGGGATTGGTCGATGCATAAAGACCCAATGCCGGCGTTCCCATGGCATTGGCCATATGGATAGGGCCGGTATCCGGCGCTATCACCGCTTGGGCTTGATCGATCAGCGCTAAAACCCCTTTCAATGAGGTGCCGCCGATGGCGTTAATGACACTGGCTGGCTGACAGAGCGCTTCAATTTGCTCGCCTATTTCACGCTCCAGAGCACTGCCGCCACCGGTCAATACGCTTTTAAGACCGTGCTGCACCCAAGCATGTTCAATCACGCTCGCGTAACCCTCTACCGACCAGTTGCGAAAATTACGCAGGCGTACGTTGCTACACGGGTTAATAACGAGGTAAGGGGTCTCACCGCTGATCACCTGAGCCTCATTACGTGCCGTATCGGGCACAGGTAAATCCCACGCTAAGCGGTCATCCTCTACCCCGAGCACCCGGGCGAAGTCCATAAAGGACTCCAGCACATGGGCATTAGGGTGCGGCGCAAGCTGATGCTGGGTGAACCAGTGCTGAGCATCTTTGGCACGCGCCTTGTCATAGCCCACACGTACGTCGGCCTTCAGCCCAAGCGACAGCACGCTGGCCCGAATAGCCTGCTGCATATGTAGCAACACATCGAAGCGCGTATCGGCAAGCTGCCGCCATAACGCGCGCATTCCGGCAATACCGGTCGACTTGTCGTAAACAACGAACTCGACCCCGGAAAGCCCCGCCAGTAGACTGTGCTCCCCCTTACCGATAATCCAGGTAATGCGCGCATCGGGCCACTGGCGCTGCAACGCCCGCACCGTGGGCACGAGATTGCACACATCTCCTAGGGCGGAGAGGCGCAAAATGGCAATGTGGTTAGGCTGAACAGGCAGAGAGGGCTTCATGCGCTTAGCGGCACTCCGGCAGAGAAATTGGCTGATTTTACATGATGTAGACAGTTTATGTGACGCACCGGGAACACACCAAATTGATCCAGACTTATTCACTCGCGATTACTGGCGTGAGCGCGGATTAATTGTGGGCGAAGCGCCTGGCCGGGGCAGTAGTCTGTTTTTACAGGCAACGCCGACCGAGCAGTGGGTATTAAGGCCCTATCGCCGGGGGGGCATGGCGGCCAAACTCAGTGAAAAGCGCTACCTATGGACTGGCGCTGAGCGCACCCGGGCATTTCGTGAACTGCGCTTAACTGCCACGCTTTTTGAGCAAGGACTACCGGTGCCCCGCCCCGTCGCTAGTGGTGTAACGCGCTATGGGCTTACTTATGAAGCCGCGTTGATCACCGTGCGCATTGCTGGCGCCAAAGCATTCGCTGAGCTACTCGTCAACGATCTGGCGGATGAAGCGTTGTTAAAGCGTGTAGGTGCTATGATTTACCGCTTTCATCAAGCGGGGCTTGATCATGTTGACCTGAACGCCCGCAATATTTTGATCGACCCCAGTGGCACACCTTGGTTGATTGACCTTGATCGCTGCCGCCTCCGTGCGGCGGGAAAGTGGCAGGAAAAGAATTTAGCTCGCTTAGAGCGCTCGCTAAGAAAGTTTTCTGCCATCTCCCACAGTTCAGGATTAATGGGCAGCATTCGACAAGGTTACTGTAGTTAAATTTTTATCGCGACTTGTTAAAACAGCTTTTAAAATACCGGTCAGTTCACCAATGAACATTAATTTTTCATAGATGCAGCAAACAACTGAGAAACTGAGTATATGTTAAGAAAGATCCCTTCAAGCTTATGGGAAACACATTATTTTGGAAAAACGCCCCTACCCTTAATAGCGATAGGCGTATTAACTACGTTGTTTTATGTTTTTTCAAAGCCTCACTTTGATGATTTTAGCGACTTCAATAAATTAGTACTATCTCTCTCTGGTTTAATTAGCATTAAAATTTATGCCGCACCAGTATGGAAACACCCTGTTTTTCATATGTTTTGGTGGGCCTTACTATTAGCAGTATGTCATTGGTTTTTTTTAACACTGGCACTTCCTGATCTGGCAGGTGACTACCCTAAACTGGATCACATTGCCCGACTGTTTGTATTTATTATATTTGCATGGTGGCTTGCTGGCAGCACACAGAACACGCTACTTTTCTGGAGTATTGCTAGCGCAGCTGTCGTATTGGCGCCATGGATCGCTGGCGATGGCCTCGCTGATTTTCAGCGTGGTTTTCTCGGCGAACGCATTGGGTTTGGTATTCGTAACGTTCAGCATTCAGCGATGTTTTTCGGCACAGTACTGCTTGGATTGCTTATTTTTTTACCACGGCTGTTAAGGGCTCCTCTACAACACTATGGCAAACTAAGTTTATGGGTACTCGCTTTTATTATCATTATAGCCGGCGTTATCATTTCACAAACTCGCGCCACTTGGCTAGGTGTGATAGCAGGCCTATTAACGGCACTTTTCTTAATCTTTATTGAGCATCGGAAAAGTTTTTCAAAAAAATATCTACTCATATTTTTTATTTTATCAGCATGCCTGGCGATTCTTATTATTACCAATAGCTCTTTAGTCATTGAAAGAGCTACTGCAGAATTGGATACCATTCAGGCACTACTGAGAGGTGACTGGAGTTCTGTTCCCCTATCAACCAGTGAAGTACGCTCTAGTGTAGGAGAGCGACTATATAGTTGGCGCGCCGCGATCGATATGATTGCCCAACGCCCCTTGCTAGGCTGGGGTGAGCAAGGCATTGATTATCTATTTGATAACATCCAATATAATCAAGCACACTATCAAGCTTTAAATTTTGGTCATCTACATAACCTCTATCTTGAAATCACACTACAGTATGGCTTGTTAGGTCTAGCTGCTTACTTTTATCTACTAGGGTGGTTTATAGCAAACGCATGGTTTGCTTGGAAGCGTGGCGACATGCCGGGTGATGTACTGCTATTTTTCTATGCTTTTTTATGCTTTTGGAGTGTAATTAATCTTTTTGAATCATATTTGATATTTTGGACAGGTGTATTTCTGTTTAATGTTGTTATGGCGGGCGGCCTCGTCCATATATGGAAACCCACATTGCGCACTAACAGTTCAACACCCTCTGTTATATCAGGAAAGGATCGCAAATGATTGATATTGTCCTGTGCTCCGATGAGGCTTATATAGATAAAGCCGCTGCCGTGATAGCGTCAACCGTTTGTCACAGCGAGACACCTGAGGCGCTGCATTTCTATATATTAGGATACAAACTATCTGCAAATACTCATCAAAAGCTGCACAACTGGTTTACGACACTGCCTGCTGAGCTAACGATCATTGAAGCTGAGAATAGTCGCTGGCCCGAGTTAACATTGGGCCGTTTTGGGCCCGCCGCCATGCTGCGTCTAGGCATGCACAACTGGCTGCCACCAAGCTGCCAGAAAGTTATTTATTTAGACTGTGACCTTGTAGTGCTAGACGATATCGCCAATTTGTTGGCATTCGACATACAGGGCGCTCCCATCGCTAGTGTGGCTAATCTACAAGGAACCGAGCAGAGTAGAATGGGCCTTGGTTATCAACACTATTTTAATTCCGGCGTCCTTCTGGTGGATCTAGAAGGATGGAAAGCTCGCAATGTGCTAGATCAAGTAGAGCAAATATTAAAGCAGCACGATTACACCTTAAGTTATCCCGATCAGGACGCATTAAATCTCATTTTCCAAGACTGGTATCGACTACCCATGCGCTGGAATATGCAGCCGTACGCTTATCCGGCCGTAGAAAAAAAAGCAGCTCACTATGCTGATTGGCAGAAGGAACTTGAACACGCTATCCGTGAACCCGCGATCATACATTTTATTGGCGCACGTAAACCATGGCACGCCGACAGCCGCCACCCACTTGCCTATTTGTATCGGCACTATCTTTCGTTAACACCGTGGCAGCCATCTGTACAAGCTACTCGACCTTCCCTGCAACGACGTCTGAAGCAAATGCTGGCGTGGTTTAAGAATCGGCGGCGTCGCCAGCGGTTGCAGTGCAGTCCTGTGATGCAACTTCCGCCCCACCAAAAGGACTCGCCCACATGAAGGTATTGATTGTCGTGCGTACGTTAAAAATAGGTGGCATGGAACGGGTTGCGGTAAACCTTGCTGACGCCTTTGCGGAACACGGCCATGAGAGCCATTTGATGTACTTTAAGCCGCGCCCCCCTCAGTTAGAACCAAGCAATAAGCGAGTCAAAGTTCACCATTTCGCACTGTCTCGTGCCATGTGGACATCGGGTGTGGGTGGCATTATTGAGGTGGTAGCACGCCTGCTCAATAGCGTGTTAAGGAAAAGCTATTTTTTATTATCAGGCTGGTGGGGTGGAAAACTTTTTCGTCGCGAAGTACGTCGCCTTGAGCGCCAATATGGCGCTTTTGATCGAATTATTTTCCGCGGCATTGGTACCTTTGAAACGGTATGGTCCTTCCAAGACCCCCGCGCCTGTTATGTTCTGGAAAATATCGTCAAAACTACCGGAAGTCATGCCCCTTGGCTAGAGCGACTAAAAGCACGCTGTCTGTTTCATAACAAACACTTAGTAACCGTATCCCACGGCGTCGAAAAGCAAATCGCCACTGCCATGCAGACGCTACAAGTCAAGCCGTCCTCGCTGAGAACCATCACCAATCCATGCCCTTTAGGGGCTATTCGAAAGGCTATGTGCGAAGACTTCCCGGAGCGACCCAATTCTCCATATTTACTCAATGTAGCCCGCTTGGTACCGCAGAAAAACCATCACCTTCTACTGCGGGCGTATGCCAAGATGCGCACAACGCTTCCACTGGTGATTGTCGGCGAGGGGCCACTGCGCAAAGAACTGGAAGCGCTAGCCGTTGAGCTGGGTATTGCGGCACGGGTTACGTTTACCGGTCGCCAACTAAACCCTTATCCTTGGATGCATCATGCACGCCTATTCATCTTGAGCTCTGCCCACGAAGGTCTTGGCATCGTATTACTTGAAGCACTGGCCTGCCAAACGCCGATTGTCTCGGTCGATTGCCCAGGCGGGGTACGTGATATTATGGCCGGTGAGCTGGAAGCTTATCTGTGTGAAATGACACCGGAGGCGTTAGCAGCCCGTGTCGATGCCATTCTTGATGCTGACGGCTATGCTATTGATGGACGTTGGCTGGAACGTTTTTCTCCAGCGCACATTACGACTGCCTTTTTGCAAGAGATGCCTGCTTCATGATATCGGCTAATATTATTACCTTTAACGAAGAAGCCAATATTGCGGACTGTATTGCTTCCGCTCGCCAAGTATGTGAAGACATCGTTGTGGTGGATTCAGGCAGCCAAGACCGCACCACCGCTATCGCGCGTGAGTTAGGTGCCAAGGTGGTTCAACAAGCCTATTTAGGTGACGGCGTTCAAAAAAATATCGCGCTAGCGCACGTAAAGTACGACTGGGTGCTCAGCTTAGACGCCGATGAACGCCTAACGCCAGAGATGGTCGAAGCGATTGGACAACTAGACCTAGCTGCAACCGAGCATGACGCCTTTGCCTTTCGTCGCCGCAATATGATTGGCTCACGCTGGATTAGAGTCTGTGGCTGGTATCCCGATTACTGTATTCGGCTCTACAACCGGCACCATGCTCGCTTTGCTGATGTAAAACAGCATGCCAGCATAGGGGCTGCCAACCCCAAGCGACTTAACGCAGATATAGTGCATTACTCCTTTGCTAACTTAGGTCAGTTATTTGCCAAGCCAGGGCGAAACTTCAGCGGTCGTGCGGCCAAAATCATGTTTCAAAAGGGGAAGCGGGCCAACTCCTTTTCACCGTTTGCGCATGGCCTGAATGCCTTTGTACGCAAATACATATTCCAGCGAGGCTTCATGGGCGGAGTAGACGGCATGACCGTTGCGATCAGCGCAGGTCTCAATAGCTACTTGAAGTATGCCAAGCTACTCGAATATCAACGCGATCCCAAAGTGCTTGAAGCGGAAGACTTTAATAAGGTTTGGTGATTGATGCATATTACTCATGTAAATTTGGCGCGTGGTTTTCGCGGTGGAGAGCGTCAAACTGAGTTATTAATTAAAACGTTAGCAGAGCATGCACCAAACGATATTGCACAAACGCTGGTTTGCCGTCGAGACTCGCCCATGCGCCAGCACCTGCAGAGTGTAGCGCGACTCAACTTTCAAGCAGCCAATCACCAGTTAGCGGGGCATTTTGATCTCGGCGGGACACAGCTGGTACATGCCCACGATGCAAAAGGCGTTCATTGGGCTTACTTACACTACCGTTTAAAAGGCACGCCCTATTTAATTACACGCCGTGTCGACTCGCCCGTCAAACGTAAGTGGTTTAATCAGCAGTGTTACTCTCAAGCATCCGCCAGGGTTGCCCTCTCCCACGTCATAAAGCGTCTGCTGGAAGACAATCAGTGTGGCGACGTTACCTTGATACCCAGTGCCTATGCGCGCTTAACGCCCTCGCCTGAGGCGACCAAAAGTTTTCGCAATGATTTTGCCGATAAATTTTTGGTCGGCCATGCAGGCGCCATGGTTGACCGTCATAAAGGTCAGCGAGTGCTATTGCAGGCTGCGCAGAAGCTTGAGCATCAAGCGCCTGATATACAGTTTATTTTTCTAGGTGACGGTGAAGATGCAGAAACGCTAAAAGCAGAATCCTCGTCACTTAGCAATGTTTCCTGGCTGGGATTTAAAAGCAATATTGCCGACTATCTAGCTGGCCTGGATGTGTTTGCATTTCCTTCACGCAATGAAGGCCTGGGATCTGTGCTGCTGGATGTCATGCAGCTAGGCGTTCCTGTCATTGCTACCAAGGTTGGCGGCATACCCGATATCGTCAAGCACGAACAAACGGGGTTGCTGATACCGTCCGGCGACGCCGATGCACTGGCTAACGACATTATGCGATTAAGGCAGGATCCCGCTCTTCGGCAACGATTGGCCCAAGGAGCCACTGAACGTTTAGATCATTATAGCCCTCAGTCAATGACTGCAGCGTACTGGCACCTCTATCAAACAATAGTGAGTTAATGATTATGCTTGCAGCTTCTGCAAAAGCGCATAAAAATCTTCATAAACTAGGCTTTTATGCGCAACATACCGTTCACCGCCTAATTCCCAGTACGTTTCTGCAACGGCAAAGATTAAATTTACTTCGCTCATTAAAGCAATTGTCAAAAGAGGAGCAGCAGCAGTTACTTCTCCGAGTTAACTACTGTAATCAACTGGAAAACAACGTTGAACTGCCTAAGGAGGCTATAAGTTTATCTAGTTTCAAACGCGAGAAAAGCGGCACTTATTACTTGGATTTGCTCAGTGTGCTGCGCTATTTTCCGCCTGAACTACGCTTCTGCCATCGCTTTGGTGATGTAACCACCGTGCCGGATGCACCTACCTTAGTGAAAAGCCGGCCCATTAATGACCACAATCAAAACTCAGTTTTACTTAAGTTAAACCGTGTTCGTCATTACTACACGGTGAAAGATCCTCACCGCTATGATGACAAGCTTGACCTTGTGGTATGGCGTGGTTCTTGTCATCAAGAACATCGGCGACAATTCATTCGAGACTTTTATGATCACCCGCTATGTAATGTGGGCGATATTCACAAAAATGCGCAAGGTCAGCCCTGGCATAGCCAATTTATGTCGGTACTGGAGCAACTGAAATATAAATTCGTACTCAGTATCGAAGGCAAAGATGTTGCAACGAATCTCAAATGGATAATGGCCTCTAATTCACTCTGTTTTATGCGACAACCGCGCTTTGAAACATGGTTTATGGAAGGCACTTTGTTACCTGACTATCACTATGTGCAGCTCAAAGATGATTACTCAGACCTTGAGGAGAAAGTCACCTATTACCTTGAAAACCCCGCGGCGGCGAAAAAAATTATCGGTAATGCTAACCGCTACTTCGCTCAATTTATGAATACTGATAAAGAACGCTTGATGGGTCTTTTGGTTATGCAGAAATATTTCGAGCGCACCCATCAACTTCTCCCGTAGTAGCCGTTATCATCAGAGCTATCAATTTTCTGTAGTGTCCCCTTTTTCACTGTTTATATTAGGTAAATGTCATCATACGTTATCGCTCTTTCATTGCATGGGATACCGCTAGGCTAGCCACCATTGCATTGACACTAATTGGCCTCAGCCTGGGTTACACGGTCACGGTAATGACCCGTCTGCCCTGGTGGACGCTATTTTTAGTAGCGGCCGCATGGATTGGTGTGGGGCTTAAGCTGCGCTGGGGCCAGCCTGCCAATGCTCGCTATCGTAAAATGTGGCCCTGGTCGCTTGTACCGTTAAGTCTTTGGGGTGTGTACGTTTACTTGGCGGACAGCTTTGGCATTGTCGATTTGGGTGCGGTGTTTTTTCACCTCCAGGCAGGCATAGCCAAGCATGGTGGCGCAGGCAAAATGATTTCCGCGGTGCTCTATACGTTAATAATGATTGGCGTACTGGCGGCCGTGACGTGGCTATCACGCCACGACCAGCGCTGGCGGTTAGCCGAGCGCTTTTTCGCTATTATATTATTGGCTAGCAACCCGCTACTTTATGGCATAAGCCAACGCAGCGCGGCCATTGTCACTGATGACGGCGCCTGGCTGGATCGACGCTACAAGCCGCCCCCTGCCGAGGAACTTAGGGACGCCCCTAACTTACTCATTCTGTATTTGGAAAGCATAGAGCGTACCTACTCTAATGACATATTTGGGGACGCCTACGCCAGTCTCAACGCCCTAGGGGAACGAGGTGCCGTTTTTGAGGGCGTGCGCCAGATGGATAATACGGGCTGGACAATGGCGGGCATGATTGCCAGCCAGTGCGGCGTGCCATTGATGCCTGCTGGACTCCTTCACGACAGCCAGTTCGAGCCTCTTTCCAAGGTTGTTCCCGGGGTCGATTGTCTCGGCGACATTCTTGCTGCACAGGGCTACCAACTAAGCTATCTAGGCGGTGCTAGCACACAATTCGCGGGTAAAGGACTATTCTATCGCGGCCACCAATTCGATACGGTGAAAGGACGTGAAGATTTAGAGCCCCTGCTAGAGAATCCTGAGTATGTAAATAGCTGGGGCCTGTATGACGACACGCTGTATGACATCACCGCCGATGAGATCCGGCATTTAGATAGCCAGAATAGCGGCCCCTGGGGTGTAATTAGCCTCAATCTGGCGGGTCATGCGCCTAATGGTTATCCCTCCCAGTCGTGCGTGGAACGTCAAGGAGAGTTTGACGGCCAGGATATTCTTTATTCGGTGGAATGCGCGACTTGGCTGGCTCAAGATTTGGTTGAACGGTTGGATTCTGAGGGTCTTCTCGATAATACCTTGGTGGTCATACTGAGCGACCATCTGACGATGCGCGTTTCTGTGTGGGATCAATTGACCGCGCTAGACCGCGACAACACGCTGATAATGCTCGGCAACGATATCGAGCCACAGCGTATTCGCCGAGACGCTACCATGCTGGATGTTTTCCCCACGATACTCGATGCGCTGGGCTTTAGTTTAGAGCGCGACCGCGCTGGATTGGGCACTTCGCTTTTCAGCAATAATCGTACGCTGGTAGAGGCCCACGGTATCGAAGTGCTTAATGAGCGTTTACGGGAAGAGACGGCGCTTCAGCACCGCCTTTGGGAGGGCATTTCCCCTCAGCGGCGTGAGTCCGACGAGCCTTCTCAAGAAGTTACTCAAGAGCAAACCCTAGAGACGCCTGCTGACGCGGCAGACGAAGTCGAGCTCATCCATTAACGATCACGCTCTCCCACTGATGAGCCGCGTGAATCTGTTGGTAGACTTGCTCAACGCTGAGCAGATTCAGGCAATTGGTATGCCCCAACGGGCAGGTACGCTGAAAGCAGGGAGAGCAAGAGAGCGCTAGGTAGTGAATGACGGCGTTATCAGTGAGCGGCGGCGTGTAGGCGGGCGATGAGGAGCCATACAGCGCATGGACACGAACACCTACCGCTGCAGCCACATGCATTAACCCCGAGTCGTTGGTGACTACCTGCCGGCAATCCGCCAACAGATCGACCGCATCAGCCAGCTGCGTCTTACCACACAGGTTATGGGCATGGGAAAGCCCCTGTGTGATCTCCTCGCCCGCCGGGTGATCCTTTGCCCCCCCGAGTACGCGTACTTCAAACCCCTCTTCCACCAGCCGTTTGGCTAACTTGTGGAAGTAGCTGACCGGCCACTGCTTGGCAGGGCCGTACTCAGCGCCCGGCATCATGCCAATCGCCGTGCGGGAAGAAAGCGAGTGGTTCAGGCGTAAATTGACCAGATTATCGCGATCAATCTGCAGGCGTGGCTTGGGCAGCACAAAATCACCCCTAGCTGCTTCTTCCAGGGGTAGGCCCAAGGAAACAAAGCGCTTTACCGTTTGATCCAGCACCTGTTTATCGAGTTTGCGGCGCTCCTTGAGAAGCCCATAGCGGTGTTCGCCTAAAAAGCCTATGCGTTCAGGAATGCGCGCCATAAAGGGCACCAGCGCTGCCTTCCAAGAGCGTGGCAAGACAATGGCTCGGTCAAAACGGCCACGCAAACGGTTGGCCAGTTCACGGCGGCTGGCCAAGCCAAATTCACCGTGCCCCACTGCCAGCGGCAGCACTTCATCCACTTCGGGCATACGCTCTAAAATAGGCTGTGACCACTTTGGTGCAACCACCCCTATCGTCGCGCCTGGCTGGCGGGCTTTTAAGGTCATAAACAGGCTTTGTGCCATGACCATGTCACCGACCCACGAAGGGCCAATCACCAGCAAGCGCTGAGCTGAATTAGCCATTTAACCACCCCAAGTAGGCCTTCACCCCTTGAGCAACGGTTTTAAACTCAACATCGCAGCCGCTCTCACGTAGCTGACCAATGTCAGCTCGGGTATAGCTCTGATAGCGTCCTTTGAGTTCTTCGGGGAAGGCAATGTAGTCGATCTCACCTTTACCGTAAAAGTCGATAACCGCCTCGCCAATGGCTTTAAAAGGTTCAGCCCGACCAGTGCCAAGATTGAAGATTCCTGACTTGTCAGGATGATCCAAAAACCAAAGATTCACATCGACTACATCGCCCACATAAACAAAGTCACGACTCTGCATGCCTGCCTCGTAGCCGTCATAGCCGCCAAACAGCTTGAGCGTTTCACCATTACGAATTTGCAAGTGGTTGTGATAGGCCACACTGGCCATTTTGCCCTTGTGCTGTTCACGGGGGCCATAGACATTAAAGTAACGAAAGCCCACTACTTGAGTGGTTAACTCGCTCCAGCGCGAACGCACGTGCTGATCAAACAGCAGCTTGGAATAGCCGTAAACGTTAAGCGGCTTTTCGCATTCGGGTACCTCTTTAAATACCTCGCTGCCGCCATAGGTGGCGGCTGACGAGGCGTATAAAAAAGGAATACTCTGCTGCTCGCAGTAATTAAGCAGCACTTTGGAGTACTCGAAGTTATTCTCCATCATGTAGTGGCCATCCCATTCGGTAGTATCCGAGCAGGCGCCTTCATGGAAAATAGCATCGATTTTAGGTAGCTCGACGCTTTCACCGCGCAGGGCAGCTTTTACCCTGGCGAGGAAATCATCTTTATCGAGATAATCAGCCAGCGTGCAGTCGGCTAAATTGACGAATTTGGTACCATCGCGTAGATCGTCAACGACCATCACATCGTTTCGACCGCGGGCGTTCAATGCTTTAACTATGTTGGCCCCGATAAAACCGGCACCGCCTGTTACCACAATCATACTGTTCTCCTTACCTAAAGCAGCTTGTTGGCATACGTGCCTATAACCCATCTGCCTAGGATTGTATACTTGACGCCTTATGAATTCATGGCCAACGGTGCTTTCCGCGATGAGTGTCTCGACAAACCAATCGACACCCGATGTGTCGACCTTTCAAGGCTTGATCCTTGCTCTGCAGCAGTACTGGGCAGAACAGGGTTGTGTCATCCTTCAGCCGCTCGATATGGAAGTCGGCGCGGGCACCTTCCACCCCGCTACCTTCCTGCGGGCGATTGGTCCCGAAACCTGGAATGCTGCCTATGTACAGCCTTCCCGCCGCCCTACTGACGGCCGCTATGGCGAGAACCCTAACCGCCTTCAGCACTACTACCAATTCCAGGTGGTGATGAAGCCATCGCCAAGCAACTTGCAGGATCTCTACCTGGGCTCACTCAAACGCCTGGGTCTTGATCCGCTGGTTCACGATGTGCGCTTTGTCGAAGATAACTGGGAATCTCCTACTTTGGGCGCCTGGGGCCTGGGCTGGGAAATCTGGTTAAACGGCATGGAAGTGACCCAGTTTACCTACTTTCAGCAGGCCGGTGGCATCGAATGCTATCCGGTCACCGGCGAACTGACCTATGGGCTTGAGCGCATCGCCATGTACCTGCAGGACGTCGACAGTGTGTATGACCTCGTCTGGGCCATTGCCCCCGATGGCAGCAAAGTGACTTATGGCGATGTCTATCTGCAAAACGAGCGCGAACAGTCCGCCTACAATTTCGAACATGCCGATGTCGATCAGCTATTTGCTAACTTTGACCATCAGGAAAAAGAGTGCAGCAAGCTGCTCGCTGCCAGCCTGCCGCTGCCAGCCTACGAACAAGTCCTGAAGGCATCACACACGTTCAACCTATTAGATGCCCGTCACGCTATCTCGGTCACCGAGCGTCAGCGCTTTATCCTGCGCGTTCGCACTATGGCCCGGGATGTCGCCACTGCTTACTTTGAGTCGCGTAAGGCCGAAGGTTTCCCCATGGCGCCAGAAAATCTTCGCCGAGAACTGTTACAAGAGCTACTCGCCGATCAGGGAGACGACTAATGGCTGTTAATACGCTTTTACTAGAACTCGGCGCGGAAGAGCTGCCGCCCACGGCCCTGGACGCTCTTTCCGATGCGTTCGCCGCGAGCATCGAGAAAGGCCTGCAAGAAGCCGATGTTCCCTTCTCCAACGTTACCGCTTTTGCGACACCACGGCGTTTAGCGGTACAGGTGCATGAACTGGCCGACAAACAGCCTGATCGTGACGTTGAGCGCCGTGGCCCAGCGCTGGCAGCTGCCTTTAAGGATGGCGTTGCCACTAAAGCCGCGGAAGGCTTTGCCCGCTCTTGCGGTGTAAGCGTCGACGAGCTGATTCATTTAGAAACCGATAAAGGTACTTGGTTAGGTTTTCGTGAGCAGCAGCAGGGAGAATCTATTCAAGCGCTGCTGCCCGAGATTATCCGCAAATCAATCAGCACCCTCCCTGTGCCTAAAAACATGCGCTGGGGCGCTTCACGGGTTGAGTTTTCCCGTCCCGTTCATTGGCTGGTAGCCATTTACGGTAGCGACGTAGTGGCCGCCGAGGCACTTGGCCTAGAGGCTAGCTGCACGACCTACGGTCACCGCTTCCACGCCCCTGATGCCATTCAGTTGGCGCACGCTGATGAGTATGTGGCTACGCTGGAAAATGCCTATGTACTGGTGGATCGTGAGCAACGCCGCGAGCGCATCCGCGAACAGGTATTAGCAGAGGCCGAAGTGCAGGAGGCCAATGCGGTTATCGACGAAGAGCTTCTGGTAGAAGTGAGCGGCTTGGTGGAGTGGCCAATCGCCCTTACCGGTAGCTTTGATGAGCGCTTTCTGGAAGTGCCCGCCGAGTGCTTGATCTCTTCGATGAAGGCTAACCAGAAATATTTTCACCTGTTGGACGACGCTGGCAAGCTGAAACCGCTATTTATCACCATTGCCAATATCGACAGCGCTGACCCCGACCAGGTCATTGCCGGTAACGAGAAAGTCATTCGTCCGCGCTTAGCCGATGCAGCGTTTTTCTACGACACCGATCGCAAGTACACATTAGCGTCACGCATCCCACAGTTAGAGAGCGTGGTATTCCAGCAGCAGCTAGGCACCCTGGCGGATAAAGCTCGCCGCAGTTCGGTTATTGCGACATTTATTGCCGAACGTATCAATGGCGACGTGGCTCACGCTCAGCGCGCCGTGGCACTCGCCAAGTGCGACCTTGTGACGGAGATGGTGCTCGAATTCCCTGAACTTCAGGGCATTATGGGACGCTACTATGCGCAGCAAGATGGCGAACCCGCGGAGGTTGCCCAAGCCCTTGAAGAGCAATACCTGCCGCGCTTTGCTACTGATGCGATTCCCCAAAGTGCTACAGGCAAGGCATTAGCCCTGGCGGATCGACTGGATACCCTGGTAGGCATCTTCGGGATAGGCCAACGCCCAACCGGTGCGAAAGATCCTTTCGCTTTACGTCGTGCTTCGATTGGCGTGCTTAACATTCTGGTCAAAGGCGAGCTGGATCTTGACCTGCGCGAGCTGCTTACGGTTGCCTCTGAGCAGCACCAGGGCCTCCCCAAAGCTGACGGGCTGGTTGAGGACGTGCTGACGTACATGTTGGATCGCTTCCGCGCCTGGGGCCAGGATGAAGGCATCAGCGCAGAAATGTACCTTGCTGTTCGTGCGCGCCCAGTCACAAACCCTCTCGACTTCGCTCGCCGCCTGCGCGCTGTGAAGGCCTTTGCCCAGCGTGACGAAGCCACAGCGCTGGCGGCGGCTAACAAGCGCGTTTCGAATATTTTAAGCAAGCAGGAGCATGACGGCAGCACACAGGTCGATCAACACTTGCTGCAGGAAGATGCCGAGCGGGCACTGTTCGACGCTGTGACAGGTAGCCAAGCACAGGTGGCACCCCTATTTGCTGCGGGTGACTACCAGCGTGCACTCGACGCACTTGCCACACTGCGAGATCCAGTAGATGCCTTCTTTGACCAAGTAATGGTGATGGCGGACGACCCGGCTATTCAGCGTAATCGGTTAGCGCTTCTTGCAAGCCTTCAAGCGCTGTTTTTAGAAGTCGCCGATATTTCGCTGCTCCCTCAGTAGTCGTCGACTAATGGATCGCAAATCCCCAAGCCCAGCCCTAACGGCTGGGCTTTTTTTATTGTTTGGGGAGTACGTGTTTCACGTGAAACATCTTTGTTAGATCGGGGTAAAATAGTCTTAAATCTCGCGGGCAGAAAGTATCGCCGGCAACCGTACCAATAGGATCGCTATGCTAAGTGCCGATAAACTTGTCATCCTGGATCGAGACGGCGTCATCAACCATGACTCTGATAACTACATCAAATCTCTCGAGGAGTGGGTGCCCTACCCCTCTTCAATCACTGCCATTGCCCGCCTCACCCGCGCGGGATACACCGTTGCCGTCGCAACGAATCAATCCGGGATTGCCCGAGGCTATTATGATGAAGCAACCCTCCATACGATGCATGAACACTTAATTTCGTTAGTAGAAGCGGAAGGCGGGCATATTGCTCATATTGCTTACTGCCCCCATGGGCCAAATGATAATTGCCAATGCCGTAAACCATTGCCAGGAATGCTAATACAGATCCAGCAGATCCTGGGACTAGAAAGTTTAACGGGAAGCTGGATGGTCGGTGATAGCCTTCGCGATCTCCAGGCGGGCGAAGCCGTAGGTTGCAAAACAGCGCTGGTGAGAACTGGGAAGGGAAGTAAAACGGAGCAAGCAGGCGCTGGTCTTGAAAAGACCAATATCTTCGATGATTTAGCGCAATTTGTTGAATGGCTCATTAAATAGCTAAGCGACACCGAGCTGGTAGTCATGATCGCTCTGCGTTGCATGAGTAACTGTTGCATGAGAAATTTGGCTGAAACTAACTACCCTCTTCTGCTACACGTATCCTGATCCTGCCAATCTATCTATCAATAAAAAAAGCGTCGCTATGAATTTCATAGCGACGCCTGTCATAGTGGCATTAAACCATACTGAGGCTAAGGATCGTTAAAGCAGTGTTTCACGTGAAACATCTTAACGAAAGCAATCCACCTTACACGTCTAAATTTGCCACCAACGCGTTGGTCTCAATAAAGTCACGGCGCGGTTCTACATCGTCACCCATCAAGGTGTTGAACATCATATCGGCACCCACGGCATCTTCGATCGTCACCCGCAGCATGCGGCGGCTATCGGGATCCATGGTGGTGTCCCAGAGCTGATCCGGGTTCATTTCACCCAAGCCTTTATAGCGCTGTACAGACAACCCGCGCTGGCCCTCTTGCATTAGCCACGCCAGTACTTCCGAGAAGTGCGATACCGGCTTCTGCCGCTCGCCACGGGCAATAAAGGCGCCCTCTTCCAGGAAGCCATCCAGGGTTTCGCCCAGCTCAGCGATACCGCGATAGTCGGCGCTTTCAAAGAAGTCGAGGCCCCACCTATACTCAGTCGTCACACCGTGAGCAACCAGCGAGACGGTAGGTAGGAAAAGCCCGCGCTCAGAATCTTCGTGGAGATGGAAGTGGTAACGGGGCCCGCCTTCATAGGCAACCATGTCATCCATGATCTTCTGGAGTTCATCAATCCAGTTCTGCATGGTCACACGATCTTTCAGGCTCTCCTCACCTTTCAGTGCCGAAGCATGAACGATTTGCTTAAGTACTTCATTGGGATAAACCCGCGACAAGCGATCAATTCGCTTCATCACGTTGCGGTACTGGTTCACTAACGCTTCAAGCTGTGAGCCGGAAATACCCGGTGCATTAGCGTTAACATGCAGGCCGGCCCCATCCAAGGCCGTGGTGGTTAAATAATCCACCATCGCCTGTTCATCTTTCAGGTAAAGCTCTTGCTTGCCGCGCTTAATTTTATAAAGTGGTGGTTGAGCGATGAAGATATGACCACGCTCAATCAACTCCGGCATCTGACGGAAGAAGAACGTCAACAGCAGCGTACGAATGTGCGATCCATCGACATCGGCATCGGTCATGATAATAACCGAGTGGTAACGCAACTTATCGGGGTTAAACTCTTCACGGCCAATGCCGCAACCCAGGGCAGTGATAAGCGTGCCCACTTCTGCAGAGGAGAGCATTTTGTCGAAACGTGCTTTTTCCACGTTCAGAATTTTACCTTTGAGCGGCAAGATAGCCTGTGTACGGCGGTCACGGCCCTGTTTGGCACTGCCACCTGCCGAGTCACCCTCCACCAAGTAAAGCTCTGACTGACTGGGGTCTTTTTCTTGGCAATCCGCCAACTTGCCAGGTAAACCGGCAATATCCAGCGCGCCTTTGCGGCGGGTCATATCCCGCGCTTTGCGTGCCGCCTCACGTGCACGCGCGGCATCCAGCATCTTATTAACGATCGCCTTGGCTTCGTTAGGCTTTTCAACAAGATACTCGGAAAAGAGACGGCTCATTTCCTGCTCAACCGCTGTCTTCACTTCGCTGGAGACCAGCTTATCTTTTGTTTGAGACGAAAACTTAGGATCCGGGACTTTAACTGAAATAATAGCTGTTAGCCCCTCACGAGCATCATCGCCCGTGGTATTCACCTTGGCTTTTTTCAGCAGGTTTTCAGCTTCAATATAGTTATTGAGCGTACGGGTAAGACCTGCCCGGAACCCCGCCAAGTGCGCCCCGCCGTCTCGCTGCGGAATATTATTGGTGTAGCAGAAAATATTTTCAGTGAAGGCTTCGCTCCACTGCATGGCTACCTCTACTTCAACGCCGTCATCACGAACAGCGTTAAAGTGGAATACCGGATTAATCACACTCTTATTGGTATTGAGGTGATCAACAAAGGCTCTCAAGCCACCTTCGTAGTGAAACAGCTCCTCTTTGCCGCTGCGCTCATCCAGTAAACGGATAGCCACACCAGAGTTCAAGAAGGATAGTTCGCGAAGTCGTTTGGCTAAAATATCAAAATGGAACTCGATATTGCCAAAGGTTTCTGGCGATGGGCGGAAGTGAACCCGGGTACCGCTTTTTTCGGTTTTGCCCACAACGCCCAATGGTGCTTGAGGAACACCGTGACGGTACATTTGTTCGAACACTTCACCCTGACGCCAAATCGTTAAGCGCAGCTCAGCGGAAAGCGCATTGACAACAGAAACACCGACGCCGTGCAACCCACCGGAAACCTTGTAGGAGTTATCGTCGAATTTACCGCCTGCGTGCAGAACCGTCATAATAACTTCTGCAGCGGAAACACCTTCCCCTTCATGAAGCTCGGTAGGTACGCCACGGCCGTTATCACTCACGGTGACCGACTCATCCGGGTGGATGACAACGCGAATTTCACTGCAATGCCCAGCCAACGCCTCGTCGATGGAGTTATCCACCAACTCGAAGACCATGTGGTGGAGCCCAGTACCGTCGTCGGTGTCACCAATATACATACCTGGCCGCTTACGCACCGCGTCCAGCCCCTTGAGCACCTTGATGCTTGATGAATCGTAAGCCTGCTCGCTCATTGACCACTCCGTTGTGAAGTCTGTCTCATCCTGTATCGTCCTACCCTTCTTCCTGCGCTAGCTGACTTTCTCTAAACCACTAAACCCCTCCTTGCAATGTTTCACGTGAAACATATTTACGGGGGTATCAGTTCGCCAGGCATTCTTCAATGCAGAAGGTTCGACACTGGTAATAAATGCTTGGCACTGCATATCTTCGAGTAAACCACAAAACTGGTAACGGTTTTTCTCGTCAAGTTCTGCGGGCAAATCATCGATAAGATAAATACAGTGCCGCTGTGCTGTTCTTTCCAGAAACCGCCCTTGGGCAAGCTTTAATGCACTCACCACTAACTTTTGCTGGCCTCTGGAAAGCACTTCTACAGCAGGCTGTTTGTTTATCCTGATACGTAAGTCAGCGCGCTGCGGACCTTGCTGAGTAAACCCCATCTGCTGATCAGTTGGCCGACTATCGTGTAACACAGTCGCAAGAGTTCGATCTTTATCCCAACCTCTGGCGTAGTGAAGCGACAATCCCGGCAAGGGAAGCAATACCTTAAGTGTCTCTTCAAAGACAGGCAAAAAGTCACTAAACCAAGCACGGCGTAACGAGTCCATCTGTTCACCCCAAAGGGCTAGTTCATGCTCCCACACCGCCATTTCCTGAGGTAGTATTCTACCACGCCTGAGCAGTGCATTCCGATGTTTCAACGCACGCCGGGTGCGCTTCCAGATTGCTAAAAAGTCATGTTTCACGTGAAACACGCCCCAGTCGAGAAACTCACGACGTCCGGCTGGAGAACCTTCAAGCAATCGAAAAGCATCAGGGTTAATTAATTGAAGCGGCATAGCCTCTACCAGTTCCGCCAACCGAGCGTTTTTATCTCCCTTTAAACGAAGCTCCAGCTCCCGCTGAGCTCTTAAACGACGCACACCAAGGGTAACCTCAGGCTCACCACTTAAACGTCCGTACAGCGTCATATACGGCTCATCCGTTTGGATCGCGTTTTTTAACTGGCGAGTACGAAAAGAGCGGCCCATGCCAAGAATATGTACCCCCTCCAACAGACTGGTTTTACCGCTGCCATTAGCACCGCTAATGACGTTGATATGCGAAGAGGGCGTCATCTCAACCGGCCTGAGATTGCGCAAAGCGTGGAAATTAAGCAGTGTCAGGCTCATCCTATTATCACCACTTAAAATATCCTCGAAAAAAGGGAGTATTCCAACGCGTTAGCGGCGCTTCTGCTACCAGAAGCGCCGCTAACGTAGCTTGCTTACGTATTGCTGTTACCCGCCCAAAGCGTTTACAGGCGCATCGGCATAACGACATAAAGCGCATCACCGCCGCCGGGCTCTTCCAGCAGCGCGCTACTATTGGGATCAGCCAGGGTAATCTGCACGCGATCTTCATTTAGCACTGTTAGTACATCAACTAAATAGCCGACGTTAAAACCAACTTCCATTGCCCCGCCGTTATACTCAACGGCGATATTCTCCTCCGCTTCCTCCTGCTCGGGGTTGTTGGCCATTACCTTAAGGTTGTTCTCTTCAAGATAAAGGCGCACACCACGGTACTTCTCATTAGAGAGGATAGCAGTACGTGAAAGTACTTGGCGAAGCTCCGCACGCTCGGCAATCAATACTTTATCGCCATTGCGCGGCACGACACGCTCATAGTCAGGAAATTTACCGTCGATTAACTTGGAGGTGAAGGTAAAGTCGCCTGTATGAGCACGCACATGACTGGAGCCAAGCGTCAGGCTGACAGGCTCATCGCTATCGTCTAGCAAGCGCGACAGCTCTAAAATCCCCTTCCGGGGCACAATCAGCTTTTGAGACTGGCTCACAGAGACCTCGATTGGCCGCGAGCACATCGCCAAACGGTGCCCGTCAGTAGCGACCGTGCGAAGCAAATTGCTTTGAATTTCCAGCAGCATACCGTTGAGGTAGTACCGCACATCCTGCTGCGCCATGGCAAACGAGGTCGCTTCTATCAGGTGCTTTAGGGTACCGCGGGGTACGCTAATCTCCTGGCTGCCGTCCGCATCTTCGATATTGGGGAATTCAGCGACCGGGAGCGTCGACAACGTAAAACGTGAACGGCCACTGCGTAGTACCGCGCGGCCCTCTTCAACGGCGAGCTGAATGTCGGACTGATCGGGCAATGATTTGCAGATATCCATCAGCTTACGCGCTGGCACTGTCGCGGAGCCCGCCTGATCGACCTGGCTTGCCACCGTGCGGCCCACGAGCTCGACTTCTAAGTCAGTACCGGTGAGCGACACCTGGTCACCCTCTACCTGAATCAGCACATTAGACAGTACTGGCAGCGTTTGACGGCGCTCAACAACACCAGCGACCAGAGTCAGCGGACGTAGCAGCGCCTCTCGGGAAATCGAAAATTTCATCAATACTCCGGTTCTATATCCTGAAAGACCTGCGTATAACAGGCCCGTCCCATGGAATGATTAACTGGTCAACAGGCGCAGTAAATTCTTGTAATCCTCACGAATATCCGCGCTCTCTTCCTGCAAGGATTTCACTTTTCGGCAAGCGTGCAACACCGTTGTGTGGTCACGCCCGCCAAAGGCATCGCCAATCTCAGGTAAGCTGTGATTGGTGAGCTCTTTAGCAAGCGCCATCGCCACCTGACGAGGGCGGGCAACTGAGCGTGAACGGCGCTTCGAAAGCAGATCCGCCACCTTAATCTTGTAATATTCGGCGACCGTACGCTGAATATTATCTACCCCTACCTGCTTATCCTGAAGCGCTAACAGATCTTTCAGAGACTCACGAATAAAGTCTTGGGTAATCGTTTTACCCATAAAGTGCGAATCAGCAATGACTTTTTTCAGCGCACCTTCCAATTCGCGCACGTTGGAACGAATTTTTTGCGCAATGAAGAAAGCCGCATCGTGAGGCAAATCGACCTTAGCCTGGTCGGCCTTTTTCATCAAGATGGCCACACGGGTTTCAAGCTCAGGCGGCTCTATCGCGACCGTAAGCCCCCAACCAAAGCGTGATTTAAGGCGCTCCTCTACCCCACTGATCTCTTTAGGATAGCGATCAGAGGTCAGGATCATTTGCTGACCACCTTCTAATAACGCATTGAAGGTATGAAAAAACTCTTCTTGAGAGCGCTCTTTTCCAGCAAAAAACTGAATGTCATCAATAAGTAACGCATCAACACTGCGATAAAAACGCTTAAAATCATTAATCGCATTAAGCTGGAGCGCTTTAACCATATCGGCGACAAACCGCTCTGAGTGCAGGTATACCACCCGGGCGTTTTCACGCCGGGTTGCCAATGCGTTCCCCACTGCATGCATTAAGTGGGTTTTACCCAAGCCTACGCCGCCGTATAAAAACAAGGGGTTATAAGCGCCACCAGGGTTTTCAGACACCTGGCGGGAGGCAGCACGAGCCAACTGGTTAGACTTACCTTCCACGAACGTATCGAAAGTAAAATTCGGATTGAGCCCGCTGCCATGTTTCAGACTGCCTTCTACCTGTACCTGACGTTCATTATTACGCCGACTCGGCGCTTCATCGCGCAGCCTATCGATTTCACGCTCATCAGCAATATCGCCGCGTGGCGGCGTATGTACCGCTGGCGATGCTGGCCGCGACGGCGAAGCCGATACAGGATTACCTAAATCACGATGCTGAGGGGCCTGGGCTGCCAAACGGCGACTACCCACCGTCAGGCTGACCTTTGGCGGCTTGGCCGGTGCGAGTTCACGCATCAGCTCACTAATCCGCTTGGCATACTTATCGTTCACCCAATCGCGCACAAAACGATTCGGCGCCAATAAGCGCAGCTCGTTGGACTCTCCTTCTTCTGCCTGCAGCGGGCGTATCCAGGTATTGAACTGCTGTGAATTCAGCTCATCCTGCAGGTTGTCCAGGCACTGTTGCCAAAGCGTCAGTGACACTCATCTCACCATCGGTTGAAAACGGCCGACCATTGTAGCGCCCAAAGCCTCGGTTATCCACACGGGTTTAGCCCTCAATATTGGCCTGTGGACAACTAGCGATGAGCCCATGGGAAAACCTTGTGGAGGGACGGGGATAATCGTTAAATACGTGTCTTACACACGGGTTAATCACATCTCGCCAACACCTTGTAGACGGCTTATACGGGACTTACACACAGATTTTTTATTGTTATAGGCAATTGAAAAATATCGTTTAAAACCACTTATCCACAAATAGTATCCCCACTATTAATAACAACAGGTTTAGAACTACCTATTAGTAATAATAGTGACTTTATTAATGGCTACTCTTTCCGTATCAAGCACGCTGGTTGAGGCGTGATAACGCTTTTATGCAAGGAAAAATTGCACCCAGCAGAGGAAGTCTCTACAATTTCCGGTCTTGAATTGAATCTCCCCGGCTAGTTCCTCACTGGACCGGGCTTTTTGGAATTCACTTTCCGTCCTAAACCACGTGGGAATAACGAGTTATGAAACGCACTTTTCAACCTAGCGTTCTCAAGCGCAAGCGCGCGCATGGCTTCCGTGCTCGTATGGCAACCAAAAACGGTCGCGCCGTCCTCGCACGTCGCCGTGCCAAGGGCCGCAAGCGTCTGAGCGCCTGATCTCAGATTGCGTGTACCGCAGCAAGGCTTTCCCCGGCAATTACGGTTACTAAATGCTGGGGACTTTAGTCACGTGTTTGAGCAAGCCGACCTGAAAGTGCATGGCAAAGGTATGATGGCGTTAGTTCGCTTTAGTACTCGGGGACACCCCCGCCTTGGACTGGTGGTCAGCAAAAAAAATGTTAAGCGCGCCGTAGATCGCAACCGTTTCAAGCGTCTGGTTCGAGAATCCGTTCGCCTTCGTCAAGATCACCTACCCTCTGTGGATATAGTGGTACTTGCGCGACGTGGCGTTCAGGATCTCGATAACGACACCTTGCATCGCCAGTTACACGGCATGTGGAAACGACTACAGCGTGACGCACAGGCGGTGATCGCAGCACCAACGCCTAAGCGTGACACGTGACCTTTGGTGCACCCCTCGCCGCTCGACCTCGGCCTGCCAACTGGCAGGCTTTCGTGTGTCAAGAGTCGAGTAAATGACACTGCGCCATTAGCATGTTCACCACCCAGCGGGCAGAACCCTCATGGACGTAAAACGACTTTTATTACTGATTCCACTAGCCGTACTCGCTTACTTGCTAGTCGTCCAGTGGAATCAGGATTACGGGCAGCCGAATTACGATTCAGTGCCTGAAACGACGCAACGCAGCAATTCCACGTCTCCTAGCAATGCTGAAGATGGAGAAAGCGGCTTAGCGGTGCCGAGCACGTCTTCACAGCAAAGTGCGGTAGGTGAAGGTATTCCTGATACCGAAAGCGAGACATCAAGCCGCGACTTCATTGCCGTGACCACCGATGTTCTGGATGTGCGTATTGATCCACACGGTGGCGATATTGTTTATGCCGCGTTACCGCAGCACAAACTCTCTCTGGATTCAGACCGTAACTATGTGCTGTTATCCGATAACAGCAGCCGTAGTTACGTGGCTCGCTCAGGCCTGCAGCTCGATGGCCAAGCCAGCCGTATCGCGTTCACGCCTGAAAACTCGGAGTATCGTTTAGGCGATAACGATGACGAGCTAAGCGTTGATCTAACCGCTGATGTTAACGGCGTTGAGGTCATTAAGCGGCTTACCTTTGAGCGCGGCAGCTATGCGGTCAACGTCAACTACTACCTGGCCAATAACACCGACGCACCGGTTAGTGCGCGCTTTATTGGTCAGTTGGCACGCGACAATAGCCCTGACCCATCAAGCGGTGTCTCCATGGGTATGAAATCCTACTTAGGGGCCGCTTACTCAACGCCAGATGCACGCTACGAGAAGATCGACTTTGAGGATATTCAAAGCCATAACTTCGAAAACCGTGAAGCACAGGGCGGCTGGATAGCCATTATTCAGCACTACTTTGTGTCGGCATGGGCGCCTCAGCAGGATCAGCAAAACCTTTTCTACGTCACCACCGACTCCAGTAATCGTAACGTCGTAGCCTTTGCTGGCCCCACCAGCACTGTGGCCGCCGATAGTGAAACCACTCTAGGCGCCACTCTGTACGTCGGGCCAAAAGTGCAGGACTATCTGGAACAAGTCGCTCCCAACCTGCAATTAACCGTAGATTATGGCTGGTTATGGTTTATTGCTAACCCCCTCTTCTGGCTGCTGGATCATATCCACGAGGTAGTCGGTAACTGGGGTTGGTCGATTGTCCTGTTGACCATACTGGTTAAGACAGTGCTGTTCCCGCTTTCAGCCAAAGCTTACAAATCCATGGGTAGGATGCGTAAACTCGGCCCGGAAATGCAGCGCCTGAAAGAGATGTATGGCGACGACCGGCAGAAAATGTCGCAAGAGATGATGAAGTTCTACCAGAAGGAGAAGATTAATCCGCTGGGGGGCTGTCTACCTATTGTGATTCAGATGCCTGTCTTCATCGCTCTCTACTGGATGTTGCTGGAGTCGGTTGAACTGCGGCATGCGCCGTTTATCTTCTGGATTCAGGATCTATCGGTGAAGGATCCGTACTTCATTCTGCCGATTCTGATGGGCATTTCGATGTTCGTTCAGCAAATGTTGAACCCGACACCTCCGGATCCTATGCAGGCGAAGATCATGAAGATGCTACCCATCATCTTTACTTTCTTCTTCCTGTGGTTCCCGGCCGGTCTGGTTATTTACTGGGTGGTCAACAACATCATTTCGGTGGCGCAGCAGTACTACATCACGCGCAAAATCGAAAATGATCCGAGTATCGGCAAAGGCATGAAAACCAAATAGACTGCCTTTGTCATCGCCCTTCAGACCCCCGCCCCGAGCGGGGGTCTGGCGTTTTAAGGTCGACAAATCCAAACTATGTAGATCGATGCTAGACCGATCAAATGCTACTTCTGCCAATTGACTAAGAGATTCACCATGGCCGAACGCCTCTATACGCCTGACACCATTGCGGCGCTGGCAACTCCCCCAGGACGCGGCGGCGTGGGTATTATCCGCGTCTCCGGGCCCGCCTGCCGCGAAATCGCTCAAGCCATGGTTGGGCATTGCCCTGCCCCGCGATACGCTCACTACGGCCCATTCCAAGGCGCAGAAGGGAGCATTGATGAAGGCATCGCCCTGTTCTTCAACGGCCCCCATTCGTTTACCGGTGAAGACGTACTGGAACTCCAGGGACACGGCGGCCCGATTATTATGGATATGCTGCTGGAGCGCTGTGTGGTCTTGGGTGCCCGCCTGGCGCGGCCGGGAGAGTTTTCCGAACGGGCATTTTTGAACGATAAGCTCGATCTGGCTCAGGCGGAAGCGATTGCCGATCTCATCGATGCCACCTCACGCTCGGCGGCAGAAAACGCTGTACGCTCGCTCCAGGGTGAGTTCTCGAAGCGCGTTTCTGCGCTGGTGGAGCGCTTGATCGAACTGCGCGTTTACGTTGAAGCGGCGATCGACTTCCCCGAAGAGGAGATCGACTTTCTTGCCGACGGTCACGTTGCCCAGCACTTAAGCAGCGTCCAGCAAGCGCTGAGCGACGTACGCCAGGCGGCAGGCCAAGGTGCACTGCTGCGAGAAGGAATGAGCGTGGTCATTGCCGGGCGACCCAATGCGGGGAAGTCGAGCCTGCTAAATGCGCTGACCGAACAAGATACCGCCATTGTGACGGATATCGCGGGCACGACCCGGGACGTGCTCCGTGAGCACATTCATATTGATGGTATGCCCCTACATATCATCGACACCGCTGGATTGCGCGATACGCCTGATGCGGTGGAGAAAATTGGTGTCGCACGTGCCTGGGCCGAAATAGAGAAAGCCGACCGAGTGCTGCTACTCGTTGATGCCAGCACCACTACTTCAACCGACCCCATGGCCATCTGGCCGGAGTTTGTCGCTCGCCTGCCCGACCAGAGCCGCTTAACCCTGGTGCGTAATAAAATCGATACCAGTGCCGAGCCGGCGGGCATTGATTTATCCACAACCATACCCATTGTGCGCCTATCGGCGAAAACCGGTACGGGTGTGGATAACTTGAAAGCGCATCTGAAGGATGTGATGGGTTTTGCCGCCACCACCGAGGGTCGCTTCTCCGCCCGCCGAAGGCACCTGGACGCCCTAGATCGCGCCATGGCAGCCCTTGATACCGGCCGTGCTCAGTTGGATGGATATGGCGCAGGGGAACTGCTGGCGGAAGATTTGCGCGACGCCCAACAAGCCTTAGGCGAGATCACTGGCGAATTCAGCGCCGATGATTTATTGGGCGAAATTTTTGGCAGTTTTTGCATCGGCAAATAGAGTTACTTTTTTCGACAACTACTCTCCCACCCACCAATCCGCCTGATAGCGGCTATCAGCGCCGAGCAGCGGGGTAATTTCTGCCATCGCTGCTGCCAGGCGTTTATCCAACCCCCAGGGCGGATTGATCACCAGCATACCGCTACCGAACATGCCGTGAGCCTGCTCGCCAGGTTCGCGCAGCAGCAGCTCGCTGCGCCATATCTTGCGTATTCCACTGGCCTGCAGCACGTCCAACAGCATTTGGTGATGCCCGGCAGGCAGCAGCGGGTACCAGATCATCATCACCGCATGGCGAGCCTTTTCCAGGGCCTGGATAGCAGTGTCAGCGACCTCCTGGTACTCCACCTTGCGCTCAAAGCTTGGGTCAATCAGCACGCATACCCTGGGTGTTGCTACCGGCAGCATCGCTCTAAGCCCTGCCAGCCCGTCGCCATACACGCGCTTGACCTGCGCAGGGAGCGCCTGGCCATTCAAGTGCTGGTGTTCGCCCGGGTGCAGCTCAAACAGGCACAGACGATCGTGCTCGCGCAGCGGCTGGCTCAGCCACCAGGGCGAGCCTGGGTAGAGGGTCAATTCATTATGATCTGGCTGCGCCCCAACAATAGCGTTTAACCAGCTTCCCAGCAGCGCGTCGGTTAGCTGTTCACGCTTCTGCCACAGTGGCCAGATGCCCTCACGGTACTCTTGGAGTCGCTGGGTCTCTTTGGTGGCTAATGGATAAAGCCCTCTACCGGCATGTGTGTCTATATATGTAATAGGTGTTTTTTTACGTAATAGGTAATCAGTGACGGCGTAAAGCGTCAGATGTTTGTGTACATCGGCAAAATTACCGGCGTGGTAGGCGTGTTGGTAGGACAGCATGGTAGCTCGTAAACAGGTGAACGAAAAAAGCCCGCTATAGGAGCATAGCGGGCTTTGAACGGCAATGTGCAGCTTTAAGAGGCTTAGCCCTGGCCGTTACCGGTAGGCGTCAAGGTAATTTCTACCCGACGGTTTTGAGCACGGCCCTGCTCATTGTCGTTGCTGGCGACTGGCTGAGTAGCACCGTAACCAGAAGTATTCAGGCGCATGGATGAAACGCCGTTCTGAGACAAGTAGCTGGAGACGGCTTGGGCACGGCGCTCAGATAGACGCTGGTTATAGCTCGCGTCACCGGTACTATCGGTGTGGCCAGCGATACTAACGCGGGTATCCTGGTACTGAGAAAGTACGTTAGCAACTTCATTGAGTGAGCCACGCGCTTCACTAGTCAACTCAGCAGAGTCAAAGCCAAAGGTAACGCCGCTGGGCATATTGAGCACGATATCGTCGCCACGGCGATCGATTTCAATGCGTGACCCCTGTAGGTTTTCACGTAGCTGCTGCTCTTGGCGATCCATATAAACACCAATACCAGCGCCCGCTGCTGCGCCCACGGCAGCACCAATTAGTGCACGGTCACGACGGCTGGTGCTGCCATCACCAGACAGAGCGCCTGCAGCGGCCCCCACGGCGGCACCAATCCCGGTGCCCATAGCGGTGCTAGAGCGCTGCGTTTGGCCACCGTAAGGATCCGATGTAGCACAACCGGCCAGTAGAATAGCAGCCGCCAACGGTGTCAGTAGTCGAGAAATTCGCATCACTCACTCCTTGTAAGTCGTCAAGCTTGATGGTTCAAGTCTGTTATTTCAGAAAAAAATTTCTGTAGATTGCTGGTCAATCATCACTGATCAAAGCTAGCAACTCATTCAAGAATAATAGACCTTGAGGCGATGCACGCAGTTTTTCAGGCATTTGCATCAAAAGTCCTTTTTTCTCGGCAGATTGTAAACGCGTGAGTAACCTTGCAGGCGCTTCACCGGTGTTAGCTCTCCATGTTTCAAGCGACACCCCGTCGGTGAGACGTAAAGCGTTCATGGCAAACTCCAACGGTAGCTCATCCGTTTTTATCAGCTGTTTACCGGCGATAAAGCCACGCAGATCATCTACGCGCTTTAGGTAGGCGTCTGGCTGGCGAGTTTTCCAGCGCCGTTCAATGTGCCACTCTCCATTTGAGTCAATACGGCTAAGCTTGCCATGGGCACCAGCGCCAATCCCTAGGTAGTCACCAAACTGCCAGTAATTAAGGTTATGGCGACTCTGGTGACCGGCACTAGCGTAAGCCGAGATCTCGTAGCGTTTGAAGCCCGCCTGCTCTAGGAGCTGATGCCCTTTATCCTGAATATCCCAAAGCGCCTCTTCCTCTGGCAGTACCGGGGGGTGGGAGTGAAAGGCGGTATTCGGTTCAAGGGTCAACTGATACCAAGAGAGATGTTCAGGTGCCAATGCCAGCGCTTGGGCAATATCATCCATCGCCAATTGAGGCGTTTGATCAGGCAAACCGTGCATAAGGTCAATGTTAATGTTGGTAAAGCCTGCCTGGCGCGCCTGTGCTACCGCAGTAATCGCTTCATCACCGCTATGAATTCGCCCCAGCGCATGCAGTTGATCAGGCTGAAAACTTTGAATACCCAGCGAAAGACGGTTAATGCCTGCTTTCCGGTAACCAATGAAACGCTCTTGCTCCGTGGTACCTGGATTAGCCTCTAAGGTAATTTCTATCTCTTTAGAGAAGGGTAAACGGATCCGGATCTCTTTCAGTAATCGTTCATAAAATGCGGGGGACAGCAGGCTGGGAGTCCCACCGCCTATAAAGATGGTTTTAATTTCTCGACCAGCCGCCAGGTCAAGATCACTATCCAGGTCTTGTAACAGCGCATATAGATAGGCGGCTTCAGGTAAATCTCGCGGTGTAAAACCGTGTGTGCCCGGCTCATGAGAATTGAAATCACAGTACGGACATTTACGGACACACCAGGGCGTGTGGATATAGAGAGAGAGTGGCGGCAACGTATCAGCCATGCGCCACCTTCAGTAACTCCACTAACCCCTGCAACGCGCGACCACGATGGCTAAGGCGATTTTTACTTTCGCTGGGCAGCTCGGCGACGCTCATACCCTGATCAGGTAACCAGAAAAGCGGATCATAGCCAAACCCCTCCTTCCCTCGGGGATGAGCAAGAATTTCGCCTTCCCAACTCCGTTGCACAATGACCGGCACCGGATCCTTCGGATGGCGCAAATAAACCAGCACACACCAGTAACGTCCACTTCTCTGCCCTTCCGCACAGTCACTTAATGCGGCTAACAACGTTTGGTTATTTTTCTCGTCACTTCTCGGCTCACCGCCATACCGAGCGGAATAGATACCGGGCGCACCATTGAGTGCGTCTACTTCAAGCCCAGAATCGTCAGCTAATGCAGGTAATCCACTGATGAGGCTCGCTTCACGCGCTTTTAACAGTGCATTTTCGACGAAGGTTAGCCCCGTCTCTTCCACATCCGTGACGCCAAAATCCGCCTGGGGGCGAACATCGAACCCCAAAGGTGAAAGTAACTGACTGAATTCTCTTAATTTTCCTGTATTGCCACTGGCAAGTACAAGGGTATTGACGGCGGCCATGGTATGTACTCCTAACAGTAGAACTGCAGTTTACGCGCTCACTGCTGGTATCAAAAGCCATCAAAATGTTACATAACGTATCTAATAATTAGGTAATTAATTTATTGCTTAATTAATAATAAACATTTGTTAAATAACAATATTTTCCATATTAATGAAAATATTGAAGAGATGAAAAATATTTTTACCATATATTTAATAACAAAACTTTACGAAACGTATCTTATGGTCAACACTTCAGTGGTTACCTGCTCACTCTTTCTTTCCACGAGGGCCACCCAATGTCGCAGGAAAAGTCTACCGGAACGGTGTATGTCGTTACCGAAAAAAGTCCCCAGGTTCAGTTGTTCGCTGAGTACTTGAACAAACACACCGGCTGTCAAATTAGTATCCATTCTCCTCATACAGCATTACCTATTTCCGCATCGGGCAACTTGCTGATTCTCATTGACAGCGATCATATTGGCATTGATGCACTGCCAGAGTGGCAAGATAAGTTACCCGACACGTTAACTAAAACTCCTCTAGCGGCCTTCAATATTCATGATATGGATCACGCCCTTGAAGCACTTTCGTGCGCTCAGTTAAAAGGCGTTTTTTATCGCAATGAAAGCCTTGAGGTAATTTGTAAAGGCATCCACTCGCTGCTTGAAGGGGAGCTGTGGATGTCACGAGATTTAATGGCGCGTTTAATCCTGTTTTATCGCAAATACCAAAGTAATGCTTTCCGCCCAGCCTGCGGACTCACTAACCGGGAAATGGAAATTATTTCCCTACTTAGTGCTGGCTCTTCTAATCAACAAATTGCCGAAAAGCTGTTTGTTAGCGAACACACCGTTAAGTCACACCTATACAACATTTTTCGCAAAATTAACGTTCACAACCGCATTCAAGCGCTCAACTGGATTCATCAGAACCTGGGCCCGATTCTGCCCAATATTGAGACCGCACGCAGTCTTCAACGACATCGTTAGCGCTAATGCGCAAGGGTAACTGTCATGCCATCAATGCACCGTTTATCCATCATCTTTTTCTTCATGGCGGTATGGATCGGGTCATCTTTAGCATTAGCTAACGAACCAACAGCCCCAACCGATGCATTGCCTGCCAACGAACAAGAAGCGATCGACGCTATTAATCAGCTCTCCAGTCCTGATGGGCCTGGAGTGCAAGGAAGCGCTAATGGAGGAAGTGAGCTAACTGGCGTGATGGTAGATAGAACAATCACCATGGCCGGTAAGACCTTCTACCGAGCCTTCAGCCAGCGGGCGATGGATAACCTGATTATCGGCAATGCCACCATCACCATTAAAGAGCGCCCCGATGCACGCTGGGGCAGCCAAGTATGGGTGATGGAGGGCAACCGTATGTATTTCCGTACACAGCTCTCCCCCAGGATCAATGAAGCCGATCGTACCGCTGAGGAAGCCGTGCAGACCGTCGAAAGAGCCCTGATTGAACGGCAAATATCCGCTTCGCTATCTTCCGACAAAGACTTGGGAAAAGAGGAGATTTTCTAATGAACCCAATAAAAAGAACTTGCTTAGTCGTTATGGGAATGGCCTTGGTGCTATCCACAACAGCACAAGCTGGGGAATTAATCTATAAGCCACTTAATCCTTCTTTTGGAGGTGATCCCTTTGTGGGTAGTTATTTACTAGGAAAAGCGCAGGCTCAAGATACCAATAAAGACTCCAGCGCTAGCCGATCAACTCCCACTTCCGCGACAGAAAGATTACTACAAAGTTTAGAGAGCCGACTCATTTCTCAATTAATAGCGGATGTCAGTTCGGGCGATGTTAGCGAAGGTAGCTTTGATAGTGATGAGTTTGGCGTAGTGGTTAGCGACAATGGTGGTCAATTAGTAGTTAGAGTAGTCGATAAGTTAACTGGAGATGTGACTGAAATAAGCGTGGGTGGGCTATTCAATCCTTAAAACAACAAAATAGCTCACTAAAAATTATCCGTCATCTCAGGGGAACACCATGAAAATTATCGCATCACTTATTGTCGCCAGTTTACTGAGTGGTTGTGCTGGCATGGTCGCCACATCGGAAAATTTAGAAGGTGCAGACGCAACGCTGACCCCACGCGGAGCAACCTATCAGGACTTAATATCGTTGCCTCCCACCGCTGGGCAGATATTTGTGTCTGTCTATGACTTTCGCGACCAAACAGGTCAATATCGACCAGCGCCTGCCAGTACTTTTTCCACCGCCGTTACCCAGGGGGCAGCAGCAATGCTGACCGGTGCGCTGGCGGATTCTGGCTGGTTTATACCGCTTGAGCGTGTGGGACTACAAAACCTGCTTACCGAGCGACGTATTATCCGCGCAGAGTTCGAACGCTTTGGTCAACCCGATACGCTACCATCACTTCGTGCGGCCTCGGTAATGTTGGAAGGCGGCATTATCGCTTATGAATCCAATGTTCGTACCGGTGGTGCTGGCGCTGAGTATTTTGGTATTGGCGCCTCAGGGCAATACCAAGTTGATCAGGTAACGGTCAATTTACGCGCGGTTGAAATATCCACCGGTGAAGTTCTGGCTAACGTAACCACTACGAAAACTATCTACTCGAAAGAGATGCGAGCGGGTGTTTATCGTTTTATCGATTTTCGTCGTTTGCTAGAGGCCGAAGTAGGCCTTACCACAAATGAACCCGTTCAACTTGCAGTCATGTCAGCGATTGAATCAGCAGTTATTCACCTTATTGCTAGAGGAGTTGAAAACCGCCTGTGGAACTTGGCACCAGGGACGAATATTCAAGATACCATACTTAATGACTACCTAAACTCCCCAACGCCCATGCTTTAATATTTCTTATATAAAAAGTAACAACGGCCACATTTCGAGTGGCCGTTACATACGTAAATAATACCTAAAATGACTACAAACCTAATTCTTTTATAGTAATTTTAATAATAAGTATTATTTCTATCATATTTAAAAAAACAATCGATATCTCAAAAAAAATCATTATGGTTAATTTCTAAAAATACGCCAAACTAAACACATTGATACAAAATGATACGCAAAGTTTCTAAAGGCAAAATATGAAACCGTTCAGTTACTGCCAGCACATGCGAATCTATTTTACTGCGTTAGTGGCCGCAATTTCTTTAACCAACGCTTCCACCTCATTAGCCGCAGGTAATGACTTTCCACATTCATCGGAAGAAGATGCCAGAATAACTCAGTATGCAGCAGGCACATATCATAATAGCCTTTTAAAAAGTAACGTTAGCATCATTAGTCAAAACGGTAATGATAACCAAGCTAGCGTTATACAGTCTCGCTCAGCGAGTTATCAAATGGGTAACATCGCCTACATCTATCAAGATGGATATAACAATCAAGCCAGTATTTCTCAAAATAATGGCGCTAACATTGGTTTAATAAAACAGGTAGGTTCAAATCATACCGCAAATATCAGTCAAACTGGTGGCCAATTTGAAATTAAAGCACAAGTAACCCAGTTTGGACGGAACAGTGATATAGCTCTTTCTCAATCGGGCAGTGGCCTTCGCAGCATAAGTGTCGAACAACAAAATTATTCGGGCTATGCACGACCGGTCACTATCGATACCAACTGAGTCGCAGCCAGCTTCTCAGTTATAACCAAAGCAAGTAAATCGTGAAACAGGGGAAACACCATGAAAACTCAAATTACTACTATCGCTGCTGCTATTGCTGTTGCATTAAGCATGGGCGTATCTGCTGACCCTCGTGATCCTAATTACGACCATGATGGTAATACTTTCAATGGTGGCAAGGGTGTTTTTGACGCCCAAGCAGGAATTCGCAATGGTTTAAATGGTTATGCTACGACAACTAACCCAAATACTCGGGACTCAATCATACTACAAAATGGCGGCAGTGATAACGTTGCCAACGCCACGCAAAAAGGTACGGAGCAGTATTCCCGTATTCGTCAAATCAGTGATGGCATTGGGAACCAAGCGTTTGTCAATCAAGGCCTAAATGGCGGCAACGAGCAAAATGAATCTGAAGTGCTCCAAATTGGTGGTGAAAATAACCTGGCAAGGGTTACACAAACCGGCAACCTTAACGACTCTTATATTCGTCAAACAGGAACTGGAGATAACACTGCAGACGTTGAACAGTTAAATAACACTGATTCAAGCGATTCAGTTATCTTCCAAGATGGTTATGATAATGATGCATATGTCTCGCAGCTTGATAATTCTGACACCACTTGGAGTCATATTTCTCAAACCGGTGACGGTAATTATGCAGATGTAACGCAGATTCGTGCTAATAACTCAGCTTCGTATATCTTCCAAAATGGTACCGAAGCACATACAGCAACTGTCGTTCAACGTGACGAATCTAACAGCCTATCTATGATTCGTCAAAATACCAATATGGGTGGCGCCGCTGTCGCTACGCATACTCAAGTAAATGGATCTAATAACTATGCCAGCAGCTTACAGTGGTAAACTGTTAAATTAGTGATTGCCAACCGCCCCTTCTGGGGCGGTTTTTTATTACTTTAAGAATGCAAAAGTTAACGAATCATCAGCGTTAATGTACCCCCGGCCCCCTGAGTCGACGAACGCGACCGATTGCTGCCTTTTTGAATATCTACTTCTAACCGTTCGTCATCGCTTAACAATTTAACGGTGCCTTCAAGCTCTGTACCAGTAAAGGTGTACTCCGCAGGCACTGTACCGCTCTCCTCAACGTGTTCGGTGGTTTCGCCTTCATGGGTAATTCGCCAGTGGGCGTAAAACTCTGCCCCCGGCGAACCGCTCATGGTGATATGGATCTGGGTCATGTCCTGCTCCTGAGGCGACTGAGCAGCCAGCGGGAAGCAAACCAGCAGCCCCGCTGCGCAGATCATGTATCGCCAAGCCGTTGGTCGTGCCATGAGTGTAACTCTCATATAAGCCAAGAGCCGCTCAAGTTGAGCGGCTCTTGACAGTATAGCTGGCTTTAGGTTACGTGCCGTTACATTACCGCAAAGGCTTTTTCTGCTGCATCCAGCGTGAACTGAATGTCTTCCGGGGTATGAGCACTGGACATAAAGCCTGCTTCGTAAGCAGAAGGCGCCAAGTAAACGCCATGATCGAGCATCGCGCCAAAGAAGCGGCGGAAGGCATCCGGGTTACAGGCGGTGGCTTGGGCAAAGTTATCCACACGGCTTTGAGAGGTGAAGAAAAGTCCAAACATACCGCCCGCCGACTGCGTCATCATCGGCACCCGTGCGGCATTGGCACGCTCCTGAAGGCCCGCACAAAGGGTGTTAACCCGCTGGGTAAGCGCATCGTGGAAGCCCGGTACCTGTAGTTTGGTTAGCAGTGCCACACCTGCAGCCATCGCCAACGGGTTACCCGACAATGTGCCCGCTTGGTAAACCGGCCCCAGGGGGGAGATGTTTTGCATTATCTCGCGCTTGCCACCAAAGGCGCCCACCGGCATGCCGCCACCGACAATTTTTCCCAAGCAGGTTAGATCAGGCACTATACCGTAGTGGGCTTGGGCACCGCCCAATGCCACTCGAAAACCAGTCATCACTTCGTCAAAAATCAGCACGCTGCCATACTCGTTACATACTCGGCGCAGCGTTTCCAAAAAGCCCGGTTGAGGCGGAATACAATTCATATTGCCGGCAACGGGTTCAACAATGATGCAGGCAATCTGATCGCCAATTTCGCTAAAACACGCTTCAACCCCTTCAGGGTCGTTAAACGACAGGGTAATAGTGTGTTCAGCCAGCGACGTGGGCACGCCCGGTGAGCTGGGTTCGCCGTGGGTAAGCGCGCCAGAGCCCGCCTTAACCAGCAGTGAATCAGAGTGGCCGTGGTAGTTACCCTCGAACTTAACGATCTTATCGCGGCCGGTGGTACCTCGCGCCAGGCGAATCGCCGACATGGTGGCTTCGGTGCCCGAGCTGGTCATACGCACCATATCCATGGAGGGGATCATCTCGCAGATCAAATCCGCCATGGTGGTTTCGACTGCGGTAGGGGTACCAAAGGACAGGCCGTTGTCTAATCGCGCCCGTACGGCTGCCAATACGTCTTGGTCGGCATGCCCAGTGATCATGGGCCCCCAGGAGCCGACATAATCCACGTAGCGATTGCCTTCGACGTCAAACAGAAAGGCACCTTGAGCACGCTCCATAAAGACCGGCGGGCGGTGCAACCCTTTAAACGCCCGGACGGGTGAGTTTACTCCGCCCGGTATATGGCGACTGGCAAGATCGAACAGTTCAGCTGATGTAGTCATGGCATCCTCTCGGTCAATGGCGTACAGAAGATAGGATCAAAAACGGGCAGCCCGTGAAAAACGATGTGGCAAACACTGGCCGCTGGGCGGTTGAAAGCCTTGAGACAAACTTTGCCAAGTAAAGTGCTGAGCCTGCTCACAAGCTGTTGGTAAGCGCTCACCAACAGCGAGACGAGCAGCTAGAGACGATGCCAGCGTGCAGCCAGAACCATGGAACAATTCAGGCAAACGTGGCCACTGCCACTGGCGAGTAGTATCAGGCGAGTGCAGGGTGTGCACCACCTGTTGGTCGTTGCCGGGCAGCGGCTCATCCGTGGCAGTGACCAGAATGGCTTGGCACCCCTGTGACATCAGTGCCACCGCACGGGCCGTATCATCGAAAGGAGTGATGATGTCGGGCGTAAGCTGAGCCAACTCAGCGCGATTCGGGGTTAAGATATCCACAAGCGGTAACAAGCGATCAATAAACAATTGTCGCAAAGCAGGTGTGGATAACTCAGTTCCGCCACCGGCCTTAAAGACCGGATCGGCCACCACGGGAATGCCTGGAAAACGACGAATCATTTGCTCCGCTGCGCGCAGGGTGTCTTCGTCAGCGAGTAGGCCAATCTTAATCGCCGCGACCTGCATCTCACTAATTGCCTCGGCCATTTGGCGCATCGCGGTCGGCTCAGCAGGGATCACGCGGGTCACATTATGACAATTCTGTACCGTCAGCGCAGTGGGGATCGTTACCGCCCAACCACCACAGGCCGCAATGGCTTCACTGTCAGCGATCAACCCAGCGCCACCAGTCGGATCATGTCCGGCGAGTACCAACACCACGGGGGGAAGCGGTTGGCGCATCAAAAGGGCTTCACAACGGCAAGCAGAATAATCGCCACGAGCGCAATCACCGGCGCCTCATTAAACCAGCGAAAAAACACATGGCCTTTGGTACAACGATCCTGGGCAAACTGCTTCAAATAGATCAAACAAACGTGATGATAGGCGATAAGCAGAACCACTAGCGCCAGCTTGGCATGCATCCAGCCCTGGCTAAACCATTCGGGCACCAGATAGAGCATCCAGCCACCAAAAATGAGTACCGCAATCATCGATGGGGTCATGATGCCACGGTAGAGCTTACGCTCCATGGTTTTGAAATAGCTGATGGCCTGTTCGTCGCCGTTATCCCGCGCAGTGGCGTGATACACATACAGGCGGGGTAAATAGAACAGCGCAGCGAACCACGTCACTACGGCCATTAAGTGAATGGCCTTTACCCATAGGTACATTGTCGCTCCTTAAAGTGATGAGTCCTTCTTACGGGTATCATTCTCTCGTACTTCATTGTCACGAAGGTCGGCACCACGGGGGTCAGTGTAGTGATAATAACGTTCGATGGCGCCACGGGTGATAATACCTGAAATACGCCGCTGCTTTGGGCGATAGCCATGAACGACGTAGAGCGCCCCCAGAGCGTTATCCTGCAGTTTTAGAAACGCTTCGGAAAGCGTCGCCTGTAAACCAATCGGCGCCAGCTCTAAACGCTGGCCGGGGATTTCCAGTAGATCAATCAGCTCATCCTCAGGCGGCTCATCCCCCTGCAGCGCCTCATCGTGCTCAAGTAGCCAGCGTGCCAATTCAGCGGCTTTTAGCGCCAGCACAGGTTTTTCCTCTGTTGACCGCTCAATCACTAACCACACTGGGTTCTTCTCTAATAAAAGCCGCGCTTGATCAGGGGTGATCATTCGCTCGGTGCGCACCAGTTGACGCTCCATCACCGCAGGCACCGAAACCCGTGAGAGTGCCTGCATCAAAGGCTGCTGAAGCGGGTGAAGCCCGTAGCGCACCGTGCTAATAAAGAAACCTTCACAGCCGGTCAATTGACGCGAGGTTAAGCACGCCACCACCACCGCCAGCATGCCGGGAAGCATGATACTCGGCGTATGGGTTAACTCCAAAAGCGCCATTAGGGCAGCAAGAGGCGCTTGTAACACCGCCCCCATCATTGCGGCCATGCCTAGCATCGCGTAAATACCAGGATCCGCGGCTTTATCAGACCAAAGCCAGCCTCCCAGTAAACCAAACAGTGCACCTGTGGCAGCACCTATGACCAACACCGGGCCGATAATACCAATGGGTACGCCGCCAGCGACAGTTAGCGCTGTAAGCAGTAGTTTGACGATCATCAGCGCCAGCAGCACTTTAATTTCCAGCTGGTTATTGAGCGCCGCCGCCACGCTGTCATAACCGATGCCCTGAACCTGAGGGAACCACCAAGCCACCGCGCCAGTTGCCACACCCACCAAGCCAAGGCGCATCCAGAGCGGCCACAGCATAATCCGCTGGTTGCGTGAAATATGAATAAACAGCCCCGCTAACAGACCAATCACCAGCCCGGTAACCACAATCCACGGCAAGTTGATCAGTGAACCTAGTGCTATCTCGGGGATACGAAAAGCGGGTTCATTGCCATAAGCCAACTGTGCTACCAGCGCACCCATGGTAGAGGCCAAAATCACGGGCATAAAGCTCACCAAGGTGTACTCCATCATCACCACTTCCATGGCAAAGATGACACCCGCGATAGGCGTGTTAAAAGAAGCGGAAATAGCTGCTGCGGTACCGCACGCCACCAGTACCCTGAGACTATTATTGGGCAAACGCATCTGTTGGCCTAGTCCACTGGCCGCCGCCGCGCCCAAATGAATCGCCGGGCCCTCGCGCCCAGCAGAGAGCCCGCCCAATACCACCACAACACCTACCCACCACTGATTTAACCAATTGCGTAACGGAAAACGGCCCTGATGATAGGTAAGCCGCTCAATTACATGTCCAACGCCCAGCTTGCGCGCTGCCGGTTTTTGCCGGTACAGCAGCACACCCACAAGGGTAACCGCCAACATAGGTAGCAGCACACGCAGCCAGGGCACCATGCTTTCAAACGCTTCTGGGTCGCCATCGGTCATGTAGAGCGCGGCGCCAGCTTCCAATAGCAGCCGAAACGCCACCATCACAGCGCCGGTAATAACCCCCGAGACAAGGCCCAGCAAACAGAGTTGCGGAAGGGCGTCGACATTGGCCAACTGGCGACGAAAACTCTCTAAGGTAAAATCCGATCGGGAAAAACGCGCCACAGCGACCTTCCTTACTCTTGTATCTTTACACTCTTGTGTATCATAGCTGGATACGCTTAAACAGCTTGGTGTCCTATGCTTAAGCTAATAGCGAATTTGGTTTTCTACTCAGCAGCATCCGTAAGGAGTGATTTGTGATTAAGGTCGGCATTGTTGGCGGTACAGGTTACACCGGCGTTGAACTACTGCGGCTACTCGCCCAGCACCCCCAAGTCAACGTAGCCATGATTACCTCGCGCTCGGAAACCGGCGTCAAGGTGTGCGATATGTACCCCAACCTGCGCGGCCATTACGACACCTTGGCGTTTAGCGAGCCGGACGCCAAACAGCTGGGCGACATGGATGCGGTATTTTTTGCCACACCCCATGGCGTTGCCCATGCCCTAGCCGGTGAGCTACTCGAAAACGGCACTCGGGTGATTGATCTATCGGCCGATTTCCGGCTGCGCGATGCTGACGAGTGGAGCCGCTGGTACGGCCAGGCCCACGGTGCCCCGGAATTGTTGCAAGAGGCAGTATACGGGCTGCCGGAAATGCACCGAGAGAAAATCAAAAACGCACGTTTAATTGCGGTTCCCGGTTGCTACCCCACCAGCGTTCAGTTGGGCTACCTGCCGCTTCTGGAAGCGGGTTTGATCGACCCAAGCCAACTCATTGCTGACTGTAAATCCGGCGTTACCGGCGCAGGCCGCGGTGCTAAAGTGGGTTCACTGCTTGCCGAAGCCAGCGAGTCGATGAAAGCCTACGGCGCCTCGGGCCACCGCCACCTGCCGGAAATTAGCCAAGGACTTAGGGATATCCAGCAATCCGCGGTGGGTTTAACCTTTGTGCCCCACCTAACGCCGATGATTCGCGGCATTCACTCCACACTCTACGGCCAGCTAACCGCTGAGCCGGGCGACCTGCAGGCACTGTTTGAGCAGCGCTATGCCGACGAACCCTTTGTCGATGTGATGCCCGCGGGGAGCCACCCTGAAACGCGCAGTGTCAAAGGCATCAACACCTGCCGCTTGGCAGTCCACCGCCCGGGCAATGGCAACACCGTCGTCGTGCTATCGGTGATCGATAACCTGGTCAAAGGTGCTTCGGGTCAGGCGATTCAAAACCTCAACCTGATGTTCGGTTTTGACGAGAACACCGGTCTCTCAGCCCCGGCCTTGATGCCTTAATGTTTTAGTAATTTCCAGGAATAGTTGACCAATTTGCTGGGAATTACCCATAATCACCCCCCAATGCCGATTTATTCGTTCTTAAAGCTCGCGGGAGGTACCCATGAGCGGTGCAGAAGCCTTTGTTCCTACTCCACTACTGCTCTCTGATAGCGCACGAAAACGTATTAATGCGCTGATTGCAGAAGAAAATAACCCATCCCTTAAACTGCGGGTCTATGTAACTGGTGGCGGCTGTTCAGGTTTTCAGTACGGTTTCGACTTTGCCGAAAACGTCGCCGACGATGACACCGTAATAGAGTTCGGTAACGCAGCCCTAGTGGTTGACCCCCTCTCCTACCAATACTTGGTAGGCTCCACCGTCGACTACGAAGAGGGCCTGGCGGGCGCACGTTTTCGCGTTCAAAATCCTAATGCCACCACCACCTGCGGCTGCGGCGCCTCCTTTATGGTCTAAACAGCGTTGGCCCGCAGCGCTCCCCGTGACTTGACGCCCTGACGGTTTCTCGCCAAGGTTAATAGGTCAACAACGGCTTAAATAACGGTTTATAAAGAGCATCAAACGGTAAAAAACCGCTTTGTAACCCGCCATCAGCCATATAAAGCACGGGGAAACTTATGAAAATAGCACTACCACTCAGCCTAACCAAAACAACGCTGGCGCTTGCACTGGGATTGGGCAGCGCCACTGCCGCCATGGCCCAAACGCCATCGGTGAACGTGGCCACTGACCCAAGCTTTGTGCCGTTTGAAATGATGGATCAAGAGACCGGCGAAATGGTCGGCTTCGATATGGATATCATCAACGAAGTCGCCGAACGCGCAGGTTTTGAAGTCAACCTCACGACCATGGAGTTCTCCGGCATCATTCCCGCCGTGCAAACCGGCAGCCAGGAAATCGCCATTGCCGGTACCACCATTACGGAAGAGCGTGCCGAAGTTGTCGACTTCTCCGACCCCTACTACGATTCCGGTCTTCGCATTATTGTGCGTGCCGACAATGACAGCGTCGAAACACTAGAAGACCTTCAGGATCTCGCCGTTGGTACCAAAATTGGTTCCACCAGCTACGACTACCTGCAGCAAGAGCTTGGCGAAGATGCTGACATCACCCCCTTCCCGGGTACTGCCGACATGTACATGGCGCTGCTAGGCCGCAACGTTGACGCGGTGCTCTATGACGCCCCTAACGTTGCCTACTTCTCGCAAACCCGTGGCGAAGGCCGTACCAAGGTTGTTGGCCCGCTATATGAAGGTCAGCAGTACGGCATCGTCTTCCACAAAGGCAGCGAGTGGGTGGAACCCACCAACGAAGCGCTCGCCGCGATGAAAGAAGACGGCACTTACGATGAGATCTACACCAAATGGTTTGGTGAAGCCCCCAGCGAAGAGTGAGTGTAAAACCTCTATAATAGCGTAACGCCATTACAGGGCCGGGTGGCCAAAACCCCCGGCCCTGCTGCGTTGATCATGTGTTTTTTGCCAACTGCTTTTTTGTTTCAGGAGTCTACGCGTGGACGTCAATTTTCAGTTTGATTGGTCGGCGGCGTTTGGGTCTATCCCTTACCTGCTGCCGGGTATTCCCTGGACGCTACTTATCTCATTTGGCGGCTTGGCCATTGGTTTTTTTATCGGCATATTCTTTGGCCTGTTACGCATTAGCCCCCTGCGCTGGCTACGCTGGCCGGCCATCATTTATGTCGAAGTGTTCCGCGGCACGCCGATTCTGGTTCAAGTACTGTTTATTTTTTACGGCTTACCACAACTGCTGGGTGGGCCAATTAACGCCCTGGTCGCCGGTATTGCCGCGATCGCCGTTAATTCCGGCGCTTACATCTCTGAAATCGTGCGTGGCGGTGTGCAGTCAATTGAGCGCGGTCAAGGGGAAGCTTCGCTCTCTCTGGGCCTTTCCCGCACTCAGGCGTTTCGCTACGTTATCTGGCCCCAGGCGTTTCGGCGCATGATCCCGCCTCTTGGTAACCAGGGCATCATCAGTATCAAAGATACCTCCCTGTTTTCAGTGATTGGCGTCAGTGAGCTGGTGCGCCAAGGGCAGATCTATATCGCCACCACCTTCACGGCCCTTGAGGTCTACTTTATGGTCGCCCTGATGTATCTCGCGATCACCTGGACGCTCTCCATCATCCTGCGCCAACTTGAGCGCAGAGGCCTGGCCGGACAATAAGGACACGCGCAATGAGCGAGACATTGAACAACACAACGCAACCAATTGTGCGTATGCAGCAGCTCAACAAGCACTTTGGCAGCCTGCACGTACTCAACGATATTGACCTTACGATTGTGCCCGGTGAAGTTGTCGTGATCATCGGCGCCAGTGGCTCAGGTAAATCGACGCTGATTCGCTGTATTAACGGCCTGGAAGAGTTCCAATCAGGCAGTCTGGTGGTCGATGACAATGAACTGCTGCCCTATGGAAAGAGCACCCAAGCACTGCAAACCATCCGCACCGAAGTGGGCATGGTTTTTCAGCAATTCAACCTGTTTCCCCATCTCAGCGTCATCGATAATGTCACACTGGCGCCGATGAAAGTGCGCGGTTTAAGCCGTGACGACGCGGTCAGCAATGCCAAACGTTTGCTTGACCGGGTGGGTATCGCCGACCAGGCCGATAAGTACCCCAGCCAGCTCTCAGGCGGCCAGCAGCAGCGTGTGGCGCTCGCTCGTGCCTTGGCCATGGAACCCCGGCTGATGCTATTTGACGAGCCCACATCGGCGCTTGACCCGGAAATGATCGGTGAAGTGCTCGATGCCATGCGTGAACTGGCCAAAGAGGGCATGACCATGGTGATTGTTACCCATGAAATGGGCTTTGCCCGTGAGGTTGCCGACCGGGTGATTTTTATCCATAAAGGCGAGATTACCGAGCAGGGACACCCGGAAAAACTGTTCGATTCACCGCAACATGAACGTACTCAATCCTTCCTTGCGCGGGTGCTTAAACACTAGATGTGAACACTCAATGCCCTCGCGTAGACCTGCGCTTGGCACCTAAATAACGCGTTCGCTAATGCGAAATGACGCTTTTTTACCGGCCTGTCGACACGACAGGCCATTTTTTTGCCTGTGGATAAACTTTTTTTACATTAATCGTTTTTATCTCCGCAAGGACTACCATGGGCGTCTCTCAGCGTTAGCTCCACACCCAACGTTGCTTGTTCACAGCTGCGGTAACAACCCAGGTACTGGCCGGTGGATAAGCCGTGGCCAATTGCATCTGTGGATAAGGCGCTATTTCATCCACAGGCTTAGCACCCTTTCTACCCAGGCACTCCCGCCTTCAAACATGTAGAAGTCAACAATATAAGTTTATGAAATAATTAATAATTAATCGCTTATACACAGAAATTGTCCACACTAGTAGTTACAACATTTACAGAACTTCTCTTATTTTATATTTATGTTGTTATTAATAGAGGCGGTTTAGCGATTTGGGGTGTGGAAAAACCTGACGGTTACCCACAGGGGGTTTATACTTGCCGACTCATTGATCTAAGGTGGCTGCGTCTAGAATCGACTGCATTGGCCACATCATCCGTGCCGACAGGCACAAGACGAGGTGTCTCTTGAATTACCCCGACCGCTTTGACGTGATTGTCATCGGCGGTGGCCATGCGGGAACTGAAGCCGCACTGGCCTCTGCTCGCATGGGCTGTCAGACCCTGCTGCTCACCCATAACATCGAAACTCTGGGCCAAATGTCGTGTAATCCCGCGATTGGCGGCATCGGCAAAAGTCACTTGGTCAAGGAAATTGATGCACTGGGCGGCGCCATGGGGCTTGCCACGGACTTGGGTGGTATCCAGTTTCGTGTGCTCAATGCCAGCAAAGGGCCCGCCGTTCGGGCCACCCGTGCCCAGGCTGACCGCATCCGTTACAAGTCAGCGATCCGCGGAATGCTGGAAAACCAGCCCAACTTAACGATTTTCCAGCAAGCCGCTGGTGATCTGATTGTGGATAACGACACCGTACGAGGCGTCGTCACGGAAACCGGCATTCGCTTTCATGCCGACAGCGTCGTGCTGTGTACCGGGACATTTTTGGGTGGCGTGATTCATATTGGTTTGGATCAAAGCAAAGGCGGCCGAGCGGGCGACCCGCCTTCCAACGCGCTGGCTGAACGTCTGCGCGCCCTGCCGTTTCGGGTTGACCGCCTAAAAACCGGTACGCCGCCGCGCATCGATGCCAAAAGCGTGGATTTTTCCCAGTTGGAAGAGCAGCCCGGTGATAGCCCAACGCCGGTTATGTCCTACCTGGGATCGCGGGAGATGCACCCTCAGCAGGTGAGTTGCCACATTGCTCACACCAATCAGCACACCCACGATCTGATTCTGGCCAATCTTGATCGCTCGCCGATGTATTCCGGCGTCATCGAAGGGATTGGGCCACGTTACTGCCCATCGATAGAAGACAAGGTTCATCGCTTTGCCGATAAATCCAGCCACCAGGTGTTTATCGAACCCGAAGGCTTGGATACCCATGAGCTCTACCCCAACGGTATCTCGACTTCGCTGCCCTTTGACGTGCAGATTCAGGTGGTGCGTTCCATCAAAGGCTTGGAAAACGCCCATATCACCCGGCCTGGCTACGCCATTGAGTACGACTTTTTTGACCCACGAGACTTAAAACACTCGCTGGAAACTAAATTTATCCACAACCTGTTTTTTGCCGGTCAAATCAACGGCACTACCGGCTACGAAGAAGCCGGTGCTCAAGGTTTGCTCGCAGGCCTGAATGCCGCCCGCCGCGCTCAGGAGCTGGACGCCTGGTATCCCCGCCGCGATGAAGCCTATCTCGGTGTACTGGTTGATGATCTGATCACTATGGGTACCAAAGAGCCCTACCGGATGTTTACTTCCCGTGCGGAGTACCGCCTGCTGTTGCGGGAAGACAACGCGGATTTGCGCTTAACCGAAGCGGGCCGGGAATTGGGTCTTGTCGACGACACGCGCTGGGCAGCGTTTAGCCAAAAACGCGAGGCTATCGAACAAGAGAGCGCGCGGCTAAGCACCCTGTGGATACAACCGGGAAGCCCAGCGGCTGAGCAAGTGGCCGAAAAAACCGGGGCACCGCTCACTCGCGAGTATTGCTTGAGTGATCTGCTTAAACGCCCTGAATTGAATTACAGCGATTTGGCCAATCTGCCCGGCATTGAGGGCACCCTGGTCACTGACCCAGCAGTCGCCGAGCAGGTGCAGATTCAGGCTAAGTATCAAGGCTATATCGATCGTCAGCAGCATGAGATCGATAAACTCAAGCGCCACGAAGCCACGCCACTGCCTGCGGAGCTGGATTATTTAAAAGTCGAAGGTTTGTCTAACGAAATTCGCCAAAAGCTGGCTGAAGCGCGGCCGGAAACGCTTGCTCATGCGGCGCGGATTTCAGGCGTTACACCGGCGGCCGTCTCTATTTTGCTGGTGCATCTGAAAAAGCGCCGGTTGGTAGCCGCAGCTGAGGTAGTTAACGGATGAGTTCGTTGAACCCACTGTTGAAGACGCTACCTACAAGCGTTGCACCACGGCTCGATCAAGGCCTTACCCAATTAGGCATCGCCGTTGACGAACATCAACGCCAACAGCTGCTAGGCTTATTGGCACTGTTGCACAAGTGGAATCGGGCTTATAACCTCACAGCGGTGCGCGATGTGGACGACATGGTGTCGCGTCATGTGTTGGATAGCGCCGCTGTGTTGCCCTATGTGCAGGGGCCGCGGCTACTGGATGTAGGTGCGGGTCCTGGGCTTCCTGGTATCGTATTAGCGATATTAGCCCCCCAGCTTGATGTAACACTGCTGGATAGTAATGGCAAAAAGGTGCGCTTTCAGCGTCAGGCGGTAATGGAGTTAGGGCTTGAAAACGTCACTCCCGTACAGGCGCGGGTGGAACAGTTTGAAGCCGCCGCTTTTGATCAGGTGATTTCCCGAGCATTTGCCAGCTTGGTCGATTTTGTCACCTTGACCCGCCAGCTACCCAGCGCCGATGGCCAGTGGTTAGCCATGAAAGGCCCGGGGGCGGATGATGAACTGCGCGACCTGCCCGCCGGTATACGTTTATATCAGCGTCACCTATTGGAAGTACCCTTTGAAGCGGCCCAGCGGCAGCTGCTGATCTTGGATGTTGAAAGCTAAATGTGAAAGCTGAATGTTGATTCTGACCCCCAGAAGGAGTTGAGTAAGTGAGCCAGATCATTGCCCTGACCAACCAAAAAGGCGGCGTGGGCAAGACCACCTCGGCCGTTAACCTGGCGGCCAGTCTCGCTGCGCTCGACCGTCGCGTACTGCTGGTGGATCTTGACCCCCAAGGCCATGCCAGCATGGGCAGCGGCATCGATAAATATGAGCTCGATAAAAGCGTGCTTGACGTTCTACTGGGCGAAGCAACGGCCGCTGATACGATTGTCAAAAAGCTGGCGGTCAAGTACGACGTACTGCCGGGTAACGGTGATCTCACCGCCGCCGAAGTCGAGCTGCTAGATCGCGATAAAAGCGAGAGCTGCTTAACCAACGCACTAGCTTCGGTCTCGGATGCCTATGACGTAGTGTTGATCGACTGCCCGCCCTCTTTGAACATGCTAACCGTGAATGCATTAACGGCTTCCGATAGCGTGCTGATCCCTCTTCAGTGCGAATTTTACGCCCTGGAGGGGCTGTCGGCCCTGCTCGATACCGTTGAGCAGATTAAGCAAAATGTGAATCCTGATCTTGCCATTGCGGGCATTTTGCGCACTATGTATGACAAGCGCACCAGCTTAACGCGGGAAGTGGATAAGCAGTTGCGTGACTATTTTGGCGACATGCTGTTGAAAACGACCATTCCTCGCAACGTCAAAGTTGCCGAAGCGCCAAGCCACGGGCTACCCGTTACGCAATATGCCCGGTTCTCCCGTGGTAGCCAGGCCTATCGTGTGTTGGCGAAAGAGATGATTCGTCGCCTAGCGTTATAAAATGAGGAAAAGCGAATGACGCGTAAACCCGCGCTGGGACGTGGCCTGGATGCCCTGATTGGTGCCGGTGCCCGTCGCCGTGACAGCTTAGAACTTGCCGGTAGCGGCACCCCGTTGGAGCTTTCTGACGCCGCGCGTAGTGCCGCGGCCGATGACGTTAGCGAAGATCGCCTTGAACGTCTGCCGTTAGGGCAATTAACGCGAGGTAAATATCAGCCGCGCCGGGATATTCAGCCCGAAGCGCTAGAAGAGCTGGCAGACTCCATTCGCGCCCAGGGCGTGATGCAGCCCATCGTCGTGCGTCCAATTGGCGTGGATCGCTACGAAATTATTGCCGGTGAGCGTCGCTGGCGGGCAGCCCAACTTGCTGAGCTGGACGTTATCCCGGCGGTGATCCGGGAAGTCAGCGATGAAGTTGCCCTGGCGCTGGCGCTGATCGAAAACATTCAGCGTGAAAACCTCAACGCCATCGAAGAAGCCATGGCGCTCAAGCGCCTGGGCGAAGAGTTTGAGCTTACCCAGCAGCAGATTGCCGACGCAGTGGGTAAATCGCGCACCCAGGTAGCCAACCTGTTGCGCCTGCTGGCGCTAGATCCGGAAGTGCAAACCCTACTCGAACGGGGTGACCTGGATATGGGCCACGCAAGAGCTTTGCTGACGCTGAACAGCACCCAGCAGCGGCAGGTGGCTCATGAGGTGGTCAATAACGATATGACGGTGCGGGCCACCGAAGCGCTGGTGAAAAAAGTCCAAACCAGCCAAACACCAACCAAAACGCCTAACCGTCAAAGCAAGCAGCCCGATGTGGCCAAGCTTGAAACACATCTTGGCGAACTGCTCGGTGCGCCTGTCTCCATTGATCATGGTCAAAAAGGCAAAGGTAAGTTAACGATACGTTATACCAGCCTCGAAGAATTGGATGGCATCTTGAATCATATTAAATAGCAGGCTATTCAATATCACGTAAGAAGCGCACACGTTTTCCCCCTTTGGTCGCAAATCAGCCCTTAAGCGGGCAAAATCGGTGCGACTTCGGTTGAAGGTGTGATAGCGCTTCCCTATAATCGCGCAAGATTTGTGCAGGTTGCCTTGGTTTGTCTAGCTATTAGCTGGTCGAGGTATTGGTTTTTATCAGTGAGGCTGGGCCGGTATGCAGCGATACGAAACCCAGCGTCGAAAAGCCTACATCGTTCGGCTCACGATCGCGCAACTGATGATCACCTTCGTTGGTATGTTGGCCGCCTATCTAGTCGCCGATTTAGAAGGCGTGTCATCGGTTTTTAAAGGGGCGCTGGTAGCCTTATTACCGCACGCCTTTTTTATCAAACGAATGGGGGTTTTACGCGCGAGTAGCCCTTCAAAGGCAGCGATGCGCCTGTTTCGCGCCGAGGCAGGCAAGTTTGGTTTGACGGTGGCACTGTTTGTTGCAGTGTTCGTGGCAGCGCCCCCCTCAAACCCTACTTTCTTTTTTTATGCTTATGTTGCAGTTGTTCTAACGCATTGGCTTACGCCTTGGTTAATGCCAAAAAACGCTAATGCCTAGAAAATTGCACAACTGATTGAGGTGACACATCCATGGCCGCAGGAAACGAAGTCTCAACGACTTACTATATCCAGCACCACTTGCAGAATTTGACCTTTGGCAATCATCCTGAGAACGGCTGGTCGCTGGCGCATTCAGCAGAAGAAGCAAGTGAAATGGGCTTTTGGGCCATTCACCTGGATACCATGGGCTGGTCGATTGCCATGGGGTTGCTGTTTATCTGGATTTTCCGCAAAGCGGGCAAAATGGCCACCACGGGAGTACCCAGTGGTCTGCAAAATGCCGTTGAGATGGTCGTAGAGTTTGTCGAGGACATGATCAAGGGGACATTTAAAGGGCATAACCCGATCATCGCCCCCCTCGCGTTGACGTTGTTCGTGTGGATTCTGTTCATGAACACGCTCAAAATTATTCCGGTCGACTACTTCCCCGTGCTGTTCAGCAAGCTGGGCGTGGACTACATGAAAATTGTCCCCACCACCGATGTGAACGCCACGCTGGGTTTGGCATTAGGGGTATTCGGACTGATCCTTTACTACAGCTTTAAGGTTAAAGGCGTGGGTGGTTTCGCCAAAGAGCTGTCATTGACCCCGTTTAACCACTGGGCGCTGATTCCCTTTAACCTCCTGCTGGAAATTGTCGCGCTGCTGGTTAAACCGTTTAGTTTGGCGATGCGTCTGTTCGGCAACATGTTTGCCGGCGAAGTGATCTTTATTTTGATCGCCATGCTGCCGTTCTGGGCTATCTGGGTGCTGGATGTGCCGTGGGCCATTTTCCATATTTTGATCGTCGTACTACAAGCTTTCATCTTTACAGTGCTGTCCGTGGTGTATCTAAGCGCTGCACACGAGCATCACTAATCCGAGCAATGCTTGAAACACATTAACCCTTAACCTCAACCCTCGACCTTTAACTTGAAAAACTAGGAGCATTACCATGGAACTTATCTACATTGCCGCTTCCATCATGATCGGTCTCGGCGCTCTAGGTACCGGCATTGGCTTCGCTATTTTGGGTGGTAAGCTGCTGGAATCTACAGCGCGTCAGCCTGAACTGGGCGACCAACTGCAAACCAAAACCTTCCTAATGGCAGGTCTGTTGGATGCCGTTCCGATGATCGGTGTTGGTATCGCAATGTACCTGATCTTCGTTGTTGCCGGTTAATGACAGCTCAGCCGAGCGTTAAGCGCTCGGTTTTGTTTCACTCCGGTCGCCACGAACTTGTCAGAGGTACATTCCTGTGAATATCAACATGACGCTAATCGGGCAGACGATCGCCTTCGCGATCTTTGTCTGGTTTTGCTTAAAGTATGTGTGGCCTCCGATCAGCAACGCGCTTCATGAGCGTCAGAAAAAAATTGCTGATGGCTTGGATGCAGCCAGCCGTGCTAACCGTGATCTTGAGCTTGCTCAAGAGCGGGCGGAGCAGACGCTGCGCGAAAGCAAGGAGCAAGCTTCTCAGATTCTTGAGCAGGCCAACAAACGCTCTGCCCAGATAGTTGAAGAAGCCCGCGAACAGGCCCGCGCCGAAGGCGAACGCCTAGTAGCGAGTGCACGTTCCGAGATTGAGCAAGAAGTGAATCGCGCTAAGGATGAACTTCGTGCCCAGGTCTCTTATCTCGCCGTTATGGGTGCCGAGCGTGTTCTTGAAGCGTCGGTCGACGAACAAGCCCATCGCAAGTTACTCGATGAGCTTGCTGCTGAACTGTAAGGAGGTGAACCATGGCGGAATTACTTACCGTCGCTCGTCCTTACGCTAAGGCAGCGTTTGAATACGCGCGTGATCATGAGGCGCTTGATAGTTGGTCACAAGCGCTAGGTTTTTTAAGTGTTGCGGTAGCAGATGACGTCGTGCGCCATCGGCTAAGCAGTCCCAAATTAGACAGCGAGCAAAAAGTGTCGCTGCTTGTCGAGCTTATTCCTGAGCAACAGGATGAGGCTTTACAGCGATTTTTGACTGTTTTGGCTGACCAGGGCCGCCTGATGGCGTTGGCCTCCATTGCTGATCAGTTCGAGCACCTGCGTGCCGAACACGAGCAGCGGGTTGAAGTGAACGTCACCTCTGCTTACAAGTTAGATAGTAAGCAGAAGACCAAACTAGCGAACGCGCTTAAGAAACGTCTGAATCGCGAAATCTCTATTACTACTCAGGTGGACAAGTCGCTGATTGGCGGTGTCATCCTGCGTGCTGGCGATACCGTTATTGACGGCTCCGTACGTGGTCGATTGAACCGCCTTTCCGAAGCGCTAACCGCTTGAGTCTGAGGGACATGGCATGCAGCAACTGAATCCTTCCGAGATCAGCGACATCATCAAGCAGCGAATTGAAAAGCTTGACGTCGCATCCGAAGCCCATAATCAGGGCACCATCGTGACCGTTTCCGACGGTATCGTGAAAATTCACGGCCTCGAAGACGCGATGTTTGGTGAAATGATCGAATTCCCCAACAGCATCTTTGGCATGGTACTCAACCTGGAGCGTGACTCCGTGGGTGCCGTAGTGCTGGGTGACTACCTGCAGCTCGAAGAGGGCATGACCGCCAAGTGTACCGGTCGTATTCTCGAAGTGCCGGTAGGCCCTGAGCTGATTGGTCGTGTGGTCGATGCGCTGGGTAACCCCATTGATGGTAAAGGCGACATTAACACCACCATGACCGACGCCGTTGAGAAAGTGGCGCCGGGCGTTATTACCCGTCAGTCCGTCGATGAGCCGATTCAAACCGGTCTGAAATCGATCGATGCCATGGTGCCGATCGGTCGTGGTCAGCGTGAGCTGATCATCGGTGACCGTCAAATCGGTAAGTCCGCCATTGCCATTGATGCGATCATCAACCAGAAAGGCAAAGGCGTGACCTGTGTCTACGTGGCGATTGGCCAGAAGCAGTCGACCATTGCCAACGTGGTACGCAAGCTTGAAGAGCACGGCGCCATGGAGCACACCATCGTGGTCGCTGCTGGCGCTGCGGATCCGGCGCCGATGCAGTTCCTGGCCGCTTACTCCGGCTGCACCATGGGCGAATACTTCCGCGACCGCGGCGAGAACTCGCTGATTGTATATGACGACCTCTCCAAGCAGGCCGTCGCCTACCGTCAGGTATCGCTGCTGCTGCGTCGCCCGCCGGGTCGTGAAGCCTATCCTGGTGACGTCTTCTATCTCCACTCGCGTCTACTTGAGCGTGCTGCACGAGTTAATGTCGACTACGTTGAGAAGTTCACCAACGGCGAAGTGAAAGGCAAAACCGGTTCCTTGACCGCGCTGCCGATCATCGAAACCCAGGGCGGCGACGTCTCCGCGTTTGTACCGACCAACGTGATCTCGATCACCGACGGTCAGATCTTCCTGGAAACCAACCTGTTTAACTCCGGTATTCGTCCGGCGATTAACGCAGGTCTGTCGGTTTCTCGTGTGGGTGGTTCGGCGCAGACCAAGATCATCAAGAAACTGGGCGGTAGCGTACGTCTAGCCTTGGCCCAGTACCGTGAACTGGCGGCGTTCTCGCAGTTTGCCTCTGATCTTGATGAAGCGACGCGTAAGCAGCTTGAGCACGGTCAGCGTGTTACCGAGCTGATGAAGCAGAACCAGTACTCGCCGATGTCGATCGCTGAAATGGCGCTGTCGCTGTATGCCGCCAACGAAGGCTTCCTGGATGATGTCGAAGTGAACAAGGTGCTGGACTTCGAGCGTGCCTTGCACGACTACATGAAGTCTGAGCACGCTGATCTACTCGACAAGATCAACCAGAGCGGCGACTACAATGGTGAGATTCAAGACAGCTTGAAGTCGGGTCTCGAGAAGTTCAAGGCGACTCAGAGCTGGTAATGTCTAGCCCGTCTGTGATGGACGGGTTTGCATGCTTTCTGAGAGCCACGAACGAAGGGTAGATCGCTATGGCAGCTGCAAAAGAGATACGCACCCAGATCGGGAGCATTAAAAATACGCAGAAGATCACCAGCGCCATGGAAATGGTGGCTGCATCTAAAATGCGTAAAGCGCAAGATCTGATGAGAGCTAGTCAGCCTTACGCTAAGCAGATCCGCAATGTGGTCGGCCACATTGCCGACGCGAACCCCGAGTACAGGCACGACTATATGGTCGAGCGTAGCGAGGTTAAGCGCGTTGGTTACATTGTGGTCTCTACAGACCGTGGTCTGTGCGGTGGCTTGAACCACAACCTCTTCAAAGCCTTACTTAAACAGGCCAGCGAGTGGAAAAAGCAGGGCGCAGAGCAGGATTTTTGCGCTTTGGGCGCTAAGGCCAGCACCTTTTTCCGCAACTACGGTGGCAATTTGGTGGCGGCGAAGAGTGGTTTAGGCGAAGCCCCGACCGTTGAAGGTCTGATTGGCAGTATTAAGGTCATGCTCGAAGCGTACGATGAAGGACGTCTCGACCGGCTTTACGTGGTGCACAACGAGTTTGTGAACACCATGACCCAAAAGCCAGTGGTTCGTCAGCTTCTTCCGCTGTCGCCTGATATGGGCGCAGACGCTGAGCAAGACGACGAAAACGCCCGTCCCGGAAGCTGGGACTACCTGTATGAACCGGATGCCAAGGCGTTGCTCGATAGCCTGCTGGTTCGTTTCATCGAATCGCAGGTGTATCAGGCGGTAGTGGAAAACGGCGCTTGCGAACAAGCCGCCCGAATGATCGCTATGAAAAGTGCCACTGACAACGCAGGCGGCCTTATCGACGATCTGGAGATGGTCTACAACAAGGCCCGCCAGGCCGCCATCACCCAGGAAATTTCTGAGATCGTCGGCGGCGCTGCTGCCGTATAACGCCTAGGGAGCCGACGCTTTTAGCGGCTCCCGGCAGACAGGTTTCATTTGCAGGTTTTAGAGAGGAACCAAGATGAGCGGACGTATCGTACAAATCATCGGCGCGGTGATTGACGTAGAGTTTCCGCGGGACTCTGTGCCCAAGGTCTACGACGCGCTGAAGGTCTCCGATGTTGAGACCATCCTCGAAGTCCAGCAGCAGCTGGGCGACGGCGTGGTGCGCACCATCGCCATGGGCTCCACTGAGGGCTTGAAGCGTGGCATGGACGTGACCAGCACAGGTGCCGCCATTTCCGTACCGGTAGGTAAGGAAACGCTGGGCCGTATTATGAACGTACTCGGCGAACCGATCGACGAAGCGGGACCGATCGGTGAGCAAGAGCGTATGCCGATCCACCGTAAAGCACCGAGCTATGCCGACCAAGCAGCTTCTAACGAGCTGCTGGAAACCGGTATCAAGGTTATCGACTTGGTCTGCCCGTTCGCTAAGGGTGGTAAAGTTGGCCTGTTCGGCGGCGCCGGTGTCGGTAAGACCGTTAACATGATGGAGCTTATCCGCAACATCGCCACCGAGCACAGCGGCTACTCTGTATTCGCCGGTGTTGGTGAGCGTACGCGTGAGGGTAACGACTTCTATCACGAAATGACTGAATCCAACGTTATCGATAAGGTATCGCTGGTTTATGGTCAGATGAACGAACCCCCGGGTAACCGTCTGCGCGTAGCGTTGACCGGCCTGACCATCGCTGAGAAATTCCGTGATGAAGGCCGCGACGTTCTACTGTTCGTCGATAACATCTACCGCTACACCCTGGCGGGTACCGAAGTATCGGCACTGTTGGGTCGTATGCCATCAGCGGTAGGTTATCAGCCTACGCTGGCTGAAGAGATGGGCGTTCTGCAGGAGCGTATTACCTCGACGAAAACCGGCTCAATCACCTCCGTACAGGCCGTTTACGTACCTGCGGATGACTTGACCGACCCGTCGCCGGCGACCACCTTCTCGCACCTGGATGCTACCGTGGTATTGGCACGTTCTATCGCCGAGCTGGGTATCTATCCGGCGATCGACCCGTTGGACTCCACCTCACGTCAGTTGGATCCGCTGGTCGTCGGTGAAGAGCACTACGCCACCGCTCGTGGTGTGCAGAACGTTCTTCAACGCTACAAAGAGCTTAAGGATATTATCGCCATTCTGGGGATGGACGAGCTGTCTGACGAAGACAAGTTGGCCGTTTCCCGGGCGCGTAAAATCCAGCGCTTCTTGTCGCAGCCGTTCTTCGTGGCCGAAGTATTTACCGGTTCACCAGGTAAGTATGTCTCACTGAAAGACACCATCAGTGGCTTCCAGGGCATTCTTGCTGGCGAATACGACGATATGCCGGAACAGGCCTTCTATATGGTCGGCTCCATCGACGAAGCCGTCGAGAAAGCCAACCAGATGAAGAAGTAATCCCGTCCATTAGGGGGATTCGCTATGGCGAATAGCTTTACTTGCAATATCGTCAGCGCTGAAGCATCGATCTTCTCAGGTACCGTTGAGCAGGTGATTGCTTCCGGGATTATGGGTGACCTGGGTGTTTTGCCGGGTCACGCCCCGCTGCTGACCGAGCTTCAGCCGGGTCCGGTACGCGTGATTCACGATGGCGGCAAGGAAGAGAACTTCTTTGTCTCGGGGGGCTTCATGGAAGTCCAGCCGAATGTCGTGACGATTCTGGCCGACTCTGCATCACGTGCCAGCGACCTCAACGAGGCCGCTGCCGAAGAAGCGCGTCAGCAGGCGCTGAGAGCCTTTAATGAGAAGTCATCGGAGCTCGATTATACTCGTGCTGCCGCTGAACTTGCCGAAGCCGTTGCACAGCTGCGAACGATTCAGCAGCTGCGTAAAAAGGCGGGTAAAGGCTAATACTCACGCACTTGGCGTGTGTCCAACGCCCCTTAAACCCGCTACCAGGGTTTAAGGGGCGTTTTTTTGTTTGGCAGTCAAATAAGTAAGTATGATGAGTTTGGTCAGTAGAATGGGCTGGGTGATGGATTAGCTCGGCAGCACGACGCTTGTAAGCGCAAGGGGGGAGAATCATGGCACTGAATGATGAAAGCCTACAGGAATTAAAAGCCGAGCTGCTCGACGAGTTGGGCAAGGAAGTGCCCAGTAAATCGGTGCTCTCTTTGCGTTTGGCCGAAACCCGCTCCGCGGATATCGGTGAAGTGCTCGAAGAGATGATCGAGGATGACGAAGAGCTGCCTGCTGCGCTCGCCCTTCTGGATATTCTTTCTGCGGAACGGGCAGCCAATGTGTTGGGCTATTTGCCTGGGGAGAGCCAGCTCGAGGTGGTAGGAAAGCTGGATGACAGCCAGGTTCTCAAGCTGCTCGAAGAAATGGGGTCGGACGAACGTGCCGATCTGTTCAATCTTCTCAATGAAGACCGTCGTGAGGCACTGCTGCGTCGCATGGCTCACCGCGAGCGAGAAGACCTGAAGCGGCTTGCCAGCTACGAAGAGGGTACCGCCGGCGCCATCATGACCTCTGACTATGTCTCCATAGCCAGTGGCATGACGGTGTCGCAGGCGATGATGAGGGTACGCCAGACCGCTCCCGACGCGGAAACGGTCTATCAGCTGTATATCCTGGATAGCGACGGACAACTGATCGGTACCATGTCGCTGCGTCAGCTTATGGTGGCACGCCCCGGCGCCATTGTTGATGACATTATGATCAAGGATGTCATCAGTACACGGGTTGATAGTGCCCAGGAAGATGTCGCCCGTATTGTAGCGAAGTATGACTTGTTGGCGCTGCCAGTGATCGATGCCGATGAACGCATGGTCGGTATCGTGACCCACGATGACGCGATGGATGTCGCTGAATCCGAGGCGACAGAGGATTTCCACAAGGGGATGTCGATCGGCCAACTGGAAGATGGCGTAAGCCGTGTGAAGCTCTGGAGCCTCTACCGTAAGCGCGTATTCTGGCTGGTACTGCTGGTCTTTGCCAATCTGTTTTCGGGGGCCGGGATTGCCTATTTTGAAGAGACCATTGCCGCCCAGGTAGCACTGGTATTCTTTTTACCGTTATTGATCGGTAGTGGCGGTAACGCCGGGGCTCAGGCAGCCACGTTGATGGTGCGCGGCATGGCGACCGGTGACGTTGGCGTCAAAGATTGGGGCAAACTACTGGGCCGCGAGCTACTTGTCGCCGGGTCACTGGGTATCACCATGGCCATCGCGGTAACGCCTATTGGCATTATGCGCGGGGGAGAAGAGCTGGCAATGGTGGTCGCCTTGAGCATGGTGACCATCGTGCTGTTTGGCAGCTTGTTGGGGATGTGCCTGCCGTTCGTACTCGAGCGCTTTAAGGTCGACCCTGCCACGGCATCAGCACCGCTGGTCACCACCTTGATTGATGCCTCTGGGGTGGTGATCTACTTCAGCATCGCCACACTGCTGTTGACGGGGTTATAAGAGGAAACAACCAGCGGGTAGTGGCTCTAGCGCATCGAGCTACTGGCGGCGCGGGTGATAAACAGCACCTCGACGTGGCCGAGCCACTCGATATCGCTAGCCAGCGCTTTTAGTTGGCTAGCGAGGCACTGGGGCGGCTGATGCACTGCGTCATCAATGATCAATGATACCGACACCTTATCGTCCAAGTAGTGCAACTGGAGCTCGTTCAGGGTGCGCCACACAGGGTGCTTGTACCAGCGTGCATCCAGGGCAGCCTCTACTTCAGGGCGGAGCGGAAGGCCGGGAAGGCGGCTAGGATCACCCGCCCCGGCGTCGTCTTCGGGGTCAACGTGGAATATCACGTCGGTCAGTGCGGGAAACTCATGGCGTAGGCGACGGCTGACTTCGTTACCGATTTCGTGGGCTTCCGACACGGTAATTTTCGGCCCGACCACCACGTGTAGGTCGACCATTACCCAGCCGGCGGATTGCCTGGTACGCAGATCGTGGACACTATCCACCCCCGGAACGCTGCAGGCAACATCGTGCATCTGATCCTGTACGTCCTCTGGTAGCGCGGTATCCACCAATTCCCGCGCCGACTCCCACAGCAAGTCCAAACCTACCTTGCCGACTAATAAACCCACAATGATGGCGGCCACGGCATCCAGCCAACCCAAGCCAAACTGGGCGCCCACCAAGGCTACCAACACCACGGCAGTGGATAATGCATCACTGCGCGAGTGCCAGGCGTTGGCTTCGAGTAACTTTGACTTTACTCGCTTGGCAACCCGCATGGTGTAGCGAAAAATCCACTCTTTGCTAAACAGCGCGATGACAGTAATCACGATTGCCAGCGCGCCAGGGGCGTTAACGTCGGCGCCGCTAAACAGGCGATCCAGGCTCGACCAGGCAATCGCGCCAGCCACGAAAATCAGTACGCTTCCCAGCAGCAGGGTCGTCAGGGTTTCGATACGGCCGTGGCCGTAGTGGTGGTCTTTATCGGGCTCCTGACGCCCATAGTGAATGGCCGCCAGGACAAAGCCGTCGGTGACTAAATCAGATAGGGAGTGGATGCCGTCGGCAATCAACGCCGCTGAACCGACCATAAAACCGATCACGACTTTGACGATGCTTAATAGGGCATCTAGCCACGCACCGATGTAGGTAACACGCTTGGCCTCTTGGCTAAGTCGCGCTTGGTCGTGAACCACTGGCGTTTCGATGGTCTGAGTCATGGGTACCTTGCAAGGACGCACGCATTCAATAGACGCCTATTGTAGCGCACTCCTTATATCCTCTATAGCCTCCACTGCTTTCAGGCTGTGAAACGATACCTTTGTGTGTCAGTGGTGGCTAGTCTCAGCAAAGGCAATGGCGGACAACGAATAGGTGGATGTGTATCCTTAAGCGCCATTGCAACCATTAAATTGTTTCTATGCACAGGATTTTTTTATGGATTGGCTCCAGGTGGTGGTGTTAGCGGTTGTTCAGGGAGTGTCAGAATTTTTACCCGTTTCAAGCTCTGCCCACCTAATCTTGGTGCCTGTGCTGACAGAGTGGCAAGATCAAGGCCTAGCCTTTGATGTTGCCCTACATTTAGGCAGCCTCTCCGCGGTGATTATCTATTTCCGGCAGGAAATTTGGCAGATGGTCATTAGCAGCTTGGCTGCGCTCAGCGGCAAAGGAGTGAACGAAGACGCACGACTGGCTTTATGGGTGACGTTAGCGACCATCCCGGTGGGGCTTATTGGTTTACTACTGCACGATGTTATTTCTCATTTTATGCGCTCTACGCTGATTATCGGCTTCAGTTTAATTGGTTTCGGGCTATTGTTGGGGTATGCCGATTGGCGTAAAGAGGGTACGCGCAGCGAGTACCAACTGCGTTTGAAGGATGTGCTGATTATTGGTGGTGCCCAGGCGCTAGCACTCATCCCAGGAACCTCGCGCTCGGGGATTACCATTACCGCGGCGCTGATGGTGGGCATGAACCGAGAAGGCGCCTCGCGCTTCTCTTTCTTATTATCAATCCCGGTGATTGTGCTGGCAGGTGGCCTAGAAGCAGTAGGGCTGTTTAGCGTTCCACAGTCGATTGATTGGATCGCGATGTTGGCGGGCACCCTGTTATCGGGAATAAGCGCGTATTTGTGTATTCACTACTTTCTGGTGGTTATAAAAAAATTGGGAATGCAGCCCTTTGTGATTTATCGCGTGCTGTTCGGCGTCTGGCTGCTGTGGTTCTTTTATTTTTAGGATAAAGCAACGATGAAAAAGGCTGTTGAACGCACAGCAAGGTGGGGACGTGCACTGATCGTAACGGGCTCACTGCTGGGCTTGGGGTTAGGCGTGGCAGGCTGCTCAGAGAGTGATCGACCGCTGGAACCACCGGTACGCTTTGATGGCAATATTTTCGGCACCTTCTACCAGGTGACCATTATGGATCCGCTTACTCAGGGCGAGTCTCTTGAATTGGAAGAGGGCTTTAAAGCAGAGTTGGAGAGCGTTGATCAGGCGATGTCGACCTACCGGGATGACTCGGAGCTGATCGCCTTCAACGAAGCGCCTTTAGATGAGTGGCAGCCGCTCTCCAATGAGCTTATTGACGTGCTTGCGATTAGCCAATCCGTCGCTGAAGCCAGCCACGGCGCTTTTGATATTACTGTAGGCGACCTGGTCAATTTATGGAGCTTTGGCCCCGGTGCACGGCCTGAAACCGTCCCTTCCGACGATGCCCTGTCCGAGGAGCTTGCCCAGGTAGGCATTGATGCGCTAGAAATCGACACCCAAAATATGCAGGCGCGGCGTACCCGCGATGTGTTTGTCGACCTTTCCGGCGTGGCCAAAGGCCATGGAACTGACCGCGTAGCTGCTTACCTGGAACAGCAGGGGCTGGAGCACTACTTAGTCAATATTGGCGGAGAACTGATCGCCCGCGGCCTGCGCGATGAGGAAGAACAAACGCCCTGGCAGATTGGCATTGAGGTGCCTGAAGATGTTCAGCAGCGTGCTCAGCATATTATCCCGCTAGAGAGTATGTCGGTGGCCACCTCGGGTGATTACCGCAACTATTTTGAAGTGAATGGCCAGCGCTTTTCCCACACCATTGATCCGCGCACGGGGCGGCCGGTGACCCACCAGCTTGCCTCGGTGTCTGTTTTCCATCCCTCCAATGCCTGGGCAGATGCCTGGGCGACGGCGCTACTGGTGGTTGGCGAGCAGGAGGCGATGCAACTGGCCATTGAGAATAACCTTAAAGTGCTTTTGCTCGTGCGTGATGGCGAGCAGTGGCGCAGCATTGCTAGCCCGGAATTTGTTAATTATTTTGGGGAAACGCTGGTTAATGAGTTGGGCATTGAACAACGACGAACCCCAGCGACCAACAGTCCCGCCACAGACAGCCCGGCGCCCGCTGACCCATCAGTAATAGGTGAATAGTATGCAAGAACTGGATATTGTCATTCTCGCCGCGGGTAAAGGCACGCGGATGCGTTCACAAATTCCTAAAGTGTTGCATCCCTTGGCCGGCAAGCCAATGGTGCAGCACGTGCTGGATACCGCTTCAGGGTTGCAGCCGGATCGCACCCATGTCGTTATTGGTCATGGCGCTGACCAACTGCGCGAAGTGCTGGCAGAAAAGCCTGTAAAGTTTGCCGTTCAGGCCGAGCAGAAGGGCACCGGACACGCGGTGGCGCAAGCGCTCGAGCAGTTAGGGAGCGGTAAGGTGTTAATCCTTTACGGCGATGTACCGCTGCTGCAGCGGGAATCCCTGAGCGAGCTGTTGGCCCATGTGGATGAGCAGCACATGGGGCTGTTGACGGTAACGCTAGCTGACCCCACGGGCTATGGGCGAATTGTGCGTGACGACGCAGGCGAAGCAGTGGCGATTGTTGAGCAAAAAGATGCCAGCAGCGCCGAGCTTGCGATTACCGAATGCAATACCGGTATTATGGCCATGACGAGTGCCCAGCTTAAACGCTGGTTACCGCAGCTCTCCGCAGAAAATGCCCAGGGTGAGTACTATCTGACCGATGTAATTGCCATGGCCGCAGCGGAAGGCATCAAGGTATGTACTGCCCAACCGGCCTCCGCCGTTGAAGTGGAAGGGGTTAATAATCGAGCGCAAATGGCCCGCTTGGAGCGCGTTTATCAACGCCAGTTTGCCGATAAGTTAATGGCACAAGGAGTGGCACTTGCCGACCCCGAACGGCTCGATGTGCGCGGACGTTTGACCTGCGGTCACGATGTGTTTATCGATGTGGGTTGTGTATTTGAAGGCGAAGTTGAACTAGGCGAGGGCGTGCGCATAGGCCCCTACTGCGTGATCAAAAACAGCACCATTGGTGCAGAGAGCGTGATAGAGCCCCACAGCGTGATAGACGGCACCGTGGCAGCTGGCCTGAACCAGGTTGGCCCCTTTGCGCGACTTCGCCCAGGGACGCGGCTAGCAGTAAAAGCCAAGGTGGGAAATTTCGTTGAAACCAAAAACGCCGATGTGGGTGAGGGCAGTAAGATCAATCACTTAAGCTATGTCGGTGATGCCCGATTGGGGCGTGACGTGAACGTGGGGGCAGGCACGATCACCTGTAACTATGACGGCGCTAACAAGCACCACACCGATATTGGTGATAACGCCTTCATCGGTTCGAACACCGCCTTGGTCGCACCTGTTTCGGTAGGCAAAGGCGCTACCATAGGGGCTGGATCTACGATTGCTAAAGATGTCACCGACTACGCGTTGGCCGTTACGCGAGGCCGTCAGCTAGAAAAAATTGATTGGCTGCGTCCTAGTAAAGTGACAAAGCCATAGGGCGAGAAGGAAGCAATTAAAGAGGGCTCTTGAGTCAGTCTTTAAAACAGCACTTAAAATCGTTTTTAAAATGGTGCTAAGAATCATTAAAAAGACGTATTCATAATCAATGGCCGTCGTTCTACCGTTCAGCGGGTTGGTCGAGTAGCGTTTGTGAAGAACTCTGGTTAATAAACTAGGAGAGTGATTATGTGTGGCATTGTGGCCGCCGTTGCCCAGCGCAACGTCCAAGAAATTCTATTAGAAGGACTAAAACGCCTGGAATATCGCGGCTACGATTCAGCCGGTATGACGGTGTTCAACGACGGCGTATTAACCCGCCATCGTGCGCTTGGAAAAGTGGCGGCGCTTACCGCTCAATTGGATAAGGCCGCGCTACCGGGTTTTTCGGGTATCGCGCATACCCGCTGGGCAACCCACGGTAAACCCTCTGAGGCCAATGCGCACCCGCACCACAGTAGCGATCAGGTTGCCGTTGTGCATAACGGTATCATTGAGAACTACGAGGCTATAAAAGAGAGCCTCCAGCGCAGTGGCTATGCGTTTAGCTCAGAAACCGATACCGAAGTAATTGCTCACTTACTCTTCGAAAAGCTGGCTGATGGGCTCAGCCTGTTTGATGCTACCCAGCAGATCGTTAACGGCTTAGGCGGCGCCTACGCACTGGGCGTAATGTGTGCTCAAGAACCTGGCGTGGTGGTTGGCGCGCGCCAGGGTAGTCCGCTGGTGGTCGGTGTGGGGATTAATGAGGCCTTTTTAGCCTCTGACCCGCTGGCGCTGCTGCCGGTCACAGATCGTTTTATTTACCTTGAAGAGGGCGATTTGGTCGAGCTGCGCGAGCAGGGTGCCATTCGCATTGTGGATCGCCACGGTAACGACGTCGAGCGCCCTATCCATACCTTTGAGCACGGCGATGGCGCGGCCAGTAAGGGCAATTATCGCCACTATATGCTCAAAGAGATTTTCGAGCAGCCAACGGTGATTGAGGCGGCACTAGAGGGGCGGCTGAGCGCTCAAAGCGTGTTAATAGAGAGCTTTGGCCCCGATGCGCTGGCGCTTTTCCAGCGCACTCGCCACGTGCATATCATTGCCTGCGGCACCAGCTACCATGCGGGGCTGGTGGCGCGCTATTGGCTGGAGCGCTATGCGGGGGTGCCGGTGCAGGTCGAGGTGGCCTCTGAATATCGCTACCGCCACCCGGTCGTGCCCGAAGGCACGCTGTTTGTCACCCTCTCCCAGTCCGGCGAAACCGCCGATACCCTGGCCGCGTTACGCTTTGCTAAAACCCTCAACTATGTGGGTTCGCTGGCGATTTGTAACGTGCCCGGTAGTTCGCTGGTGCGGGAGTCGGATATGTCTCTCATGACCCGCGCGGGCCCTGAAATTGGCGTGGCCTCTACCAAAGCCTTTACTACCCAGTTAGTGGCGTTAATGCTGCTGACGCTTTCGGTCAGTAAAGCCAAAAATCAGGTTGAGTATCCGGGTATTATCGCTGCGCTGCGCACGTTGCCGGAGGTGTGTCAGCGGGTGTTGGCGTTGGATAGCCAGATCGAAATACTTTCCCAAGCGTTTGCAGAGAAACATCATGCGCTCTTCTTGGGGCGCGGAGCTCACTATCCGATTGCCCTTGAAGGGGCGTTAAAGCTCAAAGAGATTTCCTATATTCATGCCGAGGCGTATCCCGCAGGGGAGTTAAAGCATGGCCCGCTGGCGCTAGTGGATAGCGAAATGCCAGTGATATCGGTCGCCCCCAACGATGATCTGCTTGAAAAGCTAAAATCCAACCTTCAGGAAGTCCGTGCCCGCGGCGGCAAACTGTTTGTGTTCGCCGATGAAAGCGTGGGTATCGACGTCCAGGAAGATATTCGTGTGCTGACCCTGCCACACGTGCACGAAGCGCTGGCGCCGCTGCTGTATACCCTGCCGCTACAGCTATTGAGTTACCACGTGGCCGTGCTCAAAGGTACCGATGTTGACCAGCCGCGTAATCTGGCCAAGAGTGTGACGGTGGAGTGACGACGACGCCAAACCTTGTGAGTAGTTGAACTAATAAAAATGCTTTACGAGATGCGGCAATAAGTCGCATCTTATGCGCAACCGTTGCGTTGCAGCATGTCATTAGGGTGCTTATGATCGTGGCGGTCTTTTTCCCTTCTGATTGGATAACATCGCCATGAAACCACCAAACGTCCACGTAACCCGGCATTATGCTAGCCGGGTCGCTTGGTTGTTGCTCGCCTGCACGCTTTTTGTCTTTCCTTCCCTCTCTTATGCCGCCGCTGGGCCCCTTGATCTTACTCTTTCACTTGCCGGTATCTCTTCTGTCGTGATCTTCGTGCTCGCCTATGCGTTGGTGATGAGTGAAGAGCTACTGCATATGCGTAAGTCTAAGCCGGTGCTGGTTGCGGCAGGGCTTATCTGGGCGCTAGTGGCCTGGGTCTATGTACAAGCGGGGATGCCGGAAGAGGCGGAAACCGCCTTCCGTGAAACACTGCTTGAATACGCTGAGCTACTGCTGTTTTTGCTGGTGGCAATGACCTATATCAACGCCATGGAAGAGCGTCGGGTATTTGATGCGCTACGTTCTTGGCTAGTGCGTAAAGGCTTCAGCTATCGCTCCTTGTTCTGGATTACCGGTGTCATGGCATTCGGTATTTCGGCGATTGCCAACAATATGACCACCGCCATGCTGATGTGCGCCGTGGTACTCAAAGTGGCCGAGGGTGATAATAAGTTTATCGGCCTTTGCTGTGTCAATGTGGTGGTAGCTTCTAACGCGGGTGGTGCTTTTAGCCCATTTGGCGATATCACCACGCTGATGGTGTGGCAGGCGGGCCAAGTACCATTTGAAGGCTTCTTCGCGCTGCTGCTTCCGGCGGTGGTTAATTTCATGGTACCTGCGGTTATCATGAATTTCTTTATCGTCAATCGTCAGCCTGCTTCGCTTAAAGAGAATGTCTGGCTCAAGCGCGGCGCACGGCGAATTATCGTACTGTTTTTGATTACCGTGGCCATCTCGGTACTGTGCCATTCTATCCTCTACTTACCGCCTGCCATGGGCATGATGTTTGGTTTAGGCCTGCTGCAGTTCTTTGGTTACTACCTACGCCGCAGCCTGCCGCGTTCGCTTGAACGCAAGCGTGAGCGCTACTCCCGCCGGGGCGATTGGAAGAAGCTGGAGCAGCTAGGTAGCGTGGTTCCCTTCGATATTTTCAGCCGTATCGCTCGTTCCGAGTGGGATACGCTGCTGTTCTTCTACGGGGTTGTAATGTGTGTGGGTGGCCTTGGCTTTATGGGCTACCTCAGCCTGCTTTCCGAAACGCTCTACGGCAGTTGGAACCCGGTGTGGGCGAACGTGGTGCTGGGGCTTATCTCGGCAGTCGTGGACAACATCCCGGTGATGTTCGCAGTACTTTCCATGGCCCCGGATATGACGGAGGGTAACTGGCTGTTGATTACCTTAACCGCAGGCGTGGGGGGTAGTTTGCTCTCTATGGGCTCAGCCGCGGGGGTTGCCCTTATGGGGCAGGCGCGAGGTATTTATACCTTTGCCGTACACCTTCGCTGGGTACCGGCAATATTGCTGGGCTATGCCGCCAGCATTGCGACGCATCTTTGGATTAACGGCGCGTTGTTTTAAACGCTGTATAGCAAACTGAAAACGCCCCTCACTGAGTAACCAGTGAGGGGCGTTTCTAGATGTAAATTAAATGGGTTAACGATCAGTCGTTATAGATCGTGGCCAGTTATGACTTGGCAAATATCAGCGAAGCTTTTCGCCATAGGCACCGGGTTGATTTCTTTACCTACCGCGCTCTGTATATCACTGGCTGAGATAATGCCGCGAATTCTAAGTTCGTGGTTATCGTTTTGCTCTGTGATTAACAGGTGTTGATCGGTCACGGCTTCCATCGACAGCACCAGATCCTCAATGGTCAGCGATGCCAGCTGGGTGATGGTCATGGCGCTAAGCTTGTGCCACGGGGTCATGATCATTTCAGCGGTCACTTCTTCGCGGCTGAGGTTACGCTGCTGCATGGCGATGTTGATACGCCGCGTACCAATCACTTCTTTTGAGTTAATAATTCCGATGCAGTGCGCTTGGTGATCCATCACGAACAGCAGTCTTACACCGCTATAACGCATCTTGAGATGCGCCTCGTCGATAGGCGTGTCGGCATCAACGGATTGAGGCATGACTTGGGAAAAGTCGGTCAGTACCGTCATCGCTGGGCTAGTAGGCAGTAGCCGCCGCGCAGTTGGCTTGGCTAGCAGTGGTGCTGAGCCTAGTTGAATTAAGGGTTTAGGTGAAAAAGTCACTTGGTTCATCAGGGTACCTCCATGTGGAGAAAAGAGGGAGCCGTGGGTGTCTGGCTCGCCTTGCACCTCCACAGTTGCACGCAATTCTTATCGCAACCTTAAGAGACTCATAAAACTCAGTTTAGCAAGAAAAGAGGGTGCTACTCCTCTTTTAGGCGCTGTAAAACAATACGCACACGCAATCCCCCACTGGGGGCATCATCAAGCTGAAGGGTTCCGCCATGGCGTGTGACCAGCCGCTCAACGATGGAAAGTCCTAATCCTGAACCAGCACTGGGGCCCGAGCGTTGAAAGCGCTCAACCACTTTTTTGCGTTCATTGATTGGTATCCCCGGGCCTTGGTCATCCACCGTTAATTGAAAGCTTTGTGGCGTCGTCGCTAGGGTGATGCTGATGACACTATGGTTAGGCGAGTGTTGGATAGCATTACCGACTAGATTCTGTACCAGGGTTTCAATGGCACCGGGCTCTTCTAATATCGACCAATCTGCCTGCTCATCTGCATTTAACAGCAGTTGCTGTTCGCGCTCAGCGGCCAGCGGCGAAAGCTTAGCAAGGGTCTCACGCACTTCACTAAGCAACTGGCTAGTGCGGTATTCAGGCTGCGACTCCTCTTCAGGCTCCAGGCGAGCCAGCGTTAAGAGTTGGGTAACCAAGCGCGTGGCCCGTGCAACGCCGCCGCGAAGGTGACTGAGTGCCTCCTGACGATCTTCAAGATTGTCGGCAGTCAGGGCATTCTGGGCGTGTAGATCAAGCACTGCTAACGGGGTACGTAATTCATGGGCGGCATCGGCAATAAAGCGCTTTTCACGCACGCGCATTATGCGGATTCGCTCTAACAGCCGGTTGAGCGCACCGGCGATAGTATCTAGTTCCTGGGGCAGTGGGCTGAGGGTGAGGGGCTGTAAATTATGCGGATCACGATTGCGAATTTGCTCGGCCATGCGCAACAGTGGTACCAAGCCCCAGCCAATCGACCACCACAGCAGGGCGGTGAGTAGCGGCAGGCCAATCAGGTCGGGCAGTAACGTGCGCAATGCTACCGCCCTGATCAGCTCCCCGCGAACGTCTTCGCGCTCGCTAACCACAATCCGCTGTATGGAGTTGGGGATGTCGAGTACATAAATGCGCCATTGGATCTCATCAATAGACTGACTAGTGAAACCCAAAGGGAGATCGGCCAACGGCGACTCAGGGGCATTAGCTGAGCGCAACAGGAGGCGGTTCCGTTCCCATAGCTGAAAGCCCAGCTGGCTATCCGCCCGGTAACCTGCAAAGCGTCGATCAGATCTCGCCGTTTTGCCTAGAGCGCTTTCTAGGCTGTTGAGCAGTACTCCCCGGGCCTCATCTGGCAGCGGTGCTTGCAACAAGCCTTCTAATAAGCGCGCATTTTGTTCAAGACTGGCATCGTACAGTGCTTCAATTTCATGGGCAGCGTAGCGATAGCTGATAAAGCCAATCACCAGCATGCTAATGCCAAACACCAGCAGCGCTAGCCCCAGAGTGCGTTGGCGGATAGAGGTCATGAGTGCTGATCCTGGTCCGTTTTATCCATTACGTAACCAATGCCGCGTAGTGTGCGAATCAGGTGAGGAAAGAATTTTCGCCGAAGGTGGTGCACATGTACTTCAATGGCATTGCTTTCTACATCTTCATCCCAGCCATAGACCAAGCGCGTTAGGGTATCGCGGGTGAACACTCGCCCAGGGTGACTCATAAACTCTTGCAGCAGGGTTAATTCCCGTCGTGATAACACCACGGGTTTCCCCTGGTAGCTAACCTGCATGGTTAACGGATCAAGGCGAATACCTCGGCACTCCAGGGCGCTGTTTACCTGGTCACTGCTACGTCTCAACAAGGCTCTCAGGCGGGCTTTTAATTCAGCGACCTCAAACGGCTTGGTTAAATAATCATCGGCACCTGCATCCAACCCGGCGATACGTTCATCGACGGCATCGCGAGCGGTTAATACCAAAATGGGCGCGCGATTGCCCAGCCGCCGCACGGCTTCCAGTACCTGCATACCATCCATACGCGGTAGCCCCAGATCGAGAATGACCGCATCAAAAGGTTCACCTTCCTTTAACGCGGCCAAGGCGCTAACGCCATCACTCAGGTGATCCACCGTGAAATTCTCGGGCTTTAATGCCAAGCGAATGCCCGAGGCTAAGCTCGGATCGTCTTCTACCAACAATATACGCATGGCGGGATGGTTACTCCTTTAAATCATTCGCTGCCATTAACCTTTGAAATAAGCACGGATAAGGGTGGCGTGCAAAGGCTTAGGCCGTCAGGATGAGGTTATAAATTGTAGGCTAATAACGTAGCACGCTTTATTACTTCTTCGGAGCTCGGCATTTGATTGATCAGCCATGACGTCTAGTGACCCCTCAAATAGCCCAGAGGTAGTACTTTGCCCGCCAGCACGGCGTCGCGAGGCACTGCTGCAGCTGGCTGCTGCTCATGACCCTGAACAGCAAGCGGCACTGAGCGCTGCCGTAAAGGCAATGTACAATCAACCAGATGTCCAGTGGGATGGGCTATGGATAACTATTGAGGCAGGCCAGTTAGTGAGCGCCATCTGGGTACAACCTCTGCCCATGAATATGGCGCAGCTATGGTTACCCAAGCCGTTGCCCAGCGAGCAGGGTGTGCATACTAGCGCACTATTGCGTGCGGCCAATGCATGGGTAGAAGCCCACAATATTCGCTTGTGCCACTTGGAGCTGTCATCCCAGGCGCCCGTATCAGAAGCGCTGCTACGTGAGCATGGCATGCAGCGTTTGGCTTGCTTGGATCATTTAACCGGCAGTAGCCGCTACCGCTTAGCGATGAATGAAGCGCTGCCGCTTTCACTGCAGCCGCTTTGCGAGTTTTCTTGGGCGGAACAGCTGAATCTTCTGGCCGCAGTGGGTCAGGGTTCGCTGGATAGCCGACCCCTGCGCGACGTACTCTCAGTGGAAGAGTTATTGAATGGGTTTTATCAGCAGGATCCCCAAGCGCCACAGCACTGGTACGCAGTGGGCTATCACGAGGCTGTGGTGGGTGTGCTACTGCTTGCGCCGCGCCCTGCGCTAGGCCGTTGGGAGCTAATGTTAATGGGACTAACACCGAATTGGCGTGGCAAAGGCTTGGGGCGCTCGTTGTTAAATAAAGGCCTCGCGCTTGCCCAGCAGGCTGGCGTGCAGGAGGTCACGCTGGCGGTAGATGACATAAATTTACCGGCTAAACGGCTTTACCAGCAGGCGGGTTTCATACGCTATGCGCAGCAACGTTTATTCGCCTGGAAAGGCAGTGGTGAGAGGAGGAGTTTGCCAAATTAAGCTGCCAATAGTAGTCAACGGTTGAATAGGCGCGCTTAGTAGCATTTTCTTGCGCTTTGCGTTGCCGTTATACTAGTCCTATATGCACGTCTTGGCGTCTCAGCTGCGCACCGTCGATATTGGCGCTGCCACGCACAGGGGTTGAGGATAAAAGTTTGATGACAATACTCAAGAGGTGGTGAGAGTGAAAGCTAAGCTGATCATGAGCGGGCTGGCGGCCCTCGGCTTCATGGCGGGCACATCCAGTGTTTATGCCCAAGATGACGCCGCACGTGATGCGATTGCCGAGCGTTTGGCGCCGGTGGGTCAACTCTGTTTACAAGGCCAAGACTGTGGCACCGCAGCGGCACCTTCTAGCGATAGTAGCAGTGGCGGTGATATCGACGGTGAGGGCATCTACGGTAATGTATGTAGCGCCTGTCATGAATCAGGCGCTGCGGGCGCACCTATTCGTGGTGATGAAGAGGCCTGGGCTGAACGTGCTGAACAAGGCTTCGCCACGCTGCTAGATCACGCTATTAACGGTATTGGCGCCATGCCGGCGAAAGGCGGTAACCCCAACCTTTCCGATGAAGAAGTGGAAGCGGCGGTCGCCTATATGGTTGAGCCGGTTATGGAAGTGCCCGAGTTGAGTGGCGGTGATGAAGCTGCTGCAGAGGCCGAAGCTTCTAGCGACGAAGGTGCCGCCGATGAGGCCGCTACCGAAGAGACCGCCGCTGCTGAAGGTGAAGCGGCAACTGAAGAAATGGCTTCTAACGACGATGCAGCGAGTGAAGAAGACGCGGCAGCAGTTGAAGAAGCCAGCGGTGGCAGCGACTTAGACGGTGAAGCTCTCTACGCAAGTTCTGGCTGTGTGGCATGTCACGATAACGGCGTTGCTGGCGCACCGACAATTGGCGATTCAGAAGCTTGGGCGGCGCGTTTAGAGAAGGGGGCTGATGAGCTCTACGCCAGCGCCATTAACGGTATCGGTGCTATGCCAGCCAAAGGCGGTAATCCCAATCTTTCCGATGAAGAAGTGATGGCTGTTGTCGATTATTTAATGGCTGAAGCCCAGTAAAGTAAGCAGCAATGATTTAGCTTGGTAAATTTATCCACAGGGTGTTTTAGTCGCCGCCCTGTGGATATTCTTTTTTTAAAAGCCTAATTTTATAACTCCCACTTTATCACCCCAGCAGCGAACGCAGCCCGGCAATGGCGTCTTTACCGCGGGCCTGCTTCTTATCCGGATCCTCTTTATCGGCACGACCTTCCCACTCCAAATCCTCCCCGGGAAGCTCATCTAAAAAGCGGCTGGGCGTACAGTCCATCAGTTCACCGTAGGCTTTGCGCTGGCGGGCAAGCGTCAGCGTTAGCGTGCGCCGCGCCCGGGTAATGCCCACATAGGCCAGCCGCCGCTCCTCCTCCACAGTGCCTACTTCGATGGCGTTGCGGTGAGGCAGTAGATCCTCTTCCAAGCCCATTAAATAGACGTGGGGGAACTCCAGGCCTTTTGAGGCGTGCATGGTGAGTAGCTGTACTCTATCCGAGTCATCCTCTTCCGCCTGCTGCTCCAGAATATCGCGCAGTACCAAGCGTGAAATAGCTGCTTCTACGCCGTCGGTTTCGGTCTCGGTGGAATCGGTATCGTCCTCTGGGTCGCGGTTGAGGGATTTTTCTAGCTGGTCGATTAGAATCCACACGTTGGCCATGCGACGTTCGGCGACGGTGGGCGCGCTGGCGTTTTGATACAGCCAAGCTTCGTAATCCATATCCCACAGCATGTCGCGAATGGCGGCAATGGCATCGCCTTGATCCATGCGCTTGCGCACGCCGTCGATAAAGTGGGTAAAGCGCGACAACCGCTCCACGGCTCGGGTCGGTAATACTTGCTCCAACCCAAGCTCATGGCAGGCGGCAAACAGCGAAATTGAGCGTTCTGTAGCATAGTTGGCGAGCTTCTCTACCGTTCCAGGGCCCACTTCGCGGCGTGGCACGTTCACAATGCGCAAAAAAGCGTTGTCGTCGGCGGGATTAATCAGCAGGCGCAGGTAAGCCATGGTGTCTTTAATCTCGTTGCGCGAGAAAAACGACGTACCACCGGAGAGCTTGTAAGGAATTTGGTAGTGCTGCAGCTTAAGCTCTAACAAGCGGGCCTGGAAATTGCCCCGATAAAGCACCGCAAAGTCCCGCCACTCGGCCTTTTCCTTGATACGCCGGGTGAGCATTTCGCTGGCGACCCGCTCAGACTCCGCCTCTTCATGACGATTCACGATTACTCGAATAGGCGCGCCGTCGCCCATATCAGACCATAGTGTCTTCTCGTAAACGTGGGGGTTATTGGCGATCAGTGTGTTGGCTGCGCGCAGTATCGTGGCGGTAGAGCGGTAGTTTTGCTCCAGCTTGATGACTTTCAGGCGTGGGAAATCCTCACCCAGGGTAATCAGGTTTTCAGGGCGTGCACCGCGCCAGGCGTAGATCGACTGGTCATCATCGCCCACTACGGTGAATGTGGAGCGCTCCGCCATTAGCAGTTTCACCAACAGGTACTGGGAGACGTTGGTGTCCTGGTACTCATCCACCAGCATGTAATGGATTTTGCGCCGCCAGCGCTCGAGCGCTTCCGGATCGTTCTTGAGCAATACCACCGGCAGCAGAATCAGGTCGTCGAAATCCACCGCGTTGTAGGCTTTTAAATGGCGTACGTAGGCTTCATACACCCGAGCGGCAAAGTGCTCATCGTCATCAGCCGCAAACGAGAGCGCATCGCTGGGCAGCACCAAGTCGTTCTTCCAGGTGGAAATTTTGCTCTGCACGGCGTTGATCTGCTCGGCGTCCACCTGAGCGTCTTTATTCATCAAATCGCGCAGCAGTGCTTTGGCGTCTTCCGGGTCAAATAGCGAAAAGCCCGGTTTATAGCCCAAGGTTTTAAGCTCGCCACGGATAATATTCAGCCCCAGGGTGTGAAATGTAGAGACCGTCAGCCCGTGGCCCTCTTTGCCGTGGAGCATCTGGCCCACGCGCTCTTTCATCTCTCGGGCGGCTTTATTGGTAAAGGTCACCGCGGCGATTCTGCGCGCGCTCATCCCACACTCTTGCACCAAATAGGCAATTTTAGTGGTGATAACGCTGGTTTTACCGGAACCTGCACCCGCCAACACCAGGCAAGGGCCATCAATGTAGCGCACGGCTTCCTGTTGGCGCGGGTTTAGCCCTTTGATGCGGCTAAGAATGCTCTTGGGCGTTGCGGGCGTCATGGCGTCGGTCGTCCTCTACGAGAGTTGCAGGCGGTTTCAATTACGATTTCAAGTACGGTTTCAAGTACGGTTTCAAGTACAATCGTCCGCTTGGCGAATGCATAATAAACAGGCAGGTGGAGATGTTTGAAGTAGCGCTTTTTGAACCGCGTATGGCGCCCAATACGGGCAATATCATGCGCTTGGTGGCCAATAATGGCTGCCGGTTACACCTGATTGAGCCGCTTGGCTTCGACCTGGAAGAGAAGAAGCTGCGTCGCGCCGGGCTGGATTACCGCGACCTCGACAACGTCACTCGCCACGCCGATTTTAGCGCCTTTCAGCAAACCATGCAGGGGCGGCGCATCTGGGCGATCACTACCAAAGGCACGCGCACCTACAGCGATGCGGACTTTGCCCCAGGCGATGTACTGCTGTTTGGCTCTGAAACCGCTGGGCTCTCACCCCAGGTGCATGAAGCGCTAACTTCGGAGCATAAATTGCGCCTGCCCATGCAGCCGAACAACCGTAGCCTAAACCTGTCCAACGCCGTGGCTATTGTGAGCTACGAGGCGTGGCGCCAGCAAGGTTTTGCTGGCGCGTTGCAGGTCTAATCAGCCAGCAATCCCATAGCGGTCACGATAAGCCCTGATCGCTTCAGCGTAGGCGAGCATTTCGCCACCGGCATGCTCTTCCAGATAAGTGAGCACTTGCTCCAGGGTAACGATACTGACCACCGGCATGGCATACTGAGCCTGCACTTCCTGAATCGCGCTCTGCTCGCCCTGGCCGCGCTCTTGACGGTCGAGTGCGATAATTACCCCGGCGGCCTGAGCACCGCTCTGCTCAATCAGCGTCATCACTTCGCGAATCGCGGTGCCCGCGGTAATCACGTCATCAATGATCAAAATATCGCCAGCAAGCGGTGCGCCCACAATATTGCCGCCTTCTCCGTGGGTTTTAGCCTCTTTGCGGTTGAAGGCGTAGGGCATATCCCGGTCGTGATGATCGGCCAGTGCCGCCGCGGTGACTGCCGCCAGTGGGATACCTTTGTACGCCGGGCCAAACAACACATCGGCGTTTAAGCCGCTATCGACAATCGCCTGGGCGTAAAAACGCCCCAGTTTGGCCAGCGCACGACCGGTTTGAAACAGCCCTGCGTTGAAAAAGTAGGGGCTAACGCGGCCAGATTTAAGCGTAAACTCGCCAAACTTAAGCACGCCTTGCTCAATGGCAAAGGCAATGAAATCGCGCTGGTAGGGTTGTAGAGTGGTGGCCACGGCATTCCTCACTAGGCGGTAGGTTTAAATCAGTACGAAAGCAACAATAAAAGTGGGGTAAATGGCAAGTTTTACTAGCTGCCTTTACCCAAACGTCTAAACGTCGGGTATCATACAGCAGCGACGCAAAAGGGACGATTTATGAAAATTGCCAGCATCAATGTCAATGGTATTCGTGATGCCGTCGATCGTGGCTTCCTGGACTGGCTGGCTCAGCAGGATGTCGACGTGGTCTGCGTGCAGAACATCAAGGCAAAAAGTTTTGAACTGGGTGACCACATTCTGTATCCGGAAGGCTATGAAGGCTATTTCCTGGATGCCGAAGAGGACGGTTTCTCCGGTGTGGCACTCTATTGCCGCAAAATTCCCAAGGCGATTATGTATGGCCTGGGGTTCCCTCAGTGTGATCATGAAGGACGTTTTCTGCAGGCGGATTATGAACGCTTCAGTATCGTTTCTTTCTTGATGCCTGATGGAAGTGACCAAAAAGCCAAACAGGCGTTTATGGAGCAGTACCAAGAGTACCTGACGAAGATGTCGCGCAAACGCCGCGAATACATCCTCTGCGGTACCTGGCATATTGCCCATAAAACCGTCGATTTGGCTAACTGGTCGGATAATCAACTGACCTCAGGCTTCCGCCCGGAAGAGCGCGCCTGGATGGATCAGGTGCTTGGTCCCACCGGGTTTATCGATACCTTCCGCGAAATTAACCGCGATGCAGGTGAGTACACCTGGTGGCCGAAGCTTGACCAAGACGTGCCTCGTGAGCGCCAGGAAGGCTGGCGGATCGACTATCAGTTAGTCGGCCCCAACTTCCGCCGCCACGTGGTCGACGCGTGGATCGATTACGATGCGACCTTCTCAGAGTTCGCACCGCTAATCGTTGAGTACGACCTAGCGCTTTAGGCGCTAGGCAACGAACTTTTCCCGCGTCGCCTGTCACCCTTGCTGATTAGCCGGGGTGACAAACAACAGGCCAGCATTTAGCTGGCCTGTTGTTTTTATACGCCTTACTCTTCACACCTCACCTTCATTACCCTCGAATACCCAGCGCTTCACGCTGATGATCACGTAACGCATCGCCTGCCTTCTCGGCCAAGTCGAGCATGTCATTTAGCTCGGCACGGGTGAAGGCGCCGGCCTCGGCGGTTCCCTGTACTTCGATCAGCTCGCCGCTTTCGGTCATTACCACGTTCAGGTCGGTATCGGCCTTGCTGTCTTCCGGGTAGTCCAGATCCAGCACCGGCACGCCTTTATAAATACCCACGGAAATGGCGCTCACCAACTGCTTGAAGGGATCGCCCTTGATCTTCTTCTCGCGTTGCAGATAACGGATCGCATCGATCAGTGCTACGCAGCCCCCGGTAATCGCCGCGGTACGGGTACCGCCATCGGCCTGAATCACATCGCAATCCACAGTAATGGTGAACTCACCCAGCTTCTTCAAATTCACCGCGGCGCGCAGGCTACGGCCAATCAAACGCTGGATTTCCAGCGTGCGACCGCCTTGCTTGCCGCGGGTCGCTTCACGGCCACTACGGGTGTGAGTGGCGCGGGGCAGCATGCCGTACTCAGCGGTGACCCAGCCCTGATTCTTGCCGCGCAGCCAGCGCGGCACACCGGCTTCTACGCTGGCATTACACAGCACTTTGGTATCGCCAAACTCCACCAGTACGGAGCCTTCCGCATGACGGGTGTAATCGCGGGTCAGGCGAATCTCACGGAGCTGGTCGGCTTCGCGACCACTGGGGCGCACAACATCAGGACGCTTAGCACTGCTCACAAATATTACCTCTCGATAAACGCGTAACTGGGAAAAGCCGTCCATTGTACACGTCTGGGAGTGCGCTGATGGGCTTAACATCCAGCTAGCGTCTTGAAAGGGGCGTTTCAAGAGTAGTACGTAGGCGTCCGAAATACGTTAGCGAAATAGGAACTTATGGACGGATGGTACTTCCGTCTCACGCAACAAGGAATAGAAGCTGCTGTGCGGCTCAAAATTGGCAACAAAGCACCATATCTGCGATGTGTTCGGTGAGCAGGAAATCGGTGGCTATAAGATTTATGGGCCTCTGGTGGTATTTGCTTGGAGCCAAGGGAAAGGAAATCGCCAAGCCACTACGCCCTAGAAAATGCGGGAAACGTCGCCTATCCAACATTGCATAAGCAACCAGCCTTGCGCAAAATCAGCTTTGGTATGGTCATTATCGATTTCGCAGCAGAGGCAACAGATCATGTCATTCGATCCAAACTACGTCGCCACAATTGAAGAAATCGCGGATGCAATCACAAATGATAACGTGACATGGGCTAACCACCTATCCTACGACCCGGATGGCAACGGAGAGATGACTGCTATCTGGTTTGCAACTTTGACAAATTCGTCGTCGCTGAGCGCAGACGACATCTTTGTCATCTGAATCCTCGTGACCGTTGACGACAACAGTAGGGAATAACGGAATTGGCTAATCACGCTCCGTATGATGAACGCAAATCAATAGGCCCTACGCCCGATCTCGCCGCGAAAAGTGCGATCTGTTTGCAGTTGCCTCGCAACTCCACTGGCTCTGATGTCATCATCTATGAGAAGGATGCCGACAAGGCAATGACGCCTGCGTCAATCGTCAAACTGATGACGGCCGTCGTTGCCATCGAGATGGCAAGTAATTTCCAGTTGCCGAAAAGCTTCAAGCTAGAGATAGTTTCTGAAGATGATGTCGAAGGATCAGGTCGTAACCTTCATGCAGGAGACCGCCTTTCACTCGGCGACAGCATTGCTAACCTTTTGGTGCCGTCATCAAATGTAGCAGCCAATCTGATTGCGCGGACATTTGGTCAAATGATGCTGGGATCGAAGACAGGCACAAGTCACGACGCCGTGCAGCGCTTCGTTGCGGAAATGAACACGACCGCTCGAAATCTTGGGATGACGAAAACGCAATTCCTGAACCCACACGGGTTGGCGGTACGCGGACAACGATCTACCGCCCGAGATTTATCATTGCTGGTGAAGAAATGTCTGATATATGGCCCGATTACGAGGGTTTGGGGGATCAAGGCTTTTGCTATTGGGATAACGGGATCGGTGCCGCGCAGGCTGGTTTTAAAGTCTGCTTTTCACTCCTCAACGCACCGGGCTGTACCGGAATTCTCGCTTCCGCAATATCTTGGTGGGAAAACGGGCACGCTGTGGCCATCTATATTCAACCTGGCATCTGTTTCGGCAACTAATAGCGGAGGGATCTGCGTCTCAGTATCGCTTGGATCACCAACAGTAGAGGATCGATACCACGACTATTTGAAATTGGTTGACCTCAGTAATGAATTAGCACGCGGCACCGTTTGAATCTGTACCTTGCACCGCTAATAATCATCGCTCCGGGTGGGAACGATGTTTATGTTTTGTTCACGGATTTCGGACACCTACGCGCTACTCATGTAATGATCCAATGAAGTAGGTTGGTTGCGTCAATTGAGACGCCCTTCGTAAAGTTTCTTGAAAGCGGTATAACGCGCAGTGTGCAGCGCTTGCATTGCCTGGTCGGGCTCTAATGTTTGTTCGCCTGGGGTGAGGCCATTGGCAACGCTGAGCACCTCACCATTGGCCTGAGCAGCGAGCGCCGCCACGGCTACTCCAAGTAGTACGGGTTCCGGCGCATCCGCCAGCACAACCCGGCAACCGGTACCGTCGGCATAGAGCTTGCGCAGCAGTGCTGAACGTCCATGCCCTCCGCTGAGGTGCAGGGTATCGATGGCATAACCATGGGCGTTCATACGCTCTATGATGGCACGGGTGCCGTAAATCAGCGAGGTGGCTGCCGCCCAATAGACCTTGATGAAGCTCTCGCGAGGCGTATCAAGGGTCAATCCCGTGATGGTGCCGCGAATTTCCGGATCCGCCAATGGCGAGCGATTGCCAATGAAGTCTGGACAAACATGGGTGTCAGGAGCTGGGTCGCCGGATGCCAAGCGTTCGAGTAGAAGGTCTGATAACGCGCCGTGAAGATCGTCGCCGAATTCACTGCTGGCTGAAAATAGTGCCGCCAGATGATCTAGAAGGGCACCGGTAATGCTTTGCCCCCCTTCGTTGGCAACAAAGCCGTCGCATAGCGCCCCCGGATAAGGACCCCACACGCCGGGTACCTCTCGCCGCACCGGCTGGGCGCCGATATGGCAGGTGGAAGTGCCGCCAATCACGGCAAGGCGGCGCTCGGGAGCATCAGCGAGGCTTCTGCCTAGCGTGCCAAGCGCACCGGCATAGGCATCAATCATGCCCACTGCGAAGGTACACCGAGTCGTCAGTCCCAAGTCATCGGCGGCTTCTTCGGTCAACTGCCCAAGTGCTACGCCCACGGGAAGGGCTTGGTCGGGTAATCGGGCGCACTCGAGTACATCCTGCATATCTATCTGCTTTAGAAAGTCGTGATCCCAGCCATGACCAGGGCGTGGGTCAAACGTCCACTTGCAGGAGAGCATGCAGACCGAGCGTTCAAGAGAGCCGGTGCATTTAAAGCCCAGCCAATCGCCTAGATCACCAGCGTAGCCGATCTTTGCATAGAGCTCGGGCCGGTGCCGCTTCAACCACATGAGCTTAGGCATCTGCATCTCTGGAGACATGACACCACCCAGGTTGCGCAGCGGCGCTGCCTGGGTAGCCGTGCACTCAGCGGCTTCTGCGGTTGCCCGGTGATCCATCCACACAATGATATTCCACGCTTCATCACCCGGTGAGAGTGCTAGCGGCTTATCCTGCTTATCAAGGAGCACCAACGAGCAGGTGGCGCTCACCGACATACTGGTGATGGAATCGGACGTTACACCGGCAGCCTCGCGGGCGCGCTGGGTTGCGCTGCATACCGCGCGCCAGATATCCGCTGAGCTTTGCTCCACGTGATGCTCGGCAGGGCGATGCATTGCAATGGGTGTTTTCGCTTCGGCAAGCATCACGCCATCCGGCGTGAAAATGCCTGCTCGGGCGCTGCCCGTACCGATATCAATGCCTAGAACATGTTCTTGATGACTCATGGGAAAACCTTACTCACGACTGTTTAATAAATGGCATACGTAGTGCCATTACAATAATTAGAAAAGCCCCCCATACCGCGGTGGCTAGATGCTGGCTGGCGCCCATCAGATTCATGCCGGAAGCGATTACCTGCAGGCTCATCAAGCCCAGCACCAGTGGCAGTACGCGGCCAAAGCCACCAAAGGGGTTTGCCCCGGCCAGAAAACAGGCCAAAACCGTAATCAGTAGGTAGCTCTCGCCGTGGCCTACACGTACAGAGTTAAAGCGGGCGAGCATCACCATGCCCGCTAACCCTGCCAAAATGCCGGAAATCGTGTAGACGGTGATCAGCACGCGCTTGACGTTAATGCCCGAGTACTCCGTCGCCCGAGAGTTGGAGCCCAGCATATAAATCGAAAAGCCAGTGCGGGTGAAATGCATGATGTAGATCAACCCTGCGGCAGCGGCGAGAAAGATCAGCATGGGGATTGGTATGCCCAGAAAACTGCCGCTGCCGATGGTTTGAAATACCTCCGGCATGCCTGAAATACCGCCACCGCGGGTTAAAAACTCACCCACACCCTGCAGAAAGATCATTGCCCCAAGGGAAACCAAAATGGGGTGGGCGCCCACATAGGCAACGATAACGCCAATCAAAAAGCCTGCGGCAGCGCCGACGGCAAGCCCGGCGATAATCGCCATGGGAACGCTTAGTATGCCCATGCCCGCCAGCAACCCCTGTACCAGCCAGGCGGTCATCAGCCCTGCGATATTGGCGGTAAAGGTAACCGAGAGGTTCAGGCCGCCGGAAATAATGGGTAGCAGCATCGCCAGTGAGAGTAACCCCAGCTCCGGCAGCTGCATCGACATCGAGCCAAAATTAGTGGCGGTCAGAAAGCCCGGTGCCAATAGCGAGAAGAGTCCAATACTGCCGATGAGCAGAGCCGTCATGGCGGCCACTTCAATGCTATCGCCCCCCAGGCGGAGTCCGGCCGTGGAGGGCTGTTTATTCAGGCGCTTATTCATACGTTCCTCGCCTTGGTGGTGCGGGGCAACAGGTTGCCTAGGTTGCTGGTGGTGATCGCAATCAAGATAATCAGCCCGACAATCATGCGGAAGGCGTAAGGAGTGACGCCCAGCAGATTCAGGCCGTTTTGGACGACGGCGAGAAGCAGCACACCCAGTACGGCGCCGAGCACTGAGCCGCGCCCACCACCCAGGGTGGCGCCGCCTAGCACGACAGCCGCCAGAATTGGCAACTCCTGGCCTATCAAGGCGTTGGGCACGACCTCTTGTACGATATGTGCCTGCATCAGGCCCGCCACCCCCGCGCATAGACCCAGCCAGCCGTAGGCAAAGGCATGGATCTTCCAGACACTAACGCCAGAGCGGCGGGCGGACTCGGGATTTGATCCGAAACCGTAGATCGCGCGACCAAAACCGGTGCGGGCCAGAATGAACCAAGTGAGTATGACCATCACCACCATAACTGCCGCGGGTAAGTAGAGCGTGGCTGATCCGCGTTCGGCGGGTAGGTCAAGCAGCGGAACGGAGTAGTAGAGCCAATCGGGGATATCGTAGATGGACACCCCGCTGGTGAAATACATCAAGAGGCCGAAAAACAGGTTAAATGTGCCGATGGTGACGATGATCGAAACTATTCGGAAGCGATGGATCAGCAGCGCATTGAAGAGCCCCAGTAGCATGCCAACCAGCATCGAAAGCAGGATGCCAAGCAACCAGTTGCCCCCGCCCAGGTAATTCATCAGCAGTGACAGCACCACGTACTGCACCACGGATGCCGCCACTGCGAAGGAAATATCTATCCCACCCGCAATCAGAACGACGACCAGGCCCACTGCAAAGATGATATTGACCGACTGATTGTTAAGCAGGTCGAACAGATTCTGAAAGGTGAGAAAGCTGTTGGTCGCAAGTGCTAACACCACGCACAGCAGCATGAGGATGCTCAATAGCGTACCTTCAGTGCCGATCCTTCTGTTTAGCAGTCGTTTATGCATTGATGATCGCCTCCAGCGCTTCTTCCGTGGTCTCCGCAGGTATAACCTCGGAGTAGATGCGCCCGTCGCGCAATACGAGCGCACGATCTGCGTTCATCCAGATTTCTCCTGCTTCATCCGAAATCAGAATGATGGCCATGCCCTGGTCGGCAAGATTTCTGATGATGTCGAAAATACCGGCTTTTGCGCCTACATCGACGCCAATCGTCGGGCAATCAAGAATGAGAACCTCGGGTTCAGTGGCTAGCCATTTGGCGAGTGCAATGCGTTGCTGGTTACCACCGGATAATGAGGAGACCGCAAGCTCGGCATCACTCACCTTGGTTTTAAGCTGCTCAATCCAGTGGGCGGTCAGTGCCTTGATGCGCTGAGGGGAGAGAAAGAAGCGCGGTTTTTCCAGTTTTGGTAGTACTGTCACTGCGGTATTCATATTGATGGACTGGTTTTGCACCAAGCCAAGATTGAGCCGGTCTTCAGAGAGGTAGGCAATGCGATGGCGCACGGCATCGCGATTGGAGTGTAGCGTCAGCGGCTGCCCCTCTTTTAGCAGCTGCCCTGAAGTGGGCTGGGTCATCCCAAAAATCGTGTGGGCTATTTCGGTACGCCCCGCGCCCAGCAAGCCCGTCAGGCCGAGAATTTCACCGCGATGCAGGGTGAAAGAGACATTTTCAAACTCCCCTTCACGACTTAAGTTTTTAAGCTCCAGTACCGGGGCGCCTTTGTGCATTTCAGCACGGGGGGTAAACTCAAGTTCCAGTCCGGTCATCAGGGTTGAAAGTCGTGCCTGGGTCATCCCCTCGGTGGGGTAGGTGCCGACCAACTTCCCGTTGCGGAGCACGGTGACGCGTTGACACACCTCCAACACTTCCACCAGCCGGTGGCTGACCAAGACAATGGAAATGCCTTTCGCCGCCAGTGAGCGGGTAATGCCCAGCAGTGTCTGCACCTCTTTATAGGTAAGCGAGGCGGTGGGCTCATCCATAAAAATGATACTGGCCCCTGCACGCAGCACGCGGCAAATCGCAACGAGTTGACGATGGGCAATCGAAAGGTCTTCAACACGGGCCATCGGATCCAGGTCGAGGCCAAACTGCTGAATGATCTCGCGGGATTGCGTCAGCGCATCTTTGTAGGAAATAGGCCGCCAAGGCTTGGCAACGTAGTCATCGAAGACGATATTTTCCGCGACGGTCAGGTGCGGGAACAGCGCGAGATCTTGCCAGATCACATGGATGCCCCGGTTGCGCGCCTCTATCGGGCTAATGGCAGAGAGCGTTTCATCGCCAAACGAAAGCTCTACCCCCTCTTCAGGCGTGTATACGCCGTTAATAATTTTAATGAGCGTGCTTTTGCCACAACCGTTTTCACCTGCAAGGCAAAGCACCTCACCCCGGCGAAGTTCGAATTCGACATCATCGAGCACCCGGCTTTGACCGAAAATCTTGCTAACGTGACGCGCTCGAATCGCGATATCGCCCATTGGAGGCTCCTCTCTCAACATCACTGCCGCGCTCATCAGGAGCGCGGCAGCCTTTACACGATCAATAAGCGCAGTCTTACAGGCCGAGCTCTGCCAGCTCATCCACGGTATCTTTGCTCAGCTTGAGTGGCTGTGAGGCAAAGATCGTCTTGCCGTCCAGGGTAATTTCACCCAGTACCGGCAATTCGGCACCATCGGTAATCTCTTCGCCGTTATAGAGCATTTCACCCAGGGCAACGAACGCTTTGCCTGCGTCTAGAGGGCTCCACTGGAAACCACCTGTAATCACACCTTCGTGTACCAGGCGGCGCCCCTGGCCAGGAGAGAACAGGCCCATAACGGCCACATCCCCTTCCAGCCCCCGCTCTTTCACGGCCCGAGCAGCGCCGATGGTTCCCTGGCTACCAAATGACATGATGCCGGCCAAATCTTCGTGGGCACGCAGCAAGTCCAGGGTGGTGTTGCGGCTGTCATCGACGCTTTCGGCCACGCCAAAACGATCAGCGGCCTGGGTCAAGCCCGAGCAGTTATCATCGAGCCAGCTCACGGCAGCATCTGCCCAGGCGTTGTGAGCGGGCACGCTGAGACCGCCAACGTAAACGGCATAAGAGCCTTCGCAGCCGGTGGTGTCAGCCAATAGTTTGGCGTGCTCTTCACCTAACTGCTGCGCTGAAATCATTTCAAAGTCGTAGTCGATGTTGACCGATTCGGGGCTTTCATGGGTCAGTACGATAATTCCCTGATCACGTGCTCGTTCCAATACCGGCTCAAGAACCTCGCGATCATTCGGGACAACACCAATGACATCAACGCCACGGCTGATCAGATCCTCTATCGCGCGTACCTGCAGGGCGGGGTCAGCACTGGTGGGGCCTACCATATAGGCTTCTACTCCAAGCTCTTCACCCATTTGTTCGATGCCCATTTCCATGGCATTGAACCAGGGGATGCCACCCACCTTGGCGACCACGGCAATAGTAGGAGACTCCTGAGCCATTGCGCCGGTGCTGCCGATAATGCCTGTTAGCGTAGCTGCGGTAAGAAGTGCTTTGTATTTCATTGTGATTTCCTGCTTGCTGTTGGCTGACCCAGTCAGTGGAATAGAGTGCATTGAAGCGCTTTAATAGTGCTGCTGTACGTTGCGTCATGGTCAAATAAAATGGCGCAGACGCTTCCGAACCTCACAATGCATAGGAGCTTTACACAGTGCTGGATACGTTGAGTGGTGCCTAAGCGATGCGTCATCGCTATCGTTATTGTCATTTAGTCGAGAATGCACAATCGGTTGTGCATAGCGTAGGATTGATCTATTGCATCATCACGTCAATGCTACTTTTATCTAATCGCAAGGAGCTGCCACGTGGTTAGCGACTCTTCATCCAAGCGGCTGACTATTTACGACCTGGCGAGGTTGGCAGAAACATCGCCCAGTACCGTCAGTGCCGTGCTCAACGGCACTTGGCAGCGCCGTCGCATCAGCAAGAAACTTGCCAGCAAAATTCTTTCGCTCGCCCAGTCGGAAGGCTACTCGGCCAACATGCAGGCCCGTGCCTTGCGGCGCGAACGCTCAGGTATCATCGGCATGATCCTGCCGTTGTACGACAACCGCTATTTCAGTTCGATAGCCCAACACTTCGAATCAGAAGCACGTCGACGGGGGCTGTTTGCGATTGTTTCGTGTACGAATCGAGATCCCAAGCAAGAGTGCGAAGCAGCCCGTATGATGCTGGCTTACCGTGTTGAGTGCCTGGTATGCACCGGCGCAACGGATCCGGATACGATTGCACAGATGTGTGCAGAGAGCGGCGTGCAAAGCATTAATCTCGATCTTCCTGGCAGTAAGGCACCGTCGGTGATTTCCAATAACCGTGATGGCGCGCGACAGCTTACCCATGCCATCCTCAACCGCCTTGCTGAAGAGAAGCGCAGTGATGACCCTGTGCTATTTATTGGCGGCCGTGATGAGGATCACAATACCCGCGAGCGTATTGCCGGCTTCAAGCAAGCGAGAGAGGAGGTGGGGCTGGCGACGGCGGAAGAGAATATCCTCCCCTGCGATTATGCTGCCGATAAGGCCCAGGCTGCGTTGGCAACATACATGCGTAACCGGTCTACTCTGCCCAGCGCTATGTTCGTCAACTCCACGATTTCTCTTGAGGGCATCGTTCGTGGGTTACAGCTAAATGGCTATTATCTAGATGACATTATTTTTGGTTGTTTTGACTGGGATCCCCTTGCCGCTGCCTTTCATCCGCGTTTGATGATGGTTCGGCAAAATGTGATCGAGATGATCGACCGCGTCTTCGAGCTGATTGATACTCCACCGCGGGATCCGCATCTGCTCATAGAGGTTCAGCCAGAAATAATGGGTGTTTGATACGCTCTTTCGCACAGCATTTACTGAATCGAATGAATAGGCTAGCCATTTAGACACGACTGTTGGCAATGCTTTATACACCGTTATTCACTACCAGGATGAAACATGGCCACTTCCAGCCGCGTACACAGCATGACCGCCTTTGCCCGCACCGAGCAGGCTGCCCCGTTTGGCACGCTGCAGGTGGAAATTCGCTCGGTGAACCAGCGCTATTTAGAGCCTCACTTCCGCCTGCATGAAAGCCTGCGTGACCTAGAGCCAGTGCTGCGTGAAGCGCTGCGCACCCGTTTAGCCCGTGGCAAAGTCGAATGCAGTGTTCGCTTTGAGAGCGCCGAAACCGCCCAAGCCCCCGCTGTTAACAGCGCCCGCTTAGCCGCCATTGCTGATGCGCTAACCGCCATTCAGCAGCAAGTGCCCAGCGCCGTGCCGCCCACCACACTTGCGCTACTCAACCAGCCCGGTGTGATGGAAACCCAGCACCTTGACCAAGACGCCATCAAGGCCGCCGCCAAAGCGCTGTTTGACCAAGCACTGGATGAACTGATTGACGCCCGTGCCCGTGAAGGTGAAAAGCTCACCGAGATGATCACCACCCGCCTGACGGCGGTAAGTGAGCAGGTCGCCACCGTACGCAGCCTGCTACCGCAGATTTTAGAGCGCCAACGCGCCCAGCTGCTGGAACGCTTGGAGGTTGCCAAAACTGAACTCGACCCCCAGCGCTTGGAAGCCGAGCTGGTGCTGGTGGCGCAAAAAGCCGATGTGGATGAAGAGCTAGACCGCCTGACCGCGCATATAGAAGAAGTGAGCCACCAGCTCGCCCAGAAAGGCCCCAAAGGCCGCCGTTTGGACTTCCTAATACAGGAACTCAACCGCGAAGCCAATACGCTCTCATCAAAATCCGTGGTGGCAGAGACGACCCGCTGTGCGGTGGAGTTGAAGGTGCTGATTGAGCAGATGCGGGAGCAGATTCAGAATATTGAGTGAAGTTATCTAGCACCTGAGGAGCATGATTAGCGACTAGGTAGGGGAATCAGCTAGGCGAAAATCAGCATGTAGGTGTTGTCAATGCTCGCGCTGGGCCTGTTTGTGGGGGTCGTGCATGGGCAACTCCACCAGAGCCTGCGGCCATAGGGTGCGGGCTTTATCAAGGGTGTTATCCAAATTAGGTTTGATTGAGCGCCAGGGAGTATCGGCTTTTTTGGCCTGCTAAATTGAACGCGGTGGTGCGCTCGTTTTCCATACACACTGGTAGCCACAATGTCGTAAGCTGGTGATTGCCGCAGAATGCTCAATCGATCCATTTACCCCGCCTTTCCATTGTTAGTCTTCATCCCCTAGCAAGCCCTTCCACGGGTCATCAATGACGCTATCGCTGCCACTCAAGCCGCTCAAGAGCAAATCGCTGCATGGCACAGGAACCGGGGGATTTGCTGCTGGTTACCCACCAGGTAAATATCACCGCACTGATTGGTGGCAGCGTTGGCTCGGGTGAGATGATCGTGGTGCGTCCAATGGATGAATCGTTGCAGGTCGTGGGGCGGTTAAGCGTTAGCGGCCAATAATTTGCTTCTTATCCACATGAGACTTTATAAAGTAAAAACCGATATAGATTAGGAACTCTTTATGAAAGCCGTTGTTTTTGAGCAATTTTCCGCCCCTCCTCGCGTCCAGCAATTACCTGATCCCACCCCTGAGCCGCATGGCGTTGTGGTGAAAGTGATAGCGACAGGAGTTTGCCGCAGCGACTGGCATGGCTGGGTAGGGCATGATACCGATATCCAGCTTCCCCATGTGCCGGGCCATGAGCTGGCAGGCGTAGTCGAAGCCGTTGGTAAAGATGTAACGCAATGGCGCATTGGCGACCGCGTCACGGTGCCGTTCGTGGGTGGCTGTGGCACTTGCCCAGAGTGTCACTCGGGCAACCATCAGGTGTGCGATAGTCAGTTTCAGCCCGGCTTCACTCACTGGGGCTCATTTGCTGAGTATGTGAGTATTCACTATGCCGATGTGAACTTGGTTGCGCTGCCAGAGACACTCGACTTCGCGACGGCGGCCAGCCTGGGGTGTCGGTTTGTCACTTCCTTTCGGGCGGTCGTCGATCAGGGCCAAACATCGGCTGGGCAGTGGGTGGCCATTCACGGCTGCGGAGGTGTTGGTCTATCCGCCGTAATGATTGCCAACGCCATCGGTGCCAACGTTGTGGCCATCGATATTTCGGAGGAGGCGCTTACTCTGGCCCGTCAACTGGGCGCCGTTGCCACTGTGAATGCCGCCAAGGCGGCCAATGTGGTTGAAGCAGTTGCGGAAATAACCCGAGGTGGTGCTCACGTGTCGTTGGATGCGCTAGGGCACCCGACGACCTGCTTTAACTCGATCAGCAATCTGCGTAAACGCGGCAAGCATATTCAGGTCGGGTTGATGTTGGCTGAGAACAGCACGCCCGCCATTCCCATGAGCAAGGTCATTGCCCATGAGCTTGAAATACTGGGTAGTCACGGCATGCAGGCCCACCGTTACGACGCCATGCTGGCGATGATAGAGTCTGGGAAGCTGGCGCCTGAAAAGCTTATCGGCAAACGAATCAATCTTGAGCAGTCGATTGATGCGCTAATGAACATGGATAAGTTCGAAGGGGCGGGCGTGACGGTGGTGACCGAGTTTTGAGGAAACCGCTGATTAACTATTGCGCTTGACCATACGGCGTTAAAAATCGCCTCAAAATGCTCATTTACAACCCGTAAACTCCGCTTTTTCGTTGATTTTTGCCTTGTCTGGTCTGCGCTCATCACGTTAATCAGAGCCTCTTTGAGACGCTTGGTAACAATTTCCTTCAACGAAACGAGGCAAATTATTCGCTCCTCATCTGTGGGTTGAGGTTTTACGCTGGTCGGTATTGATAAGGAGTAAGTTATGCCATCAGACACTATTCAATCAGCACGCCGCGTGATCGCCCAGCATCCAGCCAAGCGCGATGATATCGGCGATTTAGTTACCCGGCGCCCGCTGCCGGGGCCGCAGCTTGAACAGCTCGATCCGTTTCTGTTTCTTAATCACCATGGCCCTCAAACCTACCCGGCTAACAATCAGGGTCTACCTTTTGGCCCGCATCCGCACCGGGGCTTTGAAACGGTCACTTTTATTCTGGAAGGTTCACTGGCCCATGCGGACAGCGCCAAGCATCAAAGCGTGATCCATAAAGGTGGGGTTCAGTGGATGACCGCTGGCAGCGGCATTGTGCATGCGGAAATTTCGCCAGAGGAGTTTCTACGCGATGGTGGCCCGTTGGAGATTCTGCAGCTGTGGGTCAACCTACCGTCGCACTTGAAAATGAGCGAGCCGCGCTACGTAGGGCTGCAACAAGAATCTATTCCCGCTATCGCGTTGCCGGGTGGCGGTGAGCTGAATCTGATCGCTGGTGAGTGGCAGGGTAGCGTTGGCCCTATCAACTCACTGACTGGCGTGTTTATGTCAACGCTACGGTTGCCTGCCGGTAGCCACGAACAGTTGCCCGTGGCGTCAGGACGGCAGGTGTTTCTCTACGTGGTGGATGGCGATGTCACGGTGGGTGGCGAGCCAGTCAAGCCGCATCACCTAATTGAAGTAGATCGCACAGGTGACAGCCTCGATATCGAAGCCAGTAGCGATGCGCGGCTGCTGTTTGGTCATGGCGATGTGATCGATGAGCCGGTCTACTCCCACGGCCCTTTTGTAATGAATACCCGTGAAGAGATCGTTCAGGCGGTCGAGGACTACCAGAACGGTAAGTTCGGCGGTCTGGATGCTTAGTATTTAAAGCGGCTCGCCGCGATAGTAGTGCCACAGAAACAGCGAACCCACGCTGCGCCAGGGCGCCCAGTGTTCCACCAACTGGCGGGCCTGTTTAGGCGTGGGTTTGTCGTCCATGCCTTTTAAGCGACCCAGCGCCACCCGCAGGGCGAGATCATCGGCGGGGAAAATATCTGGGCGTTGCAGCGAGAACATCAGGTAGATCTCGGCACTCCAACGGCCAAAGCCACGTAGCTCGGTAATCGCGGCAATCGCCTCGTCGTCGCTTAGCTGTTCCAGCCCCTCGGCGCTAAAAGTGCCTGCCAACTCTGCTTCTGCCAGCCCTTTAGCGTACTCGATCTTGCGCCAGGAAAGCCCCGCATCGCGCAGCGCTTGGCCCTCTACCTCCATCACTGCCTTGGCGTGAAGCTCGGGCAGCAGTGTATTTACACGACCCATAATCGCGCGAGCCGCTTCGGTAGATAGCTGCTGGCTAACGATGGTGGAGAAGAATGTCGCAAAGCCTTTATCGCGCTCCCGGGGGGATGGCGCCCCCACTAGAGGCAGGGCACGGGCGATATCGGTGTCGGCCTTGGCGAGTTCAGCCATGGCGTGTTCGATCGTGTTAAAAGATGGGTCATCAGCTGGCATTATTACTCCTGGTTAAAATGAGTATTATATTGCTCAATAATTGGGTTTTTATATATTTATGAGCATTAAAATGCACATTACTGTGTCTTGAACTACACTATTGAGCATTAAGCTGCTCAGTCATTAACTGCTCAATTAAGGTGGCCCATGTTGCTAACCATCCAGGCATTTCATCATGGCCAGTGGCACGATGCCGCTGAGCTGGTGATTGAGCATCCAGCGCAAGGTCGCCGAGGGCCTGCGCGCTTGGGCTATATCACCGACTATGCCCTTGAATGGTTGGATCGCGATGATGAGCATGCTTGCAGCCTGCTTTTGCCGATTGAGCTAATGAATACCCATCAATCGCCACGCTGGTTCGCTTTTTTAGACGATATCATGCCTTCTGGGGCCAGCCGCCGTTACTGGGTCACGCAGTTGGGGATATCGGCGCTTACTGAGGCTGAACAAGATTACGCCCTATTGGCTAAAGGGACGATTGCTCCGGTGGGTAATTTACGTATTAAAGAGGCCCTTCCCGAGCGTCCAGTAGGTAGCACGCTAGAGCAGCAGCGCTTTGCCTTACGCGATGTTGTGGATCGAGATAGCGATTTTCTTGCTTATGCGCAGCAAATGGGAGCCGCTGGGGGTGGTGCGACCGGAGCTGGCGGTGAAGCGCCTAAGCTACTGCTACGCTGTTCGCCAAACGATCAGGTCTGGATCGATACCTATCAGGATGACCCGGCGAATACCGACCAGCACTATCTGGTGAAATTTCCTCGCGGCCAGCGCACCGAGCTTGATAACAATATCCTTCGCGCCGAATACCATTTCTATCATGAGCTGGCGTCACTCGGCATAGCGACGATCGACACTCAAAGGATGCGGCTACTGGAAGGCGAGCGCTATCCATCGCTGTGGTTGCCCCGCTTTGATGTTGATTACCCCGCTGGGAAGCGAACGCTGTATGGGCTGGAGTCGGTTTATTCCGCGATGAAGCGTCAGCCGGGAAGCTTCTTAAACCATTTTGACGTGATTGAGGCACTGGTTGGCCTGTTGAGCCAGCAATACCGCGTTCGCGAGTTAGGAGGTCATTTTGATACGGCGCGTTTCGTGAGCGAGTGGGTGAAACGTGATCTGCTTAATGTCGCTTTTGCTAATAGCGATAACCATGGCCGCAATACGGCGCTGTTGAAAACGCCTCAGGGAATCTGGCTGGCGCCAGTCTACGATTTTGCGCCCATGAAGGCTGACCCAGAAGGTATTATTCGCACCACCACTTGGGGCGCGCCGTTTGAAGAGGGTCCTGAATTCAGCTGGGTAGCCATTACGGAGAATTTAAATGCCTATGTGCCAGCCGAGCAGTTGATGGCAGAGCTAAAAGCGCTGGGGAGGCGGTTAGTCGGGCTAAAAGAACGACTTGCTGCGCGGGGAGTGCCGGAAGCGTTGCTAGCATCGAATGCGGTGGGGTTAAATTATCTGGATGCTAAGCTGCGCCGCTGGGGGCTGGTATGAAACGCAAAGAACTCTCTAGCATTGAGCGCGAGGCACTACTTATGGCGCTATTGTCCCAGCTGCTGCGGGAAGAGATCAGCTCAGGGCAGGTGCTGCGTCAACTACGCCGCGAAGTATTGGGAATGTCGCAGACACAATATGCCGAGCTGGTGGGTATCAGTCGCCGCACCTTGTCTGATCTGGAAGCCGATAAAGCAAGCCCTACACTGGCGCTGCTAAACCAAGTATTCCGCCCCTTGGGCCTGCAAACCGGCTTGGTGCCGCGTAACCGTCATCTGCGTGAGCGGTTGCTTTCAGTGGAATCCCCTAGCGCCTGACCGCCAAACACCTTATCCAAACATTTCCTATTCAACCCAACTTAACGATTGTGTTCGCCCGCTAACTTTTTAAACGCAGCATGTTTCTACTTTCGTCTAATCCTGCGATCATTTGCGCCATCGTGATACCAACCGGGCGGTATCCCAAGGAGTTAAGCATGCAGGATTCGACAGCATCGTCGTCTCAAGGGCTGGCGCGCAACCCGCGTTTGGCCGAATTTGTGTTGGCGCTGGGCGGCTTTGGAATCGGCACCAGCGAGTTCGTCATTATGGGCCTGATGAACCGTGTGGCGGGTGATTTAGCGGTAACGGTACCGCAAGTGGGTTACGCAATAAGCAGCTACGCCTTGGGCGTGGTAGTCGGTGCGCCGCTGATTTCGGCGCTGGCCGCGCGAGTACCTAGGCGGTCGCTGTTGATTATGCTGATGCTGGTATTTGCGGTGGGCAATATTGCTAGTGCCATGGCACCAGGGTTCTGGTCATTCGTAGGGCTGCGTTTTCTGGCTGGCTTACCTCACGGCGCTTATTTTGGCATCGCCGCACTGGTGGCCGCGGGAGCCGTGCCGATAGACCAACGGGCGCGGGCTGTTTCCCGGGTGATGATGGGTTTAACCGTGGCGATTCTGATCGGTGCGCCGCTGGGTACCTGGGCGGGTAACCTGTTGGGCTGGCAGATCGCCTTTGCGGGTGTCGGTGGTATTGCGTTGCTCACCGCCCTGTTGATCCGCTTCTATGTACCGGTGCAGCCCGTCGATACTCTAGCAAGCCCGGTGCGTGAGCTTTCAGCGCTGCTTAAGCAGCGGGTGTTGGTTACCCTGGCGCTTGCCTGCATCGGCTGCGGCGGCATGTTCGCAATTTTTAGCTATGTGATGCCGACATTAACCCAGCAGGCGGGTATGAGCGAAGCGCTGGGGCCGTTGGTGCTGGTCATTTTCGGCCTGGGCTCTATTGCCGGTAACTTAATCGGCGGGCGCATGGCGGATAAAAACCTGATGCGTGCCATACCTACCATTCTGCTCTGGTGTGGCGTGGTACAAGGGTTGTTTTACTTTGCGGCGAATAACGTTTGGACGGGGCTGCTGTTTGTTGGCCTGGTGGGCACCAGTATGGCACTAGCGCCTTCATTACAAACCCGCTTGATGGATGTGGCGGAAGATGCCCAAACCATGGCGGCCTCACTCAACCACGCGGCCTTTAACGGTGCCAATGCCCTAGGGGCGTGGCTTGCTGGCTTGGCAATCAGCGCTGGCTTTAGCTGGTCGAGCACGGGCTTGGTCGGTGCGGGATTGGCACTCTGTGGCTTGGTGATTTTTGCCGCTGGGCGATGGTTGGAAAAGCGCACCTACGGCGCCGTGGCCCAGCGAGCCTAGCGTTGGCTAACGTCGCGTCACGATTGTCCAGTTGCCTAGTTATCGAACAGTGATAATTAACATGGCTAAAAAGTCGAATTCTCTCTACTGTGTAAGGGTAGTAACCCATAAGGAGATGACCATGCACATTCAGGTATTGAATTCGACACGTATATTGACCCTCGGCGCGGTGGTGGCGTTAACCGTTGGCTTGGCGGGCTGCGGTACCTCCACTGGCGAGCGCGCTACTAGCGGCGCGGGTGTCGGTGCTGCCATTGGCGCGGGTGCCGCAGCCGTAACCGGTGGTAGCGTCGTTCAAGGCGCCGTTATCGGCGGTGGCGTTGGTGCTGCCACCGGTGCCGCCACCGATGCAGATGACATCAATCTCGAATAAGTAATGGTTGATCTCTTAGCGACACAGCCTAAATCCGCGCATGCCCATATGAAAGTGATCCGCATGCGCGGCGTTGTAATCGGGCCCCAATACATTACCGAAGGTATGGCAGGCGCCATCCCGCGCAGCGCGTAAAAACTCACCTACCTCGCCTTCATCATCCCAGTCATTGATCAGCGTAATACGCTGGCCGTTCTCAAACTGAAATCCCACTACATCCAGCGCTTCGGCGGTGGCGTGTTCGCTGCGCCTGCCGGCTTCGCGGCCATAAACGTTACGGCAGGCAAAGCTACCTACGTGGTTAACCTGGCTCACTCGGCTACCCAGAATCTCCTCGGCGACAGGCTGTAACGCGTGGCGTTCATACATGACCCACGCCAGCGCCATCGGGCAGGAGGCCACGAAACTCTGATTGAACGCGACGCCGCTAGAGTGCATGCGCACGATATTGGCAAGCGGGCAGCTCGCCGTGGGGGCGTAATCGGCCAATGGCGTATAGCGCAGCTCGCCCTCGGGGACGGTATCTAACGCAGCTAAACAGCCTGCGCGGTCGTCTGCCAAGCGGCTTAACTTAAGCTGTGTGACCGGCGTAATGGGGTCGTCAATATGCAGCGGAGCCCATGGTGCCCAGTGGCGGGGAATCTCAATGATGCCTTTTTGCAGGGCTACGCCCAGCGCAATCAGGGCTAAAATAAATAGCGTACTGCGCATGCCTACCTCCCTGTATGTCACCACCAACGCTACAGTCGTCGCGCTGGGTGTGCGATACTGCGCAGCCTTGCTGCTCTGCTGCAGTCGCTTTACTTGCGTTTACTACGTTTTTCGCTACTTATTTTGCTAACTGAAGGGAAAGTACTTCATGTCCCAAGGTACGCTGTTTATCGTTTCTGCCCCCTCAGGTGCTGGCAAGACTAGCTTGGTGCGCGAGCTAATCGAAAGCCTGGATGGGATTCAAGTGTCGGTGTCGCACACTACGCGTGCCAAGCGCGAGGGTGAGGTGAATGGCGTCAATTATCATTTCACCGATGTAGCCGAGTTTGAAGCGATGATCGCGCAGGGTGAGTTCTTCGAGTATGCCAAAGTATTTGATAATTACTACGGCACCTCGCGCCAGGCAGTAGAGGTATTGCTAGCGGCAGGTCAGGACGTCATTCTGGAAATCGACTGGCAGGGCGCTCAGCAGGTACGCACACAAATGCCTGATGCAGTGTCGATTTTTATTCTACCGCCCTCCCGCGAGGAGCTGGAGCGACGTCTTGCTAGCCGTGGCACCGATGAGCATGCGGTGATTGCCCGGCGGATGCGCGATGCGGTGAGTGAAATGTCCCATTACCACGAATATGATTACCTCGTCGTTAATGATGACTTCACCACGGCGCTGCAGGAGTTACAGTCACTGGTGATCAGCCGTCGCTTAAGTCGCCCGGTAATGACCGAGCGCCACGCGCCGCTGTTGGCTGCGCTCTTGTCACAGACGCCTACGGTCGAGTAATCTATACGGTTCTACTACTTTCTATTGCGTTGCACTATTTTTGTCGCACCATTTTTTCACTGGGTCGGCGCCGTTCTCTACGGTGTCGGCCCGGTTCCGTCATAACAGGAAGGCTCCCATGGCTCGCGTAACCGTTGAAGATTGTCTTGAAAATGTTGAAAACCGTTTCAAGCTGGTGATGATTTCCACTCAGCGCGCTCGCCAGCTGGCGCGCGGCTCCCGCGATGCTCTGCTTCCTTGGGAAAATGATAAACCTACGGTGATGGCGCTGCGTGAAATTGCCGCAGGCCTGGTCGATCACACTGTACTGGACGAGCCCGTTGAAGCCGCTGTTCGTCCGCGCCCGGCTATGGCGCCTACTCATATCGACGACTAACGTTTTCAACGAAACCGATAGAGGCGCGGTAGATGTTCACCATTGATGACCTGGCCGATAGACTCGGCGGCTATTTACCCTCGGATGAGATCCAGCAGGTCAAACGCGCCTTTTACTATGCTGAGCAGGCCCACGACGGCCAGCGGCGGCGTTCCGGCGAGCCGTACGTTACCCACCCACTGGCGGTAGCGAATATTCTTGCCAATATGCACATGGATCATCAAAGCCTGATGGCCGCCATGCTGCACGACGTTATCGAAGACACCGGCGTATCCAAAAAAGCCCTGGAGGCTCAGTTTGGCAAGCCGGTAGCAGAGCTGGTAGATGGGGTATCCAAACTTACCCAAATCACCTTTGAAGACAAAGCCGTCGCCCAGGCGGAAAATTTTCAGAAGATGGTGCTGGCGATGTCGCGGGATATTCGCGTTATCATCGTCAAGCTGGCTGACCGGTTGCATAACATGCGCACCCTGGGCGCCCTACGCCCAGATAAAAAGCGTCGCATCGCCCGTGAAACGTTGGAAATTTACGCGCGAATTGCCGGGCGGCTGGGTATCAATACGATTCGTATCGAGCTTGAGGATCTCTCCTTTCAGGCGATTCACCCCATGCGCTCGGAGCGCATCAAGCGTGCGGTTGCTAAAGCGCGGGGGCACCGGCGTAGTGCTATGCGCGAAATACAGTCCTCCCTGCAAAAAAGCCTGGACGATGACGGGCTTAATGGCACCGTCATTGGACGCCAAAAGCACCTGCTGTCGATCTATAAAAAAATGCGCGACCAGCGTAAGCCCTTTGTCGAAATTATGGATGTGTTTGGCTTTCGCATCATTACCGAAGATGTGGCCAGCTGCTACCGTATTCTAGGCGTGGTGCATAACCTCTATAAGCCGGTACCGGGGCGCTTTAAAGACTACATTGCGATTCCCAAAGCTAACGGTTACCAGAGCCTGCATACCACCTTGTTTGGTTCCCGCGGTATGCCCATTGAGGTGCAGATACGCACCCGTGAAATGGAGGCCATGGCCAATAACGGTATCGCTGCCCACTGGCTTTATAAAGCGGGGCAGACTTCCCATCCGATTGCCGAGGGCAGCCATGCACGTGCTCGCGCCTGGGTTAAGGGCCTGCTGGAAATGCAGCGCCACGCTGGCGACTCGCTGGAGTTTATCGAGCACGTTAAAAACGACCTGTTCCCCGACGATATCTACGTGTTCACACCTAAAGGCGATATTATGGAGCTGCCCCAGGGCGCTACCGTAATCGACTTCGCCTACACCGTGCACACGGATATCGGCAATAACTGTATCGCTTGCCGCATTGATCGCCATTTGGCGCCGCTCTCGACGCGCTTAGAAAGTGGTCAGACGTTGGAAATTATCACCGCCCCCGGTGCGAAGCCCAATATTACCTGGCTAAATTTTGTGACCACCGCAAAGGCGCGTTCGGCAATCCGTCACGCGCTTAAATATCAGCAGCAGACCGAAGCGGTCATGCTGGGACGACGGTTGCTCAATAAAGCCCTGGCGCCATTCGATACCAGCCTGGAAGAACTGGATGAGAGCGCCCTTAAGCGCGCCTTCAAAGAGTTGGATGTCTCTTCTGAGGATGCTCTGTTGGAGTCGCTCGGGATGGGCAACCGCATGACCCACGTGGTGGCACGCCGCCTAGTGGCTGCGGCGCATGGCGAAAGCTATGAGCACCCTGTAGGCGGGGAGGGTAGCAAAGCCGTCATGATCAGCGGCAGCGAAGGCATGGTGATTAACTTTGCGCGCTGCTGCCATCCGCTACCAGGCGACCCCGTGGTGGGCCACCTTTCCACAGGCAAAGGGTTGGTGGTGCATCGCGCTGAGTGTAAAAACGTGGTGGATAAGAACTTCGCCGATAAAAATGACCCTGATAAGCTCTTCGCGCTGGAGTGGTCGGACACCATTGATGAAGATTTCCCGGTCGCGCTGCGTATCGAAATTGAGAGCCGTCGTGGGCTAGTCGCAGAGCTTGCCGGGCTGGTCACCGATGCCGATGCCAATATTGAGCGGATTGGTATTGAAGAGCGCGATGCCCACCTTTCCACCGTCAATCTGACGCTGTCGGTGAAAGGTCGTGTGCATCTGGCACGCATCATTAAACGCATCCGTAACCTTCCCAACGTTGGCAAAATTACCCGACTCGCTAATTAATACTATACATAACAACAGGCTGATATAAATCGGCAGCGATCGCTATTTTTCAGTATCAAATAATTAAGTGTTACCCATTACAGGAGCGAAACAACGTATGAGCAATAAGGCCGTTATCAACACCAGCAAAGCCCCCGCGGCTATTGGTCCTTACTCCCAGGCCATTAAAGCGGGCAACACGGTTTATCTCTCTGGCCAGATCCCGCTGGATCCCGCGACCATGGCGATTGTGTCTGAGGATTTCGAAGCTCAGGCACGCCAAGTTTTCACCAACCTTCAGGCAGTGTGCGAAGAAGCGGCGGGCTCGCTAAGCGATATCGTGAAGCTGAATCTGTACCTGGTGGACTTGGATAACTTTGCGATTGTTAACCAAGTCATGGAGGAGTTCTTCACCGCTCCTTTCCCCGCCCGCGCCGCCGTTGGCGTCAAAGCACTACCCAAAGGCAGCCAGGTGGAAGCGGAAGCGGTGATGGTTATCGGTGACTAGGCTTTGTTTAGCTCTAGAAAGCCGCCCTCTTTGAGTACCTGTGCATAGCCTTCGCGGTAGCTAGGAAAGCGGAACTGATAACCAGTGCTCAATATGCGCTGGTTATCGCAGCGTTTGCTCGTTCGCCGACGTAAAGGGGACTGCATGGTCTCTGTGGCCTCTACTTTTAACTGCTCGGCCAGCCACATCATTACGTTATGCATGGTGACCGGTTCGCAGTCGCTGCCCAGGTAGATATCATCCAGCGTCTCACCGCGCTCCTGATAGCGAATCAGGTGGGCAATAATACCTGTGCAGTCGTCGCGGTGGATGCGATTGGAGTAGACCACAGGAGTGATCGCAGCCACGCGGCCTTCAGCAACCTGATGAATCAGTCGATCGCGGCCAGGGCCGTAAATGCCGGAAAAGCGAATCACCGTGCCCGGCAGGGGGTGATTGATCAGCGCCTGCTCAGCCTCGCACATTAGGGTGCCAGAGAAGCTAGTGGGGTCGGTGGGGCTCTCTTCGTTAACGACCTCGCCCTCCTGCTGGCCATGCACGCTAGTTGAAGAGACGAAAAACACCCTACGTGGAGGCGTTTTGTGCTGCTCCATCACGCTCAGCACGCGCTTTAAACCTTCCGGATAGGCGCTTTGATACGCGCTCTCTTCGAAACGGTCAGCGCTGACGGTGTAGACCACATAGTCAGCCTGGGGCAGGCTTTTGGCATCGGCCTCTTCAAGGCTATCCAGGTCTAACGCCAGCGGTTTGATACCGGTGTCTTTTAAGGCTTCCACGTTGCGGCGTAGGCCAATCACTTGGTGCCCTTCCTCAAGCAGCTCGCGCCCAAGGTTGATCCCTAAATCGCCACAGCCGATAATCAGTACGGTTAGCTTCACCGTGCTCACTCCTCTTGATTAATATTCCCTATTAGATGCAAAGTCTCTACCAACGATGACATTGAACCGAGATATTGTCGGTTGAGAAGACCGACGGCAGAGCTTGCTTGTCCTTTTCCGTCTCGCTGACTGTCATGATGCAAGGCCTTGCATACATCACTTTTTTCATACAAGCCCTAGTCACGAGCTGCTACGAGAGGATGCCACTGGCACCGCTATGACTTTAACAGAACTTCGCTACATCGTAACCCTTGCCCAGGAGCGTCACTTTGGCCGTGCGGCGGAACGCTGCCACGTTTCACAGCCCACGCTCTCGGTGGCGGTGAAAAAGCTGGAAGAAGAGCTCGAAACGCCGCTCTTTGAGCGTTCCAAGTCCACCGTCCAGGTTACCCCGCTGGGTGAAAAAATCGTCGCCCAGGCCCAGCGTGTGCTGGAGCAGAGCAGCCTGATTTTTGAGCTCGCCAGTGCGGGTAAAGATCAGTTGGCCAACCCGCTGCGCATTGGGGCGATTTACACCATTGGGCCCTACCTGTTTCCCCATCTAGTGCCTGCCCTGGCGAACGCGGCCCCGCAAATGCCTCTTTATATTGAAGAGGGCATGACCGGTACGCTGCGCGCCAAGCTAAGAAGCGGTGAGCTGGATGTGATTATTGTGGCATTGCCGTTTACTGAAACCGATGTGGTCACCAAGCCAATCTACGACGAAGCCTTTGAAGTTCTCATTCCCGCTAACCACCCATGGGTCGAGCGGGAAGCGATCAATAAAGAGGACTTACTCGAAGAGCGCCTGCTGCTGCTCGGCGAAGGACACTGTTTTCGCGATCAAATTCTGGAAGCCTGCCCGGCGATTACCCAAAAACTCAACAGCCCCAACAATACGCTGATCGCCGAAGGCGGGTCGCTGGAAACCATTCGCCATATGGTGGCCTCTCGATTAGGTATTACGGTGCTGCCGCAGTCTGCGCTGGGCACCGACCAGTATGAAAATGCCATGCTGGCCAGTCGGCCATTTGTGGAGCCAGCGCCGTCGCGCACCGTGGCGATCGCCTGGCGGGCGAGCTTTCCCCGTCCTAAGGCTATTGAGGCGCTGATTCAAGCGATCAGCCACTGCCGCCAACCTACTAAAGCCGTGAAAAGCGCCCTATGAGTGATCTTTCCGCGCCCATCACCGCGCTGAAGGGCGTAGGCGAAGCGCTGGCGCTGAAACTGGGTCGATTGGGTATCGAGCAGGTAAGCGACCTGTTGTTCCACCTGCCGCTGCGCTATCAGGATCGCACGCGGCTTACGCCTATTGGCCTGCTGCGTGCAGGTCAGGAGGCGGTGATAGAGGGCGAAGTGACCGCTTGCGACGTAGTCAAAGGGCGCCGCCGCAGCCTGCTGGTGCGCCTGCGTGATGCTAGCGGTATTTTGAGTCTGCGGTTTTTCCACTTCTCACCGGCCCAGCAGCAACAGATGCGCCCAGGTGCGACCGTGCGCGCCTTTGGCGAAGCGCGGGCTGGGGCGACCGGTTTAGAGATCTACCACCCGGAATACCGGCTCAGTGGCGGTAGTGAGACCCCGGTGGAGGAGTATTTCACGCCTATTTATCCCACCACCGAAGGGTTGAACCAGCCGCGGCTGCGTGCTCTGGCTCAGCAGGCGCTCGGTTTACTGGACAGCGCCCCCGAGGCCTTGCCCGATGTAATACCCGATGCCCTGCTTCAACGCTTTCAGTTGCCAGGCCTACACGCCAGCCTGCACTTGCTGCACCAGCCGCCTCCCGATGTGAATATAGAGCAGTTGACCAGTGGCCAGCACCCGGCCACTCGGCGGCTGGCGCTGGAAGAGCTGCTCGCCCACCAACTAAGCCTGCGTGAAGTTCGCCTGCGTATTCAGGCGGATGGCGCGCCCACACTTCCCTCTGGGCGCAGCCTACAGGCACGCTTTTTGGCCCAACTGCCGTTTGCACTGACCGGCGCCCAGCGCCGCGTGTTGGAGGAGATTAGCCACGATTTAAGTCGCCCAGCGCCGATGCTGCGGCTGATCCAGGGCGATGTTGGCTCGGGAAAAACCGTGGTCGCCGCCATGGCCGCGCTGAGCGCTCTGGCGGGCAACTGCCAGGCGGCGATCATGGCGCCGACCGAGATCCTCGCCGAGCAGCACTACCGCTCGTTTAAAGCTTGGTTTGAACCATTGGGCATCGAAGTGGCGTGGCTGGCGGGCAAGCTCAAAGGCAAAGCACGGTTGGATGCCAAGGCGGCGATTGCCGACGGGCGTGCGCGGATGGTGGTGGGCACCCACGCGCTGTTTCAGGACGACGTACACTTCCAGTGTTTAGGGCTGGCGATCATTGACGAACAGCACCGCTTTGGCGTGCATCAACGCTTAGCGCTGCGTGAGAAAGGCGAAGCGGGCGGGCTAACCCCGCACCAGTTGATCATGACCGCCACGCCGATTCCCCGCACTTTGGCCATGAGCGCCTACGCGGATCTGGATGTCTCGGTGATCGACGAGCTACCCCCTGGCCGTACGCCAGTAAAAACCGTGGTAGTGCCCGACGAACGCCGCCCTGAAGTGGTTGAGCGTATTCGGCTGGCCTGCAGCGAAGGTCGTCAGGCGTATTGGGTGTGCACGCTGATTGATGAATCCGAGGCGTTGCAGTGCCAGGCGGCCGAGGTTACCCGCGATGAGCTAACCATAGCGTTGCCCGAGTTGGCGGTGGGCTTGGTTCACGGGCGCATGAAGTCGAGCGAGAAAGCCGAGGTGATGACCGCCTTCAAAGCGGGGGAGCTGGATTTGCTGGTGGCTACCACGGTGATAGAGGTGGGGGTAGATGTACCCAATGCCAGCCTGATGATTATCGAAAACCCCGAGCGTCTGGGGCTTTCCCAACTGCACCAGCTACGCGGCCGGGTAGGGCGTGGCAGCACGGAAAGCTTCTGTGTGCTGCTCTACCATCCGCCGCTGTCGAAAAGCTCCCGCCAACGTTTGGCGGTCATGCGCGAAACCACCGACGGCTTCCGCATTGCCGAGAAAGACCTGGAAATCCGCGGCCCCGGTGAAGTGCTCGGCACCCGCCAAACCGGCCTTGCGCAGATGAAAATCGCCGACCTGGAGCGCGATGCCGACCTGCTAGAGCGGGTAACGGCCATGGCCCAAACGCTGCAGGGCAGCCCAGAGGTTACCGCTGTCCTGGTGCGCCGCTGGCTTGGCGAGGCGGCAGGGCGCTATGGGCAGGTGTAGTTAGCTTGGTTAGACGCTAGCGGTACTTGGCGTATGCTCTTCACTTCCCACCAGACGATTCGCAGCTTCACCCAGCGGGGCGAGCTGCTCGGTAATAAGGCGTAGCTGGCTTTGGATAGGGCGGTAGAGCGTGACGGCTTTTTCATCTGCGGATAGCGCACTTTTCTCTTCTAGCTGGGCTAATAACTCGGCAGCTTGATCCGCTAGTGGCTCAACCGGCTGGCGCTGGTTTAATCGCTCGGCGATTTGTCCCAGCAGCTCACCAATACGTTTTGCTACCGGCACTAGCGTGGCATCGTCTTCATCGTCTGCCAACTGGTGGCGATGGGCGCCCAGTGCAGAGAGGTGGCTGAGTAGGGTATTGGAGAGCACCAGAAAGCGCAGCCCGTTGTCCGCGTCCAGTTTCCTGTAATGCCCCGGCTCATGGAGCATATTGGTGAGCAGGGTGGAGAGCGCTGCATCGGCGTTATGGGCATTGCGCCGCGCCAGGCGATAGGCCAAGTCATCCTGCTTGCCCTCCTCGTACTGGTGGATAATCTCCTCCAGGTAGCGGCGGTGGTTATTGAGCGCGTTGGCGGCTTCGCGATAAAGCCTGCGACCCTGCCAGTCGGGTAGAATAAAAAATACCGCTAAGCCGGCGATGAGTGAGCCAAGCAGGGTATCGAGCAGCCGCGGTAGGATCAGGTTATAGCCGTCGCCTACCTGGTTGAAGCTGCACAGCACGAGCAGGGTGATAGAGGCAGTAGCGATTACATAGTGCTTTTCGCGGTTGGCGAAGAAGGACACCCCCGCGGCCACGGCGATCATGCTCTGCACCAGCGGGTGCGGAAAGAGGCTGATCGACGCCCACCCTACTGTCAGGCCCAATATCGTGCCCATAATCCGCTGTGACAAAAACCGCCGCGTGGTGGCAAAGTTGGGTCGGCAAACAAACAGCGTGGTCAGCAGAATCCAAAAGCCCTGCTCGGGGTCGATCCACTGCATCAGCCCATAGCCGGTCGTGAGGGCAATGGAGAGCCGCACTGCATGGCGAAAAGTGGGGGAGCCGAGAGTAAAGTTTAGGCGCACCCGCTTCCACGCTTCCTGCAGACTCGACGGCGAGCGGTCATACAGCGAACTGTCGCGCCGCTCATCGCTGACGCCGGGGTTGTGGGCGCTGGCGAGTTGATTTTCCAGGGTGGCCAGGTTCTCTGCCAGCGCGCTCAATGGGTAAAGCAGTGGGCGCCACTCGGGCTTGCCACGGCCGCGCAGGTTCTCAATCGAGGCGTGCAGGTCGGCCAGCGCCTCTTCGCTCTGCTGATGATCAAACGGCCTATTGAGTAGCAGCGATTTGGCTAGCTGACGGCAGGAGCGCCCCTGTTGATCCAGTAGCCGCTGGCAGCGAAACAGCACATCATGGTGGAAAAAGGCTTTGCTGAGCGCACTGTAGGGGTAATGGGTGGAGCTGGCGCGTTCGTGAATATCCTGGGCAATAAAGTAGATGCGTAGGTAGCGGTTGAGTTTTTGGTCGCCGCGCTGGCCTTCCAGTCGCCTAAAAATCATCTCTTTGGCTTGATTGAGCGCAGCGACGACTTTGCCGTTCTGGCGCGCCAAGGCCACCCGGCGGGCTTCCACATCGACACCGCGCACCGGTTCAAACAGCGCCGATTTCAGTATCAGAAACTCACCCAGCGCTTTGTACACCCGTGCCATGCTCTGCTTGACCGGTTGGCGCGAAAACAGTGCGCACCACACCACCGAAATTAGCCCATACCACACCGCTCCAGCCAACAGCAGCAGTTGGCGCGCCGCCACGTCTTCATCCACCCCGCCGTGCTGCTCGATGTTGATCATCGAGTAGATCGAGAGTATTAGCGTGCCGGAAGCGATGGTGGCATAACGCTGTCCGATTGCTCCGAGCATAATCAGGCAAAAGGTCGAAAGCCCCAGGCCCACTACAAATAGCCACGGCCAGGGAAATAGCCACTGCACGATAAAGGACGCTGACGTAAAACACACTAGCGTTACCAGCAGCGCTTGAAGACGGCCTTGCCAGCTATCGTCAGTTTCAGACAGCGCGCAGGCGATAATGCCGAGGAAAAGCGGAATGACCAGCGCTACATCGCCCATTAAGCCGCTAAATAGCAACGCACCGCTGAACGCTATAAAAACGCGCAGGCTGTAGGCGAATTTATCGAGAGTCCAAAGGCGCCGTAGCGGCAAAGATAGGGGCATAAAAGCTCTTATAGATGGTTGTTAGACTTTAGTATAAATGCGTAGGCGTTGGATGTCGCTACTCAGCACTCAACGTTTGGGTGTTCTAAAAAATAGCGCACTAAAGCCCTATGATTGAAACAGTAACCTTTCGATACTCGGAGTGACTCTAAAAAAAACAGGGACACTCCTATGGATATCAAACTGCTGCTGGACTGGCGTCTTCACCTTACGGTGATTGTGACGTCGATGTTTGCCGAGTGGGTCGGCATCGTACGCATCCCCCTCGGGCCTGGAACACTGTTGTTATTACCGCTGCTCTATGCCTTTGTGATTGGCGTTCTGTTCAACCCTCATCTTTTTTCGGCAATGGGCAAAGTCATTCCCAAGCCGGTCAGCAATGCGGCTGGCCCGATTATTCTAATCGCCATCCTGCCGTTTATCGCCAAATTCGGTTCCACCATTGGCCCAGCGATCGAGCAGATCATCGCCGCCGGCCCTGCACTGATTCTCCAGGAATTGGGTAATCTGGGCACCATGCTCATAGCGCTCCCCTTTGCAGTATTAGTCCTCAAAATGGGACGTGAAGCGATCGGTGCCACTTACTCTATCGCCCGTGAGCCCAATATTGCCATTATTTCAGATCGTTACGGGCTGAGAAGTCCTGAAGGTATCGGCATTATGGGCGTTTACGTAGTGGGCACCATGTTCGGTACGCTCTACTTCGCCTTAATGGCGGGCTATATCGCCTCGCTGGATATTCTCGATATTCGTGCTTTGGCCATGGCCTGCGGGGTGGGCAGTGGCAGTATGGTGGCAGCGTGTTCAGCAGCTTTAGCCGAAGCGGTACCCGCATCCAAAGACGAACTACTCGCCTTTGCCGGGGCAAGCAACCTGCTTACCTACGCCACCGGTCTGTATATCTCACTATTTATCGCGCTACCGATCACCGAGTGGATGTACAAGCGCTTAAAAGGCTCGTGCCAGGAGGTTAGCCATGAAAACTCATGAGAGCCCAATCGATCAGTTCGATGCTGAGGCGTTAAAAGAGCTACGCCCGGAAAATCAGCTGGGTAAAACCGCGTTGGTACTGGCAGCAGTCTGTGTGGCGGCGTGGTTTAGCAATATCGTCAACGGTTCACCTTTATTAGATGCGCTGCCCGGCATGTTGATTCTGTATGCCATGGTCATTATCGGCTTGGTGGTTGGGCGGTTTTGCCCTTTTTACCTGCCCAGCGTGGCCTGGGTGTCGCTGGTGAGTATTATCGCGACGCTGCCGTTCTTCCCGGGTAATGGGTGGATCATCGCACGGTTGGCCGAGGTGGATTTCCTGGCAGTGGTCACGCCGGTATTGGCCTACGCAGGGCTGGCGCTTACCGGTCGTGAGTTTGCCATGTTCAAGCAGACTGGCTGGAAGCTGGTGATTGTGGCCCTGCTGGTCTTTACCGGTACCTTTATTGGCTCTGCTGTTGTCGCCCATGTGATGCTTTAAGGATAAGACGATGACTGCTTCAGTAGACTTACCGGATCACGCAGAACTAAAAGCGTGGCGCCATGATTTTCACCAGCACCCGGAAACGGCTTTTGAAGAGCACCGCACCAGCGCACGCATTGCCGAGCTGCTGACTGAGTGGGGCTTTGAGGTAACCACCGGGATTGCCGGAACGGGTGTGGTAGCCGCGTTGGATGGTCAACAAGGTGAAGGTAAAACCATCGGCCTGCGGGCCGATATCGACGCCTTGGATATTCGTGAAGAGACTGCGCTTGCCTACGCGTCGCAAACGCCGGGCAAAATGCACGCTTGTGGCCACGATGGACACACCACCATGCTGTTGGGCGCTGCCTGGGCGTTAAAGCAGCAGCCGGATTTCAAAGGCCGGGTGGTGTTCATCTTTCAACCCGCCGAAGAGAACGCAGGCGGCGGGCGGGTGATGGTTGAAGAGGGCCTGTTTGAGCGCTTTCCCATGGATGCCGTGTACGGCTTGCATAACTGGCCGGGTCTGCCCGTAGGCGTAGCCGCGGTGCACGATACCGACGTCATGGCCGCCTTCGATATCTTTAGCCTGACGCTGACTGGCAAGGGCTGCCATGCGGCGATGCCCCATTTAGGTACTGATACGGTGTTGGCGAGCTGCCAACTGATCAGCCAACTGCAAGGGCTGGTGAGCCGCGAAACGCCGCCAGACAAATCTGCCGTGCTGAGTATTACCAGTATTAACGCGGGGGATACCTTCAATGTGATTCCCGAACAGGTGGCGCTTCGCGGCACGCTGCGCTGTTTTGATATGGCGCTTAAAGAGCACTTGGAGGCACGCTTTAAGCAGGCGATTGCCAGCTTGGCAGAGTTTCACGGCTTAACCGTTGAGCTGGATTACCAGCGCTGCTATCCCGCCACTATCAATACCCCTGAACATGCCCAGCACTGCGCCTCGGTGCTGGAAAGCTTACTCGGCAGCGACAATGTGGTGCGCAACCCGCCGCCCAGTATGGCCTCTGAGGATTTCTCGTTCCTGCTGGCCGAGCGCCCAGGTGCCTATATCTGGATGGGCAATGGCGAGGAGTCCGCTTCGCTGCATAACCCCCGCTATGACTTTAACGACGCTTTGCTGCCGCTGGGCACGCGCTACTGGGTGGAGCTGGTAAGGGCGTTACTCGTCTAAATTCCTGACTTAATACACGTTATTCGCTCTCTGATGCCCTCTGGGTAGGGGAGCGTCTACCCGGAACATAGCGTCTTCATGACGTTTAAAGGAGCTTTACTATGTCTTTAGTCACCACCCCTTTATCGATTACCGTCATTGGTTTGGGGCAGATGGGCGGCAATATGGCGCTCACCCTCAAAGCAGCAGGGTTTGAAGTAACGGGTAGCGATGTATTTGAGCAAGCGCGATCGTGTCTTGCTGCTCAAGGACTAACCGTTGTGGCTCCCGAAGAATTACCCGCTAGCGACGTTTACCTGCTGTCGTTGCCCACCTCTGCCCATGTGCGTGAGGTGATCGAGCAATCGCCAGGCCTGCTTGACCTTGCGCCGAAAGGTAGCGTGATTGTCGATACCTCCACCAGTGACCCCGCCGTGACGCGTGAACTGGCCGAAAAAGTAACCGCAGCGGGCCTTCTATGGTTGGATGCCCCGGTCAGCGGCGGCCCGAAAGGCGCTGCCAGCGGCAAGCTAGGGATGCTGTTAGGAGGCGATGTCGCCACCATTGAGCGGGTATTGCCGATGCTGGAAGCCATGTCGGCCAAGCGTACCCATGTGGGCGGCCCGGGCAGCGGCCATGTGGTCAAGCTTGCCAATAACTACCTGTGTGCCGCGCACTTGTTAACCACCGCCGAAGCCGTTGCTATGGCAGTCAAGGCGGGCGTTGACCCCGCGGCCTGCTTGGCGGGCCTTAACAGTGGCTCGGGGCGCAGCGCGGTCAGCGAGGTGAACTTCCCAGAGTGGGTGTTGAGTGAGCGTTTCGACTCAGGCTTTACCACCGGTTTGATGCGTAAGGATTTACGTTTGGCCCGGGATGCCGCTGAGCAACTGGATATCCCCTCGCCGCTGTTACAAGCCGTGGTCGATGCCTGGCACGCGAACCCCGAACAACCAACCGATAGCGATGACTTTAACCATATCACCACGCCGATATTAGCGCGTGCCAGCCAGGCGGAGGAGCAGTAATGAACGCACTTAGCCAACATGCCCAAGATCACCTTGCCACGCTACTCGAAGGTTTTGGATTAACGGCCACCACGCTGCTGAGCAACTGGGTTGATGGCGGTTTAGTGGCAGGAGAGGGGGACGTGATCACCCTGACCAATCCAGCCACCGGCGAAACGCTGGTGAGCTATCGCGATGCGGGTGCTGGACTGATTAAGCGTGCTACCCAAGCGGCACAGCGAGGCCAACGCGAATGGATGGCGCTAACCGCCAGCGAGCGTGGACGGCGCATGAATGCCGCCATACGCGGCCTGGCGGGCCATGAAGAGGCGCTGGCTCAGCTGGAAAGTGTGGTGGCCGGTAAGCCGATTCGTGACTGCCGGGCTGAAGTAGGCAAAGTACGCGAGATGTTCGAGTACTACGCGGGGTGGTGCGACAAGCAGCATGGCGAAGTGATTCCAGTGCCTACCTCGCATCTTAACTATGTGCGCCATGTACCTTACGGCGTGGTGGGGCAGATTACCCCCTGGAATGCCCCGATGTTCACCTGTGCCTGGCAGTTAGCCCCTGCCATTGCGGCGGGCAATGGTGTGGTGCTAAAGCCTTCCGAACTGACGCCCTTTTCATCGGTGGTGATTGCCAAGCTACTTGAAAGCGGCGGACTTCCTAAAGGGCTGATCAATATCGTCAACGGGCTGGGCAAGTCGACCGGCGCAGCGCTGACCGACCACCCTGCCATCAGCAAACTGGTGTTCGTGGGCTCTCCCCAGAGTGGTCGCATGATTGCTGAAGCGGGCGCGAGGAGGTTGGTGCCCAGCGTGTTAGAGCTGGGGGGCAAATCCGCCAATATTGTGTTTGCCGATGCCAAGCTGGATGAAGCTGTCGCGGGTGCCCAGGCGGCCATTTTTGCCGCCGCCGGCCAGAGCTGTGTGGCGGGCTCGCGGCTGTTGATCGAGCGCCCGGTGTTTGAGCAAGTCACCAGCCGTTTGGCGCGGGCGGCGGAACAGATTTCGGTGGGCCTGCCTAACGATGAAGCGACCCGCATGGGGCCTTTGCAGAATCACCGCCAATTTGAGCAGGTCACACGCATGATCGACGCGGCGGTAGCCGCTGGCGCAACGTTGTTAACGGGCGGTAAACGGCCAGAGGGATTACCTACCGAGGCTCAGGGCTACTTTATCGCCCCTACCGTGCTGGTCGATGTCACGCCGGATATGGAGATTGCTCAACAAGAAGTGTTCGGTCCGGTGCTGGTGGCCATGGCCTTTGACAATGAAAATCAGGCCATTCAGCTCGCCAACGAGACCCGCTTTGGCTTGGCTGGCGCCGTTTGGAGCCAGGACGTAGCGCGAGCGCATCGCGTAGCTGGGCAACTGCGTGCTGGTACGGTATGGATCAATAGCTATAAGGCGATCAGCGTGATGTCACCGTTTGGTGGCTTTGGCGATAGCGGCTTCGGTCGCTCCAGCGGCTTGGATGGCCTGCGCGAATATACGGTGCCGCAAAGCGTCTGGGTGGAAACAGCCCCTGAAGCCAGTGTGGCGTTCGGTTACGGCAGTGGTGTTGGTTGATCGCTTACCGAGCCTGGGGCGCGAAACGCCTGCATCCAGCGCTGCAGGTGGCGTAGCAGCAGAATGCTGGCCTTGGGCTGTTGGCGGCCTACCCGCGTGACCATGTGGGCCTGGGAGCGCTGAAAAAGCGGATTATCTACCGGGCGCGCCACTAACGTGCCGAGCTCTAAATCGTGGGCGACGGCAAAGGCGGGTAGCAGTGTAATCCCCATACCGCTGCGCACATATTGGGCCAGAATCACCATTGAGTTGGTATTCATCGCCATGCGCGGGGCTATACGCGACTGCTGAAAGGCTTGGTCAACCATTTGACGCACCCCATGGGTAGTGTCCCACATGGCCATGGGCTGGTCGCTAAGCTGGGTAAGCGTGAGCGGCGCCGTTTGGCTGGTTAACGGGTGGTCGGGCGGCAGAATGGCCATGAGTGGCTGAGGAGTAGATGACCAGAAACGCAGCTGGGGATGGGTACGCTCATGGAACATCAAGCCGATATGACTGTGATCGCCGACAACAGCGTCAATAATGCCCGAGGTGCCTGCGGTATGGATATCGAGCTGAATGCCCGCATAGCGTTGGGTAAATTCATGCAGTGGGGAGGCTACTAGGTCACTGACAAACCCTTCTCCGACGGTAAGCGATATCTTGCCGGTTTCCATGCGTTGGTAGGATTCAAGTGACGCAATAAACCCTTCATCAAGGGCGCCGCGGCGCTCGCAGTACTCAAGCAGCATTTCGCCTACCGGAGTAGGCGAAATGCCGTCGCGCTGACGCTCCATAAGCGTCGCTCCCAAGGCTTCTTCCAGCAAAGCAATTTGCCGGCTTACCGCCGAGGGAGCAATATCCAAGCGCGCCGCTGCGCGCCGCTGCGCGGCGCACGGAGCCAGACTCAAGGGTAACGCGAAAGTAAACGAGGCGTTGATGAGGTATGTCCATCGATAGCTTTTATACCTCTACCTTGTTCAGCCTAAATTTATTTAATCTAAGCCGTTACCCTATGCCAATCGTAAACCGCTACAAATACTTGAGTAGTTTTTGCAGCTTATTCATATCGGCGGAATCACCCACTAAGCGCACGTCGCCGTTTATCATGCCGTCGAGAAAGGCCTGCTGTGTTGGCTTTTTGAGCACTTTCAAGGCGGTATTCTGATCACGGAAGCGTAGCTCAAGATCTAAGTCCACAGGCAGCCCTTTGCCGGTACTGATACTTTTCGGTGTCATCCGGTAGTGGCGGGCAATACTTAGATCTTCCGTGGCAATCCCCCAGTCCAGGCCGCGCATGCGTTCTAACTGTTCACGAAAGCGCGGCTTGCGGCGCAGGGCACGTTTGAGCAGTACGCCCAGTAGCCACAGCGTCAGCTTGAGCTTCATTAAGAAACGGCGTCCTTAAGTCCTTTGCCTGGCTTAAAGGCAACGTTTTTGCTGGCCGGAATCTGCAGCGGGGCACCGGTTTGCGGATTTTTGCCGGTACGTGCTGCGCGCTCACGTACCGTGAAGGTACCAAAACCAATCAAAGCGACATCTTCGCCCTTAGCAACGCTGTTGGTGATCTCATCCAGAATAACGTTCAGCACTTGGCCAGCTTTATCTTTGGATAGGTCGGCACTTTCAGCGATGGCTGCAGCGAGTTCAGGTTTGCGCATAAGGAATCTCCCCTTTTTAAAAGAAATCAAACATCAAACAAATGCATGTTGTTGGGTGCGTAGCCGATTAGGTTAACTTCTCTAGCCTAGTCGTGAACGCGACGAAAATCAGCCTAGCAGTGCAGGTGCTGCTCTGGAAAGCTCCACTTTCCTTCTCACGCAGCCGCCTGTCAACGCAAAACCAATCAAACGACCGTCTTTATTTTCAGCCAAGGCACTGATATCCCCGCCTTCGCCTTCAATTCGCCAGTGCTCAGGCGTGTTCGTTGGCGGGTAGGCCACCACTGGTAGCAGCGGCGTTTTAACCACTACCGGCCAAGCACCGAAGCTAACCGGCGTGGGCGCGCCTGAAAGGGTTGCCGCCAGCGCCTTAACGCTGGCTTGTAGTGGCTGCACGTACATGGCATTAACACCGTCTACGCAGGCTGCATCGCCTAGGGCGTAGATATTGGGGTGCGATGTACGCAACTGGCGGTCAACGACTATACCGCCAGGTGATACGTTTAAACCAGCCGATTCGGCAAGTGCTGTGCGAGGTGCAAGGCCGGTTGCCATCAACACGAGATCAGCGCTGACAGCGTCGCCGTTATCCAGACGTAATACGATATCTTCGCCGCTTTCGGCCGCTATCGAATCAATCGAACGTGCAAGGTGAAGATGGATACCTGCTTCGCTAAAGGCATCGCCTAGGGCGTTCCCTAAGGGCGGTGGCAGCAAGCGAGGAAGTAGGGTTCCTTCTGGGGCAATGAGGCTGACACGATGGCCGCCAGCGTGGAGGTCGTTGGCAAATTCACAGCCGACCAGCCCCGCGCCAACAATCGCCATCCGTGCAGGGCCATGGCCTAGCGCCGTGTGAAAGCGGCGGTAGTCATCCAGGTCGTTAATGGTAAAGCAGCGTGGGGCTACGCTGGGCTCAATGCTGAAGGGCGCCCGTGGTGCAGCGCCAGTGGCCAGTACCAGTGTGTCGTAGCCGAGCACCATGCCGTCTTCAAGCAGAATTGTTTGGTTATCCACATCCAGTGCGGTTACCTGGGTGTGGATAACCATTTGGGCATTTAGCTCTTCGCCCAGGTCAGTAGCGCTGCGCTGGGCTAATTGTTCGGGCGCGAGGCCCTTGGCGAAGCCGGTGGAGAGCAACGGCTTGCTGTAATCATCGCCGCTGTCAGCGCTCACCAGCGTGATTGAGCGTTGGTCGCCCAATCGGCGCAACGCCCGGGCAAGGCCAACCCCTGCCATTCCAGTGCCAATAATCACTAGCGCAGCGTGAGAAGACGTTTTTTGTGTTTGGGTGGCGGGCATGCAGACACCAAAAAAGTTGCTAAATAAGATTGCGAAAAAAGAAGCGCTAAACCGAGTCGTTAAAAAAGTTGCTGAAACAAAAGCCTTTCAGTGCCCATGTTACACTAGCCAACCCGTTAATTGCCCTGGAGAACTCGGTGACGGCTGCTGCTTTTCGGCAAACTCCTCTATTTTCCCGCTGGCGCCCGATTGATGCGGCGCGCCCGGCGATGAGTGCTTCCTGGTGGCAGTGGGTTGCCTCCACCGACTCGTTAACCGCCCGCTTAATGGTCGCAGGTGGCGAGAAGCCGTTTCGAGTACGACTGCTGCGCCAGGGGGTTGGTTGGCCGCGCCAGGATGAGGCTCAGGCGCTGGGCATTGGTGCCAAGCGTTACGCCTGGCTGCGGGAAGTGGCGCTGTGCTTAGATGGAACGCCATGGGTGGTGGCGCGCTCGGTCGCCCCGCTCTCACAGGTAAAGGGCCAACGGCTAGAGTGCTTGGGCGAGCGCTCGCTAGGTAGTTGGCTATTTCGCCAGCCGGGTTTAGTGCGTGGGCCATTGGAAGTAACGACGCATTCCCCCCAGTTTGCTAGCGTCAACGGCATACAGGAAGGCTGTGCCTGGGGAAGGCGCTCTGTTTTTTATCACGGCTGTAAGCACGGCAGTCTGTCATTATTAGTGCAAGAGTATTTTTTGACGGCGATGGCGGATGATCTTGGCCTGCCTTCGCGCTAGGCTAGCGCCTGCATCTTATTCTTCGTGAGGTAAGCATGGATCGTTCACTGTTGCGGCCGAAGGGATGGGCTCGCGTGGCAGATTTTTTACAGCTGATGCGCTTGAATCGGCCGATAGGCACATGGCTTTTGATGTGGCCGACGCTGTGGGCATTATGGGTGGCTGCGGAAGGTGTACCAGGGCGAAATGTGCTGCTGATTTTTGTGGCCGGCGTTTATGTGATGCGCGCTGCGGGCTGCGTGGTCAATGACTATGCGGATCGCCACTTCGATGGGCATGTGAAACGCACAAAACAACGTCCGCTAGCGACGGGCCGTATCAGCGAAACCGAAGCTCAACTGCTGTTTATCGCCCTGGTGGCCGCTGCGTTTATTCTGGTATTACTGACCAACTGGTTTACGGTGCTGCTCTCGCTGGGCGGGGTGCTGCTGGCGATTATTTATCCGTTTATGAAGCGCTATACCCACTTTCCTCAGGTGGTGCTGGGCGCGGCTTTTTCCTGGGCAATTCCGATGGCTTTTGGCGCCGTGCTCGGCCACGTGCCGCTGGAAGCATGGCTGCTATTCTGCGCTAATGTGTGCTGGACAGTGGCCTACGATACCCAGTACGCCATGGTCGATCGCGACGACGATTTAAAAATTGGCATTAAATCGACGGCCGTGCTGTTTGGAAATGCGGATCGTTTGATTATCGGCTTACTCCAGCTAGCCACCCTGGGGTTGCTGGCTTGGGTAGGCTGGTGGGTTGGTTTAGGTGGTTTCTTCTGGTTAGGGCTAGCGGCAATGGCAGCGACTTTTCTGCATCAGCAGCGCTTAATTCGCGACCAGGAGCGGGATGCCTGCTTCCAGGCGTTTCTCAATAATCACTGGTCGGGACTGCTGATTTTTGCCGGTATCGCGCTAAGTTGGTGGCCTGCGGCTGGCTGATCGAGGCGATTGTCATGTAATTGTCATCAAGTCATGGTGTTATCGTCACTGACATGTCATTGATCTGTTTATCTTTGAACTGTTTTTCTTTGAACTAGTTTCTTTGAACACCGTGAGGCTCTGGTATGACCGCCAAGACCGTTCTGATTGTCGATGATGAGGCGTCGATTCGCGAGATGATCGCGGTAGCGCTGGAAATGGCTGACTATCGCGTGCTCGAAGCGGATAACGCCCAGGATGCCCATGCCATGGTGGTCGACCACCAACCCGATTTACTGCTGCTGGACTGGATGATGCCCGGCACTAGCGGTATTGAGCTGGCGAGACGCCTAAAGCGTGAAGAAACCACCGCTGAAATCCCGATTATTATGCTCACCGCGAAAGGCGAAGAGGATAATAAAATTCAAGGGCTTGAAGCCGGTGCCGATGACTATATCACCAAGCCTTTTTCACCCCGGGAATTGGTGGCACGGCTAAAAGCGGTGCTGCGCCGTGCGACGCCACGTGGCGTTGAAGACCCGATTGAGATTAACGGCCTGCTGCTTGATCCGGTGAGCCACCGGGTAAGTGCCCACGGCAAAGCGCTGGAAATGGGCCCCACCGAGTACCGTTTGCTGCAGTTTTTTATGACTCACCAAGAGCGCGCTTACACACGTAGCCAGCTGCTTGACCAAGTGTGGGGCGGCAATGTTTACGTTGAAGAGCGCACGGTCGATGTGCATATCCGCCGCTTGCGTAAAGCGCTGGGTGACGTGCATCAAAACCTGATCCAAACGGTTCGGGGTACCGGTTACCGTTTCTCTGCACGGGTGTAAATGTGCGTTTATGGAGTCGTGAGCTGTGGCGAATAGCGTGGCTGGCCACGCTGGGCACTTGCTTGGGCTGGCTGTTGGGCTCGGCTGGGCTGGGGCTCGCAGCAGGGCTTGCGGGATGCCTGTTTTACCACTTACGACAGTTACGCGAACTCTATTTGTGGCTCACCCTCCACCCTAACGATGAACCGCCTGCCGCTCGCGGGATGTGGGGCGAGCTATTCGATCGTTTATACCGCTATCAAAAAAGTCAGCGCATCACCCAAAGCCGTCTGCGGGCTACTTTGGCACGTATTCAAGAGTCGTCTGAAGCAATGCGTGATAGCGTGGTCATGCTTGATCGCCACGGTGATTTGGAGTGGTGGAACAGCGCCGCCACCGCCATGCTGGGGCTACAAACCGCCCATGATCGTGGTCAACACATTACCAACCTACTGCGCGACCCGGGCTTTATCAGCTATTTTAATTCGCGTAACTACAGTGAGCCGTTAACGCTCACCTCACCGATTGATGAACGGCGAATCCTGCAGTATCAAATTACCCTCTACGGTGACGACGAACGCTTAGTGATGGCTCGCGATATCACCCGCTTGCATCGTCTTGAGCAGATGCGGCGCGACTTTGTCGCCAACGTTTCCCATGAGTTACGTACGCCGCTGACCGTTCTCTCCGGCTATTTGGAAACCTACAGTGATATCTCCGACCAGCTTCCGCCGCGCTTGGGACGTAGTATTCAGCAAATGCAGGAACAGACCCAGCGGATGCAGAATCTGGTCAACGATTTATTGCTGCTCTCGCGTTTGGAAATTGACCAGGGCGGCCAAGATCATCATCCACTGCCACTCGAGCCTTTACTGCAAAGCGTTTGTGATGATGCGCTGGCCCTATCGCATCAACGTCATACCATTACCGTCGCCCTTGAGAGCGATGCCCGACTGTTAGGCAGTGAACAGGAGATTCGCAGCGCCGTCTCTAACCTTGCCTTTAATGCGGTTCGCTACACGCCTGCTGGCAGCCAAATCACCCTGCGCTGGAAAGCTAGCGCTACTGGTGGCGGCTATATCGATGTGGAAGATAACGGTGAAGGGATTGATCCCGTTCATATTCCCCGACTAACAGAACGCTTTTACCGGGTTGATAAGGGGCGCAGCACTGCGACTGGCGGCACAGGTTTAGGCTTGGCGATCGTTAAGCACGTGCTGTTGCGCCACGATGCGCAACTACAAATTGAGTCCCTTCCCGGCAAGGGTGCGTTGTTTCGCTGCGCCTTCCCCCCCTCGCGTCTTGTTTAATTTAGCAAGTCATTCCATCGCATAATATTTGTAACAATGTGCAATATTGGCATGCAAGGTTGGTAAAGCTTTACCCATGTGCCATTTTTACACAGCTCAAAGCGTTGTGTCGTGACTCAGTTGATGCCTTTTTGGCATAACTTATTTTTAAGTAAGAGTTTGATTTTGTTGTTTTTATTTATATTCTTCAGTTTTTTGGCATGCCTTCTGCAGAGTACAGATTGAAGGAAGATGACCGCAGGAATTGCTGGCTTCTCAGTAAGCCTTTCTTTCTTCATTAAGCGGTACTAAACAGCGATCGGAGGTAGGATATGACGTCCAAGGATTTTCTCAAGAAAGCTGGCATTTTAGGTGTATCTTTTGGTCTGATGGCAAGCCCATTAGCTTTTGCACAAACTGATGAAAATTCGGCGATTGACGAAAACCAAGGTATTACCGCTGAGGAGCAACCGATGGATTCCCAAGGTACCGGTAGTTCAACTGGCAGTGATACAACAGACATGACTGACGATTTAACCCATGACGAAGGTGATGGTGCCAGCGACATGGATCCGCAATCAAGCAGTCACTCAGACGATGCTGAGTATGACAAGGATGAGCTTGTAGAAGAAAATGGCGGTAGCTAATTATCAATGACCTTTTAGATATCATTAAAAGCTTTTTCAGAGAATGAATAAGCGATTAACAGGATGTTACAAAAGCAAGAATGCTTTTAAGATTCACGGATGAATCAGTAGGCAATCAGAACACTAGTCAGGGTTAATTCCAAGGTTGGAGCCCCGCACAAGGAGTGGAAGCTAGCGTTAGTTATTACCTATAGCCAATTCTGATATCGGGCCCCGCAATGCGGGGCCTAATTTTTGCTGCCTACTTTTTATCTCGCTTATTCCCCCGCTACTTTCTCCCCTATCTTTTCCGCCGATCTTTCTTTGCGCCTCTCTATCCAATGCCATGTTTTGTTTTTTATGAATTGATGCCGTAGCGCTTTGTTGGCATCGAGCCTTTTATTTTGCTGAGTGTGTCATAAAGGCACAGACAGTTTTGCGCATGTGTCATTAGTGCACATGTAATTAGCGTGCTTTTGTTTTTAGCGGCGTATAATTGTGCGCAATGTATTTATTTTAAATTATTGATTTATATAAGTATTTTATTTTTATAAGAGAGTTGGCATTACATATGCTATCTAGAGGTAGTGAAGCTAGCCGCAGTGAGATCTGGCCAGAGAGCCCTTCTCACTTCACTTCAGCGGTATCAAACGGTCACCAGGAGTAAATAGTATGTTTAACGATTTTGTTAAAAAAGCAGCCGTCGTAGGTCTCTCTTTTGGTTTGCTGGCAAGCCCGCTTGCCTTTGCCCATATGTCCATCGAAGCAAATCAAGATTTGACCGTTGACGATGAGCCTATTCAAGCTCAATCACATCATACCTCAGGTCAGGCTAAATTTAGCCCCTCTGATTTGATGTATGACGAAGGCGACCGCCCTCGAGTCATCAAGGCAGAGTCGCATCACACTAGCGCTCAAGCGGAGTACACAGCAAAAGATTTGACCCAAGACGTAGGTGATGGAAACGTTTGGTAACAAAAATTTGCAATTCTGAAGAAATATATTACGATTAACACGTGAGCTAAACACGCGAAAGCGTGTCACACCGATACTGATGCATATCGATTCAAGGAATGAATCAAACGACAATCAGAGCGTTGGTCAGGGTTAAATTCCAAGGTTGGAGCAGCCCCGCAAAAGGAAAGGAAGCTAGCGCTAGTCATTGTCAAAGTCTTGTGTCCTTAGACCCTGCTGATGCGGGGTCTGATTTTTTGTGGCATCCAACACCTCTCCCACACTATTCTTGTTTTAGTTTAAGGTACGGCTTTCTAGCGGAGCCTAATTTCATTGCGTCGCTATTTATACACTGCCCATCATCAGCCTGCCGGTGGGTTATGTCTCAGGCATCCGGTCTCACAATCATTTTGACCGTAAAGGGTGAGCTAACTTTTTTGACGCCTAATATGCAACGCAAAGCGTAATAGCCGTTCTAATCATCGATGAACGGAATCCATGGATAATGAGGAGAACATCTTGCTGTTAAAAGAAATGAGCCAAAAAGTCGCCATAGTAGGTATTGCTTTTGGTTTGGTCGCGAGCCCCATGGCGATGGCGCACTCATCTATTGAACTGAACCAAGACCGCACCGCTGGTCAGGATGTCATTAACAAACCTGAGTCGCATGCAGCTTCCAAACCATCTCATGTCTCTGCGGGCGACTTGAACCGTGACGAAGCTGATAGCTTGGACTTTTCGCCTTCCAGTAGCCGTCCTTCTACGGCTGAAAAAGGGCCTACTTCTCGCCAAGAGGGTTACACTCCTGGAGAACTCAACCGGGATGAAGGTGATAGCACCGACTGGTAAATAATAGGATAAGTGTAACTGCTAATGTAAGCGTTACTCGCTAAAAACCCCGCTTCGGTGGGGTTTTTGCTATGTGTTAAAAGCCAACGACATCAGTGGTGATGCCCATCAGCAGCTTCGCTACCGTCTTGGGCGCTCTGTATCCAGACCTCGATGTCTACGTCACCTTGTTCAGCGAAGGTGAGCGTGAGGGGAAACCGCTCACCCTCCTTCAGCGGCTCGGTTAAGCCAATCAGCATTAAGTGAAAGCCGCCACCAGGGCGCATGGTATAAGTCTCCCCTGCCTCGACACGAATCTCGTCCACATGCCGCATCTGCATCATATCGCCGTCCATTTGCATATCGTGCAGCTCAACGTTGCTGCTCGCAGGACTGCTCGCGCCAACCAGAGTGACGGGGCTTGAAACGGCGGTGATATCAAGGTAGGCGGCACCGTTTACCGCACCCGGTGGGGTTGGGGTAGCGAAGGGGTGCGCAATGCGAAGAGTCTCTGTTTTTACGTCGTGGGCTAACGCCATAGATGTCATCGAAATAGACATAGCGCCAATCAAGAGTACGCCACCCAGCCAAGCCATCGGTTTTATCATGCGGTGATTCCTTTGTTGTTGATTGAGCCCAGGATAGACGAACAAAACATAAAGGTAGCAAAGTGACGTAGCCTGGGTAATAGGCGCCTACTGCGGTGTAATGCCACGTGCATCGCCACGTTTGTCGCTACGTACGTCTCTATAGTGGTCGTCCCACAGCAGTACGGCACCCGCAACGGCGCCGGGAATCAAAAACAGGTTGGCCAGCGGAATCCAGGTAATTAAGGTCACTAACCCCCCAAAGGTGAGGCTTTGCCACCAGCGCTTAGAGAGCCGTTGGCGCATATCGGCAAACGTTACTTTGTTGTTATCCATTGGGTAGTCTAGATAAGTGATTGCCATCACCCAGGCAGAAAACAGTGCCCAGAGTAGCGGAGCAACTATATTGACGCCTGGAATCCAGCTAAGCACAAATAGGCCTGCGGCACGAGGCAGAATATAGGCGAGCTTAACAAACTCGCGTCCCACAGCATCGATGGCTGTTTTGGTCAGGTTTCGGTCATCAATGGGTTCGCGGCCAGTGGCTTGGATTTCAACTTTGGCGGCTAAAAAGCCGTAAAAAGGGGCTGCAATCAAGCTGGTAACCAGCGTGAAGGTAAAAAACACCACCACCAACAGGCTAATCACAAACAGGGGCCAGATAAGCCAGGATAACCAGTCAAGCCAAGCGGGTACCATGCCCATCCAATGGGCGAGCCAGCCATCAAAACGGTTGAGCACAAAGCTGAACATGCTCACGTAGACAATCAGGTTGACCAGAATAGGCAGAAAAACATAGCGGCGCATACCCGGTTGATACACACAGCGTGTACCTCGGCTAAGCGCAGTGACAGCATCCAGCATTTAGGTGAGCTCCTCGTGATTCCAACGTCCAGGCTGCGTGGCAGCCTGGACGTATTGCAGGAGGAAAGCCCCATCAGGTCAAGACTTTTTTGGCACCTGTGGTTCCAGTTCATCGGTGTCGCTATGGCGAATATCCAAACCTTTGACGAGATAGACCACGTACTCAGCAAGGTTATCGGCGTGGTCGCCTACCCGCTCTAGCGCGCGCAGTACCCACATGATGCTGAGTACTGACGTAATAGAGCGTGAGTCTTCCATCATAAAGGTCATTAATGAGCGCATAGCGCTGCTGTACTCGTCATCCACCAGTTCGTCTTCGCGTACGACCTGCATAGCTAGGTCGGTATCAAAGCGGGCAAAGGCGGTGAGCGCATCGCGCAGCATTTTACGTACGTGCTCGCTAATGTGACGCACCTCCACCAGGCCACGAATGGTGCTAGAACTTTCGCTCAGGAGCAGGGCGTTGCGGGCGATTTTACTGGCTTCATCACCAATGCGCTCTAAGTCTGAGGTGGCGCGGATGACGGCCAGCACCAGACGCAAATCGGAAGCAGCAGGCTGGCGGCGCGCCAGTACGCGGGTGCATTCGTCGTCGATTTGCAGCTGCAGGTCGTTGACTTGGCGGTCATTGTCACGCACCTGCTCGGCTAACCGGGTGTCTCCTTCCAGTAGGGCAAAGACAGCGTCCTGCACTTGTTTTTCCACCAGACCGCCCATGGCCATCAGGTGGGTTTTCAGCTCTTCCAGCTCCTGGTTGAACTGGCGAGAGATATGCTGGCTGTGAGAGTCGCTAGTAATATCCATGGAGCACTCCTGACGGTTCAGTTGCTAAGGCCTAGGTGATACGGCCGGTGATGTAGTTTTCAGTGCGTTGCAAACGGGGGTTGGTGAAGACCTGATCGGTAGGGCCGTATTCAACCAGCTCCCCTTGATGCAAAAAGGCGGTGTAATCCGATACGCGCGCCGCTTGTTGCATATTGTGGGTGACCAGGATCAGCGTCAGCTCCGACTTGAGGTTACGGATCAACTCCTCAATTTTGAGGGTTGAAATTGGGTCTAGAGCTGATGCTGGCTCATCAAGCAGCAGCACGTCGGGCTGTACTGCTAAGGTACGGGCGATCACCAGACGCTGCTGCTGGCCACCGGAAAGCTGCCAAGCGGAACGGTGTAGGCGGTCTTTCACTTCATCCCACAGAGCGGCGGATGTTAGCGCCCACTCAATAATGTCGTCCCTTTTGCGCTTGGGCATGCGCTGTTGCAGTCGTAGCCCAAAGGCCACGTTTTCATAGATCGACATGGGGAAGGGGTTGGGCGTTTGAAACACCATCCCGACACGCCGCCGCAGCTCAGTCACATTCATTTGCGGGTCATGAATATCCTGCCCTTCCAGCGTGATTTGGCCGCTGTGGGTGACTGACTCATTAAGATCGTGCAAACGGTTAATTGCCCGTAACAACGTCGACTTACCGCAACCTGACGGGCCGATAAAGGCCGTTACACGATGCCGGGGAACACTGAGGGTTAACTCGCGCAACGCCTCTTTCCCCGCGTAGGCGAGGCTAAAGTTATCGATACTCAGGCAGCTGTGCTCGGACGAAAAGTGCGCCACTGGTGCCTGAGAGGTATTGGCTGAATGTAATGACGCTAGCATTCGTTTCCCCGTTGACGCCTAAGATAATGACGCAGAAATATGGCAGTTAGGTTAAGCACCAGCACAATTAACACTAAAAGTAGCGCTGTGGCGTAAACCAGCGGTATGGCAGCCTGCACATCTTCGCCGTGAAAGGCGGTATCAAATAAATGATAGCCAAGGTGCATGAACTTGCGCTCTAAATGTAGGTAAGGAAACTCTCCATCGATGGGCATTTGAGGCGCCAGCTTAGCGACGCCAACCAGCATTAGCGGCGCCACTTCGCCGGCCGCGCGAGCTACTGCTAGAATGATACCTGTCAGCATGGCAGGGGCTGCCATGGGCAGTACAATGCGGGTGAGCATCTCTAAGCGCGTAGCGCCGAGCGCCACGGCGCCTTCCCGCTGCGCCTCGGGAATCCGCGCTAACCCCTCTTCTGTTGCCACAATCACCACCGGTAGGGTCAGCAGTGCCAGGGTGAGCGACGCCCATAACAGGCCGCCGGTGCCAAAGGTGGGCGAAGGTAGGGTATCGCTGAAAAACCACTCATCCAGCGAGCCGCCAATGCCGTAAACAAACACTCCCAAACCAAATACGCCATACACAATCGACGGAACGCCCGCCAGGTTGCGCACACCAATACGTACCAGCCGGGTCAGCCGCCCCTGGTGAGCGATTTCATTGAGATAAATAGCGGCCAGCACCCCAAACGGGGTTACCATCACCGACATTAAAATCACCATCAGCACCGTGCCAAATATCGCGGGCCAGACGCCACCGTCGGTATTGGCGGCCCGTGGCCCCTCACTCAGAAACCGCCAAACTGCATCCCCCCAGGCGAGCGTTTTCTGCCACACGCTCATGGCATTGGGAGCCTGAGCGTTCGCCACGCTGGCCAGCGGTTGGCGCAGAGTTTGGCCGTCCACGGTGGTAAGCAGCAGTTGGCTATTCTGGCGTTGGCTGGCGGGAAGTGCCAATAAAGCGTTTAATCGCTGCCAGGCAGCGTCTCCCTCCCAGCGTTGATCATGCTGCTCAATGGCCACCAAGCGGCCAATAAAGTCACCCCAGGGGCTGCGATCAAGACGAATCAAATCGTCTGGCTGGGCGCGCTCGGCAATTTCATCAATCGCCACCCAGCGCCAGCGAACGCCCTCTATATCCTGGTTGCCGGTAAAGTAGAGGCGTTCATCCCCAGCTCGCTGGGGTAGCGCGACTTCGCGCACAGCTTGACCAGCAAAGGTTTCACCCGAGTCAAGGGTGACCTCTTCCAGCGTAGCGGGCCAAAAGTGCCCTAGCCCGCGTACCAGCAGTAGCGCGAGTAAGGCGCCCAGCATCAGCAGGGAGAGCGCTACGCTGGCTGCGCAAAGCCAGGGCCATACATCATTTACCCGGCTAAAGCGCCGGCGGCGAGAGGCGGTGTGGGTCGCAGAGTTCATCATGTGCCCCCCATCTGGCGGAAGCGGCGGCGTAAACGCTGGCGGACGACCTCGGCAAGGGTGTTGACCAGAAACGTGAAGATAAACAGCACCAGTGCAGCCAAGATCAGCAGATGGTAGGTTTGGCCACCGGGTGACGCTTCAGGCAGCTCAATGGCGATAGCCGCGGCCATGGAGCGCATGCCTTCAAAGGGGCTGGCGCTAAACAGAGCCGTATTACCGCTGGCCATAAGCACTATCATGGTTTCGCCCACCGCCCGGCCCGCACCGATCATTATCGCCGAGAAGATACCTGGGCCCGCTGCCACCAGCGCCACTTTCCATAGCGCCTGCCAGCGGCTGGCCCCCATCGCCTGGGCGCCCTCGATTAAGCTAGCAGGCACATCGGCGAGCGCGTCTTCTGCCAGTGAATATATGCTGGGAATAACGGCAAAGCCCATGGCAATGCCGACAATCAGTGCGTTACGGGTGGCGTAATCCATGCCATAGCGCTGGTCGAGTAGCTGGCGTAAATCACCGCCTAACCACTGCTGCTCCATCCAGGGCGCGAGCCATAGTGCTATCGCCACCATTACAGCGAGCCAGGGAACGAGCCAGAGGCCCGCCCAGGAGAGCGGTAAGCGGCGGCGTAGGCGTGTTTTGGCCCACTGCCAGAGTAAGCCGGCAAGCGCTGCGCTAAGCGGCAGCCAAATGATCAGCACCAAAGCGCTGGCGAGATGGCGTTCTACCCAAGGTGCCAAAATAAGGCCGGCAATAAAGCCCACCACCACACCGGGGATCGCCTCCATCATTTCGAGCGCGGGCTTGATCCGCGAGCGCAGGCGCGCTGACATAAACAGCGCGGAGTAGATGGCGGCCCCCAAGGCCACGGGAATGGCGAACAGCAGTGCGGCTAGGGCGGCTTTGAGCGTGCCCCAAGCCAGGGGAGAAAGCTTAGCCAGCGCTAAGGTATCGCCAATCGCCAGCAGCGGCAGGGTTTCCCACACCAAAAAGACACCGATAGCCAGAATTGCCAGCAGCACGCCTATGCCGCCAGCGGTGATTAAACCGGTGGCCATGCGGTCTTGCAGTAGCCTAAGTGGCTGTCGAGAAGAGGTTAACCGAGGTAGGGTCATGTGGATATCATGGCAAAACCGAGGTGATCATAGCGCTGACCAATAGGTAGTGAAAAACCAGAATGTGGTGAAAAACAGTGCATAGACAGGATCCCTACCCTAAGACAATTATGTGTCAGTTAGATGACAGTGATTTACCACCTCTGTTGTGCACTAAGGACACTGGAGGTTAATGGTACAAAGCCGGATGCGCGCGCAATCTGCTGGCCCTCATCGGACATAATCAACTTGAGCAGTGCCTGCTCGGCGGGGGGTAAGTTCTCCCCCGGCGGTAGGTTCACATAGAGGTAAAGATAGCGCGACAGCGGGTAGTCACCGCTCTGTATCGCCGCTTCATCGGGCGGTATCGCAATGCCATCATCGTTATACAGGCTCAATGCATGCACGGCTGGGGTGAGGTGGTTAAACCCCGCATAGCCCATCGCATTGGCAGATTCGCCAACGGCCGCGACCACCGCCGATGAGCCGGGGTGCTCACTAATGTCGTTACGAAAAAGACCGCCACATAACGCCCGCTGTTGAAATAGCCCATGGGTACCCGAGGCAAGGTTACGCCCATGCAGCGCAATGCTACCAAATGACCAGTCACGGGTTGCCGATAGCTGCTCCCAGCGCCTGATCGGCGTTTCACCACCGCAGGCCAGCGAGGTTGAGAAGATCGCATCAACCTGCTGGCGGGTCAGAGCGCGCAAGGGGTTATGGCGGTGTACGACTACAATCAGTGCGTCACGGGCGACTTTTAATTCCAGCGGTGGATAGCCATAGCGCTCAATAAAGTTATCACGCTCTTCGCTGGTCATCGGACGAGACATCGGACCAAGCCGGGTGGTGCCAGCCATCAGCGCCGTGGGCGCACTGGCTGAACCACTTGCTTGAAACTGCAGCTTTACGTCAGGATAGCGGGTGGTGAGGGTTTCACCCCAGCGCAGCATTAGCCCCGCCATAGTGTCGGAGCCCACCGCGCCCAAGGTGCCGCTAATAACTGTTGGCTGCTGCCCCCAGGTCAGGGGCGTTATCAGCATCAGTATAAACGCCACTCCGCTCAATACGGTGCGACGGACGGCGGAAGTTAACCTCCGATTAATGCAAAGAGTCGTCAAACGAGTATTCAAACGAGCGTCCTCTTATGGTTAACTAAATTCATTCCTTTGTGTTGCGATGCAGCAACACGCATAAACAACGTGCCACTCTGCAACGTTTACAACAATAAACTGACTAAGCGACTAACTCATGACTCTTCTGGAAACCGATTTGGATGACGTACCGGCCCCTCAAGGGCAGCTTACTTTAAAACTACTGGCTTCCCGCCAAGATACCAATTTTTATGGTGATATACCCGGTGGATGGCTGGTCAATCAAATGGACCAGGCGGCTGAGCTGGCGGCCGGTCGTGAAGCGGGTGGTCGCACGGCGACCGTGGCGATTGAAGCCATGGACTTTTTAAGCCCGGTGCGCGTTGGCTCAATGGTCAGCGTTTACACCCAAGTGCAAGAAATTGGTCATAGCTCGATCAAGATTGATGTGGAGGTCTGGGTGCGTCCTCCCCATGGGCAACGCATAGAGGAGCGCCAAAAAGTTACCGAGGCGCGCTTTGTGATGGTTGCGCTGGACGATAATGGGCGCATCCGAGCAGTACATAGCGACTAGCTCACTTCAACTTGAAATAGCAAAAGGGCGCTTAGGGCGCCCTTTTGTCGTGCTTATCGTTTATTTGTCTAGCGGCTCATTAACCGTCGACGTTATCGCGGTTCTTGAGGTAGGCGTATTCACCCACATCGCTGAACGGGCGCAGCAGCTTCTGGAAAGCTGAATAAGACTCGTAAACACGGCGAGACTCTTCGTCGCTGTCGACCTGGCGCTGGATGGCTTCCAGTGAAGAGGTGTGAAGCGCTGCCATTACGTCGTCAGGGAAAGTACGTAGCTGAACGCCATGCTCATCGACCAGAGTTTCCAGTGCTTGCGCGTTGCGGAAGGCAAATTCGCTGATCATGGCCAGGTTAGACGCCCGCGCCGCTTCGCGGATCACGTCCTGCAGGTCTTCTGGCAGGGAGTTCCAGGCATCCAGGTTGATCGTCCCTTCCAGTACCGCAGAGGGCTCGTTCCACGCCGAGGTGTAGTAGTAGTCAGCCACCTGATGCAGGCCGAATGCCATATCGTTATACGGCCCCACCCAGTCAGCGGCATCCAGCGCGCCGGTTTGCAGCGAGGTGAAAATTTCTGAGCCTGGCATAGTAACCGTACTGACGCCGATGCCGTTCATCGCCTCACCCGCCAGGCCCGGCAGGCGAAGTTTCAGCCCCTGCATGTCGTCGAGTGAGTTGATCTCTTTCTTGAACCAGCCCGCCATCTGCGTGCCGGTATTGCCCACGGCAAACGGCTTCAGATTGTGATTGGCGTAGATCTCATCCCAAAGCTCCTGACCGCCGCCGTGGTACAACCAGGCGTTCATTTCGGTAGTCGTCATACCGAAGGGTACAGCGGTAAAGAACTGTGAGGCAGCGACTTTGCCACGCCAGTAGTAAGAGGCAGAGTGGCCCATTTCAGCGGTACCAGCTGCTACCGCATCGAAGACTTCCAGGGCAGGTACCAGTTCACCCGCGCCGTGGACGCGGATCTGCATGCGGCCGTTGGAAAGCTGTTCTACCCGGCGGGCGAAATCATTCGCACCAGTACCCAGGGCAGGGAAGTTTTTTGGCCACGAGGTGACCATGTCCCAGGTGAAGGTTTCTTGAGCGCGAGCACTTGAGGTGGTTACGAAGGGGGCGGCAACGGCCCCGGCGACGCCAAGGCTGGCAGTTTTGAGGAAGTGACGGCGTTGCATGGTGAGCAAAACTCCGGAGATTATAGGATTTTTTTGTCAGCGCGCACAAAGGCGCAATGTCCGTTCGCCAGTATGCGCTAAGCGGGTTTTAATCGGCAAGCCATTGCACTCAACGCCACGCGCGTAGCGGCTTAAAGCGGCGTTAGCTTAGCAAAACCAAGCACTAGCCATTTGACCCCTTCGCCTTCAAAGCTGACCTGTACCCGGGCGCGGGCACCTTCGCCTTCCGCGTTAAGAATAATCCCTTCGCCGAATACCGGGTGCTCAACGCCTTGGCCGACATGTAAGGCGGGTATATCACCGCTGCTCTCGACACTTTGCTGAGCAAAGGAGGTGCGCGACGCGGTGACTGGGCGGGAAATATGCCCGCGCAGACGGACTTCTTCGAGTAGGTGCGGCGGTAGTTCGCGCAAAAAACGCGACGGGCGTGGAAACACTTCTTTGCCGTGCAGGCGGCGGGTTTCGGCGTGTGTGAGGTAGAGCTTCTGCATAGCGCGTGTGACGCCGACGTAACAGAGCCGGCGCTCCTCTTCGAGCCTACCCGGCTCTTCCAGGGACATCTTGTGTGGAAACAGCCCCTCCTCGACACCTGCAATAAATACTACCGGGAACTCCAGGCCTTTGGCGGAGTGCAGCGTCATCAGCTGTACGCTGTCCTCAAACTCTTCGGCTTCGTGGTCGCCTGCGTTAAGAGCGGCCTCTGAGAGAAATGCTTCCAGTGCCGCCATGCCTTCGCCCGCTTCAGGCGCTTCAAAGACATCGCCTTGGGTAAAGGCACGGGCAGCGGTAACCAACTCTTCCAGGTTCTCGACCCGCGCTTGGCCTTTCTCGCCGCGCTCACTTTTGTGATGCTCTATCAGACCCGTGTGTATCGTGACGTGATCGATAATTTCGTGCAGCGCCATGCCAGAGGCATCGTTATCGAGCTGCTCGATCAGGTTGGCGAAGGTTTGCACGGCATTGGCCGCGCGGCCTTTCAAGGTGCCGTCGTTAATCGCATCGTGGAGCGCTTGCCAGAGAGGGATACTTTGTTCCCGAGCGCGCAGGCGGACAATCTCGACCGTGCGCGTGCCGATGCCGCGAGTGGGTACGTTAATCACCCGCTCCAGCGAGGCATCGTCGTCGCGGTTGAGCATCAGGCGAAGGTAGGCCAGGGCATTCTTGATTTCCAGGCGCTCGTAGAAGCGGTGGCCGCCGTAAATACGGTAGGGCATGCCTTGGCGAATCAGCGTCTCTTCCAGCAGCCGCGACTGAGCGTTTGAGCGGTAGAGAATCGCGATATCACGGCGGTTAAAGCCTTCGTCGACCTTCTCCTTGATGGTATCGACGATATAGCGGGCTTCTTCCAGGTCGTTAAACCCAGCGTAAATTGAGATCGGCTCGCCTTCGATGCCGTTAGTCCACAGGTTTTTACCCATCCGCTCGCTGTTGTGGCTGATCAGCGTATTGGCGGCTTCCAGGATGGCGCTGGTGGAGCGATAGTTCTGTTCAAGCCGTACGGTGTGGGTTTGCGGAAACTCTTGCTCAAAGCGGCTGATATTCTCCACCTTGGCACCGCGCCAGCCGTAGATCGACTGGTCGTCATCACCCACCGCCGTCATCGGCGTCTTCATGCCGGTGAGCAGTTTTAGCCAAGCGTATTGCAGGGTATTGGTATCTTGGAACTCATCTACCAGTACATGACCAAAGCGCTCCTGGTAGTGGTTTAACAGCGCCGGGTTGTCGCGTAGTAGCTCCAGGCTTCGCAGCAGCAGTTCACCGAAATCGACCAGGCCGCCGCGCTCGCAGGTGAGCTGGTAGCGCTCGTAGAGCTCAACCATCTGGCCCATGTAGGCATCGCCATCCACATTGACCTGGTGCGGGCGCAGCCCCTCCTCTTTGCAGCCGGAGATAAAGTGCTGCACTTGGCGGGGTGGGAAGCGTTCGTCGTCGATGGAGTAATCTTTCAGCAACCGTTTGACCAGGCGTAGCTGATCGTCAGAATCGATAATCTGGAAGTGTTGCGGCAGCTTGGCGTCCTGCCAGTGGGTGCGCAGCAGGCGGTGGGCGATGGAGTGAAAGGTGCCCACCCATACATGGCGCATCGAGATGCTCAGCAGTGCCTCAAGGCGGGTGCGCATCTCTTTGGCGGCTTTATTGGTAAAGGTCACTGCCAGCAGGGCATAAGGGGACAGCCCTTCGGCCTGCATCAGCCAGGCGATGCGATGCACCAGCACGCGGGTTTTACCGGAGCCTGCGCCTGCGAGCACCAACAGATTACCTTGGGGGGCGCTCACTGCTTCGCGCTGGGCGGAGTTGAGCTGATCGAGAATCGCCGTGACGTCGTCCATAGTAGCCGCTGCCGGATCAAAAAATAGGCGGCTAGTCTAGCACAGCCAGCGAACTGGCTGTGTATACAGGTTAACGATTAGGATTCTTCAGGAAAGCGCAGCGTATTTAGGCTCTTTTTAACCGCTTTGAGCTGTTCGGCGAGTTTCGGCCCGCGGGTTTTGGCCACACCCACGGCGAGTACATCGATCAGCACCAGATGGGCAATGCGCGAGCTAAGCGGGGTGTAAATCTCGGTGTCTTCATGAACATCGATATACAGCGGCAGGCTGACCTCTTCGGCGAGTGGCGAGCCGCTGGGGCACAGGCCAATGACTGTTGCACCCGCCTCGCGAGCCAGGCGTACGCTGGCGACTAGCGCTTTGGTACGGCCGGTTTGTGAAATTGCCACCACCACATCGCCATCGTTCAAGGTCACTGCCGACATATTCTGCATATGCGGGTCGGCGTAGGCAGAAGTGGAGATCTGCAGGCGAAAAAACTTGTGCTGGGCATCAAAGGCCACTGCACCGGAAGCCCCAAAGCCATAGAACTCGACCCGGTTGGCCATCGCCAGGGCGTTTACCGCACGGCCCAGGGCATCGTTATCCAGCCGGTCACGAACCGAGAGCAGTGTACCCACGGTCGAATCGAAGATGCTGTGGGAAAATTCAGCGACCGAGTCGCTGTCGTTCATGGAGAATTGCGCGAACTGACTGCCGCTGGCCAGCATTTGCGCCAGCTGTAGCTTGAAATCCTGAAAGCCATTGCACCCCAGCGCACGACAAAAGCGCACCACGGTAGGTTCGCTAACGGTGGCTTCGGTGGCCAGATCCACAATGCGCATGTGGATGACCTCTTCGGGGTTGCGCAGTACAAACCGCGCCACTTTTTGCTCGGAGCGTCGAAAGTGCTCCATGCGGCGTCTCATTTCATCGAACAGGGCGCGACTCACGTTCAGCTCCTTGGGTGCTCAACCAACAGGTAGTCAACAGTACGCCAATATACAGTCGTTTTAAACGACCGTTTCTGCCTATCTGCTCACTGTGATGCTTCGTATTGCTTCAATGCGATAAGGACAGTATGCCTCAATGAGCCCATAGGGCCACAAACTATTAGGCAGTGATCCAACAGCGTTTAAGGTCGTTAGTCAGTTTTTTTAAGATTGGTCATCATTTTGTCAAGTAGGTTATAGTAATAATTGAAGTGCCGCACTGCATCATCACAGTCGTCACGGATGCAGGTGGACGAAGGCATATTCATCTGGAGGAACGTCGATTATGAGAAACGTCGAACGAATCACCTCGGTTAAAAGCGAATTGCTCGACATCTTTATGAGTATGGAAGTCGATGAGCATGCCCAGCGCCAGCGCAGCGCTGCCCAACGCAGCTTAAGAGCGCGGCGGGGTATTGAGCTTCATCGTGAGTTTCAAAAGTTATCGCGGGATATCGCCCCCTTGCCTGATGAAGATCGGCAAGAGAGCGAATTGCACTAAGTTTTAGGGTGCCAAGAGGTTAGGGGCGCAACTATTATCTGCGCAGAACCACGCTGCCCTGCCGGTTAGCAGGGCCTTGGCGGCTCAGCTTAGATTAGCCCTGTTACGAACACGGCAATAACGCCAGCGGGCGCTACATAGCGCGCGATGATGTTCCATACGCTCTTGCCGGTCGCTGAAAGACCCAGTTCGTCTTCCACACTGCTGCGCTCCAGGCACCAAGCGGTGAATAGGATTGCACCCAGCCCCGTCAGCGGCAGCATTATTTTGCTGGTCAGCGTATCCAGCAGGTCAAACACGCCCAGTCCAAACAGCAGCGGTTCGCTCCACACGTTAAATGACAGCAGCGCTGCAATACCCAGTAACCAAGCACCCACACCGGCCACAACGGTAGCCATGACGCGGCCTAGCGGCGTGCGCTCTTCAATGAATTCCACCACGGGCTCAAGCAGTGAAATGGCCGATGTTAATGCCGCAAACGTCAGCAGCAGAAAGAACATCAAACCTAAAAGTAAACCACCATCAATATTGCCAAAGGCCAGTGGTAGGGTGACGAAAATCAGCCCTGGGCCCGAAGCGACATCCAGATTATTAGCAAACACGATCGGGAATATAGCTAAACCCGCGCCTAAAGCGATGACGGTATCCATGATGATGACCGTGCGGGCGGTTTGCAGCAGATCGATCTCTTTGTCCAAATAAGAGCCGTAAGCCATCATGATGCCCATACCCAGTGAGAGGGTGAAGAAGGCGTGGCCCAAGGCGGCTAGCACGGTTTCTGCTGTGAGCTTGCTCCAGTCCGGGTTGAACATATACGTCAACGCCTCGCCAAAGTGGCCGGTTGTCATGCCATAACCGATCAGCACGACCAGCAGTAGTGCGAGGACTGGCATCAGAATGCGTACAGCGCCTTCAAGGCCTTTGGTAACGCCGCGGGCGACAATCCCAATGACCAGCAGCATAAACACGGAGTGGCCCAGCAGCAGCAACCCAGGGTTACTCAACATGCCATTAAATAGCGCGCCAATGCCATCGGCATCTTGACCGCTAAAAGCACCGCTCACCGAGTTGACGGTGTAGTAGAGTGACCAGCCGCCAATCACGCTGTAAAACGACAAAATCAAGAAGGCCCCGACAATGCCGCTAATGCCCACGATGGCCCAGGCTTTGGGCTTTTTCGCCGTGCGCGCTAGCTCTGACATGGTGCTGGCGGGGTTCTTCTGGCCGCGCCGCCCCAATAGCCACTCAGAGACAAGAATGGGCAAGCCGATCAGCGCGATACAGAGCAAATACACAAATACGAAAGCAGCGCCGCCGCTTTCACCCACCATATACGGAAATTTCCAGATATTCCCTAGACCCACCGCTGAACCAGCGGCGGCCAGCACAAAGGTCATTCGCGATGACCACTGCGCATGCGCAAGCTTCGCCATACATCACCCATTAAGTCGATTGTTGTGTAAGTCACTGCGTGTTGAACACGCTAGTTTTCGGAAAATTGCGTCATTGCCAGCGTACTTTTCCGAAAGTAAGCGCAATTTATCTGATCGACCGCAAGCATGCCAGTTAGCTGACCTAAAAAGGTGGGTTAAAACAGTTGGCTTTGCTTTTCACCCGCGAAGGGGCCAAGAGCGGGTAATGGCGTCACTTCTCCTAGTGCGTTATAGAGTAAGCGGGCCATGTGGGGAGACTCGCGGTTGTCCGCAGTATGCACAAATAAGAAAGGGGTTTTCCCCTGACTTATCCACAGCTTTAGGCGGGCTTTCCAGGCGGTGAAGTAGTCACTATTAATCGTTTTGTCAATATGGCCAATAAAGCGAATGACAGGAAAATTTGCCGTGGAAAGCACGTGTAGCGGGAGTTTCGGCTTTTCTTGCTGGGCGTGGGCCAAGCCCAAATGGTCATTTGCCGGGGTTGAGAAGAGCGGGCGCACGTCGAGCATCACGCGGTTGGCCGAATAAGTTATCAACAGGCGGTTAAGGGCAATTTCGGCGGCCCCTTTGTGGAAAAACTCAGGATGCCGAACCTCGACCGCGCAAGGCAAATGGGTAGGCCAAGCGGCAAGTAGCGCTTCAAGCTGGGGAAGCTCTTGGGGGCCGAAATCTCGTGGTAGTTGCACCATGGTGGGGCCAAGGCGGTCGTGCAGAGGTTCTAGCGCCGCTAAAAATGCCCAGGCCTCCTCTAACCGCGTTAGCCGTTGATCGTGGGTTACGCTGGCAGGTAATTTAAAACAAAAGCGAAAGTGGGATGGTGCCTGGCGCGCCCAGGCAGCAATGGTGTCCGGCTTTGGGGTACCGCTATAAAAGGTAGTGTTGCCCTCAACGCTGGAAAACACCGCCGCGTAATCGCTTAGCAGCTCAGTTTTGGCGTGGCGTGGATAAAGGTTGCCCAGCCAGTCTTGATTGGCCCACATAGGCAAGCCTAGATAAAGAGGAAGCGTCATGGGTGCCAGCCTACATCGACAAGATCAAGCGCTAATGTAACAGGTTAAGAGCCTTGCCCGTTAAGCGTGAATGGCGGCTTTCATATAACCTTTGTATGGCTTATATGTATAGCAAGGCGCGGAAAAAGTGAAATTGTTAAGGCGCCGATAGCGCTACTATGTAGGTATAGCCCTTTATTGGCAGTAGCCGTTTACAAACAGGATAGCGCCATGTGTTCAGCTTACGTTAGCAGTGATGAAATCCGCGACCAGTTTTCCCAAGCGATGTCGGCAATGTATCAGCAGGAGGTGCCGCAATACGGCACCTTGCTGTCACTGGTTGAGGCAGTCAACCAGGAGGTGCTAGCCGCTAACCCAGGGCTAAATAACGCATTGCAAAATAGCGATGAGCTGGCGCGTATCAACGTTGAACGCCACGGCGCTATTCGAGTGGGGAGTCCAGGCGAGCTTGCTATGCTGCGGCGAATGTTTGCGGTCATGGGGATGGAGCCAGTGGGGTATTACGACTTATCGACCGCAGGCGTGCCGGTACATTCCACCGCGTTTCGGCCGGTCGCGGATAGTGCGCTCAAGCGTAACCCCTTTCGTGTCTTTACCTCGCTGTTGCGCCTTGAACTAATTGAAAAGTTCGAGCTAAGAGAACAGGCGAGTGAAATTTTAAGTGCCCGCGATATCTTCACTGCCAAAGTGAAAGCGCTTATCAAGCGTTTTGAGCAGCAGGGTGGCCTAAGCGCCGATGATGCCAAGCAGTTTGTTCAGGAAGCGTTGGAAACGTTCCGCTGGCACGACAACGCCACGGTCGACTTGGCCACCTATGAGCGTTTGCATGCCGAACACCGCTTAATTGCCGATGTGGTCTGCTTCCGCGGCCCGCACATTAACCACCTAACGCCGCGCACGTTAGACATTGATGAAGTGCAGCGGCGCATGCCCAGCGTTGGCATCGACCCTAAAGCGACTATTGAAGGCCCACCACGCCGGGATTGCCCAATCCTTCTACGTCAAACCAGCTTCAAAGCACTGGAGGAGACGATTGCTTTCGCGGACGCTGCTGAAGGTAAACACACCGCCCGCTTTGGTGAAATCGAACAGCGCGGTATCGCATTAACGCGCAAAGGACGCGAGCTATACGACCGCCTGCTAGCAGCTACCAAAGAGAACTCGCCCACAGCAGCCAATAATGACGCCCATCAAGCGCATTTATCTGACGTGTTTAAAGAGTTTCCCGATACGTATGAAACGCTGCGTCGTGAAGGATTAGCGTTTTTCCACTACCAGGCGGTTCAAGGTGTATCTGTGCAAGGGCCGATCTCAGTTGAGCAGGTGGATAGCTTGATCGAGCAAGGCGCTCTGAGAGTTACCCCCATGATTTATGAAGACTTCTTACCCGTGAGTGCGGCCGGTATTTTTCAATCCAACCTGGGGGGAAGCAGTCATGACCATTACGCCAGTAGCGCAAGCCAGCAGGCGTTTGAGCAGGCCCTGGGGAGAGCCGTCATCGATGAAATCGAGCTGTATGCCCAGCGCCAGGAAGCATCGCTTGAACAGGCGCTGGCGCAGTTGGCGGTTTAAGTGATAAAACAGGTAGCTACGTCAATTTACCCACTAACGCTGAAGGTTGAAGAGAGTTATGAGTCAAGGAAAGGTATTGGTATTACATGGCCCCAACTTAAATTTGCTGGGTAGCCGTCAGCCAGAAATATATGGGTACGAGACGTTAGACGACGTGAATAACATCTTGCGGGAGAAAGCAGTGATGGCCGACTGGGACATCACATGCCTGCAGAGCAACCATGAAGGCGAACTGATTGACGCCATTCACGCCGCACGCCTGGATGGCACCCAAGCGATTATTATCAATCCCGCTGCCTACACGCATACCTCAGTGGCCATTCTTGATGCGCTCAATGCTTTTGATGGCAAAGTAATTGAGGTGCATTTATCCAATGTTCACAAGCGCGAAGCCTTTCGCCATCACTCCTACGTCTCGCTGCGCGCCGATGGCGTCATTGCTGGCCTCGGGGTTCAAGGCTATCGAGCTGCGCTAGAGGCAGTGATGGTAGAGGCTAATTAATATGCGCCCTTACTTGAGCCACTTTATTTTGTAAAACAGGTAAGTACACATTAATCAACGTATCAAGATCGACCCGGGCAGCGTTAGTGCTGATATTGATTGCGCCCATTAAATGCTGCTTGGCGTCATAGACAGGAACGGCAATGGAGCGCAAGCCGGAGTCAAGCTCTTGATCAGAAATTGCATAGCCCTGCTGCCGCGCTTTTATTATCTGGTTTCGTAGCTCACTCACATCTGTCACCGTTTTATCGGTGTAAGACTCTAGAGCAACCGACGAAAGAAAGTGATCAAGGTCGGTATCGCTGAGTTGAGCGAGCAACATGCGCCCCATGGAGGTATGAGCTGCTGGCAGTCGAGTGCCCACTGAAAGCGTAATCGCCATCAAGCGATGCTTTGCTGCCGAGCGCGCTACGTAGATAACATCATTGCCATCGAGCACACCAAGCGAGGAGGACTCACCGGTTTCAGCGGTAATGTCTTCGAGATGTTGCTGAATAACATCTCGGTAATTATTAGCCGATAAAAAGGCATAGCCGAGCTGAAGCACGCGGGGTGCCAATTCAAAGTAACGTTGCTGTTTTCGCACGTACCCCAGTGCATGCAGAGTGAGCAAGAAGCGCCTAGCCTTTGCTCTATTCATTCCCGTGCGCGCGGCGACTTCGCTTAGTGTCATACGCGGGTGCTCATGATCGAATGCCTGGATAACTTCCAGGCCACTAGCAAGCGCCGTTACAAAGTCGCGATTGTCTTCACTCAGCATTTCTTCCTGCATTTTTACTATCCATTGTCCTAAAATCTGAGATAAAAGATTAGCGTAAAAAAGTTCGCAGTGCGAACGTGCCTCACTCTTCCAGCCAACTATCTCGCCTCTTACTACTAAAGTTGTGTTTTTTAAAGGGTTAGCAACAACGTAATCTCAAGCTAGATATTACGAATACGTGTACGTCTTACGAACAATAGTTAAGTATAAGCAATCGCTTAGCAACGCACAGGAAGATAACAATGAATAAACTCCTTAGCGCAACATGTCTGGCTGCCTTCGGTAGCGCTCTGGCGCTGGGCCTTGTGGTTTCCTCCGCCAGTGCCAATGAGTGGCCCACCGACGATATTCGTCTTGTCGTCCCTTACGCCCCAGGTGGCACTACGGATGTGTTGTCCCGCCGCGTCGCGGATCTTCTTCAGCAAGAGCTTGATGCTAACGTGGTTGTGGAGAACCGCCCGGGGGCGGGCTCTACGGTGGGCACCGGTCGTCTCGCCCGCGGTGGACGTGATGCCAACCATACGATTCTGATGGCATCACCTGGTCACACCATTGGCGCTGCCATTTACCCTGACCTTACCTACGATCCAGTCGAAGATTTTGTCTTCCTGCAAAATATGATCGATATTCCCAATGTCATGGTGGTGCCCGCCGATAGCCCTTATGAAAGTGTTATTGAGTTCGTTGAAGCGGCCAAAGAAGAAAACATGACTTTTAGCCACAGCGGCGTGGGTAGCTCCATCCATATGTCCGGTGAGTTATTTAAAACGTTGACTGAGTCCAATATGACGGCAGTGCCTTTTGCCGGCAGCGGTGCGTCGCTTCCTGCGCTATTGAGTGGTGATGTCGATGTCTCATTCGAGAACATGCCGACCGTTCTTTCGCACATTCGCTCGGGTGACTTGCGCGCTCTGGCGGTAACCTCCGCTGAGCGGTCAGAGTACTTGCCGGATGTACCCACCCTGTCGGAAGTGGGCGAATATAACCTCGACCAGTTCGTCACGACGGCATGGTTTGGCCTGGTGGCACACAGCTCTTTCCCTGAAGAGGCGCAAAGCGTTATGCAGGACGCCCTGGCTAAAGTGATGGAACGTGAAGAGTTTTTGGACTTTGCTGATCAGTTGGGCGCCGAACCGGGTCAGGTGTCTGGCGAAGAGTTCAAGCGGTTCATCGCCGATGAAGTTGAACGTTGGGAAGGTGTTGCACAACAGGCCGGTATTAGCCAGTAACTGAGTAGTCTTCCGTCATAGCACTGAGGCGAGGGCCGCTGCCCTCGCCTCTCTTGTTTCCCAGGAGAAGGCCGCGATGACACCCTCGGGTTCCAAGCGCAGAGTAAAAATAAAAGACACCAGCGACCTCATCACCGGCATCGTTTTGCTGGGATTTGCCATTGTGTTGGTCTTTTACCTGGTACCCAACTATATAAACGAACCGCCGATCCTACAAAACCCAATGATGTCGCCACGGTGGCTGCCGGCGATTATCGGCTGGTTGATTCTGCTGTTTTCGATTCTACTCATTCTTCAGGCCTTCATTTTGGAGGGAAAAACCGAGGAGGATGAGAGAGCGATTGAGAAAGGCTCTACGCGGCGTTTCGTGCTAATGGTGCTATCGCTGGTGATATATATTGCCTTGTTTGAGGTGATGGGCGCCGTGTTCTGCGGCATTTTGGCAACATTAGTTCTTTTCGTAGCGCACCCGGTTCGCACCTGGTGGGTATATAGTCTGGCATTTCTGTTTCCTGTTGTTGTGGCGCTCTTATTTGTAGAAGTAATGAACGTGCCGCTACCTATAATGCCGCTCGGATTCTGATTCGTGACAACTCTCCTGACACCGGGGTTGGCACAGACCGAGATTGACACACACCGAGAGAGTGCTAGGTGACCTATGGAAAATTTTTCGGAAGTCGTTGGGATATTCTTTAGCCTGGACAACTTTCTGGCCATAGCCGTAGGCGTGGTTATCGGCGTGGTTGTTGGTTCTATCCCCGGTTTAACCGCCACCATGGCGGTGGCATTGGCACTCCCCTTTACCTTCTCCATGCAGCCGGTTGCCGCTATCCTGCTGCTGGTAGGTATCTATAAAGGGGGGATGTACGGCGGCTCCATTACCGCCATTCTAATCAGAACCCCTGGCTCCCCCGCCTCGGCCTGTACGTTGTTAGACGGCTACCCGATGGCACAGCAGGGGCATGCAAAAAAAGCACTAAAGGCTGCGCTTTATTCGTCGGTGATTGCCGATTTTATCTCCAACATAGCGTTGATCTTTTTTGCCGCCTACTTGGCCAAAATTGCACTGAACTTCGGGGCACCCGAATTTTTCTGGCTGATCTGTTTTTCTCTCACCATTATTATCTCGCTAGCCAGCGGTTCTATGATCAAGGGCCTGATGGCAGCGCTGCTAGGCATTTTGTTGTCCATGATAGGGCTGGATGAGGTCTTCGGTTCCCAGCGGCTTACCTTCGACAACTACAACTTGATGGACAGCATCTCCTTTATCCCCTTGTTGATTGGCCTTTTTGCGATTCCAGAGATTATCGAGTTTTATCGTAAGAAAGCGATCCCTCATATTAAGGCGAAGGCAAGTGGTGCTGGTTTGGCCTTCTCTGAGCTCAAACGTTGTATGAAAAGCATTGTGCGCGGCAGCTTAATTGGCGTCATTATTGGCGCTATCCCCGGCACTGGGGCGACGGCGGCAGCGTTCATCTCCTACAGCGATGCACGTCGACGCTCTCCCAATAAAGCAAATTTCGGCAAGGGTGAGGTAGAAGGGGTGGCAGCGGCTGAGGCCGGTAACAATGGCGTGGCCGGGGCAACACTAATTCCGCTGTTATCGCTAGGTATTCCAGGGGATGTCATCACCGCCATTATCCTGGGGGCTTTTATGGTGCATGGGTTAACGCCTGGCCCGCTTATGTTCCAGGAAAATCTGTCGCTGATCTATGCACTGTTCCTGGGTATTATGTGCAGCTCGGTCATCCTGCTAGTGGTGGGTAACGTTGCCATCAAGTACTTCTCGTTAATTGCTGATATCCCCAAGTCAATTCTCTTTCCCATCGTCTTGATGTTCTGCGTCTACGGCGCTTATGCGGTCAATAACACCACTTTCGACGTGTGGCTAATGCTGGCTTTTGGGGTGTTGGGATATATCTTCAATCGTGCCGCCATACCGGCGGCGCCTTTTCTGATTGGCTTCATTCTGGGGCCGATGTTCGAAGACAACCTGCGTCGTTCTCTGCTCATCGGCTCCAACGACCTGTCGATCTTCGTGCGTGGGCCTATCACCTGGGCTTTCATCGTGCTGACGGTGGGTTCTATTGGCCTAGCCGTTTATCGCTTTGCTGCATCCCGACGTGGCGCGCGAAATAGCACTGACGAGTCACGCCAAACCTGAGTTGCCCGGTCTAACCGACCGTGACTCCACCGCAGACAAACAACGTCTGGCCGGTAATGAAACTGCTGCGCTCGTCGCAAAAGAAACTGACAGCCTGAGCCACGTCTTCAGGTTGTCCCATTCGGCCTAGCGGAATGTTATCGATGATACGTCGGGCGCGCTCAGAGTCGGGCGGGTTGTTCTGCCAGAAGGCACTGGTGGCGATAGGGCCGGGTGCCACGCAGTTGACCGTAATACCGTGCTCAGCAAGCTCCAGCGCCCAGGTGCGGGCCATGGATTGCAGTGCTCCCTTTGTCGCGCTGTAAATAGTGCGCGCCTCTTTACCGAGCACCACACGACTGGCATTCATGACGATACGGCCCATGCCCTGTGCCTTTATAGTGGGCAGTAGCGCTTGAGTGCAGACCAGCGCCGAGCGCACGTTCAGATGCATGAGCTTATCGAAGTCCTCAATCCGTGCCTCTTCAAGCAGCGCTGGTGCCACAATACCCACATTATTGATTAGCCGGGACACCGCATATCGTTCGGCGATTTCCTCCATCACCCGGTGAGTAGCGTTGGCGTCGGCAAGATCGACTTGGTAGGCGTCCGCTTGCAAAGAATCTGCTTCCGGCTCGACGATATCCACCACGATAACCTGATAGCCATCCTGCTGGAGGCGCAGAGCAATGGCTTGGCCGATATTTCTAGCCCCGCCGGTAACCACGGCGCAGGGCTGTGGTGACGTTTTGTCCTGATCAGAATGCTGGCCCATTTTTTTATTGTCCTTATATACGGTAAAGATTTGTTTTTAATAGTTTTAAAACGCTAGCACTCCTAAAAGTGACATCAAACCGATGATCAGGCTAAGCGTGAAGAAGGAGGCCACCGTTGCCACAAGCATAGCCGCAGCGCTAACGCCGCCTAAACCATAACGCTGGCCAAACAGTGGGTAAATGCTGATCATTGGCGAGGCCGCAAACAGCAATGCACCGGCCATATAAAGGGGATCAATGTCTGGAACAAAATAGAAGGCGATGAAAATGACCAGCGGGTGAATAAGCAGTTTGCCGACAACGATCTGACCAACATCATTCGCCATACCTTTAACCTGAAGGCCAAATAGTGCGCCGCCGATCACAAACAGCGCCGCTGGGCCCGCCGCTTCGGCGAGCATATCGATGGCTTTAAACAGCGGCGCGGGAATCTTGACGCCGGAAACGGCCAGACAGATGCCGGTTAGTAAGCCTACCAATATGGGGTTTTTGATGAGGTTAAGGGCTGTCTGCTTAAACGTTTTCCATACGCTGGAGCCTTGGTGGTTATCCATTTCGGCCAGAATCAGTGCTGCGGGAATAACCAGCAGGTTTTCAATGAGCATATTGAGCGCTAACAGAACTGCCGCAGGCGAGCCAATCACCATGGCTGCTAAGGGATAGCCAACAAAACCACTATTAGCCGCTGCCATACCGAGTGCCTGCATGGCACTGGCGTTAAGTGGTTGGCGCTGTAGTTTTAAGCAGAGCAGTAACCCCGCACCGAAAACAGCAATAGAGCCCAGGCCGTAAGCAATCAGATAGTGGAGCTTGAAAATATCTTCCAGAGGCTGCTGGGTTAATGCACGAATCACGAGCGCGGGCAGCGCGCAGTAGAGCACAAATACGCCCACTCCTTGCATCTGATCGCGCTGGATAATACCGCTCCATCTCGCTATATACCCTAAGCCAATCAGTAGGAATATGGGCGTGGTAATCCCAAGTATAGCGAGCATGGCGGCCCCTTAGCGCATGAAGGCAAATGGTTAAGTTCGAATAACGAATAATTGTACGCTATTTCTCTTGCGCTTCATGGCATGGAGTGAACAGAAGGCGTGACAAGTTGCTCGATATAATGCGTACGCAGCGGTATCACATGCGGATCGATCTGTTCAGAGGTGATGCAATCGGTGTTTTCAGCCCGCAGACGGTCAGGGTCAAACCGCAGCATCTTGAGCGCTGCCGTTAATTTTCGCTTCCAAGCGCTGCTGCGCGGTGACGCGCACAAAAGCATTCGGCGCACCCAGCCCTTGGTACCCTTCACGCTGCACCAGCTCAAAGAAGAACGCCTGGCGGCCGGGTTGGGTATACAGCTGATGGAAGTCACCGTCGCTGTCCTGATCAAAGAGGATGTGGTGCGCTTGCATCCATTGCAGGGTTTGCGCCGGTAGGTCGAAGCGCGCGGCCAGGTCGCGGTAGTAATTCCCGGGAATCGGCAGTACCGGCGTGCCCGCCTGCTGCAGCGCAGCGCTGGTGTCGCGCATGGCGTTGGTGCGCAGGGCGACATGATGAATCCCCGAGCCGCCGTATTGGCGCACAAAGCGGTTGCTGGCGGTATCCGGCGAGGCGCTGGCGTTAAGCGCCAGGCGAAAGCGGCCGTTGTAGTTCTGCAGCACTTGGCTCTGGATCAGCCCGCGGGGATCGGTGACATCGAAGGAGGGTGTTGGCGCCAGCTGGAAAATAGCGCGGTACTGCAGCATCAGCGAGAGGTAGTCGTGGTAGGAGAGCGCCACGCTGATATGGTCGATATCCACCAGCGCCCCCTGAGGAACCGGCTGCACATCGACAGGGAACTCGCGATCCCAGGTGCGGCTTAGCTGCGAGTCATCAATAATGTAGGAGAGGCTGCCATCCACATTACGCAGCGCACTCATACGGTGGCTGGCACCGACTTCTTCAGGCTCGACGATAGCGTAGCCAAGTTTGTCTGCACGTTTAAACGCCTCATAGGCGTTGCCTACCCGCAGGCCAATCGCCGTTACTGCGGTGGCATCACGTCCTGGCGTGCGGCCGGTAAAGCTCGATTCGGCATTGAGCACCAGATTGACGTCACCTGCCGCCCAGCGCTCGGCGTTAAGCGTGTGGTGACGCCCCACGCAAGCCATGCCCAGGGCGCTGAGCAGCTCCCGCAGCGACGCTAAATCCGCAGGCTCAACGGCGATCTCCAGAAAGGCGACCGACTCGATTGGCTGCGGCGCGGGAATCCCGCTGTCGCCCTGCATGCTGCGTAGCAAGTGGTAGGAACGCAGCCCGTCCCGGGCCGTCTGGTCGCTGTGTCCCATGCGGAACACATCGTTAAAGATCTCGTGGGAGAGCGGGCCGTCGTAGCGGGTCTCATCCAGCATGGCCATGAACTTATCCATCTGCAGCTCGCCCTGGCCGGGGAAGCAGCGGTAGTGGCGGCTCCACGATAGGTGATCCATGGAGAGACGCGGCGCATCGGCGGTCTGAACCAGAAAGATGCGATCCCCCGGAATGCGACCGATGGTGCCCAGCTCCGTCTGGCGGGAGAAAATATGGAAGGTATCCAGTACCAGGCCGACATTGGGGTGGGCTGCGCGGCGCACCACTTCCCAGCTGTCGCGGTAGTCATGAATATGGCGGCCCCAGGCCAGCGCCTCATAGGCCACTCGCAGGTTACGCCGCACGGCACGCTCGCCGAGCTCATAGTAGTCATCGGCGGCGCGGCTTAGCCCCGGTAGTGAGTCGGGATGAACGGTGCTGCATGCCATAAGCAGATCCGTGCCGAGCTCCTCCATCAGGTCAAACTTGTGCTCGGCGCGGTCAAAGGCCCGCTCCCGTGCGCGGCCCTGGAGACCCTCAAAATCGCGGAACGGCTGGAGCGTCACCAGCTTAAGGCCGCGGGAGCGTATCAACTCACCTGCCTCCCGCGGTGTACCGGTGAACGCCGTTAGGTCATTTTCAAACAGCTCAAGCCCCTCAAAGCCGGCTTGAGCAATGGCGTCTACCTTCTCTTCCAGTGATCCGCTTAGGCAAACCGTGGCAATGGATGAGTACATGGACGTGTGCTCCTTGGTATCGAACAATCAGTAACCCGTCAGCAGTCAGCAAGGCGACCGACCGGTGCTGGCAGGAATAAAAAATCACTTGTACCTACCCCATCCCTTTGCTGTCTGTTTGGATGAACGGTAAAGCGAACCGGTATGGTTCACGAGAAAACGAGTTGAACTCTCGAAGTGGCGATTAGTCTGCTGTCATCGAATAAACAGGTTCTGGCGAGTCAGGCTCGTCGGGCGATCGCTCAAGGCTTTCAGGTAGATCTCCTGGGTTCGCATGATGTGCGCGTGTAGAACGCTTTCGAAGCTTGCGATATCGCTTTTCTTAAGGTGCTCGATCATGGCGTGATGCTCGTCGAAGCTTATATTTCTTAACTCGGTTTGCGGTGACGTGATCGACGTTCGCAGGGCCGAAATACGATTGCTGATCAAGTTGAAGGCATCGAGCAAATACCGGTTGTTGCAGTGTTCGAAGAACATCTGGTGGTAGGCGCTATCGAGGCTGGAATACGCCAGAGCATCGTCTTTATCCATAGATGACTGCATCTTCTGAGTGATCAACTGCAGAGATCTTACGAGTCTTATTGGGCTATTCGAAAAACTGCGCTTCGCTGCCTGTAGCTCTACCATAAAGCGAAAGTCGCAAAGATCCACAACGTCCGCGCTCGTTGGCTCGAATACGAAACTGCCGCGTTTGGGCTTAACGGTGACAAGCCCTAACGTTTGAAGTCGAGCGAGCGCGTCTCTTATGGGGGTTCGGCTGACACCGAGTTTCGATGAAAGCGCCTTTTCTGGGATTTTTTCTCCCAAGGCGAAATCCCCGTTGATGATGGCCGTTCGAAGTCGTTCGGCAACGATGTCCGTCAGGGATTGAACAGGCCCTATGCGAGATTTGTTTTTCATTAATTCGCCCTATCAACCGGTTACTGTCTTTTGTTTTCGAAGCAGTCGTAGCAAGACCGGCACAAACCATATGGAAAGCGTTAGGATGCCAAGCGTTGCGGCGATGGGGCGTGAGAAGAAATCGAGCAGGTTGCCGTCGCTCTTGATGAGCGAGGTAATCAGGTTGCTTTCGAGCATGGGACCCATCACCAGACCCAGTATGACCGGGGCGACAGGCAGGCCATTCTCTTCCATGAAATAAGCGATCAATCCCAGCACCAGCATGATCACGATACCGGTGTAGGTATTGTCGATCGCATAGGAGCCAGCAATGGCAAAAATCAGGATGAAAGGCACTAGAATGCTCTTCTTTACCTGAAGAAGATGCCGGGAGGCAAATATGGCGATCAGGCCAAGTGGAATGATCAGCAGGTTGGCCACCAAAAAGGTAATGAAGACTGCGGTCACTTCGACCCCTTTCGTGATAAATACCAGCGGCCCTGGGTTGAGCCCCTTGGCGTAGAGCACCCCTATGACGATCGCAGTGATCGAATCCCCGGGAATACCGAACACCATGGCCGGTACATACGCACCGGATAGCGCAGAGTTGTTGGCAGAGCAGGCGTCTACCAACCCTTCGTCGTGACCCGAGCCGTACTTTTCGGGTTGACGAGACATCTTCTTGGAGACGGCGTAGGCAATCCAGCTGCCGATATCGGAACCCGCGCCGGGCAGAATGCCCACGATATTGCCGATCAACGAGCCCCGCAGGATGTTGACCTTGTACCGGTATAGGGTCTTACCCAGGCCCGAAAACAGCGAGCGCAGGGAAACGTGTGAAGGCGCCTTCTCGGTCGACTCCTTGTGAACGATGGTGCGAATGATCTCAGGGATGGCGAACATGCCGATCAGGGCCGGTACGAAGGCCACACCTGAAATGACAGCGTCGATACCGAACACGAAGCGCGGATAACCTGCCGTCGAATCGAGACCGACTGTGGCGATCAAAAGCCCCACTCCCAGCGAGAGCAGACTCTTCAAAACGGAGCCGGTACCCAGCATGACAGCCGCTGTCAGCCCGAGAAGCGCCAGCCAGAAATACTCGGTGGAAGTGAAGTTCAGAGAGACCAGCGCAAGCTTGGGCGCGGCGAAAATGAGCACCAGCGATCCGAAGACGCCGCCAAAAGCGGCACAGAAAACCGAAATACCCAGCGCCTGCCCTACCTTCCCTTTCACGGCGAGACTATTCATGTCGCTGACGTAGGCGGCCGAGGCGGCTGTTCCGGGAATGCGCAGCAGGGCGGTGGGTATATCGGAGGCGAATATCGCCATTGCCGCCGTCGTGACGATCGCGGCAATGGCCGGCACCGGATCCATAAAGAAGGTGATGGGTACCAGTATGGCCGTTGCCATGGTGGCGGAAAGCCCTGGAATGGCGCCCACGAAGAGTCCGAAAAGCGCACTGATCAGGATAACGCTGAGCGTGGTGTAGTTGAAGACTAAGGGCAGCGCTCCCACGATGTTGTCGGTCATGTCGTTATACCCTTAGATGAATGGTCCGGCGGGGAGAGGCACATTGAGCTGTTGAGACAGCAGGTAATAAACCACAACGACGAAAAGAGCGGCGCAGCCAAGAATCAGCGGTTGGCGGTAGCCTTCAAGCCACAAAAGTGCCAGCGCCAGAATGATCCCACCGGGTACGAAGCCGATCTCTTCAATCCAAATTGCGAACACAAGACTTCCCAGCATCAGCAGCAAAAAGCCCAGAACGCGTTTCTTTTTCAGCCAGCCCTGGTTGGCGACCAGCAAGGGAGCCGCTTCTCCCGCGAGTATGTACTTGGCGATCAATATCGCGCCGCCGACCAGAAAACCGCAGCCGATAATCGTTGGAAAGGTGGAGGGGCCGACCATCTGCCCTGGCATGGCGGGAAAGGTGCGTGCCTGGAAAACCGCCAACGCGCCAATGAGTATGAAGGCAATACCAATCACAATATCGTTGAATTTCATATGAGAAGGCCTGAAGAAAAAGGATACCTTGCAGGCAAGGTATCCTTTTTTGCTATTCAACAATGCCCAGAGATTTCAGCGTTTCGCCGATTCTCTGATCCGAACTCTGCATGAAATCCATGAACTCATCGCCTTCCAGCCAAAGCGTTTCGTAGCCGCGATTGTTCATGAATTCCAGGTAGCTCGGGTCGTTCACTATGTCGCTCATATGCTCCTGTAGCGTGCCGATGATCTCCTCATCCACGCCGGCAGGCCCGACCAGTCCACGCCAGGAACCAAACGACCACTCATTGCCCGTCGCTTCTTCGAAGGTCGGCAGGTCAGGGGAGCTCGAGGAGCGCTCGGTATTCAGGATGACGAGTGGCTTGATGAGCCCCGCATCCATCAGTGCCCGCGCTTCCGGCATCGACGCGGCCGCGAAATCCACGCCGCCAGCGGCGAGATCCTGAAGGCCTGGGGCCGCGCCTTCGGAAGGAACCCAAGCCACTTTGTCCGCCGGGATATCTGATGCCAGCAGCATGCCAGCTTCTGCAATGTGATTGACGCCGCCCTGGGCCGAGCCGCTGGCCTTGAGCTCGCGATGTCCGGACGAGCGAACCGCCTTCAGCAGATCGTCGATGCTTTCATAGCCGCTTCTGGACGAAACGAAAATGGCAACTGGATCGGCATTGTAAAGCCCGATGGGCGAGTAATCCTGGTAGGTGATATCCGTGAGGCCCTGGTAATGCATGCCGCCTATTTCAAGCGTGGCGATTCCGATCGTATAGCCGTCGGGCGTGGCATTGGCGATGGCCGAATGGCCGATAACGCCCGAGCCGCCGGTGCGGTTAACCACGGGAACGGGAACGCCAAGGCTCTCTTCGAGCAGGGCGGAAATCATACGAGCGGTTGCATCGGTGCCACCGCCGGCGCCCCAGGGAACGACCAGCGTGACGGGTTTATCAGGCCAGCTACTGGCGTGCAGAGACGATGATGCAAGCAACAGCAATGAGGCAATACCAAGGGCTTTATAGCCTTGGCTCTTCGTTGAATGAGTCATGAGGGTCTCGTATTGTTATCAAAAAGCTTGTTGTATGTAACATATAACACTTCAATTTAAATGCGAGGTACCGTCAAGAAGTAATACTCAAAAACGCATTATCAAAAAGTATAATAAACTTATAAAGGCATGATAATAAAAGACATTTTGTGCACTCATTTTTTCCTGCTTGAACATACGTGTGCATATTTAAAGCACACAGTTCTTACACACAATAATCAAAGTTTAATGAGCAATTATTCGGTAAAGGGACATTAAAACGCCGAAATCGCGTTTTTTATTATTACTTTAGTCTTAGTTAAGCGGTTTAAACTCAGATTTAACTTGACGGTTTCTGGATCATTCGTTGTATGTTGTATGTAACACATTACATGAGGCGAAGCGGTGCACACCCTCAAGCGCCGACTCCGCTACGGAGGAACGATGTCCAGGACAATCAACCTGATTTTTAGAGTGGTTGACGTCGCACTCGTGGTACTGCTGTTCGGCATGACGGTCATGGTGTTTGTAAACGTCGTCTTGCGCTACGGTTTCGGCTCGGGTATCGACGTATCCGACGAGCTTTCGCGATTCTTTTTCGTGTGGCTGATCTTTCTTGGCGCCATCGCAGCTATGCACCGCAACATGCATATCGGCTTCGATCTAGTGCTTTTGCTGGCCCCGGCGCCGCTCAGGCGTGCCATGCTCGTCGTTGCCAACGGGCTGGTCGTTGCCGTTTGTGGGCTGCTCATCACCGGCGCACTTCAGCAGTTCGATATCAACGCGACGAATATCGCGCCGGTGACGCGCCTGCCGATGATTTGGGTCTTCGGCGCGGTCATCCCCATGGCGGGGGCGATCGGTTTGATCGCCGCGCTGCGTATGCTGGGCTATCTGACCGGGCGGCTGACCTCACTACCGCGTGGCGGTGAGGTGACACCATGATTCTGGGTATCTTTGTCGGTACGTTGATCGCCACTCTGGCGCTCGGCGTCCCCGTGGCCTTTGCGCTGCTGATCTGTGCGGCCATGATGGGCTGGGCGCTCGATCTGCTCGATCCACAGATCATTTCGCAACAGCTAGTGCTTGGCGCCAACAACTTTTCCCTGTTGGCCATCCCGTTTTTCCTACTGGCCGGCGAGCTGATGAACGCCGGCGGAATGTCCAAGCGAATCATCGCTTTCGCGATCGCTTTCGTGGGCCATCTATGGGGTGGGTTAGGCATCGTGGCAATCTTTGCTGCCATCATTCTTGCGTCGCTGTCGGGCTCTGCCGCCGCCGATACCGCGGCCCTGATCGCCATCATGCTGCCCATGATGCGCGCCTCGGGCCATGACGAGGCGCGCTCTGTCGGGCTCTTGTCGTCAGGGGGTGTCATCGCGCCGATCATCCCACCTTCCATCGCCTACATCATCTTTGCGGTGGCGACTAATCTCTCGATCACCAAGCTATTTCTGGCGGGCATCGTTCCGGGTGTTCTGATGGGGCTCGCGGCGATGGCGGCGTGGCTGATCGTTGCACGTCGCGACAACGTTGAACCGCTGCCGCGTCAGGGGTGGATGACGCGTTTGCGCGAAACGCGGCGGGCGATCTGGTCGCTGGGTATGCCGGTCATCATTCTGGGCGGCATCAGATTCGGTATCGTCACGCCCACCGAGGCGGCCGTCGTCGCCGCGGTCTACGCCATATTCGTCGGCATGGTGATTCACCGTGAACTGAAGATCAGTCATCTGTTCGAGGTCTTTCGCAACGCAGCGCTCACCACGGCAGTCGTCATGCTGCTGGCCGCGGCGGCGCTGGCCACTGCCTGGTTCATCACCATCGCCGATTTGTCGGGAATAGTGCTGGAGCTGGTCGGCCCGCTGGTGGAGTCGCCGCGTCTGCTGCTAATCGTGATCATGCTGATCGTGCTGCTGGTCGGCACCATGCTGGATATGGGGCCGACCATTCTCATCCTCGCGCCCGTGCTGCTGCCCGTGGTCGTCGAGGCGGGCATCGACCCGGTCTACTTCGGGGTGATCTTCGTCGTCAATACCGCGATCGGTCTTGTGACCCCGCCTGTCGGCATTGTGTTGAGCGTCGCCTCAGGGGTGTCCGGTGTCGCGCTGCATCGGGTGGCGCGAGGGGCGGCGCCTTTTTTGATCGCCCAGGTACTGGTGCTGGTACTGCTGGTCGCGTTCCCGCAAATCGTTCTCTGGCCACTGGAGTGGTTGACTCGATAACGTCGAAGCGATCAAGCAGTGGTGCGTCACTTGCGTCTTCAAACAATCAATAAGGAATGACTCATCATGAAAAAAATGACCTTCCTCGCCGCGACCGCCCTGACCGGAATGACAACGCTGGCACCGGCCATGGCCCAGGAGTTCGGCAATCACACCTTTCGAGTGTCGAACGGTGCCGCTCAAGACCACCCGGTGGCCACGGGGGTCGATGCCATGTCTAGCTGTCTTCAGGAGGGTTCGGGTGGCGCGATGAAGCTGCGCGCCTTCTACTCCGGCCAACTGGGTGACGACGCCCAGGCAACGCAGTCGGTGCGCTCGGGCTCCATCGATATGGTCGTTGCTGGGGCCGACGCGCTGGCGGGCATCGAGCCTGCGATGGGCGTTTTCAGCCTACCGTTCCTGTTTTCCAATTTCGATGAGGTCGATCAGGTGATGACCGGCCCCTACGCAAACGATCTGGCCGAAAAGATGGCCGGACATCAATTGGTAATGCTGTCGATCTGGGAAAACGGTTTTCGCCATGCCACCAACTCGGTGCGCCCCATCCAAAGCGTGGCAGATTTCGAGGGACTGAGCATTCGCGTGATTCAGAACCCGATCTATCTCGCCACCTTCCGCACGCTCGGTGCAAACCCAGTGCCGATGTCGTTCGGCGAAGTGTTCACGGCACTCGAGACCGGCGCTGTCGATGGCATGGAAAACCCGCTGCCGCTGATTCAGTCCCAGCGTTTCTACGAGGTTCAGGACTACGCCACGCTGACGCAGCACGCCTATTCCCCGTTGCCGGTCTTGATGTCCGAGAGCAAGTGGAACGGTCTTAACGAAGATGAGCAGAATCTAGTGCGCGAGTGTGCCGTCGCGGCGCGCGACCCCCAGGTCACGCGTGCCCGTGAAGCCGTTGACGAGGCGCGCGCTGCACTGGAATCCGAAGGCATGGAGTTTACCGAACTCAGCGAAGAGGCAATGGCCGAGCTTCGCGAGACGGTGGCGCCGGTTTACGAGAGCAGCCGTGACGCGCTCAGCGGTGACAACATCGACCGAATGATGGAGCAGCTCGACAGCATCCGTTCAGGCAACTAATGAAGAGAGAATCATGTCTCGACCCACTGTACTGATTACCGGCGCGGCGGCGGGCATTGGCCGGGCCATCGCGATTCGGCTGGTGCAACGAGGCGCGCGTGTCCTGCTCTGGGACGTCTCGGCGCCGGCACTGGAACAGACACGCGACGAACTCGGCGATTTAGCCCGGGTAGAGGTCGTCGATATCGCCGATGAAAACGCCATCACGTCGGCGGATCTGACCACGTGGCGTCCGACACATCTGGTCAACAACGCCGGCATTCTGGGCCAAAAGCGCAGCTGGCTCGACCTGGAGGCCGCTGAAATCGAGCGCTTGTTACGCATCAACGTGACAGGCCCAATGCTGGCCACCAAGGCCTTTCTGAACGCGCGCGCCCTGGATACGCCTGGGGCGATCGTCAATATGGCGTCTATCGCGGGTGAAAACGGAGGCGCGCCGGGCTTTGCCGCTTATGGTGCCTCGAAGGGCGCATTGTTGGCGCTCACCCGCGCGATGGCTCGCGATCTGGCCCCGGAGCTTCGGGTCAACGCCTTGGCGCCCGGCATCATTCAAACCGCCATGCAGACCGGCGCGCCAGGCGGGGCGGCGAACGCCGAGGCTATCCCGCTCGGTCGGGCGGGCAGCGCCGAGGAAGTGGCCGGCGCCGCTGAATGGCTGCTGCTCGATGCGCCTTATACCTCTGGCGAAGTGCTACGCGTCGCCGGTGGGCGGCGCTGACACACACGTACTACTCCCATCACTCAAAGGTGCCCAATGACTGACACACGGCCAACTACCCAGGCTGCTCTTCTCAGATCCCTTATTGCCAAGGGCGATATCGTCGCCGCACCCGGTGCCCCCGACTCGCTGTCGGCGCGCTTGGTCGAGCGAGCAGGCTTCCCCGCTATTTACATGACGGGCTTCGGCGCCACTGCTAGCCGTCTGGGCATGCCGGATATCGGGCTTTTATCCCAGACCGAGATGACCGAGCACGCCCGCAACATGGTGCGCGCGGTCAATATCCCGATCATCGCCGATGCCGATACCGGCTACGGCGGCCCCAACAATATCTATCGCACCGTGCAGGAGTACCTGCAAGCGGGTGTTGCGGCGATACACCTGGAAGATCAGGAAGCGCCCAAGCGCTGCGGTCAGCGCGCGGGTGTTCGCCTGATTGACGCCGAGGCCAACGCGCGGCGCTTGAAAGGCGCTGTCGCCGCCCGAGGCAATCAGGACATGCTGATCATCGGGCGTACCGATGCGATGCCCGCCGCTGGCCCCGAGGAAGCGATTCGCCGCGCCAAGATGTACCAGGATGCAGGCGTCGACCTGGTATTTGTCGACGGTATCAAGACCATCGCTGAAATCGAAGCGGTGGCCAAAGCGGTCGAAGGGCCAAAGGTCGTGTCGATTGTAGACGGCAACGAAACCGTCAAGCTCGACCGGGCCACGCTGCAGGAGATGGGATTTTCGGTCGTGTTCTACGCGGTCACGCTTCTCTTCACTGCCAGCAAGGCCATGGAGAACGCGCTGGTTCGCCTTCGCGACGACGGCACGCCCGCCAATGTCGGCGACCAGCACAACTACAGTCAGTTCACCGATATCGTCAATCAAGACTTCTTTAACAGATTTGACGACCAGTATGGAGCGCGTTCATGAGTCCCAAGATCGTTGTCACCGATTTCGAATTTCCCGATCTGGCCCCAGAGCGGGCGGTCATCGAAGCGGCGGGTTTCGAGCTGGTGGAAGCCCAGTGCAAGACCGAAGCCGAGGCCATTGCAGCCTGCGCCGATGCGGATGCCATTATTAATCAGTATTGCCAGCTCACCGCTGGGGTGATCGACAAGCTGGAGCGCTGCAAGGTCATTTCACGATACGGGATCGGGCTTAACACCATCGACGTACCGCGCGCGACGGCGTCCGGCATCTATGTGGCCAACGTGCCCGATGGGTCGCTGGAGGAAGTCTCGGATCATGCCATTGCGCTGATGATGGGCCTGAAGCGCGGCATCGGCATCTACGATCGCGCGCTGAGATCCGGTAGCTGGGACTATACCGCCGCCAAGCCGTTGTCGCGCCTGCGCGGGCAAACCCTGGGCTTTCTGAGTTTCGGGCAGATCGCCCAGCGCATGGCAAGAAAGATGGCGGGGTTTGGTTTGCGCATGATCGCCCACGACCCCTACGCCGATGACGCGGTGGCGACGGAGGCCGGGGTGGAGCTGGTCGATTTCGATCAGCTGATCGCCGAATCCGATATTCTGTCGGTGCACGTACCGTTGACCGACGAAACCAAGCACATGGTATCGGACGAGCAGTTCGCGGCCATGAAATCCACGGCGCTGATACTCAACACCGCTCGCGGCCCGGTGATCGATGAAGCGGCGCTGGTGCGGGCGCTGAAAGAGGGACAGATAGCCGGCGCCGGGCTAGACGTCTTCGAGGTCGAGCCGATTGGCGCCGACCACCCCTTGCTGTCGCTGCCAAATGTCATTGTCAGCCCGCACTGCGCCTGGTACTCGGAAGGTAGCGAGTTCGAGATTCGCTCGAAAACGGCTCAGAACGTGGTCGATGTCTTGCAAGGACGCGAACCGACTTACCTGGCCAACCCGGCCGTGCGCGATTATCTCAAGCGTTGATAGGAGATGCCGTTTCGTGATCGACTTCCGATAAGCGTTCCACGGCAACGACCTGGGTTCGATGAACGTGCTTTTTCAGCACGTTCTCGAATCTCGTCATGTCCTGCTGCGTCAGAGCGTCAATGATTTCACCATGTTCGTCATAACTAGCGTCGCGACGCTCTTGACGGGCGGAAGTCAGCACGGTTCGGATGGTGGCCAGCCGCGCCTCGACCAAGGCGTAAGCATCCTGTACCAGCGCGTTGGAGCAGTGCTGAAAGAAAGCCTTGTGAAAGGCCGTGTCCAACGTGGCATAGCGTCGTGTGTCGCCGTTTTTGTGGACGCTGGTCATTTCATCGAACAGCCCCTGGAGTGCTTGAAGCAGCGCCTCGCGGCTATCGCGCATCGCAAGGATACAAGCCTCTCGCTCCAACATTTCACGGTATTCGCAAAGCTGGCCTATATCCAGAATGGTCGGATTGAAGACGAAGCTGCCGCGCTTGGGGCGAATCTCGACCAGGCCGGTAAATTGAAGCGCGTTGAGGGCATCGCGTACCGGCGAACGGCTGACATCGAAGGTTTCGGCCAGTGACTCTTCAGAAATTTTCTCACCCAGACTGAACTCACCCGAAACAATGGCGTCGCGAATTCGCTCTGTCACGAGTGTAGCCAAGGACTGCGGGCGCTGAATCTTGAGTGATTTAGAAGACATGAGTGTTCCACACAGTGAGCAAAAAGTGATCATACCTAGCATGTAACGTACCACATGCAGTAATCCTGCATATAGATGTACTACTCGATACCCAAGGGGCCTTCGGCATGAATACTTCAGGCAAGGAATTGATGAATCAGGTGGCACTCATTACGGGCGCTGGCGGCGGGATCGGCGAGACGCTCGCCGAGGAACTCGGGCGCTGCGGTGCTCGCGTCATCCTGGGGGATCTGTCCGCTCCCGAAGCACTGGCCGAAAGGCTTGCAAAAAGCGGTATCGAGTGTCAGCCCTGCACGCTCGATGTAACGGACGAAGCCTCCATCGCGCGCGTGATCGAGAGCGAGGCGCGGATCGATATTCTGGTGAACAATGCAGGCATCATGCAGCCTAAAATCGCCCCGCATCATGAACAGGAAGCGCGGGTGCTGGACAGAATGCTGGACGTTCATGTCAGTGGGGCATCGCGGATGGCCGCAGCCGTACTGCCAGCCATGAGTCACCGCGGTCACGGGCGGATCATCAATATCGGTTCGGTCATCGGCCACGTGGGGCTCCAGCGGCGTACTGCCTACTCCGTGGCGAAATCTGCCATCGGTGGGCTGACGCGAGGGCTGGCGCTGGAATACGGCCGCCAAGGGATTACCGTCAACACCGTATCACCGGGCTACACGTTGACGGCTCCGCTGCGTCAAAAGATGATGGAGGGCACGCTGGATTATGCGCTGTTTGCAGAGCGAAGCGCGGTGGGCCGATGGGCCGATCCCGCTGAAATCGCACGTGTCGTCAGGTTTCTAGCCGAGCCGAATTCCGGCTTTATCACGGGAGCGGATTGGCTGGTGGATGGGGGTTACGCCATTAACGGAAACCCAGGGGAGCCACTCGGGCCTCTTTCCAGTCAGTAAGTCGTAGCTGTTTTATCGAGGATTTGAAAAAACTGTTTAACAACAGCGCATCAATATAACCGCTAAACGCAGGATCTTTAGGGATAAGGCCTGCGTTTAACGGTTTTTTGCTACCCCTTTTACTGACGCGGCAATGTGGTAACCAGTCGCTCGATATAATGCGCTCGCAACGGGATGACGTGTGGGTCGATCGTGTCAGCGTTCAGGCGGTCCGCGGTGAAAAAGCGAAACGCATCCACGCCCTGGAACACAAACAGGTCAACACCCGAGAGCGTTTTGGCGCCCGCCCGGTGGGCGGCGTTTAACAGCTCGGTGTGGGCGGGGATGTAGACCGCATCGAAGACCCAGTGCTGGGTGCCCAGCCCAGCGGTATCGATGGGGCAGCCGGGGTGGTTGATGTGACCAATGGGGGAGCAGTTGACCACGCCCTGCCAATGGGGCAGTTCTCGCTGCGCCTGCTCTGATGTGATGCACGCCGCGTTAATGCCCATGGCGTTAAGATCACGGCTGAGGCTCTCTGCCCGGGAAGCATCGTGTTCGAGAATATGGATGTGGCTAACGGCAAGCACCCCCAGCGCACACGCCACCGCACGCCCAACGCCTCCGGCGCCAATAAGTAGTACCTCCCCCGCGGGCTGGCTGCCGAACGAGTGGCGGTAGGCGCTGATAAAACCGGTGTAGTCGGTGTTCTCTGCGCGTAGACCGTCAGCGTCAAACAGCAGGGTGTTGGCGGTGCCTACCCGCCGCACGCCTTCGCCGCGAATATCGGCCAGCTGTGCGGCTTTCTCCTTAAAGGGGAAGGTTATGTTGGTACCCCGGTAGCCCTCGGCACGCAGCTTTTGTATTGCATTGGGGAAGTCAAAATCTGCCACCCCCCGGCTATCGACTAAATCGTAGCGTACCGGCTCGCCCAGTGAGGCACCCAGGCGCTCATGCAAATCCGGGGATTGCGATTTGGCGATGCCCTCGCCCACCAGTCCGAGTTTGATCATGCTTGGCTCTCTCCCGTGTCGTGGTTTTCCGTCTCTTGGGCAATACCATCAATTTCCGCTTCCAGGCGTTGCTGTGCAGTGACGCGCACAAAGGCATTCGGCGCGCCCAGCCCTTGGTAACCCTCCCGTTGCACCAGCTCAAAGAAGAACGCCTGGCGGCCGGGTTGGGTATAGAGCTGATGGAAGTCGCCGTCGCTATCCTGATCAAAGAGGATATGGTGCGCTTGCATCCACTGCAGGGTTTGCGCCGGTAGGTCGAAGCGCGCGGCCAGGTCGCGGTAGTAATTGCCGGGAATCGGCAGTACCGGCGTGCCCGCCTGCTGCAGCGCCGTACTGGTGTCGCGCAAGGCGTTGGTGCGCAGGGCGACGTGGTGGATCCCCGAGCCCCCGTACTGGCGTACGAAGCGGTTGCTGGCGGTATCCGGCGAGGCGCTGGCGTTAAGCGCCAGGCGAAAGCGGCCATTGTAGTTCTGCAGCACCTGGCTCTGGATCAGCCCGCGGGGATCGGTGACATCGAAGGAGGGCGTGGGCGACAGCTGGAAAATAGCGCGGTACTGCAGCATTAGTGAGAGATAGTCGTGGTAGGAGAGCGCCACGCTGATATGGTCGATATCCACCAGCGCCCCCTGAGGAACCGGCTGTACATCGACAGGGAACTCGCGATCCCAGGTGCGGCTTAGCTGCGAGTCATCAATAATATAGGAGAGGCTGCCATCCACATTGCGCAGCGCACTCATGCGGTGGCTGGCGCCCACCTCTTCAGGCTCGACAATATCGTAGCCAAGTTTGTCTGCACGTTTAAACGCCTCATAAGCGTTACCCACACGCAGGCCGATGGCGGTGACAGCGGTAGCGTCACGTCCCGGTACTCGGCCGGTGAAACTCGCGTCAGTGTTGAGCACCAGATTAACGTCACCTGCCGCCCAGCGCTCGGCGTTAAGCGTGTGGTGGCGCCCCACGCAGGCCATGCCCAACGCGCTGAGCAGCTCGCGCAGCGAGGCTAAATCGTCAGGCTCAACGGCGATTTCCAGAAAGGCGACCGACTCGATCGGCTGTGGCGCGGGAATACCGCTGTCGCCCTGCATGCTGCGCAGCAGGTTGTAGGAACGCAGCCCGTCCCGGGCCGTCTGGTCGCTGTGGCCCATGCGGAAAACATCGTTAAAGATCTCGTGAGAGAGCGGGCCGTCGTAGCGGGTCTCATCCAGCATGGCCATGAACTTATCCATCTGCAGCTCGCCCTGGCCGGGGAAGCAGCGGTAGTGGCGGCTCCATGATAGGTGATCCATGGAGAGACGCGGCGCATCGGCGGTCTGTACCAGAAAGATGCGATCCCCCGGAATGCGGCCAATGGTGCCCAGCTCGGTCTGGCGGGAGAAGATATGGAAGGTGTCCAGTACCAGGCCGACATTGGGGTGGGCGGCACGGCGCACCACTTCCCAGCTGTCGCGGTAGTCGTGAATATGCCGACCCCAGGCCAGCGCCTCATAGGCCACGCGCAGATTGCGCCGCGCGGCACGTTCTCCGAGCTCATAGTAGTCATCGGCGGCGCGGCTTAACCCCGGTAGTGAGTCAGGGTGAACGGTACTGCACGCCATAAGCAGATCCGTACCCAGCTCCTCCATCAGGTCAAACTTGTGCTCGGCGCGGTCAAATGCCCGCTCCCGGGCGCGGCCCTGGAGACCCTCAAAATCGCGAAACGGCTGGAGCGTCACCAGCTTAAGGCCGCGGGAGCGAATCAGCTCACCCGCCTCCCGTGGCGTACCGGTGAACGCAGTTAGGTCATTTTCAAACAGCTCCAGCCCCTCAAAGCCTGCCTGAGCAATGGCGTCTACCTTCTCTTCCAGGGAGCCGCTTAGGCAAACCGTGGCAATGGATGAGTACATGGCATTACGCTCCTTACATTGAGGAATATCAGTAACCCGCCAAGCGCGGCAGGAAAGTGACCAGCGCTGGTACGAAGGTAATCAGCAGCAGAATCAAAAACTGCACGCCCAGCATCGGCAGAATGCGGCGGATAATCGGCCCCATTCCCACGCCGGAGACAGAGTCGGCGACAAACAGGCAGAGCCCCATGGGCGGTGTGATCAGCCCCATCATCAGGTTGAAGATCACCACGATGCCGAAGTGCAGTGGGTCGATACCCAGCGCCATGGCGATGGGGTGAAGGATCGGTACCAGTACCAAAATGGCCGCGATGCCCTCCAAAAACAGCCCCACCACCAGTAGCAGGAGAATGACGGCAATCAGGAAAGTCCACTGGGTATCGATGCTCATCAGCGCCCACTCGGTGAGCATGTTGGGCACGCGCTCGAAGGTTAATACCCAGTTGGCTGCGGCAACGGCGCCCATGATGACCATGATCACGGCGCTGTCGCGCATGGCCCGGGCGAAGATAGCGGGCAGGTTCACCAGCTTGATATTGCGGTAGAGCACCACGCCCAGAATCAGCGCGTAGACCACGGCAAAGGCCGCCGCCTCGGTGGGCGTGACGATACCGGCTAGAATGGCACCGACCACAAACACCGGCATCAGCGCGGGCAGCAGGCCGTGGAGAAGGGCGTGGCGGCGCGACTGCTGTTTTGACTGGGTGGCGCCAAGGTCACCGGCAAAAAAGTAGACGTAGATGGAGAGCCCCAATGCCAGCAAAAAGCCCGGCACGATACCGGCTAAAAACAGCCCCGGTACCGACACACCCGACACCGTCAGTGCATAGATAATCACCGGAATACTGGGTGGAATAATCGGGCCAATCACCGAAGAGGCAGCGGTGAGCGCCGCGGCAAAATCCCGGGGGTAGCCCTCTTTCTCCATTGACGGTATAAACACCCGCCCTAGTGCAGAGGTGTCGGCAATCGCTGAGCCGGAAAGCCCGGCAAAAATCACCGAGGCCCAGATGTTAACGTGTGCCAACCCGGCTTTTAGGCGGCCGACAATGGCGGTGGCCAGGTTAATAATTCGGTGGGTGATACCCGCTTCATTCATCAGCTCGCCGGCCAGAATAAACAGCGGGATCGCCAGCAGTGGGAAGGACTCCATGCCGCCGAAAAACTGCTGCGAAACGATGCGGATGTGGTAGGGCAAATCGCCGCTACTCATTAACACCGTCAATGAGCCGAGGATGGCAAAGGCAAACGGCACGCCGAGCAGCACAAGGGCTAAAAGCAGTACAAAGATCATGAGGAGGCCTCCTCACTGGCGTGCTCGCTCAAACGCAGTGCGCCCATTACCAGGGCAGAGAGGCTGAGCAGCCCGCCACCGATGAGCATGGAGGCTTGAAACAGCCACATTGGCATTCCTGTGCTCGACGAGGTGCGGCCTCCGCGGGAGGCGATAAATTCAACGGCTGACACCATCAAGCCAATGCCCACTACTAGCACTATCAGGTCGACAGCCACGGCTTGCCAGCGCACCCAGCGCGGCGGCAGCAAACGACGAATAAGGTCAAAGCCGATGTGCTTGTCCTGTAGATACGCCCAGGACATGCCAAACATCAGGCCGTAAATCATCAGGTAGATGGCGGTATCTTCCCCCCAGGTAATGGAGCCGCCAAAGGTGTAGCGCGCAAAGGCATTGCCTGCGACCAGCAGAAAAATCAACACCATGGCAACTCCTGCCAAGCTGCCATTGAACAGGATCAGGCTGCGGTGTAACCGGGTGAGAAGAGGAGACATAGGAGCACCTTCGATCGATAGTCAGGCACGCAGGGTTGCGAGTGAACCTCCGAAGGCCCACTCGCAAGCGCTTTGGTTCGGCGGGGGTTAGAAGCGTGCGGAAGCCTCTTCCACAGCGGAAGAGAGGCGCTCGATCCACTCTGCGTCATCGCCGAGCTCTTCGGTCAGGTACGCCTGAACCGGTGGTTGGGCGGCTTCGCGGAAGGCCTCCATCTGCTCAGCGGTGGGCTGGGTGATCTCCATGCCCTCTGCTTCCAGTTTGGTGATCCCCTCTGCCGAATTGAACTGCTGAATGGCACGGCCGGTGGTGCCGGCGACCACAGCGGCGCGCTTCACTGCAGCTTGCTCCTCTTCGCTAAGCGACTGGAATATCTCATCGTTAATCAACAGGTGATCAACGCCGTAAACGTGGCGATCCAGGGTCAAGTAATCCTGAAACTCATAGAAGTTATTGCCGTAGATCACCGAGATGGGGTTCTCCTGGCCATCGACTACGCCGGTGGCAAGGGCTGTGGGTACTTCACCCCAGGCGATGCCCTGGGGCTCACCGCCCAACGCACTGACCATTTCCAGGTAGAGCGGAATGGTTTGAACGCGGAACTTCAGCCCCTGCATATCTTCCGGCGACTGAATCGCGCGCACGGAGTTGGTGAAGTGGCGGAAGCCCGTTTCGCCGTAAGCCAGTGTGCGTAGGCCAGTCTGTTGCAAGCAGTGTTCGGCTAGTGCTGTACCAAACTCGCCGTCCATCACTTGCCACGCCACTGGCGCTGAGGGGAAGGTGTAAGGGATATCCGTTACGGCGACCGCCGGGCAGAAATTGGCGTAGGCGCCGGAGACCATTGCAATGCTGATGGTGCCATCCTGGGCGCCCTCAATCAGCTCGGTTTCACCACCTAGCGAGCCCGCGGGGTAGAGCTCTACGGTGAGGTCAGTTTCGGCTTCCACCAGGTTTTTAAACACCTGACCAGCAGCACCTTTTTTCGAAGTAGTCCAGTCATCTGGGTCAACGTGGGCGAAGCGGAGCGTCTGGGCAGAGACATTTGCTGCGGCAATGAGGGTAGCGGCAGCGACGGCTACCGTCAGCGTGCGCTTCATGGATATTTGTTTTAGTGAAAACACTGGAGACATTGTTGTTGTCCTCTTATCGGGCCGTTGTCATGGGGTTTGAAAAAGCCATAAACGATGGCGTGCTTGGCCTTTTCATCCTGTCATAATCAACAATGTACGAAATGGTACGTTCAGTCAAGCTGTGGCATACTAGACAAAAGACGACCACGACAATAAAAGGCACGCTCTATGACAGCCCCTTCGACCCAGACCAGCCCCCCTGCCACGCGGCGACGGCGTAAGAATGACCCCGAATCCGTACGCGCCGATATTATGGCGGTGGCTACCCGCGAATTCTCAGAGAAAGGCCTCTCCGGGGCCCGGATCGATGAGATCGCCGAGAAAACCCGCGCCTCCAAGCGCATGATTTACTACTACTTTAATGATAAAGAGACGCTCTACCTGCACACTCTGGAAGCCGCCTACCAGAAAGTGCGTCTGCAGGAGGCTGAGCTGGATCTTGACCACCTGGCCCCGCTTGAGGCGCTTAGCCGACTGGTGCGGTTTACCTTTTGTCATCACGCCAAAAACCCTGACTTTATTCGCCTGGTAATGATCGAAAATATTCATCATGGCCGCTTTTTGGCGCAGTCAGAGTTGATTCAATCACTCAATGCCGGGGTGATTGATGTACTCACCAGCGTCTATAGCCGCGGTGTAGAGGCGGGCTGTTTTCGTGAAGGCCTGGATCCTCGCGAGCTGCACTGGCTGATTAGCGCGCTGTCGTTTTTCAATGTCTCGAATCAGCACACCTTTTCGCGAATTTTTGATTGGCACCAAGCCGCGCCAGAGAATCAGCAAAAATTAGAAGATCATGTTACCGATATGGTGCTGCGTTACGTGCGTCCTGACTAGGCGACCCTTAATGGTGAGCAAAAGTCAGTTCATGTTAGTCCGCACGCTTGCCTTCCGAAGCAGGGCGACGCTTGTGAGTTCACGCCTACCTAGTTAGCGTATAGTTCGAAGAGCGAACATATGTGCAATTTTGTCCTGGGCCCTGCTTATACGCTATTTTGAGGCGCTGGACAGCGTTAATAGGAAGCCTACCGCCATGCCCTCTGCATTTTTAAAACACCCCTTTATGAGCCAGCGCGCCGTCGCTGAGTGTGACGATGACGCTATGGTGGGCGCCATGCTGGCCTTCGAGTTGGCCCTGGCCGAGGTTCAAGAAGCCAGCGGAGCCGTGCCTGCCGGGGTTAGCCAGCAAATGCGTGAGCAGCTTGAACGCGCCAACGTTAATGTCGCTGAGATCGCTGAGGGCATCGCCAGCGGTGGTAATGTAGCGATTCCTTTCGTTAAACAGAGCCGTGCGCTGCTCGCCGATGAGATCAAGCGCTACTGGCACCAAGGCGCGACCAGCCAGGACGTGGTCGACTCCGCGCTGATGCTGCTGCTTAAGCCACGCTTAGCGGCGCTGGATGAGTTACTGCTGCGCTGCCGTTCGGCGGCGGTAGCACTTATGGAGACTCACATCGATACGCCCATGGTGGGGCGCACCTTAATGCAGCAGGCGCTGCCGATCACCTTTGGGGTGAAGGTGGCTCACTGGGCAATCGGCCTGGAGCAAGCGCGCCGCCGTTTAAGCGCTGTTGAGCTACCTGTTCAGTTTGGCGGTGCGGTGGGCGTGCACTCGGGTTGGGATCACCTCGGGCTTGAGTGGATGGATGCATTGGCCGAACGGTTAGGCTTGGCGGTACCGGTACTGCCCTGGCATACCGACCGCTACCCCATTCATGCCCTCGGCACGGGGTTAGACGCTGTCGCCGGGGCTGCTGAAAAAATCGCCCTGGATGTCTCGCTGCTCACCCAAACCGAAGTCGGTGAAGTGGCGGAACCCTCCGCGCCAGGGATGGGGGAGTCGTCCTCCATGCCCCATAAACGTAACCCGGTACGCAGCGCGCTGATTCGCGGCGCGGCGCGACAAGTGCATGGCCACACCAGCGTGTTGATCAACGCTGCCGCCCAACCCCTTGAACGTGGTTTGGGCGAGTGGCATGCGGAGTGGGCGCCGCTGATGGAGAGCGCTCTGCTGGTAGAGGGTGCGCTAGAGCAAGTGGCCGTGCTGCTGGAAGGACTCGAGGTCTACCCCGACAATATGTGGCGAAACCTGGCGGCCACCGGCGGCGGCATTATGGCCGAGCCCGTCGCACGCTTGCTGGCGCCTACGCTAGGCGTGGAGAGAGCCAAAGCGGTTAGCGCGGAAGCGGCAGAAACCTCACGCCGGGAAGCACGCCCCTATTCAGAGGTGCTTGCCGAGCATCCTGAGGTGAAAGGGGCCGTAGACCCCGATGCGCTGCGTAATGCCTGCGACCCCGCTTTATACCTTGGTAGCAGCGCAGCCCAGGTCATGCGCGCCAGAAAATGGCTAGAAACCCAATAAGCCTATTTAAAAACAAAGCGTTAAGTTCGGCTGTGAAATGGGTGATGGGTTCGCTAGGTCGTTAGGCGGGCGCCGTTGGGTTTGACCCAATGTATGTTCAGCAGTAGATTGTTCGTATAGAGGATCTATGTTCGCTTAACGAACAATCGACAGAAATTTGCTAACAAGTACGCCAACGACCCGCTAAGAGGCACCCATCATGGCCGAGTTTCTCAGCCTGCATGACGCGGTAGCGCGCTACGTCCAAGACGGCGCCACCGTGGCCATGGAAGGTTTTACCCACCTGATTCCGTTTGCCGCTGGTCACGAAGTGATCCGCCAGAAAAAGCGCGACCTGACGCTGATCCGCATGACCCCGGATATCATCTACGATCAGATGATTGGCGCGGGCTGCGCTAAAAAGGTGATCTTCTCCTGGGGTGGTAACCCCGGCGTAGGCTCACTGCACCGCCTGCGCGATGCGGTTGAGAAAGGCTGGCCGCATAAAGTCGAGATTCTTGAGCATAGCCACGCCGCCATGGCCTGCGCTTTTGAAGCAGGCGCAGCAGGATTGCCGCTGGCGGTTTTTCGCGGCTATATCGGCAGCGAACTGCCCAGCGTCAACGATCAAATCAAATTCATCGAGTGCCCGTTTACCGGGGAGCGCCTGGCCGCCGTGCCGTCGGTGCGCCCGGACGTCTCGATCATCCACGCCCAGCGGGCGGATCGTCAGGGTAATGTGCTGGTAGAGGGTATCGTGGGTGTGCAGAAAGAGGCGGTACTGGCGGCCAAGCACAGTATCGTCACGGTGGAGGAGATCGTCGATGACCTCAACGCTCACCCCAACGCCTGTGTGATTCCCAGCTGGGCCATCAGCGCTATTGCGGTAGCCGAGAAAGGCGCGCTGCCCTCCTATACCCACGGCTATTACGGCCGCAGCAACCGCTTCTATAAAGAGTGGGATGCCATCGCTCGCGATCGCGACACCTTTACCCAGTGGCTCGACGACAACGTTTTTAATGCTGCCCAAAATCATGCAGGGGAGAACAGCTGATGAGTCTGGAATATACCTCTTCTGAAATGATGTCGGTGACCGCCGCGCGGGCGCTGGAAAATGGCATGACCTGCTTTGTGGGTATCGGGCTGCCCTCGGAAGCCGCCAACTTGGCACGGCTGACCCACGCCCCTGATGTGGTGCTGATTTACGAGTCCGGCACGCTGCAGACCAAGCCCGATATTCTGCCGTTATCAATTGGCGATGGTGAGTTGTGCGAATCGGCGCTCACCACCGTGGCGGTGCCGGAGATGTTCCGCTACTGGCTCCAGGGCGGCAAAGTCGACGTGGGCTTTTTAGGTACCGCGCAAATCGACCGCTTTGCTAACCTTAACACCACGCTGATCGGCGATTACAAAGCGCCCAAGGTTCGCCTGCCGGGGGGCGGCGGTGCGCCGGAAATCGCCACCAACGCCGGTGAAGTCTTCATCACTTTGAAGCACTCCAAGCGTGCCTTTGTAAAAGATGTCGACTTCGTCACCACTCTGGGCTTTGGCCGCGACGGCAAAGGGCGCGAAAACGTGCCCAATATAGGTAAAGGCCCCACCCGTGTAATCACCGACTTGTGCGTGATGAAGCCCGACCCGGACAGCAAAGAGCTGGTAGTGGTGTCACTGCACCCCGGTGTGAGTCGCGACGACGTGATCGACGCCACCGGCTGGGAGGTGCGCTTTGCCGATCAGCTTGAGAGCACCCCTGAGCCCAGCGAGAAAGAGCTGACCATCCTGCGCGAACTAAAAGCGCGCACCGAGCGTGCCCACGCTGGCGAATAAGGAGTCTGTTATGAGTGATGTCTATCTTTGTCATCCCCGCCGCACGGCCGTTGGGCGCTTTGGTGGCACCCTGGCCAGCGTGCGCCCGGATGATTTTGCCGCGACGATTTTTAAAGCCGTACTGGCAGAAGCGCCGGATCTCGACCCTGCCGCCATTGAAGAAGTCTTTATGGGCTGCGCCAACCAGGCTGGCGAAGATAACCGCAACGTGGCGCGGATGTCGTCGCTGCTGGCGGGTATTCCTACCTCGGTGCCCGGCACGACCATGAACCGCCTGTGCGGCTCGGGTATGGACGCGGTGGGTACCGCGTTTCGCGCCATTAAAGCGGGTGAGATGGCGCTGGCGCTGGCTGGCGGCGTGGAGTCCATGTCCCGTGCGCCCTACGTGATGGGCAAGGCCGATAGCGCTTTCGCCCGCACTCAAAAACTCGAAGACACCACCATTGGCTGGCGCTTGATCAACCCGCTGATGAAGAAAGCGTTTGGGGTCGACTCCATGCCGGAAACGGCAGAGAACGTCGCCGAGCAGTTCAATATCTCTCGCCAAGACCAGGACGCCTTTGCCCTGCGCTCCCAGCAGAAGGCCGCCGCCGCTCAAAAGGCCGGACGCTTTGCCCAGGAGATCACCGCCATCGAGATCCCGCGCCGCAAGCAGGCGCCGCTGATCTTTGATCAGGATGAGCATCTGCGGGAAACCACTTTGGAGAAGCTGGCGGGCCTACCTACCCCTTTCCGTGACGGCGGCAGCGTGACCGCAGGCAATGCGTCGGGCGTTAACGACGGTGCGGCGGCGATGCTGGTGGCCAGCGAAGCGGCGATTAAACAGCATGGCCTGACACCGATGGCGAAAATTATCGGCATGGCCACCGCAGGCGTAGAGCCGCGGATTATGGGCTACGGGCCGGTACCGGCAGTGCAGAAACTACTCAAGCGCACCGGTATCTCGATGGATGAGATCGATGTGTTTGAGTTTAACGAAGCGTTCGCCGCCCAGGCGTTAGCCTGCATGCGCGACCTGGGGCTGGCCGACGATGATCCTCGCGTCAACCCGAACGGCGGTGCGATCGCACTGGGGCATCCGCTGGGTATGTCCGGTGCCCGCCTGTTGTTGACCGCCGCCCATGAGCTGCAAAACAGCGGCAAGCGCTACGCACTGTGTACCATGTGTGTAGGTGTGGGTCAGGGTATTGCTACGTTGATTGAACGCGTTTAACGGAGATCGTCATGGCATTTCATAGCATCAATGGCCGCAGCGTGGCCTATCGTCTGCTCGGCGCAGAAGTGAACCCGCTGGTCGTGCTGGCGCACCCTTTGGGCATGAGCCAAGCAGTATGGGATGACGTGATTCCCGCGCTGCTGCCCCGCTACCGGGTGTTGACCTGGGATCTTCCCGGCCACGGTGCTAGTCAGGCAGTCAGCGGTGCACAAATCACTCCCGCTGATTTAGCCGCTGAGGCTCTGGCATTGGCAGAACGGGCGGGCGCTGAGCGTTTTCACTTTGCCGGTACCTCCATTGGCGGTGTCGTCGGCCAGCAGTTGATTGCCGAGCATGGTGATCGCCTGCTCTCCGCTACGCTGACCAACACCGGCGCGGTGATCGGTAATCCGGACTTATGGAATACCCGTGCAGGTCGCGTGCGTCAGGAGGGCCTGGCAGCGATGTCTGAAGAGATAGTTCCCCGCTGGTTTGCACCAAAGGCCTTTGAGACAAGCCCGGCGCTGCAAGCGGGATGGTGCGTACAAATGGGCCGTGGCGACGATGAGTCCTACGCCCAGCTGTGCGAAATGCTTGGCCGCGATACGTTTACCGGCAAGCTCTCAGGTAAGAGCACCCTTCATAAGGTCAGGGTACAGCTGTATGGCGGCAGTGAAGATATGGCCACGCCGCCCGCGACGCTGGAAGGCCTGGCGGCAGAGCTAGATGGCGCACCGCTAGAGATTTTTGACGGCGTCGGCCACGTACCTGCAGTCGAAGCCCCGGCGCTGTTTGCGCAAAAGCTCCTCGCCGTACTGGCAACGGATCTGGGCGATGTGGCCAACCACGGCGTGGCGTACGCCACTGGCCTGGAAACCCGCAAGCAGGTATTGGGAGACGAGCATGTAGCGCGCTCCACCGCCAATGCCAACAGCCTGGATGCGCCCTTCCAGCAGATGATTACTCGCCTGGCCTGGGGCGAGCTGTGGAGTAACGACGACCTAACCCGCCGCGAACGTAGCATGATCACCACCGGGATTCTCGCCGCGCTTGGCCGTGAAGAGTTAACGCTGCACCTAAAAACCGCGAAGCGGATTGGGCTGACAGAAGCTGAACTGCGCCAAGTGCTGATGCACGTGGCGATTTACGGCGGCGTTCCAGCGGCGAATCACGCCTTTGCTCTTGCCAAAGAGCTGGGCTGGGGTGAGTAGCAAATCAAAATAATTGATGAGAGGTAAAGGGCGATGACCCACGACAATAAACGCTTTGTGGCCCGCGACCGCAACTGGCATCCGCCTGCCTACGCGCCGGGTTATAAAACCTCGGTGGCGCGCTCGCCTCAGCAGGCGCTAGTGAGCATGCAGCAGCCAACCGCATCCGAACTGACCGGCCCCGATTTCAGCCACCTGCGCATGGGACCCCACGATAACGACCTGCTGCTGAATTTCCGCCAGGATCCGGGCCATGGCGGCCTGCCCCAGGGTGAGCGGGTTATTATGTTTGGCCGGGTAGTCGATCAGTTCGGCAAGCCAGTACCGCACACGCTGGTAGAGATGTGGCAGGCCAACGCGGGTGGCCGCTACCGGCATAAAAACGATAAGTATCTGGCGCCGTTAGATCCTAACTTCGGCGGTGTAGGTCGCTGCTTGACCGATGAGCAGGGTATGTACCGTTTCCGCACCATCAAGCCCGGCCCCTACCCGTGGCCAAACGATATGAACAGCTGGCGGCCTGCGCATATTCACGTATCGGTGACCGGGCCTTCGATCTCTACCCGGCTGATTACTCAAATGTATTTTGAGGGCGACCCGCTTATTCCCCTGTGCCCCATCGTGCATACCCTGAAAGACCCGCTTGCGGTTGAGACGATGATTGGACGGCTCGATATGGCCCACAGCAAACCGATGGACTGCTTAGCTTATCGCTTTGATGTGGTCGTGCGCGGCGAACTGCAAACCTTCTTCGAAAACCAATAGCCGAAAACTAATAAGGGCAGGGGGATACATCATGAATCAGCCTAACAGCCAACCGACCAGCGACCTGATGCTGCGGGAAACCGCCTCGCAAACCGCTGGCCCCTACGTGCATATTGGTCTTGCTCTCGCTGCGGCGGGCAACCCCGTAAGGGATGAAGAGATCTGGAACGAGATGGCTAAGCCTGACGCCAAGGGTGAGCCTATCGAAGTGGTCGGAATTGTCATCGACGGTAACGGCGACCTGGTGCGCGATGCCTTTATTGAGGCGTGGCAGGCCGATGCTAACGGTGACTACCAAGCCGATTACGGCCTTAGCAAGCCGTTCAATAGCTTTGGCCGTACCGCGACTACCTTCGATCACGGTAGCGAGTGGTCGCTATCGACCATTAAACCCGGCGCGGTGCAGCACCCCAGCGGCCAGCCAATGGCCCCGCACATTAACCTCACGCTGTTTGCCCGCGGAGTGAATATTCACCTGCAGACGCGCCTCTACTTCGATGATGAGACCGATGCGAATGCCCAGTGCCCGGTGCTTTCGCGTATCGAATCACCGGCACGCCGCCAGACCCTGATCGCCAAGCGCGAAGAGGTGGAGGGTAAGGTGCGTTATCGCTTTGATATTCGCCTGCAGGGCGAAGGCGAGACGGTGTTTTTTGATTTTTAAGTCGTTATTCTCAACACATAAAAGCGCTGTGATGCTGTCATGGCGCTTTTTTGTGTGTCTGAGGTGGTATCTACCTACGCATCAAGAGCTCGGTGGTTTGTACCAGTATCCTGAACAGCAGCCTGATGATTAAACGGCACTGGAAGGAAAAGTTTGTGTAAGCCATTTCGGAAAATTTTGTAAGAGATCTCTTACAAATATGGCACTGGTAATAATCTTTTATTTTTCAAGCGATTGATTTTGTTTGATTGTTGCTGGTTTTGCATGCTCTAAAATGCTCAGCCGTGCTCAGATCATCCCCGCTGTGTATCTGCCAGCGGTTGCGCCCTCACGGTATCTCGCTACGCTAGCGCCTCTCATTCGTAATCGATGATCCAAGGAGGGAGGCGATGGCAAACGGCAACGGGCTATCCTTTACGCTGACACTGCCCGGCGTAGACGATGTCGCCGTCGTGGACTTTACCCACCGTGAGGCCCTTTCCGCCCCCTTTGAGCTAACCCTCAATTTTGCCAGTCGCAATGGCCAACTCAATGCCGCCGAGCTGCTGGATCGTGATGCTACCCTGACCGTGTGGCACAGCGGAGAAGCGCTACGCCACATCCATGGCATAGTTAGCGAATTTTCCCAGGGCGATCGAGGCCACCGCCGCACCTTCTACTCCCTGGTACTGCGCCCTGCGCTGTGGCGGCTTTCGCTACGGCACAACTCGCGTATTTTCCAAAAAGTCACGCCCATCACGATTATCACCACCCTCTGCCAGGAACGCGGTATTGGCGATGTCACCTTTGATGTAACCCGTGAACTGGCTGAGCGCGAGTACTGTGTGCAGTACCGTGAGAGCGATCTTGCCTTTATTGAGCGGCTGGCGGCTGAAGAGGGGCTGTTCTACTACCATACCTTCGAGGCAGGTGCCCACCGACTGGTCTTTAGCGATGACCCTAAAATGCTCAGCAGCTTGGGCGAGCGCACCTATCACAGCCGCGCGGGGGGAACGCCGCCCACCCGCCATGTGCGACAACTTCGCCAGACGGCGCGAGTGGCCAGTTCCTCCGCCACATTGAAGGACTACACCTTCAAGAACCCGGCCTATGCACAGCTGCATGAGCACCAGGGCCGCGATGTTGAGCAACACGGCCAGCGCACCGACTATGAACACTACGACTACCCGGGGCGCTATAAGCAGGATGCCTCTGGCAAACCGTTTACCCGCACGCGCTTAGAATACCTGCGCCGAGAGGCGATTACGGCGCACGCCGAGAGTGACCTACCCGAGCTTGCCCCAGGCGCGCGCTTCACCCTCACCGACCACGACGCCGATGCCCTCAACCGCGACTGGCAACTGATCGAGGTCACCCACTACGGCGAACAGCCCCAGGCGCTGGAAGAAGACAGCATTTCCAGTAGCGATACGGGCGGGATGACCCGCTACCACAACACGCTGGTGCTGGGGCCAGGTAGTACCGCTTGGCGGGCAACGCCGAATCCCAAGCCGCGGGTGGATGGCCCCCAGGTGGCGTTTGTGGTCGGGCCACCAGGGGAAGAGATCCACTGTGATGAATTCGGCCGGGTCAAAGTACAGTTCCCCTGGGATCGTGACGCTGAACCTAATGAGACGGCCAGTTGTTGGGTGCGGGTATCCCAGGGCTGGGCAGGGGCTGGCTACGGCAGCATCGCCATTCCGAGGATCGGGCATGAGGTCACAATTTCGTTCCTTGAAGGAGATCCGGACCAGCCATTGATCACTGGGCGTACCTACCATGCCGTGAATACGCCACCGTATCTCCTCCCGGAGCACAAAACCCGCACCACGATTAAAACCCAGACCCACCAAGGCGAAGGTTTCAACGAGCTGTGCTTTGAAGACAAGGCCGGGGAAGAGTTTATCTACATGCATGCCCAGAAAAACCTGGAGCTGCATGTCCTCAACTCCCGCCAGAAGCGCGTCGAATTTGACGACACCGCCACCATTGGCAATAACTCCCATCTGGCTGTCGCCAAGGATCGCGTCGAAACCATCGACGGCAATCGCGATATCACCGTTCGCACTAACCATACCGAACAGGTGGACGGTGATCGCGGGCTAACGATAGGCGGCAGCTACCAGACTCACGCCAATGGCGATATCACCTTTAAAGCCGATGGCGAGCTTATCCTTGATGCCAGCAAGATCACCCTGGTCGCTGGTGGCGCCGCGCTGGTGGTCGGCGGTGGCAGTGTGGATGTCACCCCGGTACTCAATGTCGGCTCGGCATCGCCCAGTGCGGCTGCGCTGCCCAGTATTCCCGCTGTGCTGGAAGCCGCTGCAGGGGAAGGCAGCCCGTTTGTCTCCCACTGCCCGCTCGAAGGGGAATAACCCATGGCAATGGCCGACTACTGGCTCGCCCGCTGCCATGTGATGGCTTATTCCCCCAGTGCCCGACGCTGGGAAGAGGAGGCTGACGAAGCAGTCACCGTGGCCGCCGTATTGGCCGAGGACGCAGACCAGGTCAGGGCGCTGTTACAGCAGCAGTGCCACGATGATGGCCTGGGGCTGATCCGCCTCGATGCCATTGAAACCCTGCTTCAGCGCTGCCGCCGCGAAGGTATCGCCCACGGGCTGGTGGAACTGGCCCACACCACCTCGTCGCAATGCCCGGTGGCGTATGGCGAGATGCTGCCCCTCTTACCTGAGAAAGTGCCTGAGCCTGAACCGGCGCCGATGACACCGCCGGTAAACTATCAAGAGACCACCTGGCAGGCGCTGTTTGCCCCTCATCAGCCACCGTTATGGGCGGTCATCGACGGTGTTAACTGCCGCGAGGCAATGCAGCGCCTTAGCCAAGCCGATGACCAGCATACCTGTCTCTACGCCTCCACCGACACCGCTACCCAGGCCAACGCCCCGTGGCTCGTACGCATTGACGCCGATAGCGAGATTCGCACCTGGCTGGAAGGCCTGCCCCAGGATCAACACTGGGGGATATGGCTGCAATCCAACGCCACCCTCAAGCAACTGCGCAGCCACCTGCGCAAGTTCACCATGCTCTGGACGCCCGCCAACGACCAGGCCCCGGTCTACTTCCGCTTCTACGACCCCCGGGTGGCGCTGGATATGAGCCAAGCCCTGGAACCCTGGAAGCTGGCGGCTTTTATGGCGCCACTCGAAACGGTGATAGTGCCTGCCTCGCCTTTAATGGTGTTTCCCTCTGAACTGACACTAACCCCTGAGATTGAACTCGACGCCGATGCGAGTGAGGTGAAAGGCCGCCTAGTGCGCATCGGCCTTAGCGACGATGCCCGCGCCGCCAACGGCCAGGGGCGGCAGTTTGCGATAGGGGGGGCGGAGTATCAACGCTTTGGGGAGCTTGCGCAGTCAAGGGCGAGGCAAGCCCTCGCGAGGTCATTAAAAGAACGTTATCCCCAGGTATCAGAAGGCGAGCGGATGCGTGCGGTGATCGACGCCACACAACTAGGGAAGCGGTATGGGCTTGCCTCTAAAAAACAGATCCAAACCCTGGTCATCTGTGTGCTGGAGGTGGGTGCCGATTTTGCCCAGCTGCATCCCGATGCACAGCGGATCCTCGGCAACGCGAAACTCGCTGGCTGGCGGAAGTGCCAGTTACTGGAAGAGTGGCTACCCCGAGGGCGTATACGGCATGCGCTATTGGCTCCCTATCAACAAGCCGGTCAGCATGAAGACAACTATCGGCCCATCGCTGACGAGGAACGTCCATGAGCTATCAACCCAGTATCGAAGACATTGCGTATTTAGCGCAGAACCAACCGGAGCACTTCTCCAGCCCTGCGACAACGCTAAGGTCGATCCAGAATGCTATGCAGGCAGACGAGGTTCAGCGTGAAACACTGGAGGCGATAACTGCCCAAAACCACTACAACGACTTCTTGGCAAATGATGGGGAGGCACTCACTGAAAGCCCGATTCCTCCGGAACCCGCAGACGAAGAAAGCCGCCAGGATCCTGAATTTGGCGCCATGTGCATTGAGTGCGCCTCACTGACCCCCTGTATCGAACAGGTGGAGGTCGTTTGTCACGGAGGTGAGAATACTCGGGTAGTACTGCAAGGAGAAAATGAACTCTCTGCTACGGGCTGTAAAATATATTTTGTTGCGGATCAGTTTGTGACGGGCGAGGGAACCTTCGAAGATCTTCTAGCCGGTACGCAACTCAAGGATGAAGGCCAAGTAACGATCAAGCTGGCCAGCAACTGCCCCCATGAGCAGCACACGCTCTATTGGACCGACGAGCTTAACGGTACTGCGCTCGCCTCAGGAGCGACCTCCACCGTTGATTTTACGGTGATGACCCAGTCCGTGCCGCCCATCACCCTACCCAGCGTGCTGATGGGGGTGATCTCAACGAATGAAGAGCTCGCCTTTAAAGCCGCCGTCATGTTGCTGAATGTACTCATGAATCGTACCGCCATGGTAAACGAGGAGCGCTTTCGCATCAGTTACGATGGCACGAACGACTTCCATTTCACTACAGTGACGCTACCGCAGCTAAAGTTTGATGGGTTGGTGACCATCGCGCCGCCCACGATCGATACTCGCCCGGTCGAAAAAAGGGAAGGCCGTATGATCGCCGCAGAACAGAGCATGGGATCGCGGGTAAGGCAGGTAACCGCACGGCAAGGCTGGGGCATCCACGCTGACCTCACCGTCGTATGTGGCGCTAAAAACACAACAATCACCGTGGGTAAAAGTCCCAGCGAGACCGAGACCCTCGATACCGGCCCCTCGCTTCGCCAAGCAGAGAACCAGCGGCAACAGCAAAACACGGTTGAGCAATTTATTGGCACTCTGACCGAGGCCTCGCAACGTATCGCCAAAAACCTGAGTGGCACAGAAAGCGATGGTAGCAAGTTATTCAGCTTCTACACCCGTGGCCCGGAGTTAATGCTGGGCGCGACCACTGAGCAGGTGGAAGAGAGCGGTGGTCCCGGAACGAGCTGGGAGATTACGCCGGGGCTTTCGCTAGCTTATGAGTGCGGGGTGCAACTCGATATCTACGAAGCATTGAAAATAGCCGCCAGGGGAACCGGCGGTGGCGCTGTGCTCGTCAAGTTTCTGGAAAGTGTCGAAGATGGTTTTAATGTGTACTTTGCCGAAGGCCAGTTCATGCCTGCTCTGTTCATGGAAGTGGGGCTGGGGGTTGGCCCCGAGGGCACAGAAGATACGCTCGGCAATCACATGCTCCGTGCCACCTACAACGTACAGGCCAACGCCTTCGAGAAGCCGGAAGGGCAAATGAGTATCACGCTAAGCGCACTGGTCAGCGGCGGCATGATGGGGTACTTCGACAGCCTGTTCACCGAGCGAACCGTGTTCAAGTACGGCGTTCAGGTAGCGACCAGCGGCAGTATCGCGATTGCCATCGAGAACGGCCAGTGGGGCTACCAGCTTTCCCATGCCGGTGCGATGCTGAGTGTTCAGGGGTATAAAAAGGCGGATGTAAGTGATCGCAATAGCCAGTCAAGTGACGGTGGACGGCCTTCAGCAAATCGACAAACTCAGCACAGCAGTTCTCAGGTGGTTGAAACAGACGACGGTACTCGCTGGCAGGAAGACGGTGGGGCCCATCGCTACCGCTTGGCCGATAGCTGGACAGGGACGTTTCATCCATTTAACAACGCAGGTTAAAGGCATCGCATGAAATTATTGATCACTTTTGTTTTATCGGTATTACTCACTATGGGGGCACAGGCAATGGCACAGGAAACCGAGTATCAGTTTGGCGTTCGCTGGAGCGTTAATGGCTTGGCGTCATCAATCGACATACAAGACGTGATGCTCGATTTTAGAGGGGTACCGAGCGAGCAGAATACCATGTTGCCCATTACCCAATATGTCCGTAATGGTCGCAATGTCCTTCAGTTTTACGCCTGGCCAGTACCATCTGCAGAATCATTTGAAGATCAGCATGAACTTCGCCTCTCCGTAGAGTATTGGGAACCCAGTGAAAATCCTAATATTGATGCCAAAACTGCGTTTGAAGTAGTGATGATGCCGGGCGTGGAAGACGCTAAGCCCGAGATAGTGTCAATAGATCAGGCCGCCCCCGTGCAGCCGCGAGAAAACGAGATTAGCTGGGATAAGGACTACTTTAAATTAACTGTTCCCTTTAACAACCGCCAAGTGATGCCCACCTGGTGCTGGGAAGAGGGTGAGGTATTGCGCGATAACGAGGCCACCCGCGATAGCCTAACGCACGAATACCGTCGGCTACATGCGCTGTTTGCAGCGGGTGATAACGATGCCCTGTTAGAGGCCGCGTCGACAAGGACACAAGAGCTTGCTCTGGCCTCGGGCACCCCAGAAGAATACGTGCGGGATAGGTTCAGCTACACCATGTACTTCGATAACCCTGATCTCTACCAGTTAGACGACTTTCCCGAAGAGCCTATGACGTTAAACTTGGGTGCAGATAATCGCGTGGCATGGCTGACCACAAAAGGAGTAAGTGAACCCATCCGTTTTAATAATGTTTCACAGGAAGGTCGTGCTAGCTACGTAAGTCTCTACTTCATCCGCCGCGATGGTCAGTGGGAAATCTGCCGATGAAACCCGTTGCCCGCAAAGGCGATCTGCACCGCTGCCCCATTCCCGGCCACGGCACCACAGAAATTGTCACCGGTTCGTCCTCTAAAGTAGAGGGCCAGCCCGTAGCGCGGGTGGGTGATAAAACCGGCTGCGGCGCCACCATTATTGAAGGCTCAAGCCACTCTAACCATGATGGTAAGCCCACCGCCTACCTGGGTTGCAAAACCGATCACGGCGGCGAGATTATGACGGCGTCGAGCAGTGCCAAGGTGCAGCCTTAGTGCATCAGGTCAGTTTATCGAGTTGCTGAAGGTATATAACAGCATGAAAAAATGGGTGGCTTACTTTTGGATTGTTGCGCTGACGCTGATTAGTGTGCCCTTAATTGCACAGGAAACCGAGTACCAGTTTGGCGTACGCTGGAGCGTTAATGGGTTAGCATCCTCAGTGGACATGCAAGAGATAATGCTGAATTTTTCAGGTGTGCCGGGACATCAGAATACGATGCTGCCAGCATCACAATACATACGTAATGGTCGTAATGAAGTTCAGTTTTATGCCTGGCCAGTGCCCTCTAACAAACCATTTGACGAGCAGCATGAGTTGCGTCTCTCCATGGAGTATTGGGAGCCGGGGCAAAATCCCAATACTGAAGCTAAAACCGCGTTTGAGGTTGTTGTACAGCCTGGTCTCGAAGGTTTTAAACCAGAAGTTGTTAACGTAGATGATCAAGCTCCATTAAGTGTGGTAGCTAGTGCCATCCGTTGGGATGATGACTATTTCAGACTGGAAGTACCTTTTAATAACCGTCAGCCGATGCCCACTTGGTGCTGGGAGGAGGGGGACGTATTAAGGGACAGTGACACTACCCGCGATAGCCTGACCCGTGAGTATCGTCGACTATATACCCTTTTTGAGGCGCAAGATAACGATGCGCTCATGAATGCCTCGAAAACCATGATTGAAGAGCTTGCTCAGGCTTCCGGTGAGCCCGAGGCCTACGTGCGCCAGCGAGCAAGCTTCACCATGTTCTTTGATAACCCAAACCTTTTCCAGCTAGACCCCTTCCCTGAAGAGCCGTTGACGTTAAATCTGGGGGCGGGTAATCGTGTGGCCTGGCTGACAACGGAAGGAGTTAATGTGCCCATTGCGTTTGGTCACGCAGGGCAAGAGTACCAAGCTAGTTTCGTTAGACTCTACTTTATTCAACGCGATGGTCAGTGGGAAATCTGCCGATGAAACCCGTTGCCCGCAAAGGCGACCTGCACCGCTGCCCCATTCCCGGCCACGGCACCACGGAAATTGTCACCGGTTCGCCCTCTAAAGTAGAGGGCCAGCCCGTGGCGCGGGTGGGTGATAAAACCGGCTGCGGCGCCACCATCATCGAAGGCTCAAGCCACTCTAACCATGATGGTAGGCCCACGGCCTACCTGGGCTGCAAAACTGATCATGGTGGAGAGATTATTACGGCGTCGAGCAGTGCAAAGGTTCAGCCGTAGCGCTTATGCGGAATAACAGTTGTGGAAGGAGACAGGAATTGAACGGAGTCGTTGGACGGTTAGTGATAGGCGCATCATTTGGGGAATGTGGTGCTTATCCATTGAGTTAATGCTAAGTGGGTAAGAACAATGGGCAGCCTGCGTTGGCTGCCCTTTTATTATAGCTTCACATCTAAACCTGACAGCTTTGCTGTAAATCCATCGCGGCTTTGTAGATGTCGTTGGCAGAGCCGCCAATGTCCTCTAAGTAATCATCAATGGTTTGCTGCAGCACGGGGCCCCATTCAGGGTCTTCGAGCGCGTCTTCGATGACGACGAACTCATGTCCGGCCTCGACGGCTTCTTCACGCCCTTGGCGTATCATCTCGTCGTAAACCTCCGCCGCGCGAAGCGACCATTCTAAGCCGCTGTGGTCATCAATCACCTGCTGTAAATCGGCTGGCAGACTGTCGTAGCTGCGCTGGCTCATGGTGGCAAACAGCGAAAGGTCATACAGAGGGACTTCAGTATGGTACTGCGCCAGTTCGTTCAGCCGGAAGGTCTTCATGCCTTCCCAGTTGAAACTGAGGCCGTCGACGACACCACGCTGCATGGAGGTAAACACATCCGGCGCTGGCATACCCACCGCCTGGGCGCCTAGGCGTTCGAACATGTCACCCACCACTGGTGTGGGGCGGCGTAGGCGAAGCCCCTCTAGGTCAGCCGGTGTTTCAATCAGCTGATCTTTTGTATGCAGATAACCGGGGCCGGTAGTAAACAAGAACAGAGGGCGCGTGTCGGCGTACTCCTGTTCAAAGTATCCCTGATCGTAAAGCGACTGGAGTATGCAGGCTCCTTGGCGGGCGCTGGATGACACGCCCGGCAGCTCGACGACTTGTGTGAGTGGAAAGCGGCCCGCCGTATAACCTTGGGCAGAGGCGCCAATATCGGCGATACCGCTGACAGCGCTTTCGTAGGTTTGAGCCGATTTCGCTAGTGTCTGGCTGGGGAAAACTTCTACTTTCAGCCGCCCATCTGACGCCTCTTCGACGCTTTCAGCCCAGGCCTGAAACAGCTCACGGTCTATCATTGAGCCACCCGGCCAAACGTGCGCCACTCGAAGTGTGGTACTGGCTTCCACGGCAGGGACAGTGAATGAAACGGCGAGCACGCCAAACAGGGTTGCCTTGGCTAGGTGGGTGGGTATTTTATTCATTGTCGTTATCCTGATTGCTAGTCAACGGGGTACGTTTTTGTAACTGTTTTTATGTTTATTTAAAGATCCAACACAAGGGTTTTGCTCTTGGCTCTGGAGCAGCAGGGCGTGAACTGGTCGTTGGCCGCGTGCTCATCGTCATCCAGGTATAAATCCCGGTGGTCGGGTTCGCCTTCAAGTACACGGGTTAGGCAGGTGCCGCAGACTCCCTGCTCGCAGGACACCATAATGTCGATACCATTTTCAGCCAGCACTTGGTAAACCGTTTTGTCGGCGGGCACGGTAAAGGCAGCGCCGCTGCTGGCGATACGCACCTCGAAACTGCCGTCGTCTTCGCTGGTTGTTTCCGCGCCTGCAAAGTACTCGGTGTGCAGTTGATCGGCTGGCCAGCCACACTGCTTGCCTGTGGATATGACGGCGTTAATGAAACCGCTAGGGCCGCAGACGTAGACCTGGGCGTCAGCCTCTGGCTCATTAAGCAGTTTTTCCAGGTCGAGGGTTGGGGCCGCGGTGTCGTCGTCCAGGTAGAAGTGCGCTCTATTGGCAAAACTTGATGTGTTGATACGCTCGCGAAAGGCCATGCGCTCGGCAGAACGCGCGCAGTAGTGCAGCTCGAAGTCTGCCTCGGTGCGCGCTAAACGCTCCGCCATACACAGCAGCGGGGTGATGCCAATCCCGCCCGCCAGCAGGTAAGTGCGCTTTGCGGGTTTAAGCGGGAAGTGGTTTTTGGGCGCGCTGATGAGTAGCAGGTTGCCCACTTTAATTTCATCGTGCATGGCGATGGAGCCTCCTCTGGAGGCTTCATCACGCAATACGCCGATCAAGTAGCGATCCCGCTCCTCTGAGTGGTTGCACAGCGAGTATTGCCGGATTACCCCTTCTTTCACCTGCACGTCGATATGGGCGCCTGCGCTAAAGGGAGGAAGCGGACGGCCATGAGGGTCAGCAAGCTCAAAGGTGGCGATGCCAAGTGCCTCCTCATGGCGAGCTTTTACCTCGACAATAAGCGATAGAGAGGGGTGGCTCATGCCGTTGCCTCCTGGGGTTGCTCGGCCTGCTCCTCTTTTAAGATGCGATCAATAATGCGGCGCGCTTGTACGCCCCCGCCGTCAATATTGAGCTTCAGCAGTTGGCGGTCGGGGTAGAGAAGTAGGTTGCGTTGCTGTGCCTCGAGCATCTCAAGATCCTCTTCGAAGATCTTGCCCTGGCCCTCACGGATCTTGTCGGTGAGCGCCTGATCTTCCGGCTTGAAGTTGCGGGCCATTCCCCAGAAGTACCAGATAGAGGTGTCTGATTCTGGGGTGATAAAGTCGACTACGATACTTGAAGCTTTTACATTGGCCGGTGCGTTGGCCCCGCCATTGCCCGCATGGGCCACGCCGACTTCAATTAACACATGGCTGGGCGGGGTAAAGCGGCAAATCTGCCAGCGATCAACGGGTACGTCGTCGGCAAGCCCGTTACCCCTTAGGGCGGCCTGCCAGAAAGGCGGTGCAGGGATATTCTCCATCTCGCGGCTGGTGATCACTTCGCTACCGTTAACCGCCGTTTCCGGTGCGGCTTCCTCTATTTCTGGCTGGCCAATGCTGGAGGCATGCACATAGGTCTCATGGGTAAGATCCATGAGGTTGTCGATCATCAGGCGATATTCACACTGAATATGGTAGAGGCCGCCGCCATAAGCCCAGTCGGGGTTGTTGGCCCAGTGCAGCTCGGGAATCAAGTCGGCGTCAGCTTTATCGGGGTCGCCGGGCCAGATCCAGATAAAGCCGTGGCGTTCTTCAACAGGATAGGCACGATTGCTTGGGAAGCCGCGAACCCGCTGACCGGGCATGCTGTCGCATTTGCCGCTGCAGTTCATTTCAAGGCCGTGGTAGCCGCAAACCAGCTTGCCATCACGTACAAAGCCCAAGGAGAGTGGCGCGCCACGGTGGGGGCAGAAATCCTCTACGGCGGCCACGCGGTTTTCGTCACCACGGAAGAAAACTAGTTGCTTGTTGCAAATAGTTCGCCCGAGTGGCTTTTCGGTAAGCTCATCAGGGGTGCAGGCGACGTACCAAGTGTTCATTGGAAAGGGGGCTTGTTGAGTCACGGTTAACTCCTTTTTGGTTTAGTGTTGTAATTATGATTATTGGATCCAAAGTAAAGGCTAGGAAGGTTTTTGCAGTCAACCTATACTTTCGTAGAGCTCGCCAATGAATAGCAACACAGTGTTGATATGAGAGGAAAAATAAATGAGTAACAACGATAAAAGTGTCGTCAGTCGGCTGCGAAAATTGATCAGTGAGGGTGCATACGCTCCAGGGGAGCGCCTTGGTGAAGTCGCGGTTGCGGAGCAATTGGGTGTTTCGAGAACGCCGGTAAGGCTGGCTTTTCGCACTCTGGAGCAGGAGGGGTTGCTGCAGCAGGCGGGCAAGCGCGGGTTTATGGTGCGTGAATTTACCCAAGCAGATGTGCACTGCGCGGTTGAGGTTCGTGGGGTGCTGGAGGGGCTGGCCGCTCGGCATCTGGCGGAGCAAGGGCTGCCGTCTAGTGTCGATAAGGAATTGAAGTTTTGGATCCAAAAAGGAAAAAAGCTAATCGCCAAAGGATACCTTGTAGAGTCCGATATCAATCAATGGAGTGAGCTTAATGCTCATTTCCACGGCATTATCATTCATTCCATCGGCAGCGGTGTCGTAGCAGATGCCATTGCAAGAAATAATCACCTTCCCTTTGCTGCCGCCGACTCAATCATTATTGATGGCGATGACTTGGGGCGTGAATTTAAAAAATTGCAGTTAGCTCAGTTTCATCATGAGCTTATATTTCAGTCACTTAAGAGAGGAGAGGGGGCCAGGGCCGAAATGCTGATGCGCGAGCATGCGCTGATCGGGCTGCGGTACCCTGAACTACTGGCCGATTCTGAATAAAAATACCTAATAATTTAGTTATAGAGTGTAATTAAACCAAAGTATTAATTATATAAAATCATTTTTATTCAAAGGCTTATTAAATACAAAAGGTGTATGGCCTCCATTGTAATTGACAGATGGAGGTTTTTTTTGCAGCTTTGGTACGTAATGCGGATCAGAGTTCGCATTGAGAACAACTACAACTAGCCACTACGACCAAAAGCAGAGACAAACAATGAAAATTAACCACTTTGTTGCATGCGCCCTTCTCGCTCCCTGTGCGCTTGCTGCCCAGGCCCATGCGTTTGATGTTGTAGAAGCCGGACAACCTGTCGTTACCGGTGAGCCAAGCCGTGTAGGTCCGCCCTGGAATCATCGATCAACGATTAATATTCCAGGCACCAAAACAGATATTGCCTTTGGGGGGTACGTTAAGCTCGATGCGTTTTACGACTTCGACTACGACCTGGGAACATCAACTAATCCTTACGCCGTTATGAACCCAGGTAATAGAACCGATGGTCGAACCAGCTTTACGGCCTATGAGTCCCGCCTGAATTTCCGCACCCACACCGCAACTGACTATGGGCGGTTATCAACTTACTTCGAAGGGCATTTTGTTCCTGATGGTAAGTTCGGGCTACGCCATGCGTATGGCGAACTGAACGGTTTTCTCGCCGGGCAAACGTGGTCAAATTTTATGAGCTTCGTGGGCGGGACACGCACCCTGGCACTAGGAGACCCTAAGGGCTACGCCTTCGAGCGGCAGGCTCAGTTGCGCTATACGCAGCCTGTTGGGGAAGGGAGTTTCTCGGTTGCATTGGAAAACCCCACTACGGTTATTGCCCGCAATGATGCTTCAGTGGCCGATGGGGAGAGTCAGCTTCCAGATTTGACGCTGCGCTACGAATATAAGCGTTTATTTGCGCTATCGGGGATAGCGCGTCAACTTTCGACCAATAACATCACCAATACCATTGATGACGAAGTCACTGGCTATGGGGTGCAGGCGCAGTTTAATTTGCCATTTAATGCGTCAACCAGCTTGCGAGGCAGTGCCACCTACGGTGAAGGTATCGGTAACTATATGGGTAACCCTGGCAACGTAGGTCACCGTAACGCACCTGACGTCTATGTGAACGGTAACAATCTTGAGGCTATTGAAACCCGGGCATTTGGTCTCTCACTTAATCACTACTGGACGGATAGCTGGTTCAGTTCTGTGGGCGTTTCGCGTCTTGAGCAAGACCTACCCGCAGGCTATGGCGATCATTTCGAAACGCTCGACTATGGGTTTGCCAATGTGATTTGGGATGTTACCGAGCGCATGTCAGTCGGTCTTGAGTACCAGCATGCGGATATCGAACAGGTGAATGGGGTCTCCAATGATGCGAGTCGCCTTCAGGCGAGTGCCACCTTCCAGTTCTAGCGATCTACGTTTTGCAGTGACGTGAAGGTGTAAGTGATTTACTGCTGTTTCGATCACGTTTTAGGCTGGCGCTTTGCCAGCCTTTTTTGGGTCACGGATGGAAGAGAGTGCTTTCTCAAGCTGGCACAAAAGGGCGTAGATTAAAGACGTGAACGAGCGGTTTATTCGGCTGAGTGCTCAAGCAGAATGGCCATGCCTTGACCTCCGCCAATGCAAGCTGCTGCTATGCCATAGCGCAAGCCATCTCGCTTGAGTTGTCGGGCCAAGGACATTGCTAGCCGCAAGCCAGTTGCGGCCAATGGGTGGCCGATGGCGATAGCTCCGCCATGAACGTTGAGCTTGGTTGGGTCGAGATCCAACTCGCGGGCGACGGCGAGCACCTGCGCACCCTGAGCCTCGTTGATTTCTATTCGGTCGATATCATCGAGTGTGAGGCCGCTGCGTTCCAGCAGTAGCCGAATGGCGGGTGCTGGCCCAATACCCATGATCTCGGGGGCTACGCCAACCACGGCCGTGGCGCATAGGCGTGCGAGAGATGACTTGGCCGTGTGAGTACCTGCCATCACCAGTGCCGCTGCTGCGCCGTCGACAACGGCGGCGCTGTTACCTGCCGTTTGTACGCCATCGTCGTATACCGGTGGCAATTGGTTCAATACCTTCCGAGGCGAAGGCCGAATATGCGTATCCTGGTCTACGTGGGGAATTTTACGAGGTAGACGAATACCCCTATCACTATAACCGGGGAGGGAGAAGGTATCGTTTTCAACAGCAATAATATCCGCGGAGAGAATCCCTTGCGCTTGGGCTTCGACCGCCCGTGAGAAGCTGCGCTCGGCATAGGCGTCTACCTGCTCACGAGTGATGGCATAGCGCTGCGTCAGTGTGTCGGCGGTCTGAATCATCGATACATTGGGTGCCGGATCCATTAGCGCCTCCCATAGGAAGTCTTTGAAGGCCACCGGTGCGCCAAGCCCGAATCCGCCGCGATGCGTGTAGGCTGCAATCGGGTTGCGGGTCATGGATTCCGTGCCGACACACAGCACGCACCTGGCTTGTCCGAGCGCAATCTGTTCCGCGGCTTGTTTCAACAGTTCAAAGCCGGTGCCGCAGACGCGCTGCGCGTGCAGGGCAGGAACCTCCTGGGGGACGCCCGCATACAACCCAATATGACGAGGAAGTAAATAGGCATCGAAACTCGCTTGGGCCACGGATCCAGCGATCACTGAATCAACGTCTGTCGGTGCCACACCGCTCACGTTGAGCACTTCCTTGGCGACCTTGATGCCCAGGTCAGTGGGCGAGATCGCCCCCAGTGCACCGTTCAGGTCGGTGAACGGTGTGCGTACAGCGGCAACTAAATGGGTATCCTCAAATGCCGTGTAGTGCCCGCGTGTCATAGTTATTCTCCCAGATTAGCGTAGCGAGCGGCATAGGGCCGCCCATGCGCTCCAGTGGTAATGGCTGCCGTCTTGATGTTCAAAAGTCCCGCTATTAAGACGCTGAGTTAGTCGAGGGTAGGATGATGCGTGGATCCTGGGGTGGCTCAGCGTATAGGCACGCCACGAGTTCCGAGTAGCGCTCGCGCACGAGTCGTTGATTCACCGAGCCCTTGTCGGTCAGTTCGCCACGGTCAACGGAAAGCGGTTGGTCGAGTAGCAATAGGCGCTCTAAACGCATGGAGCTTGACTGGCCGCGGCAGTGGGTAGCCAGGCGCTGCGCGAACCACTGGTGCAGGCTGGCGTTGGTGGCCAGAGCATCAAGAGAGATATCCGCTGAGCCAAGCTGCTGCTCACAGGCGGGAAGGTTCAACACGACGATTCCCGTCAGGTAGTCACGCCCTTCGCCGATCACCACTATGTCCTGTACCAACGGGGCAAAGTGTTCGACAAGGTGCAGGCGCAGGGTGCCCACATTGACCCAGGTGCCGGTCACCAGTTTGAAATTCTCGCTTAGTCGGCCATCAAAGATTAGCCCCCGTTCGGGGTGGTCGGGGTCAAGAAGGCGCATGGCATCCCCGGTACAGTAGTAGCCTTCGTGATCAAACGCCTCGCTGGTTCGCTGTGTATCGCGCCAGTAGCCCGGCGTGATGTTAAGGCCCTTGAGGCGCGCCTCCCACTTATCATCCGTCGCTACCAGTTTCAGCGCCATGCCAGGTACAGGCTGCCCGATTAGTCCCGGTGTATCGCTGGGCTCTTCGGTGCAAAATGCCATGCATGCTTCGGTGGAGCCCAGGCCCGTTAACATGGGGACGGGGGTGCCGCGAGTCTGTTCGCCTAACGCTTCCAGAGCAGCGCGCACATGGGCGGGTAGCACGGCACCACCGAAGTGCAGCATTTCCAGGTCACGGAAAAAGGCTTCACGCAGGGTGTCATCATTACGCAAATGCTCGACTAGCGCTTCAAACCCTTTGGGAACATTGCAGTAAAACGTCGGCGACACTTCGCGCAGGTTCTCGATGGTTCGCTGAACCCCCTGAGCGGTGGGGTTACCGTCATCAATGTATAACGAGCCTCCGTTATGAATCGTCATCCCCAGAATCGTATTGCCGCCGAAGGTGTGATGCCAGGGTAGCCAATCGACTAGCACGGGTTTGCGCTGCTCCAAAAAGCCCAGTCGTTTCGCCAGCATGGCTTGGTTGCTACATAGCATGCGATGGGTGTTAATCACCGCCTTCGGCATGCCCGTCGACCCTGAGGTAAAGAGTAGTTTGGCGATACTGTCAGGCGTTACACGGGCGTAGGCATCGTCAACCTCAGCGCTTGCCGGCGTCGCTGCCAGTGAGTCAAACGCCAGGGCTCGCTGAGCAGGTACCTTGGCCACACAGGTGACGTTATTATCGCAAATGGCCGCCAGCGCCCGACTAAAGCGCGCCTCCTCATCGACAAACAGTATCCCCGGGGTCACCAGTTCCACCACATGTCGTAGCTTAACGAAGTCCTCGGATAACAGCGCGTAAGAGGGTGACACCGGCACGTAGGGAATGCCCACATGCATGGCGGCACAGGCAAGCAGTGCGTGATCGATGCTGTTTCCCGACAGCACCATCAGCGGCCGCTCCGTCGACAGGCCATGATTAATCAGTGCTTGTGCCAGGCGGTTCACTTGTGGCATTGCTTCACCAAAGGTTAGCGTTCGCCACCCGTGCTGGCCCTTTTCGCGCTCGGCCAAAAAGGTATTCATGGGTGTTTCGCTTGCCCAATGGGTTAGGCGCTGGGTCATGCTGCTGGGATAACTGGGAACATCGCCCCCGTGTAGCCGGTACTCATGGAAGGTGGTGTTAGTAAGCGGAGGGGGGAGTGACATGAATAGCTCCATAGCGAAAAATCTTGGATTTGTTGTGTGCTGTCATCTTGGCGAATATAGTTATAGTTTTTAACTAGATGATTAGCTAGGATGCTGATTTAAGACCTTGGTTGTAATTGTTTAAATGAGATGGGAATTAACGCATGACCATATCTAAAAAAAGTACTTCTGTTCAGCAAGTTGAGCCCGACGAAAAAGAGCCGACTTCTGTCGCGGGGCTGGTTCTTGAAAATCGCCTTGGGTACGCCTTGAGAAGGGCCCAGCTTGCTGTTTTCAAACATTTTAATGAGGCCATGCAGGAGTATGAAATACGCCCTGCCCAGTTCTCTTCGCTCGTGGTGATTGAAGGCTATCCCGGTATCACCCAAACCAATTTAGCCAAGATACTGGATATTGATCCGCCCAGAATCGTTAGCCTAATTAATAATCTAGAGGAAAGAGGGCTGGCTCTGCGGGTGCGATGTAAGCGAGATAAGCGCTCCCACGGGATTTTTCTTAGCAAAAAAGGCGAAGCCTTAACCGAACAGCTAAAAGAACTGGCTGAACAGAGTGATATCAATGCAACTCAAACACTTAGCGAGATTGAACGGCGTCAGCTTCTATCTCTGTTAGTGAAAATATACGCAGCGGACACCATCGAGGAATAAAACTTTAGGCGTATTTTTGTCGGCAACGCTTGCATGCTCTCTCAAAGACAATTACTTATATTAAGTAACTAGTTTGGTTGTGACGGTCTCGCGGTGTATAGCGCAAGGTTGGTTTCAGCCATACAGCGAATTCCAAAAACAAAGAGACGAAACGATGAGCAGCTTAGCGACGGTACCGACACTCGGCACTGCATTGATGCGCCGTAGTCTTGAGACACCCTGTAGGGTTGCCGCGATAAGCGGCGGCTTGCTGGTCGCAGCACTCGCGATCATCACCGTCGTCAGCATTCTTGGCCGGTGGGTAGCCAGTGCGCCAGTATTAAGCGATATGACGATGCTGGAGTGGGTGGGCCCAATCACTGGCGATTACGAGCTGGTGGAAATGGGGACTGCCATTGCCGTTTTTCTGTTTTTACCTTACTGCCATCTTCGCGGTGGGCATGTCACGGTGGATTTACTGGTCATGCATGCGCCGCCCATTGTTCAGCGGCTGCTCGCCGTTGTCGCCGAAACGCTCTTTTTGGTGGTGGCAGGGTTAATGACCTGGCGCCTCTTTCATGGCTTGCTCGATAAACGACGCTATATGGAAACCAGCATGCTGCTGGATATACCGCTCTGGTGGGGGTACGTCGGCGGCCTGGTGGGGTTCACGCTGTTGACGCTGGTTTGTCTCTATCGCACCTGCGATGCGTTTACTTACGATCCGCTACAGCCAGGTTCTAAACAAAATAGTTCGACTCAAAGCAGCTCGGCTGAGGTTCAAGAAAGCTCCGCCCAGGGAGACCTGTGATGACACCACTCACTTTGGGCGCTAGCGGCTTTGTGGTTCTGCTATTCATGATGGCTACGCGTATTCCCATCGGCTTGGCCATGCTGGTTGTTGGTGCCGTAGGGATGATGCTGATCACCGGGCCGATGGGAATTTTAAATGGTTTAAAGACGCTCCCTTACGAACACTTTTCCAGCCATACGCTATCCATTATTCCGCTTTTTCTGCTCATGGGGCAGTTTGCGGCGAGAGCGGGTCTCTCCCGGGCCATGTTTCAGGCGGCCAACGACTGGCTGGGGCACCGCCGCGGTGGGCTGGCGATGTCCACCATAGGCGCCTGCGGTGCTTTTGGCGCTATTTGCGGCTCTTCGCTGGCTACCGCTGCCACGATGACCCAAGTGGCGCTGCCCGAAATGGAGCGGCAAGGCTACCGTGGGAGTCTGGCGACCGGCGCACTGGCTGCTGGCGGCACCCTGGGCATTTTGATTCCCCCTTCTGTGGTGTTGGTTATCTACGCAATCCTGGCCGAGAAAAACATTAATGAAATGTTTGCTGCCGCCCTGGTGCCGGGATTGTTAGCAGTGTTCAGCTATATGCTGGCCATCTCGCTCTACGTGCGCTTTTTTCCTGATAGTGCGCCGAGTAAGGCGAAAGCATCCCGGAGCGAGCGTTGGCGCTCACTGCTGGAGGTCTGGCCAGGAGCGGCGATCTTTATCGTGGTGATTGGGGGCATCTATACCGGCATTTTTACGCCTACCGAAGCTGCTGCCGTCGGTGCGGTCTCCACCGGTGCTCTGGCAATAACAAAAGGCGGATTGCGTTGGAACGGCCTGCGGGACTGCGTCCTTGAAACCGCGGTGACCTCGGCGATGATCTTCTTCATCGTGCTCGGCGCCAGTGTCTTCAATAGCTTCCTTGCCCTGACCCAGCTTCCGCAAATGACCGCCGGTTGGATAGTGGGGCTCGAGATCAGCCCCTGGGTGGTTCTGGCCGGCATTCTGTTCTGCTATTTGGTGCTTGGCTGCTTTATGGACAGCCTCTCGATGATCTTGTTAACCGTGCCTATCTTCCTGCCTATCGTCACGGGGATGGACTTCGGCATGCCCGCAACGGATGTGGCGATATGGTTCGGTATTTTAGCGCTGGTGGTCGTCGAGGTTGGCATGATCACGCCGCCGGTGGGGCTGAACATTTTCATTATCCACTCCATGGCTCCCCGCATTCCCTTAACGGAGACCTTTAAAGGCATCCTGCCTTTTTTAGCGGCCGATCTTATTCGCATTATTTTGCTGGTGCTCTTCCCCGCCATCTCGCTGGGCTTCGTCTACTTAATCAATTGATCAAGGTGGACACATGTCCCATGACGCGAGCCAGCGAAGGCTAACGCCCACCTTGATGGCGAGGAGATAGCTAATCGAAAAGTTCAGCGCTGAACAGATTGTTAAACAGTCGTTTTTGATAAGTAACGTTGTAAGTCGTTTGATAAAACCCAAGGAGCAAGAGATGAGTAACTACCAAGATCGCTGGCAAACCGTAAAAGTTAACGTTGAAGAGGGCATTGCCTGGGTGACGTTGAATCGCCCTGAAAAGCGCAACGCCATGAGCCTGACGCTCAATCGTGAAATGATTGATGTGCTGGAGACTATCGAGCTGGATCAAGAGGCCCATGTGCTGGTGTTGACCGGCGAAGGCGAATCCTTTTCGGCCGGTATGGATCTTAAAGAGTACTTCCGCGAGATCGATGCCAGCCCCGAGATTGTGCAGGTCAAGGTGCGCCGCGACGCCTCTACCTGGCAATGGAAGCTACTGCGTCACTACGCCAAGCCCACCATCGCCATGGTCAATGGCTGGTGCTTTGGTGGGGCCTTCTCACCGCTGGTTGCCTGCGATTTGGCGATTGCCGCCGATGAGTCGGTATTCGGCCTCTCAGAAATCAACTGGGGTATTCCCCCAGGCAACCTGGTCAGCAAAGCCATGGCCGATACCGTGGGCCACCGGGAAGCGCTCTACTACATCATGACCGGGGAAACATTTACCGGCCCCCAGGCAGCCAAAATGGGGCTGGTTAATAAAAGTGTACCGCTGACCGAGCTACGCGAAGCCACCCGCGAGTTGGCCGCTACGCTGCGTGACAAGAACCCCGTTGTGCTGCGTGCTGCCAAGATCGGCTTCAAAATGTGCCGCGAACTGACCTGGGAGCAGAACGAAGAGTACCTCTACGCCAAGCTCGATCAGGCGCAGCAGCTTGATCCTGAGCAGGGTCGCGCCCAAGGGCTTAAACAGTTCCTCGATGAAAAGAGCATCAAGCCGGGGTTGGAGAGCTACCAGCGGTAAGGGCTTTATACCAATATTCGACCACCCTTTTGAGGAGAGTCAGATCATGGATCTTAATCTTTTAATTGGTAGTGAGCAGTGTGCTGCTCACCAAGACGCGACCTTTACTCGAACCAACCCTCTCACCGGTGATGTCGTCACCCAGGCCGCGGCGGCATCCGCTGGGGATGCGATCCGGGCGGTTGAAGCAGCTGCGAAGGCGTTTCCAGCCTGGTCAGCGAAGGGCCCCGGCGAAAAGCGCGCCAAGCTACTCAAGGCTGCAGAGGTCATGGAAACGCGACAGGCTGAGTTTATCGAACGCATGGTAGATGAAACCGGCGCTACGCCAGGCTGGGCAGGCTTTAACGTCATGGTCGCTGCCAGCATTCTGCGCGAGGCGGCGTCGCTGACTACGCAGGTAGGTGGTGAGGTAATACCCTCCAACGTGCCCGGAAGTTTGGCGATGGGCGTGCGGGTACCCTGCGGAGTGGTGGTGGGGATCGCCCCCTGGAACGCGCCTATCATTCTTGGCACGCGTGCCATTGCGACGCCGCTGACGTGTGGCAACACGGTGATTCTTAAGGCCTCTGAACAGTGCCCTGCGACACATCACCTGATTGGGGAGGTACTGATTGAGGCGGGCCTGGGCGAAGGCATCGTTAACGTGGTGACCAATGCACCACCTCAGGCCGCCGAGGTGGTCGAGGCCTTGATTGAGCATCAAGCCGTGCGTCGTATTAATTTCACTGGCTCTACTCAGGTGGGGCGCATTATTGCCGAAAAAGCGGCGCGCCATCTTAAGCCGGTCTTGCTGGAACTTGGCGGAAAGGCGCCGTTCGTGGTGCTTGAAGATGCCGACCTGGATGCTGCCGTTGAGGCCGCCGCCTTTGGCGCCTTCTTCAATCAGGGCCAGATCTGTATGTCCACTGAGCGGCTGATTGTGGTGGATGCGGTCGCTGATGCCTTCGTCGAAAAACTGGCTCGCAAAGCACAAACGCTTCGCGCGGGCGATCCCCGAGGTGAAGGTAACGCGCTGGGTACGCTGATCAATCGCGAATCGGGCGAGAAGCTCAACGCCCTGCTTGACGACGCCCAGCAGCATGGCGCTCGTTTAGCCTGTGGCGGCAAGGCCGAAGGCGTCATTATGCAGCCGACCGTGGTGGATGGTGTTACCCAGGCAATGCGCCTCTATGGCGAAGAGTCGTTTGGCCCGGTAGTGGCGATGATGCGTGTTAAAGATGAAGAGGAAGCCCTGCGTGTGGCGAACGATAGTGAGTATGGCCTTTCTGCCGCCGTCTTCAGCCGCGACACCGCCCGGGCGATGCAGTTTGCGCAGCGCATTGAGTCGGGTATTTGCCATATCAATGCACCCACCGTTCACGATGAGCCGCAGATGCCCTTTGGCGGCGTTAAATCGAGCGGCTACGGACGCTTTGGCGGTAAGGCCGGGATTGATGAGTTCACCGATCTGCGCTGGATGACCATGCAGCTTGGCCCGCGCCATTATCCCATTTAGCTAGTGCAAGAAGGATGTCTGGTAAGAAAGCGACGTCAATAAGAAATCCTTATGGTGGGGCGACTCGCTCGGTAGAGAAATATATCGATCTGACAAGGTAATCGTATTTTTCACACTGAAGCCGCCTTGGTGTGTTTAAAGGTGGCTTTTTTTTGGTGCTTCAGGCGATCGTTAATTGCGCTACTAGTCGCTGCTTCGACCATAGTCGTGAAGTAATATTGGAAAAGTCCAATTTTTTGTTGTCATTGTGCCTTTTGCGCTGGGGGTGTTGGCCGGAACACTGAGGATCTGAGATCGTGCGGGTGTAAAGGCTTGCTGCGGTGCTTAAACATAGACGAATGTCGATTAGCCCTACGCCTGATAGTGGACTAATGTGGTCGCATAAGGCGAACTAGTATTCGCTATGCGAACTTACAATAATCCAAAAAAGTCCTGGAGGCTCCTATGAAAATGTCCCTATCCCGTTGTGTTTTGGCAGCGGCAATTACTGGCCTGGCGGTTAGCTCGGCCCAGGCAGAGACCACCTTGCGTATGGCCCACTTTTGGCCTGGCCCTTCAGGCGTTAATGAAGATGTTTTGCAGGCATGGGCCGATACGATCGCCGAAGAATCCAATGGCGATCTAACCATTCAAATGTTTCCCGCCGGTACTTTAGCCAAACCGGATTCCATTTATGAAGCTGCTGCCAACGGTATTGCCGATATTGGTGCCACTGCCCAGGGCTATACTGCCGGTCGATTCCCTCTCTCCCAGATCGTTGAGCTACCTGGGGTAGCGAGCACGGCAACGCAAGGTGCTTGCGTACTGCAAACGCTCTATGACGACGGCCATTTGGACAGCGAATACGCAGATACCCGCCCGCTGTTTATGTTTACCACGGGCCCGGGCGGCATCCACACCATCGACACCGATGTGCAAACGCCTGCCGATCTGGAAGGGCTGCGTATACGCCGCCCCACCGCTGTGGCGGGTGAGATGCTGGAAAATATGGGCGCAAGCCCCGTGGGTATGCCAGCCCCCGATATTTACACCTCCATGCAGCGCGGTGTCATTGATGGCCTGAGTTTCCCTTGGGAAGGTTTAAAAGGCTTCCGCATCAACGAGCTGGTGAGCTACCACACCGAAGTACCGTTTTACACTTTGATCTTTGTCGCCACCATGAATCAGCGCGCGTACGATAATTTGACGCCTGAACAGCAGGCGGTAATCGATAATAACTCAGGCATGAAATGGGCTGAAAACGCCGGTGCAGTGTTTGACCGCCTAGACGTAGAAGGCAAGCAAGAAGCGACTGATGCTGGCCATACCATTCGTGAAATTGAAAATCCGCTAGCGCATCCTGATTGGCAAGAACCGCTCGAAACCGGTATTGAAAACTACCTAACGCAGCTGGAAGAGCGCGGTTTGGATCAGGCTCGAGATGTATATCAAGCAGCACTGGCAGCCAGTGAGTCTTGTGGTACCCAATAGGGGTAAGGTTTTATGAAGTCTACTCTCCGCTCTCAACAAGTTCTCTACAAGGCCAGCCACTGGCTGGCCCTCATTTGTCGCTTGATGGCTGGCATCGCACTGATTGGGTTGCTGGCAGTGACTATTGCCGATGTAAGTACGCGTTATCTATCGCGTGTAACGGAAGGTGCGATTGCACTGCGCGTTTCCGGTAGCGTAGAGCTGGTCAGCTATTTGATGCTGTTTGCGCTATTGGCCGCCATGGCCGCTAATGTGGAGAAAAGCCAAGTGGTGGTAGAGGCGTTCTCTCACGGCTTGCCGCAAGCGATAAAAAATCGCCTGCAAGGGCTCTTTTTCCTCGGCTTTATGGCGCTGGGACTGATTCTTTTTGTGGGCTTGCTGGATTCAGCCGCAGCGGCCAGTCGGCACGGTGAAATAACCCAAGACCTGCGACTGCCCATGGGGCCGATTTACCAGTTGGCAGCGGTGCTCAGTTTGCTGCTGGGAATACGTAGTTTTATTCACGCCTTGCTCGGCGTTATTTATGCAGTGGGTGAGGAGGCAGCGCATGGGGAGTGAAGCGATTGGTGCCATTGGGTTAGGGCTTTTATTGGTATTGATGATTCTGCGCGTGCCGGTTGCTCTCACGATGCTGATCGTGGGAGTGGTGGGCTTTGCCCAGATCATTAGCTGGGATGCGGCTGTCGCTCAGTTAAAAACCGTGCCGGTGGAAGTACTCTCTAACTACAGTTTCAGCGCCGTGCCCATGTTTATCTTAATGGGCGTGCTGGCTGCTCATTCGGGGATGGCCGGTAAGCTGTTTGATTCAACCCGTATTATTTGCGGTGGCTGGAAGGGTGGCCTGGCGATTGCGGCCGTGGGTTCTTGCGGCATCTTCTCCGCTATCTCCGGCTCTTCGTTAGCGACTGCGAGCACCATGACCCGGGTAGCGTTGCCGGAGATGGAGCGCTATGGCTATAACCGTGGTTTAGCAACCGGCGCGCTAGCCGCAGGCGGCACGCTGGGCATTATGATTCCACCCAGTATCGCGCTGCTTATCTACGCCATTCTTACCGAACAGTCCGTTGGCGATATGTTCATGGCGGGGCTGATTCCCGGTCTGCTGGGGCTGGTGATGTATTCACTGACCATTACGATAGTCATGTATCTGCGTCCTTCCCTTGCCGTGGCAGGTGAACCCACTGCCTGGAAAGAGAAGCTGCTCTCGCTGACCGGCTTAGTGCCCTTCTTTGGCGTTTTCCTGGTGATGATTTTAGGTATCTATTTTGGTGCCTTTACACCGACGGAAGGCGCTAGCGTCGGGGCGTTCGCCACGCTGCTTTACGCCCTGGTGAAAGGCATGCGCGGTGCGCAGCTATGGCACAGCGTACAAGAGACTTTGGCGCTCTCTGCGGTGGTGTTCTTTATGCTGGTGGGGGCTGAGACGCTGGGTTACTTCATCTCGGTGTCGCGTATTTCATTTTCCATTACTGACCTGCTCTACGGCATGGATCTAACTCCTATCGTCGTGGTGCTGTGCATCCTGGCGCTCTACTTTGTGTTGGGTATGTTTATGGATTCCATCGCGATGCTGGTAATCACCGTACCGGTGGTTTATCCGATTATTCAGGCGATGGGTATCGACCCGGTATGGTTCGGTATTTTGACCGTACTGACCGTTGAGCTGGGACTAATGACCCCGCCGGTGGGGATGAACGTGTTTGTGATTAAAGCAATGGCGCCGCACGTGGGGCTAGGGGAGATTTTCAAGGGCGTGACCCCCTTTGTTGTCTCTGATTTGCTCCGCTTGACGCTCTTAATCCTCTTCCCGGTGCTATCTACCTTTTTCTTGCTCTAACGGTATTAACGCTCTCGCGACTGACGAATTCTGAAGTCGCGAGGTGATAACGTTGTATTGCGCTTAAAAAAGCGCGTGAAGTAAGCCGGTTCAGAGAAGCCTAAGCTGTCAGAGACTTGGCCAATGGTCATATTGGTATAGGTGAGCTGGCGCTTGGCTTCCAGCAGCAAACGTTCATGCAGCAATTGCAGGGCGCTGCGCCCGGCGAGTTGGCGGCAGAGCATATTCAAGTGCGCGCTACTCACCCCAATCTGCTCGGCTAACTGTTCAATACTCGGCTGCTCGCGATAGTTCGCTTCGATTAGCGCTTGATAGTGCTCTAAATGCTGCCGACCTTTGTCACTTTGGCGGGGGCCGTAGCGCTTTGCCGTGTTGCCTGTATAAGCACAAAGGCGTGAGAGCTCTACCACCAAAGCTTGAATAAGTGCTTCGAGTAGGCTGTTCCGTCCGGGGGCGGGTTGGCGGTACTCCTGGTCGACCTGAGACACCAGCGTGGCAATTCGCTCTGCCCGGTTGGGCTGAAGTAGAGGGTAGAAGTTTGCTTTTTTTAGCGTACTGTTCTCACCCATTAACGCATGTAAGTGGTCTGCCAATGGCTTGGCCAGGGTAATGATGTGCCCCTGCACATCCGGTGAGAAGTGAAAGCCATGAATGGTCATGGCGGGCACCACGATAGCGCTGGCGCTCTGCAGCTGATGGTTCGTTCCCTCCAGTTCTAACTCAACGCTACCTTGAGAAATAAACAGAATATGCACTAGATCGGCGTGGCGATGCGGGCGTATACGCCAGTCATGTAACTGGCTGCGCTCAGGAATGGATTCGCAGTGGAGCAAGTCTGGCGTGGGCCAATGCTGCGTCTCGCCATAGAGCTTAAATACGGGCACGGACGTTGCCGACGAGGCTGGCATCACCGGTATCTCCTATACGACTAAGGTGGGGTGAAAAAGCGCTAAATGTCCAATAATTGATATAGATCATGCCTTATTATGCGACGTGTTTCATTGAAAAATACAAGTCATAAGTTTTAGATAATGACAATGATGAGGCATCCCCTATGAAAACACAGGTCGCGATTATTGGCGCTGGCCCTTCTGGCCTACTGCTGGGGCAGCTACTCCATCGCCAAGGCATTGATAATGTGATTGTTGAGCGGCGTAGCGGTGAGTATGTATTGAGCCGTATCCGTGCCGGTGTGCTTGAGCAAGGTATGGTGGACTTGCTGCGCGAAGCGGGTGTTGACCAGCGCATGGATGAAGAGGGCTTACCCCATGACGGTTTTGAGCTTGTTTTCGACAACCGCCGCGTGCGAGTCGCACTGGATGAACTGACCGGCGGCAGTAAAGTCATGGTTTACGGCCAAACCGAGGTGACGAGGGATCTGATGGAAGCCCGCGCCGCCGCTGGCGCGACAACGCTTTACGAGGCGGAAAACGTGCAGCCCCACGACCTGGAGAGCGACAGCCCCTACCTCACCTTTGAACATAACGGTGAAACGGTCAGGCTTGAGTGCGACTACATCGCCGGGTGCGATGGCTATCATGGTGTCTCCCGCCAAGCGATCCCTCAAGAGCGCATTAAAGAGTTTGAAAAGGTTTACCCGTTTGGCTGGTTGGGGGTGCTCTCGGACACGCCCCCGGTCTCTGATGAGCTGATTTACGCAAGCCACGAGCGTGGTTTCAGTCTGTGTAGCATGCGCTCTGCCACCCGCAGCCGTTACTACCTTCAAGTACCCTTGGATGAAAAGGTAGAAGATTGGTCGGACGAGCGTTTTTGGGAGGAGCTGAAGCGCCGCCTGCCTGATGACGTTGCCGCAAAGCTGGTGACTGGGCCTTCGATTGAGAAGAGCATCGCACCGCTGCGCAGCTATGTGGTCGAACCAATGCAGTACGGGCGGCTGTTCCTGGTCGGCGATGCGGCGCATATTGTACCGCCCACCGGTGCCAAAGGGCTTAATCTGGCCGCCAGTGATGTGAATACGCTCTATCGACTAATGGTGAAGGTCTACCAAGAGGGGCGCACAGATTTGATCGAGCGCTACTCGCAAACGTGCCTGAAGCGCATCTGGAAGGCGGAGCGCTTCTCCTGGTGGATGACCTCCATGCTGCATAACTTCTCTGACCAAGAGGATTTTAACAGCCGCATGCAGCTGGCCGAACTTGACTACGTCACTAGCTCAGAGGCGGGGCTGACAACCATCGCGGAAAACTATGTGGGTTTGCCCTACGAACCACTCGAGTAGCGCCTACCCGTTGTGCATTTATCCTCCTTGCCCAGGCTGACGCTTGGGCTTTTTTGTGCTTTTGGGTTCGGTTAGAAAGGTGTTTTCGGAGCCCTAAGCTAGTAATGGAGGCTGTGTTTATAACTTATGGAAGGCTTACTCTTGAATGATTGAGTCAAAAGCGAGCAGATCCACTCTAATACGCACAGCATTGGTGCTCGGTCGCTGATTTAGCAGTCTTTTTGTTATTTAGCAGGCTAGTTAATTTCCTAGATAATATTTATCTATATGATAACTGTTGTTTTAATTTTAATAGGCGAGTTTTTTGCTTATTAAGAGACGTTTCATATCTGGGCATTTACTTTACTTTTCATGTGATGTTGAATGTTTATGTCAGGCTTTTGCTGACATTCAACATAACAACAAATGGAGATAACAACGGATGACTAATATAAAGCAGCTGCGGCCCACGGCGACACAGTGGCAGAAGATGCCAACCCATCTAGGGGCTCTGTGTATCGGTGTATTATTGAGTACATCTGCAATCGCTGATGAAGTCTTGCGATTTAGCCACTCCTATACAGAAAATGATGCTCGCCATGAATGGGCGCAATTTATTGCTGACAATGTTTCGGAGAAGACGGATGGCCAAGTGACTATCAATATTTTCCCCAACCAGGAAATTTCCCGTGCTCAAGCTCAGCACAGTGCACTACGTCAAGGAAGAATTGATCTGACCATTTATCCACTGCCGTGGCTGGCTGGGATGATACCTTTAGCCGAAATTGGTGCACTCCCCGGTTTAGTTACTGCCCCCACCGATGGACTAGTATGGCGTGACAGAGCCATCTGGCCCATGTTAACCGAGGCTGTCGAAAGCACAGGAGCGATACTGGCGGGTTCAGGCTGGGCAATGGCCACCATTGGCAGCACTGGCGAAGCTGTAATATTGCCAAAGGATGTTGACGGCTTGCGAATGCGAGGGTTGGGAGCTGCTTCTGAGCAAATGTTGAATTCCAATGGAGCAACAATTACATCTTTGCCAGCGTCTGAGCTTTACCAGGCCCTTCAGACAGGGGTGCTAACCGGAGTGCTAACTCAGTTTGCCTCTTTTGAGGGTTACAACCTGGAAGAAGTTATTGAGCATCTGCAGGTCGGGCCTGGCTACATCGGTGGCATGCATACCATCTTGCTTTCTACAGATATGGAACAGCAGATTGGCAGTGAGCACTTTGACCTAGTGATGGAAGCTATCCAGGAATCAGAAGTTTGGTTTGCAGAAAAGATGATTGAGGATAGCCAGCGTATCGCCGAGGAGTTTGAGAGTGCCGGAGTACAGGTGCACGAACTTTCAGACGAGGAGGTGGCTGCCTGGGTTTCGAATGCTCGCGATACGGCGTGGCCCTACTTCATAGAGCGAGTCCCCGAGGGAAAAGCAGCCTTGGAGGCTGTAGAGACTCCCCTCTGACACTAGCCCCACTTTTATCATAATAAGGAAGAAATCTTCGGGATACTTCCAAGATCAGGACTTGTGCTTAACGAGGTAAGAATGCTTATTTTACTTAATCGGCTAAGAGTCTGGCTTGATAGGCTGAACTTCCTGATTGGCGGTATAGCAGCATGCGGCATTTTATTTGCCTGTGGTGCCATTACCTGGGCGGTGGTCGGACGAGGCTTGTTCGGTATGAATACGATCTGGGAGTTGGAAGCCAGTGTCTATCTACTGATCTATGCCGCTTTTTTGGGGCTTGCCTACTCTGATCGTGCTGGAAGCCAGATTGCTATTGATATCCTGCGTGTGCGCTTCACAGGCAAGGCTCGATTGGCGCATCGGATTGTTTTAGATTCAATAGCTTTGGTTCTGTTCAGCTTGCTGTTCTGGTCGTCGCTAGAGATGGTGCTTAATGCTTGGCATACGCAGTGGCGCTCCATGAGCCTATGGGGCCCACCTCTTTGGATCCCGTATCTGGCTATCCCGATTGGGACTGCCATTTTAATCATCAATCTCGTTTTGGACATCCTGATTCGACTACACGGTCAGGCTGTGCCTGCCGACGCCCTACAGGGAGAGCATTGATGGATCCGATACTGTTGAGCATCTTGACGGTCAGCCTGTTATTGCTGCTAATTTTCTTTGGCTTACCAATTGCCTATTCACTTGCAGTATCGACCTTAATAATGATGGTGGTCTCCGGGTCGGGAAGTGATGCATGGTACATCGCTGAATATACCTTTCAGTCACTGGACTCCATTGATCTTATAGCCGTGCCCATGTTCATCTTCATGGGCACGATCATTGCTGTTAGTCCGGCAGGAAAGGATATCTACCGAGCTCTCAGCCTAGTATTGCCCATTCCTGGGGGATTGGGGGTGGCTTCAGTGGGGGGCTGTACTGTCTTTTCGGCTATGTCCGGCTCGTCACCTGCGACTGCCGCAGCTATTGGTTCTTCCGCCATTCCTGAAATGATCTCTCGGGGCTACCCACCAGCGCTGGCTTGTGGTCTGGTGGTGGGTGGAGGAACGTTGGGCATTCTTACTCCCCCATCCATTGTGTTGTTGCTCTATGGCGTGGTAACAGGAACCTCTATTGGTAAGCTGTTCATGGGGGGAGTGGTGCCAGCGATCATGGTGGCCATCATGTTCTCCATGTACGTGATATGGCGCATGTGGCGTTATCAAAAGACCAATCCTGAAGTACTCGAAATATCGCGACGTTATGATGAGCAGGAGGGTAAGACCAAGTATCCGTTGTTACGGGTACTGCCATTTTTCCTGATGGTCGTGATGATCATGGTTGCGCTCTATGGCGGATGGGCGACGCCATCGGAACTGGCCTCTGTGGGGGCAATTGCTTCAATACTGCTTGTGTTGGTGATTTACCGTGTTACCTCCTTTGAGATTTGGTCGCGTTTGTTGCTTAAGACAGTGCGTGATACTTCCATGGTGTTGATCATTGCTGCCTTTGCTTACTATCTCGGTTCCTTCCTTTCCTATAATGGTGCTGTGACGGCGATTTCTTCCGGCCTGCTCGATCTGTTCGGCAATAAATGGCTAACACTGCTAGCGGTATGGCTAATGATGTTGGTGCTGGGCACTTTCCTGCCACCTTTTGCCATTGTCGTCATTGTGGCACCCATGTTTTTACCGTTTGCCCTGGATGCTGGTTTTGACCCCGTATGGTTTGGTGTGCTTATCACGCTGAACATGGAGCTGGGCTGCATTACCCCCCCATTGGGAATCAATTTGTTTGTCGTGAAGAGCATTGTCAATAATGTCTCCATGAAAGAGATTATGAAGGGCTCCTTGCCTTTCTTCATCATCATAGTGTTTGCATCGCTGTTACTAGTGGTGTTTCCACAGATTGTCCTGTGGTTGCCGGAAACCATGTGGCGAAACTGATTGCCTGGAGATACTAATGAACAAAAACGACCATGAGTTTATACAGCTTCGGCCGCAACGGATCGTCAAGACCAAGGCTTGGCCGATGAATATTCCTGTCAAAGTTGAGGTGGTAGGCGTAAGCCGCACCATGCCTTTATCAGCCTGTCTGTGTGAAGTTGAGACTGAAGATGGCATCAAGGGTTATGGGTTCACCGCCATTACGGAAGAGGATGTGGTCGCTTCAGCAATCAACAATGTAATTGCACCCACAGTGATGGGGCGTGACGCTATAACTACTGAAGCAATATGGGAAGAGCTGAACTGGGTGCTAACACCCAGGGGGCAGTCTGGGTATGCTTCCCATGCTATTGCTGCCCTCGATATTGCCCTGTGGGATATAAAAGCCCAGGCGATGGGGGTGCCGTTATGGAGGCTACTGGGAGGAGCGCGCGAGGAAGTTCCTGTCTATACCACTTTTGGTTTCGGCTTTCTCAGCCAGGAGGAACTAGTTGCCGCCGCTAAACATTGGGTGGCACAGGGCAATCGCCGACTGAAGATGACGGTGGCAGGTGAGGCCATGCGACATCGACATCGGCGAGACTTAGAAGCTGTGATTCGAGAAGACGCTGCACGCGTGATGGCTGTACGTGACGCGGTAGGCGATGAAGTCGATATCTATATTGATGCTAACTGTAATCTTGACCCCGTTCACGCCTTCAAACTGGCGAAAATGTTGGAGCCGGTTAACCTTGGTTTTTTCGAAGAACCAGTATTGCAGAATGATGTACGCCACCTGAGTGAGTTACGACGTCGCACAACTGTACGTATCGCGGCAGGCCAAAACGAAGGGCAGGCTTTTCGTTTCCGTGATTTGTTAGTAGAGCAGGCCGTTGACATTATACAGCCGAATGTAGCTATTACCGGGGGATTTACCCAATGTGTACGGATTGCTGGTATGGCTGCAGCCTTTAATACCAGCATCGCCAATGGGGGGGCCTGGCCTTTCCACAATATGCATTTACATGCTGGTCTTGCAAATGGTGGGTTGGTGGAATACCACCATCCGGCGGTACTGTTGTGTGAACAGATTTTTACTGGACTACCTGTACCAGAGAACGGAGTGCTTGCTTTGCCCAAAAGCCCAGGCTTGGGCTTTTCGCCCAATATGGATGCTGTAGAGGAATTTAGCAGAAATCCATCGGCGTGCGGGAATGGTAAAGGATAATCAGTAAAATGAAATGGGGAGGAATGATCTATGAGTACACTAAAGCCTAAGGTAGGGCTGATTGTGCCACCAGCATCCGGCGAAGTACCGCCTGAGCCGCTAGCGTTATATGGTGATAAGGTAGATTTTGTGGCAGTGGGGCTGGGTTTGGGAAAGCTTACTCCTGAAGGCTACGATGGTGTGATCGAGAGAGTTGGTGAGCTGAGTCGTTTACTTGCGGCTGACGGGGTGCAGGCTGTCTCGCTTATGGGAACCTCGCTCAGTTTTTATCGTGGCCCTAAGTATAATGCGCAGCTTGTTGAGATCATGCAGTCGGAAAGCGGGCTACCCGCTACTACTATGAGTGATTCGGTAACGAAGGCTTTTGACGCATTTGGCGCCAAAAGATTGGTAGTGGCAACGCCATATGTGTCGAGTGTGAACCGATTACTGGAGGAGTTCCTTGTTGAAAGTGGGTTCGAGGTTGTGCATCTGCATGGGCTGGGGCTTGAGCGGGTAGAGGATATCCTTGCTGTGTCACAAGATGAGCTGCGCCAATTGGGGCTTGAGGCTATGAAGAGTGCAAAAAGGGAGGCTGACGCATTATTTATTTCTTGCGGTGGCCTACGTACGGAAGTAGTGACCAGTGAGTTGGAGAGTGAACTGAATATCCCTGTTATTTCAAGTGCATTAGCCGGTGCTTGGGGGGCAGTGCGTTTATTAGGACTGTCAGGCCGGGCAGATACAGGCGGGAAACTTTTTATGTTAGATGATTAACCGCTACCTAAAGGTTTGAGTGTTAACGAAAATGCACGGTTTAGTTTCATGGTACACGTTGCTGATAGAGGTAAAACGTGACCCTGAGGGCATGCTTTGCGGCATATTGCTGCACTTTTTTGGTGCTACTCAGCCCCCTAAACGTTTACTGCAGCAGTTCGAGAGAATTGAGAGATGTAGCGTATGTTCTTAATTGATTGAAAATTAAAGATAATACGGAAGACGGTACTTATTTTGCATTTATTACTGAAGTGCATTTAAGTATTTACTTTACTTTTCATGTGATGTTGAATGTTTTCTGCTAGGCTTACCTAACATTCAACACAAAAACAAATAGGGCTAATGACCAATGACCAGCCAAAAAAAGCTGTGGCTCGAAACTTCTCGCCGACTGACACGCTTGAGCGGCGTATGCGCTGGGGTGTTACTCAGCACCAGTGCGTTAGCGGATAATATCAACCTCAGCTATGCCTTCTTTGCGCCTTCCCAAACCTTTCCTGCCGTGCAGATGGAACACTGGGCGAAAGAGCTTAACGAAAGAACCGATGGCCAGGTAAACGTCAACACCTTCCCAGGCGGAACGCTGCTGACGGCTGCCAATATGTTCGATGGCGTCTTAAACGGTGTTGCCGATATCGGTCTCTCTGCCACCTCATACGAGCCGGGACGTTTTCCGTTACTCAATTTGGCCGGAAATCTAACGGGTATCGACGTGAATTCGCAGACAGCCAGCCAGGCAGTGTACGAACTGATCAAAGAGTTCCCTGCAGAAACGCTGGGCTTGGAAGAGTTTAAAGTCATTACGGCGTTCACCTCAGAGCCAGGCTACCTACATACGCAAGAATCAGTGACTTCGCTGGAGGATCTTGAGGGCCAAGAGATCAGGGTGCCAGGCGACAGTACAGCCGTTGTTCAAGCCCTTGGTGGCGTGCCTGTGGGTCTCACCCAATCGGAAACGGGGGAAGCCCTTCAGGCGGGTATCGTTAATGGCTATGTAGGTTCACGTGAGACGCTGATGGATCTGCAGTATGCCCGCAATGTGAGCTATATCACTGACTATCCTCTGACCAACGTTGTCTTCGTTGCGGTGATGAATCAGCAGCGGTGGGACGCTTTACCTGAAAACGTTCAGCAGGAGATCGATGCATTGGGTGCCGAAATGGCCTCCTATGCAGGTAAGTATCTAGATGAACACATCCAGGAATCCTTGACGTGGGCTGCTGAGAACCATGATCTTGAGCAGCTCTCCTTGTCCGAGGAGGAGGCAGAGCGATGGTCGACCTTGCTGGAGCCCATCAATGAGCAACGGCTGGAAGAGGTGGCTGCTCAAGGGCTTCCTGCCTTTGAGTTGCGCGATCGGTTTATTGAGCTGATCGAACAAAACCAATAGTGCCGACGCTTTTTGTCTGGGCGCATGTATTTGCGCCCAGTAAGCGCCATGCTGATAGACCTAGGTAGTTACCATGAATAAATTTAATTGGGTAATTAGCCGTCTCTTACTCTATGTAGCCGGCTCGGCATTACTAATGATGGTATTTTTGGTGGTCGGTAACATCATAATGCGCCAAGTTAGCTCTTCATTTGGTGGTACCACCGAAATGGTGGGCTGGCTAACAGCAGTGGTAGTGTCGCTATCACTCGCTTACTCCCAGCTTACTAAAGCCCATATTGAGCTGGACTTGCTGGTCGAACATTTGCCCACCCGTCTGCAAAGCGTTCTCTATGTCTTGGTCTCAGGTGCAAGTTTTTTATTCTTCTCCATGGTGGCTTGGAAGCTTTGGGAGTATGGCTTTAGCGCTATGCAAAGAGGCTCTTTATCGCAAACACTGCGTATTGCGTTTTACCCCATTGTTTATCTAGTGGCACTAGGGTTTTCTGCTTTTTGCTTGGTTCTTTTAGCAGACTTTTTGAGTAGTCTAAAAAAGGTGGTAACACAATGAGTATGACGCTGGTAGCTTTGTTAGGCGTGCTCTGTTTGTTTCTTCTTATTTTGTTAAAAATGCCGATTAGCTTCGCTATGTTCATGGTGGGGTTTTTTGGCATGCTTTACATGACTAGCCCTATTGCCGCGTATAACGTTATTAGCTCAGGAATCTGGGAGCAGTTATCGGGTTACTCTCTTAGTGTCATACCCCTATTTATTTTTATGGGGGAATTACTGTTTCGCTCGGGGATAACGGAAAAGATATTTGCAGCTGCCTATGCCTGGATAGGCCATTTCCGTGGCTCCATGGCCACAACGACGATCCTTAGCAGCGCAGGTTTTGCAGCGGTTAGCGGTTCGAACACCGCCACAGCAGCCACTGTCGGCACCATTGCTCTCCCCGAAATGAAGAAATTTGGCTATAGCCGCGCGCTCAGTGCTGGCAGTGTAGCAGCGGGGGGCACCCTGGGGGTCATCATTCCACCAAGCTCTGTGCTGATTGTTATTGCGCTGCAAGCCGAGCTGGCCATTCGCGACCTGTTTCTAGCCAGTATTGTCCCTGGGCTTATCCTGGTCGTGCTGTTCATCGCGACGATTGGACTACTCTGTCGGCGTCGCCCGGATATGGGGCCAGCAGGTGTGCGTTCGAGCTGGTCTGCAAGGTGGCGTTCGCTGAAAGGTGTTATCGAAATTGGTGCCCTCTTTACACTGGTACTGGGGGGGCTATTTGCGGGCTGGTTCACCTCAACAGAAGCTGCTGCGGTGGGCTGCATTGGTGCAATGCTGATTACCTTGATACAAGGAAAGCTCTCTTGGGCAGTCTTGAGTGAGGCCATCGCTAATGCACTCAAATCATCGGCCATGATCTTGATGTTGGTTGCTGGAGCGGTCATTTTCGGGCGTTTTCTTACCATCACAAGGCTGCCTTACATGGTGGGCGAGTGGGCGGCGGCATTGCCCTTGCCAGCCATAATGGTAATGGCCTGTATTCTGCTGATCTATGTGATCGGCGGAGCGCTAATGGATGCGATGGGATTTTTAATTATCTCAATCCCGATTTTCTTTCCCGTAGCGCTTGCCTTGGGTTACGACCCAATCTGGTTCGGCGTGGTGGTATGTATCGTTACCAGTATGGGGGCGATTACACCGCCGGTGGGGGTGAACGCTTTCATTGTAAAGAGCTTGGATGCAGAGTTACGAATGGGAGAGACATTCCGTGGAGTGGGTTACTTCATACCCCCTTATCTGCTGTGCATTGCCTTGCTGTTGGTTATTCCTCAACTTGTATTGTTCGTCCTTTAGCGTTTACCCGATTATATAAATGGTTATAAATTTTATGCCTATTTACTTGAAATTTCATGTGATAAGTCTAGCGAGGTGGCTGAGGTGACTATATTGACATCGAGGTTAAGCCTGGGGCAGGGGCCACGCAAAGTGGTCGTCAAAGATACGATCGATATCGCCGGTTTCCCCACCTGCGCAGGATCCGCTGCCCTTGCTGACACACCGCCAGCCGTGGCCCATGCAGAGATCGTCGAGCGGACGCTCAAAGCGGGATACCACATCGTGGGGAAGGCCAATCTGCATGAGCTGGCGTTTGGTATGACGGGCATCAATGACTGGGCTGGCACGCCAGAGAATCCGCGCTACCCCAGCCTTATCCCTGGTGGTTCTTCCAGTGGGTCGGCCGCCGCGGTGGCCGCTGGTCTTGCCGATATTGGCATTGGTACAGACACCGGTGGCTCTATTCGCGTCCCCGCTGCTTGCTGTGGTGTCTACGGTCTTAAGCCCACCTTCGGGCGCTTGAGTCGCCAAGGTGTTATGCCAGCGGAAAGTAGCCTCGATTGCGTAGGCCCCTTGGCTTGTGACCTTCACGTACTGATAGCTTTCATGGCGGCGATTGACCCTCACTTTCAGTCGTCAATGGAGGGGGCTGCGCCTGTACTGGGGTGTATCGGCGTGAGTGCCGAGCAGGCCATTTGGGCAAGCATCGAGGAGCAGCTTAGCCTTTCTGGCTTGGCGCGTGGGGATATCGCGTTGCCGCTTATGGCCGAGGCGTTCGAGGCTGCCATGGTGATCATTAATCGTGAAACTTTCCGTGCCTGCGAAGCGTTGCTTGCCACTGGCAAGGTGGGCGCGGATGTCGATCAGCGTTTGCAGGCCGCTGCCGCGACGACCGATGCCGAGCTAAAGGAGGCAGAGTGCATACGTCGTGCCTTTACCGCCGAAGTAGATGCAGTGCTAGAGCGGCATGATGTCCTGGTGCTGCCAACGTTGCCGCATTTTCCCATGACCGTTCAGGATGCGTTTTCGGGCCACCAGGATTTGAAAATATCGTCCCTTGCGCGGCCCTTCAACCTTTCTGGGCATCCCGCCTTATCGATCCCTCTTGAGTCTCAGCAAACATTGCCTGTCTCCATGCAACTGATTGGACGTCGTGGCGATGACGCGGGTGTGTGCAGGGCTGCTTTGCAACTCATGGGCCGGGTTTCGTCAGCGGGAGAGGAACAAAAAAAGGAGTGAATCATGCAACAACACATTGATAAATCACAGTGGGGAGGCGAGGAGCGTTTTGATGCGCTGCTGGAGTCAATCCGATCCCGGCGCAAAGAGCTCGAGGAGTTGCGCCATATCCCCATGGACATCATTGACGAGTTCAAAGCCATTGGTGTCTATCGCGCCATGGTACCTGCCACCTACGGCGGTGATGAGAAGTCGCCCGCCGAGTTCCTGAAAATGGTCGAAGCGATCTCGGCGGCGGATGGCTCCTCTGGCTGGGTAGCGAGTTTTGGCATGAACCCCGCCTACTTGGCCGCGTTACCCGAGGAGACCCTAAAGAAAGTTTGGGGGGATTCCCCTGACATCGTCTTCGCTGGAGGGATTTTTCCGCCCCAACCCGCTGAGCGGGTCGATAACGGTTTCCGTATCAAAGGGAGATGGAAATTTGCCAGCGGTTGTATGGGGGCATCGCTATGTGGCGTGGGCATTCTCCCCGCCGAAGAGGGTGCTCTGCCGCGCATGGCAGTGCTGCCCCGCGACCAGGTGAAGATCGACCCGACCTGGGATATGTTGGGCATGGTAGCCACCGGCAGCCACGACCTCGTGGTCGAGGACGCCTATGTTCCAGAGGCCTGGACCTTCGTGCGCGGCGGCAAGCCCAACGTCGATACCGCCTTCTTCCGCTACCCATCACTCTCCTTCGCCGCTCAGGTACTGGCAGTGACTACCCTGGGCTTGGCCCGGGAGGCACTGGATATCGTCCGCGCCATGGCTGGTGGGCGTAAATCAGTCACCGGCGCCCCCAATCTGGGTGAGCGTGAGTATGCCCAGATTGCCCTCGGCAAGGCCGAGGCCAAAGTTCGCGCCGCCCGCGCCTTCTTCTATGAGAGTACCGACGCCGCCTGGGCAAGCATTCAGGCCGGTGGCGAGCCAAGCCGTGAGCAGGTCAACCTGCTGCGCCTCTCCACCACCCATTTGACCCACGAGTGCGCGGAGTCGATTCGCAGCGTATATCAGATCAGCGGCATGACAGGGGCCGACAACGGCCACCCCCTGTCGCGAATCCTGCGCGACTCGCAGCTGTGCACCCAACACGCCTTTATGGGCGAGATCACTTGGAAGAATGCCGGCGCCATATTCTTCGGCCACGATCCTTTACCGGGCTACCTATAACCGCCCTACGTAGTTTAACCAACGGAGATCAACACTATGCATCGCGTACTTTTCTGCATCGGTATCAATCAAAATTTCATGAATGCTACGGCCGAGGAAGGCAAACAAGTCTGGCAAGCCTTCAGCCAGATGATGCAAGGCATCGATGAACTTCCTGGCGTCACTATCCTGGGGATCATGGATGACGACCGCATCATGGTCGGCCCTTCCACCACCGCCCCCTGGACCGCCTACATCATGGCCGATGTCCCTGATTACGAGACTGTTGTAGCCGCCTGCAACTTCTTCCGCACCATCCCGGTGGGGGATGGCACCTATAAGCTCTGGAAATACGCCCGTGTCGAAGCGCGTATCGGCCGTGAGTTGGTGGTACCTGAATAAAGACAGCATTAGCTGGCTAGGCATGAGGAGAACAAAATGAACCAATTAATCGACGTCAAAAACATCGCGCTCGAACCAGATCAACTGGTCAATAACGATAAGATTGCGACCCCGATGTACACCAGCTCGGCGCTGTTTGAGCAAGAGCAAGAGAAGATTTTCCGTAACACTTGGGTATGGGTAGCGCATACCAGCGAGATCCCCGATAAGGGGTCTTTTAAGCTGTCCAAAGTAGGTCGTGAACCGGTCATCGTGGTACGTGACCGTAAGGACAATATCCATGTAATGGTTAATCGCTGCCGCCACAGGGCAGCGACGGTGTGCGAGGTTCACAAGGGCAAGACCTCATCTTTCCAATGCCCTTATCACGGTTGGGGCTATGGACTCGATGGCAGTCTGCGTGCTTTGCCGAATCCCGAACAGTATGGCGATGATTTCGATAAGTCACAGCATGGGATGCTCAAGCTACGCGTTGAAAGCTATCAGGGTATGGTCTTCGCCACTTTCAACGAGGGCATTGAGCCATTGGAAGACTTCCTGGGGGCTGCCAAGAAGTGGATCGATCTGTTTATGAAACAGGGTGGTGGATACCCCGTAAAAACCCTTGGTGAACATCAGTTTTCGGTGCCAATGAACTGGAAGGTTCAGCTCGAGAACACCACCGACGCCTATCACTTTCCGATCGTGCATAAATCCTTCCTGCAATCCCTCGATGAGGAAGCTGAAAAGACGTTCACCTTCCTTGATGGCGAAGGCTTCGTTGAAGACCTGGGTAACGGTCACTCCGTCATGGTCATGATTCCCGAACTCGTCGATCTAGAGGAGGACCTCGATCGCAAGATTCCAGAGCGTTTTGCAGAGCTGGCGCAGGAACTGCGCGACGAAGGCTACCCGGAAGATCAAGTCCGCCGCATTGTGCGCGCGGTAGGTGGCTCCGGGTTCAATCTTAATCTGTTCCCCAACGTGGCGTGCTCAATGGCCTTCTTCCGGGTATTGACGCCCGTTGCTGTCGATAAAACTGATATTCGCCACATTGCCATTGGTATGGAGGGAGGTCCCGACATCGCCAATCGCGTACGCCTACGCTTGCATGAACACTTTCAGGGTCCCATGGGTTTTGGTTCTCCCGACGATGCCGAGGTCTGGGAGCGAATCCAGCGGGGGGTCGATGGCGGTGCCGAACTGCCGATTCTGGTCAATCGTGGCATCGAGAAGGAAGTGCCGGGCGAGGCAGGGCCACGTGGTCATGTATCGGATGAAACGGGCATGCGTGCCGCCTATGCGATGTGGAAACGGATGATGCAGGAGTGAACGAAATGAACGCAATCGACAATGAAAACCTGCTCTGGCAGGTCACGCAGTTTATCTGGCACGAAGCGGCGATTCTGGACGCAAAAGAGTACGACGCTTGGCTCGATCTGTGGCAGCCAGAGGGCTTGTACATCATTCCTATCGAAGACGCCGACGATTACGCGGCAGTGCTCAACCTCTGTTACGACGATGACAAGATGCGCCGGGATCGTATTAAACGCTTCCAGGATGGTTTCTCGATCTCTTCGGCACCCCCTGCCGTCACCGTACGCACCTTGTCTCGTTTTGTGATAGATGCCGTCGATGGCAATACGGTTGTCGTTTCATGCGCGGAGCACCTGGTTGAAGACAAGTTTGGGCGTCAGCGCATTTGGGCCGCCAATGTGCGCTACACCCTCACGTCCTCCGATACCGGCTTCCGTCTTCAGGAGAAGGTGGTTCGTCTACTCAACTCTGATGGAGTGCTGAATTCGTTCAGCTATTTGTTCTGATGAGCGTACCACTACCCGACAAAATTCAGACCGCAGTGGTGACCGGCGGCGCACGTGGACTCGGGGTTCACATCGTACGCGCACTGCATAAGGCGGGGTTTCGTGTCGTTATCACCGATATCGACACCGGGCCCGCCGAAGCGCTGGCATCCGAACTCGACCTGGCCGGGGAAACCGCGGTGACCGCGACCCTCGATGTCGCCAAGCCAGAGGATTTTCAGTGCGTGCTGGACAAGATTGTCGCGCGCTGGGGAAGTTGCGAAGTGCTGGTCAATAACGCAGCCCGAACCGCTGTACAGGGAGTGTTTGATATTGACCCAGCCCACTTTAACGAAGTGATGACCACCAACGCTGGCAGTGTCTTTGCCGGTTGCCAGATCTTTGGTCGCCACTTCAGAGAGCGGGGCTATGGCCGCATCGTCAACCTGGCGTCGCTGGCAGGACAGAACGGCGGTACCGCCACTGGCGCTCATTATGCCGCCTCCAAGGGCGCCATTCTGACCTTGACCAAGATTTTCGCCCGCGATCTGGCGGCGGACGGGGTGACCTGCAACGCCATTGCGCCGGGGCCACTGGATACCCCGATGGTGCGTGAGGTACTCGGTGACAATCTGGATAAAGCGCTTGCCAATATCCCCGTAGGCCAGCTGGGCTCCCCTGAGCTGGTCGCGCAAATGGTGAGCTTTCTTGCCAGCCCTCAGGCGGCTTTTGTAAACGGTGCCTGCTGGGACGTCAATGGCGGCATTTACATGCGCTGAGCATCTGGAGATGACAATGCAAGATGACATCATGACCCTGCACGTTGTGCGCCGCGATATTCATACCAATGAGATCGCAGTGATCGATCTGGCTGCTGAGAGTGGCGCTGATCTGCCTGCCTTTGAAGCAGGCGCCCACATTGATATTCACCTTGATGAAGGGTTGGTGCGCCAATACTCGCTGAGTAACCCCCCAGGAGAGCGCCACCGGTATCGGCTCGGGGTGCTGCTTGACCCCGCTTCCAGGGGAGGGTCCAAGGCAGTACACGAACGCCTACACGAAGGTGTCCAGGTGAAGGTTGGCGTGCCACGCAATCTATTCCCACTGGATGGATCGGCACCGCATAGCCTGTTGGTGGGCGGTGGCATCGGTATTACGCCAATGATTGCCATGGCGTACGAGCTGCGCGATGCCGGACGCTCCTTCGAGTTGCATTACTGCTGCCGTGGGCGTGAAAAGGCAGCTTTTATTGATGAGCTTGAGTCTGCCTTTGGCGATGCGTTAGTGATGCACTTCGATGATGGGGAGGCCTCCCAGCGGCTGGAAATAGAGACGTTGCTGGCGTCACAACCCGCCCATACCCACCTCTATGTATGTGGCCCCACCGGTTTTATGGACTGGGTGATTAATGCTGCCCGTCAGGCGGAGTGGCCACAGAATCGTGTGCATTCAGAGTACTTCTCTGCAGAAGTGGATACCAGCGGTGCCGCATTTGAAGTTGAAGCGGTTGCCAGCGGCGTCACCGTTCAGGTGGAAGAGGGCATGTCCATCGCCCAGGCGCTCAAGGCGGCGGGCGTCAAGGTCAATGTTTCCTGTGAAGAGGGGGTTTGCGGCACCTGTATCTGCGAGGTGCTGGAGGGCACTCCCGATCACCGTGACCACTTTCTCAGCGAAGAAGAAAAGGAAGATAACGACCAGATTGCCGTGTGCTGCTCCAGGGCCAAAAGCGCACGCCTAGTCATTGACCTTTGATCCGCCAGCGTAAAGGGAAACCGCATGCATGCCGTCAAAACAAGACTATGTGAGCCGATTCTAAACCTGTGTGGCCTCTGCCTGTTACTGATCGCCTTTGTCATCGGTGCGGGGGTGTTGATGCATTTGTTTGGAGTGTCGCAACTCATTGCGTTTGAAACGCCCCATTGGCTGGTGGGGGGAGCAATTACGTTCAACTCTTTGATGGGGTTACAGGTACTGCTTTTTGCAGTGGCCATCATGATGGCCATCGCCCCGGTCTTACTGCTGGACCGGCACGTTAGGGTTGATGTGTTCCACTCCCGTTTATCGGCACGCTATCGGCATGCGATCGATATTGTCGGGCATGCACTGTTCGGTATTCCTTTCTTTGCGTTGCTACTTCTGCCCGCTTATCGATTTGTCGAGCGCGCCTACCTGACCAGTGAGCGCTCGACAGATGGGGGGCTGACGGACATATACGTTATCAAGGCCACCCTGCCTATTGGTATCACCCTGTTTTTGGCGGTGCTGGTATATCTGTTAGTGAAACGAACTTGGTTATTTATGTCAGGGAGCTCGGATCATGCTTGAACTCTGGCTGCCTCTTTCTATGGTGCTGCTGCTATTTGCGGGTATTTTGTCGGGCTATCCGGTGGCACTGGTGTTGGGTGGGGTGTCGGCCATTTTTCTGCTGTTTTCAGATCTCCCCTTGGCCTTCTCCAATCTCATGTTGACGCGCGTGTATGCGAACGCGCTGAGCAACTGGCTCTACGTTGCCATCCCGATGTTCATCATGATGGGGTTGCTGTTGGAGCGAACCGGCTTGGCCCGTGATGCTTTCCGCGTCAGCGAACGCTTGCTGCGCAGGCTCCCTGGCCATCTCGCGCTGACGGTGCTGTTCATCGGCGGGTTGATGGCAGCAACCACAGGTGTTGTTGGCGCTTCCGTTGTCCTGCTGGCGGTACTGGCGCTGCCTCGAATGCTCGATGCTGGCTACTCAGCATCGGCGTCGGCGGGGCTCATTTCAGCCTCGGGCACGCTCGCCATCCTGATGCCGCCTTCCGTTATGCTGATCATTCTATCCAGCCTGGTGTCGGTACCCGTCGGCCATCTGTTTAAGGCTGCCTTGATCCCGAGTGCTTTGTTGCTACTGCTCTACACCCTCTATTCGCTTGCCCTTGCATGGGGGCAGCGGCGTTCGCCTTTAACGGATATCAAATGCCCAGATGAGCAGCAAGGTGGCGGCGTTGGGCGCAACCTGCTGGCGTTGTTCCCTTTCCTCGTACTGATCCCCATCGTGCTTGGCACCATCGTCTATGGGGTGGCGACGCCTACGGAGGCCAGCGGTGTTGGCGTGCTGGCGGTGTTGGGGTTTGCCGGTGTCATGCAGAAAATCGATGTGGAATCGGTAATGACAGCGGCGAGAGAGACAGTTGTCTCCACTGCCATGATTATGATGTTGGTCATTACGGCGACCTGCTTCTCGCTAATTTTTAAAGGGGTCGGCGGTGATGGCTTAATTCGCAGTAGCTTGGGGCTGATGGGGGGCGGCAGCTGGAGCGTGTTAATCCTCATCCTATTGCTGGTCTTCGTGCTGGGGTTCTTCCTGGACTGGCTGGAAATATCCTTGATTCTGATGCCTATCTTTGTGCCTATCATCACCCAGCTGGAACTGTCGAATGGGCTTACCGGTGGGGCGCTACTGGTGTGGTTTGCCATTCTGTTTGCTATCAATTTGCAGACTTCCTTTCTCACTCCACCGTTCGGCGTATCGCTCTTCTATTTGAAAGGGGCCGTAGGTGATCGCGTTGCCACCCTGGATATTTATCGAGGCGTACTGCCCTTCATCGCCATCCAACTGTTCGTCTTGCTACTAATCCTGCTGTTCCCGGGGCTGCTCATGCTGTAAGCCGTTACAACCATCACCGCACAGAACTTAAGACATAGAACTTAAGACATAGAACTTAGGAAATAGAACTTAGGAAATAGAACTTACTAAACAAATAGAACAGGAGTTAACACCATGAAATTGTCTTTGAAGAGCACCATTATCGGTACAGGAGCGTCGCTACTCGCCTCTACCGCGATGGCCCAGAATTTGACCCTGCAATCCGCTTTTCCCTTCAGTCTTGAGGTCATCGATACCTCAATACATCGCTTTGTCGAGGATGTGGCCACGGCGACCAACGGGGAGCTGACCTTCACCCCTTATGATGCTGGGTCCTTTTCACCCCCGTTCGAAATTCTGGAGAACGTCGGTAACGGCAGCCTGGACGCAGGTTGGTCGGCCGCCAGCTACTGGGCAGGTCAGATTCCGGCCGCCGCGCTGTTTCAAAGCATTCCCTTCGGCCCCGATGTGCCGAAGTACCTGTCCTGGCTATATGGCGGCGGCGGTCTCGAACTGTGGGAGGCGCTGTACGCACCCCATAATGTCGTACCGATTCCCTGCGGCAGCATGATCTCTGAAGCGGGCGGATGGTTCACCGAGGAAATCACCAGTGTTGAAGACCTCAATGGCATGAGCATGCGCATTAGTGGTCTGGGTGGCGAGGTGATTAGTCGCTTGGGAGTGTCGCCGGTTTCCATTCCTGCTGGCGAGACATTTCTCGGGCTTGATACGGGGCGCATTGGCGCCGCTGAACTCAGCTTTCCCACCATTGATACCAGTGCGGGCTTCTTTGAAGTTGCCAAGCACTACTACTTCCCTGGCTGGCATCAGCCCGGCAGCCTCAATGAACTGCTGGTTAACGCTGACGTATGGGCCGGATTGGCAGAAAGCCAGCGCTTGGCCGTGCGCAATGCCTGCAGTGATTTGAGCATTCGTATGTTTGCCCACGATATGCAGGCTCAATCCGCCGCCCTGGAAGAGTTTCGCAGCGCTGGAGTAACCGTTGAACGCTTCCCTGAAGAGGTGTTGGCTGCCTTGCAGTTGGCCACAGAGGAGGTGCTGGAAGAAGCGGCTCAGCGTGATAACGACTTTGCCGACGTCATTGCGTCGTATCAAAACTTTAGCGAGCGCTATGACGAGTACCGCGAGCTGACTGCTTTTTAACAGCCGCCAGCACATCAATCTAGTGCGGATGATGAGGATAGCTATGCCTACCGTTCACGTATACATGATGTCAGGAAGAACCTCGCAGCAAAAAGAAGCGCTGATCAGCGAGGTAACCGATGCCGTAGTGTCATCGATAAGCGCACCTAAAGAGAACGTTCGGGTGATTATCAGCGAGGTGCCCAAAAGTGAGTATGGGATAGGTGGCGTCACCGGTGAAAAACTAGGCCGCTGATACTTCTCTGCAAAAATAGTACAAGAGAGACAGTTCATGAGTATTGATACCAGAGATTTTAGAAACGCCCTGGGAAAGTTCGCCACTGGCGTAACAGTGATAACCACCCGTGATACGGGAGGTGAGCACTATGGCGTAACGGCAAGCAGCTTCAATGCCGTCTCCATGACACCGCCGCTGATTCTATGGAGCATCGATAAAAGCGCCTATAGCCTGGATGCCTACTGCCAGGCAGAGCACTTTGTGGTCAATGTACTGGGCAGTGATCAGGTGCCCATCTCTAACCGTTTCGCCCAGCGGGGTGAGAACAAGTTCCAGGGGATCGACCTTGAAGAGGGGGTTGGAGGCGGCGCACGAATAGTGGGCGCTGTGGCCCATTTTGAGTGCCGCACTTGGCAGGTATACGAAGGCGGAGACCACTTCATCATCGTCGGGGAGGTGCTGAAGTATGACTACCAGGATGGTCGTGGCGCTTTAGTCTTCCACAATGGGCGCTATGCCCTGCCTGAGCCTCATCCGATGACGATTCCTCAAGAGGAGGTCGAGACGGGAGAGGGGCTTCTGGGGCATCACTTTCTCTATCTGTTGCGTCAGTCCCTGTCTGCCTATCGTAAGGATTTCTATCCTCGCCTCGAGCACATGGGGGTGGACGAGAAGGAGTGGCGAGTGCTGACCCTGCTGCTTGATCGAGGAGCGCTGCCCCTTGAAACCATTGCCCAACGTGTTGCTCAGCCCATCGAAGACCTGAAGGACACTTTAAGCGGTCTGACCCGCCGGGGGCTGGTAAGTGACCGTGATGATAACGCCGCTACCGTTGCCCTGACGAATGAGGGAGGCGAGTTGGCGCGCAAGCTGCTGCAAATGGCGCGGGAGTATGAGCAGAAGGTATTTGAAGGCGTGAGCGAGGAGGAGATGAGCATTCTGAAAGGGGGACTTGAGCGTGTTATTGAGCAGCTAGGAACCCCCTGACGAGTCACGGCGAAGAGTAGAAAATAGCGCTACCACCGGAGGAAAATGATATGACGGAAGTGTCTGCAGCAGCGTTTCAACGACTTATGGATCGCGTCGATACCCTAGAGGCCGAGTCCGAAATTCGTCGGATTCAAACCCGATATATGTTTCTTTGTGACACCCCTATGCCGGAGTACGGTATCGAGAGCGACGAGCAGCGCATTAATCAAATCATGGCGCTCTATACTGAGGATGCGGTTTGGGAGGGGGTCGGTGAGTATTACGACGGTCAGTTTGGACGTCTAGTGGGCGCTACAGCTATTCGACGCCACTTCGAGAATTTCTGGGGGCAGAAAAAAGATCCTCAATTACTCCTGAATGTGCACTACCTGACCTCTGAACAGATTCACGTCAAGGGCAATACAGCGACTGGGCAGTGGGTGCACTGCCAGCCGTGGATTTTTTCTGATGGTAGCTCGCTTCTGCGTTCATCACGGCTTAATAACGCCTTTAGAAAGCAGGATGACGGACGCTGGTTAATTACCCGTACACGGACGGAAAATGTGTTTGTAGCCCCCTTGAAAGAGGGCTGGGCAACGGACTTTCCTGCTGCGTCGGTGTTAATGAAACCCTAAGGAGGAACCTAATGCTAGCCTCCATTGCTTCTCCAAGAATAGCCATCGTGGGTGCCGGCGCCATCGGTACTACCCTGGCGGCACGCCTTGCAGTGGCAGGGTATACCGTCAGCGTGTTGGCTCGGGGTGGCACGCTGGCGGCCATCAAGCGAAAGGGTGTCTGTCTCATTGATCAGCAGGGGCAACACACCGCCAACGTCATTACTGCGGATAATTGCGGCTCACTCGGTGAGCAAGACATCGTCTTTCTATGTACTAAAGCTCACTCTATACCCTCCCTGTTGCCACAACTACAACCGCTGTTCGGCCAACATACATGCTTGGTGCCCATGGTGAACGGTACGCCGTGGTGGTTACTCATGGATGCCGTGGAGCCTTGTGCCGCCAACACAGCCCCTATGGAAACCGTCCATATAAAAGCGGTAGACCCAGAAGGTGAGCTGGTTCGCTGCCTTCCTGCCAGCGCCATCATCGGATGCGTTGTCTATATTTCGGCACATCTGCAGGCTCCGGGCATTGCGATTTCAAATACCCCGCCCCGGCTGATTGTTGGCGATATAGTCGCCACGCCCGACGCCGCGAATAGTCGTATGGAAACACTTGTTAAGGTATTGGAAAACAGTGGCATCATGACGCGCCATACAGAGAGTATTAGAGATGCCGTATGGAACAAAATCGCTGCGAATTTGACGTCCAACCCCCTCTCGGTGATGACCGGTACCACGCTGGCACAGCTGTATAGCCACCCCTCGCTGCAAAAGGTCGTAAGCCAACTTTTTGAAGAAACGCGTCTTACTGCAAAAGCCTACGGCAGTCGCCTTGATATGAAGTTACAAGAACTTCTGGATCTTGGCGCCAGCATGGGCGCTGTCAAAACTTCCATGCTACAGGACTATCAACAGGGGCGAGCCCTTGAACTCGCGGCGATCGTCGAGGGAGTGATCGAACTGGCGGACAGGAGAAGTATTCCCGTCCCCACTATCAAGTCCATTCTCCACCTTACGCGATACTTTGAAGACAGCGCTCTTCGTCAGTCCCATGCCCACGGTGGCAAGGAGAATTCTTAGATGACTATCAAGCCGTTACCCATGCCGAACAACGTTCTCAAACCTGATCACTGCAGCGACGAGGAGTGGCAGCAGCGCCTTAAACTCGCCTACTGTTATCATCTCGTCGATTTCTTCGGCTGGACCGAAACCATTTTCAACCATATCTCTGCCCGAGTGCCGGGCTCAGACAATCACTATCTGGTTAATCCCTTCGGCCTTAACTACACGGAAGTGACACCGCTTAATCTGTTGAAGGTTGACCTGGACGGCAACAAGGTCGAGGCCTCTGAGTACAACGCCAATCCCGCTGGCTTTGCTCTGCATAGCGCTGTGCACGGGGCGCGGGAGGATATCCACTGCCTGCTACATACTCATACCATACCCATCTCGGCCATCGTGCAGAAGAAAAAGGGCTTTACCCACCACGATTTCTACGGTGCCCAGCTCTATGGCCGCGTGGGGTACCATGATTTCGAAGGCATCACGCTCTTCGCCGACGAGAAAACGCGCATGCTGGAGAGCCTGGGTAACAAGCACGTGCTGGTACTACGTAACCATGGGATCGCTGTGGGCGAGTCCTCGATTGAGAAGGCGCTGTTCCTACTGTGGACCGTCCAGCGGGCGGCGGAAAACCAGTGCGCAGCAGGAGCTTTGGGTGGCGAGGATGTGGAAATCGATACCTCAATTAGTCAGAAGTGTGCAGACCTCACTGCCGAGCTGATTCGCGAAAGCGGCTTCGCCAACGAGTTCTTTGTTGCCATGGTGCGCAAGCTTAAGTCCGAGCGTCCACTCCCTTTCTAATCCACGCCCTTTCTAAAAAAGACATGCAGATGGGCTGCCTGTTTGCCTCAGGGCTGACGATGGGCGGCCCACCGATCTATGCATGTTACTGCTGGTATTGCTCGATTAACGCCAACATGCGGTCGTAAAGTTCCTCTGCCGGTAGGCCCTGCGCCGCAACCTGCTCGATACGCTGCTCATTTAGCGGTTCGATACGCCCCGCCCAGCGCTTCTGCTCTTCTTCACTCAGGGTGACAACCTCCAAATCGTGGTTATCCTGCGCCCAGATGATGGCTTCGCGAACATGATTATCAAGATAGTGCCCGGCGTACTGAGAGGCTTCAGCGCCTAGCTCATCAATGACCTGTTGGACATCTTCCGGCAGCGACTCCCAGCGTTGGCGGCTCATTACTGCCAGCATCACAACATTGGAGAGAGGGTAGTCCACTATATAGTCGAGATAGCGGGCATACTGAAGATCCATCAGGGTTTCGCGGGAGGACGCTACCCCTTGAACAATGCCGGCCTGGAGCGCTTCGCCGGTTTCAGCTTGAGACATGCCAATCGGCACGGCCCCGAGTGTGCGCAGGGAGTCGGACTCGCCCGGCACACGAATTTCCAGGCCGGATAGATCCTCAAGCGTGCTCACCTGCTCTCGCGTCTGGAGATACCCCGGCTCGGAAGTAAATACAGTAATCACTTTGAAATCCTCAAGACCGAACTGCTCTTGGGGAAACTCGCGTACCAATTGGTAGGCAACTTGGCTGGCCACTTCAGAGTTAACATCGATACCGCTGAAGTCACCGATCAGGTTCAGTAACGGAAAGCGTGCAGGCTCGTAGGAGGTTGTCGTGAGGCCAATATCAGCGACGCCATTAAGTACGCCATCCAGCATGTTGCTGGCGGTGAGTAGGGTGCCACCTGGAAAGGTGTTGACGGCGACCTTCCCCTCAGTGCGTTTTTCAAGCTCATCGGCCCAGAACTGCATCTGTACACCGGGAAACGTCTGAGCGGGAGCAAAGAAAGCGTAATTGAGGTTGATATCACTAGCCAGGGTCGCTGAACTTAGCATCACACCCGCCACGAGACTGCTTAAACGCAGCAGTGAGGGTCGGTGCTGCAAAAGCGCGTTTTTTTTGTGCATGTTGATCGTCATGGGGAACATCCTCTCTTTTGTTGTTTGTTGAATGCCGGTCATGAAGGAGCGTATAAACATTCAGCATCACATGAAAAGTAAAGTAAATTGTTAAGTGAACCACTTCCATTTGAAAGCAATGCAAGTTGAGTTCCAGTCGTTTAAAAACACCTAAATTATTATTTACTTAACGCGAGTCGAAGGTTGCTATGTTGAGTCACGGTAACCCCGCATTTCGTCACTTCTTACTGGCAAAGCACCACTCAAGCGCACCTTGGTGAATAAAGTACATACCCTTGGTGCATTCACACTCACTACCCATTAGTTCGACGCCTCGAATAGTGGCTAATTACGCATATTCCCATAAATAAGGGGGGCTTTATCGACAGACGACCAGTTTTAGCGAGCCGCTATTAGCTAGTTGCGTTTTTTGAATATCGGTTGCGTATTGTGGATATCCGTCAGTAACCCGATGGCTATACCGTTTAACGACCCTGAAGGCGTTAACAAGAAACGGAGATAAGCATGAAAGTCAGCGTTATTGGCGGTGGACATGGCTGCTACGCCGCAGCAATCGAGATGGTGGAGAAAGGTTTCGACGTAACGTTGTGGCGGCGGGATGGCAATGCTCTGCAAGAGTTGCGTCAATTGGGCCATTTGGACCTTAAGGATGCGCAGGGTGAACGGCGTATTCAGATTGGTACTCACAAGGACCAACTATCTCTAACAGATAGCCTGGAGGAGGCGACGCAACAGGCGGAGCTGCTGATTGTGCCGTTACCCGCCACCTCCCATGACACTCTAGCCGACCAACTGGGGCCGTTACTACGGGATGATCAGGTGGTTTTTCTACCCCCAGGTACATTCGGCAGCTACCTGTTCCACCGAGCGATGCGAAAAGCAGGCAACGATAGTCAAGTGGCCTTCTGTGAAACGGGAACGCTGCCCTATTTGGCGCGTAAGCACGGTGCTAATAAGGTAGTCATTAGCGTTTATGCAACCCGGCTCCCTACCGGCGTCTTCCCCAGCGAACTGTCAGCACACGCCTTCTCTGTATTGCGGGAGGCCTACCCCAGCGTTGAACCCATCGAAGATGGCCTTAGTGGCGCCTTAATGAACGCTGGCCCTATTATCCATCCGCCTTTAATTATGATGAATGCGGGGCCGCTAGAGCATTTTGATGCCTGGGATATTCACAATGAAGGAACCCAGCCCTCTATCCGCAGCGTAACCACCGCGCTAGACAATGAACGTATCGCGGTACGCGAGAGGCTAGGTTATAAGCCCTCCCATTTTCCTCTTGCTAACCACTATGCCTACGAAGGAGAGGAGTGGATGTATGGTCGTGGCGCCCACGGCAAACTGACCGATAGTGGCGATTGGCGAGAAAACATCAATCTTCATAGCCATCGTTACATGCTGGAGGACACCCGAATGGGGCTCTCCTTCATCGTGTCGGTTGGCCGCTGGGCGGGGCAGCCCACGCCAGTGGCGGAGGGGCTTTTGAGCATTGCTTCGGCGATCACAGGCCAAAATCTCTATGCCCAAGGCCGAACGCTGGAAATGCTGGGATTGGATTCGCTTTCCCAGGGGCAGATGCACTCTTTATTGACGTATGGCATTCAGGCCTGACCTATCGATAGAGGAGACCGCATCATGCAGGACAACATTATCGTCTTGGGAGCAGGAAGAATGGGAGAAGGTATTGCCCTCTCATTCATTCTGGCTGGGAAGGAGGTCGTGCTGATCGACTTCAAGTCGCGCAGCCCTGAAGAGCGTCAGCACTATTATGAGCAGGCTCGCAGTCGGCTAGTGACGGAGCTCAAGTATCTTCAGGAGAAGCGGCTCATTCAGGAAGAGCAGATCGCTTCAATGGTGAAGCAGCTTCGTATCGTGGATGACCAGCAGGTGCAGATGTTGGCGGGAAGCCGTCTGGTTTTCGAGGCGCTGCCTGAAGTCAGCGAGATTAAGCAGCAAGGGCTGGCCTGGGCAAGCCGACATTTGGATAAAGAGGCTGTTATCGCCTCAACGACGTCCACTTTTCTGGTCACCGAACTTGCCTGCATGGTTAGCCATCCGGCCCGTTTTATGAACGCCCACTGGCTTAATCCTGCCCATTTGATGCCCTTAGTGGAGGTAAGCCGGGGCAAGGATACCGAGCAGCGTTATGTCGATGCGCTGTTCACGGTGCTTAAAGGGATAGGAAAAGTACCGGTGCTGTGCGAGGCGGCGCCGGGCTACATCATTCCCCGCCTGCAGGTGCTGCTCATGAATGAAGCCGCGCGTATGGTCGAGGAGGGCGTTGCCAGTGCCGAGGATATCGATGTGGCTATTCGAGTCGGGCTGGGGTTGCGCTATTCGGTGCTGGGAGTGCTGGAGTTCATCGATTGGGGCGGTGGCGATACGCTTTTCTACGCCTCCAACTACCTGTGCGACAAGCTGGATAACCGATTCAAGTCACCTGAGGTTATTACCCGGAATATGCAAGAGAAGCGTCGAGGCTTCCAAGATGGCGTGGGCTTCTTCGACTACTCAGGGGTCGATCTGTCGAACTACCGAAAGCAGCGCTCCGACGCTTTTCTAAAGCGTCTCGAGCTGCTTGACCTGATGCCAGCAGTCACTACCCGTTATTAATCCTTCACAGCCTATAAAGCGCCTATTGGAAACCATGCTGTTCCTGTAGGCCTTCGCCGAGGATAGTCATAATGAAAACGAGTACACAGGTGGGAACGTTAACGGTACTAATAGCTGCAATGGCGTTGGTGGGGTGTAGCGATGCACAGGAGGAGGTAGTCGATGAGCCTAGCGACGAGTCCCAAGTGATTACCCTCAGCTACGCTTTCTTTGCCCCTGCGCAGAGCTTTCCGGCCATTCAGATGGAGCACTGGGCGAAAGAGCTCAATGAACGTACCGATGGTCGTGTCGAGGTCGACCTCTTCCCCGGGGGCTCCTTACTCACGGCCAGCAATATGTACGATGGGGTGTTGAATGGTGTTGCGGATATAGGGCTTTCCGCCACCTCTTACGAGCCGGGCCGTTTTCCTCTGATCAACTTGGCCGGGAGTCTGACCGGCCAGGACGTCAATTCAGAAGTCGCCAGCCGCATGACTTACCAACTGATTCAAGAGTTTGGTGACCAGATGCCCGAACTCGAAGAGTTCAAGGTCATCACGGCCTTTACATCGGAGCCTGCTTATTTTCAAACCATTGAACCGATTCATCAACTGGAAGACCTGGAGGGGCTGGAAATAAGAATTTCCGGCGATAACTCCAGGGCGCTGGACGCACTGGGAGTAACAGCAGTAGGTATGTCGCAAGCCGATGCCGGTGAGGCACTTCAATCTGGCATTATCGATGGGTATGCGGCTTCCCGGGAAGTGCTAATGGATATGCAGTTCGCGCGTTTGGCTAAGTACGTGACCGACTATCCCTTAACTAACACCATTTTTGCGGCGCTGATGTCGCGAGAGAAGTGGGAGGCGCTCCCTGCTGATATACAGGCGGTGATCGAGGAGTTGGCGCCGGAGATGGCAACCTTCACCGGCCAATATCTCGATGAGCATATACAGCGTTCACTCGAGTGGGCGCAGCAGGAAGAGGGCGTTGAAGTAATAGCGCTTGACGATGATGAGGCTAGCCGTTGGGATGACCAGCTCGCGCCGGTCAATGAAACTATCTTGTCGGATGCAGAGCAACAGGGCCTGCCCGCGTACGCCTTTGCAGAAAGAATGCAGGAGCTGATCGAGGAATATCGTACCGAGGCTGAATAAAAAGAGCAGAGGTGACAGTAAGCTCAGGGCCAGACGTTGGCCAATTCGTTACCAGTAGTATGTTCGCGGTTTGACTGCAGTGTTTGCACTGGGGTCACCCCATAGACCTCCTTGTACTGTGCGGAGAAGTGGCCAGGGCTGTTGATGCCATGTTGCATGATGACATCGGTGACGCGATGACCGCGAGGGGCATCAAGCAGCGCCTGGTGCACACTCTTCATGCGTTGCTGAGTAAAATAGGCTTTGGGCGAGAGCCCAATAAATTGTTGGAAGCCGTACTGAAGCGTGCGCTTTGATACCCCCATCATCGAGGCCAGAGTATCGAGCTCGATACCCTGCTTGAGGTTCTGGTCTATATGGGTTTTGGCGTTTTTTACATAGTGTGGCAGAGGAGAGGGGGTGCCACTCAAGCGCTGACTGTAGTTATTCATGAACAGCCCCAGCAGGCTGTCATATAAGTAGTCTTCCATCAGCTTGATCTGCTGGCGCGGAGCATTTTGCTGGTGAAGAGAGTCGGTGAGACGGGCAAAATACTTGATGGTATCCAGAAGAAAGACCGTGCCGGGGTAATGCTCGGGAAAGTAGTGGTCAAAGATGATCGGAAGATCAATGCGCTGTTCAAGTCGACACGAAAGGCGTTGTTCCAACCGGTGGCGCGGTACTCGAACGATGATGTTATGGCAGTTCGGAGAAGTTTGAATGAGAGCGCGTTGACAGGGGGATGTGACAGTAACACCTCCCTGAATCATACTGACCTGACGGTCAGCGTATACGATGGTTCCCTGGCCTTCGAGAGTGATACGAAACAGGTAAACGTTTGACTCTTCGACGGGATCAATTTCGACATTGGCACCATATTGCAATTCGATAATGGCCAATTGGTCGAAGCTGACGGCACTCAAACGTGAGGCAAGTCGCGGGCCGTCAAATAAACGCATGCGATGTGGGCAGAGGTAGTGGGTGACATGCTCACGAATGACCTCTTGTGAATCGGTGCGCAGAATAGCGTGCTTCTGCAGCAGAAACGGTGTTGTACCCATGGTTCACCTCAACAATGCACCAAGCAGGTGATGGTTTTGGGGTGTGAAGCCGAGGCAATAGCGGCTGGGCCAGTAGATGGCACGCTCTATCTCTAGAAGCTCCCAGGCGCTTACACTCGAATGGATATATGCTAGAATAATCCACTATTTTTTTGGATGGCGCGCTTCTTATGGTCGACAAGGATGAATTATCGTCTTCCTTTTTTCCTCTTGCCGATGAATTTCGCTCGCGTGATTTTCCTTTTTATTGGGTCGCGAGGCTGAATGCTAAATACAGCGCTGATGTCGATACACTACTGAAACCACTCGGGCTCAGTTCGTCTAAGTGGCGCATTCTCATGATCCTACATGAACATGGGCGCCTTAGCATGTCGGATATATCAGTACACGCTGTTGCAAAATTGTCAACTATCACCAAAATTGTATACCGAATGCAAGAGTCGGGTTTGCTTAAAACAGAGGCCAGCCCGCAGGATGGTCGCGTCACTGAAGTAGAGCTTACCGAGGCGGGTGAGGCAAAGCTGGATATTGCGCGGCAAGTTACTAGCCGTCTGGTGGAAAAAGCCTTTGCCGATTTCAGTAAACAGGACATTGTGTATATCAATCAGTGCTTGAGTAGGATGTTTCATAACTTAAACGCGCTTTAAGGTCTAGAGGGACGCTGGAATTACTGCCATCGCGGCCAAAGTGCTTACATTTGCCCTATGGGCTATCTAATAGCCCTGCCCTTTCCTGAACTACTCCTTTTTATTCAAACTTCCGCTTAGCGCTTTTGCTTAAACGTCACGCGGGTAGTGAAATTGCCACGCTTTTCGCAGTAGCCCATCCATTAGTCGTAAACTATACGTCGTAATTAAGCAGGATATTCCCTATCCCTTGTGAAAGTCACGAATAGGTCAAGTACGAAAATAGCAGCTATTTTATAGTTAAATAACTGATTTTATTGACTATATAGAGTTCTCTGTATTCATGTCAATTTACTCAGTTAGGTATGTGCATCAACCTGAGAGGTATTGGCGACTCGGCCCATCAGTCGTAACACTCACCTGCACTGTTATTGCTATGCGGGTAAAACGATCATGTCGCAAACCACAGGGGCCGTTGAACAAGCGCCCTACGCTGAAACCTCTGCTTTCAAGCCAATCTCACTTGTAATGGGTATCGTCATTGGCTTGGGTGTTTTCTTCCTTTTGCCTGAAACGCTGGCCTTCAATGCTCGTCTAGTGGCGGGCATTGCTATGCTGATGGCCACCTGGTGGATGACAGAAGCGATACCTATTCCTGCCACGTCGCTGTTGCCGCTTGTACTGTTCCCTTTTTTCGATATTGCCTCGGTCGGTGAGACCGCCTCGCCCTATGCTCACAGCATTGTCTTTCTAGTATTGGGTGGCGTACTGCTGGGCTTGGCAACGCAACGCTGGAATTTACACCGCCGCTTCGCGCTACTGACGGTGCTCACCGTGGGTACTAAGCCGGCTCAAATCGTCTTCGGTTTGATGTTCGCTAGCTGGTTTATCACCATGTGGGTCAGCAATACCGCCACCGCAGTGATCATGGTGCCCATTGGAGGCTCGATCATTGCGCTAGTGAAGTCACTGGGTAACGGTGATGACACGCCCAAGTTTTCTGCCTCTGTGCTACTGGGCATTGCCTATGCCATCACCATTGGCTCCATGGCCACATTGATCGGCCAGCCGCCGATGGCGCTAATGCGCGCCTACATGGAAGACACCCACGGGCTTAGCATCGGATTTGGTCACTGGATGCTGGTGGGTGTGCCGTTCTCATTCACTATGCTAATGCTGGCTTGGTTTGTGCTTAACAAACTGGTGTTCCGCTCGGAAGTCGAGAGCATCCAGGGTGGCCGGGCGATGATTGAGGCAGAGCTCAAGGGGATGGGCCGACTATCGCCTGAGGAGTCACGTGTATTGATGGTTTTTGCCGGGGCAGTGTTCTGCTGGGTATTCCTGCCGTTAATCGCGAGAATTCCTGTCGTGCAGAGTGCACTGCCTTGGTTGGGTAACATCAACGATACCAGTGTGGCGATTCTCTCGGCGATTCTGATGTTTGTGATTCCTGCCTCTAATGGAAAAGGGGCGTTGCTGGATTGGTCGGCTACTCGTGACGTGCCCTGGGGGGTGCTGATTTTGTTTGGCGGTGGCCTAACACTCTCAGCCCAATTCACCGCCACTGGCTTGAGTGCGTGGGTTGGCGAGAGCGTCTCGGGATTATCGGGGTTACCTCCAATCCTGATCCTAGCCATCACGGCTATCGTCATTATCCTATTGACCGAGCTAACCAGTAACACGGCGACGGCGGCTGCCTTCTTCCCGATTATGGGATCTATTGCCGTGGGGCTGGGTATTGAACCTTTCCTGATGACCATCGTGGTTACCTTTGCCGTGAGCTGCGCCTTTATGTTGCCCGTGGCGACACCTTCCAATGCAGTGGCTTTCGCAACAGGGGATCTTCCAATCAAGAGCATGATCCGAGCAGGTATCTGGCTCAACGTCATCGGTTTGCTGGTGATTATGGTCGCGCTCTACACCATTGTCCCTTTGGTATTCGATGTCTCTTTCTAAAATGTGGTTGTCAACGTCATTGGTAGCGATTCGGATTTGACGCTGGTAACGATTCGCTCTATTTTGTTCGTAATACAAATTAGTGTTCGCAATATGAACAAAGAAAGGTTTCCATGTCTCAGCCCTGTATTATTTGTGTCGCTATCACCGGCAGCCTGCCGCGCAAAGAGAACAATCCTGCCGTGCCGATTACGGTTGAAGAGCAAATTGAAAGTACTCAGGCGGCGTTCGAGGCGGGAGCTAGCATTGCCCACTGCCATGTGCGCAACGATGACCAAACGCCTTCATCCGACCCGGAGAAGTTTGGTCGCCTAATGGAAGGGCTTAAGAAGCACTGCCCTGGCATGATTATTCAGCTCTCAACCGGCGGGCGCTCCGGCGCCGGTGAGGTGCGCGGCGGGATGCTGTCGCTGAAGCCTGATATGGCCAGTCTCTCGGTGGGCTCCAATAACTTCCCCAATCGTGTTTACGAGAATCCGCCGCAACTGGTGGAGTGGCTGGCCGATGAGATGCTCACGTATGGCATTAAGCCTGAAATTGAAGCGTTTGATCTGTCGCATATCCATCAGGCGGTGAGCCTTTCCAAGCAAGGTAAGCTAAAGACGCCGCTCTATGTTCAATTTGTGATGGGGGTTAAAAACGCGATGCCAGCGGACAAACCTACCTTTGATTTCTATATCGAGACGCTCAAGCGGCTAGCGCCGGATGCGCAGTGGTGCGGCGCAGGCGTCGGCGCCAATCAATACCTGCTTAACGAGTGGTCTATTGCTGCTGGTGGTCATACTCGGACTGGGCTTGAGGATAACGTTCGCCTGGACAGTAATACGCTGGCGCCCTCCAACGCCGCGCTGGTCGAGCGCACCGTAGCTCTCTGCGAAAGGTATGAGCGCCCAGTGGCAACCTGGCAGCAGGCCCGTGAGATGCTTGGGTTATAAACACTACAAAACCGGCAATAAAACCGCAGGAGTAAAGAGATGACCAATGTTACTGTCGTAGGTGAGGCACCTGAGATCGAGGAGATCAAACGCGTTGTGCAGCTATATGTCGATGGCTTTCAAGGCGGTAGTGAAAAGCTGGAGGAAGCGTTTCATAAGGATGCGTGGATTTTTGCTGTGGACGCTGATGGTAAGCTGGCGACTGATCTGATCAGCGACCGTTTCGAGCGCTGGGCGGCTAGCCACCGTAAAGTAAAGAGCCGCTTTATTGCCGTTACCCAGGCGGGAGAAGTCGCCAGCGTATTGCTAGGATTTGATAATAGCGACAACCTAGCGGATTCCTGGGTCGATGTGATTGCCTTGGTAAAGGTCGACGGCATCTGGAAAATTACCAATAAAACGGCAGCCCATAGCACCCGCGCCGCGTGGGCGAAGCCGAGCTCCTAGGCGTTAATGACACCTATTCAGAGAACAGAGAAAACATCAGCCCACGCAGCCAGCGGTTGCCTGGGTCTTGATGAAAGCGACGGTGCCAGAAAAGATTAATCGGGATTTCTGGGAACGTTAGGGGATGCTCGCGAATGACTAACCCGAAACGTGTTCGCGTTGCCTCGGCTAATTTATCGGTGACCGTCACCACTAGATCGCTGCTGCTGACGATATAGGGAACAGCTGCGAAATGCGGCAGTGTTAACCGAACTGGGCGCACAACCCCAGCGTGCGCAAGCTGCTCTTCGATAATGCCATGCCCGGTTCCCCGGGCAACCACCACAGCGTGATGCGCTGTGCGAAACGCCTCAAGGCTAAACTCCTCTGCAGCGAGCGGGTGATGCTCGCGCATTAAGCAAACGTAGCGTTGTACAAACAGTCGCTGCTGGTAGAAGCCTGCCCCTAATTGTGGGATCAGGCCAACTGCCAAATCTATCTCTCCCTCCTCCATCTCGTTTTTCAGGTCATTATGGTGGCTGCGCACGGTGTTGAGTGAAACCCCCGGCGCATGGCGTGAAAGATGTTGCAGCAGGCGTGGGAGAAAAACTATTTCACCGATATCGGTCATGTTGATATGGAAAGTGCGCTCACTCTTAGCGGGGTTGAAATCGTCGCATAGGTTCAGCGTGTCGTTCATTCGTGCCAACGCATCCGCAATGCCGGGGTGCAGTCGACTGGCACGGGGCGTAGGTTGCAGACCTTGCGACGTGCGCTCGAAAAGTTCGTCCTCCAGCAAGTGGCGTAAACGCTTCAGTGCATGGCTCACCGCCGGTTGGGTGATACCCAAGCGCAGCGCCACCCGTTGTGTATTTTGTTCTTGGTACAACAAGTCAAAAACAACCAGCAGATTCAGGTCAATGTTGGCAAGTTTCTCCATCACCTTGCGCCTCGCAACGTATTCCACAATAGTCGAATGCAGCCGTCAGAGAGGTTTTTAACTGGTTGATTCATATTGTTATTAGCGCCGTTTATAGTCTGAATGAAGGAAGCTGTGTGGTGGCAGTTGGCGCTTCCGAATAGCGTTAGGGGAGAGCATAACGCTCAACACATAACGAATAAGCCCCTGAGCAGAGTTAAATCATGGTAGCTAACAGCACAGTAGCAAATATACAGCCAAAACGTCTTTCGATTGGCGTCGTAGGTGGTGGCATCGGAGGGGTGGCCTTCGCCGTCGCGTTGTCCCGTGATAGTCAGCTTGATGTTCAGCTTTTCGAAGCGGCTCCTCAGTTCTCAGAGATTGGTGCGGGTGTCTCCTTTGGCCCCAATGCGGTAAAAGCCATTCAGCTATTGGGGTTGGAAGACGCGTATCAGCGTATTGCCGACTCCTCACCAGCGCCCTTTGAGGATGTTTGGTTTGAATGGCGGCGTGGTAGTGATGATGGTTACTTAACCGCCAGTTTAGCCCCTGGCGTTGGCCAATCCTCGGTGCATCGTGCCGATTTTCTTGATGCGATTGTTGCCAATCTGCCTGAGGGTATCGCCCACTTCGGCAAACTCTGTATAGACGTTAAGCAAGACGCCGACAGCGCCACCGCCAGCTTCGATGATGGCACTCACTTTACTGGTGATGTGATCATCGGCTTTGACGGCATTAAGTCGGCGGTGCGCCCCCATGTGCTACCCCCGGAGCAGTACGGCGAAATTACTCCGTTCTGGAGTGGCACTTACGCTTATCGCGGCATGATTCCCACCAGGGATCTAGAGGCTGCTCTAAAGGCTAAAGGCAGCGAGAGGCGCTTGGCATTGGTGCCTCAGATGTATCTTGGCAAAGATCGCCATATTCTGACCTTCCCGGTTAAGCAGTCCCAACTCGTTAACGTCGTGGCCTTCATTACGGATCGTTCGATACCGAACCCTAAACTGCCCGAAGGCGAAGAGTGGGTTCAAGCCGTCAGCCAGGAGGAAATGCTAGAAGTATTTGAAGGTTGGAGTCCGGCTTGCCAAGCCATTCTTGAATGCATTCCTGAACCAACGCGCTGGGCGCTGCATGAGTTACCTGAGCTTGCCCGCTACCAACGCGACCGCGTACTGATCGTTGGCGACGCCGCCCATGCATTAGTGCCTCACCAGGGGGCGGGGGCCGGTCAGGCGCTGGAGGACGCCTATGTGCTGGCGACTCTGCTGGCGGATGCCAGTTGCCGTAGCAACAACGTGAGTACTGTGTTGTCTGCCTTTGAACAAGTACGCCATAGCCGTACCTGCAAAGTGCAGCGTACCTCCCATGAGGCGGGCGATGTCTACGAATATGCAGGAGAGGGCATCGGCGACGATGAAGCCGAGCTAATTAACAATCTTGAAAGTCGCTTCGAGTGGCTCTGGAATCATGACCCGCACGATGATGTGATTGCCGCTAAAAATAGCTTGAAGTTTGAAGCAAGCGAGAACTGGGGGTAAGCCAAAAGCTACCCATTTAAAGCAATAACTTCTTTTATAAAGACGAACTACAACAAAGAGTGCAACGATGAAAACAAATAATACAACACTGACGTCGTTACTTGGAGCAGGCTTTTTGCTGGCAGGGCAACTTGCGATGGCTGAAGATGGCGAGCCTGTAAAGCTGGGGTTAATGTTGCCCTATACGGGTACCTACACGGCACTGGGCGAGGCTATTACCAATGGTTTGAAACTCGCTATTGAGCAGAATAGTGGACAGCTTGGAGGGCGTGAAGTCGAGTATGTCCAGCTTGACTCCGAGGCCAATCCCTCCAAGGCCCCCCAGAATATGAGCCGATTAGTTAACAGTGACGAGGTCGACTTTGTTATTGGCCCTGTCCACTCAGGTGTGGCTATGGGGATGCTTCGCGTTGCCAAGCAAACCGGCGCTATTACCATTATTCCCAATGCTGGTTTGGGGGCGGCAACGAACGAACTTTGCATGCCCAATGTCTTTCGTACTTCGCATAACATGTGGCAGGACAGTTATCCCATGGGGAAAGTAGCCTATGATCGCGGTCACCGTGAGATGGTAACGATTACCTGGGATTATGCCGGTGGTAAAGAGGATATTGCTGCTTTTGAGGAAGCATTTACTGAAGCCGGTGGTGAGATTGTTGAGCAAATTCTGGTTCCTTTTCCCAGCACTGAGTTTCAAAGTTATTTGACGCAAATTGCCAGCCTCAACCCCGACGCGGTTTATACGTTCTTCGCGGGTGGAGGGGGTGTCAGCTTTGTGCGTGACTACTCTGCAGCCGGACTTAAGGATAATATTCCCCTGTTGGGCTCTGGCTTTATGACCGAAGGTAATTTGGCAGCATTGGGGGGCGCGGGCGAGGGAGTGTTGACGACGCTACACTACGCGGAAACGCTGGAGAGTGAAGACAATCAGAGCTTCGTAGCTGCTTATCAAGAGGCTTACGGCGAGATGCCTGATGCCTATGCCGTGCATGGGTATGACACGGGTGCCATGCTCATACAAGCGCTTGATGCAGTAGAAGGTGCTACCACTGACCGCGATGCACTCATTGACGCACTCGCTGCCGTTGAGCTGCAGAGCCCACGTGGGCCATTGAGCTTCTCCAAGTCCCACCACCCGATACAAAATATCTACCTGCGTGAGATCCGCGATGGTCGGCACCAGGTATTATCGGTAGCGCATGAGCTACTCGAGTCACCAGATGCTGATTGCCAGATGTAAGTGAGTTTTAAGAGAATTAGCGCCTCTTATTGTTGGCAGTATGACTAAATCGTGTGACTAGCGTCGTGCTGCCTTTCCTTTCCTTTACGCCTCATGCCTCAATGATGTGTTTTATTCTTTTGTCGTAAAAGAGATAGTCACCCAGCTGGCTGTGGCGTGGGGGCAAGTATGCCGCCACCTTAATAGTTAGTCGCAGATATTATGTACTCACCGTGTTGCTATGCCTTACCTATCATTACACCGCTCATTTATGGGTAAACCGCCGTTAAAACGCCACCGTATTTAACAATCTATTGATTAATATAGAAAATTACAGAATGTGAGTAGAGCTGGAGAAGCTGAACAGAGGGCGAGGTGGTTAAATCAAGGTAGTTACCCGCTAAAAAACAAGCAGTCATCTCCCTGTGTTGATACCTCCTCGGTATGGCTAAGCACCTAAACAATATTGGTTCCCTCTTCCTCGCGCAATCAAACTGACATCAAGTCAACGATTGCCAGACGCTGGAGCCTGCATGTCAACCGTCATTCAACATATTGAGACACTACTGGTCGATTTACCGACCATTCGTCCTCACAAACTTTCCATGACCACCATGGCCTGCCAAACCATGGTCATTGTACGCATGCGCCACTCTGATGGTATCGAAGGGCTCGGCGAAGGCACCACGATTGGTGGCCTCGCTTATGGCCCGGAAAGCCCGGAGAGCATTAAGCGCAATATTGATACCTACCTAGCACCGTTACTGATTGGTCAGCCCTCTCATAATGCCCATCAGCTGCGCGCCCGGCTCAATCGACACGCCCGCGGCAATATGATCGCCAAGTCAGCGCTAGAAACCGCGTTATTAGACGCCCAGGGCAAGCGTTTGGGCTTGAGTATCGCTGACCTTCTTGGTGGCGCTCATCAACAGCACTTACCCGTGCTTTGGACGTTGGCCAGCGGCGATACCGCCAAAGATATCGATGAGGCGCTGCTGCGTTTAGAGCAGCGTCGCCATTGCGACTTCAAACTTAAAATTGGCGCTAATCCGCTTGATCAGGACGTGCGTCATGTGGCGGCGATTAAAGAGGCGCTGGGTGACCGTGCCAGTGTGCGCGTTGATGTTAATCAGGCCTGGGATGAGTCGACTGCGGTGCGGGGTATTCAGGCGCTGCAGGATGCCGGTATTGAGTTAATCGAGCAGCCCATTGCTGCCCGTGAACACGCCGGTCTAGTTCGTTTGGCTAACCGCTTCAATGTGCCAATGCTGGCTGACGAGGCCGTGCAGGATGCCCGCGACGGGCTTGATCTCGTGTGCGGTGGCTTCAGTGGTGCCTTTGCGCTGAAGATTGCCAAATCCGGCGGTATTCACGGCGTGCTGGAACTGGCTCATGTGGCGCAAGCGGCCGGAGTTGGCCTCTATGGCGGCACACTGCTAGAGGGCACCATTGGCACCGCTGCCTCTTTACACACCTGGGCGACGCTGCCCGAGATGGCCTGGGGCACGGAAATGTTCGGCCCGCTGCTGCTGAAAGACGACATCGTCGCTGAACCCCTCAACTACACCGAGTTTGGGGTGGAAGTACCTCAAGGGGTGGGACTGGGGGTCACCTTAGATGAAGATAAATTGAATCACTACTCGCGTAAATAAACGCCACGGTAAATAGAGCCATCGTTTGCGTTCGCCCGCGATCCAATAGGAGAGACGTATGCTGTTTCAAGTAGAGATGACCGTTAAGTTGCCGACCGATATGCCAGCCGAGCAAGCGGCGAAGATTAAGGCGACTGAAAAAGCGTATTCCCAAGACCTGCAGCGTCAGGGTAAATGGCGTCACTTGTGGCGGGTAGCGGGCAGCTACTCGAATGTCAGTATTTTTGATGTGGAAGACAACGCTGAGCTGCAGGAAGTCGTCAGTAACCTGCCGCTATTCCCCTATATGGAGATCAGCGTCAAACCGCTGTGTCGTCACCCCTCTTCGGTGCGCGACGACGACAGCTAATTATCTACGTATCACGCCAGATTATATTACTAAAACAACACCCTATAACAAACAGAGGGTTTCACCATGACCGTAAAGATATTCGATACTCCCGAAGTCCAAGACTTTGTCAAAACCGTGGCCGGCTTTGATCAGTCAGGCGGCAATGACCGCGCCAAGCAGATCGTTCATCGCCTGGTGGGCGACCTGTTCAAGCTGATCGATGATTTCGATGTCACCGAGGAAGAGTATTGGGCGGGCGTTAACCTGCTTAATGCCCTGGGTAGCCAGACCCAGTTCGGGTTGCTCTCGCCCGGTCTCGGCTTTGACCACTTCCTCGATATGCGCCAGGACGCCATCGATGCCGAAGCCAAGCGCACCGGCGGCACCCCGCGTACCATTGAAGGCCCGCTCTACGTGGCCGGTGCCCCGGAAGCGGAAGGCTTCGCCCGCATGGACGACGGCAGTGACCCCGATGCCGAGGTGATGTGGCTGACCGGTCAGGTGCGCGATGTCGACGGTACCCCGATCCCTGGCGCCAAAGTTGAAATCTGGCACTGCAACTCCAAGGGCGGCTACTCGTTCTTTGATCCCTCCCAGGACGAGTACAACATGCGCCGCACGATCTACGCAGACAGCGACGGCCGCTACACCGCGCGCAGCATTATTCCCTCCGGCTACGGCGTACCCGAAGGCGCCCCCACCGATGTGGTGCTCAAGTCACTGGGCCGTCACGGCGAACGCCCGGCGCATATTCACTACTTCGTCTCCGCTCCCGGCCATCAGCACCTGACCACCCAGATCAACCTGGCGGGCGACCCCTACACCTTTGATGACTTTGCCTTTGCCACCCGCGAAGAGCTGGTCGTCCCCGCCGAGCGGATCGAAGACCCGGCCGAGATCGCCAAGCGTGACCTGGAGGGCCCGTTCTCCCACGTCGTGTTCGATGTGGCGCTGGCCCCCGTCGAGGCGCCCGAACTACAGGTGCGTCACGCCCGCCCGCGGGCCAAAGAGAACGAACAGGACCTGGCCAGCCAGCTTGCCGGTACCGCCAAGGTTTAAAAGCCCCATGACCTCGCGCTGACGATTGCCTGTCGACCACCGTCTGGCGCGTCAGCGCCTACTACCCCAGGTTATGCCTAAGTATTGAGGAGAGAGATCATGACCACCCAGCTTGATCAGCTCGAAGCCCGCGTGCGCGGCGCCGTCCAAGACGACCCCGACAATGGCATCTTCCGCTGCCACCGCAGCATGTTCACCGACCCCGCCTTCTTTGAACTTGAGCTCAAGCACATCTTCGAAGGCAACTGGCTGTTCCTGGCCCACGAGAGCCAGGTCGCTGAACCAGGTGACTACATGACCGTCACCATGGGACGCCAGCCGGTGATTATCACCCGCGATAAGCAAGGCGAGCTGCATGGCCTGATTAACGCCTGCGCCCACCGCGGCGCCACGCTGTGCCGCCGCAAGCGCGGCAACAAAGGCACCTTCACCTGCCCGTTCCACGGCTGGACGTTCAAAAACGACGGTCAACTGCTCAAAGCCAAAAACGAGAAGAACGGCGCCTACCCTGACCAGTTCAAACAGGATGGCTCCCACAATCTCAAGCGTCTACCGCGCTTTGAAAACTACAAAGGCTTCCTGTTCGGCAGCTTGAGCGACGACGTACAACCGCTCGAACAACACCTGGGCGAAACCACCAAGGTCATCGACAACATCGTCGACCAAGCCCCCGAAGGCCTGGAAATCCTGCGCGGTACCTCGTCCTACACCTACACCGGTAACTGGAAGCTACAGGCCGAAAACGGCGCCGACGGCTACCACGTCAGCTCCGTGCACTGGAACTACGCCTCCACCATGGAACGCCGCAATTACGACACCGGTGGCACCAAAGCGGTGGACGCCGACGGTTGGTCGAAAAGCAAAGGCGGCTTCTACTCCTATGAAAACGGCCACATGATGCTGTGGACCCGACTGCTCAACCCGGAAGTGCGCCCGGTCTATCAGCACAAAGAGTGGATCCAGGAGCAGTTAGGCGAGGCCCGTGCCGACTCCATCGTCAACCAAACGCGCAACCTCTGCCTCTACCCCAACGTCTACCTGATGGATCAGTTCTCCACGCAAATCCGCGTGATTCGACCGATCGCCGTGGACAAAACCGAAGTCACCATCTACTGCTTCGCCCCCAAAGGTGAAGCCGCCGAGGATCGGCGTGTGCGCATCCGTCAATACGAAGACTTCTTCAACGTCTCCGGCATGGGCACCCCCGACGACCTCGAAGAGTTCCGCGCCTGCCAAGAGGGCTACAACGGCGCCCTGGCCGAATGGAACGACCTCTCCCGCGGGGCCAAACAGTGGGTGGAAGGCGCCGATGAAACGGCTCAAGCGATCGACATGAAGCCCCTGCTCAGTGGCGCCTCCCCGGAAGACGAAGGGCTCTACGTGCTGCACCACAAGCACTGGGTCGACGAAATGCTGCGCGCCATCGACAAAGAGCGCAGCCAGTTTATCGCCACCGCGTCCGCCTAAGCGACAGAAGAGAGGAGATAAGTGCCATGAGCATTAGCTATCACGATATCCAAGCCTTCCTGTACCGCGAAGCGCGGCTGCTGGACGACCGGGAGTGGGACGAGTGGCTCACGCTGTACCGTAAAGATGCCGAGTTCTGGATGCCCGCCTGGGACGACGACGACCAGTTGACCCGTGATCCGCACAGCGAAATCTCGCTGATCTACTACCCCAACCGTGAAGGGTTAGAGGATCGCGTTTACCGGATCAAGACCGAGCGCAGCGGGGCGAGCACGCCGGAACCGCGCACCACCCACCAGGTGAACAACCTGGAGATCCTGTCGCAAGAGGGCGACACGGTAACCCTGCGGTTCAACTGGCATACGCTCAACCACCGCTACAAGAAGACCGACAGCTTCTTTGGCACGTGCTTCTACACCCTGGATGTGTCGGGGGAGAGCCCGCTGATCACAAGAAAAGTCGTGCAGTTGAATAACGACTATATCCATCAGGTCATCGACGTGTATCACGTGTGACCTGAGGAGAGAGGAGAGTTAACCATGAGTTATACCATTGCCCTCAACTTTGAGGACGGCGTGACCCGGTTCATTGGCTGTAAAGAGGGAGAAACCGTTCTCGACGCCGCTTACCGGCAAAAAGTTAACCTGCCTATGGACTGCTCTGATGGCGTGTGTGGTACCTGCAAAGGACACTGCGAACAGGGTGAGTTCGACATGGGTGATGAGTACTTGGAGGATGCGCTTTCCGATGAGGAAGCAGCTGAAGGCCAGGTACTCACGTGCCAGATGGTGCCTTCTTCGGATTGCGTTATTCAAGTGCCAGTGGCATCCACGCTGTGTAAAACACAGGTGGGCAAGGTTGAGAGCACGGTAGCAGCAGTTGAGCAACTTTCCGAAGATAGTATTGAGCTAGTCGTTGATTTGGATGATGCCGAGGGCCTCGCCTTTTTGCCGGGGCAGTACATTCATATTGATGTGCCCGGTACTGAGGTGCACCGCTCCTACTCTTTCAGCTCCTTGCCGGGGGATAAGCGCGCCACCTTCTTAATTCGCAACATCCCCAATGGGGTAATGAGCGGCTATTTAACCGAGCGCGCGGCGGTGGGCGAAAAGCTTACGCTGACCGGCCCGCTGGGCAGCTTCTACCTGCGAGAAGTGAAGCGCCCGGTGCTTATGCTTGCTGGCGGCACGGGTCTGGCTCCGTTCCTCTCAATGTTAGCGCAACTGGTCGAAAAGGGCTGTGATGCACCGATTCATATGATTTACGGCGTCAATAAAGATGACCACCTAGTCAAAACGGATGCGTTAGATGCCTTCGTAGAAAAAATTCCTAGCTTCACCTACGCCACCGTGGTGGTCGACGAGGCTAGCGAGCATTCGCGTAAAGGTTACGTGACGCACCACATGGACGCCGTGGTAATGCATGACGGCGATGTGGACGTTTACCTATGTGGCCCACCCCCGATGGTAGATGCTGTGCTGAAGTACTTCGACGCTGAAGGAATCGAGCCCCAGAGCTTCCACTATGAGAAGTTCACACCTAATCAAGTGGGAGAGAGTGCATGAGCTATCAACGTTTTGACGGCCCACGTTTTCAAGATCGAGTAATGGTGGTCACGGGTGCTGCTCAAGGAATTGGGCAGCGGGTTGCTGAGCGCGCCGCCGTTGAAGGTGCGCGCTTGGTTTTGGTAGATCGCGCTGATGATATCCACGAGATCGTTGCTGGGCTAAGCAAGCAGGGCTGCGAAGTGATTGCGGTACAAGCCGACCTAGAAAAATGGGAAGGCGCCGAGCAAGTCATGCAGGCGACGCTCTCTCACTTTGGTCGTATCGATATTCTGGTTAATAACGTTGGCGGGGCGATTAACTTCAAGCCTTTTACCGAGTTTAGCGAGGCGCAAATCGCCGCTGAGATCAACCGTTCTTTAATGCCTACACTTTGGTGCTGTCGTGCGGCGCTGCCAACAATGGTTGAGCAGGGCAGCGGTGTCATCGTCAATGTCTCTTCAGCGGCAACGCGGGGTATTCACCGTATCCCGTACTCGGCAGCAAAGGGCGGTATCAATGCGATGACTGCGTCGCTGGCGTTTGAGTATGCAGAGCACGGTATCCGTGTCGTCGCCACGGCGCCAGGGGGGACCGAAGCGCCGCCGCGGCGAATTTCGCGTGGAACGCCAACGCCCAGTAACGAGACGGAGAAGGCGTGGTTTCAGGCGCATATCGATCAGACCAAGCAGAGCTGTTTAATGAGCCGCTATGGCACCCTGGATGAAATGGTCGCGCCTATTCTATTCCTTGCCTCCGATGAGGCGAGTTATATCACCGGTAGTGTTCTGCCTGTGGCAGGCGGTGACCTTGGCTAGCAGCTGGTCGTTCCTGTTTTAGCTGAATACTGATAATTAAAATTAAAACATTAAGTTACAACTCTAAGCACAATAATACCCCCTGGAGAAAACCGTGAAACATATTGAGAAAGGCGTCAGTCTAAGGCACGCGCCCCGCGATTTTATGCGCGACCTCAATGTCGACAACGCCAGTACTGGGCTAGTGGCGGGAATTTTAGGGCTCAGTGTTGGGGTCGTTCACATTAGCGCCGGCACCTCTGCCGGCCTGGACTCCTCCTTCATCATGATTTGGGTGATCAGCTACTTGATGATCAACGGCCTATTTGGACTCTTCATGCCGGCCTATTACCGCTTGCCGTTGCCAATGGCTAACTCCATCCCCGGTGCATTGATGTTTGCAGCGGTCATCCCTGTAATCGGCTTAGAAGCTGCATTAGGCGCTAGCTTGATTGCGGGGGTTATTACGCTAGTCGCTGGTGTGACCGGGGTGATGGGTATCGTTATGCGTTTGATACCGATGCCAATAGTGATGGGCATGGTGGGCGGTATGCTACTTAGCTTTGGCCTCAACATGGTTAAGCCGTTGGAGAGCGCTATCGTGCCAGCCTCTATCATGATCCTGGCTTTTTTCCTCTCTGCTCGCCTCTTACGTAAGGTTCCGCCTCTGGTTGTGGCGATGCTGGCGGGCATTGTGTACTTGATGGCAACCGGCGTTGACCTGTCTGGTATCGAGGCGACGATCCGTTTTCCCGAGTTCATCGTTCCCGAGTTCACGTTGGGTGCCTTCCTAACCTACGGTTTACCACTTGCGATCATTTTGGTGGGTATGGAAACGCCAGCGGGCGTCGGCCTAGTGAAGGGAATGGGCTACAAAGAAGTGCCCGCTAATGCGATCACTGCGGTGGGCGGTTTAGGCACCATGGTGTCGGCTTTTTTCAATCTGCACAGTACCTGTATTGCCGCCCCCATGACCGGTGTCTGCGCCTCACCGGAAGCAGGGGCTCATGACAAACGTTGGGTAGCGGCGGTGATTGCCGGAGCTATCTTTGTGGTCGCCGCGCCTTTCTACGGCTATGTGGTCAGTCTACTGGAGGCTACGCCGCGCTACTTTATCGCCATTATCGCCGGTCTGGCACTCATGCGAGTAATTACCTCTTCAATGGCTATCGCCTTTTCAGGCAAAAAGCATGAAATAGGTGCACTGTTTGCCTTTCTAATTGCCGCGTCGGGAATTCAGATTCTCGGTATTGGCGCCACGTTCTGGGCGTTAGTTCTGGGTGTTGTTGTCTCGGCAATCTTTGAAACTAAGGACTTCGAATTTATCTTTAATCGCGAGATGGTCAGTAAAAGTGGCTGAAGCTCTTTTCTATCTATAGCACGTTAACCGTTATCCTCCTTGGCTCGTATCTGTCTACTCAGTGCGGGTCTTTTTTACTGATTGCATAAGTCTAAAAAATAAGGAATAGGTTTGTAAGGCTAGAGAGTTGACCAATAAATTAAAAATATTCAGTGTGTCTAAAAGAGTTGATGTTAATTTACATTGGCTTGCTCTATATTGAAAAGTATTATATATTTGTAAGTTCTTGATGAATAGTTTGGGTGAGCCATTGTTGGGCTACGGTATCTTCAAGTTGGTTTGCCCAATAAACGCCAACTTCAAACTTTGGAAGATCTAAGGGGATTTCCATAACCTTAGTGTTTCCATTTTTGGCGAACATTCCAGCGACCCTGCTAGGTAGGCAAGCAATTACTTCACTGTCGGGTATAATGCTAGGTAAGACTGAAAAGTGTGGAATCGTAAGGGATACATGGCGAGAAATTTCCAATTTCTTTAGTATATCTTCAACAAGTGAATGTCCTGTTGTTCGTGATACACTTACATGGTGTTCGTTAAGAAACTGATCCAGCGTAAGTTGCTTGCCGATCCGTGGGTGTTGTGCGCAGACAAGACATGTGTAGAATTCTTCAAAAATAGATAAATAATCCACTTTGCCTTTAAGAAAAGTTAGGTTTCCAACGGCTGCATCAATACGACCTTTAAATAGCCAATCCTCAACTTGGTTTACTTCCATAGAGACCACTTCAATGGAAATATTAGGTGCTAATGCACGAAATTTTTTCATTAATATAGGTAGTAGGAAGACTTCGCCTAAGTCTGATAGCGCAATTCTAAATGTTCGTCGAGACAATAATGGATTGAATTCACTCGTCGATGCAATTGCGAGTTCAATATTCATTAAAGAAGTGCGAAATGTTTCGTAAAGTTTATCTGCTGAAAAGGTGGGCTGCATTCCATCGCGTGTCCGATGAAACAAGGGATCATTTAATAGAGAACGAAGTCGGGATAGCGAATAGCTAACTGATGGTTGTGTTAGATGAATCCTTTGGGCGGCTCCACTTACACTTCCAGTTTCATATATTGCCAAAAAAATCTTAATAAGATTTAAGTCTACTTTGGGGCTCATCATGCCTTCCTGCTATATAGATGGTATCTATATAAAGTAGCAAAAAGTATTTATTTGTTCAAATTTATAGTCGGTGATATGTTGAAATTAAATAAAATAAATGAGATTAAATCTAGTGGAAAAAAATTCATATAAAACCGTAAAAGATTCTGTATATCAGATACTTAGAGAGCATGGAGTTAGCAAGATATTTGGTAATCCTGGGTCCAATGAGCTCAATTTTCTTAAGGACTTTCCAGAAAACTTTGATTACATACTTTGTCTGCATGAAGGCGTCGCAATAGGTATGGCTGAAGGGTACGCTCAGGCTACCGGGCTGCCAGGTTTCGTTAACCTGCATGCCGCGGCAGGTACTGGAAATGCTATGGGTGCTTTAAGCAACTCAGTGAATTCACATGCCCCGCTAGTGGTGACCGCCGGTCAGCAGGCGCGGACGATGGTGTATTCTGACCCATTGCTAAAAAATTCAAGTGCCGTCATGTTACCAATGCCATTGGTGAAGGATAGTTACGAACCGCTTAGTGCCCAAGAGGTGCCCCATGCCATCAGCCGTGCGCTTCACCTAGCTATGTCCCCTGCAAAGGGACCTGTCTATGTTTCTATTCCCTATGATGACTGGGATCAGCCGATTGCTCATGATGCGTTACACTTAGCAACGCGAAAAGTTGTCCATTTTGGTGCGCCCTCTCTGGATGAACTCCGGCCATTACTAGCGGCACTTGCAAAAGCTTCAAATCCAGTGCTGGTGCTGGGACCCGAAGTCGATGCGTTGCGATGTAACCGCAAAGCGGCACTACTCGCCGATAAATTGCATGCCCCTGTTTGGATAGCGCCGTCGGCCCCCCGATGCCCGTTCCCGACTAATCATCACTGCTTCGCAGGTATACTTCCTGCCGGTGAGGCAAGCCTTGCAGAAAAACTGCATGGGCATGACCTGATTTTAGTGCTTGGCGGGCCGGTCTTTCGTTATCACCAGAATGATCCGGGTACCCTTTTGCCGGAAAATTCGCAATTGTTCTTAGTGACTGGGGATGCCCAAGAGGCTGCTAGGGCTCCCGTCGGTGATGCCATGGTCGCTAATGTGGATGCCGTTCTAACTTGTCTGACAGAGCGTATAACGGATCGTGCAGGCGATTGCCCTAATTTTCGCAAGCCTATCCAGCGTGCTGAGGTTGATCACAGCCAACTTGAGTCCAGCGCTATATTCGACATTGTTGATGCAATCGCACCGCGCAATACAGTCTATTTAAATGAAGCTACCTCCACGATCGCCACGTTATGGGAAAGAGTAGGCATGGAGGAGCCAGGTAGCTACTACTTCGCCGCTGCCGGCGGGCTTGGATTTGCTATGCCAGCCGCACTAGGTGTAAAGCTGGCTGATCCGACGCGCCCCGTCGTTGCTTTTATAGGTGATGGTTCTGCTCACTACAGCATATCGTCATTATGGACAGCGGCACGTTATCAGATTCCTGTCATTTTCATCATTATTAATAACGGCGGCTACGGTGCTTTAAAGTGGTTTAGCCAACAATTCAAGATTCAAAATGTACCGGGTATCGAAATAGACGGGGTTGATTTTATGCAGCTATCTGAAGGTTACGGTATTGCAGCGCATAGGGTTTCTACTCGCGCAGAATTTTCCCAAGCTTTCGATAACGCTATCGTTAGTAATGTGCCTGTACTCATCGAAGCTACGATTGAGAGAGTGTAAGGATGTCGCGCTTAAACAAAATTTATAACATAAAAGGCATGCGCAGGGCGGCTCGGGCACGACTTCCTAAGATCGTCTTTGATTATCTTGAGGGTGGGGCAGAAGATGAGCGCGATTTAACTGAAAATAATATCAGCTATGATCGGTGGAAATTCAGGCCACGCCGCTTAGTCGACCTTACAGCGGTTGATCCAACAACGGAAATTCTCGGTAGTCCGGCGTCGTTTCCAGGTGTAGTCGCCCCTACAGGCCTGAATTCACTATTTTGGCCAAACGGTGATATAGCGTTGGCTCGTGCTGCCGCTCGTGCGGGTGTTCCCTTTGTGCTGTCAACTGCCTCAAATGACTCGCTTGAAGCTGTCGCCGCGCAAGCCGAAGGAGAGCGCTGGTTCCAGCTCTATGTAATCGAGAAGACGCTAGCAACCAGTTTGGTTAAACGTGCAAAAAGCTTGGATTACAGCAAGCTAATTATTACGACAGACGTCGTATTTAACGGTAAGCGCGAAAGGGACTTAAAGAATGGTTTTGGTTTACCCATGCGCTACAACCTAAAAACGATTTTCGATGGTCTCACCCATCCAGCTTGGACGATGGATTACTTAAAGCATGGTACTCCTAAACTTGGCAACTTAGCCAATGAGGAACTTTCTCCCGAGGCACGGGCTGCTTTACTTCGTCGATCTATGGATGCTGGCTTTACCTGGGATGATTTAGCGATGCTCCGTGATTTATGGCCCGGCCAAATTATTTTAAAGGGCATATTGCACCAGGAAGATGTTGATAAATGTCAACAATATGGCATTGATGGTGTCGTTCTTTCAAATCATGGTGGACGGCAGCTAGATACAACGATGAGCCCTGTAGATGCACTTGCAAAAATAAGCTCGCAAACCCTAGAAGGACGTATTTTAGTGGATGGAGGGATTCGCCGTGGGCGAGATATTGCCAAAGCTAAAGCGTTGGGGGCGTCCTCAGTATTAATTGGCCGTGCTGTTCTTTACGGGCTCGCTACGGCAGGCGAGGAGGGAGCTTTTAAAGCGCTGACTATCCTCAAGGAAGAGTTTGAAGGATGCATGAAGCAACTGGGTTGCTCCACAGTGAATCAGCTAACCAAAGGTTTAGTTGAACACGCCTCTCAACAATAAAACAGTAGGAGTATTTAGTTAATGAAAATTGTAGATGTCAAAGCAACAGCCGTTAATGTACCGGCAGAGTTTTCCTCCTGTGGAAAAACTAAAAAAGCCACACTCGGTATTTGCGTGGTGGAGGTAACCACGGATGATGGTCTGGTTGGCGTGGGTATGACGGCTATTACGGAAGAAGAAGTCATCGCGTTTACCATCAACAATATTATTGCACCCGCAATAAACGGTGACGATCCCCTTTGTACAGATAGAGTCTGGAATAAATTATATTGGTTGCTGACGCCACGCGGCCAATCAGGTTATGCCTGCCACGCGATAGCAGCTGTGGACATTGCGCTATGGGATATCAAGGGTCAGGCGCTACGCCAACCAATCTGGAAGCTATTAGGAGGCGCCCGCGACAAAGTCATCACCTACGCGACCATCGGTTTCGACTTCTTTGACAACGATCAGTTGGCGGAGGTCGCACAAACTTGGCAGGCAGAAGGGTTTAACAAGTTTAAAATGGTTGTGGGTCACAATGCACTTAAACGCCGCGACGAGCCAAGACCGGTATTAGAAGCTGTTCGTAACGATATCGGCCGAGTCCAAACCCTCAGGGAGGCAATAGGCGATGAGGCTGAAATTTTCCTTGATGCCAACTGTAACCTTGATCCTTACCATGCCGCTTGGCTGGCTGAACGGGTTGAAGAATACAATATCTCTTTCTTTGAAGAGCCTTTAATAGGTAATGATCCTCAGCAGCTAAACCAGTTGCGCTCTCGGACTCGCATTCCATTAGCAGGCGGTCAGAATGAAGGACAGTCATCAAAATTCAAGCAACTGCTGCTCAACGACTCCCTGGATATTCTGCAGCCCAATGTAGCCATTAGTGGGGGCTATACACAGTGCGCTAAAATTGCGGGTATGGCAGAAGCGTTTAACATCGGCATAGACAATGGGGGTGCGTGGCCCTTCCATAATCTCCATCTACATGCAGGTGTAAGAAACGGTGGCATGGTTGAGTACCACATCTTCGCCGTCAAATGCCTGGAGCAAATTTTCAATGGTTTACCAAAACCGGAGAGCGGCTTCCTGCACGCCCCCCATGATCCAGGTCTAGGTTTTACATTAAACCAAGATGCATTAAAAGAACTTGCCAAGATGCCAACTTCTCGAGGAATGGGTAAGTAACAACTAAGCGCTAGCTCAATGCTGAATGAATATTTAATAACAATAGGAAAATCATTATGAAGACTCTTACGACTGTTCTCTTAACAATAATGGTGATGACAACCGCCTCTACAGGTCTCGCAACGGAGAGTTATCCAACCCAGCCTATCAGACTGATTGTCCCTTTCGGCGCGGGGGGGGGAACCGATGGTTTGGCTCGTGCCATTCAGCTGTCTGTTAATAACAACAGTCTACTCCCGGAGCCCATTGTGGTGGCCAATGCCCCAGGGGCGGGTGGCGCTGTAGGGACGCGGCAGTTGCTCGCCTCAGCCCCTGACGGCTACACCATTTTGCAGATACACCAAGAAATGTTCGCTGCGTCCGCTATTGAGCGTGTCAATTACACACCAAAAGATTTTGAACCCATCATACAAGTCAGCGAAGCATGTATGTTTGTTGCTGTTAAAGAGGATTCTCCCTACACCAATCTAGATGCAATGATCAGTGATATTAACGAGAATCCTGGGGACTTCCGTCAGGCGGATGATATTGGCGGAGCCACCCATTTTCCTTCCGTGCAACTGATGAACGAAGCAGGTGTTCAGTGGCCGATTGTTCCAGTCGGCGCAACGTCAGCGAGGTTTACCTCATTGCAAGGTGGCTTTACACAGATGGCATTACTTTCTCCCTTATGGTTAGAGCGGGCAGCGGGAAAAATACGGCCCCTGGCGGTATTAGGGGATGAGCGTTATGACTTCGCGCCTGACTTGCCAACGGCAAAAGAACAGGGTTATGACGTAACGGCTTGTTTAAATCGGCGTTACTGGGCACCTGCTGGCACCCCACAAGAACATATTGACGTATTGGCGGATACCATCGAAGCAGCAGCTAAAAGCGAAGAAGTGCATAAATATCTAACAGAATCCGGTGAAGTATTGAAAATCGTCAGAGGAGAAGAGCTACGTGACCTTGTCGATAAGGAGTACGCTTCATTCGTTGAAGTAGCCGACACTGTAAAAGGTAGTTTATCCAATTAACTAGTAATAATTAAAAAGTGAAAGGAGGTCTGCTCCTGCTTTCACTTTATGACACAACTCCCTGGAGAGCCCAATGATAACTATATTCAGGCTCAGATATGAAATTAGTTTTTTGATTCTATCGTTGATGATAGGTGTGTTGATTTTTATCAGTGCAAGTGGACTTCCGGAGCCTACGTACGAGCCTATGGGAGCCGCCGCCTTCCCAAGTAGTATAGCCTCCATTACTATCTTTCTAGTCGCCTTAAAAGTATTCCGGCTTTTTTTTGACAAGAATACATTGTTAAGAGTTGAAAAAGATGATGAGGAAGGTCAGCTGAGCTTTTTAAAATCTTTCTGCATGTTGCTTATTTTTATCGCCTTTGTAGTCTTGGTTTGTTTTTTTAATGTGAGATTTTGGATCAGTGCTTTTCTGTTCATGCTATTAGCAATGTCTTTTCTTAAAAGACCTAATGTTTTGAGAAGATTTGCTATTCAGTGTGTGGCTTTAATGGCTTTCTCACTCATGTTGGATTACGTCGTAACCGATGTCTTGTACTTCAATTTTTAATATTATTTTTAATAGGCGATAATTATGATTGGCGCATATCTTGAAGTCTTTTCACTATCGGGCACGATGTGGGTGCTGCTCGGGACTGTGGTGGGAATATTAATAGGCTCAATACCAGGCTTATCCGGTGCGATGGTGATTGCGTTGGCACTGCCTATGACCTATTACATGCAGGCAACAGATGCTCTTATACTACTGGTTGCGATGTACATTGGCTCAACAACAGGTGGCTTAATCAGTGCCACTTTGATGCGAATGCCTGGGACTGAGTCGGCTATTATGACGACGTTAGATGGTTTTCCCATGGCGCAAAGAGGAGAGCCGGCACGTGCTCTGGGGCTTGGTGTTATCGCTTCTTTTATAGGCGGTATGTTCGCATGGCTAGTATTAACGACGTTATCGCCACTGCTTTCGACCTTAGCGGTTCGGTTCGGCCCCTATGAAATTTTTTCCATGACCGTGGTGGCCCTTACTCTCATTGCTGCTATTTCTAAAGGGAGTTTCATGAATGGACTTCTTGCAGCGGCGCTTGGTGCTTTGTTTGCGCTACCCGGTATTGATCCTATTTCAGGGTCGTTAAGGCTAACATTTAACATTGCAGAGTTAGACAATGGCTTTAATTTGTTACCCGTTATGTTGGGCCTTTTAGTTCTGGGTCAAGTAATGATCGATAGTGGTAAGAAAAGTGAAAATATTATCCAGAAGGCAAGTAGTTCTAAAAAAGTAACCTTTAGCGCCAAAGACTTTAAAGAAAACCTGTGGAATTTTGCTAGATCTTCCATTATTGGCACTTGGATCGGTATTCTTCCGGGTATTGGGGGAACGACGGCCTCAATTGCTTCCTATTCCGTAGCTAAAGGATTTTCAAAGAATTCCTCAAAGTTCGGGAGTGGTTGCAGCGAAGGTATCGTCGCCGCTGAGTCCGCTAACAATGCCGGAACCGTAGGATCCCTGGTGCCACTGATTACCTTAGGAATACCTGGTTCAGTTGTGACCGCTATTCTACTAGGTGCGATGGTAATGCATAATCTGAATCCGGGCCCTCTCTTGTTTGTTCAAAACCCGGGGGTAGCGTACACCATCATTGCAGGCGTGCTTTCAGCCAATCTCATCATGTTGGTGGTTATGTGGTTTGCCACTCCATTAATTTCTCGGATGATGTATGTTGATAAAGCTTGGCTATTACCGCCCATCATTATTTTCTGTTTTATTGGCGCTTACTCAGTATCCGGCCGTTTTTTTGATGTGATAGCGATGTGTGGCTTTGCCTGTTTAGGATACATTTTAGTGCGAGCAAAAGTTCCACTTGGCCCATTTATCATTGCCTTTATTTTAACTCCAATGGCAGAAGAGAATCTACGCAGCGGATTAGTTGTATATGGCAGTAGCTATTTACCTCTGCTGACGCGACCAATACCACTATTTTTTATCGTTATCTCTATTATCACAGCGGTATGGGCAGTTTGGTCTGAAATTGGTCAAGTTCGAAAAGCAAAAATCTAATTGATCGCTCAAACAATAGAAGGAAAAACTACAATGAATAAGTTCTTTTGCGCAGAAACGTTCAGCAACAAGATCTACCTAAATGATTGGCGTGAATCCACAGGAGGCGCCAGCGACGTTGTTGAACCAGCAACAGGCAACGTTTTAGCTAAGATTGCGCTAGGTAGTGGTGATGACATTCGTTCAGCCGTTACGGAAGCAAAGAAGCAGCAATCCCATTGGGCTAACTTATCGTTCGATCGACGAGGCAAGATTTTACGCCGAGCAGCTGAGTTGATTCTCCAGCACAAAGATACATTTATAGAGTGGAATATTCGAGAGTGTGGCTCGATTGCACCTAAAGCCGAAGCTGAACTTTATGCTACCCACGAGCAATTGAATATGGCGGCTGCCATGACGATGCAGCCTGATGGTGTAACTTTACCCTCAACGATCCCTGGGCGACGCAATACATGTCGACGTGTCCCATTAGGTGTTGTCGGTGTTATCACACCATGGAATTTTCCACTGCTGCTGGCCATGCGTTCGGTGGCGCCTGCGCTAGCAGTGGGCAATAGCGTTGTCTTAAAGCCGGATCCTCAGAGTGCGGTAACGGGAGGCCTGTTGATCGCTAGGCTTTTTGAAGAGGCCGGACTGCCTATTGGCGTTCTGCAAGTCATTCCTGGTGGTGCTATGGCTGGAGAAGCGTTAGTAGAGCATCCATTGACTGCCATGATTTCCTTTACTGGTTCGACAAATGTAGGGAAAAGGATAGGCAGAACGTGTGGAGAGTTGCTCAAAAAGTCTGCCTTGGAGCTTGGGGGAAATAATGCATTTATCGTGCTTGATGATGCAGATATCGAGGCAGCATCATCCCATGGCGCTTGGGGCGCCTATCTTCATCAGGGCCAAATCTGTATGCAGGCTGGTAGGCACTTTGTCCATGAGAGCGTTGCAGAGGAGTATATCAGCCGTTTAGCCGAGCGTGCAGAACGTCTTAGGGTAGCAGACCCATACCTTGGAGCTTCAGATATTGGACCGTTAATTAACGCTAGCCAGCTTGCAAAAATTAATAAGATCATCGCTGAATCCGTAGACGCAGGCGCTAAGCTAATCACTGGTGGTCATAGCCATGATCAGTTTTATCGGCCTACCGTGCTAAGTAATGTTCGTATCGATATGCCTGCTTGCCAGCAGGAGTTATTTGGCCCAGTGGCGCCGGTGATCACTTTCTCTAGTGAAGATGAACTGGTTGAGATGATAGCAGCTTCACCTTACGGTCTAGCCGCTGCCATTCATTCTCGTTCCATAGGCAGAGCCATGAAACTTGCAGACAGAGTGCCTGCAGGCATGATCCATATTAATGATCAAACCGTTAATAATGAGTTCCATGTTCCTTTCGGCGGCTTCGGAGATTCAGGGAACTCAGGACGATTTGGCGGCCCTGCCAATCTAGAAGAATTTACCCAATCCCAATGGGTTAGTGTGATGGATACTCCTATCTCCTATCCTTTCTAGGCACGCGCTGCTTTTCAAAAATGGCCACAATGCTAGATCAGGAGGTTAGAGGGCTTATTTTTTTGAATATGCTTCCTCCTTGGCCCGCGTCTGCTTTGCCGGTGCGGGTCTTTTGTTGTCTTACCTTGCGTTTCACAGTCCCTTTATCCTTTTGTCGCAAGTTGAAATTAATGGTTACTCCTTATGGAGCGGAGCAGATGAACGTTATGCCTCGCGAAAACCGCTATATCGGTTTAAAGGATTAATTAATGATGAGCCTCGCTGGCTATTATTATCAGAATTTTCATTAGTTTTTAACAATATCACTTTTAAAATAAAAGGTTAGCTATTTTGTGGCGGTTCCACTTAGGACACAAATATTCAAAATTGTGCCCCTCCGAGATACCTATGAAGTATGGAAAGGAACTCAAACGATATTGGTCGGGTAACCGCGATCTAGCCCATATTAGTGGCGAACACAACAACAACCGTCGTCTTTAGGCCCTAGATAGACGCACACCAATCTTACCTTGAACATACTGACGCTATCGCCGGGCACCAAGACAACGATAATAAAACCAACGATAGGGTTTCACCATGACCGTAAAAATATTCGACACTCCCGATGTTCAAGACTTCATCAAAACCGTCGCCGGCTTCGACCAAGCGGGTGGCAACGACCGCGCCAAGCAGATTGTTCACCGCCTGGTCGGCGACCTATTCAAGCTGATCGATGATTTCGATGTCACCGAGGAAGAGTATTGGGCGGGCGTTAACCTGCTCAATGCCCTGGGCGGTCAGACCCAGTTCGGCTTGCTCTCGCCCGGTCTCGGCTTTGACCACTTCCTCGATATGCGCCAGGACGCCATTGATGCCGAAGCCAAGCGCACCGGCGGCACTCCGCGTACCATCGAAGGCCCGCTCTACGTGGCCGGTGCCCCGGAAGCGGAAGGCTTCGCCCGCATGGACGACGGCAGTGATCCCGATGCCGAGGTGATGTGGCTGACCGGTCAGGTGCGCGATGTCGACGGTACCCCGATCCCCGGCGCCAAGGTTGAAATCTGGCACTGCAACTCCAAGGGCGGCTACTCGTTCTTTGATCCCTCCCAGGATGAGTACAACATGCGCCGCACGATCTATGCGGACAGCGAAGGCCGCTACACCGCGCGCAGCATCATTCCCTCCGGCTACGGCGTGCCCGAAGGCGCCCCCACCGATGTGGTGCTCAAGTCCCTGGGCCGTCACGGCGAACGCCCGGCGCATATCCACTACTTCGTCTCCGCACCGGGCCATCAGCACCTGACCACCCAGATCAACCTGGCGGGCGACCCCTACACCTTTGACGACTTCGCCTTCGCGACACGGGAAGAGCTGGTGGTGCCCGCTGAACGGATCGAAGACCCGGCCGAGATCGCCAAGCGTGACCTGGAGGGCCCGTTCTCCCACGTAGTGTTTAACGTCGAACTGGCTAAAACCGAAGCCCCCGAGCTGCAAGTGCGTCACGCCCGTCCCCGCGCCAAGGAAGACGAGCAGGATCTTGCCAGCCAGCTCGCCGGTACTGCCAAGGTTTAACCCTTCTACCTTGAGCGGGCCCTCCCCTTGGCCCGCCCGAGCCGCGCACCACCCACCAAGTAAGCAACCTGGAAATCCTGTCGCAAGAGGGGGACACGGTAAACCTGCGGTTCAACTGGCACACGCTCAACCATCGCTACAAGAAGACCGACAGCTTCTTCGGCACGTGCTTCTACACCCTGGACGTATCGGGAGAGAGCCCGCTGATCACAAGAAAAGTCGTGCAGTTGAACAACGACTATATCCATCAAGTCATCGATGTTTACCACGTGTAATCGATAGAGATAAGACAGGGATGTCACTTATTGCGGTATCCACCTTGCTAATAACCACCCAACAACAACTCAACCCTGGTGAAAATATAATGAAAACATTTAAAAAGACCTCTCTTGCCATGCTCCTAAGCGCTACTGCTATGCTGTCAGCAGGCAGTGCCATCGCCAATGAAGATCCGGTGAAACTAGGTTTGATGCTCCCTTACTCAGGTACCTATACGGCACTTGGAGAAGCCATTACTAACGGCCTGAAACTTGCCATTGAGCAAGAGGGCGGTCAGTTAGGCGGTCGTGATGTGGAATACGTTGAGCTTGATTCAGAGGCTGACCCCTCCAAAGCACCTCAGAACATGAGCCGTCTAGTTAACGGAGACGATGTTGACTTCGTCATTGGGCCCGTACACTCCGGTGTTGCCATGGGCATGCTGCGAGTGGCTAAGCAGACAGGCGCGATTACAATTATTCCCAACGCGGGGCTGGGTGCCGCTACTAATGAGCTGTGCATGCCGAATGTCTTCCGCACTTCATTCAGTATGTGGCAAGACAGCTATCCCATGGGCAAAGTGGCCTACGATCAAGGGCATCGCAAAATTGTGACGATCACCTGGGATTATGCCGGTGGTAAAGAGGATCTGGCAGGTTTCGAGGAGGCTTTTACCGCTGAGGGCGGTGAGATTGTCGAGCAGATTTTAGTTCCGTTTCCCAGTACTGAGTTTCAGAGTTACTTGACGCAAATTGCTAGCCTTGAGCCTGACGCTGTTTATACCTTCTTTGCGGGCGGTGGCGGTGTCAGCTTTGTTCGGGATTATGCCTCGGCAGGTCTTAAAGAGAGCATCCCGTTGCTGGGGTCAGGCTTCCTTACCGAGGGTAATTTAGCGGCACTGGGCGATGCCGGAGAAGGTGTGATGACTACGCTGCACTACGCCGAAACCCTCGAAAACGACGCGAATCAATCCTTCGTTTCGGCCTACGAAAATGCCTACGGTGAGCTGCCCGATACTTACGCGGTACAGGGTTACGACACGGGCATGATGTTGGTTCAAGCTCTCTCAGTACTGGGTGGCGATACCTCAAATCAGGAGCGCTTGATTGATGTATTGGCCAACGTTCAGTTGGCGAGTCCGCGTGGACCCTTGAGCTTCTCCGACTCCCACCACCCCATTCAAAATGTTTATCTGCGCGAGATCCGCGACGGCAAGCACGAAGTCGTTCGTATCGCTCATGAGAATCTAGAAGTACCCGATGAAGCCTGCCAGATGTAACAACATCTGTATGCACTCTGGGGTGGGTATGACCTGCCCCTCACTCTGATTCTCGGAGGGATCTTATGGATCTCGCATTTTTCAGCGTACAGCTACTTAACGGTCTGCAGTACGGTCTGCTGCTTTTTTTGATTGCCAGCGGTTTGACGTTGATTTTCGGCATTATGGGAATCATCAACCTGGCCCACGGCGCTATGTATATGATTGGCGCCTATTTAGCTTACGACCTGACCCTGCGCTTGGGCAATTTTTGGCTGGCGATTCTGGCGGCTATTCCTATTGCTATTGCACTGGGGCTCATCATTGAGCGGCTGTTTCTGGATACGCTCTACAAGCGCGATCACCTATATCAAGTATTGCTAACCTTCGGACTGATTTTAGTGCTCAACGAGGCGCAGCGGATTATTTGGGGAGGGGATGTGCATCGTGTTGCGGTGCCCGCGCCGTTTGATGCCAGTATTCAACTGACCGACAACCTGCAGTACTCAGTCTACCGCCTCTTTGTGATGGGCGTCTGCCTAGCATTGGCTGGAGTGATCTATTGGGTGATGCGCCATACGCGGCTGGGGATCATCATTCGGGCTGGCGCGGTTAATCGTGACATGGTTGAAGGGTTGGGAATCAATGTGCGTACCCTCTTTACGCTCATCTTCAGCGTAGGTGTTGCGCTCACTGCCTTTGCAGGGATGATCGCCGCACCGCTCACCTCTATCGCGCCAGGAATGGGCGATAGCATTCTCATCACTTGCTTTGTGGTTGTCGTCATCGGCGGTATTGGTTCCATTAAGGGGGCCTTTTGGGGGGCCATTATTATTGGCATGGCCACCACCTTTGGGGCAGTGCTCATCCCTAGCCTTGCCAGCATGGTGATCTACCTGATTATGGCAGCGGTATTGCTGGTGAAACCGCGCGGTCTTTTCGCGTGAGGAGAGTAAGAAATGTTGCATAGATATCCTAAACGCGTTGCGTTCATCATGCTGGTATTAACGGCGTTGGTGGCTGCTTTTCCTCTGTGGGGAGAAGCCGTATTCGGTAATCAGGCCAACTTCATGTTAGAGAAACTAACACTGATGTTAATCCTGGCACTGTTTGCCATGAGCCTGGATCTGTTAGTTGGCATCGTGGGCTTAGTCAGCCTGGGTCATGCGCTCTTCTTCGGTTTAGGCGCTTACACCCTGGCGTTAGCCAGCCCTGACTTTAGTCCGGCGTCAATGTGGTGGATGCTGCCTCTTGTCATGGGCGTCTCTGCTTGTGTGGGATTAGTTATAGGCATTTTAGTGATCCGCACTAAAGGTATCTTCTTCATCATGACAACCCTGGCATTTGGCCAGATGCTTTACTACTTCATCAGTACGTCTCAGTTCGCGGGGGGAACCGATGGTGTTTTTATTATGTTTCGACCGAGCTTGGCGTTAGGGGAGCGTACGCTGGTAGATCTTGATAACCCTTACAGCTTCTTTTACTTCTGTTTAGGGATGCTGCTTCTCGGCTACTTCTTTCTACGCTGGCTCACTCGCTCCTACTTTGGTCAAGTGCTCGACGGTATTCATGACAACGAGCACCGAATGCAGGCCTTAGGCTATGCCACCAGCGGCTATAAACTGGTTGCCTTTGTTATCGCTGGGGTTATGGCAGCGATTGCTGGCATGTTAGCGGCGATGCAGTACGGCTTTGCTAATCCGGCTCAGCTTGGCTGGCATACCTCTGGCGAAGTGCTAATGATGCTTATTTTAGGCGGCATGGGCACCATCTTTGGCCCAATTTTAGGCGCCTTCGCTTATGAGATTCTGCTCTATATCTACGAGCATACCACTACTCACTGGCCGATACTCATGGGGCTGACCATTATCGTTGCCGTACTGGTGCTTCCTCGCGGGATTGCGGGCTTGATTATCGCACCACCCTGGAACCGCAAGCGTCAAACGACGACTGACACCGTCGAAAATCCCAAAGCGTCTCCCTCCGTTCAACCCATTACCCACAATAAGGAGGGCTAAGCTATGCGCGATGAAGTCATCTTAGCCACGCATGGGTTGACTCGCCGATTTGGTGGTTTAGTGGCAGTCAACGACGTTGATTTTGACGTTAAATCTAATGAAATCCACGCTATTTTGGGCCCTAATGGCGCGGGTAAAAGTACGCTAATCAATCTGCTCTCTGGTGAGATCCCTCCTTCTGAAGGCCAGGTGCTCTATCGCGGTCGGCCGATCCAGGGTAAAAGCGCGCGCCAGATCGCCCGCCTGGGCATTGGCCGCAGTCACCAGAAGACGAACATATTTCCACGCCTCAGCTGCCTGCAGAACTGCGAACTGGCGGCTCGTATTCACATGGGTGGTGTGTTTGGCAGCTGGCGTTCGCGCCAAACCGCGCGGCAGGTAAGCGAGCGCGCTCAGGAGGTACTGAATACCTGCCAATTGAACCACCGTGCTTATACGACCGCATCAGATATGAGCTATGGCGAACAGCGCCAGCTGCAGATCGCGATGGTATTGGCGACGGCACCATCGCTGATGCTACTTGATGAGCCAATGGCGGGAATGGGGCGTGAAGAGACCGCTCAAGTCACCGAACTGCTCGCCAGCCTAACGGATCACTACACGCTGGTGTTGATTGAGCACGATATGGATTCGGTCTTCCGCTTGGCTGATCGCATTACCGTAATGGTCGATGGCTGTGTGTTGGAGAGTGGCCCGACAGAGCAGATACGCACCAGCGAAAAGGTACGCGATGTCTACCTGGGGCGTCATGAAGAGGGGGCAACCGCATGAGCGCAGAGCAAACCAATACGCCATTAATAGATGCCCGAGGGCTACACACTTACTACGGTGAGAGCCATATTTTGCATGGGGTGGATTTGACCCTGATGCCTGGTGAGACGCTGAGTCTGCTGGGCCGCAACGGTATGGGCAAGACAACTACGCTGAAGTCGATACTGGGGTTTGTCCCACCGCGGCGCGGCGAGGTGTTTATTAAGGGTGTCTCGGCTACCAAGCGGCGCCCCTGGCAACTGATTCGCCAAGGGATCGGCTACGTGCCGGAGGGGCGCGGTATTTTTCCAGGCGTCAGTGTGCGTGAGCATTTGATTATGGCTGCACGTCCTAATGAGCGGGGGGAGTCTCCGTGGACACTAGAGCGCGTTCTGGATACGTTCCCGCGGTTGGGCCAACGTATCAATCATGATGGCTCCTTTCTCTCAGGCGGCGAACAGCAGATGCTTTCTATTGGACGCGCGCTGACGACCAACCCCGATCTGATGATCCTTGATGAAGCGACCGAAGGTCTTGCACCGCTGATTCGCGATGAGATTTGGAAGATTATAGGTGAGATCAAAGCGACCGGCATTTCTACCATTATCGTCGATAAAAATATCGATAACCTTCTGAAGATAGCAGAAAAACACCTGCTACTCGTCAAGGGGGAAGTGGTTTATAGCGGTGATTCTCAGGGGCTAAAAGATAACCCTTCAATTCTTGAAACCCACCTCGGCGTTGCTTGAAACGGCTCCGGCAAGCAGACGCTTGCCGGAGCCGTTGGCTACTCGTTAAATACTGACACGGGGAAGTGTGTTGCATGCAATTTCACAAGCAATTGCAAAAAGACCTGTCGATTCCGGCGATCGCAGCTGGATTTGTGGCAGTGCTGGTCTCTTATTCCGGTCCTCTCGCCATCTTTTTCCAGGCGGCCCAAAGTGCCGAAATATCGAATGCGATGATGACATCGTGGGTCTGGGCCATTTCTATCGGTGCAGCAGTCTCGGGTATTTTGTTAAGTCTATGGCTGAAGGTGCCGGTAGTGACCGCTTGGTCAGCGCCTGGCACGGCACTATTAGTGACCCTGTTCCCAGGGCTGTCACTCAATGAAGCGGTGGGGGCCTATTTGACTGCAGCGGTGATCATTTTTGTGATCGGTGTTACGGGCTCCTTTGACCGAATTATTCAGATGATTCCACCAGGCATTGCTAGCGCGATGATGGCGGGCATTCTCTTTCAGTTTGGTGTGGGCGTCTTCGTCTCATTGGAGAGCGTGCCAGCACTGGCGATTGGTATGATTATCGCTTATCTCGTCTTTAAGCGGTTAACTCCCCGCTACAGTCTGGTGCTGCTATTAGTGGTTGGCGTCATGTTGGCTGTCTTTTTAGAAGGCGCAAGTTTAGAAGGCGTTTCAGTCCAGCTTGCCGAACCACAGTTTATCCGCCCAGAGTGGACCTGGAACGCTACCTTGAGCCTTGCCATCCCGCTGGTACTCGTCAGTCTCACCGGTCAGTTTCTGCCGGGCATGGCGATCATGCGAAGTTCCGGATATAACACGGCGGCCAAGCCAATTGTAACCGTGGCGAGTTTAACTTCTTTTTTTACTGCCTTTTTTGGGGGTATTACCACGGTGATCGCAGCGATTACCGCGGCAATCTGTACCAGTAAGGAAGCTCACGAAGATCCTGGCAAGCGCTATGTAGCGGGGGTAGCGAACGGGGCTTTCTACCTGATTGGTGGCATCTTTGCGGGCACTATTGTGTCTCTATTCACCTCGTTGCCGGGGGAGTTTGTGGCGGTACTTGCGGGCCTAGCGTTGATTGGTGCTATTTCCAGCAACATTAGTGCGTTTGCTGCCGAAAAGAACCACCTGGAAGCCTCCGTCATTACGTTCATTGCCACAGCGTCGGGAATCAGTTTTTTAGGACTGGGTTCTGCCTTTTGGGGGGTAATCGTTGGGGCACTTGCCTACAACCTACTGCATCGACGCTTTCGCTCGCTTGACCAGAAAACTCAAAAACAACAGTAGCTACTGTAGTGGTAGCCGGAGTGTAATCATGCAAAAGATCTTTGTGGCGATGGATGATAGTGAAGACTCCTTACGTGCTTTGGCATTTGGCCAGATATTTGCGGCGCAATTGGGAGCGGATGTAAACGTTATCTCAGTGGTGCCGATGCAGGGCGATATAGCAGCGCGGCGCTCTACGTTACAGGCGCGAATTGCGGCTCATCATCTGGAGGCGGTAGCACTCGATGTGGTTGCACATGACAGTGCCAAGGAGTATCTCGGTGATCTTGCCAGCCAAGAAAGTAGCGGTCTATGCATGATGGCGCACGGTCGGCGGCCCGTGTCAGAAATGCTAATAGGTAGCGTAACGGCGGGAGTTGTGCGCCGAGCCCACCGCCCGGTTTATTTGTGTGGCCCACGTTATGATAGTCGTGCTCACCAGCAGGTCGATGTGTTAGCCGTTTGTGTCGATGGGTCTAAGCTATCCGAGCAAATTTTGCCCCATGTAGCAGCTTTATCGAAGCGTTTGGGGGCTCGTTTGCAACTGCTGCAAGTGATGGATACCTCCGTCGCCAGAAAATCAACAGCGTTAGGCCATACTGATGTGATGGAGTCAGCCTATCTAAACGCGCTGGCGCGCCGTGTCGAGAATGAGCAAGCATTAGAAGTTGACTGGGAGGTGCTTCATGGCAACCCCGCGGACTCTATCGTCAGTTACCTGGCTGATAGCCATAATATAATGCTCGCAATGACAACCCATGGCCGCAGTGGCCTTTCGCAGGTGGTGGCAGGCAGTGTCAGCCATGAGGTGCTGCATGAAGCTTCTTGCCCTGTGGTTGTTCTGCGACCTTGAGTCACTGGCTTGCTGCAACTATGGGTAGCGCCCAGAGCGGCGATTTTCAACGAGTACTTCTAAAATAGCATTGGCTTCCTGCATTAGCGGGTAGGGTTTTTCGCCCCGCCGACGGCTGCAGATAACGGGTGATGTAATTGACTTATCGGCCAATGGCACATAGCAAATGCCATCCCGTCGAACGCGCTTAACCTGTTCAGGAACCAGCGTAATGCCAATACCTGAGGCGACAAGGCTGAGCGCCGTCTGAACCTCGTTTGCTTCCTGTACCACCTCTACCTTCAAGCCTTGGCGGCGGAAAATACCCAGCACCATATCTGCTAGGCTAGGGCGTGGCTTAGCGGGAAAGAGAATGAGTGGATAGCGGGCAAGCTCCTCGCAGGAAGGGGTAGTGCCCTCTAGTGGATGACCGCTCGAAAGGGCGGCAATCAATGGTTCATCGAAGAGAATTTCCTGCTCTACGTCGGGATCATCAATACGTAAACGCCCGAAACCCATGTCTATGCGACCCGCTTTGAGCGCCTGAATTTGTTGTACCGTCGTAAGCTCTGCCAGGGAGAGCTCAACATTATCCATGCGGCGCAAATCACGCACGAGCATTGGGAGCTGCCCGTAAAAAACGGACGGTACAAAGCCAATGCCGAACAGCGCACGCTTGCTACGCGCCATGTGTCTAGTGGCGTCGATGGTGACTTCTACTTTCTCTAATATCTGCAGAGCGTGCTGCTGAAAAAACACACCTGAAGGCGTTAGACGCAAGCCTCTAGAGCTTCGTTCAAACAGTTCAGCCCCCACCTCTTGTTCTAATTGTTTGATTTGGCGGGAAAGAGGCGGTTGAGACATATGCAATCGTTCAGCCGCACAGGTAAAGTTAAGCTCTTCAGCGACAACGCAGAAGTATCTCAGGTGGCGTAGTTCCATGATACCTCCAAGGTATGAGCGGCTACTTAAACAATATTGGCTTTGCCATTCGGTTGCTACCAAGCTGGCGATGCTCTTCACGAATTCAGACAACGTTTAAACCAGCTTAACCAAGCGCTACAACGCTACCAGCATTTAAACGTTTAAAAGCGAAATATCGACTACGACTTTAGTAATGAGCGGCAGAATAAAAGAGGGATAAACCAGTCATGTATGCGCGGATTTTAGTTCCTGTCGACGGCTCTGAGAGCGCTAAACAAGCTTTGAAGGTGGCTTGTAAGCTGCTGGATAGAGAAGGCTCAACGCTCTACTTATTACATGTACCTGAAACGCTTGCCTATACGACCACACTGGTGTGGGGCACTGGTGCTATTGATGCAGGCACTACGCTTGCTGAACGCGAGAAGGTGGGTGAACAGCTACTGGCCCAGGCGGTGAGTTCCGCGCAGGCAGAGGGCGCTAAGCACATTGAAGAGTTGCTGACGCAAGGTGACCCAGCCCGCGCCATTATAGAGGCTGCCAACGCCAATAATATCGATACCATTGTGATGGGAAGCCGAGGGTTAAGCGACTTGGCGGGGGTGGTGATTGGCAGCATATCGCACAAAGTGGGCCATTCAGCCAAGTGTCCTGTGATTACGGTGAGTCAATAAAAAGCAACGTCGATATCTGCCCGCACCTCTCCCGAAATGGTTTTCAACCTGAATAAATTTACTTGCCGTCTAACACACCCTAGCCCATGCTTTTAGCAAGACGCTATAACCTAGGGTATTGGCTAAAACGAGACGTTAGGACGTTTGAACATGGCAAAATTCTTCCAGGAATTCCGAGAGTTTGCGGTAAAAGGCAATGTCGTCGATATGGCGGTGGGGATCATTATCGGTGGGGCGTTTACGCTGATTGTGCAGAGCCTGGTGGCGGATGTGATGAACCCGCTGATTGGCTTGTTGGTGGGCGGTGTGGATTTTTCCAATCTGTTTGTAGTGTTACGCCAAGGGGCGGTGGGCGGCCCTTATGCGACGCTGGCGGATGCCCAGGCGGCAGGGGCGGTAACGCTAAACCTCGGGCTTTTTATCAATGCGGTGGTCAGCTTTATGATTGTCGCCTTCGTGGTCTTCTTATTGGTACGCACCATTAACCGATTAAAGCGCGAAGAGGCGGTAGCGCCTGCGAACCCTACGGAGCAGCCGTGCCCTTACTGTTTGATGGTGGTGCCGATCAAAGCCACGCGCTGTGGCCACTGCACAGCAATGCTGGATCAGCCAGCGGAGGCTGAAACGCCGGTTGAAGTTACCTCTGCGCCACCGCAAATGCCACCCGCCAAACCTTGAGCCACTAAAAAGGGCGCCACTGCTGAAGTGGCGCCCTTTCACGTTATACCAGCAGCAACCCTAGGCGCTTTTCTTAATGGTTTTGCTGTCTTTTTGCTTACTGCCGGGCTTTTTGCTGTCGTTAGCATCGCTGGGTTGCGGCAGCGATGGCAGCGATTTGGCCAGCATTTCGACGCTGTGGCGATAGTAGAGCTGGCTCTTATTATGCTCGCCAAGGCTTGCATAGAGACGTGCAAGTTCAGCGCAAACTTCGCCATTGGGGCGCTGCCGCTGGCTGGCTTCAAAGTACTCCAACGCCTTTTGCCACTGGCCGGTGCGCAGCGAGAGGCGACCGCAGGCGAGCAGCAGCTCGGGGTCGTTGGGGCGCTCCTGCAGCCACTTCTCGGCTTTAACTAGTTGGCGACCGGTGTTCACATTCAGCAGGCCGTAGCGTTTTACCAAGCGTGCGTCCCAGTGGTGATCCAGCGAGTGGTTGAGCAAGCGCTCGGCAATGGGCTCTTCGTTGGCTTGAATCAGCGCTTCGCTGTACAGCACGATCAGCTCGGTGTTGCCGCGCAGGTAGTCGGGCATATCAGCCCAAAGGCCACGCACCCGCTCAATGTTGGTGGGGTTTTGCGCTTCAAACACGATCAGCTCGCGGTAGGCTTTAAACTCCAACTGCTCACGCTCTTGCTGGGTAATGAGCTTCTGCGCCGCCAAGCGTGGAATCAAACGCCGTAAGCCTTCCCAATCGTTGACGCTTAAATGCACCTGTTTGAGTAGCTTGAGCACCTGCGGGTGGTTGGAGAGCTTCTTATCCAGGCGATTAAGAATCGCCAGCGCTTCTTCCGGCTGCTGACGCTCAATCATCATTTGCGCCTGCATCAAGCCAACGGCCGTATCGGCTCCGTCGGTGGTTAGCTGCGCCTGATTCAGGTGCTCCTGGGATTTCACGTGGTGGCCCTGGTAATGGGCCGCCAGCGCTGCGGATAGGTAGTTGACCAGCGGTGTGCTGGAGTCATCGGCGGCATTAACCAGGGTTTTTTCGGCTTTTTTCCAGCGTCCTTCGGTCAGTGCTACCAGGCCACGCACGGTGCGCTGCATGGCGCGACGGTTACGTGCGCGGCTGTTCCAGCTACGAAAACGCCCCATAGGGCGAATAATGCCGCTGAGCAATCGCAGTACAAAGTGTAGGACGATAAAGGCGGCAAACAGCAGCACCAGACCAAACCAAAACGATGTCTGGATGGATGAGTCGCCCACGCGGATCAGCCAATAGCCGGGCACCGACATCATCAGGTGCCCAAACAGGGCCCCGACGGCGAGGCCTGCGACAATGAGGAGAACAAGCTTTCTCATGAATCACCTCCGCTTTGGCCACGCGTCTCATAGCGGTTGTCGATAAAGCGTGCGAGTTCCTGCTGTGAAGCGCTGATATCGGGCAGCTCGGGTTTTACCTCTGCTTCCTTGAGCTCTTGAAGGCGCGTAATAACGCTTTGGGTCTCTTCACGAGTGGTGTCGTAGTAGTCGTTCAGCAGCTGTAGCGCTTTGTCGATACTCGCGTCATAAAGCTCTTTCTCTTCGTTGAGTAGAGCCAATTGAGTCTGCTCCAGCACTAAGCGCAGGCTTTGACGTAGGTAAGACTCTTGCTCTGGGGTAATCAGCGCTTCCAGCGCTTCATCGTGATGGCGAACCACTACCAGGTCTTTGAGCTCTTCACCGAAGCGCGCCAGCTGGCGCTGGAAAGTGCCGGTCGGCGGCTGCTCGATGCTGGAGGTTACCGCTTGCTCCTCAATTTCTTGAGAGAGTCGCAGAGAGGAGATGCGTTCCTGTTGGGCATTGAGCGCTAAGTAGAGGCCGGTACGGTCAACCTGGGGCACGGCGTCAAGGGCGGCTAGCTCATTGGCAATCGCTGCGCGTACGGGCGTCAACGCCGGGTTGTCAGCATCTACTAGGCGAGCATCGGCGGTACGCAGCAGCGCTGCAGCGCCGTCAACGTCGCCTTCCAGCTGTAAACGCTGATTGGCCAAACGCAGCAGGTAGGCGGCTTCGGCATGCAACCAGTCGCGCTCGTCGGTGTCCTGCTCTTGCGAGAGTTGATCCAGCACTTGGCCCAGGGTCTCATCGACGTCGCTGCGGTAGCTGTCAAATTCATCACGCAGGTCACCCAGTGTGCTCTGCAGCGCTTCATCGCGCTCGGCTTCGCCGCTATCAAGGCGTGACTCGAGGTCACTAACCGCTTGTTGTGATGCGCTCCCCTCAGCCTGCTGTGCGACTTCGTCGAGGCGTTGCTGCTGGCTCTCCAGGCGCAGCCAGCCCTGCCAAGCGATAAATGCCAAGGCAATCGCCAGGATAATCACCAGGGCAATCGCGAGGCCGCCGCTTTTACTGCCTCCGCTTTTGCCCCCACCGCTTTGGCCGTTACCGCTGCCTTTGTGGCCGGTGGGCGGCGTAGTACCCGACGATGATTTGTTGCTGGTCGGCTTGGACGAAGCGGCGCTTGACGATGGCGAACTAGAAGCCGACCCGCTTGAGGAGGATGGGCTGGGTTGAGCGGCACTCTGGGAAGGTGAGGCTGCGCTGCTGGATGTGGTATCTGCCGATTTAGCCGTGCTGGTAGTGCTGCTAGCAGCGGTTGAGCTCGCAGTGGACGAGCTCTTTCCACGCCGCCGCGACCGGCTATTTTTAGTGCCACTCTGAGCAGGTGTTGTTGAGCTCGGCGGTGTGTTCGGCTTGCTGGGCTCAGTCGCGTCGGTCGTGGAAGCTGCTTTGTCGGTCGTTTTAGGGACGCCTTGAGAGGCATCGGAGGACGTTGGTTGTACATCGTCCTGATCGTTTACTTGTTTGCTCATGTGTCGCTAGCCCTTAGTAAGTTCCTTGATCGACATCGGCACCCTGTGGGTCGCAGGTCTCCAACGCCGCTATCAACGCAGCTGGCGTAGCTCCGGACGCCACCTTGGGGTCACAAAAACCCAGTATGCCAGCCAGTGTAGCCAAACGGCGACTGGAAACGATTAGCGGTTGGTTCAAGGCCGCCTGATTGCACCATTTTGCCAGATGTTCCAGCAGTTCGCTGCTGGTGACGATCAACGCCCGGTAATTACCTGAAAAAAGGCGCGTTTGCAGAGCGGGTTCAAGGGGGTGAAACGTGCGTCGATACACCGCTACGCGAGTCACCTGCGCCCCCCGCTCGGCAAGCGTTTCAGCGAGCAGCGGGCGGCCACCTTCGCCCGCCACCAGTAGAATGCGCTGGTGCGCTAATTGCTGAAGCGAGGCAAGCGCAAGCAGTGCTTCGCTGGTATCTTCGCCCGCACTCGGCGAAGGCACATGCACGCGGACACCCAACTGATCATAAAGCGTTGCCGCGGTGGCGCTGCCAACGCTGTAGTAGTCAATGCCAATGGGCAGCTGTGGCCAGAAGCGATCCAGCGCTTCACTTAAGCAAGTGGCCGCAAAGGGGCTGATGACTATTATCTTATGGTACTGATCAATATCCAGCCAGATACGCCGCATTTCAGGGGTTTCTGGTAAGACTTCGAGTTGCATCACGTTGAGTGATTCAACGCTCTCGCCCCGCTCGCGCAGAGCAGCAGCCAGTGCTTCACCTCGCTCGCCAGGGCGGCAGATCAGTACCGGTTGGCTCATATGGCGCGGCCGTAAACCTCAGCCAAAATATCGCCAGCGCCTTGGTCGAGCAGCTCTTCGGCAATGCGAATGCCCAACGCTTCGGGCTCATGCATCGAACCACGGCCTTCGGCGCGCAGCACTTCGGTGCCCTCTGGGTTGCCCACTAAGCCGCGTAGCCAAAGGGTTTCATTTTCAATATCCAGCACCGCGTGGCCCGCAATAGGCACTTGGCAGCCGCCCTCTAAGCGCGTGTTCATGGCCCGTTCGGCGCGCACACGCGTCGCGGTATCCGCGTCATCCAGCGGGGCTAGCAACGCAATCAGCTCGGGGTCATGCAGGCGGCACTCAATGCCTAGGGCTCCTTGGCCGCAGGCGGGCAGGCACACTTCCGGCGGCAGTGCCTGGGCAATCCGCTCATCCAAGCCCAGCCGCTTAAGGCCCGAGGTCGCCAGGATGATGGCGTCAAATTCGCCCGCGTCTAATTTACCTAGCCGCGTTTGTACGTTGCCGCGCAAGTTGAGAATTTGCAGGTCGGGGCGGGCTTCACGTATCTGCAGCCCGCGGCGTAAGCTGGCGGTGCCAATACGCGCCCCTTCGGGGAGCTCATCAATGCTAGAGTAGTGGTTGGATACAAACGCATCGGTAGGGTCGGCGCCCTCTAGAATGACCGACAGGCCCAGCCCTTCGGGGAAGTGCATGGGTACATCTTTCATCGAGTGGACGGCAATATCGGCACGGCCATCGAGCATGGCGTCTTCCAGCTCTTTAACGAACAGCCCTTTACCGCCAATTTTTGAAAGCGGTGTATCGAGAATTTTGTCGCCCTTGGTAGACAGAGCGACAAGCTCGACCTCAAGGCCGCTGTGAGCCGCCATTAAGCGGTCACGAACGTACTCAGCCTGCCACATGGCCAGTTGGCTTTTACGCGTGGCAATGCGCAGTTTGGTGATTGATAGCACGTTATTCTCCCTATACCGCAGACACGGCGAGTCAAGCTATGATAAGTGTCATCATAAAGCACCGAGCGCCACAGTAAAAATAACGGAACTGATTATGCTCCCGTAACGTGCTTTATCCGTCCCCCTAGGAAATTGTATGTCCTCAGTGTTACCCCGCGGCCAGCTTGACCAGTTTTTCCTGCTTTCACGGGATCTGTTCTGCTGTATCGACTTTAAAGGCACGCTGCTGCAAGTCAATCCAGCCTTCGAGACGCTGCTGGGATATACCTCTGAACAGTTGATCGGGCGTTCCTGTGGTGTCGTCATTAACCCCCTTGACCACCCGGTGATCGAACGGGCGTTACAGCGAGTGCACCAAGGCGAAAAGGTCATTCCTTTTGAGGTGCGCGCTGTTTCCGCAACCGGCAAGCAGCACTGGTTAGAAATTTCGCCGTCATTGGGGGAGGACGTGATTTACGTAATCGCCCGGGTGATTACGCGGCGTAAAGCCAGCGAACAACAGCTAAAATTATTGGAGCGTAGCGTTGAATCAAGCACCAATGGTGTTCTTATTGTCGATGCTCAGAGCAGCGATCTGTCTCTGGTTTACGTCAACGCTGCCTTTGAGCGCATTACCGGCTATTCGCGCAACCAGGCACTGGGGCGTAACTGCCGTTTCCTACAGGGGGAAGAAACCGACCCCGCCACTGTCAAGCAGCTAAAGGTAGGGATTGCCGAGCAGCGTGAAGTACACGTGGTCATCCGTAACTATCGGCATGACGGCACGGTTTTTTGGAACGACTTGCACATTTCACCTGTACGCGATGAGAACGGCCAAGTGACCCACTTTGTAGGCGTACAGAATGATATCTCTGAACAGCGCGAATATCAGGCTCAACTTGACCATAACGCCCATCACGACGCCTTGACCGGGCTGCCCAACCGCTTGTTACTTGGTCAGCGCTTGGAAGAGGGAGGCGTGATGGCGCGCCGCTACCATCGCTATATAGCCGTGCTGTTTATCGATTTGGACGATTTTAAGCCGATCAACGATACCTTGGGCCATGAAGTGGGCGACTTTATTCTGGTTGAAGTGGCCAGGCGGTTGGAGAATGAACTGCGCCCCTGGGACACCGTCGCGCGTTTTGGCAGCGATGAGTTTGTGGTGTTGTTGCCGGATCTAGCCCATCAGGACGATGTGATACAGGTGGTCGAGCGGGTTCTCCAGGGGCTTTCGCCGCCCTACTGGTACCGCGACAGCGAGCTGCGCATCACCGCCAGTATCGGCATTGCCATCAATGACGGCAGCATGGACAACCCCCGCCAGCTTATTCAGCAGGCGGATTTGGCAATGTATAAAGCCAAACGGCGCGGGCGCAATACCTACCACTGGTATACCGAAGACTTGAACCGCAAGGTGAGCGAACGGGTTAGCTTACGCAGCGCGCTACAGCAAGCCATTGAGCAGCAGCAGTTCGAGCTTCATTACCAGCCGCAGATTCACGCGCCAAGCGGTCGCGTGGTGGGGGTTGAAGCGCTGATCCGCTGGCAGCACCCTGAGCGCGGCAATATCCCACCATCTGATTTTATTAGCCTTGCCGAGGATACTAGTCAGATCATTCCCATTAGCGAGTGGGTGTTGGCTACTGCCTGTCGCGATGCCCAGCAGCTCAATGGCCTGGGGTTAGGCGAGATCACCATGGCGGTCAATATTTCGCCTATGCAGTTTCAACGCCCTGGCTTCCTCACCTCCATTGAGCAGGTGCTGGCGAGCAGCGGTCTAACGCCAGCGTTGTTAGAGCTGGAGCTTACCGAGGGGGTGCTGATGGATAGCGCCGAACAAGCAATCCAGGCGTTAAAGAATTTGCGAGCGCTGGGAGTCCTGATTGCACTAGACGATTTTGGCACCGGCTTCTCTAGCCTAAGCTATTTAAAGCGGCTGCCGATTAATCGCATCAAGATTGACCGATCCTTTGTGCGCGATGTGATTTCAGACCGCCACGATGCCGCTATTATCGACGGCGTGGTCGCCATGGCGGGGAAAATGGGGCTCGAAGTGTTGATAGAAGGCGTAGAAACGGCAGAGCAGTTTGGCTACCTGCAGCAGCGTCACTGTGACTACTATCAGGGCTACTACTTTGCCCGCCCCATGTCCCTAAGTGCCCTGCACGCGTTTCTCCACAAACCACCTGCCGTCGTAACGTCACGCTCTTAGCCGCCACAGAAATAAAAACGGCGTGCCGCTGACCGTGGTGACTCTGGTACACTTTCTGCTAACGACTCCATTGTTTTGTCAGCAGGATATATCTTCGATGAGCCAAGCCACGAATCAGTCTTGGGGCGGTCGCTTTAGCGAGCCCACCGATGCCTTTGTTGCACGCTTCACCGCGTCAGTTAATTTCGACCAGCGCCTGGCCCCCCAGGACATCCAGGGCTCCATCGCCCACGCCACTATGCTGGCTCGGGTAGGCGTGCTCACCGATGACGAGCGTGATGCGATTATTAATGGCCTGAACGAGATTCAGGGCGAAATCGAGCGCGGCGAGTTTAACTGGTCGGTGCCGCTGGAAGATGTGCATATGAACATCGAAGCGCGGCTGACCGAAAAGATCGGTATTACCGGCAAAAAACTCCACACCGGGCGCTCGCGCAACGACCAGGTCGCCACCGATATTCGCCTGTTTATGCGCGATGAGATCGATGTTATCGAAGTGGAGCTCAAGCGTCTGCGTGAAGGCATGATCGAACTGGCTGATCGTGAAGCCGAGACCATTATGCCCGGTTTTACCCACCTGCAAACCGCCCAGCCGGTCACCTTTGGCCACCATATTCTGGCTTGGCAAGAGATGCTGGCCCGGGATCACGAGCGCCTGCTGGACTGCCGCAAGCGCGTCAACGTAATGCCGCTGGGTGCTGCCGCCCTGGCTGGCACTACCTATCCCATCGACCGCCACGTGACAGCGGAACTATTAGGCTTTGACCGTCCAACAGAAAACTCTCTGGACGCGGTCTCAGATCGTGACTTCGCTATCGAATTCACCAGCTTCGCCAGCATCCTACTGATGCATCTTTCGCGCATGAGCGAAGAACTGGTGCTATGGACCAGCGCCCAGTTCAACTTTATCGACTTGCCCGACCGCTTCTGCACCGGCTCTTCAATCATGCCGCAGAAGAAAAACCCCGATGTGCCTGAGCTGGTGCGCGGCAAAACCGGCCGCGTGTACGGCCACCTGATGTCGCTGCTAACGCTGATGAAATCGCAGCCGCTGGCCTACAACAAAGACAATCAGGAAGATAAAGAGCCGCTGTTCGATGCAGTGGATACCGTGCGCGACTGCTTAAAAGCGTTTGCCGATATGGTGCCCGCCATTGAGCCCAAGAAAGCCAGCATGTATGAAGCGGCGCGGCGTGGTTTCTCTACCGCGACGGACTTGGCCGACTATCTGGTGCGTAAAGGCGTGGCCTTCCGCGATGCCCACGAAATCGTCGGGCAGTCGGTGGCGTATGGCCTTAAAAGCGAAAAAGACCTGTCTGAGATGAGCCTGGATGAGCTCAAACAGTTCTCCGATACCATCGAGCAGGATGTGTTCGAGGTGTTGACCCTGGAAGGCTCGGTAGCCGCCCGGAACCATATTGGTGGCACAGCACCCAACCAGGTGCGGGCAGCTGCCCAGCGAGCGCGTGAGGCGCTGAGTGCGCTCAAGGCGGGCGCATGAAAACGCTGGCAATCATGGCCCTTTCGGCGCTGCTGTTAACCGCGGTTGTCGGCTGTGGGCAAAAAGGGCCGCTTTATCTGCCGGAAGATGCACCCGCTGACGAGCAATCTGCCCAGGCGTCTGAATAGATAGCTGCAGGCCCAGGAGAAGGGGAGAGCACCATGGACTATTTTAATTACCGCGATGGCGTGCTGTACGCCGAAGATGTACCGCTGTCACGCATTGCCGACGAGTTCGGCACGCCCTGCTACGTCTACTCAAAAGCGACGTTTGAACGTCACTTTCGCGCCTATACCGAAGCACTGGGTGGTCACCCGCACCTGATTTGTTACGCGGTGAAAGCCAACTCTAACCTGGCGGTGCTGGGCTTGTTGGCCAAGCTGGGCGCGGGGTTCGATATTGTCTCTATCGGTGAGCTTGAGCGGGTGCTAAAAGCCGGTGGCGACCCGGCGAAAGTAGTGTTTTCGGGCGTTGCCAAGCAACCCCATGAAATGGTTCGTGCGCTGGACGTGGGCATTAAGTGCTTTAACGTTGAGTCACGCCCCGAACTTGAGCGCTTGAATCGTGTCGCCGGTGAGTTGGGGAAAATTGCCCCGGTCTCATTGCGGGTCAACCCAGACGTGGATGCGGGTACTCATCCGTATATCTCCACTGGTTTGAAGGATAATAAGTTCGGCATCCCGGTGGATGAAGCGTTGGCGGTTTACGAACTAGCCGCAAGCCTGCCCAATTTGCAGGTGAAGGGGCTCGACTGCCACATCGGTTCACAGCTAACTGAAACCGCACCCTTCCTGGATGCCCTTGATCGCTTACTGGTGCTTATGGAGCGGCTGCGTGAGCGGGGCATCGAAATCGAGCACCTTGATTTAGGTGGCGGTTTAGGCGTGCCTTACCGCGATGAAAAACCGCCCCAGCCGTTTGATTACGCTAGCCAACTGTTGGCGCGGCTTTCGCGTTGGGAAGGTGGCGAAGCGCTTACGTTGCTGTTTGAACCCGGTCGCTCCATCGCCGCCAATGCGGGTGTCATGCTCACTCGGGTAGAGTTTCTCAAGCCTGGAGAGACCAAGAACTTCGCCATTGTCGATGCGGCCATGAATGACCTGATTCGCCCGGCGCTGTACCAGGCCTGGCAGGCGATTGTGCCGGTGGATACTCGTCAAACACGCGAAAGCGCCCTTTACGACGTAGTGGGCCCAGTGTGTGAAACGGGTGACTTCCTGGGTAAGGAACGCGAGCTGGCGATTACCGAAGGCGATCTTTTGGCGGTGCGCTCGGCGGGGGCCTACGGTTTTGTTATGGCGTCGAACTATAACAGTCGCCCTCGCGCCGCCGAGTTAATGGTTGATGGCGACAGCTGCCATGTGGTGCGCGCGCGGGAAACCGTTGCCAGTCTGTGGGCGGGTGAAGCGCTGCTGCCCGAAGGGGGGCGTTGATGCTGTTACACTTCACCAAAATGCATGGCCTGGGTAATGACTTTGTCATGGTGGATCTAGTCACTCAGCGCGCCCGGTTGGACGAAGCTCAGATTCGTGCACTGGCAGACCGGCGTTTCGGCATTGGCTTTGATCAGTTGTTGCTCGTCGAACCGCCCCGGGATCCAGAGATGGATTTTCGCTACCGCATTTACAATGCTGACGGCAGTGAAGTGGAAAATTGTGGCAACGGTGCACGCTGCTTTGCCCGCTTCGTGCGCGATCAGCGATTGACCCACAAGCATGAAATCCACGTAGAAACCGCCGGGGGCCCGTTGGTGCTGACCGTGCAGCACGACGGTATGGTGCGAGTGGATATGGGCCGCCCGCGGTTTAGCCCTTTGGCGCTGCCGTTCGATGCCCCTGGGGATCAACCCCTGCATCAGTTACAAGTGGGTGATGAAACGCTGCAGATCGGCGTGGTCTCTATGGGAAACCCACATGCTGTGATGCAGGTTGAGAACGTTGATAGCGCCCCGGTGGAGCGCCTCGGGCCGTTGGTAGAGGCGCATCCGCGTTTTCCCAAGCGTGTTAACGTGGGCTTTATGCAGGTACTCTCGCCCAGTGAAATTCGTTTGCGTGTGTATGAGCGCGGCAGTGGCGAAACGCTGGCCTGCGGTACCGGTGCCTGCGCTGCAGTGGCCAGCGGTATTCGCCAGGGGCTGCTAAAAAGCCCCGTAAAAGTCCATTTACCCGGTGGAGAGCTCAGCATTGAGTGGCCTGACCCTGAAGGGGCGCTAACGATGGTGGGGCCAGCTACACGCGTCTTCGATGGCCGCGTAGCACTTAATTAATTCGAGGAGAACGGCGATGTCACAAGCCCCTGAACCCCGCAAAACGCTCGAGCCTGATCAAGTGGCGTTCTGGCTGGCGCGCCATCCCGATTTTTTCGTCGGTCGTGAAGGGTTACTGCAGCAGCTGCAGGTGCCCCACCCGCATATCGACGGGGCGGTGTCACTGCTAGAACGCTTGGTGTTAGACCTGCGTAAGCGCGCGGAAACCGCCGAGGGCCGCCTGGAGCACCTGCTGGAGACTGCTCGCCATAACGAATCCCAGTACCGCCGGCTGCGGGAAACGTTGATAGCCCTGGTGGAAGCGCCGGATCGCGATGCGCTGGCGCAAGCGCTGGCCACCCAGCTTAGCGAGCGCTTTGAAACCCCGGCCATGGCGCTGTGGTGTCCGGCCACGTTAAGCGATAGTGAACCGACGCCGCCTCAACCGCCACGGCACGTGCTTGATCAACATGCCAGCACGCGGCTGTCGGCGCTGCTGGATGGCCGCACCAGCCGTTGTGTGAAGCTTAGCGTCAGCGACTGGAAGTGCTTGCTGCCCCATGTCAAAGCGCCGCGCAAAGCCGGTTCCTGTGCGATTTCACGGCTCTCGGCGGGTGATCCTTTGGGTTATTTGCTACTGGCCAGCCCCAGCCCCGATGCTTATCGGGCCAGCATGGATACGCTGTTCACTGAGTACTTGGGCGATATCGTCGCGCGCCTGCTGGTGCGCCTGGGCGACTATGGCTGAAGCTCTCCCAACGGAAATAACGATAGCCAAGCGCGTTGAGGCTTTTTTAGCAGCGCTGGCGTCCCATGCTAGCCCTGCCACGGTGGCGGCTTATCAGCATGATTTGGCCGCACTGTGTAACTTCACCGAGCGACGCGATGTGACAAATCCTGCAGCGTTAGACACCGCCCTGCTGCGGGCTTTTCTGGGATCGGAGCGTAGCCGGGGGCTGGCGCCTAGAAGCCTTGCCCGGCGGCGGGCGGCACTTTCCCGCTTCGCCGATTACCTGGTCAAGCAGGGTGTGCTGGTCGATAACCCGGTGGGACTACTGCGTACGCCCAAACAGCCCAGCCACCTGCCGCGCCCGGTGGATGTCGACGCCCTGGCGCGCTTTCTCGATACCCCCCACGATGGCTCGCCGCTGGGCGTGCGAGATCAGGCTATTCTTGAACTGTTTTACTCCAGTGGCCTGCGCTTAGCGGAGCTGGCGGCGCTTGATTTGGGCGATTTGCAGAATAGCCGGGTAAGGGTGATCGGCAAAGGCGGCAAGCCGCGTCAGGTGCCGGTAGGGCGCCGCGCCCAGCAGGCGCTGGCTGAGTGGCTGGGATGTCGCTCAGCGCTGGCACCTATTACTGAGCAGGCGCTATTTGTGGGCCAACGCGGGCAGCGCTTGGGCCATCGTGCCATTCAAAAGCGTTTAGCTCAGCTGTCGATTGCCCGTGGCTTGCCCGAACACCTGCACCCGCACCGTTTGCGGCACTCCTTTGCCAGTCACCTGTTGGAGTCGAGCCAGGATCTGCGCGCCGTGCAAGAGCTGTTGGGGCACGCCAATCTATCGACCACGCAAATCTACACCCGGCTTGATTGGCAGCATCTGGCGACCAGCTACGACGCAGCGCACCCCCGTGCTAAACGAGGCCCCAACGACAGTAAGAATAGCCCCAGGAGCAAACCATGACGATGCTGCAGGCCATTACCTTCGATTTGGACGACACCCTATGGGACAACCACGGAGTCATGGCGCGTACCGAAGAGGGCCACTACCGCTGGCTACTGGAGGCACTTGAGGCATGGCGAGCGGCACGCCAGGAAACAGCGCTGGCGTTATCCCACGAAAGCGGCGGGCTGGATTATCTGCAGCGCCGTCAACAGTTGGCCAAAGAGGTGCCCGAACGGCGCGGCGACTTCACTTGGCTACGTTTGCGCTCACTGGAGGCCCAGTTAGAACACGCAGGTCTGCACCGCAGTGCTGCGTTGATGTGGGCAGCAGCAGCGATGAATGAGTTTCACCGCCTGCGCGTGCAGGTCACGCCCCATCCAGAAGCGGCCGGACTGCTGGCTGCCCTGGCAGAGCGCTATCAGTTGGCGGCGATCACCAACGGTAATATTCATCTTAAACGTCAGCCGCTGGCTGGCTACTTTCCGGTGGCCATTGCCGCGGGTGAGTTACTGGCGCCCAAGCCTGATCCGACGCCATTCCTCACCGCGCTGTCGCGCTTAAACGTTTCCCCCGAGTGTGCTATGCACGTGGGCGATTCGTGGCAGGAGGACGTGTTACCTGCCCAGCAGTTGGGCATGCACGCGGTATGGATTTCTGAAACAGAGGATCAACCGCTCCCCACGCGCGTGCATCGTATTGCCCATATTAAAGAGCTGCCCAGCATTCTCGAGAAGTTAGAGGCGCCTCATTCTGGCGGTGTATACAGCCACTGATTGAGCTTCTGGGACAGCGTATCGACGCCGTCGCGCTTGAGTGAAGAGAACAGCTGAACAGAGACGAGGTCTTCCCACTCTTTCAAGCGTGAGCGCACTTTTTGCAACGCAGCGCTGGCAGGGCCTTTTTTCAGTTTGTCGGCTTTGGTGAGCAAAATATGCACCGGCATTCCGCGCTGGTCAGCATAATCGAGCATCATTTGGTCGAACTCGGTGAGCGGGTGGCGCACGTCCATTAGCAGTACTAAGCCGCGTAGACTGAAACGGTTGCGCAGGTACTCGGCTAGGTGCTTTTGCCACTCTAGCTTGACCGCTTCCGGCACCTTGGCGTAGCCGTAGCCGGGTAGGTCGACCAAACGCCGCGACTCGTCGTTCATAACGCTGAAAAAGTTGATCAGCTGGGTGCGCCCCGGTGTGCGCGAGGTGCGCGCTAACGCATTTTGTTGCGTTAATGCGTTGATAGCACTGGATTTGCCCGCGTTTGAACGCCCGGCAAAGGCTACTTCTGCGCCGGTATCGTCCGGGCACAGGGCCAGGGTGGGGGCGCTGATAAGAAAACTTGCCGTCGGGTAGTTCAGCCGAGGGACTGGGCTATCATGGGGGGTAGTCATTGGGTTGATCCTGAAAAACGAACATAAAAGCGGCCTACTCTGCGCACTATCACCTCTCTATCGCTTCGATAAAGTAGAACGCATGATAGCGACTCATGATAGAGAATTGAGAGCAGTACCGCGACGAATTACCCCTAAAGCAGTCCAGCACTTGCATTCCCGCCGCTGGGGTGATTCGTTATAATGCAAGCGGTTTATATCTGCGACCTGGGGCGCTAGTGTACCATCGCGATACGTTGTTGGTATTAGCGAAGGTTGGTATTGGCGGAGCTAACCCTGGTAACTTGTGAAACCTGGGAAGCGCCCAGGGTGCGTACCAGTCAAACATAAAACGGCATAGTGGAATAGCAATGAGAAAGTTACTGGCAAGCCTAGCAATTACCATGGGCGCCGTTGGCATCGCCCACGCTCAAACGGACTATCAAGCTGATGCTGACGCATCCGCTGGCCAGGAAATGGCCCAGACCTGTGCCGCCTGTCATGGGCAACAGGGCATTAGCCCATCGGGCGCTTTCCCTAATCTAGCGGGTCAGCAGATGTCCTATCTGGCGAAACAGATTATGGATATCCGCGACGGCAACCGCATGGTTCCCCAAATGGCCGGCCAAGTGGATGACTTCTCCGACCAGGATGCCTGGGATGTGGCAGCACACTTTGCACGCCAGGATGCCAACTTGGGCCAGACCAGCGACGAAGACGCTGAGTTGCTGGCTCGCGGTGAAGAGCTTTACCGCGCTGGTGATATGTCCAAGGGCATTCCTGCCTGTTCAGCCTGCCATACGCCAACGGGTGTCGGTATCGGCAGCGCCGTTTACCCCGGTCTATCTGGGCAGCACGCTCAGTACACGGTCTCAACGTTGCAGGCATTCGCCTCAGGTGATCGTAACAATAGCCCCAATAACATCATGGGCGACATCGCTTCAAAAATGAGCGACAACGATATGGAAGCAGTGGCTAACTATGTATTGGGTTTAAACTAAGTGTTGGGTTTGAACTAACGTTCTAACCCTGGGCGTTTAAAACCACACATAGACAGCCTACATACTTCCTTATGCCGTTTGCGGGTTCTCACTAGGCAACGTTCTTGGCAACGTTTGCTAACTGAGGGAACCCGCTAATGTATCCACGGTCTCACCCTTCGCTTACCCATGGAGAAACTTTTACAATGTCTAAAACGCGAGCGATGTTTAAAACGTTAATGGTCGCACTGGCCGGTTTGGGGCTTTCTGCGGCAGTGAGTGCCCAGGAAGTGGTTGAAGGCCAACATTATGAGCTGCTTGAAACGCCGGTAGAAACCCAGGTTGATGACGGGCAAATTGAAGTCACCGAAGTATTTTGGTTTGGCTGCCCGCACTGCTACCGCCTGCAAACGCCGATTAATGAGTGGTACGAGACCCTGGACGATGACGTTAGTGTCGTCAAAATGCCCGCCACCATGGGTGGGGATTGGAATACCCACGCTACAGCATTCTATGCAGCTGAGTCGCTGGGTATCGAAGAGGAGCTACACGCCGACTTCTTTAACGCCATTCATCAGGAAAATCAGTCGCTCACAGAGCCCGATGAGATTGCTGCTTTCTTTGCCAACTACGGCGTCAGCGAAGAAGAGGCCAAGCAAGCGCTGACTGACTTTAGTGTGCGTAGCGAAGTGAATGATGCCAATAACCGTATGCGCAAAATGAAGTTAATGGGTGTGCCTGCCCTGGTGATTGATGGCCGTTTTCTGGTGACGCCGAGCTCAGCCGGTAGCCTGGAAAACATGCCGAAAGTCGCTGAAGCGTTGGTTGAGCAGGTGCGTGAAGAGCGCGCAGAGTAACCGTGTTGCGTGAAGCGAGGGAGCGTGACACAACAGCCATCAATGGCTCACGCTCGACGCTGTTTGAAGATGGGCACTTGCGTTTGCTGACCTTTAATTTGCAGGTGGGCATCCAGACCTCGGCGTACCATCACTATCTTACGCGCAGTTGGCAGCACCTACTGCCCAACCCGCGTCGCCAGAAGCGGCTGGACGTGATGGGCGAAGTGCTGAGCAAGTTTGACGTGGTGGGGCTGCAAGAGGTCGATGGCGGTAGTTTTCGCTCAAGCCGCGTCAATCAGGTGGAGTATCTCGCTGCCCAAGCAGGGTTTCCCCATCATGTTCAGCAGCTCAATCGCAATCTGGGGCACATTGCCCAGCACAGTAACGGTTTACTCTCGCGCTTGGTACCCAGCCAAATAGAAGAGCACCGTTTGCCGGGGGCAATGCCAGGGCGCGGTGCGATTCACGCCCGCTTTGGCGAAGGGCCTGATGCGCTGCATATCTTTGTTGCCCACCTGGCGCTAAGCCACCGCGGCCGGGTGCGTCAGCTCAACTACTTAAGCGATATCATTCAACCACTGCGCCACGTGGTGGTCATGGGGGATCTCAACTGCACCCCTGACCAACTGCACGCTCACGAGCGTTTTAGTGCGTCGCTACCGCTGCACCCGGTTAAACCCCTGTTCAGTTACCCCTCCTGGCAGCCGCGCCATGCGTTGGATCATATTCTGCTTTCGCAATCGTTAGAGGCCGCCGAAGTGCGGGTGCTGGATCATCTCTTCTCTGACCACCTGCCGATTGCTGTCGATTTACCCTTGCCCGAGGCCTGTTTAGCGGCAATTCGTTCAAGCGTTTAATAATAAGCACGCTGTGCACTCCGTGAGCGCTGCATTGTCCGCGTATATGCGCTATTGTCTGGGACGCTGATCCCCTTAGCCGTTTTACGCGAGACACTCCCATGTCGGACACAACACAACTACCTGCTTTTATTGGTGCGCTGGACCGCGCTTCCGAATGGTTCGGGCGTACCCTTGCGTGGCTGATCATCCTTATGATGTTGATTCAGTTCGCGATTGTACTGCTTCGCTATGCCTTCAGTGTGAATAGCATCTTCATGCAAGAACTAGTGATGTATATGCACGCCAGCGTGTTTATGCTCGCTGCCGCCTATACGTTTCGCCACGACGGCCACGTGCGGGTGGATATCTTCTATCGAGGCATGACCCCGCGTCGCCAGGCGTTAATCAATGTGGTGGGCATTATCACGCTATTGATTCCAGTGATGGTCTTTATCATCGCTTCCAGTCTGGGCTACGTGGCCAACTCCTGGCGTATTCTGGAGACCTCCTCCGATTACGGCGGTATTCCGGCAGTCTACGCTCTGAAAACCTTGATACCGTTGTTTGCCGTGCTGATGATCGTGCAAGGCGTGATTGAAATTGTGCGCAATGGCTACGTGATGACCGGGCGGATAACGCCGGGAGCTGCTGGTGGAAATCACCTTGAGGAGCGTGTTTGATGCTGGAATTTATGCCAGTTATTTTATTTGCCGTTATCTGTATTGTGTTGATGTTCGGCTTTCCCGTGGCGCTTTCGCTGGCGGGCACGGCGCTGCTGTTTGCCGGAATGGGACTCGGGTTGGAAGCCATCGGTATCGACGCTAACTTTGATAGTGGCTATCTTGCCGCCTTGCCCAACCGGCTCTACGGCATAATGACCAACCAAACGCTGTTGGCGGTGCCGCTATTTGTCTTGATGGGCGTGTTGCTGGAAAAATCCAAAGTGGCTGAGACGCTGCTGGATGCCATGGCCCTGCTGTTTGGTGCCATGCGCGGTGGCCTGGGTATTTCGGTGACCCTGGTGGGTATGCTGATGGCTGCCTCTACCGGTATTGTGGGGGCCACGGTGGTCACCATGGGGCTGATGTCGCTTCCCACCATGCTAAAGCGTGGCTACAGCACCTCGTTGGCAACCGGCACCATCTGCGCCACCGGCACTCTGGGGCAGATTATTCCGCCTTCCATTGCCTTGGTACTGCTTGGTGATGTGCTGTCATCGGCGTATCAGCAGGCGCAGTTGGATATGGGTATCTTCAGCCCTAAAACGGTCTCCGTGGGCGACCTGTTTATGGGCGCGCTGGTGCCTGGGCTACTTCTGGTCGTGATGTACATGGTCTATGTGGCCCTGGTGGCCTGGTTGCGTCCGCATATGGCGCCTGCTGCCGACCGTGAAGAGTTGATGGCCGAGCTTGGTCATACCTCAGGGATTGGCATGCTACTGCTCAAAGGGCTGGTGCCACCGGTGGTGCTGATTGTGGCGGTACTGGGCTCGATTCTTAGTGGTTTTGCCACGCCGACCGAGGCTTCAGCGGTAGGCGCCTTCGGCGCTTTAGTACTGGCGCTGGCTTATCGTCAGCTCGATTGGGCGACGTTGAAGGACGTGCTGCGTTCGACCACTCACGTGACTACCATGGTGTTTTTGATCCTGATCGGTGCAGCGCTGTTTTCGCTGGTGTTTCGCGCTTACGGCGGCGAACACATGGTGACCGAACTGTTCGAGGGTATGCCTGGTGGGGTGGTCGGCGCGACGATCATCGTTATGCTGGTGATCTTTTTGCTCGGCTTTATTCTCGACTTTATCGAAATCACCTTTGTGGTGGTGCCCATTGTCGGGCCGATCTTGCTTGCCATGGGCCTTGACCCGATTTGGCTGGGCATCATGATCGCGATTAACCTACAAACGTCGTTCTTAACGCCGCCGTTCGGCTTTGCGCTGTTCTATCTGCGTGGCGTAGCGCCGCCATCTGTATCTACCTCGGCTATTTACCGTGGCGTTATCCCGTTTATCCTAATGCAACTGGGTATGTTGCTGATGCTAACGTTCTTCCCGCAGTTGGCAACGTGGCTGCCAGCGCAGTTTGGCTAATAAAGGGTTAGTTGAAAAACATCGCTGCTATCAACGTTAAGAAGTGGCAACCTAATTAATAAGCAGTAAATAGCCATTAATGGCCTGAAGTAAACCGCCTAGTGTTCTACGCTAGGCGGAGTATTCCCTACTCATAATAGTAATAATAGAAAGTAAGAGGGTTATTGTATGAAAGCCAAGACACTCCCTACTGCCATCGCCATGACGACTGCACTTTCCGCCAGTTTGTTGGCAGTCTCTAGCGTTGATAATCACGCCCAGGCGCAAGAGGAAGAATTCCGTTGGAAAATGGTCACCTCCTGGCCGAAAAATTTCCCAGGTGTTGGTCAGGGTCCCGAGCGGTTATCCCAGCTGGTCGATGAAATGTCGGATGGCCGCCTGACCATTGAAGTCTTCGGTGCTGGCCAGTTGGTACCGGGGTTTGAGGTGTTTGACGCCGTTTCTGACGGTACCGCTGAGCTAGGCCACTCCGCCTCCTACTACTGGAAAGGCAAAGCGCCTGCTGCGCAGTTCTTTGCTGCCGTGCCGTTTGGCATGAATGCACAAGAGATGAACGCTTGGCTAAGCTATGGCGGCGGTATGGAGTTGTGGAACGAGCTCTACGATGACTTCGGCGTTGACGTCATGGTGGCGGGTGCCTCAGGCGTGCAGATGGGGGGCTGGTACAACAAAGAGATCAATTCGGTTGCCGACCTCGACGGACTGAAAATGCGTATGCCGGGCCTGGGTGGCGAAGTGATGAGCCGCATGGGGGTCGCGATTGTGAATATGCCGGGTGGCGAGATCTTTACTTCGCTGCAATCCGGTGCGATTGACGCAACAGAGTGGATTGGCCCTTACAACGACCTGGCATTCGGACTACATCAAGCCGCCGACTATTATTACTACCCAGGCTGGCACGAGCCGACGGTCATGTTTGAGGCGATTGTCAACGAAGAGGCTTTCGCGGAGCTGCCAGCGGATTTGCAGGCGATCCTGCGTACCGCTATTAGCGACATTAACCAGAGCGTACTGGATGAGTACACCGCACGTAACAACGATGCGCTGGAAACCCTGGTGAACGAGCACGATGTTGAGCTACGCCGCATTCCCGATGACGTACTGGCCCAGGCGCGTGAGCACTCTCAAGATGTGGTCGCCGAGCTGGCTGAATCGAGCGAATTAGCTACGCGTATCTATGACTCCTATCAAGCGTTCCAGGAGAAGGTCGAGGATTACCACGCCATCTCCGAGCAGGCGTATTACAACGCCCGCAACCCGGAAGGTGACACCGCGCAATAGTTTGCCGTGCTTGATACACACTAACGAGCCGCCTTCGGGCGGCTCGTTAGTGTGTTTGGTATGTACGTTTTCGGCAGCATAAGTCGCCCAGCTTGGGTATCCTAGGCGTACAGTGACGTTTTTGCCGTGAAGGAGCCCCATGTCTACCCATTCCCGTCTTCGCAATGTGCTTACCATCGCCGGCTCCGATCCCTCGGGGGGCGCCGGGCTGCAGGGAGATCTAAAAACCTTTTCAGCCCTTGGCGTTTACGGCACCAACGTGATTACCGCGGTGATTGCCCAGAATACCTGCAGGGTGGCCTCGGTGTACCCCGTTTCGCCTCAGGCCATACGCGAGCAGTTGGAACACCTGCTGGATGATGTGGTGATAGACGCGGTTAAAATTGGCATGGTGGCGAGCCGTGAAGTCGCCGAGGTTATTGCTGATGTGCTGCGTCAGCGCCGCCCACGCTGGATTGTGCTCGACCCTGTGATGGTCGCCAAGAGCGGGGATGTTCTGGTCGACGACGCCGGTATTCATGCAGTCCGCGATATTCTCGTGCCGCTAGCCGATGTGATTACCCCCAATCTGCCGGAAGCCGCTGTATTGCTCGACACGCCGTCGCCCACCAGTTTAGACGCCATGGAAGCGATGCTGCCGGGGTTAACGCAATTGGGCGCGCCCTATGTGGTGCTGAAAGGCGGCCATCTGCGCGGGGAAACCTGCCCAGACTTGCTGGCAACCCCCAATGGTCATGAGTGGTTGCCCGCCTCGCGAATCGATACCGACAATTTGCACGGTACCGGCTGTGCGCTCTCCTCAGCGATCGCCGCCTGCTTGGCGAAGCTACCCGTGTATGCCGAAGGGGATGCCCCGGTAGCCGCTATCAGTGATGCCAAGCAGTGGCTGCATGCAGCCCTGGAGGCGAGCGTGCGCTTAAACGTAGGAAAAGGGCGCGGCCCGGTGCACCATTTTCACGCTTGGTGGTGATGCTAGCTGTAGCCAGTGGCATTTGGGCAACAGTGCTTGCGAGAATGGACATTGCACACCATGCTAAGGAGTGTTTGCTTAACGGCTTGTAAGGCTGAGCTGCTCAGCCGAGGAGCGTTTCGCCATGCCTCGCACCATTCTGTTTGCCACCGATCTTTCCGCTGATAATCGTGCCGCTTTTGCTCGGGCGTTGCGTTTGGCCTATGCCCAGGGGGTTCAGCTAGACGTGCTGCACGTGTTGGATCCTTACCTGCCCAGACGTGTGCTATTGGATGTCGAGAGCGCGGTAGTGGAAGACATCACCACCATGTTGACGGATCTACGCGAAGACTACGCCCTAGAGGCGCCGAAAACGCTGATCCAGACCGTGACCGGCTCGCCTCACGTTGAAATCGTCCGCGAAGCTCATGAACGCAACGCTGAGCTGATTGTGCTGGGCATGCATCGCAAGCGTGGGCAAAAAGACCTGCTTGCGGGTACCACGGCAATGCGCGTGCTGCGCAGCGCACCATGCCCTGTGGTGGTCTCTTCTCACCAGCCGACCCAGCCCTGGCAGCATATTCTGGTACCTATCGATTTTTCGCTGACGGCGCGGCATACCTTGAAAGAGGCGCTGATTCGCTTCCCTGAAGCCACGCTGACCTTGCTGCACGCCTGGACGCTACCCGGCGAGCGCGAGTTGGGTTCGCAAGCCTATTACGCCCATTGGCGTGAACATGAAGTGCAGCGCCTGCGTGAGCAGTTGAGTAACGAAGTCGATAGCCTGATGCGCGAGTTAGAAGGAGTTCCCGATGTGGAGTTGGTGTTAGAACAAGGCGCGCCCTGTGATGTGCTGCAAGCATATATGAAGCGCCACACGCCCGATCTCGTGATGATCGGTAGTCGCGGTCAGCCCCATCACACCAGCCAGCTAACCGAGATGCTGCTGTGTGAACCGCACTGCGATCTAATGCTCTGCCGTGCTTGGTAACTCTGGGGGAAGCGTTTCGCGATGCCCTGCTAGGGAAAAATTAACGAGCGGTCGTTATAATGGCCGTTTGCTAGTGGGGAGAGAGACGTTTTGAAGGCACTCATTCAGCGCGTGAAGCGCGCCAGCGTGGAAGTGGAGGGCGAAATCGTCGGCAGTATCGACCATGGACTGCTGGCGCTGATAGGAGTGGAGAAGCACGATGATGGGACTAGCGTGGAAAAACTGCTGCACAAGCTCCTTCACTACCGGGTATTCAGCGACGCCGACGGCAAGATGAATCATAACCTGCAGCAGGTGAACGGTGGTCTGTTGCTCGTCTCCCAGTTCACCCTGGCGGCGGATACCCGTAAGGGGCTGCGGCCGGGCTTCTCCAGCGCCGCTCCTCCCGCCCAGGGTGAAGAGCTGTTCAACTTGCTGGTGACCCAGACCCGTACTGCCTGGCCGCACGTCGCCACCGGTGAATTTGGCGCTGATATGCAGGTGGCGCTAATTAACGATGGCCCGGTAACGTTTTTGTTGGAAAGCTAGCCCTATTGTTGAGTATTCGCTTTCCGCTAACTAGCCGCCTCTTCACTGGCGAGCAGCTCTGCTTCCATTGTCTCCAACGCCTCTTCGGCGCTGAGCCACTGCCGCTCTGATTCATCCAGGCGCGCTTTAATCTCTGCCTGCTGACTCAGCGTCTTGGTCAGTTCGGCTTTGCGGCTGCTGTCGGTGTAGAGCTCTGGGTCTGCCAGCACTTGTTCAACCTTATCAAGCTCGTGTTGGGTCTTCTCCATGGCTTTTTCTGCTTGGTCGCGCTGCTTTTTCAGTGGGCGCAGCTTCTCGCGCAGTTCGGCAGCCGCTTTGCGGGATGCTTTGCGCGCTTCTCGGCTGTCGCCGCTAGGCTGCTGGTTCTGGCGCTCGGCTTTTTCACCGCGGGAATCCCGACGGCTCTCTTCCAGGCGCGCTTTAAGCCAAGCCCGGTAATCTTCCAAATCACCATCGAAGGGCTCGACACGGTGATCCGCCACCCGCCAGAACTCATCGACCGTGGCGCGCAGTAAGTGACGGTCGTGGGAGACCAGAATAACCGTGCCTTCGAAGCTTGCCAGCGCTTGGGTCAGCGCCTCGCGCATCTCTAAGTCCAGGTGGTTGGTGGGCTCATCGAGCAGCAGCAGGTTGGGTTTTTGCCAAGCGACGAGGGCCAGCGCCAGGCGGGCTTTCTCACCTCCAGAGTAGTTGGCGACTGTGCCGAAGGCGTCATCGCCCTTAAAGCCAAAGCCGCCCAGGAAGTTGCGGATATCCTGATCGCTGGCGGTGGGTGAGAGTCGCTGGATATGCACAAAGGGCGTCGATGAAACATCCAGGCTCTCAAGCTGATGCTGAGCAAAATACCCAATCGCCAAATGCTCGCCGGGTACGCGCTTGCCGTTAAGCAGCTCAAGCTCCCCGGTGAGCGACTTAATCAGCGTTGATTTACCTGCCCCGTTGGGGCCTAGCAAGCCAATGCGGCTACCGGGCAGCAGGGTGACGTTGACCTTGTCTAGCTGGATGTTGTCGTCACTGCCGTCGCCCTTTTTACCGCGATAGCCTAGCTGCGCCTGGTCAAGCACCAGCAGAGGATGCGAGGTTTTATCGGCGGCGGGCAGCGTAAAGTGGAAGGGGGAGTCCACATGGGCGACGGCGATATCTTCCATGCGCTCGAGCATTTTTACCCGGCTTTGTGCCTGCTTGGCCTTGGTCGCCTTGGCTTTAAAGCGGGCGATAAAGCGTTCGATCTCTTCCCGGCGAGCCTGCTGCTTGGCGGCTTCAGCCTGCTGCAGAGCAAGCTTTTCGGCGAGAGTGCGCTCGAACTGGGAGTAATTGCCGCGGTATAGCTCCAGGGTTTGGTGGTGCATATGCACGATGTGATCGCATACGGCATCTAAAAAGTCACGGTCGTGGGAAATCAGCAGCAGGGTGCCAGGATAGCGGGTTAGCCACTGCTCCAGCCACAGCAGGGCATCTAGATCCAGGTGGTTGGTAGGCTCATCCAGCAGCAGTAGGTCGGAAGGCATAAACAGCGTACGAGCAAGATTGACCCGCATCCGCCAGCCGCCGGAAAACGCCGAGAGCGGGCGGGCGAGGTCAGCCTGGACGAAGCCCAGCCCCACCAGCAATTGCGCCGCACGCGACTCCGCACGGTAGCCATCCAGGGTCTCAATCAAACCGTGCAGTTCGGCTTCGCGGTGGGCTTGCCCGGCTTCCTGGGCGGCCAATAAGTCAGCTTCTGCTTGGCGTAGCGCCAAGTCGCCATCGAGTACATACTCGATAATTGGGCGGTCGAGGGCGTCAACTTCCTGGGCCATATGCGCAATGCGCTGGCCGCCACTCATCTCGACATCGCCCTGGTCGGGCGCAAGCTCGCCGAGCAGCAGTTTGAATAGGCTCGATTTACCGGCGCCGTTTGCCCCGATAATCCCGGCCTTTACCCCGTTATTAAGGGTAATGTCCGCGTTGTCGAGTAGCGTTTGCGTGCCGCGTTGCAAGGCGACTTGGCGCAGTGCGATCATGCCTTCTCCCGAAGAAAGTGGGTCATTTGATGCGATATTCTATTACGCTTGATTCTACCCGATTGCAGCGCCTACAGCAGACACCGTTATGGGATTTTGCACTGACGCTCTACGCTAGACCCGGCGTTGAAGCAGCCTGTCTGAAGCTTCAAGAGGAGGCCGGGCTGGATGTGTGCGAGATGCTGTTTCATTGTTGGCTCTACTCTTGCGGTCTGGAAGCCGAGCCTAGAGCGCTGGCTGACCAGCGTGAGCAGCGTCACCTTTGGCAATGCCATGTAACGGAGGTATTGCGTGGGTTACGCCAAGACTTAAAAGCCTCAGCGACAGAAAGCGAGTCCGTGAAAGCGCTGCGCGAGACCATCAAACAGGCCGAGCTGATGGCAGAGCGTGAGAATCTTCAACGTTGGCAAGCGTGGGCTTTGGCTCCGCTCAGCGATGAGGAACGCGTGGTCAACGTTGTCGAAAAGTCGCCAAATGCAGCTAAATGGCTGCTAAGTCAGCTATTTTTAGGAAGGTGTGCCCATCAAGGCGAGGGGGGTATAAAGGAGCAAAGTGAGTGGCTTGATTCGCTACAAACGCTTACTTGCCAGCTTGACCCTCACCAAGGAGCGCGCTAGCCTGAAATTAAGCTGTATTTGAAATACCTAGCGCTATTCGCCCGCTAGAACGCAGTATAGAGCAGCACCATTGCCGGTTAGCGAACACCGGTTAGCGAACAACAGTGTCGTGTTGAGATACGCGAGGCTTATCCAGGTTCTTGCGCACTCGTAAAGCGCGCTTACCACTGCAAGGGGAACACCGCATGAAGGCAAGCAAATTCGTTTCTACACGTTCTGTAACTACAAAGTCTGTAACTACAAAGTTAATGACCACGGCAAGTGTGGGTGCACTGCTGTTTGGTCTAAGCGCCGCTGCTCAAGCAGACAACTGGCGCTATGCTCACGAGGAGTATGAAGGCGACGTTCAAGACGTCTTTGCCTATGCTTTTAAAGAGTACATTGAAGATAACTCAGACCACACCGTACAGGTTTACCGCTTTGGTGAGCTGGGCGAGTCTGACGACATTATGGAGCAGACTCAGAACGGTATCCTGCAGTTTGTAAACCAGTCGCCTGGCTTTACCGGTGCGCTCATTCCGGAAGCACAAATCTTCTTTATTCCTTACCTGCTACCGACCGACGAAGAGACCGTACTGACGTTCTTCGACGAAAGTAAGGCTATCAACGAGATGTTTCCTGAGCTTTACGCCGAGCAAGGCCTAGAGCTGCTGAAGATGTATCCGGAAGGCGAAATGGTCGTGACGACCGACGAGCCGATTAGCTCACCGGAAGATATGGATAATAAGAAAATCCGTACCATGACCAACCCGCTGCTGTCGGAGACCTACGACGCCTTTGGTGCAACGCCGACGCCGTTGCCTTGGGGTGAAGTCTACGGTGGTCTGCAGACCGGCATCATTGATGGTCAAGAGAACCCGATTTTCTGGATTGAGTCTGGCGGTTTGTACGAAGTGTCTCCGCACCTGACGTTTACCGGTCACGGCTGGTTCACTACTGCGATGATGGCCAACCAGGACTTCTACGAAGGTTTGTCTGAAGAAGATCAAACGTTGGTGAATGAAGCCTCTGAAGCTGCCTATGACCACACTATCGAGCATATCAAAGGCTTGGCTGAAGAATCATTAGCGAAAATTCAGGAAGCATCTGATGAAGTGACGGTGACACGTCTCGACGAAGAGCAAATTCAAGCTTTCCGTGAGCGTGCCCCGCAGGTTGAAGAAGCCTTCCTGGAAATGACCGGTGAAGGTGGTCAAGAGCTGCTCGAGCAGTTTAAAGCTGACCTTGAAGCCGTAACAAACGAGTAATCATCCTTAAAGCCGCATTGGCGAACGGTTGATTGATCAAGGGGCAGCAAAGGCTGCCCCTTTTTGTTTTGCGGCGGTTAGGCGGGGGCTACTCGGGCTGGGGTTTGACATCGTTACCGTTGGGTTACGTACATCTAGCGTTGAATCATCGGCGGCCGCAAGCCGTTACGCTTTAGTTAACTCCTCGCCTTGCACGAGGTAAGACTTGTCTAGCAGCTCTGGTTTAGGCAAGTTGGGAAATAGGCGGGTTTTGACGAGATAGCTTGGATTGAGATAGCTCTGGAATAACGCTGTGTTTATTGTGCCTACGGCACGTAACTGTTGCCGTTAGAGCCGTTCAAAAGGAGTCCGGCCATGACCGATGACGAGATGGAAAAGAGTTACCGTTCCGGCTTGCCGGGGGTACTAGGCGTGATCGACACTGCAATTAGCAAAATAGAAGCCGTGATTCTCGCGATGGGTGTTTTGCTAATGGCGCTGAATACGGTCACCAACGTGGTTGCCCGCTTTGTATTTGGCAACAGCATCATGTTCTCCGGTGAGCTAAACCGCATTTTGATCATCATGATTACCTTTGCGGGTATTGGCTATGCAGCCCGTCATGGTCGTCATATTCGCATGTCGGCTATCTATGATGCGCTGCCGGTAGGTGGGCGCAGAGCGCTAATGATCTGCATCGCGCTGTTCACATCGCTAGTGATGTTTTTCCTGCTCTACTATTCGATCGTTTATATCCTGGATCTGCATAGCAAAGGCAGGGTGTTGCCCTCCTTGGGCTTGCCGGTGTGGATCATTTACCTATGGGTGCCGATGGGCTTTTTAATCACCGGTATTCAATACTTGCTGACCGCGGTTAAAAACTTCACGTCCCACGATGTCTATCTCTCGACGGGCGTGGTGGATGGATATAAAGACACCGAAACAGAAGTCTAACGCGGGGCATTGCACCCTAGGGGAACAGCTATGACGACAATAATGGTCACCACCATGATTGCCCTGCTGCTGCTGGGCTTTCCAATGATGATTCCGCTGATTACCGCTGCAGTAATCGGCTTCTATATGATGTTTAACGGCTTCGGCCAGATGGATACGCTGATCCAGCAGATGATGGCGGGTATACGCCCAGCCTCACTTATTGCGGTTCCCATGTTTATCCTTGCCGCTGATATCATGACCCGCGGGCAGTCCGCTAACCGATTGATTGATATGGTGATGGCGTTTATCGGCCATATTAAAGGTGGCTTGGCGGTGAGCACGGCAGCTTCGTGTACGCTGTTCGGTGCTGTATCCGGTTCTACCCAGGCAACCGTGGTCGCTGTTGGCTCGCCGCTGCGTCCAAAAATGCTTAAAGCGGGCTACTCAGACTCTTTCACGCTGGCGCTGATTATCAATTCCAGCGATATTGCGTTTTTGATTCCGCCCAGTATCGGCATGATCATTTACGGGGTTATCTCGGGCACCTCTATCGGCGAGCTATTTATTGCCGGGATTGGGCCAGGGTTAATGATCCTGGTTATGTTCTCGATTTACTGCATTATCTACGCCATCGTGAAAGATGTACCTACTGAAGCAAAATCGAGCTGGAAAGAGCGCGCAGTAGCGGTTCAGCAGGCTCTTTGGCCGCTTGGCTTTCCGGTCATTATTGTCGGTGGTATTTACGGCGGTATCTTCAGCCCGACTGAAGCTGCTGCAGCCTGTGTGCTGTATGCCATTTTGCTTGAGTTTGTGGTCTTCCGCTCACTTAAGATGAACGACATTTATGCCATCGCCAAATCTACCGGCTTGATTACCGCCGTTGTCTTTATCCTGGTCGCGGTGGGTAATGGCTTCTCGTGGATCATTTCGTTTGCTCAGATTCCGCAAATGATTCTGGAGGCGGTGGGTGTCAACGAAGCTGGCCCCACGGGCGTATTGATTGCCATCTGTATCTCCTTCTTTGTGGCCTGTATGTTTGTGGATCCGATAGTGGTCATTCTGGTGCTAACGCCCATTTTCGCACCCGCCATTGCGGCGACAGGCCTGGATCCTGTGTTGGTGGGTATTTTGATTACCTTGCAGGTGGCGATAGGTTCGGCAACTCCGCCCTTTGGGTGCGATATTTTCACCGCTATTGCGATTTTCAAGCGCCCCTATTGGGATGTGATCAAAGGCACCCCACCGTTTATTTTCATGCTGATTTTAGCGGCTGCACTGCTGATCATGTTCCCACAAATTGCGCTGTTCCTGCGCGATGTCGCCTTCCGCTAAACAGCCACAAGGAGTACGCGAATGTTTAATCGCATTTTAGTCCCGGTGGATGGTTCTAAAGGCGCCTTAAGGGCGCTGGAAAAAGCGGTGGGCTTGCATATGCTGACCGGCGCTGAGCTTTATCTGCTGTGCGTGTTTAAACACCATAGCTTGCTGGAGGCCTCGCTCTCTATGGTGCGGCCCAACCAGCTGGATATCCCTGACGATGCGCTAAAAGAGTACGCCACCGAGATCGCTGTGCACGCAAAATCTCATGCGATTGAGCTGGGCGCTGACAGTGCTCGCGTGCGTGCTTTTGTGAAGGGCGGGCGACCTTCGCGCATTATTGTGCGCTTTGCTCGTAAGCGGGAGTGCGATCTGATCGTGATTGGCGCCCAGGGCACCAATGGCGAGAAGAACCCGCTGCTAGGCAGCGTTTCTCAACGGGTGGCGGGTGCAGCACACTGCCCCACGCTGGTGGTCTAAATCCGCTAAACCTCTCTCCCATTTTGTGGTCTTATTGGCGCCCACCTCCCCGAAGATGCAGCTCGGGGCGGTGGGTGTTAGTCTTTATATGACACTGATCGGCGTACGGCGCCGCTATAAAAAGGATCTTTCATGAAACAACTGCTCTCTACTACGGCTCTGACAGGTTTGCTTTTGGTTGCCCCTTTTGCCGCGGCAGCGCCCGAAACCGATGAACAGCGCTTGGCTTACAGTCTGGGTGTGACCCTGGGTGAAAGCATGCAGGCAGACATCGAAGACCTCGACTTGGGTGCGTTTCACGACGGCATGAGCGATGTGTTTGAAGGCAATGACTTGGCGCTCAGTGAAGAAGAGATGACCGAAGCGTTGATGGCGTTCCAAGAGCAGTCAATGCAAGCGCGGCAAGCGGAAGCCGAAGAGATAGCGCAGAACAATCTCGAAGAGGGGGAAGCCTTCCTAGCCGAGAACGCTGAGCGCGAGGAAGTGACGGTGACTGACTCTGGCCTGCAGTATGAAGTGCTTGAATCTGGCGATGGCGCCACGCCTGGCCCTGAAGATACCGTCGAAGTGAATTACGAAGGCATGCTGCTGGATGGCACCGTTTTCGATAGCTCTTTTGAGCGCGGTGAGTCCGTCAGCTTCCAGACCAATCAGGTGATCGAAGGCTGGCAGGAAGCGCTGCAGATGATGAGCGTTGGCGATAGCTGGATGCTCTATATCCCTGCGGATATTGCTTACGGCAAAAATGGTCAAGGACCGATCGGGCCTAACGAAGTACTGACCTTCCGCGTTGAACTGCTAGGCGTCGAATAAGGGATGACTTCAACCCCCTCTTCTAACCTGCATTCTCTCGCTCAGGCACTGGTTTGCTTAGGTCTATGCACGCCGCTGCTAGCGCAGGCAGAGACGGACAGTGAGCCTGAGGATTTGCCCGCCCTGAGTGCTGCGAGTGAGCAGGCCAGCGTAGTGGGAGTATCGTCGGGCGGTTATATGGCGACCCAGCTAGCGGTGGCTTGGCCCGAGCGGTTTAGTGGCCTAGGTGTACTGGCAGCAGGGCCCTGGAGTTGCGCGCAGGGCTCGCTGAGTTTGGCGCTTAATCAATGCATGATGACCCGCCGTGGCGCGCCTTCGCTGGATGAGTTGGAGGCGCGTCGTCAACGCTATATTGAGCTTGAACAGGTAGGCAGCACTGAGGCGCTTAGCCAGCTCAGGGCCTACTTATGGCACGGTGAAGAGGATGAAGTGGTTGAGCCACAGCTCGGCGACCTGCTTGCTGAGCAGTGGCAGCAGTGGCTTGCTTCGCCTGATCAGCTACGCGTTGCGCGCAGTGAAAATGCGGGACATGGCTGGCCGATACGCTTACCCAGTGAAGCGGCTCCCGGGCCCCAGGAGTGGGGCGATTGCCGACAGGGTGGCGGTAGTTTCCTGTTATCCTGCGATGACGATATTGCTGGAGAAATGCTGGATTGGCTCTACCCCGAACGAGCAGCCTCGGACGCTGGCGAGTCTAGTCGTGAGCCAGAGGATGAGCAAGGGGGCGAACTAGTCGCGTTTGATCAGTCAGAGTTTGCGGTCAAGGGCCTAGCGGACACCGGCTATGTGTTTATACCTGAAGGCTGTGATGCGGGGGAGTGCCCGGTAACGCTGGCGCTGCACGGCTGCCAAATGAACGCAGAGGCCATTGGCGATACGTTCATACGCTACACCGGGCTTAATGCCTGGGCGGCAGCGCATCAGCAAATCGTGCTCTATCCTCAGGCAGAAAGCAGTATGGCGAACCCCCAGGGCTGCTGGGATTGGTGGGGGTTTGCTGAAAGTACCTGGCAGTTAAGCCCCCAGCACGATACCCGTAGCGGTACCCAAATTGGCGCGCTGCTGGCGATGCTGGATCATTTACAGGCAGCACCTGAACAAGCCGATTAGCTTAACCGTCTAGTTCGCTCTCTAATGCGGAAACTAAACCATGCGGGGTCGGTGAGTAGAGCACTCGCTGAAGAATATCGCCCTCGCGATTAACCAAAAAGAGCGAGGCGCTGTGATCAATGGTGTAGTCCATTGCTGAATCCGGCGCTTCGACTTTCCGCCATATCACCCCATAGCGTGAGGCAACATCCTCAAGCTGTTCCTGACTGCCCACCACGCCGATAAACTCCTCGCCGAAAAAGCCCATGTACTCCTGCATGCGCGCGATGGTGTCGCGTTCGGGGTCAACGGTGACCATCACCGGCACTACACGCTCGCGCTGCTCCTCAGAGAGCTGGGCCAGGGCTTGACGCTTAACCGATTGGGTCATGGGACAAATGTCGGGACAGTAGGTGTAGCCAAAGGAGAGTATCGCGACTTGATCTTCATCTAACTGGGTTAACGAGAAATCACCCTGGGTAGAGGGCAGTTCAACTGGGCCTCCTACCGGTTCGCCCTCTTTGGGGGCGAAGGCATACTGATAGAGGCCTATACCGCTGACCACCAGTAAAGCCGCGACTAAACCGGTGCCTAGCCATAAGGGTTTCCTTGCCATATGCGTTAACTCCGAATTACGTCAAAATCGAACCAACTGCCTACCTTGCCTTCTGCGGTTTCCAGTATGACACGTGCACGCCAAGGCATAACGCTTTGAGTGCAAATCCCTACTTGACCGTGACCTTGAAAATGGCCGGGTGCACCTGCGCTAAGGGCAAAACGGTGTAGCCCCAAATCCATATCTCGACCAATAAAATCTACCTCGACCTGGGTGGCCGTTACACCATCGACTTCCACTTCCAGTGGTAATATCTCCAGTGCATCGATTCGCCCATTTGCCTGAACCGCGAGCGTGATGCTGCCCTTATCGCCCAAAGTGGCGGAGCAGGGCGCTGCATGCAGGTTACAGCTTGATGTGGGTGGAAACCATGTCACATCACTGTCGCGGTGGAGCCAATGTGAAAAGGCATACCACGCGCAGGCCGCTAGCGCCAAGCCAGTGACCAATATCAGTACCCTTAAGGCAGGAAAGCCCGCTGAGTGTGCAGGTTTTGATGTCATCTTCATGGCAGAATAATCGCTACGCAAGCCGTGGGGCGGGGAATCATTGCCATGGTAACAGTAATCGCACCGATATCGCTGTGCTGGGATGTCGCAGGCAAAAGGGACATAAATGGAGAGTATCACTGGCGCTTTAGGCCCACTATTTCTGTTGATCTTACTGGGCGCCGTGCTTGGCTATTGGCGCTGGCCCAGCGACACCTTTTGGCCGCAGATGGAGCGGCTGATCTACTTTGTGCTGTTTCCCGCCATGCTGGTAAGCACCTTGGCCACTGCGGATGTAAGCCGAGTGCCGGTCGGCCGCTTGGCGCTGGTGCTGCTGGGCGCGATGGCGCTGTTTGGCTTGCTGCTCTGGCGTTTACGTGGCTGGCTACAGCTAACGCCTGCGGCGTTTACGTCGGTATTTCAAGGCGCGGTACGTTTTAATACCTATGTGGGCGTTGCTGGCGCCGCCGCGCTACACGGCAGCTTAGGAGCGACCACCGCAGCCGTCGCCGTGGCACTAATGGTGCCAGTAGTTAACGTGATGTGTGTGGCCAGCTTTGTCGCCGCTGGCACACTCGGCGGTGCTAGCGTAGGTAAAAGTGCGATGGCGCTGATTAAAAACCCATTGATCCTTGCCTGCTTGGCGGGCATTGGTCTGAACCTTACGAACGTTGGTTTGCCCGGCTGGAGTCAAGATACGGTAGAGCTACTGGGGCGTGCGGCGCTGCCGTTGGGGTTGGTGGCCGTGGGTGTGGCGCTGCGCCCAGCGGCACTGCTACGCATTGACCGCGGCGTGCTGGCCACCAATGGCGTTAAACTGCTGCTCATGCCCGCGCTGGTATTGGCATTCACCTGGATCTTGCAGCTGGATCCCGTAAGCCGCGACGTAGCGCTGCTGTTTGCAGCACTGCCCACCGCCACCTCGGCGTATATCCTAGCCCGTCAACTGGGTGGCGATGCCGAGTTGATGGCGGCGATCATTACGGGCCAAACCCTATTGGCCATGCTCACCCTGCCTTTTTGGCTGCAGCTGGTTAGTTGACAGCGAGGCTGCAAAGTTAAATAAAAAATATTCGCATTTGTATTGACGAGGTAAATGAGAACCATTACAGTGTGGTTGTCAGCGTTTGATGAGACGCTGACAACCAGGACAGCTGTTGATTTCAGAATCAGCGCCAGTTTACTGTCATGGTTTCTCCCTCTCATTGCTAGTCACGGTCTTTTTGCCGCTCCAATGGAGCGGCTTTCTTTTTTATGGGTTCCAGTTTCTTATTCATCTCCTGCGGGTGCGATCTTTGCTATCAGCAAGTGGTAATAAAAAATATTCGTATTTGTATTGACGCGGTAAATGAGAACTATTACATTGTGGTTGTCAGCGTTTGATGAGACGCTGGCAACCATGACAGAAACCGCCAGTTTCCTGTCATGGTTTCTCCCTCTCATTGCTAGTCACGGTCTTTTTGCCGCTCCATTGGAGCGGCTTTCTTTTTTCTACCCCTCTATCATTCATCATCCCGTTTCTAGTGCCTCAGATTAAAAGGTACTGCCCGTTAACGCCTGAGACTCACCATTTGATTGATGCTGACGCCATCGCGCAAATCGTGATCACCGGTCATCAAACGTTCTTCACTGCCGAGGCGCTGACTAATATCGCCGAGACCACGCTGGCGAATATCGACGCTTTTGAAAGCGGAAGTGGCACCATGCATCGGGTAGTTAACGCTAAACTGGACTAGCCTTAAGTCGCTTAGCGATCTTTTTAAAATAAACATGAGGCCGTCATGCAGCTCTATTTAAATACCTCTTCTCCCTATGCACGTGTTGTGCGCGTGTGTCTCTATGAAAAGCAACTGATCGAGCGCACTGAGCTTTGCTGGTGTGACCCTTGGGCGGCGGATAGCGAGCTTGTACAGATTACGCCGCTTAGCCGTATTCCAACGCTGGTAACCGATGAAGGAGACGTCATCACCGAGTCGTTGTTGATTGCTCACTATCTGGATGCAGTGGGTGAAGGGCCATCTCTGATGCCCAGTAAAGCACTAGCTGAAACCCTGGCGCTGGCAGGGTTGGGGCAGGGCTTGATGGACGCCGCTTTCAACGTGGTGATCGGCCGTAAGTATGCTGGTAATGAAGTGGATACGACGCTGTTGGGGCAGCGCCGTTTAAAAGCGATCGAACGCACTTTGATAACACTCAATGCCCACCCCAGCGTGCTGGCAGGTAGTGCCCAGCGTACCCTGGGGGCGATTACCGTTGCCGTTGCACTGGCTTATATCAGTTTCCGCCTACCGGCCTTTGATTGGCAAAACCGCTACCCGACGCTACATGCCTGGCAGGCGAAGGTGGTGGAGGGCGAGAGCTTTGCGCTTACCACGTTTGAATAGCGCAGGTTAATCACGCCGCTCGTAGATCAAATCCCAAACCCCATGGCCGAGTTTCTCGCCGCGGGCTTCAAACTTGGTCAATGGGCGGAACGCCGGGCGCGGCACATACGGGGCGGTTTCCGCGCTGGCGGTATTGGCATAGCCGGGGGCCGCTTCCATTACCTCGGCCATCCACTCTGCGTAGGCTTCCCAGTCGGTGGCCATATGGAAGGTGCCGCCAGGCATCAGGCGAGTGCGAATCAGCTCAACAAAGGCAGGCTGTACGATGCGCCGTTTGTGGTGCTTCTTCTTCGGCCAGGGGTCGGGGAAGAATAGCTGTAGCGTGGTTAGCGAGCCTTCGGGCAGGCACTGCTCAAGCACTGCCAGGGCGTCCTCGCGGTAAACGCGCAGGTTAGTCAGGCCGCGCTTATCAACTTCATCGAGCAGTTTGCCAACGCCAGGAGCGTGGACTTCGATGCCGATAAAGTCGGTGTCTGGGTGAGTCTCGGCCTGTTCTATCAGCGAGTTGCCCATGCCAAAACCGATTTCCACTACCCGCGGTGCCTGACGGCCAAACAGCGCGTCCAAATCTTGGCGGCCGTCTGCGATGGTCAGGCCAAAACGCGGCCAAATATCTTCTAAGCCACGGTTTTGCGCCTGGGTCATACGGCCCGCGCGGATCACATAGCTTTTAATGCCGCGGCGATGCAGCGGTGCATCCGTACCTTCCGGCCCTGTAGTGGCGTTGCTTTCGGGCGCGGTGTGACTTTCTGGTACGGTATCGTTGGGTTCAGTCATGGGGTCTCGAATCAATTAACCGTTAATACGGCCAGCGAAAGGTGAAGAAGGATCGGCGGCTTGGCGGCGCGGCATACGGCCGGCTAGAAACGCATCGCGCCCGGCCTCCACGGCCAGCTTCATGGCGTTGGCCATGCGTAGCGGCTCGCGGGCGTGGGCAATGGCGGTATTAAGCAGTACGCCGTCGCAGCCTAGCTCCATGGCCATGGCAGCATCAGAAGCGGTGCCAATGCCCGCGTCCACGAGTACCGGTACCTTGCTCTGTTCCACAATCAAGCGCACGTTGTGTGGGTTTTGAATGCCGTGGCCCGAACCGATCAGCGAGCCCAGCGGCATGATGGCGCAGCAGCCCATGGCTTCTAGTTCGCGTGCCACAATAGGATCGTCGCTGGTGTACACCATGACGTCAAAGCCATCGGCGAGCAGCGTTTCAGCGGCTTTTAGCGTCTCGACCACATTGGGGTAAAGCGTATGATCGTCGCCGAGCACTTCCAGCTTGACCAGATTGTGACCGTCGAGCAGCTCGCGGGCCAGGCGGCAGGTGCGCACCGCATCTTTAGCGGTGTAGCAACCGGCGGTATTGGGCAGCAGGGTGTAGCGATCGGGGGAAATAGCGTCTAACAGGTTGGGCGCATCGGCGTCCTGGCCTAAATTAGTACGGCGTACCGCAAAGGTCACAATTTCAGCGCCACTTTGGGCAATGGCGGCGCCGGTTTCGGTAAAGTCTTTGTACTTGCCAGTGCCCACCAGCAGGCGCGATTGAAAATCGCGTCCGGCGATGGTTAGCGGGGTATCGGCTAGCGCTACATGCGTTTGTTGGGTCATAGTGTTTCCTCTAACCGCCGCCAATCGCGTGGACAACTTCTACGTGGTCGCCATCGACCAGGCGGGTGTCGGCGTGCTGGCTGCGGGGGACGATCTCTTCGTTAATTTCGACGGCGATACGACGACCGCTAAGGCCCAGCTGTTCAACTAAGTCAGCGGCGGTTAGGCCGGTCGACAGCGTATGGGGTTCACCGTTTAGACGTATCTGGATAGACATAGATAGGCGTGTCTCATTCGTCGTGGTAGTTCGTTCTCTAAGGCATTCTCTATTGTAGCGGTTTCACACCGCGCAAGGTAAGCCGTAGGTGCAAACAGCGTGATGTATGCCAACCATAATAGGAGTAGGAGAGCAGCGTGCAGCGAACAGATAAAGTGTGGTGGTGTATAGCGGCCCTTTCAGGCGCCATACTGGTGATGCTAGGCGCCTATGCAGCCCATGGTTTGGCGGCGCGCACCACAGAAGCGATGGTGAGTGCCGTTGAAACCGGTGTGCGTTACCAGGCCTGGCACACGCTGGCCATCATGATCGTGCTGGTATGGCGCCAAGTGCAGCCGCTTGCCGGACAGCGTTGGGTGCTGGCGCTGTGGGCGCTAGGCATGGGCTGCTTTTCAGGCTCGCTCTACCTGATGGTGCTGGCAGGACTGAATCTTGGCATTGTCACTCCTATTGGCGGGCTGCTGTTGATGGCCGGTTGGCTGGCGCTTGGGGTGATAGCGTTATTATGCAGCCGCACTTAACAGGTAGCAGTTAGATTAAAAGATATAAAACAACCACAGTACCAACGCCTGCCATACCTATCGCGTCCAGTGTCTCTATCACCTCGCCCCGTAAAGGGTAAATACGGCTACACATAGCTGTGCTTGTATTGCCTAACCTCAATAGCTGCGCTGTGCTGCTAACCCCAATACTGAAAATAGCGATAATGACTTCAAGTGACTCTATCTCAAATAGCATAAGGAGAGCGCTTAGCAAGCTGATTAAAACTACGCATAACCGAAATGAAAACCATTGCTTGAAAATGAGAGCAGTATCATCCTTATTTATCGAATCCTCAGGTGCTGTCTTTTTTGTTGATAAGAGCCGCCTTTCAAAAAACGGGTGAGTCTTTGATAAAAGAGTTATGAGCATGCCGACGCACCTGAGTTGTGATGAAGCTGAATCAATTTTGCCACTGAATAATTACCGATTACTTACGCGTTTAACTGCTGTTGGGTTGTCGGCACGTTTGGCTAATATCTTGTTCCTGCTGGTAGACAGTACTTGATACGCCAAGCAAACCCAACACGCTGTGAAATAGGTTGTCGTGTGAGGCGGCTTTGTCGGAAATCTGGTGTAAGCAGTCCGTATCTAGCCCTTGCTGCTGTGAAAAGGTGCTGGAAAGCCACCAAACCATAGGCACATGCGTCTGTTCGTCGGGGGCAATGGCGTAGGGAATGCCGTGCAAATAAAGCCCTTTTTCACCCAGTGATTCACCATGATCAGAGAGATAGATCATCGCAGCTGCGTAGTCATCCTGGCGCTTTAACGTCTCAATTACCTGATTCAACACAGTGTCGGTATATAGAATGGCATTGTCGTAGCTATTGGTAATGGCATCTCTTGAGCACTTCGCTAAATCAGCGGTGGTGCAAGCAGGAACAAAACGTTCGTAGTCAGCAGGGTAACGCTGGTAATAGCTGGGGCCATGGTTGCCTAGCTGATGCAGCACTATCACCTGATCAGTTGGGGTGCTGCTAATTTGCATGGTTAAGGCTTGAACCAGTGCCTCGTCCAAGCAGCGCCCATCTTGGCATAAAGAAGCGTAGTCCTCTGGAGAGAGTGCTTTTGTCGTCACTCCTTCGCAGACGCCTTTGCAGCCCGACTGGTTATCAAGCCAGGTGACCTCTAAACCGGCGTGTGCTAATACGTCCAGTAAGGATTCATGTTGCTGAGCATAGAATTTAACGTAATCGGCACGCCCCGGTAATGAAAACATGCAGGGTAATGAGGCAGCCGTGCTGGTGCCGCATGCGGTAACGTCTGAAAAATTAATAACGTCGGGCTGTTGGGCAAGTTTGGGCGTGGTTTGACGTTCATAACCATTTAACCCCCAATTCGCCGCCCGCGCCGTTTCGCCCACCACGATGACGAGCAGCGTGGGTTTGTCACCCACTTGTGAACTGATACGGGCATCTTCTCCCACTGGGGAGCGCACCGTATTTGCGGAAGCGTGCTGGCTGAAAACTGCCTGCGCCATCGAAACAATATAATTGCCTGGAGTCACCAAGTAGCGAAGCTCTTTATTGTTGCGCATGAGTGACGATACTTCTTGATAAGATAAGACGATCGCTAACAGCAATATAGTCGTACTGGCGAGGTAATAAGCTGAGCGGCGCAAAACAGCCTTCTTCCAGGTTGAAGGCGCGATTTTAACTCTCCAAATGATAAGGGTAGGCAAACCAAAAAAGATTGCCAAATGAATCAGCAAGCCAGCTGTAAGAAGCTCCCGTGCTTCGTTAGTATCCGTTTGAAGCACATTGTCTAACATTGAAGTATCAAAATAGGTGCCATAGTAAGTGGTAAAGTAGCTGACGAAGGCGGCTATTAGAAACAGTAAGATTAATAGGGGTTTTACCAATGTTCGAACAGCAAGGCTAACGAAGACCAAAAAATGAATGCAGGTCATTACCAAAAACATATTGGCGAAGGTAAGCCACGTCTGAACTGCAAGAAGATCATAGCCAACAAGGGCTTGTTGCCAAAAAGGCGCATTGTAAAAAACACTGAATATGACAACGGCCCATAAGACAAGTTGCTCCGTGCTCAATATGGGACGATAATGCCCAGCGGTGTAAACAATTTTTAAAGGCAAGGACAACAAAGGGGGCATCGAAAGGCTCTCTGTGTGAAAAAATTAATGCACTCTGGGAGGTAATAAAAATCTTGAAAGGGCAAAGCTTACAGTCCAGCAAATCATGATGGTCCAGAGGTCGTGGGACAGAAAGTGCGCCCCGCGTAACTGTTGAGTGATCCCAAACGTAAGGCCAAGCCCTAAACCCAGCACAAGCCCTGCCCATCGCCAGCGGGGCAGTGTGGCGGCCAAAAAGAAGTAAAGTGCTATCCACGTATATCCTGCGCTGGCATGCCCGGCTGGAAAGCAAGCGGACGCTGGCATTACAGGAGGGCGTATGTCGAGCAAGCCAATAAAGTTTCGTTCCCCTCCATAGCGAATTAAATCCCAAGGGCATTCCATGCTCACCAGGTGCTTAATAGTCGCCACAAGTAATGCCGAAACAAGCGTTGCAGAAAAAAGATAAAAAAGTGGAGTGCGATAGTCTTTAAGACGAGTAGCAGTGGTGCTTAGTATCAATAGAAGAAGTGTGGCTAATCCCATAGCCAGACTTAGCCACTTACCGCCTTTGTGAAGAATATCTTGGGTAATTAAGGTGTCTTTCCATGCCCAAGTATTATCCTGAAGATGATATATAAAATCAGCTAGCGAAAAATCTATGCCTAAAACACTAAAAACTGACATGGCTGCCAAAAATAAAAGCCAAACAGTTACCAAGGGTTTGAGGGAGTTTAGTTTAGCAGTACGCATAGCCACACACCGACCATCATGAGAATTGTCAACATGGCGGCGGCTGCTCCCATGTCTTTAGCTCGCCCACTAAGTTCGTTATTTTCAAGTCCGATGCGGTCAATAGTGTTTTCGATGGCGGAGTTGATGAGTTCCACTATCAATACAGATGTAAGTGAAAAAAACAGCAACGCTTTTTCCACGCAAGTGACATTAACAAAAAATATAAAGGGGTAGAGGATGAGGCATAGCAATACCTCTTGCCTAAAAGCGGATTCATTTTTCCAGCAAGCTTCTAAACCAGAAACTGCATTAATAGAAGCACGGAAAATACGTTTAAAACCCTTGCCATTGGGTTTTGGCGTAGTGGAAATATGCAAGGCGGTAGACTCGGTGACGTAATATTAGGGCCACTATAAAGCGCAAAACTTAACGAATAGTTATGCGCTTTCATTCATTAACGGGCGTACGTATGGACTGCACTAGGTGGTGGTGTTACGTACTGTTTTGGATAGTATTTTACAGAGTTCGGCTGACCGGGGGGCGTTGAGGCTTGCCCGTCAACATTAGCTTGTATGGCTTCTACTACCGTGTTGATCTCAGGGCGCCAAAGGATGGTGTCATAGGATTCTCGAGGTACGAAGGCGAGAGATTTTTGCTGGCGTACCAGGGATATTGTGGGGACGTCGAGCGCTGCCGCTAAATGCATAGGCCCTGAGTCTGGTGTCACGAGTAATTGGGCACGCTCCAAAACGGCGGCAAAGTGACGGATAGGAAGAGGTGGGCATAAGCTGCCGTAGAGGGAGGACTTTAAACGCTGCTCAATAGGTGCTAGAAGCCTAAACTCCTCGGGCCCAAGGAAAACGACATAGCGTATTTTGTGGGCTTCCATGGCATCGATGAGCATTAGCCAAAATGCCAACGGCCAACGTTTGTTTTGATGCCCACCTACGAAGATAGCAATAAAGTCAGTATCTGATGGGTGATCGCTATGAAGACTGGTTAGCTGTCTTATCTTCGTCATTGCCTGAGAGCGCTCCTGCTTCGTTAGCTGGAGCAATGGCCGATTACGGCAAGCGACACCGAGCTGATGTGTTAAATTAATGATGGCATCGTAGGCATGTGATGACTTCCCTTCCGCCTCAATGCTGTACCATCGCTGGTGACCTTTACGTGAACCCATGCTATACCGTGCCCCTATTAACTGGGTCACTATAAAACCGCTCGTTGATCCTCCGCTCACTTGTACCGCTAGATCATAACGTTGAGCCCTTAGGTGTCGTAATAATGTCACACACTTCCAAGGATGAAGGATCGCGGATCTCGACAGTAAATAAAAATGGTCAATAGGTCGTTGTTGCAACAGTGGAAAAGTTTTATCCGTCGCTAGATAGTCTATGCGTGCGGAAGGAAAACGTTCACGAAAAGCATCAATGACAGGGGTGCTGATTAGCGCATTTCCCAGACGAAAATTGGGGCGAATAATTAGAATTTTTTCTATACCCACAAGGCTGTCGATGGTTTCTGGCGCAGGCGGTTTGACGATATACCGTATACCTCTCAGTAAATATCGTTTCATTCCTTTTTCTAAACCACGAGCCATTATTTTTAAGTAATAGTTTGTTCTAATGAGGGTTAGTAAATGCATGCTCTGGCGCTCTTTTGGCTTTTCCCACGTCGGAAGAGGCAGCATGAGCCTAATAACTTAAAGAAGAGTTAAACTGTGTAAGAGCTTTACAAAAATAGGGTGGTAGGCTTACTGGTTTAGTTTAGACGAAACTACTTTGTGGGTTATAAGTCTCCGTATTTAAGAAAAGCTTAAGTTTTGGCATCCACGATAAAGGTTTGACGATTGAGGAAGCAAAATGCGCGCACTGCTGATAGAAGACGATCCCCTGCTTGGGGATGGCATTAAGACAGCCCTGGAGCGAGAGGGGTATACAGTCGATTGGTTTATGCTTGGGCGTGAAGCAATCAATGCTGTCAATAGCGAGACCTTCAGTGTGATTATTTTGGATCTTGGGCTGCCCGATATGGACGGTATGCAGGTACTGCATTTACTCCGTCAGCAATCAACTCTGCCTATTCTGATTTTGACGGCCCGTGATGCGATGGAAGACCGTATTGGCGGCTTAGATGCTGGGGCGGATGACTATGTACTCAAGCCATTTAATTTGCAGGAGTTGCTTGCCCGTTTGCGTGTCGTAATGCGGCGCGCTGAGGGACGCGCCTCGCAGATGTTGACGCTGGGTGCACTGAGTATTGATGAGGCTCGTCATGCGGTGAGTTGGCGGGGCAAAGACGTAAAGTTGGGCCGACGGGAGTATGCCTTGTTGTTAGAGCTAGCTAGGCATCCCGACAGAGTGCTATCTCGTCCTCGTTTAGAAAGTTTGCTTTACGGTTGGGGCGATGAGATAGAGTCCAATGCGGTGGAAGTTCACATTCATCATCTGCGTAAAAAACTTGAAAAACATTTGATCATTAATGTGCGCGGAATTGGCTACCGGCTGGATAGCCAAGCACAATGATATCGATACGGCGTTATCTACTTCGTACCCTGGCCATTACCATGGTTGTCGCCGGGGGAGTTGCGGTTACCGCGGCCTACTTAATTACGGATCACGAGCTAGAAGAAATTCTCGATACACAGCTTAGTCTGCATAGCCGGATTGTGGCTGGCCAACTCGATCCCAACGCGACCATTGACGACTATGCTCGACTGGCTTCGCGCATGGGCCTTCCAGAACATCCGGCTCAGCTATATCGCGACGGTAACGCAGTGCCCGACAGCAGCTTTGAATCAGGTATCAAGCTTTACCACGAGGAAGAGCTTAAATTAGTACTGGGTTTTTGGAATGCCGATGGCTCACCCAGGCTTCTAGGGGGCAAATGGAATGATGCCGGGCCTTTCCCCGCGCCTTTAGAGGAGGGTTTTCGTTGGGAAAGCTACGATGGTCATCGTTGGCGGGTTTTCAGCATGTTCGATGTTGCCAGCAATACCTGGATCAGCATGGGGCTGCGAGGTTCGTTTCATGATGAAGTGGTGGAGCGCATCACCTGGAACAATTTATTGCCGATGCTCTTTTTGCTTCCACTCCTCCTTTGGCTGATGAGTCGTATTATCCGGCGAGGTATTGCGCCCATTCAAGCGCTTTCCAACCAAGTACAAGGCCGCTCCGCCCACGACCTGCGTAAAATTGATGACCCGGTTCCTCAAGAGCTTAATGAATTACGCCAATCGCTAAACGACTTTATCGCCCGGTTGAAAGAAACGTTAGAGCGCGAGAGGCGCTTTACAGCAGATGCGGCCCATGAATTACGTACTCCCTTAGCAGCGCTGAGAATTCATCTGGATAACGCGCAGGAGGGGGGAGAGCAATCATTAAAAAAGGCTTATATCGGAGTAGAACGGCTGCAGCGGGTGGTAGAACAACTGCTTATTTTGGCTCGTTTGGATCAAGTAGCCACAACCTCACCGGCCACTATCGATCTCTATCCTATTGTTGCTGAATTGGTAGCAGAGCTATGGCCACTCGCTGAAGAGCGAGATCAGCATTTGAGGCTAACAGGATTAACCCGGCTGGAGGTTCGCGCCGACGAAGTCGAGGTGGGCATTCTCTTTCGTAACTTACTGGATAATGCCTTGCGCTATACGCCAGAAGGCGGCTGGGTGGAGGTAGAATTGGCGCTTGAGGAGGGTTTTCCTCAACTTATTGTGAAAGATACTGGCCCCGGACTCCCCGAGGCACTATTGGATAAAGTCACTGAGCGCTTTAGGCGCGCGTCTGGTCAGGGTACTACCGGCAGCGGATTGGGTTTGTCGATTGTTTCGGAGTTGGCTCAGCGCCAAGACGCACGCCTTGCACTTAGTAACCGCATGCCCAACGGGCTAGCGGTCAGTGTTACGTGGGGAAAAAACAAGCTGCAAGCCATCTAAGGTAGGTGAGGGCTGTGGGTTATATTTTCCTCTATGCATGCGCCCAAAGTCAGATTTGCGTCTATTTTGCCGCTTGACCTTGGGGCTACCTATAGGTTGTAAGATAAAAAGTTAATGGATGCCACTAACTTTTTTGTTGATAGAGCTTATGACTGAGGGCCTATGGCTGATAGAGCTGGGTATAGTCCTGCTGGCCAGCTATTGGTTTAGTCACACACCTCAAGGAGATCGCTCATGAAACGTTTTACCGCTACGGTTTTATCTAGTGCTTTACTCCTAGGAGCCGCCTCGGCTCAAGCTGCGTTGCCGGACGAGGCCACATTGTATAAAAACCCCCAGTGCGGTTGCTGTGACGAATATGCGCGCCATCTTGAAGAGCTTGGTGTAGAAGTGACGATTGTAGATGACGTAGAGCTGGGGGATATCAAGCAGCAGGCGGGTGTGCCCTATGGTTTGGGGTCGTGTCATACCATCGAAATAGGTGACTACTGGATTGAAGGCCATGTGCCGATGGGAGCGGTTACCAAGCTGTTTGAAGAGCAACCCGACATAGATGGCATTGGCCTGGCGGGGATGCCCATCGGTACGCCGGGTATGCCGGGGCCTCAGAGCGAGCCCTATAACGTTTACGCCTTTAGCGACCAACAAGATGAGCCGTTTATGACGTTGGCGCCGTAATTGACGGTCCCTTAAGGCTTTTCGGGCAGCGCATAGCTGGCGGTGACATGCACCACGGGGCGCGTTTCGTCGCTGACTGAGAAGAGTTGAACTTCGCCCACCGCTAAGCGGCGGCCGAGTTTGATCAGCTTGGCGTGGGCGATAATGTCATGATCACCTGACGCTGCGCGGAGGAAGTGGCAGTTTAAGTCGCTGGTCACCGCCATGGGTTCGGGGCCAATCTGCGCCAATATCGCCACATACATAGCTACATCCGCAAAGCCCATCATGGTGGGCCCGGAAACCCGCGGGCCGGGGCGCAGATGCTCGTTGCCGATCTTCAAGCGCAGGGTCGCCGTCATTTCGCCCACGCTCTCTATCTTGCCCATCCGCTGGGGAAACACTTCGTCTAAAAAGTGTTCGATTTGCTCGGCAGTCATTATGGTCATTGTTGTTTTCCTTTATAAAAAAGCCCCGAGGGATGAACCTCGAGGCTGATTACACCATAAAACGAACTTACTATGCCTTATGCACCTGGGCCTTATGCACCTGACGCCACTCGTGGAGTAGCGGCTCGGTGTAGCCGGAAGGCTGTACGCGGCCTTTGAAGATCAGGTCGGAGGCGGCTTTGAAAGCGGTGGAGCCTTCAAAATCGGCGCTCATGGCGGTGTAGGTGGGGTCGTCAGCGTTCTGCTCGTCGACTACCTTGGCCATGCGCTTGAGGGTCTCTTCCACTCGCGGTGCATCGACAATGCCGTGGTGTAGCCAGTTGGCAATGTGCTGGCTGGAGATACGCAGCGTGGCGCGGTCTTCCATCAGGCCTACGTTGTGGATATCCGGCACTTTCGAGCAACCGACGCCGTGCTCTACCCAGCGAACTACGTAGCCGAGAATACCCTGGCAGTTGTTATCCAGCTCCTGCTGCTTCTCTTCATCTGACCAGTTGGCGTTTTCCGCTACTGGCACGGTGAGTAGGTCGTCCAGGTAGTCGGGCTCACCCAACGCTTCCAGCTCGCGCTGAACGTCGGTGACGTTGACCTGATGATAGTGCAGCGCGTGAAGCGCAGCGGCCGTAGGTGAAGGCACCCAAGCCGTGTTGGCACCCGCTTTCGGATGGCCGATTTTCTGCTCTAGCATGTTGTGCATCAGGTCAGGCATGGCCCACATGCCTTTACCAATCTGGGCACGACCGCGCAGACCGCAGGCAAGGCCCACTTGCACGTTGCTCTTCTCGTAGGCCTGAATCCAAGCGGCGCTTTTCATGTCGCCCTTGCGCACCATGGGACCCGCTTCCATGGCGGTATGCATTTCGTCGCCGGTACGGTCGAGGAAGCCGGTGTTGATAAATGCCACCCGTGAAGCCGCTTCAGCGATACACGCCTTGAGGTTAACGGTGGTGCGACGCTCTTCGTCCATGATACCCATTTTCAGGGTGTCGCGGTTCATGCCCAAAATGTCTTCAACGCGGCTAAACAGCTCGTTGGCGAAGGCAACTTCTTTAGGGCCGTGCATCTTCGGCTTGACGATATAAACAGAGCCAGTGCGCGAGTTGCGCGGCTGGTCAGCGTCTTTCTTCAGATCATGCAACGCGAGCAGCGAGGTAACCACGGCATCAAGGATACCTTCCGGCAGCTCGTTACCGTTCTCATCCAAAATCGCCGGTGTGGTCATTAAGTGACCCACATTGCGCACGAACATCAGCGAACGGCCGGGCAGCGTGACGCTGCTGCCATCGGTGGTTTGCCAGGTGCGGTCGGCGTTCAGCTTGCGGGTAAACGTCTTGCCGCCTTTTTCGATCTTCTCTTCCAGATCGCCCTTCATCAGGCCCAGCCAGTTACTGTAAACGCCCACCTTGTCTTCTGAATCCACTGCGGCAACGGAGTCTTCGCAATCCATGATGGCGGTCAGGGCGGCTTCCACCACGACATCTTTAACGCCTGCCGGGTCGGTTTTGCCGATGGCGTCGTTAGGGTCGATCTGGATTTCCAGGTGCAGGCCGTTGTTCCCCAACAGAATCGCGTCGGGTTTCGCCGCTTCGCCGTTAAAACCGATCAGCTTGCCGGAATCCTTCAAGCCGGTTTCACGACCACCTTCCAGCGTTACTACCAAGTGCTCATCACGAATGGCGTAGTTCACCGCATCCCGGTGCGAGCCAGTCGCCAGCGGTGCCGCGCGGTCAAGCACGCCACGGGCGTAGGCAATCACTTTGGCGCCACGTTTCGGGTTAAAGCTGGTGCCTTTCTCCGCGCCATCCTCTTCGGAAATCGCATCGGTGCCGTACAGGGCGTCGTAAAGGCTGCCCCAGCGGGCGTTCGCCGCGTTCAGCGCATAGCGTGCGTTGCTCACCGGCACAACCAACTGCGGGCCTGCCTGAACGGCAACTTCACGGTCAACGTTGGCGGTGGTCGCTTTTACGTTAGCCGGCGCTTCTGCCAGGTAGCCAACCTCTTTCAGGAAGCGGCGGTATCCCGGCATATCGGTGACCGGGCCGGGGTTTTCCCGGTGCCATGCATCTAGCTTCTCTTGCAGCGTGTCGCGCTCTTCGAGCAATTGACGATTTTTAGGGGTCAAATCATGAAACAGGGCATCCACACCGGCCCAAAAGGCGTTTTCATCAACACCTGTTCCCGGTAGCGCCTGCTCATTTATAAAACGATCTAGATCGGCTGCCACCTGTAAACGGTGGCGCGTGATACGCTCGCTCATGGGGTTTCTCCTGTGAGGATGCCAGTGGGTGATGTGTTTGCTACGGTCAGCGTAAAATGTATTTATGGAAAATAATTCCACACCTGGCCGGGCATGTAAACAGCGTAGACCCTAATGCGCTAAAATGCTCGACCAAATGACTAGGCATTTGGTTCTGAAAGCGCGAAACATCAGCCGTGCCTAGGTCAAAGGGCAATGGCGTTATGGAGAAACATCGATGAGTGATTTCCAACATCTGGAAGGCTTGTTTCGCCACGCCTCGGGCGATACCGCCCTTAGCCGCCTGTTGCCTGGGGAATTATTGGCAAACGCCATGCAAGACTATTTCCACCACTATGGCTTGGAAGCACTGCTGTTAGATACCAGTGAAGTGCATGCAGGCTTTATCGATACGGGGCGCTTTGCGCTGTGGTGCCAAGTGTGGAGCCCCCCGCAGCCGGTGGGCACTGCCTTTGTGGTGCACGGCTATTTCGATCATATGGGGTTATATCGCCATTTGCTTGAACGCCTGCTGGCTAAGGGTTGGCGAGTGGTGCTGTGGGATCTTCCCGGCCACGGCCTTTCCAGCGGTGCGCGGGCGGCAATAGAAGATTTCGATGATTATCAGCACTGCCTGGCTCACTTGCAGATGACTCTAAAGAGCCAAGGCATGGCGCCTGAGCCGTGGTTAGGCGTGGGCCAGAGTACCGGTGGGGCGATTCTGGCTACCGATGCACTCACCCGTCGTGGGGCTTCCGGCTGGTCGGGTTTGGTGCTGCTGGCGCCCCTGGTGCGGCCTTGGGGATGGAGCCAAACCAGCTGGCTGCACTTGATTGCCAGCCCGTTTGTAAAAGAGTTGCCGCGTAAATATCGCCCCAACTCTACCGACGAGCAGTTCACCGAGTTTCTACGCGAGGGTGACCCGCTGCAGCCCGAGCGTTTGAGCGTTGCCTGGGTGAGCGCCATGCGCCGCTGGATGCCTCGCCTACTGGCCCAGGAGCCCAACCCGCTGCCTACCCTGATACTCCAGGGCGAGCAGGATTTGACCGTCGATTGGGAGTGGAATTTAGCGATTTTGGCGAAGAAGTTTCCCAATGCCGAAATTCACCGCCACCCGGAAGCTCGCCACCACTTGGTAAATGAGGCAGATCCCATTCGTGAAGTGCTGTTTGAAGCGCTGGATAATTTTGTAGATGGGTTTGTCGATAGTGTTAGTAAATAACGTCGGCAATTCCAGACCCTAGAGGCATCCCTGGATCTAGGGCCCTGTTCTACCCTCTCAATGAGCCCTGCTTTACCCCCAGGGCGGTGTGCCGCCGAGCTGATTTACCATGAAGTCTACAAAGCAGCGTACCTTTGGCGAGAGGTAGCGGCTGGCTGGATAGAGAATATAGAGGCCTTGCTCAGGGGGGCGGTATGTCGGCATTATTTCAATCAAGCGCCCAGCCTTGAGATCCGCACTGACTACGAAGGTCGGGGTTAGAGAAATGCCCATGCCCGCAAGCAGCGCTTCTCGCAGGGCGATGCTGCTATTGGCGGTCAGGGTTGCTTTCACTCGCTGTTCGATAGTCTGCCCTGCATAGCCAAGGCTCCACACTTCCGGTGCGGCGCCCAGGCTGTAGAGCAGGCATTTATGCTCAGAAAGTGCTTGAGGTGTTGTCGGTTCGCCGAATCGCTCGAGATAGCCTGGCGAGGCGCACAATACGCGATGAATGCTTTGTAGTCGGCGTGCGATCAGTGATGAATCTTCCAGTGGGTCACCGGCACGTAAGGCGACGTCGAATCCTTCCTCCACCAACGCTACGCGGCGGTCATTCATAACCAGTTCGATGTTGATTTCCGGGTAGCGCTCGGCAAATACGGGGATCAAAGGCGCGATATGCAAAAGCCCCAGCGACATGGGGCAGTTGATCTTAAGAGATCCCCGCGGGATTGCTTGGTGAACTCCCAACGCTAGCTCGGTTTCTTCAATGTCGTCGAGGATGCAGGCGCAGCGTTCGTAGTACGCCCGCCCCGCATCGGTAAGGCTCAGCCGCCGGGTGGTACGCGTCAACAGCGTTACCCCAAGGCTGGCCTCCAGTTCCGCTACCTGTTTACTCACAGCGCCGTTGGAGAGCCGCTGGTCGTTCGCGGCCGCAGAAAAGCTCTGCAGCTCTACGACTCGCCGAAAGGTGCGCATTGCCGTCAGCTTATCCATGCATTGTTTCCAGTAAGGAAAATATCATTTTCGAATACTACTGATTATCTCTATTTAAACAAAGCTTATCCTGGGATTCATGGCATCGACGAGATCGCCTACTCAGAACGTATTCGAATAGCAACGCATGGAGAATCACGATGACCCGGGTACTAGTCCTTTATTATTCAACCTATGGCCATATCGAGACGATGGCTGACGCTGTAGCGAAAGGCGCGGCCAGCATCCCTGGCACTGAAGTGACCATCAAACGCGTGCCAGAACTGATGCCAGAAGAGGTCGCCCTCAAGGCGGGGGCTAAATTGGATCAGTCTGCGCCTATCGCCGAGCCGAGTGAACTGGCTGATTACGATGCCATTATTTTCGGCACGCCCACTCGCTTTGGCAATATGGCCTCCCAGATGCGCAATTTCTTAGATCAAACCGGTGGACTCTGGGCTAAGGGGGCGCTTATCGGCAAAGTTGGTGCAGCATTCACTTCCACCGCGAGTCAGCATGGAGGTCAAGAGAGCACCCTATTGTCCTTCCATACCACCTTGTTACACCACGGCATGGTCATCGTGGGGGTACCTTATTCTTGTCCCGACCTTACGACGATGGACGAGATCAGCGGAGGCACACCCTATGGCGCATCAACCTTGGCGGCGACAGATGGCTCGCGGCAGCCGTCGGCGGTAGAGCTGCGCATTGCTGAATTTCAGGGTCAGCACGTGGCATCCATTGCGCGTTCGCTCAGTTCACACAACGATTAGAGGGGGAGGTGAGACATGCATCCATTAAAGGTGGTGTTTGTGCACGATGTTGTTTGCGGTTGGTGTTACCTTCTCTCTCCCCGGCTGCACTCGCTTGCCAAGCAGTTGAACCTGGATGTGCATCACCAGTGCTTTACGCTTCAAGCAAGTAGAAAAGCCATGCTAGAAGCCTTCGGCTCTATGGGTGATGCCAAAGAAACAATTCTCGGTCATTGGGAAAAATGCGTTGCCGCAGAGGATACCCCGCGTATCAACATTGATGGTATGCGTGCCCAAACCTTCGAGTATCCTCACGGGATGCCTGGCGCGCTGGCGTGTAAGGCGGCTGAAATGCAGGCAGGTCAACAAGGGCACTGGCGTATGTTTGATCGTGTTCAGTACGCGCACCTGACGGAGAGCCGCAATATCGGTGATAGCCAGGTGCTGCGATCACTGGCTGAAGAAATCGGGCTCGACATGGTTCGTTATGATCTAGACGTGCTCTCGGAAACAACTCAGCAGGCGGTGAAAAAGGATCACCACCTCGCGTCCAAGTTGGGAGTTCAGTCGGTGCCGACATTGATTGTTGAAGACAGATGGCTGATTAATGGTGCGCAACCGATAGAAAGCCTGCGTCTCCAGTTACAGGAAGTCCGCCAGCATATTGGCTGAATTTGTCGAGAGATTGCTGACGTTTTAACGTGAGGCTAGGGTCATAATTGAGCGCCCCGGCCCCACGCTTGCTCACATTACTGGGCGTTCAGGAAGTCCTCTACATCGAGCAGTATTAGCTCATTATCATCGGCGCGGCCTTGCTGGCGGCCAATCGAGAAAGGGTAGTTGTTGTCATTGGCGACCACGATGGTGCTCTCATCGACACGATCCACGTTTTCAATGGTCACAAAGGGAAAGTTAAAGGTGCCGTTGATCGTGCCGCGCGGTGCAAGGCCCTCTGGATCCTGGATGTCCATCAAGTCGATATAGGCGATTTTCTCAAGCACACCCTGCTCGTCCGTACGTTCGAGATCGACGAGATAGATGCGTTTGAACTCGGCAGGGTTGTCTGCCCACTCTTCTCGCGGGTCGCCCTGGCGGCTATCACGCTCGATGATCAAGCCGCGAGTTCCGCCAATGAGGTTGAAATCGCCGATGGCGTGATCCGCTGATTCCAAGGGGTAGTAGCGGGTTGTGTCGCCCCATTCGCCGGTTTTAGTGTTGAGCTCGAACATTCTTAATACGGGGGTGCCATCAATCGTTTCCGGGGCGTTGGCGTTGCTATCCCAGATGGGCTTTTCCAGTAAGGGGTAGAGGGTTGTTTGGTCTTCGGAGAGCGCCATGCCCTCATAACCACCGGAGCGAAACACCCTCACATCATCAGCGAGAGGCGCGCCAGGGTTCGGGGTGAGGGCAAAGGCATTGTCGGGGGAGCGCATCAGCGTCCCACCAGGATTGGTGGCCAGCACTTGCAGAACTTCGCCCTGATTATCCACCTGGATAATCCACGGGCCAAACTCATCGCCAATCCAGTAGCTATCGCCCACCGGCTGTATCGATTCAATATCGAAATCAGCCCCGGTTAAAAAACGACCAGGAGTGGCTTCATTCATAATCGGGAAGGGCACCTTGCGGTTTGGATCCGAGAGTTGAACGGTTTCCTCGATGATGACACGCCCAGTGTCCCAGTCGGTCTTTATGATGTTAAACATCAGAATGACGTCGGAGGAGTTCGCCTTGGAGCCAAAGCCGTTATCGGTCAACACCAGGAAACGGTCATTGCCAAGTGAGCGAATACCTGAAAAACCCTGCAGGGGCTGGCTGGGGAAGGGTAGCGCTAAGCCGGTGGCTTGCATGTTCGTATACAACTGCTCAACGCGGCCCTCTTGGCCAGTAAAACGGCCTGAGACGTTATAGTGCTCAGCGGCACCGGAAGGAGCTGCCACAAAGGTGCTGCCGGGTAGCTGGGCATGGCCGGACAATGTGGCGGGAAAACTCTGCTGGGCGTGTGCCGCACTGGTAAACGCAAAGGCGAGTAGAGCAGTCGCTAGTAACGGCTTTGTCATCACTATTTCACCATTTCGGAGGAAAAATTAGGGCAGGTGCAGCTTTTGCTAATTTTCATCCGTAATAGTGATAGTTGAATGACAAAGTGCAGACGTTTTAATGGCAGCAGGGTTTCACGTCGAGTCTGGCCCTGAGTCGTAAAATACGTCTTGCTCAACAGGCGTAAATATTAATAAATGGTGTGGCTTTCAAATACATTATTCAAAGAGGAAATGGCAATGGGATCATCGGTCAAAAAGGTACTGGTCTTTGCAGGCAGTGCCCGAGAAGCGTCACTGAACAAGCAGCTAGCCAAGCTGGCCGCCAAGCGTATTGAGGCGCTTGGCGGGGAAGCAACCTTTATCGATTTAAAAGATTATCCCTGCCCACTGTTTGATGAAGATATTGAAGCCCGGGGCGTGCCGGAGAATGTGCTGAAGCTGCGTGAGATTCTGGCGGATCACCAGGCAGTGATGATCGCTTCGCCAGAGTACAACGGCTTTATCACGCCGCTGCTGAAAAACACACTGGACTGGCTGTCACGACCTTATCAGGATACGCCGGGGCTCAAGTTATTTGCCGGTAAGTGGGCAGCGCTGGTGGCGGCTTCCCCTGGTGGGCTAGGTGGCATCCGTGCGCTACCGCTTGGTCAACAACTGTTAGCCAATCTGGGGCTGGTCGTGCTGCCACAGCCATTGTCGCTGGCGAAAGCTGGCAGCGCCTTCAACGATAGTGGCGCGTTACATGATGAAACCACGGGGCAGAAGCTGGATGCGCTGTGTCAGCGCCTAGTGGACTCACTGGCCGCCACCCACTAACCGTCCGGCTTTCGGGGGCTTACGCCCCCCTTTAGCATCCGATCCAGCTGGCGGTATCCAATGGCCTCAATGTAAGTACGGGTGTTTGAGTCGTTAAATGAGAGAGCTGGTCATGCCACTTGGTGACGGCGGGCTTCTTCCAGGTCGTAGGCGTTCTGCAAACGAAGCCAGTAACCTTCGCTCGTGCCGAAGACCTTGGCTAGACGTAAGTCAGTATCTGCCGTAATCGCTCGGCGGCCCAAGGTGATTTCACCAATGCGGGTCGCTGGGACGCCCATCTGCTTAGCCAGCGCATTTTTACTCAGCGCCATTGGCTGCATGAAATCTTCGTACAAAATTTCACCGGGATGGATATTAGGAAGTTTTGCCATTTTGTCACCTCCCTTTATGAGTGGTAATCGACTATTTCAATGCTAAGTCCCTTTTAGCATCCGATCCAGCTGTCGGTATCCAATCGCCTCAATTAGATGCGGCTGGGTGGGTTTGGGTTCGCCCTGAAGGTCGGCAAGGGTCAGGGCTACACGTAGTACGCGGTGATAGGCGCGGGCGGAGAGCTTGAGCTTTTCCAGCACGCCCGCAAGCCAAGCGCGCTCTTCATCGTTAAGCGCGCAGGCGGCTTCCAGGGCTTTGCCGCTTAGCTGGCTATTCAGCGCGCCACGGGCCATTTGGCGTTCTCGGGCGGCCATCACCCGCTCGCGCACGGCTTCTGACGACTCGCCTTGGGTTTGTGCGGTGAGCTGCTCTGGCGGCAGCGCGGGCACTTCCACTTGCAGATCGATACGGTCTAGCAATGGCCCGGAAAGCCGTGCTTGATAACGCTGGATTTGGCTGGCGGTACACTGACAGCGCTGGCGTGGGTCGCCCAAGTGGCCGCAGGGGCAGGGATTCATTGCGGCTACTAACTGAAATTGAGCAGGGTAGCGACGTTCATGACTGGCGCGTGCGAGATGAATCTCGCCGGTTTCCAGCGGTTGCCGAAGTACCTCTAGCACATGGCGGGAAAACTCCGGCAGCTCATCCAAGAACAGCACGCCGTGGTGGGCCAGCGAAATCTCACCGGGTTTGGGTTTTGAGCCGCCACCTACCAGGGCGGCGCCGCTGGCACTGTGATGGGGTTGTCGAAATGGCCTTTTGCCCCAGTCTGCTTCCAGCGGTAGCCCGCAAACCGAACGCACGGCAGCGACTTCCAAGGCATTCTCCTCGGAAAGCGGCGGCAGAATGCCCGGCAGGCGGCTGGCCAGCATGGTTTTACCGGTGCCAGGAGGGCCTGCAAACAACAGGTTATGCCCCCCGGCCGCAGCGACTTCCAGCGCCCGGCGCGCCTGCTGCTGGCCGCGCACATCGGCGAGGTCATCCACCGGGGCGGTGGTTTTCACCGAAGCGCTGAGTTTGTGTGGGGAGATCTTCTCTTGGTCGAGTAGGTGAGCTACTACCTGCCAGAGAGTATCGGCAGGCAGCACCGGCAAATCGCCTGCTAGGGCGGCCTCATCGGCGCAGTCGCGGGGAATGATCAGTGCTTTTTTTGCCCGCCGGGTGGCCAGGGCAAAGGGCAGTATGCCCGGCACCGCGCGCAGTTTGCCATCCAGGGCCAGCTCACCAGCGCACTCCATACCTTCCAGCGCTTCCACGGGAATTTGCCCGGAGGCGGCGAGGATACCTAGGGCAATGGGCAGATCAAAACGGCCACCCTCTTTGGGAAGATCAGCGGGGGCGAGGTTTAAGGTAATACGGCGAGTGTTGGGAAAATCAAAACCCGCATTAACCAGTGCACTGCGCACCCGTTCGCGGCTCTCTTTTACCGTCGTTTCCGGCAAGCCCACTAGCGTTAGACCCGGCAAGCCGTTAGCCAGATGCACCTCAACATGCACCGCCGGTGCATCTAAACCTACGCCTGCCCGCGTGGCTACAATGGCTAGCGTCATTGCACTCCCTCGCTGTTGTTTGCTAAAAGCCCTAAACCCAATGTAAGCGAACTCTACTTTATCTTAAGTGCTTAACCTATCGTAATGAAGAACGCTTTGGTAGCGCTTAAGTGGCCGGTTTAAAATAGTTGGGCAGCTTGTCGAGGTAATGCGGCTGCCTTAAATTATCGCGCATCACTTTTGCATTGCCACTAAGCGGAGAGCGATGATGAGCACTCCCATTGCAGATCACTCTACTCTGACGGATCGCTATCAAACGACTGTTCCAGCATCGATTCGCCGGGCGCTAAAGCTGAAACGGCGAGACCGTATCCACTATTCCGTCCGCTCGAATGGTGAAGTGGTGTTTTCCCGTGCCAGTAATGAGACTAAACATGGTCCTGTGATGGTTAATTTTCTTAACTTTTTAGAGCGCGATCTTCTGGTGTATCCAGAGAGCATTTGTCCTGTTACCGCAGGTAGTTTTGTCGAGGTCGAATGTCTCATCGCAGGCATGGAGGCAGACCTCGAAGAGGTGCTGGAAGAGAATGATGACGAATGAAATCTCTAGCGGTGAATGGATGGACAATCTATGCCCATCCGATGTTTTGGGAAAAAACCGAAATGCTCGCCGCGAAGGTGAAACGGCTGTAAAGATCCCGTCGTCAATTAGGCCAACGCGTAGACGAGCAGAGTAGAACGGTTGATACAAGCATCATCCAGTCGTGGAAATGCTATTAATTAGCTTCCCTCTGTAGTGAAGGTGGGCTCGTAGTTCACAGGAAAATTTATTGATCGTGCAATAAAGCAAACCTCATGTATCCGGTGGTGGATAGCTTCTGCAGCTTGTAAATCAGTCCCTGTCTTCACCGTTATTTGAGGACGCAAAGTAGCGGATGAAAAACGCCCTGCTCCTCCTCGTCCGACCTTTCCTAGCCCGACAGGGTCATCTGCATAAGATGTAACCACGATGCCTTCATCGGACGCATAATGCAGATACCAGAGCATATGGCAGGCAGACAATGCTGATAGCAAAAGGTCTTCTGGATTCATCTTTGTTGGATCACCACCTAGAAGTGGGTCATTAGAACAGTGAATGACAGACTTACCAGCTATGGAAATATCCCAAGTCCGATCAAAATCGTGGTAGCCAGTCGTACCGTTCCCACGACTTCCAGTCCAAACAACATGTGAAGAATATTCATGACCCATGGTTTTGTCTCTTGGTTTTGATAGTATGTATACATGTATACACTTGCGTTGAAGGGAATGACAATGGGTCTTGTCGAAAAAATTCGAATGGAAATTTTAGAAGGACGGTATGCCCCTGGATCGATGCTGCATCAGGCTGCGCTTGCCGCTAAATATGAGGTCAGTCGTATACCTGTGAGAGATGCTTTACAGGCTCTTGCCACGGAGAAGTTAGTCCATGTCATTCCAGGAAAGGGAGCCCGTGTCATCTCTTTAACGTCCGAAGAGCTAGATGAGATCTATGACCTTAGGGTTACACTTGAGTGCGACCTTCTTGAGCGCGCTATCTATCTAGCAAATAACAGTGATCACACGGAAGTTAGCTATGCACTCAAAAAGTCATCCCTGGAAGCGGGACGCCCGGGATGGCAAACAGGAGATTGGCAATTTCACAGAGCGCTTTACTTACCTGCGCGTAGACCGCGTCAGCTAGCCATTGTCGAGGAGTTGCGGACTAGCTGTGCCTTGTATGCTAGCAATTATGAAGATTTATCATCAGAAACTAACCGCTGGTTAGATGATCACGAGGCAATCGTTCGTGCGTTTGTAAATGGTTTGAGCGAAGAGGCCAGCTCCATCCTACGCAGTCACATTATCGCTTCACGCGCTAAGTTAGGTTCTAGTGGCTAAGTATAGGCTGGCAAATAGGTTTTGTCGGAGAGGAAGTTTAATGGAAGGAAAACATACGCTAAGACGATTTGGCTACTACTAATAAATTCTGAGGCAATACATTCAGATGGATTTAAGCGGAAGGAATAGGCGTTGGCTGTCTGAACTGAGAAGCGAGAAACCAAACTGTTCATAAAAGCGCTGTGCTCGCTCATCAATAGCGTCGACTACCATGGCGTAAATGGCGATCTCATCGCTGACAGCCAGCGTTCGCTTAATGGCATCGACCAGCAACATTTTTCCCACCCCGTGGGTCTGGGCGCCTTTATTAACCGCTAACCTGCCGAGCAGGGCTGCTGGGATAGGGTGCCGCGGGAGTTTACGAGCGAGGTCTTGGGGCAATTGCCCGAGTTCAATCGACAGCGTGGAGAGCGTGTAATAGCCCACAATGCTTGTTGGCTGCTCCACCATTGTTGCCACAAATACCCGACTGACACGACGCTTCACATCAAGGCGCGCCTGTTTTTGAATATAGTTATCCAGTGAGGGTACGCCGCAGTGAAACCCTGGCCTGTAGTGATCGCTGTTCAGTGGTCGTATGACCAGGTTTGTATCATCGGTCATTGGCTAGTGACACGCCGGTCATGCTCCTCGAAAGCGGCTGCCAGTTTTTTGTTAAAGCTAACCGGCTTATCCAACGCATGGAAAAAGGCTTCAGCGTCTTGGCTGTTTAGACTCATGGCTTCATGCGCATGAATGGTTTTTTCGGCATGCGCTAACGCGCTGGTCAGAATGAAATTGCTGACGGTTTTCCCTTCGAAGCTTGCCGCGCGTTCAAGCGCCATTTTGGCGCTATGTTTCAACCGGAGATTAATACGCTCTTGTTTGGCATCGGTGGCTACGTTCATGACGGATTCCTGATGTGGTTCATCTAGAATAAATGTACGTCAAAATGGTGCCTTTTTCAATTTGATGTGATCGAGGTATCCGCGGGCTAAAACGCTAAATCCGCTGGCGCAGCCTCTAGCGCCGTAGTCAGCTTCCGGGCAAAGCGCTGGGCGGAGGGAAGTGCGCCGAAGCTCCATACCGGCGGCAGGTGAACTATCCTGTTGTGCCTGACACTGGGGAGCTGCTGCCACAGGCCGCTTTTTGCAAGCTTCTCTTCGACTCCTGTGGGCAGCGGGTCGATGATCACCAACGTTGCCTCGGGGTAGCGCGCCAGCGCTTCAATCCCTACCAGCGCAAATCCCCAGGCATTTGTGGATTGATCCCAGGCATTGGGGAGGTCGAGCTGCTCCAGAACGGCGTTGTACAAGCTGTTTTCCCCAAACACCCGCACGTGGCGGGCATCCATAAACTGCACCATCAGTAGCGGCGCGATTTCTGACTGTGAGAGGGGCCGGGATTCGCGCAGCCTGGTCATCAAGGCCTGGGTTTCTTCAATAAGCTGCTCGGCCTGGGGCTGGCGCTCGGTTAACTCGCCCAGCTGACGGGTCAGGGTTTGCATTTCCTGCCAGGTATCGGTGCCGGGGGAGTAGAGCGAGAATGAAGTGACCGGGGCGATGCGCTCCAGGCGCGGTGTCAAACCGGCAAACATGGGCGAGATCAGCGTCTGTTCTGGTGGCACTTGAGCCAGCAGTTCCATATTGGGCTGGGTACGTAGCCCCATATCGGTGACACTGTCGGGTATATGGGGCTCGCCCACCCACTCCTGATAATCGCTTTGCTGAGCCACGCTGCTAACCGGCGCATCAATCGCCAGCAAGGTTTCGGCAATCGTCCAGTCCACCGTGGCCCACTGCGCCTGGGCAGTAGAAACGCTCAGCATACAAACGGCGAACAGCCCGCAGCGCGCGAGCAATGAGAACAGGTTGGTGTGGCACATGGTGGTGAGAGGCCATCCAGAAAATAAGAGCTGTATTTAAACGATAATATTTATTGTTTGCAAACCTGCATTCAAGAAAAAAAGCCCAGGCACAGTGGCCTGGGCAGGTTAGGTTACAATAAGTTAATAATGCTTAGACAAGGGCTTGAGCCGTCGCCTAGCACGAGCGTTTAGAAACGGTAGTGAACACTGGCGGTGACGCCGCGCTCGGCACCGAAGTAGCAGTACTCCAGGGAGTTGCAGGAGGCCACGTACTCTTTATCCAATAAATTGTTCACGTTTAAACGTGTTTCGACCCCTTCTACGCCGAGTTGGCTGAGGTCGTAGCCAATGGTGGCATCCACCAGAGTGTAGTCGGGCACGGTTTCGGTATTGGCCCGGTCAGCGGCGATATCCGCGTAGTGACGCACGCCGACACCCATATCCACGCCGTTTAGCCAGCCCTTGTTGGCCTCGTAGCGGCCCCAGAGCTGTACTTGGTGGCGGGGGGAGTAAATGGCGTTGTTGCCCTGGTTACCGTCGTCGCTTTTGGCGTAGGTGATGTCGGTGAAGCTATAGCCTGCCTGAACCGAGAGGGTATCCGTTAGCTGGGTTTGCGCTTCCAGCTCCAGCCCTTGGGATTCGATCTCCCCTACGGCTCGGTATGGGTCGGTGGGCTGCTCTTTGGTGGCGACGTTCTCCTGACCGATATGGAACAGCGCCGCGCTGTATTGGTTTTGGCTACTGTTAGGCTGGTATTTAACGCCGGTTTCCCACTGTTCGCCTTCCATGGGCTGGAGCAGATCGCCACTCTCATCCACGAAACTGGTGGGGGTGAAGGCGGTAGAGTAGCTCAGGTAGGGCGCTACGCCGTTATCGAACAGGTAGACCACCCCGGCGCGGCCACTGAACTGGGTATCGCTAAGGGAGCTGGTATCACCGCTATCGCGGTTGGCATTGTCGATATTGACCCAGTCGTAGCGGCCACCCAGGGTGAAGCGCCAGTTATCGAGGGCTATCTGGTCTTGCAGGTAAACCCCGGTCTGGTCGATCTCATGGCGTTCGCGCACCGGGGCGTAAAACTCGATGGGGTCGCTGCCATAAACCGGGTCAAACGCATTGAGCGGCGGGAAATACCCAGTGGGCCATGACACGTCGTTTTCCCGCTGCTGGTAATCCACTCCAAACAGCAGCGTGTGATCCATAAAGCCGCTGCTGAGTGTGGCTTCAAGCTGGTTATCGAGTGTCCAGGCTTCCAGAGATTCATTGCTGCCGGAGTAGTAGCGGGTGAGTTCATTAGACGTCGGTGACGTCCAACCAAAGCCGTAGACCTGATTGAGCACTACGTCGGAATTGAGATAGCGCATCAATTGACGGCCGGTCACCTGGTCGTTGAAGCGGTGTTCCAGGGCGTAGCCGAACATGCGTTGGGTTCGCTCGTAGGTGTCGTAATCCTCTTCACCATCAAAGAAGTTGTTGCTGATCTTGTGGCCATTATGGGCGACCACGGCCCCCTCATAGGGTACGCCGGAGTGGTAGCCGCCTTCGGGTTCATCCTGTAGGTAGGCTTCTACGGTGAGGCTGGTGTCATCGGTGATATCCCAGGTGAGCCGGGGCGCAATGGCATAGCGCTCCTCTTCTGCCGGGCCAAACTGGGTATCCGCGGCGCTGGCAATCCCGGTCAGGCGAAAGGCCACCCGCTGCTCTTCGCCAATAGGGCCGGTGAGGTCAAAAGCGGCGCTGCGCTGGTTATTATTACCCACTCGAAAACGCAGCTCACCGCCCTGTTCAAATTCTGGCCGCTTGCTGTTCAGGGCGACTACCCCGCCAGGGGAGGCGCGTCCATAGAGTACCGAGGCGGGCCCGCGCACCACTTCAATGCTTTCCAGAAACCATGGGTCAATGCGCATACTGCTATGGGAGTTGGCATCCCCCATTACTTTCAGGCCATCCAGGAAGGTATTGCTCAAGCTGCCGTCAGAAAAACCGCGCAGTACCAGGTAGTCGAAGCGATTGGAGGCGCCTACCTGATTGCTGTAAACACCTGGCGTGTAGTCGGTGGCGCGCTGCACGGTACTTACGCCGCGGTTATCCATCTGTTCGCGGGTGATCGTGGAAACGCTCTGGGGTATTTCGATCGTCGGCGTTTCCACTTTGGTGGCAGCCTGCTGGGCAGTCACCGTGACGGTGGCTAACTCGGTGCTTTCTTGAGCGTATACCGGGGAAACAGCCAGTGCCGAGAGAACGGCGACGCTAAGCGGAGAGCGTAGAAAACGGTGATGGGGGATGAGCATGGAGGCACCTGCAATAAGCATCAATTAACCAATGTGTTAATGAGAATTATTGCGCTTAATGGCTACTGAAAGGTATGCGCAATGACAAAGGGAGTATGCGTACTGCCAAAAAACGTCCAACAGAGGAACTTAGCGCTCCAAAAACAACCCTGCGGCTTTAATGGCGATGGTGTACTTCATGGGGCGCAATGCCAAAAGCGCGCTTAAAGGCGGTGGCAAAATTGGTGGCGTGGCGGTAGCCACAGGCGTGAGCGGTTTGCTGCACGCTATAACCTTTGCGTAAGTACGCTTGAGCTTGGGTCAGGCGACAACGTCGTAGGTAGTCGAATATCGAGCAGCCGTAACAGCGGTGAAACTTGGTGCGTAGGCTGCTCGGGCTCATCGCGGCATTGCGGGCCAACTGCTCAAGCCGATAATCCTGGTTGGGGGAGTGTTCGAGCTGCTGACGCAAGTGCTCCAGGCGCTGGTGGTCGCGCTGGGTTAAACCCGGTGGCAGGCTGACTGCCTTTTCTTCGTCGCTGGACTCAAGGGAGGCGGCAGGCAGCCCATGAGCTAACAACTGGAGCGCGAGCCCCTGCCATAGCAGGCGCTGCCGCTCTACTGACCAGTTCGAAGCCAGTGCTGCCTCCAGGCTATGAATAAGGAACTGCGGCACCTGCCAAGTATGCAGTACGGGCGTTGCCGGAGGGGCAACATTGATAGGCGAACAGTTAATGGGCGAGAAAGAGAGAGGCTCTGTGCAAGCCAGAATCGATACGTTGAGAATGCGCAATCGTTGTGGCGCGGGCTGGAAGACCTCAAGTCCGGTCTGCTCGTTGAAATGGGCACTGAAGGCGTCGCCGGCCTGCAACTGAAACGACTGGTGCCCTAGGCCGACTTGGATATGGCCCTCGAGTATCACGCTGAGAAACCACGGCGCGGCACGCCGGGAAGTGGAGGCGTAAGCGTGCAGGACATCAAGATCAGAGTGTGTCACCCGCAGTGTGGGGTCTACCTCGACGTCCATCACCCGCCCATGGGCAACACAAGGCGCTGGCTGGGAGCGGTCAGGCGCTTCGGGAAAGCGGTAGTCGATCCCGAAGCGCTGACCAATAGCCAGCAGGTCATGGGTGGTTAGTGGTACGCAAGATGGCGTTATTGAGCCGAGTGTGGCCATCCCCGTTACCTCACCCTTGAGCGGTTGTCAGCGAGTAGCGAACCAGCACTCAGTACTCCATCGACCAGTTCAGGGTGTAAGTACGCCCGCGGCCCTGGTAGTCGTAGAGGTACTCTGGGCCGTAGTAGGGCGAATAGAACATGGCGGCTCGCTGACCCCAGACGGTGGAGTACTGATCATCCAGCAGGTTCTGCACTCCCAGGCTTAAGGTGCCAAAATCGGTTTCCTGGCTGAGCGATAAGTCGAGGGTGGTATTGCCATCGATCTCGCGGTCGGCATCGTCTTTCAGGTCGAAGTTGTGGTTGGCCTGCAAGCGAGCCGAACGTACATAGTCCGTCCAGCCAATAAAGGCAGTGGCGGAAGAGAGCGATGCATAGCGGGCGTCACGCTTCTCCCACTCCCCTTGGTCGTTCTCCTGCTCGGAACGCACCAGGTGCAGAGTGCCCCCTGCCTCCAGGCCATTATCAAAGTAACGGGTCACGGCGCTTTCCAGGCCGAAGTCGCGTTTCTTCTCATCGACGACGCTGACGCTTAAATCCTCGGCGTTCTCTACCGCTTTGTCCGACCAGGCGTAGTAAAGCGCTGTTTGGGTCGTCCAGTTGCCACCCTGGTAGCGCCAGCCTAGCTCTATCTGATCCGTCTCGATGGCAGATAACGGGTTGTTATCGACACTTACGTCGGGGCTCTTGCCGTAATATTTGGCAGGATCTGGCAGTTCGAAGCCCTGGCTAAATTGCAGCCAGTTCTGGTGACCGTTGCGGTAGTCGTAAAGAGCGCTGGCATTGAAGAGCGTTGCTTCGTAGTCATTCTTGCCGCCAGGAATCCCCTGGAATTCATCCACTTCGACGTCCATATGCTGCTGCCGCAACCCTGCGGAGAGCTTGAGCGCCTGGGTGGCCTGCCAATCGCCCTGGAGGAAGCCTGAAAGCCCGTCCACTTGATAACCGGGGTAGCGGGGCTCAACCCCCGATGCCTGCTGAACCAGGCCGCCGGAAGCATCCGATATGTCGGTATCGAACAGCATCTGGCTGGCATCGAAGGTTTCCCGATCCAGATCAAGGCCGTAGGTTAGCGAAACGTCATCACCCAGGCGCGATTCAAACAGCGCTTTGATGCCGCTTAAATCGGTGTTTTGTTGCGAGGCGCGAAATTGCAGGCCGTTGGAGACTGGGTAGGGAAATGCCTGGAAGCTGGACTCCTCCTCCCGGTGGAACGCCTGCAGGTAGAAGTTTTGCCCCCACAGGTTGGCGTGGTGATAGTTGACGTTGACGAGCTTACGGTCGGTTTCCGGATCGCGCTGTGAACGGTAGCCATCGCGAATTTCGGCATCGTTCAAGTTGGGCGTGGCAGCGTCGAGGTTGGGAAAGTAAACACCCCGGTCACCTTCATAGCCTGAACGGTACAGCTGGGCACCCAGTTCCAGACTCTGTTCATCGGTCAAGCGGAAAGAGAGGTTGCCCAATACATCAATGCTGCGATTATCCTGTAGGTCGGTCTGGGCGATATCGGGAAAGATTTCCTGGCCGCTGCCGTCATAGTGGCGGCCGTTGTCGCCAATGGCGGTACCCAGATAGCCTTGAACCCGCTCGTTACCACCGCTGATGGATTGTGCGAGGCGTCGATCTATGTCATCGCTGTTGTTGAAGCCGGTGGTAATGCCCGCTTCCGTGCGCCAATTCAATCCTTCCTCGCCTTTGCGCGTGATGATGTTGATCAAGCCCCCCGTCGCACCGCCGCCATATAGGCTGCTGGCGCCGGAAAGTACTTCCACACGCTCAATATTGAAGGGATCGATGGCATCGAACTGACGGGAAAGCCCACGGGAACTGTTCAGCGATACGCCGTCAATGAGTACCTGCACGCCCCGGCCTCGCATGTTTTGCCCATAATTGGTGCGCCCTTGCGGCGCCAGATCCAACCCCGGTACCAGATGCCCCAATGCTGTCTTTAGGTCTGCACCATTGCGGGTCTGCTGTTGCAGCATCTCTTTGTCAATTACCCATACAGCACCGGGAATTTGACTGATCTGACTAGGAGTGCGCGATCCAACGACCACCATGGTCTCGTCGGCGCTAGACGCAGTATTTTGGGCGACAACGCCATTGGAGAAGCTCAGTAACAGGCCGGTGCCAATAAGCCCAGATATTGAAACAGACGACGGCGAAAAAAAAGGCTTTGCAAAAGGCAGCTTTGCAACAGATAGGTTTGATAGTGACAGGGCGTGCATAGTGAACAATCCGCAGACGGTAAGAAAATCAAAGGCGGAGAGTATCACCACGAAAAACAAAGTCAACGATAGTGATTCGTATTTATTTTGTGGTTCGCGCAGCAATAGGCCATTTCCCTATTGCTGCTAATGAAGCTTGAAAGTTAAGCGGGTTTATTCTTCTCGTCTTCTGCATCTGATTCCGGCGCATGCTGCTCTGGGACCGGTGGGGCTTCAGCTTCGAGTGGCGTGGATGTCGTTGGCGCGGAGGCATCAACGGCTGCTTCAAGGTTAGCGACTTGGCGCTCTAACGCCTCTACCCGCGAACGGGTGCGCTGCAGTACATCCATTAAAATGTCGAAATCTTCCCGTGAGACAAGCTCCAGGCGGTCGAAGGCGCCACGCACGACTTGCTGCACGCCCTTTTGAATATCTTCTGGCGCCTGGGAGGCGTTTTGTAAACGGTCACCAATCTGCTGGGCCAAGCGGCTAATACGGTCTTGAGGCGCCATCGTTCTCTCCTAGATAAACCTGCTTTAAATATTGCTTACCGGTAAGGATACGCAACAGTTGGCGAATTCGCATGTATCGCGTGCTTTTACTGCTTAACTCAGGGTGTGCATCGAAATAGAGCAGGCTACTTTTGCTTACGCTCTTTTTTGGTGCAATAGCGGTGGTATGACAATGGCTTTGCTCGGATTTAGCCCTGAAGATTACTTTTGGTAGCGGCTAATCAACTGACTTGTAAGAAAAAAAAGTCAGCTGGCACAGTATGCGCATTATCGGTTCAGGTGCTTATTCTGGCGGCTGTGCCGCTACCAATCTAGCAGGACTTATCCAGCAGGGGAGATCCGGGATGAAACTCATCACCGCTATCATCAAGCCATTTAAGCTCGACGACGTTCGTGAGGCATTGGCCGACAACGGCGTTCAGGGCATTACGGTCACTGAAGTTAAAGGTTTTGGCCGTCAGAAAGGGCATACCGAGTTGTATCGTGGCGCGGAGTACGTCGTCGACTTTCTACCCAAGGTAAAAGTGGAAGTGGCCGTAGACGACGCCCGTTTGGAGAGCGTATTGGATGCAATCTGTAGTGCGGCTAACAGCGGCAAGATCGGTGACGGCAAGGTGTTTGTGACACCGCTTGAAGACGTTATTCGGATTCGGACAGGCGAGCGCGGTGCAGACGCCGTTTAACGCTGCTTTTTCGGATCATTTCTATAGTTCAACGGGGAACTTACAATGAATGAGTTGACTGATCTGAGCTACGCGCTCGATACGTTCTACTTTCTAATTTGCGGTGTGCTCGTCATGTGGATGGCGGCAGGCTTCTCCATGTTAGAGGCGGGCTTAGTACGCTCCAAAAACACCGCTGAGATCCTGACCAAGAATATCGCGCTGTTTGCCATTGCCTGCACCATGTATCTGCTGGTGGGCTACTACATCATGTACTCCAGCAGCGCTGGCGGCTTCCTGCCCAATCTGGGCTTCTTGATTGGCGCTGAAAACAGTGTGGATGCGGTTACCGCAGGCGGCGATGACGCGCCCTACTACTCCATGCGTTCTGACTTCTTCTTCCAAGTCGTGTTCGTGGCAACCGCCATGTCAATTGTGTCGGGTGCCGTCGCTGAGCGTATGAAACTGTGGGCATTCCTGGCCTTTGCTGTGGTAATGACCGCGTTTATCTATCCGGTGTCTGGCTACTGGACTTGGGGTGGCGGCTGGTTGTCTGAAGTGGGCTACTCTGACTATGCGGGTTCCGGCATTGTGCACCTTGCCGGTGCGGCGGCTGCGTTAGCGGGTGTGATCGTGCTAGGCCCACGTAAAGGTAAATACGGTAAAGACGGTTCTATCCACGCTATTCCCGGTGCCAACATGCCGCTGGCAACGCTGGGTACCTTCATTCTGTGGATGGGCTGGTTCGGTTTCAATGGCGGTTCCGAGCTTAAACTTGCGGCTGTCGATTCTGCTAACAACGTGGCACAGGTGTTTGTAAACACGAATGCAGCAGCGGCAGGTGGTGTGATTGCGGCACTGATCCTGGCCAAACTGTGGTTCCGCAAAGCTGACCTGACCATGGCATTGAACGGTGCCCTGGCTGGCCTGGTGGCCATCACCGCCGATCCGCTCTCTCCGACCGCACTGAGCGCTACCATTATCGGCGCGATTGGCGGCATCATCGTGGTCGCAGCCATCGTCACCCTCGATAAAGTGAAGCTGGATGATCCGGTCGGCGCGATCTCGGTTCACGGTGTTGTCGGTATCTGGGGCGTGCTGGCAGTGCCGCTGAACAATGACGGCGCATCATTCGGTGCCCAGATCATCGGTATCGTAGGTATCTTCGCTTGGGTATTCCTGGCCAGCCTGGTGGTATGGCTCATCCTGAAAGCCATCATGGGCATCCGGGTTAGCGAAGAAGAAGAGTATGAAGGCGTTGATATCGCTGAGTGCGGTCTCGAAGCCTATCCCGAATTTGGCATTAAGAAATAAACAGCGGCATTAAGAAATAATTTAATGCTGACCTAGTGAGCAGGCGTGCTCCTTCTGGCCTCCCCTTAGTGGGAGGCTTTTTTATTCTCTGTCGATAGCGGTGTATGCTGGTAGTTAGCGGTTAACGGCTGCAACATTAGCAGCCGTTCAACCCGACCCCATCATGGCCACCCAGTTAGAGGATATGGTAATGAAATTGATCACAGCGATTATCAAGCCGTTTAAGCTCGACGATGTACGCGAGTCGCTCTCCGATATCGGCGTTCAGGGTATTACGGTGACGGAAGTGAAGGGCTTTGGGCGCCAGAAAGGGCATACCGAGCTGTATCGTGGTGCTGAGTATGTGGTGGACTTCCTGCCCAAGGTGAAGCTGGAAGTCGCCGTGGACGACGACATGGTCGAGCAGGTGATTGATGCCATCACCCAGGTGGCGAACACAGGTAAAATCGGCGACGGCAAAATCTTTGTGATGCCGCTGGAGCAGGTGATTCGTATCCGTACTGGCGAAACGGGCAAAGACGCGGTTTAACGGTGAAGGGTAAGGTGTGAATGGTAAGTAGTGCCGAGTAGACAAAGCCCCTGTGGATGCTCTCCCCAGGGGCTTTGTATGAGTGATGCGATCATTCTGGCGGCTATAAACTTTTTTCTTTTCACCACTCACTCATTACGATTCACTATTTACGTCTCACTTCTCGACAAACGCACGCTCGATGACGTAGTCGCCCGGCTCGCCCATGCGCGGCGAGATATTCAGACCCAGCTCGTCAAGTAGCGCGCTGGTATCGTCCAGCATGGCGGGGCTGCCGCAGATCATCGCGCGATCCTGGCGCGGATCAATGGGCGGCAGGCCGGTGTCTTCAAACAGCTTGCCCGTACGGATATGGTCGGTTAGGCGCCCCATGGTGTGGAACTCCTCCCGAGTAACGGTGGGGTAGTAGACCAGCTTTTCAGCGATGTCTTCACCCAGGTATTCATGGGCTGGCAACTCTTTGGTGATAAAGTCGGCGTAGGCCAATTCAGAAACTTCCCGCACACCGTGAACCAGCACTACCTTCTCGAAGCGCTCGTACACTTCAGGATCCTGGATCAGGCTCATAAACGGCGCCAAGCCGGTACCGGTGGAGAGCATGTAGAGGTTGCGGCCCGGCAGTAGGTCATCGCATACCAGTGTGCCGGTGGGCTTGCGGCTAACCATGATCTGATCGCCTACTTTCAGGTGCTGAAGGCGTGAAGTGAGCGGGCCGTCGGGTACTTTAATGCTGAAGAACTCAAGGTGGTCTTCGTAGTTGGGGCTGGCAATGGAGTAAGCGCGCATCAGCGGCTTGCCGTTCACTTCCAAACCAATCATCACGAACTGACCGGTTTTGAAACGCAGGCTGCGCTCGCGGGTGGTGCGGAAGCTGAACAGGGTATCGTTCCAGTGATGGACGCTAAGCACTTCTTCCAGAGCAAACTTACTCATGCCGTTTTCTCCATTAGTCGATGCTGGCGCTAGTCCGCATCGGTCATATTCTTAAAAAGAATAAAAATGATTAAATATGTTGCCAGCAAGTCTAAGCAAAGGGTGGTATATCTGTTAAGCGAATTATATTGATAACGGTTATCTGAAAAATAGATATAGATCAAATAAAGGTCAGACTCTATGCACTACACCCTGCGGCAGTTGGAAGTCTTTGTGGCGGTTGCTCAGCATGAGAGCGTCTCCCATGCGGCGCGGGCGCTGGCCATGTCTCAGTCGGCAACCAGCACGGCGCTTGCGGAGCTTGAGCGGCAGTTCGACTGCCAACTGCTGGATCGGATTGGTAAACGCTTAAAACTTAACGCACTGGGTTTTCAGCTGTTGCCCAAAGCGGTGGCGCTGCTGGATCGCGGCGAAGAGATTGAAGAGCTTCTACGTGGCCAGAAAGGGGTTGGGTCGCTGGATGTAGGGGCTACGCTGACCATTGGCAACTACCTGGCCACGCTGCTGATCAGCGATTTTATGCAGCGCCACCCCGGTAGCCGGGTGCGCTTGGCAGTGCGCAATACGCGCCATATTATCGAAGGCGTGCGCCAGCACTCGCTGGATTTAGGCTTGATCGAGGGGCAGTGCGACGATGACATGATCATCAGCCAACCCTGGGTGGAAGATGAGCTGTGCGTGTTTTGCTCGCCGCGACACCCACTGGCAGGCCGCGAGCACCTTGAACTTGAACAACTGCTGCGTGAGGACTGGATTATGCGCGAAGAGGGCTCTGGCACCCGCATGACTCTGGAGCATGCCGCGCGCCACCGCCGCAGCCGGTTTAACACCCTGCTAGAGCTAGAGCATACGGAAGGTATTAAGCGTGCCGTGGAATCAGGGCTGGGGATTGGCTGTGTCTCGCGCCTGGCACTGCGAGATGCCTTCCGGCGCGGCAGCTTGGTGCCGCTGCCTACGCCGGAGTTGGATCTAAAGCGTCAGTTTACGTTTATCTGGCACCGGCACAAATACCTCACCACCGGCGTGCGCGAATTTCTGCGCCTGTGCCGTGAAATGACCGCTGGGGCCAAGCGCAGCGACGATATTGCGCTGCCGCCGATTCCTTAAGCGTTTATCGCTCAGTCAATTCGGGAGCAGGCAACTGATGGTTGCTAGGGGCGTTTTTTGGCTCAAGTGTAAAGCCGCCTACCAGCGCAGCGAGCCTATCCGCCTGATCGTTTAGCTGTTCAGCGGCGGTCGTCGACTCCTCCACAAGCGCGGCGTTTTGCTGGGTCATTTGGTCTAGGTCGGTGACGGCAATGCTCACCTGGCTAATGCCCTCGCTTTGTTCTCGAGCGGCCGTACTGATATCTCCCAACATTTGCGTTACCCGCGTGACGCTTTCTGCTAATTCGTGCATTGCCGACTCCGCATCTCGAACCATTTGGGTACCGCTTTCAACCTTGCCAGCCGAAGTATTAATACGCTGGCGGATATCCTTGGCGGCTTCGCTACTGCGAGAGGCTAATTTGCGAACTTCGTCGGCGACCACGGCAAACCCACGACCGTGTTCGCCAGCCCGGGCGGCTTCCACAGAAGCATTCAGGGCAAGCAGGTTAGTCTGAAAGGCGATGCCGTCGATGACGGTCACGATGGCCTGAATTTCATCGGAATTGGAGCGAATATCATCCATCGTTGCCACGACTTGCTCAAACGCGCTGTCGGTACGCGAGGCTAACTGCGAGGCGGTTTGTGAAAGCCCACTGGCTTCTTGCGAGGCGTGAGTGGTATGGCTAACGGTGCTGCTGATTTCTTCCATCGCAGAGGAGGTTTGCTGCAGGCTGGCAGCGGCCTGTTCAGTGCGCCGTGAGAGGTCGTGGCCACCTTGAGTAATTTCATTAGCCGCGTGGTTGACGGCTTCACTACTACGGCGCACATCCAGCAGAATAACCTGAATTTTTTCTGCAAAGGCATTGAACTGCTCAGCTACCGCGGCACTTTCATCTCGCCCATGCACCGGTAGACGTTGGGTAAGGTCACCATGGCCTGAAGCAATCTCTGCCATGCGGCTTGCAAGCCGCTTAAGAGGCCGTGCGATTCGCCCGCCAATCCACCATAGCGCTGCCACCCCCAATGCTGCCAGAAGTAGCCCTACTACCGTCATGCCCAGCGTATTTTGCTGGCGCTGCTCGCTGAGAACTGCTTGCAGCTCGCCTAACTCCGCAAGCGCTACGTCTTCAGGGAGCTGGAGTACCAACACCCAGGGGAGGCGAGTATCGCCAATGGTAATAGGCTGATAGCGCTGCAGTAGACCATCGTTAACGCTGCTTTGCAGGCTACCTTGCTCTGATGCCTCTCGGATGCCCGCGAGAATTGTACTGCTAAGGGAGTCACTGGCAGGCGAGCCCAGACTCTCTACGCCTGTCGTGTCGGCGACTAGCCCCCCACTTCCCGCGACGAGAGCCATGCGCCCAGCGCCTTCGTATAGCGCTTGGTTGGCATCGCTTAGCAGGGTTTGGATAAAGTTAAGGGAGAGGTCTACCCCCGCAACGCCACGAAACTCGCCATCCACCAAAATGGGGGCGTTAAACGAAGTGACCAGTTGCGTCTCGCCGCCATAGTCATAAGCCGCCGGATCGATAATGCAAGGAACTAGGGTTTCACGAGGGCAAAGATAGTATTCTCCTTCCCGAACGCCGCTGGGAAGGCGTTCTTCACTCTCCATGGTATCTCCCAGCGGCAGCACTTCTAGCGTTTCATCCTCGGTGCGGTACCACCAGGGCATAAAGCGACCGCTACCGTCATGGCCATAGCGCTCATCTCCTGCATATCGTGCGTCGTCACCAAACGCATTGGGCTCCCAGCCGATAAATGCATCCAGCAGTGTCGGGTTGTCGGCCACAGTTTGGCGCACTAAGTTAGATAGTTCGCGGCGGTTCAGGTAAAGCGAGCGGCGCCCCTCTTCATCCTCCATACCCATCAAAGCATTAGTAGTCGCCAATTGATTGGCGATAGTCATGGCATTGTTGAGTTCGCGCTGAATACGCCCACCCTCTGCTTCGGCAATGGCATCCAAGCGCGCATTCAATGCACTTTCCATCAATGCGCCGGTATGCTCCTTCACCGTTTGCTGGGTGCGGGCCGCGGCGACCAAGTTATAGATGACTAGCGCAGCCACAATCGCGAGCAAGCAAGGGCCCGCAAGTGCGACGACAAAAGAGCGTAACGAACGAAAATGCATAACGTTACCCCTTAAGTAATGTGATGGCGGCGGTTGTCATGTGCTTGGTACTGCACTTGCAGGGCAGGTGCCGCGGCGTGAGACAGCTTAAAACTACTGATAGTGCCTGCCAGATGATCGGCCTGTTCTTTTAGCTGCTCGGCGGCGGTCGTGGACTCTTCCACCATGGCCGCGTTTTCCTGAGTCATGCGATCCAGTTCTGCGACGGCAATGTTGACCTGATTGATGCCATCGCTTTGCTCGCTGGTGGCCGCATTGATCTCCTCCAAAACATCGGTAACGCGGGTAATATGCGCGACGATGTCTTGCATGGTAGATCCCGCATTACGCACTAAAGTGGTGCCATTGTTAACCTTGGTTTGAGAGTCCTCAATCAGCTTTTGAATATCGTTGGCGGCATCACTGCTACGCCCAGCCAGCTTGCGTACTTCGTCGGCCACCACGGCAAAACCACGGCCATGCTCGCCAGCGCGGGCAGCTTCCACCGACGCGTTAAGCGCCAGCAGGTTGGTCTGGAAAGAGATGCTGTTCATTAACGTGACGATTTCACCGATTTTATCGGAGGCGTGGGTAATGTCTTCCATGGTGGTAACCACATTCGCCACCACCTTGCCGCCTTCGTTGGCTACTTCTGAGGCAGTTTGAGAGAGCTTGTTGGCTTCCTGAGCCGAGGCAGCAGTGTGCTGCACGGTGCTGGTGATTTCTTCAATCGAAGCGGACGTTTGTTGCAGGCTAGAGGCGGCGTTCTCGGTGCGGCGTGATAAGTCCTGGCCACCCATGGCGATCTCATTGGCCGCGTGGTGAACAGATTCACTGCTGGTGCGTACATCGATTAATACGGCCTCCATTTTACCTACGAAACGGTTGAAGGCCTTGGCAATTTGAGTGACTTCATCATTACCCTCTTCGGGCAAGCGTCGGGTTAAATCGCCCTCTCCCGATGCGATATCATCCATCGCATTACGAACTCCCAGCAAGCGGCGTAGCAGCAGAGAAAGCAGCAAACCGAAGACCACTGCCGTGATTGCGGCCACAATCAGCAGCGTGACTATCGATGTCTTGGCGATGGCGCGCAGGCCCGCTGTTGCCTCTGCTTCATCGAGTGCCACTACAAGTTGCCAGTCGCTGTTGCCACCTACTGGCTGGCCAAGCAGTAGCTTATTGCTGCCCTGGAGCTCCATGGCTTGAGGCTGCTCCGCGCTAGTGATTTGTGCTAAGCGGTTGTTATCCAGTTCGCTGTTGAGGGTGGTGGAGGGCTCTAGGCTGAGGTTGCTATCCGGGTGGGCCACCAAGGTGCCATCGCCAGTGGTTAAGAAGCCGAAACTTGAAGGGGTAGGAGCAATGGCCGCTACAATCTCTACAACATCATTAATATTGATATCGGCGCCCACCACAGCGATTAGTTCACCCCCGCGGTAGTAGGGGTGTACAAATGATACGACTAGCTCGTTACTGATCATGTCGATGTAAGGTGCTGTTACTACGGTTGTTTCTGCATTGACTGCGTCTTGATACCAAGGGCGCTGGCGCGGATCATAATCGCTAGGTGGCTCCCAACCATCAGAAAAAATAGCGTTTGGGGTGTCTGGATAAGCCATATAGGAGGTCATAAACCCACCGGATGCGGTCAGCTGTTGCAGTGCTGACAGCGGGTTGTCTTCTATAGTGGCCTGTTCCAGGGCCGATAGCATAGTGGCGCGAGAAGCCGTCCATTCCTGAAGTGCTTGCGTATTACCGCGAACAACGGCTTCTAAGTTGCGGTTAACTTGCTGGCTATTGTGCTGTTTTACGGTGGTGTAACTGGCAATGCCGTTAACCACCAGGGCGAGGGTAATCGCCACTAATGCAGCCAATAGGATGCGTGCTCGGAGGGTAGATAGCATGGTCGCTCTCGACGTAGAAGTGCATGTCAGTACTCAGGGGGAGGTACCGTTTATAATGTCTTCTAGGCTATCGGCGAGAGCGACCCTTTCTTTAGTCTTACATGGTCTTTAAGTTTTGGATATTACTAGCGTAAATCACTAACTGCTTGTTGAATATCGGCCATTGAAGCTTTACTTAGATCTTTTGATAGGGAATGAATCACCAGCTTTTGGGTAGGGGCATCGAGTTTATCGCGTAAAAGCCCTAAAAATTTAGGTGGCGCCACCATAATGAGCTTCTTCATACTGTTGCCTACTCGAGCACTATAAAGTCGCTGAGCGACCTCTTTCGCAAACAACTCGTTTTCGTGCTTAGTAGCCGTTCCCTCTTCGCCAGCCGAGCGAGAGGTAGTGGACATCGACTCATGCACATCGCCTCGACCGTCGGTGACCAAGTCACCTTCGTGTAGACGTCCTTCAGCGTGAACCATGCTTTCTTGCTCTGCCAACGTTAAGGCATCTCGGGTAAAAATGCGTGCGCGAGCGGCGTCGGCTACCACGATATAGGTTGTCATCGCTGTGCATACTCCATGTCGTTGATGGTCATCTAACCATGGCAAGCGTTTGGCGTTAGGTCAAACGCTTGCCTCGGCTTAAGCAACGTGGGTTACAGCACCTTGCTACGCAGCAAGCTGGTGACGGCTTCACCAATCAGTACCAGCACAATAATGGCAATCAAAATGGTCGCCACGGTAGGCCAGGCAAAGGTGTCAATTGCGCCCTGGAGGATAACGCCGATACCCCCGGCGCCCACCAACCCAAGTACCGTCGATTCGCGGATATTGATATCCCAGCGGAGGATGACGATGGCAAAAAACGCGGGCATGACCTGAGGCACGATTGCATAGGCGACCACTTTGGCCTTGGAGGCCCCGGTGGCTTCCATGGCCTCTACGGGGCGCCGGTCAATCTCCTCTATTGCTTCGCCCATCAGCTTGCCGATAAAGCCAATCGAGCGAAACATGATGGCGAGTATGCCCGCTAATACCCCAGGGCCAAAAATGGCCACGAACAGCAGCGCCCAGATGATGGTGTTCACCGAACGGCTTGAGACCAGAATGAAGCGACCAAACCACAAACAGGCGCGGTTGGGGGTAGTATTCTGGGCGGCGATGTAGGCCACCGGGAGCGCCAGGAAAATCGTCAGAAAGGTAGCCAGCGTAGCGATATGCACGGTCTCGATCAGCGCTGCGATAATGCCATTGAGCCCCGCCGCACTGGGTGGCCACATGCGTGCGCCAAGCCCGGAGATTTGGTTGGGCGCATCCCACACCCAGGGCCAGAAAATATCAATATCGCGCACCGCCCAAACCACTAACATCAAGGTAGCTAGCAGAACGGCGTAACGAATCAGGCGCTGTTTGCGGTCATAGCGTTGCCAAATACGATCGGCAAGCTGCTGTGCGTGATCTACCATATTTTTTTCCTTACCCAGCCGCTGACACCTTCACTGAGCAAAATGACCGCGATGATAATGAGCAGAATCGCAAAGGCGAAATCGTAGTCGTAACGCCCAAAGGCATTCATCAGGGTGCCGCCAATGCCGCCTGCCCCAACGATTCCGACCACCGCTGATGCGCGCAAGTTACTATCCAATTGGTACATGGATAGCCCTACCTGGCGTGGCAGAATTTGCGGAAAGACCGCATAAAACAGAATGGCCACATAGCCAGCGCCGGCGGCTTTCATCGCCTCTACTTGGCCCCAATCAATCTCCTCGATCTCTTCGGCGAGCAACTTGCCCACAAAGCCGATGGAGTAGAGTGTCAGAGTCAGAATACCTGCGAGTGGGCCAAATCCAACGGCAGCGACAAACAGGATGGCAACAATTACCGGATGAAAGCTGCGCGATACGATAATCACCGACCGGCCAATCACATAGATAGGCATTGGGGCGATATTACGTGCCGCCATCACGGCAAAGGGAATAGAGAGTAAAACCCCCAATAGCGTCGCCAGAATGGCGATTTGAAAGCTCTCTTTAAAGCCTGTCAGCAGCAGCTCGTAGCGCTCTAGGCTGGGTGGGAAGCCGCCGCTAAATATGCGTGCCGCGCGGGGCAACCCTTCAGAGATCCGCGCCCAGTTGAACGGCAGCGAGCCGAACGCCCAGACCAGATAAACCACGGCAACCACGATTAACCCATAGCGTAGCAACGGGTTGGCAATGAACGGCGGCTTTCGCCAGGTGCGGGGCGCCGTTGAAGGGGCCTCAGGCGGAGTCATGTGAGGGTTCCTCCGCTGGCGTATCAGTAATCGCATCGTCCGGCGCTTCAATGCCACCGTAGATGGCGTCTAACGCGTCTTTGTTGAAATCGGCAGGCAACCCATCAAAGATCATCTTGCCGTGGCGTAGGCCCACAATCCGCTCGGTATAGGTTTTGGCCTGTGCGACGTTGTGGATATTGATGAGTACTGGCAGCGAGAGCTCACTGGCCAGGCTTTGCAGCAGTATCATGATTTGCTCGGAGGTGCGTGGATCCAGCGAGGCAGTTGGTTCGTCCGCCAGCAGAACATCAGGCTCCTGCATCAGGGCTCGCACGACGCCTACCCGCTGGCGCTCGCCACCGGATAGCTCATCAGCGCGCTTGTTGGCGTAATGAGCGATTCCCACCCGCTCCATTAGCACAAACGCACGCTCAATATCAGCCTGAGGGTAGCGGCGCGATATCGCTTGATAGAGATTCACATAACCCAACCGCCCGGCCAACACGTTCTCCATCACGGTCAAGCGATCCAGTAGGTTAAAACCTTGGAACACCATGCCGATCTTGCGGCGAGCACGGCGCAGCTCGGCGCCTTTCAGGTTCACCAGCTCATTGCCGTTGAGTTTGATCGAGCCGGAGGTTGGCTCGACCAGGCGATTGATACATCTCAGCATGGTGCTTTTGCCCGCACCCGAGGCGCCTACGATAGAAACAACGCTGTTTCCCTCTACCTTGAGGTCAAGCCCTTTCAGCACGGCTTCATCGTGGCCATAACGTTTGACCAGATTGGTAATTTCCAGCATGTGTCCGCTTCCATCGTCGAGACAATAACCGCACCGCCGGCGGCGGTGCGCTACGTTTACTCTTCCAGGTTTTCTGGCGTATAGCTCACGTTATTGGCCGCTTGGATGGTACGAATTACCTGCCAGTTGTCTTGGTAGTTGATGGGTATGAATTTCTCGACGCCCTCAAACTCTTCACCAAGTTCGGTGCCGACAAAATCAAAGCTAAAAAAGGCTTCCTCTATTTTCTCGACCAGGTCGGGATGCAAGTTGTGCGCGTAGTTATAGGAGGTAGTGGGGAAACGGTCGGATTCGTAGATCAGGCGCACGTCTTCTTCATCGTAAAGACCGCGTGCTGCCATCCGCTCGACGACTTCTGAGGCCACGGGGGCCGCGTCGTAATCCTTGGCCACCACGCCCAGCATGGATTGGTCGTGGCTACCCGAATAGACCACTTCGTAATCCTCATCGGGGGTGATGCCGAGTTCCGGCAGCAGCGCACGAGGGGCTAAATTGCCCGAGTTTGAGGTGGGTGAGGTATGGGCAACGCGTTTGCCTTTGAGATCCTCAACCTCATGGATATCAGAGTCGACATGAGTAAATAACTGCAGGGTGTAACCGAATTGGCCGTCATCAGAGCCCATCAAGGCAAACGGCACGGCACCGGCCAAATTCACCGCAAACGGCGTAGGGCCAGTGGAGAAGCCAGCGATATGCAGCCGACCGCTGCGCATGGCTTCAACTTGGGCAGCGTTTGACTGTACGGCGAAGAAACGCACATCCCGTTCGGTAACCTCGGCCAAGTGATCGATAAACGGCTGCCAGATATCCGAATAGATAGCCGGATCCTCCACGGGGGTATAAGCAAAAATCAGCGTGTCTGGATTGACCCACTCAGCCTCATCGGCAGGGCGATCCGCCACCATATCGCCATCTTCATCACAATAGATGGTATCCAGGGCGCCACGTTCGCACTCCGCGAAGGCATGGGTAGAGAGCAGGGTGAGCGGTAGTAGGGATGTAGCGATAAGTATCGCAAGCGGGCGCTGGCGGAAGAGCGAAGTTGTCATGGTGAGCCTCGTTTGTGCGTTATTGTTGTGTTCTTGCTATGGGTCAGGCTGTATTTCCTTGGCTGCGTTTTGCCACTATTGAAAGCGGAAACTGTTTCGTAAGTGGACATTCCGCGTCAAGGATGGTTATTTTCGAAAGTAGACACCTTCAATCTAGGGTTTGTGACAAACTTATGTCAAATACTTTACAGCCGCTCTCCGACCATTGGCGCAACCGCTATTTATTCATGCGCCACGGCCATAGTCAGGCTAATCAACAGAGGGTGATTGTCAGCTCGCCGGGGCGCGGGGTGGAAAACTTTGGTCTCTCCGAACATGGTGAGCAACAGCTTGCCCAGCTCGTTGCCGACTGGCAGTGGCCTGTGCCGACCCGCGTGGTGCATTCAGACTTTTTGCGTACCACCCAAACCGCTGCCCATGTGGCGGCCAGGTTCGAGTTGGTACCCAACGTGGATACGCGCTTGCGGGAACGAAATTTTGGCGAACTAGAGGGGTTGGGGGACGAGCACTATCCCAGTGTATGGGCGTTAGATGCCGAGGATGCTGAACACCAGCACCATGGAGTAGAAGCGTTGAGCCGGGTGGCGAGCCGTATGCAGGCGGTGATCGGTGATTGGGAACAACAGGTAAGCGGGGAAGTCATTCTGCTCGTCAGTCACGGTGATCCGCTGCAAATTCTGCTGACTGCCCTGGCCGGGAAACCGCTGACGTCCCACCGTGAGCAAACCCCGTTAGCACCCGCTAGCATTACTCTTTATGGGCATGGCGTGTAATCCACTAAAAGCTGTGTGGTAGTCTCTAAGAAAAGTAAAGAGAACCTGCTATGCCTGCTCCTTTTTCGCCGGATGCGCCGAGCCTGCTGAATGCCCTTGCTGTGGGCAGCCGCGCGCTCATCGACGCGCACTTTTGGAGTGAGGGCGTCGATCAGCTATTGGCGGCGCTAGGGGAAGCGTCGGGTGTCAATCGGGTGTGGATATTTCAAACCATAGAGCGCAACCCAAACGGTGTCTTGCAGGATTTTGTTTTTGAGTGGGCATCTTCATCGCACTATCGTGAGCGAACGCAAAAACGCTTTCGCTTTTTTACCACGCTGATCGACGATTCCGAGTATGAGGAAATGGTCAATCGTCGGGAGCGTGGTGACTCGCACACCTGTATTACCTCGCAGGTGGATTTAGGGTCGCTGCGCGACAATTTGGAAAGCCAGTCGATTTTATCGATGGTGACCGTTCCGATTATGGTGGATGGTCAGTGGTGGGGCACTTTGGGCTTCGATGACTGTGAGCGTGAAGTTGACTGGGAGGGAGCGGGGTTGCAGGCGCTAGTGATCGGCGCTGAACTGATCGCTTCGGCTATTTATCGTCAGCAGCTTACCCGCAGGCAGCGGCAGGTTGATCTGCTGCAGCAGGTCGCCGCCTGCGGCACCTGGGAGATTAATACTCGCAGTGGCGCAACCTGGTGCTCTTCGGCGTTGCTGCTTTCGCTGGGTTATCCTGGTGATTATGCAAGGCTCCCATTGCGCCGCTTACTGGCTCATGCCATGCCCACTGACCGCTTACGGGTGTTTGGTTTGATCCGCGAGTGCCAACAGCGGCTGCAAACCCAATGCCGCATTGATGTTCAGCTCAGGGTCGCATCCGGGCAATGGCGTTGGCATGAGCTGGTGATGGAAAGCTACTACTCCGATGATGGCTATTTAGCGCGTATCGGCGGCCTAGTCATCGATATTAGTCAACGTAAAAAAAGCGAAGAGCAGGCCTGGGCGGCGGCGGAGTTTGACGCCTTGACCGGCACACGCAATCGACGTGGCTTGGCTAATCACTTAGCACAACTCAATGAGCAAGCTGAAGCGGCAGCCTATTATTTGCTGATGATTGATATTGATTACTTCAAACATATTAATGATCGCTACGGTCACCCCGCGGGGGATACGCTGCTGGTGGAAATGGCAAAGCGAGTACACGAGGCCCTGCGGCCCGAGGATTGTCTGGCAAGGTTCGGCGGTGAAGAGTTTGCTGTTACGGCGGGTGATTTATCGCACCAACAGGTAGTCCAGCTGGGTGAGCGTATTCGCCAACGAGTAGCCCAGCAGCCGTTTTACCTGACGGCGGGTGATTCGCAAGCGCCGATGATGGTGACACTCACCGTCAGCGTGGGGATTGCACCTCTGGCGCTCACCAGTGATTTAGACCACAGTCAGGCAGTAGCCGTTGCCCAGGCCGACCAAGCGCTCTATGCCGCCAAAGAGGCGGGGCGAAATCGCGTTGTGGCTCACTGGCAGCCGTGATGACGACGACTGATGAGGTTTATTGCTGCGACGGTGGAATCCAGGCAATCATATCGACTTCCACATCAGCGCCGCCGGCCAAGCCGGTTACCCCGATACAGGTGCGGGTGGGTAGAGGCTGGGGAAAGTAACTGGCGTAGATCTTATTCACTTCGTCGAAGTGGCCCATATTGGTAATGAACACCCGGGACTGCACCACATATTCGAAGGCACTTCCGACTTCTTCCAGCACAATCGCCAGGTTCTGCATTACCCGATGAGTCTGTTCGGTGAAGGTGCCCAAAAGCATCTCGTTGGTCTCTGGCACCGTCGGCATCTGGCCAGTGATAAAGACCAGATCACCTACGCGGCAGGCGTGGGAAAAAGGCGCAATCGGTTGCGGGGCGCGGTCGATAAACAGCTTTTCAATCATGTTTTTATCCTTTTTTAATGTTTTTAAAACATCATGGGCCTCAAGTGAGGCCCATGATGACGAACTTATCCACAGCTGCTTTGTCGCTGGGGCTGTGTATTAATGCCCCAGAATCTGGCTTAAGAACAGCTGGGTACGTTCAGACTGCGGGTTGTTGAAGAACGGCTCTGGCGCATTCTCTTCAATGATTTGCCCCTGATCCATAAAGATCACCCGGTCGGCGACGGTTTTGGCGAAGCCCATTTCGTGGGTCACGCAGATCATGGTCATGCCCTCTTCCGCCAGTTCCACCATAACGTCCAGCACCTCTTTGATCATCTCGGGGTCGAGGGCGGAGGTGGGCTCGTCAAACAGCATCACGTCGGGGTGCATGCACAGCGAGCGGGCAATCGCTACGCGCTGCTGCTGACCGCCCGAGAGTTGCCCCGGGTACTTAGTTGCCTGCTCGGCAATGCGCACCCGTTCTAGGTACTCCATGGCTAGCGCTTCGGCCTCTTTGCGGGGCTTCTTTTGTACCCACATTGGCGCAATACAGCAGTTTTCCAGCACTGATAAATGCGGGAACAGATTGAAGTGCTGAAACACCATGCCGACGCTACGACGAATCTGCTCAATGCGTTTGACGTCTTGGGTCAGCGGTAGACCGCCCACCACAATTTCACCCTTTTGGTGCTCTTCAAGGTGGTTAATGCAGCGAATTAGCGTTGATTTACCCGAACCTGATGGGCCGCAAACCACGATACGTTCGCCGCGTTTTACCTCAAGGTAGATATCCCGCAGTACGTGAAAATCGCCGTACCACTTGTTAACGTTGTGCATCTCGACCATCAGGTCAGAAGCACTGGTGTCAGAGGTGTTGGTGGCTGCTTGTGTCATGTTGAAATCCTACTTAAAACGTAATGAGATGCGGCGCTCGTATTTAAACTCGAACTAGTGCTTATGGCCGGTGTTTAGCTTGCGCTCCAAGTACTGGCTGTAGCGCGACATGCTGAAACAGAATATCCAGAACACGAACGCGGCAAATACATAGCCCTCTACCGAGAAGCCCAGCCAGCGCGAGTCGGAAAGCGCCGCTTGCACAATGCCCAACAGGTCAAACAGCCCGATGATCATGACCAGGGTGGTGTCTTTAAACAGTGAGATAAACGTATTGACGATGCCAGGAATCATCATTTTCAGTGCCTGAGGCATCACGATTAGCCCCATGCGCTTCCAATACGTCATCCCCAGTGCCGCGGCGGCCTCATCTTGCCCTTTGGGAATCGCCTGCAAACCACCGCGAATAACCTCGGCCATATAGGCACTTTGGAACAGCGTCAGGCCGATTAGCGCACGTATAAGGCGATCCACGTTAAGTTCAGACGGCAGGAACAGCGGCAGCATCACCGAGGCCATAAACAGAATGGTGATTAGCGGCACACCGCGCCAAAACTCGATAAAAATCACGCAGAAGGTTTTGACGATGGGCATGTTCGAGCGTCGCCCAAGGGCTAATACAATGCCAATAGGCAGTGCGCCAATCATCCCCACGCTAGCCAGTAGCAGCGTCAGCATCAAACCGCCCCAGCGGTGGGTGGAGACACGCGGTAGATCAAAGTAGCCGCCGTGTAGCAGCACGTAGGCGATCACCGGGAAGATCAGCAGCGCAAACAGTGTCATCCAGCGCTTAAACGGCAGGCGCGGAATGACCATCCAGGCAATAATGCCCGCGAACATGGCAAACACGATGTTGGCGCGCCAATACTCCTCACTCGGGTAGAGGCCGTACATAAACTGGGAAAAGCGTGCGTTAACGAATACCCAGCAGGCGCCCACCCGTGTGCAGTCTTCGCGGCTGTCGCCCACCCAGTTGGCATCAATAAATGCCCACTGAACCGTTGGCACCACGAGTAGATAGAGCACGTACAGGCCCAGTAGCGTGAAGATGCTATTGATAGGGCCGTTGAACAGATTGCCGCGTAGCCAGGCAACCGGCCCAATGGTGCCTTTAGGCGCCGGGCGCTGAGGTATGGTTTCTTTATTGTGAATCATGGGGTCGCCTCCGGCCTAGCGTTCGACCAGCGCAACGCGAGCGTTGAACCAGTTCATGAACATGGACACCAGCAAGCTGATGATCAGATAAACCGCCATGGTCATGGCAATGACTTCGATTGCCTGACCGGTCTGGTTGAGCGTGGTGCCGGCAAAAACCGATACCAGGTCGGGGTAGCCGATGGCGGTGGCCAGTGACGAGTTTTTAATCAGGTTGAGGTATTGGCTGGTGAGTGGCGGAATAATGACGCGCATAGCCTGGGGAATGATGATTAGGCGCAGCACTAGCTTGCGCGGCAAGCTCAATGCCTGGGCGGCTTCCGTTTGGCCATGGGGGATGGCTTGGATGCCCGAGCGCACAATCTCCGCAATGAAGGACGCGGTATAGATAGACAGCGCCAGCCACAGGGCCAAAAATTCAGGGATAATGGTGATACCACCGCCGAAGTTAAAGCCGCGCAGTACCGGCATCTCCCAGGTCACCGGTACACCTGTAGCGACCAGTACCAGCAGTGGTAGGCCAAAGATAATCACCAGAGACATCCAGAAAACCGGTAGGCGCTTGCCGGTGGCTTCGTGACGGCGCTTGTTCCACATGACCAGTGCGATGCTGGCAATAATAGCCACCACGAAGGTAGCTGGGATAAGACCAAACCCTGACTCGAACAGTGGCTGAGGCAGGTACAGCCCGCGCACGTTCAGGAAAATGGCTTCACCAAAGGCCATGCTCTCTCTAGCGCTAGGTAACGTCCGCAGTACCGCGAAGTACCAGAAGAAAATTTGCAGCAGCAGGGGGATATTACGAAACGTTTCGATATACGCATTGGCTAGCCGAGCGATCAACCAGTTGGGCGATAGCCGCGCGATACCGACGATAAAACCAATAATCGAGGCAGCTAACACCCCCAATCCACCGACTAGCAGCGTATTGAGCAAGCCAATCACAAAAGTGCGGCCGTAGGTACTTTGGGAGGAGTACTCGATTAAGCTTTGACCAATACCAAAGCCGGCTGTGTTGCCCAGGAAGCCAAAGCCAGTGGTAATGCCGCGAGCATTCAGGTTGGCTTGGGTATTGCCGATAATATAGATCAGGAAAGCCGCGACAACGGCGACCAATATAAGCTGAAAAATAAGTGCGCGCTTAGCGCGGTCTCGCCAAAACGGCGGCTTGTGGCCAGCGGGGCGAACGTTAGGTCTTACAGACATGGATGGCGTCTCCGCTACACGGAAGGTCAATCAAATGGCCCGCCACGACCTTTAAACAGATACCTGTGAAGAGGGCGGCGGGCCGGGGTCAAGCGAGACGCTTAGCGAATCGGGGGAGCGTACTGGAAACCACCGTCGGTCCACAGGGCGTTAACACCGCGCTCAATTTCCAGCGGCGAGCCCATGCCCACGTTGCGGTCGAAGCTTTCAGCGTAGTTACCCACTTGGCTAATAATGTTGTAGGCCCAATCTGCTTCTAGGTTCATGCCTTCACCGTAGTTGCCGTCTTGGCCTAGCAAGCGAGCGATGTTGGGGTCTTCAGAGTTAAGCATTTCTTCAGCGTTTTCACTGGTGACGCCGTACTCTTCGGCGTTAATCATGGCGAACAGCGACCATTTCACAATGTTGAACCAAAGATCGTCACCATGACGAACCACAGGGCCTAGTGGCTCTTTGGAGATAACGTCAGACAGGATCATCGAGGCTGAAGGATCGTCTAGCTGAATACGTAGCGCCGCTAGCTGAGAGGTATCGGAGGTTAGCACGTCACAGCGGCCGGCCTGATAGCCACCCACGGTTTGCTCAGAGGTATCAAATACGATCGGGTTGAATTCCATGTCGTTAGCACGGAAGTAGTCAGCTAGGTTCAGCTCGGTAGTGGTGCCAGACTGAATGCAGATGGAGGCGCCGTCGAGTTCATCAGCACCGGTAATACCCAGGTCACGGGATACCATGAAGCCCTGGCCGTCGTAAAAAGTAACCCCGGTGAAGTTCAGGCCCAGAGTAGTATCGCGGGTAGTCGTCCAGGTGGTATTACGTGATAGAACGTCGACTTCACCTGATTGCAGGGCGGTGAAGCGCTCTACGGCGTTGAGTGAAATATAGTTGACGGCTTCTGAGTCGCCGAGTACCGCTGCCGCTACAGCGCGGCATACATCAACGTCGATACCTTGCCAGTTACCGTCGTCGTCCGGAGCTGAGAAGCCCGGCAAACCATCGCTCACACCACACTGAACGGCGCCACGCTCAATGGTATCTTCCAGGGTGTCGGCTTGAGCAGTTGCCATTCCCGCCAGGCTAAGTGAGCCAGCGGACGCCAGAAGCGCTAAGTGTTTTTTATTGAACATCTAGTTTCCCTCGAAGTTATTGGAATCAGCTACTGAAATCAGTTAATGAAACCAGTAGTTGAAATAGTTATGCATGCCGTAGCATGTCACTAAACCTAGCAAGGAAGATGCCAACAAGGGTACAGGCGTTAATTCAGCGCTTTTCAACGCTACTCAACGAATTCGAGACGAAGGTCTAGGTGCAAAAAAGGTTACCGCCCTCCTCGCATTGCACCGTAATAGGGCAAGCTGAGGTGGGCGGTAACACGAAGGCAGGTATTAGGCGTGGTTTACTCGGCTGCGAATGCCTTGCGCATAAATGGCGGAAGGGCGAGCGCACCTCGATGGGCGTCAACGCTATAGTATTCAAGCGGCAAGTCGTGGTTGGTGGCTGCCTGCTCGCGGAACGTATTCACGTCGGTGGCTTTACCCGCCAATGTTACGCTCCACCAGCCTGAAGGATAAACCGGCTGCGGGAAGGGCAGCGTGGCAACGCTGTCAAAACCGGCTTTCAACATGTCGTTGCGCAGCTCTCGGATGATCGAGCCACTGTGGTAAATCGGTGATTCGCTCTGCTGCACCATTACGCCGCCGCTTTTCAAAATACGGTGGCAGCGCTTGAGAAAATCGGTTTTAAACAGCCCTTCAGCGGGCCCAACCGGGTCGGTGGAGTCGATAATCAGCACATCGATGCTCTCATCAGGTGCATCGTCCACCCACTTGACGCCGTCGGCGAACAGCAGTTCAGCACGGGGGTCGTTATTCGACGCTACCAACGACGGGAAGAAACGCTCAGACGCTTTAGTCACTTCTTCGTCGATATCAATTTGGGTCACTTTCTCCACACCTGGGTGGCGGAGAACTTCTTTTAAGGTGCCGCAGTCGCCGCCGCCGATAATCACTACACGCTTGGGTTCTTGGTGAGTAAACAGCGCCGGATGCGCAATCATCTCATGGTAGAGGAAGTTATCGCGATCAGTCAGCATCACGCAGCCGTCCAGCACCATTAGGTTGCCGTAGGTCTCGGTGGCGTAGACCTCTAGGTGCTGGTATTGGCTCTGTACATCCAGCAGTTTTTCAGAGATCTTCAGTGAGAAAGCGCTGCCGTGGCTATCAAAGACTTCGGTAAACCATTGGTCGTCGCGTAAATCGCTCATCAATTGGCTCCTGAGTGCTGTGCATTTGTGTGCGTTGGAATATCGCGGTGATACTGCGGGCTCAATTCGTGCAGTGCCTCCATAAAGGCAGTGACGTTGTCGGGGTTGGTAAACTGGCTGATTCCATGGCCCAGGTTAAACACGTGACCAGGGCCATGGCCGTAGCTTTCCAGCACGCGGGCTACTTCAGCGCGGATAGCCGAGGGGCGGGCAAACAAAACGTTGGGATCAAGATTGCCCTGTAGCGCCACTTTGTGACCAACCCGGGCACGGGCATCGGAAAGCTCGGTAGACCAGTCGATCCCCAATGCATCGGCACCGGCGCAGGCGATATGCTCAAGCCACTGGCCGCCGTTTTTGGTGAAGAGAATCACCGGTACGCGGCGACCGTCGTGCTCGCGGATCAGTCCCGAAACGATCTGCTCCATGTAGCGCAGCGAGAACTCAAGGTACGCAGGGGTAGAAAGTGCGCCGCCCCAGGTATCAAAAATCTGCACCGCCTGGGCGCCCGCGCGAATTTGGGCGTTCAGGTAGTCAGTTACCGCATGCGCCAGCGTATCCAGCAACTGGTGCATGGTATCCGGGGTATCGTAAAGCATGGTTTTCAGATGGCGGAAGTCCTTGCTGGAGCCGCCCTCCACCATGTAAGTCGCCAGCGTCCAGGGGCTGCCTGAGAAGCCGATCAGCGGCATGCGGCCGTTCAGCTCACGACGAATGGTCGACACCGCACGCATCACGTAATCCAGGTCGCGCTCGGCGTCGGGCACGCTTAGCGCGGCGACTTCTTCCTGTGTACGCACGGTTTTGCGGAATTTTGGGCCTTCGCCGGTTTCAAAATAGAGCCCCAAGCCCATTGCATCAGGAATGGTTAAGATATCTGAAAACAGAATGGCTGCATCCAGCGGGTAACGCTCCAAGGGCTGCAGGGTGACTTCGCAGGCCAGGTCATGGTTGCGGCAAAGATCCATAAAACTGCCCGCATCGGCCCGGCTGGCGCGGTATTCCGGCAGGTAGCGGCCCGCTTGACGCATCATCCACACCGGGGTGCGGTCGACGGGCTGGCGCGCTAGTGCGCGAAGAAAGCGATCATTTTGCAAAGGTGTAGTGGTCATAGACACTTGCTCTTAGGAAATTTGCCCGCATCGTATTGGAAACCGTACTTGGGAGCGTACTAGAAACCGTTTTGGGGATCGTATGAGGGCAATTGTACTTGAAGATAGGTGTTAGGGCGGCGTACTCGATGGCAAAAATCGTCGCACCCGGCCAATTTTTCTCCATTATTTAGTCGCTTTGTCAGCGTGAGGCGGGCGCCGCTTCCTGTTAGAATACTGGCCCACTTTGCCAACACTGGTGTGGTTAACTGGTTTGGTCAATCAGCGAGGTAACCTGTGACCATTCGCTTCATTGCCGCTTCCCGGCTGCCCACGCCCTGGGCAACGTTTACTATGCATGGCTTCGAAGATGAGGCTACCGGCAAGGATCATATCGCCTTAACGTTGGGTGATGTGACCGGCGGCGAGCCGGTGTTAGGGCGGGTGCACTCCGAGTGTTTGACCGGTGACGCACTCTTCTCCATGCGCTGCGACTGTGGCTATCAGCTCCAGGAAGCGCTGAAACGCATCGCTGAAGAGGGCCGCGGCGTGCTGTTTTACCTGCGCCAAGAGGGGCGGGGAATAGGCCTGTTAAACAAAATTCGTGCCTACCACCTGCAAGATCAGGGCGCTGATACGGTCGAGGCCAACGAGCAGCTCGGTTTTGGCGCCGACATGCGTCGCTATGATCTGTGCGTGCCGATGCTTAACCATTTGGGCATCACATCGTTAAGGCTGATGACCAACAATCCGCGCAAGGTGGATGCCCTCACCCGCGACGGCGTGAATGTCGTCGAACGTTTGTCGATCACCACCGGTCTCAACCCTCATAACGAGCAGTATCTCTCAACCAAAGCGGGCAAGCTTGGTCATATGATGGCTTTGGATGACTTCACCCACGCCAGTGATGTGGATATTGAGCGCAAGGGGTGATACGAGTGGGGGATGGCATGCGAGGAGCGCTCCAGGATGAACGCCGTCAGTAAGGAGCAGTACAAGCAGTATAAACAGCAGCGTGAAAACCCTCCCGAAGAGCAGGGCGAATTCAGTGTATTCGAAGAGTGGCTGCACAGTATCACCCATGGTATCGGTGCTGTGCTCAGTTTGGTGGGAATGGTAGTACTGTTGGTTGCGGCGAGTTACGCCGGCCATGTCGACCCGTGGAAAATTGTCAGCCTGAGCCTGTACGGCACCACGCTAGTCCTGCTTTATACCGCCTCTACCCTTTACCACGGCATCCCTCATCGGCGCTGGAAGCAGCGCTTTCAGTTACTTGATCACTGCGCGATTTATTTACTCATCGCAGGTACTTACACGCCCTTTTTACTCGTCAATATGCGCGGCACAACAGGCTGGGTTTTGTTTGCCGCCGTGTGGTCGCTGGCGTTGGTGGGGATCGCCTGCATACTGCTATGGCCTCAACGTTTTTCGATATTACGTGTGGCGATTTATCTACTCATGGGCTGGATGATCGTGCTGGCATCAGGAGAGATGGCGGCAAGTCTTTCAACGACCGGCATTGCCCTGCTGGCCGCAGGAGGAATTACCTACACGCTAGGGGTGATTTTCTACGCCGTGCGTGCGATTCCCTACAACCATGCGATTTGGCATCTGTTTGTAGTGGCTGGCAGCATCTGTCACTACTTTGCCGTTTATAGCGCCGTTCTACCGCACGTTTCAGCTGCTTAATGGTTAATCGCTCGACTTCGAACCATTGCCTGCTTGAACCCGCCTGTAAATTAGATGGTTTTTAAGGGGTTAAAAATACCTGTAACTCGCAGTTTCCCACTGTAGACTAAACGTTAAACTTAAGTTTTAGGATGTTGAGCCGACAGTAGTATCAGGTTTAGATGCAGACCTTGATGTATTTAACGCCGTGCATCCTGAAAAAACACAGTGGGTTCGTATAGTGATGTCTATTGCCACACCCAAAACGACATTCAATAAGCTTTTCCAACAAGAGGATTGTCATGAGCACTGTTAACAACGCCCACGACACGACGATGCCGTCGGTACTGGGCAAAAAAGACAGTACTGATGAGATGGTGCATCGCATAGGCCACTTAACGCGCCTACTGCGGGACAGCATGAAAGAGCTGGGCCTAGATCAGCAGATTAGCCAGGCGGCGCAGGCAATACCGGATGCCAATGACCGGCTCAACTACGTTGCCTCAATGACGGAGCAGGCCGCAGAGCGGGCATTGAATGCCGTTGAGCGCGCTCAACCGGTGCAAGACAGCCTTGAAGAAGAAGGCGCTGCGCTTAATGAGCGCTGGCAGGCGGCGGCAGCTAAGCTCGCGGCAGTAGAAGGTGATGCTAAGCTCGTCGAGGATACACAGAACTTTTTGAGCAGTAAGCTTCCCACCGCAACCGGGGCTACTCAAAAAGAGCTGCTTGAAATCATGATGGCCCAAGACTTTCAGGATCTCACCGGTCAGGTGATTAAGAAAATGATGGAAGTCATCAAGCTCATCGAAGAGCAGCTTGTTCAGGTGCTGGTCGATAATGTTCCTCACGTCACCGACGGCGTTAAGATGGAAGATGACCGCGATGAACATGCCAAGCTTCGTAACGGGCCGCAGGTGAACCAAAATAAGACGGATGTGGTGGCAGGGCAGGATCAAGTAGACGATTTGCTTGATGACCTTGGCTTTTAAGCAACGCCCGACTAGTTTAAAAACCGTTGCCACATACTGCCAGCAACGGTTTTTAAAGCGTTTAGATGTTGATTAACTCTCTGCTGCTGCCTGCTCTTTTTCGATTGCTCTAGCCATCGCGGCGCGCTGAATATGGCGTTCGCGATAGGCCAATAGCGGTTCGGGTAAGCGGTGCTTCATGCTGACCGCCCACGATAAAGTATGGGTTAAAAACAGATCCGCAAGGGTAAAGGTGTTACCCACCAAGTTTTCTTGCCCGTTGTAGCGGCGCTCCAGCGCGCTTAGCGCACGCTGAAACTCCCATGCGCAGACCGGCAAAATAGCGGGAACGCGTTTGTCTGTGGGCAAGGCAAACTTATGCTTGGCCTGATTCCACAATGGCTGTTCCATTTCGGTGACGATAAAGCTGAGCCACTGGTCGACCTGAGCTCGAGCGGCAGGGCTGCTGGGTAGGAGGGTGCCGTCGCCATATTGCTCCGCTAGATAACGGCAAATCGGCACTGATTCAAATAGCGATACTTCTCCATCTTCAAGAACTGGCACCTTGCCATCCGGGTGACGCGCCAAATGCTTGGCTGTTTGCCCCTCGCCTTTATCCAGCGCCACATGCTGGCACTGATACTCTAGGCCTAACTCTTCAAGCGTCCACGCTGCTCGTAGCGAGCGGGAGTGGGGAAAGCTGTACAGCGTGATCATGGCGTGCTCCTGGCGAAAAACGATTCTTTAATCTAGCGGTCGTTAGCGATGCTGTCGATTCTCTTCCTTGCCCACAGGTTTTTTTAACTGGGCTTTGGGGGAGTGTCCAACGGTTCGTTTAAAGGCGGCGCCGAAAGCACTCTGTGACATATAACCCACGGTTTCAGAAACCTCTGCGATACTTAGGCCTTCCTGAATCAATCTTTGCGCCAGCTGCATTCGCCAATGCAACAAGTAATCGATCGGTGATTTTCCTACAGCTGTTCGGAAGGCATTAGAGAACGAAGATCGCGACATGCCGACTCGATGTGATAGGTCTGCGACTGTCCAGGGGCGACTAGGCTCAGAATGCATGAGATCTAACGCGGCGCCAATTTGAGAGTTATTCAGTGCTCCAATCCAGCTGGTTAAAACATCTTCAGGTTCCGCTGTGGTGCCAGCATATTCCCGTTTTGCAAAAGCACGTAGAAGTTGAACCAGCAGCATGTCAGCTAAATGTCGCCGCATTAAACCGAAACCAATCTCGGTACGACGGATTTCGGTATCCAGGATTTCTAAAGTATGTCGCAAAGAGGCTGCCGATGGTGCAGCAGCCGGAATTCGCATGAATGGCGGTAGAGTGTCGATCAATAATTGCGCGTGTAGATCATCTAATAGAAAGCTTCCAGCAAGCAGTACTGTCTCGGCGCCGCCGTAATGACCAGTATCGGAATGTTCCCAGTCGATAACGGCCACTCCGTCCTCGGCCAAGAGGTTGGGATCACTGGCAATAACGTAGGGTGGCGTGTGTGAAAGAAGGAATACATCACCTTCATCAAGCCAGATATGTTCTTGGTTTGGATATATCAGCCAGCAGCCTCCACGCATAACGGCTGCGAATTTAAGAGCAGGTTTTGCAGGAAAGCGAAGTGCCCAGTCCCCACCGGCTTCGAGTCTGGTACATCGCGCACTACGCAAATCGAGTAGCGAAAATACTTCCGTTAGCGTATCGCTCATTATTAATACGATCTCTATAAAAAACTGTATTTTCCAGCATAGATAAACCAGCTGAGGCTCACCATAATATTTTCATTGACCGAGAAGGGGGATATGAAATGACGGGTATCAGCGGCAAGGTTATCGCTATCACGGGAGCAAGCAGCGGCATTGGCCGAGAAACCGCACTTAAGCTGGCTGGAGTGGGGGCAAAGCTAGTTCTAGGGGCTCGCAAAAGGGAAGCGCTGGAAAGCCTCGAGGAAGAGATAACGCTGATGGGGGGCGAAGCGGCCTTCGCAATAACGGATGTCTGCGTCCGCGAGGATCTGCAGAGACTGGTTGACGTTGCCTGTCAGCGGTTTGGTCAGCTTGATGTTTTCATTTCCAACGCAGGCATCGGCCCCATCTCAATGTTAGATGAACTGCGCGTTGACGATTGGGATGCGATGATTGATGTGAATTTGCGCGGAGTCATCTATGGCATCGCGGCTGCACTACCGATTTTCCGTCGGCAGTCCTCGGGGCACTTCGTGAGTGTGATTTCAACAGCCGGGCTAAAGATCGTTCCAGGGCAGGCTATTTACGCAGGTACAAAAAATGCCGTACGCACTATCCACGAGGGACTTCGACAAGAAGCAGGCCCCAACCTGCGAGTAACGGGGATATCTCCCGGCATAATTCGCACGAGTTTTGGCGACGCTATCCCTTCTCAAGAGCTTCGAAATAAGGTTGCGGACAGCATGGAGTCAATAGCCATTGACCCTGCTGCTGTTGCATCGGCCATCGCTTTTGCCATTGCCCAACCATCCGAAGTCGATATTGGAGACATTGTCGTTCGGCCAACGGCGCAAGGGTAAGATCAAAGGCCTAGAGCTATCGAAGTTACCCTTGTGGGGCCTCGTTAACTAGCTTTTGGAAATTGGCGATTGCGGTCAGACTAAGCGTTCCCCCTTGCCTCGCGGATCCGCTCGTAGGCATTGCCGATTTCGCTGGTGCGTGCCTGTGCGATATCACGCATGCTCTCGGGCAGGCCTTTGCCGGCCAGTTTGTCCGGGTGGTTTTGGCTCATCAGACGGCGGTAGGCTTTTTTGATTTCAGCATCGCTGGCGTCATCAGAAACCCCCAATACGCGGTAAGCGTCCTTGAGAGCCTCTTCGCTGGCGCCTTGAGAGTTCGCGGCCGCGCCGTGCAACATCGCTTCGATCTGCTGCACTTCGGCGTCGCTGCAGCCTACGCCCCGGGCGACACGTAGAATCATCTCGTGCTCGGCGGGGTGAAGCACGCCATCTGCGGCGATAGCAGAAAGCTGAACCTGGATAAATACCTGGCGCAGTACCGGCTGGCGTTGGGTTAAGCGGTTAACGGTGGCCAGCTCGGCGTCTAGATCGAAGTCATCGGCGCGGCCACGCTCGAAGGCGGCGCGAGCCTTGGCGCGCTGTTCGCCCTGGAGGTGCATTTGATCAAACAGCTTTTCGGCAACGTCCAACTCGCCGTCGGTCACTTTACCGTCGGCTTGGCATAAGCAGCCCATCACCGAGAAAATCGACTCCAAAAAGCCTTCCTGGATGCGCATCCGCGCGATATTCAGGCGGCGGCTAAGGCGCTTGCCTAGCCACCAGCCCAGGCCACCGCCAATCAGCAGCCCTACCGGGCCTCCAAACGCAAGGCCAATCAAGGCGAAAATAATAATTAGAAATAGCATATTAGTCTCAAAGTAATTTAAAAAATAATGGCTTATGGCAGTCGAGCGCGAATAGCCTGCTCAATGCCTTCGATATCCAGTTGACAGTCGGCAAGCAGCTGCGCGGGAGTGCCGTGCTCTACAAAGGCGTCCGGCAGGCCGAGATTGAGCACTTCCACCTGAACGCCTTCGGCGTGGAGCAGCTCATTCACGGCGCTACCTGCGCCACCGGCAACCACATTTTCTTCCAGTGTCACCAATAGTTCGTGCTCGTCGGCTGCGTGCAGCACCGCATCGCGATCCAGCGGTTTGATGGAGCGCATATTGATATGGGTTGCGTTGAGTCGTTCGGCGACTTCCGCTGCGGCGCTGTTGAGGCTGCCAAAGGCGAGCAGCGCAATACGCACACCATCGTTGTCGGCATGGCGGCGCACTTCCGCTTTGCCAATGGCGAGTGGCTCAAGGTGCGCGGGAATTTTCGCACCTGGGCCGGTGCCACGGGGGTAGCGCACAGCAGCAGGACCAGGGTGGTGATAGGCGGCACTGAGCATGGCGCGGCACTCGGCTTCATCCGCCGGGGCCAGAATCACCATGCCGGGCACGCAACGCAGAAAGGAGAGATCCATGCTGCCGTGGTGCGTGGGGCCGTCTTCGCCCACCAGGCCCGCGCGATCAATCGCAAAGGTGACATCCAGGTTCTGTACGGCAACGTCATGAATCAACTGGTCGTAACCGCGCTGCAGAAAGGTGGAGTAAATCGCCACCACGGGTTTCATGCTTTCGCAGGCCATACCCGCCGCGAGCGTTACCGCATGCTGCTCAGCAATCGCCACATCGAAATAGCGCTGAGGGTACTCTTTGGAGAAGCGAATCAGGTCGGAGCCTTCGCGCATGGCGGGGGTAATGCCCATCAGGCGCTTGTCGCTTGCCGCCATATCGCACAGCCAGTCGCCGAACACATTGCAGTATTTTTTCTTAGCGGGTGGCGGGGTAACCACCGGTTTCTTGACTGTCGTCGCGTTGGCTAACGTTTCGGGCTTTTCCAGCTTAGTAATAGCGTGGTAGCCAATCTGATCCGCTTCGGCGGGCAGAAAGCCTTTGCCTTTCACCGTTTTGATATGCAGAAACTGCGGGCCGTCGAGGTCGCGCAGGTTTTCGATCGTATGGGTTAACGCGTCTAGGTCATGGCCATCAATGGGGCCTACGTAGTTAAAACCCATCTCTTCAAATAGCGTGGCGGGGCTGACCATGCCTTTCATGTGCCCTTCAGTGCGCCGGGCAAGTTCCAGGGCGCCGGGCAGGTGCGAAAGCACTTTTTTACTCTCTTCGCGTATTTTCAGGTAGGGCTTGCTGGAGAGCACCCGGGCTAGGTAGGTCGCCATGCCGCCGACGTTCTCGGAAATCGACATCTCGTTGTCGTTGAGCACTACTAATAGATTGGCATTCACGTGGCCAGCGTGGGCGAGGGCTTCAAAGGCCATGCCGGCGGTCAATGCGCCGTCGCCAATAATCGCGCACACGTGACGCTTATCGCCCTGTGCCTTCGCTGCCAGTGCCATACCCAATGCCGCCGAAATCGACGTGCTGGAGTGGCCGACGCCAAAGGTGTCGTACTCGGACTCGGCGCGGCGTGGAAATGCTGCCAGACCGCCGTGCTGGCGAATACTTAGCATGGCCTCGCGGCGGCCGGTGAGAATCTTGTGCGGGTAGGCCTGATGGCCCACGTCCCACACTAGTCGGTCGTGGGGCGTTTGGTAGACATGGTGCAGGGCAACGCTCAGCTCGACCACGCCGAGCCCAGCGCCAAAGTGACCGCCGGAAACACCCACGCTATAGAGCAGGTAGGCGCGTAGCTCGTCGGCCAGTTGGGCGAGCTGGGAGGCATTCATGGCCCGCAGCGCGGCGGGGTGGTCAAAGGAGTCGAGCAGCGGCGTCGTTGGGCGCTCGCGGGGGATTTCGTCGAACAGCTTCATGGGCATCTTTAGTGGTCGCGCTCGATCATGTAGTGGGCTAAGTCGGCCAGCGGTGCAGCACGCTCGCCTAATGGGGCGAGTGCGGCAATGGCCTCGTCAATCAGGCTGTGCGCTTTGCGTTGAGCACCCGCTAACCCCAGCAGGCTGGGGTAGGTGGGCTTGGCGCGTGCGGCATCGGCGCCTGACGTTTTGCCTAGGGTAACGGTATCGCCGGTCACATCTAGGATGTCGTCGTGAATCTGAAAGGCTAGACCAATGGCGCGGGCGTAGCGAGTAAGCGCGTCTAAGCGCGGGTCATCGTCGTCGACGGCTACCAGGCCGCCCAAACGCACTGCAGCGACGATCAGTGCGCCGGTTTTATGGGCGTGCATATGGGCCAGGGCATCGACATCTGGGTGATCGCCGACGGCGTCTAAATCCAGCGCCTGCCCCGCCACCATGCCATCACGGCCAGAGGCGGAGGCCAGGGTGTGCACCAAATGGCTCAGCCGGGGGTGCGCATTGCTGGCCAACACTTCGAAGGCCAGCGCCTGCAGGGCGTCTCCGGCCAGAATCGCACTCGCTTCATCAAAGGCTTTATGCACAGTGGGCTGACCACGACGCAGGTCGTCGTCATCCATGGCTGGAAGATCATCATGGATCAACGAGTAAGCGTGGATTAGCTCAATGGCCGCGGCGGGGGCATCCAGAGCATCGTCTTTAGCACCGAGTGCCTGACCAGCCATATACACCAGTAGCGGTCGCAGGCGTTTGCCGCCGGCCAGCAGGCCATGACGCATTGCCGCCTCGAGGCGTGGCGCTACCGCTGGGCGGTTATCAAACAGCGCCGCTAGGGTGGCATCTACGCGGGCATTGCTGGTCTGACGCAGGGTGGCAAGCTGGCTAGGCTGCATGGCTACCATGGGGGCGTCTCCTTGCTCTCATCCTCGGCCGCATCCTTAGGGTCGTCGGGGCCAGTAAAGGGCGTTACGTTTAAACGTCCTTCGCTATCTTCACTCAGCGCCCGCACCTTGAGTTCGGCGCTATCCAGGCGCTGCTGGGCATCGCGGGTCAGCCGCACGCCCTGTTCAAACGCGGTCAGTGCATCTTCCAATGAGAGCTCGCCTGACTCGAGACGTTCAACGATGGTTTCGAGTTGCTCAACCGTCGCGGCAAAGTCCTGTGGGGGTGATGTCGTGTCACTCATTGGGGGGTGCCTGTAAACCGGTATTTTTAAAATAAGCCCACAGTATACACCGAGGCTGGGGGGCGGCGTCTGCCCTCTTCAATACAGCTTGTTGCGCGACTTGCGATCCATTCATTGTCACCACGCAGACTTTTCATCATTCACACCCGGCCTGAACGATGCGGGCTGTGCTACGATATGCGCCTCCCGTGAACCGATACACGGCGCATGCCGCCGACCATAGAGGTTGATTCAGCCATGGCCAAAACGTCCCTGGACAAGAGCAAGATCAAGATCCTGCTACTCGAGGGCGTCCACCAAAGTGCGGTGGACAATTTTCACACGTCAGGGTACGCCAATATTGAGCACCTGCCGACGTCCCTTGATGAGGATGCGCTGATCGAAAAGATCCGCGATGTTCACTTCATTGGTATTCGTTCCCGCACCCAGTTAACGGAGCGCGTGTTCGAGGCGGCAGAGAAGCTAGTCGGCGTTGGCTGTTTCTGTATCGGCACCAATCAGGTCGATTTAACCGCTGCCCTCACCCGCGGTATCGCGGTATTTAACGCGCCGTACTCCAATACCCGTTCGGTGGCCGAGCTGGTGCTGGCAGAAGCGATTATGCTACTGCGCGGTATCCCAGAGAAAAACGCCCGCGCTCACCAGGGTGGCTGGCTGAAGTCAGCGAAGAACTCCCACGAAGCGCGCGGTAAAACGCTGGGTATCGTTGGCTACGGCAGCATCGGTGCGCAACTTTCGGTGCTGGCCGAATCGCTGGGCTTTAACGTCATTTACTATGATGTCATCGCCAAGCTGGGTATGGGTAATGCAAACCAGGTAGCAAGCCTTGAAGAGCTGCTGGGTCGTTCCGATGTCATTAGCCTGCACGTGCCTGACCTTGCCTCTACCCGCTGGATGATCGGCGCAAAAGAGATCGCTGCCATGAAGCCCGGTGCGATCTTTATTAATGCCTCCCGCGGTAGCGTCGTTGAAATCGAACCGCTTGCCGAAGCGCTTAAAGCGGGCAATCTCAACGGCGCGGCGATTGACGTCTTTCCGGTAGAGCCGAAAGGCAACGAAGAAGAGTTTGAGAGCCCGCTGCGTGGCTTGGAGAATGTGATTCTGACCCCGCATATCGGTGGCTCTACCCTGGAAGCTCAGGAGAATATCGGTATCGAAGTGTCAGAAAAGCTGATTACTTACTCTGATAACGGCACCACCGTGACCTCGGTCAACTTCCCCGAGGTGGCGCTGCCCGCTCACCCGGACAAGCACCGTTTGCTGCATATTCACGATAACGTACCGGGCGTGCTGTCGCAGATTAACCGCGTGCTGTCTGAAAATGACATCAACATCTCCGGTCAATACCTGCAGACCAACGAAAAAGTCGGTTATGTGGTCATTGATGTAGATAAAGCCTACGGCCCCCAGGCGCTGGAAGCATTGAAGCAAGTGGATCACACGCTGAAAATTCGTGCGCTCTACTCGGCGCAAAATAGCTAACGCAATTGGTTAAAAAAATAGCTAACGCAATTGGTTAAATAAGTTGGCTGTAAAAACGGCGCCTCTTGCGAGGCGCCGTTTCGGTTTAGGCAGTTTAGTAGGTTCGGTCTTTAAGCAAGATCAAACAGCAGCACTTCGCCTGCTTCCTTGCCGGTAAGGTTAATCGCCTCATCCGGTTGGAACGCCGCGGCGTCGCCTGCGCTCAGCGTCTCACCGTTAACCTCCATTTCGCCGTTCACTACATGCAGCCAAGCGTAGCGCGAAGGCGGCGCTGTTGCCTGTTCGCCAGCGTTAAACAAGCCTGCGTAAAGGTTCACATCCTGGTTGATGCTCACAGACCCGTCGCGGCCTTCTTCAGAAGCCACTAAACGCCATTGCCCTTGACGCTCAGCGACAGGGAAAGCCTTCTGCTCGTAGCTAGGCTTGATACCGAGCTGCTTGGGTTCAATCCAGATCTGCAGGAAGTGCAGCTCATTCTCCTTGGAGTGATTGAACTCGCTGTGCAGTACCCCAGTGCCCGCCGACATGCGCTGCACATCGCCTGGGCGCATCACCTCGCCATTGCCCATGTTGTCTTTGTGCTCCATTTCACCTTCAAGCACATAGGAGATAATCTCCATATCCCGGTGAGGGTGGGCGCCAAAACCATGGCCGCCCGCTACGCGGTCTTCATTGATCACGCGCAGAGCGCGGAACCCCATATGGTTGCGGTCAACGTAGTTGGCAAAGGAAAAGGTATGGAAAGAACGCAGCCAGCCGTGGTCGGCGTAGCCCCGCTCGTTTGAACGACGAATAATCATGGTGTGCTCCGCAGGTTGCGTGAGATTGAATAATGACAATATACGCCTTACTGACGCCCCGTGGGGTGAAGCTTTCTGCACGTTCCTGTCGAATAAATCGATGTATTAAATGTGATTGCCAGCGCTAAACTTTTGGTTAGCTTTCGAGTAAAATCCTGGCCTCTTCTAACCCGGTCCGCCCTTTGCGAGGGTGACTACCAGGAGTTTTGCATGTCAGTAACTGTTCAAACGCCGCCCATTGTGGTCGCTGCGCTGTACAAATTTGTCACCCTCAATGACTTTGAAGCGCTGCGCGAACCGCTGCGCCAAACCATGCTCGATAACGATGTAAAGGGCACGCTGCTGCTCGCCAAAGAGGGCATTAACGGCACGGTGGCGGGTAGCCGCGAAGGTATCGACGCACTGTTGACTTGGCTGACTGCTGACCCACGCTTGGCTGATATTGATCACAAAGAGTCTTTTTGTGACGAAACGCCGTTCTACCGCACCAAGGTCAAACTCAAAAAAGAAATCGTCACCCTCGGCGTGCCGGATATCGACCCTAACGATACCGTGGGCACTTACGTCGAGCCGGAAAACTGGAACGACATCATTGCCGATCCAGAAGTACTGGTGATCGATACCCGCAATGATTACGAAGTGGCGATTGGCAGCTTCGAGCGGGCGATCGATCCTAAAACCACCACTTTCCGAGAGTTTCCTGAGTACGTGCGCGAGCACTACGACCCGGAAAAACATAAGAAAGTAGCGATGTTCTGCACCGGCGGCATCCGCTGTGAAAAAGCCTCCAGCTTTATGCTTAAAGAAGGCTTTGAAGAGGTCTACCACTTAAAAGGCGGCGTGCTGAACTACCTGGAAAAAGTCCCGGAAGAGCAGTCGCTGTGGCGCGGTGAGTGCTTTGTGTTCGATAACCGGGTCACGGTGCGCCACGACTTAAGCAAAGGCGAGTTCGAGCAGTGCCACGCTTGCCGCATGCCGATCTCCGCCGAGGATATGCAGTCTTCTGCTTACGAGCCAGGGATTAGCTGCCCCCACTGCATCGACTCGTTGCCGGAGAAGACCCGCGCGGCGGCCCGTGAGCGCCAACGCCAAATCGATTTAGCCAAACAGCGCGGCGAGCCGCACCCCTTAGGCCGTGACACCCGCCTAATGAAAAAATGAAGTAGCGCACTTGTAGGTAAGATTTTTAAACAAAAACGTACGTAAAGCTTGTGCGCTAGACTGATGGGCAAAGTGTTACTCAACCTCAGGAGTTCACCATGCCCATCACCACTGATGACCTTTCCACAACGGCCTCCCTCCTACAACGTTTTGACCAGCAAGGCGTCACAACGCTGACGATGAGCGCGCCAGAGCGCTTTAACGCGCTCTCGGAAGCCATGTTGCAAGCGCTTCACGACGCGTTAGCCGAAATTGCCGACGATAGCAGCGTGCGCTGTGTGGTACTTGCCGCCGAAGGCAAAGCCTTCTGCGCCGGGCATGATCTGAAGCAGATGCGTGCCAACCCCGATAAAGCCTACTATCAAGCGCTGTTTGCCCGCTGTAGCGAAGTGATGCAGGCCATTGTGCACTTGCCTGTGCCGGTCATCGCCAAAGTGCAGGGCATAGCCACCGCTGCGGGCTGCCAACTGGTGGCGAGCTGTGATCTGGCTGTGGCGGCGCGCAGCGCACGCTTTGCTGTTTCCGGTATCAATGTTGGCCTGTTTTGTTCTACTCCAGCGGTAGCGCTTTCCCGCAACGTTGCGCGTAAACACGCCATGGAGATGCTGCTTACCGGGGAGTTTATAAGCGCGGATCAAGCCGCTGAGTGGGGGTTGATTAACCGCGTGGCAGATGATGACGCGCTGGACGAAGCAACTGAAGCCCTGACCACCAGTATCTGCGCGAAAAGTGCTGTTGCAGTGCGCACCGGAAAAGCCATGTTTGCCCGTCAGTTGAGCATGCCGCTCGACGAAGCCTACGCCTTTGCCGGGGAAACCATGGCCTGCAATATGTTGGCCGAAGATGTGGGGGAGGGGATTGATGCGTTTATAGCCAAGCGGCTACCGCGCTGGAACCATCGCTGAATGGAATTCGTTTCCGTAAACGCGACAATTGCCATGTTGTCACGTTATCCTGACACCCTTTGTATTTTCAGGGAAGCCGTCGTCAGCAAGGGCGCTTTTAGTAAGTAGTAGGAGCGCTTTTGGGAGCGTCTTTTAGTAGTGCCTATTTGGAGAAAGCCAAGTGAGTGAAGCCAAACGCAGGACGGTCGGTCGTCCGGCGAGTACCGCCAAAGCTAGCGGAGGCCATAGCCAGTCGTTGGTGCGTGGCTTAACGCTGTTGGAGTACCTTGCGGCCAGCCCGCTTGGGTTGGCCCTTTCAGAAGTGGCAGAGATGGCCGAATTGGCGCCCTCTACCACCCACCGCTTGCTGCAAGCCTTGCAGAGTCAGGGGTTTGTGACCCAGGAGAACGAGCAAGGCCTATGGCGAATCGATGTCAAAACCTTCCGTATCGGCAATAGCTTTCTTGAAGCCCGCGACGTGGTGGCCACAAGTCGCCCTTTTCTACGCCGTTTAACCGCTGAGACCGGCGAGACCGCTAATTTGGGCATTCGCGATGGGGTCACGGCGGTATTTTTAGCGCAGCATGAATCACCGCAAATGATGCGCATGATCACCCGCCTAGGTTCCCGCGCGCCGCTGCATGCCTCTGGCGTAGGTAAAGCGCTGCTAGCGTGGATGCCTGATGATGAGCGCGCCAAACTGCTGGATGGCAGCGAGTTGGCAAGAGTGACCGCCAATACGCTCTATCAATCCGACACACTTCAAATGGAAACGGAGCAGATTCGTGCCCAAGGCTTTGCCTGTGACCGTGAAGAGCATGCCATTGGCCTGCACTGCGTGGCCGCCTGTGTGTTTGATGAGCACGGCACGCCGTTGGCGGCGATCTCGGTGTCTGGCCCGGTGGCGCGCATCCCGGAAGATCGCTTACTCACCCTGGGGGTGCTGGTTCGCCAAACGGCCGATGAGATAACCCAGCAGTTGGGTGGGCAGGTGCCCCGTTAACGTCGCTCACTGAGTCTATGCTAAGCCTGTTTTTTGTCGCCCTGGTCAGCGCCACGCTGCTTCCCGGTGGGTCTGAAGTGTGGCTAGCGCGGCTGTGGTGTCTCGGTGAGCCGCCTCTGGGGCTGTGGGCGGTAGCCACGGCGGGCAACACTCTCGGCAGCATGATCAACGTGGCGATGGGCCGCTATGCGCGTCAGTTTCAAGATCGCCGCTGGTTTCCGGCCTCGCCACGCAGCTTAGCCCGAGCGGAGCGCTGGTATCATCGCTTTGGCGAGCTAAGCCTGCTGATTTCCTGGGCACCGATTATTGGTGACCCTCTCACTGTACTGGCCGGCGTTTTCCGGCTGCCCTGGTGGCGGGCGCTAGCGTGGATTGTGGTCGCTAAAGGTGTGCGTTACGCGGTGGTGTTACTGCTAGCACAGCAGTGGCTATTACCGCTTTGCCAGTGAAACGCCTTATTAATCAAGTCATGTTAACCTGTACAACTTTTTCACAAGCGGCGCTGGCAGTGTAGAGTGTAAGCAACTTGGGCTGCCTATTATTGGCTTGCGTAAAACTAAGCAGCCGTTAGATTGAACAGAACACTCACCCAAAAGGAGGTTTAGGTGTGAAGCCACTTCGTTTATTACCCTGGCTAGGTGTCTGGCTATTGGCAATGATTGCCTTAATAGCCACGCCAGCAATGGCGCAGAGCGCGCCAAGTGAGTCGGCCAGCGCCGATGGTGCAGCATCCTCTGAAGAAGCAGCGCCTACGTCCTATGAGGCGCTGGCGAACCTGCTAGAGGATGAGCAGTCGCGGCAAGAGTTGATTGAGATGTTGCGCAATCAAGCCTCAGCGCTACCCAATGGCGTTGCTACCGAACTCTCCCCGGAAGCGGCCGCTCAAGGCAGTGAGATAGCGCCGGAGGATGTCTCGCTGCCACGCCAACTCGCTGAGCTCACCAGTCGTGTGGTAAGCGATGTGGGTAGCCAATTCGAGCAAGTGGTAGGCATTGTCGGCGGTCTGTTTTCTGGCCAAGAGGCCGACAGTGTCTTTGATATGGCCGCCTTCACCAGTGCGGCGATTAATCTGGGTATGGTGATTGTCGCCACCTTTGCACTGTTTATGATTGTTCGGCGGTTGGCTAAGCCGCTGTTTACCAAAATCAGCGGCTGGTCGCTGAATGGTAAAAATTTAACCCCCGTTTTACGTTTGGTTTTCTGCGTGGCGATTGCGGCAGTCATCGATGTGCTGATTGTCGGCTTGGCCTATGTGGGTGGTAATCTGCTGGCCACCTTTGCGATTGGTGAAGCAGGGGAGCTCTCGACCCGTGCCTCGCTGTTTTTAAATGCGTTCTTGATTATTGAACTGCTCAAAGCCGGTGTGCGGATGCTGTTCTCTTCGCGCTACGAAGGGCTGCGGCTACTGCCTATCTCTGCCCAGGAAGCCTCCTACTGGAACCGCTGGTTAGCGCGGCTGATCGGCATGGTCGGTTATGGCCTGATGGTGGTAGTCCCGCTGGTTAACTTCTATGTGGCGGCCTCGCTGGGTCAAGCGGTCGGTACGCTGATTATGCTGTTGGCGTTTATCTATGCGGTGGTTGTGGTGCTAAGAAACCGCGCCCGTCTGCGCGATAACCTGAACGAGATGGCGGCAAAATCAACGCTGACTGCCAGCCGCGTCTCTCTGCAGCTATTTGCACGTACCTGGCACCTGTTCGCGCTGTTCTATTTCTTGATCGTATTTGTGCTGACGTTAACGCGCCCTGGCGATGCGCTGCCGTTTGTAATGTTTGCCACCTTGAAGTCCCTGGCTGCCATTGTTGTGGGGTTATTGGTCTCCTCGCTTCTTACCCAGACCATTGGCCGTCGGATTACCCTGTCGGACGATCTGCGGCGCAAACTACCGCTGCTTGAAAAGCGCTTGAACAGCTACGTGCCCAATGCGCTTCGCGTGCTGCGTACGATCATTCTGATTGTGGTCATCATGATGGTGCTGAACGCTTGGGGCGCCTTTGACCTAGCTGCCTGGTATGCCTCTGAAGGTGGCGCCGTGCTGGTCGGTAACCTGACCAGTGTTGCGGTGATTTTGATCGTGGCGCTCGCCGTGTGGCTGGGTCTGGCAAGCCTGATCGAGCATAAGCTCAATCCGGAAACCGGCTACGGTGAGCCCTCGGCGCGGGCAAAAACCCTGCTCAGCCTGTTTCGTAATGCCCTGGCAATCGCTATGGTCACGATTACCGGCATGATCGTGCTGTCGGAAATTGGCATTAATATCGGCCCACTGATTGCCGGTGCCGGTGTGCTTGGTCTAGCGATTGGTTTTGGCGCCCAGAAACTGGTGCAGGACGTTATCACCGGGGTGTTTATCCAGGTTGAGAATGCCATGAACACCGGTGACGTGGTGACAGTAGGCGGCGTGACGGGCACCGCCGAGCGGCTCAGTATCCGCTCTGTAGGGATTCGTGATCTATCCGGTACTTATCACATCGTGCCGTTCTCCAGTGTGGATACCGTATCTAACTACATGCGTGAGTACGGCAACCATGTGGGCGAATACGGCATTGGCTATAACGAGAGCATTGACGAAGCCATTGAGCAGCTCAAACTGGCCTTTGAGGATCTCAAAGCCAGCGAAGAGCACGGCAACAAGCTGCTGGCTGATCTCACCGTTGCGGGGGTTACTGCCCTGGCAGATAGCTCTGTAAATATCCGTGTGGTCATTAAAACCACGCCGGGTGATCAGTGGGCCGTCGGCCGTGCCTACAATCGTCTGGTTAAACTGCGCTTTGATGAGGCGGGTATCGAAATACCCTTCCCGCACACCACGCTTTACTTTGGCGATAACAAAAACGGCAACCCACCGCCTGCCCATGTGCGGGTATTGGAGTCGACCGCTAAAGAGAAAAAGGTGGAGGAGTCAGCGGTGGCTACACCGGCTGCTAAGAGCGACACCCAGCAGGACGTGCAGAAGATTAGCGAACCTGACCATCTAAAGCCCGACCACGACGATGTTGATGAAACCTAAACGGTGCTCATCTTAGCATTCAGCGGGGCCGCCTTCGGGCGGCCCCGCTGCGTTTGGAGCAGAAGAAATTTTAAAGCCAAGTTCTTAAGTAAAGTTCTTTAAGCCGAGTAATTTTCCGAGTGACGCCCCTCTAGGTTGATTGACTCTCCGCCATCGACAAACAGAATCTGCCCCGCTACAAAGGGGTTGTCCAACAAGTAGTGCAGAGCTTGTACAAGGTGGTCGGGGTGCCCCTGGCGCTTGAGCGGAATGCCTTCAATACGCCACTCAATATAGGCGCTAGTGCGCTGGGAAGCGGGCAGTACCACGCCAGGGGCGATGCCGTTAATGCGAATGCGCGGTGCGAACTCCAGTGCCGCCATACGAGTCATCTCCGCTAGGCTCTTTTTCGATAGCAAATAGGCTGCATAGGGATACTGGTGATAGGCCACCTTATTATCGATGATATTGATCACCTGGCCCTCTTGAACGGTTTCGGCAAAGTAACGGGTGAGCAGTAGCGGGGTAAACATATTGACCCTGAACTGTGTCTCCAGCATCGCCAGCTCGGTCGTCGAGATCGGCGCTGGTTCATAGGCAGAGGCGCTGTTCAGCAGCAAATTAAGCCCTGGGAAGCGCTGCTTGGCCGACTGGAGTAAGTCGTTTAAGTCTTCGTTTAAAAAATCGCAGGAAAATATTTCGCACTCCCGCCCTTTAGCGCGGATACCGCTGGCGACCTCTTCGGCCTCTTTGCGGGAGCGATTAACGTGTAGAGCAATATCAAAACCGGCATCAGCCAACGCTTCGGAGAAGAATCGGCCCAAGCGGGTAGCACCGCCGGTTACCAGAGCAGCCTGATGATGCATAAAGCGTTCCCTACTGTTTTATTGGTATAGGAAGACTTTCTGCGTGAGTGTAGCGTTTGTCAATAACTTATACACAGCTTGCACGTGGCACGTGCTTAGAGGTATTGATAGATGAGTCCTGCTTACAGGGCCATTCAAGAAGACGTCACTTTTAACAGGATGTCGCTATGCCACCAACGACGTTGTTTACCAAACAATCTGAAGCGCTGCATGAGTGCTTGATCTCTTTAGGTTCTAACATCGACCCAGACCACTATGTGGCTCAGGCGGTCGATATCATTAACCGTGAGTGCGATCTGTTGGCCCGTTCCAAAACGATTCGCACCCAGCCGGTGGGGTACCAGCAGCAACCCGACTTCCTAAACGCCGCGCTATTGGTGAGCACACCGCTTGAGCGTGAAGCGTTTCGTGCTTATCTCAAAGGGGTGGAAGATCGTTTGGGACGTGTTCGGGGAGCGATTAAATCGGGGCCACGTACCATGGATCTAGACATTGTGGCTTGGGATGGAGAGGTGGTCGATGACGGTTACTACCTGCACGACTACGTGAAAAAGCCCGTCGATGAAGTGCTGGCGAGTAGTGGCCGCAGCCTTGAGCCTCAAAAGTGTTCATGATTTTTGCGTTTAGGCCGATAGTAACGCCATAGCCTCCAGGTTTTGGGGGGGGCTACCCTTTTGCCCGAGGTGTGCGTTGTTCAGCCTAAATACCAATTTGATGTCGCTTATCGTGCAGAATAATCTGCGCGGCAGTCAGCAGGCCATGCAGACCGCCATGCAGCGCCTCTCTTCTGGGCTGCGCATCAATAGTGCCAAGGATGACCCTGCCGGCCAGGCGATTGCCAACCGTATGACGGCGCAAATCAAAGGTATGACCCAGGCGATCCGCAACACCAATGATGGCATATCAATGGTGCAGACGGCAGAAGGCTCGCTTAATCAGATTAACGACAACCTACAGCGCATCCGTGAGCTGAGTGTACAAGCAGCTAACGGTACCAACTCTTCCGACGATCTTGTTTCTATCCAAGACGAAATTGATCAACGTTTAGAAGAGATTGAGCGGATCGCCGGGCAGAGTAATTTCAATGGCAGTAGATTGATTGACGAGTCAAAATCGCTAAATATCCAGGTCGGTGCTAACGATGGCAATATCATCACAGTGCGTTTTGAAGGGATGAGCTTGCAGGCGCTGGGGCTGGAGGGCTTTAGCGTTTTGGAAGGAAGCGCGACAGAGAGCCCGCTGGCGGCCATGGATGACGCTATCAAGCGCGTAGATCGTCAGCGCAGCTATATGGGGGCCGTGCAGAATCGCTTTGAAAGCGTGATTGATGGGCTTAATACCAACATTATCAACACCTCCGCTGCCCAGTCGCGTATTCAGGATGCCGATTATGCTAAGGAAGCCTCCAACCTTGTGCGCGCCCAGATCCTGCAGCAGGCAGGCATTGCTATGTTGGTTCAGGCCAACCAGCAGCCGCAGATGATTCTGCGCCTGCTGGAAGGGCTATAAGGTAAGCACTGTAGCGCAGCTCTCTTAATCAATAATGCCCTGTTCCCGGGCCATGGCGTAGGCCGCTTTAGGGCCATCCCACAGTGAGGGCAATAGAATAAACGACACCGGGATGGCGGTTATCACAATAAATTGTTGAAGGGCCGAAATTTGACCAGCTCCCATATATAACAGCACCGCCGCCATAACCGCCATGGCGATCCCCCAGAAGGCGCGTATATAAGGGCTTGGATCGTCGTGGCCTGCGCCAACAACCGCAATGGCGTAGCTCATCGAGTCACCGGTGGTGGCTACGAATATTGTCGTCAGCACTAAAATGGCTAGCGTCATCCAGGCCCCGCCCGGCAACGCTTGGGCAACCGTCAAGGTGGCGACATCAAACTGGAAGTTATTAAGCGCCTCGCTTAGCTCAATGGCGCCCGTCATTTGGTAGTAAATACCCGACCCGCCGAGCAGGGTAAACCACACGGTGGTGGCAATGGGGGCGAGAACTGCCACTGCGATGATCATCTCGCGGATACTGCGGCCGCGGGAAATACGCGCTACAAAAATCGCCACCAGCGGACCAAATCCAATGAACCACGCAAAGAAGAATACCGTCCACCACTGCATCCACCAGTCGGGAGCGGTTTCTGCTGTGATGGTCGCCATGGGGAAGAATTCACTAATATAAACACCCATGCTGGAAAGGTAGCTATTAAATAAAAACAGCGTTGGGCCAAACACCATAATCACGCCGCCCACGGCAAGGGCCAGGAACACGTTGAAACGGCTAAGCATCTGCATCCCTTTATGGACGCCACTCATGGCGGAAAGCACGTACATGCTGGCTAACACCGCTAATATGACCAATTGACTGGTGTAACTGTTGGGAAGGCCGAACACTTCATGCAGGCCAAAACTGACCTGTGTAGCCAAAAAGCCAATAGGGCCTACCGTACCGGCGACAACCGCGATGACACAGCAGGCATCAATGATTCCACCCAGAGGGCCACGCATTAGCCGCTCTCCCAGCAGCGGATAGAGCAGGGTGCGTGGCTGTAACGGCTGGCCTTTCACATAGTGAGCATGGGCCAGCACGATCGCGGTCAGCGATCCCAATACCGCCCAGCCAATAAATCCCCAGTGCATAAATGACTGCCCCAAGGCGTTGGAAACGGCTTCCGCCGTACCTGCTTCGCTCTCAAAAGCGGGCGGCGTGACGATGAAGTGGTAGACCGGCTCCCCGGCGGCAAAAAATACCCCGCCGCCCGCAAGTAACGTACACAAAATAATCGAGAGCCACTTAAACGTGCTCATTTCTGGTGCATCTAAGTTGCCGATTTTGGCTTTTGCTGCGGGTGTGAGCGCCAATCCCATCGCAATAAAGAAAGTGAGCAGCAGAAGCAATTGGAAGTAACTACCCAAGGCTAACGCCGTCCAGGCGAAGCCTCTGCTGATGGACTCAGCGACTAGCGTCACGTCGTAAAGTGATAGCGACAAAAAAGCGACGATAAAGCCGATGCTCAAGAGCAAAACAATAGGATCGCCGAGCGAAAGCCGCCCAGAACTGTAAGTGTCAGGGGCTTCGCCGATAGAGGCGGGGTGATTCATGTTAAATACCTTGTAGGGGGGAGGGCCAGCTAAAACAGCAGCCTATTAACACCTTTTGTTAAGCGGCGTAGTGCTGGTTAACGTGCCAAATAACAGGTAAAAAAAAGCGCCATTCAAGGAATGGCGCAAGACAGGAAACTGAGCTTAGTATATCGCCAATTTAGACCAACGTCTAATATGTTTTAACTTGGTGCGTTGCTCAGGGGCAAATGCACCATTTTGGCCATATAGCGGAGGGCGGCGGCACTTAGCTGTCTACCTAATAGCATGAAAATTAAATAAAAAATCAATAATGGCAGTATTGCTGCAATGCTAAAGAATATTTTGTATACAAGGTATGCATCACGATGATGACCTCCACTTCTAAACGCCGTTTTCCCACTGCAACACCAGGTTTTTCTACGGTGCGCCTGCTCACCGGCTGCGCGGCAGCGCTGATGTTAATACCGGCTATCAGTTACGCCGACGATACCCAAATACGTTTTCAGCTGGATTGGCGTTTTGAAGGCCCCTCCGCGCCATTTTTAATGGCTGCTGAGAAAGGCTACTTCGCTGAGGAGGGATTGGACGTTCAGATTGATTCCGGCAGCGGCTCGGCGGGTGCGATTAACCGCGTGGCGTCCGGGGCCTACGAAATGGGCTTTGGCGATCTTAATGCGCTGGTCGAGTTTCTCGCCGAAAACCCCGATGGTCCCGGTATCCAAGGCGTCTATATCGTCTACGACGGCACCCCCGCGGCGGTGTTTGCCCGCAAAGACCGCGGCATCGAGAGCCCGGCTGATTTAGCCGGTAAAACCATCGCCGCCCCCACCTTCGATACCGGCTACCGCGCCTGGGGCGTGTTTGCCGCGGCTAATAATCTAGACGCCGACGCGGTGGAGTGGCAAAACGTCGACCCTACGCTGCGCGAAACGCTGCTGACCCGGGGCGATGTGGATGCAATCACTGGCTTCTACTTCACCAGCCTGCTCAATCTTGAAGAACGGGGAATGAGTGAAGACGAGCTGACTATTATGCCGTTTCCGGACTACGGCGTGCCGCTGTATGGCAACGCTATCATCGCCAGTGAATCCTTCGCAGAAGAAAATCCAGAAGCCGTGCAGGGCTTTCTGCGTGCCTTCAACCGCGCCCTGAGTGACACTATTGCCGATCCCGAGGCTGCTATTGAGTATGTTAAAAACCGCGACGGCCTGATCGATGTGGAAATGGAGACGCGGCGCTTAAAACTCGCTCTGGATGGCGTCGTCGACACTCCCGAAGTGCGCGAAAATGGCGTGGGCGGGGTGGATGACGAGCGCTTGGCTCAGGCGATTCAACTGGTTGCCGATGCTTACGACCTCACGTCAATTCCTTCGCCCGATCAGGTGTTTAGTTCAAGCTACTTACCTGCCCAGGAAGAACGCATGCTGTTTCCGGCCGAGGGCGAATAAGCATGTCGGCAGCGTTCGTCACCTTTGATGACGTTAGCCTGGCCTATGATTCGTCGGGTAATGCCATTGAAGACATCAACCTGAGTATTCACGAAGGCGAGTTCGTCGCTTTCGTGGGCCCCTCCGGCTGCGGTAAATCGACCTTTATGAAGCTCTGTACCGGTCTGCATGCGCCTACCACCGGTGCCGTGCAAGTGGATGGAGAACCGGTCACCGGGCCGTTGAAGATCTCCGGCATGGCGTTTCAAAACGCCAACCTGCTGCCCTGGCGCACCACACTGGATAACGTCCTACTGCCGTTGGAGATCGTTAAACCCTACCGCCATCAGTTTCGTAAACGGCGCGAAGAGTTTGTAGGCTGGGCGCGCAAGCTGCTCAAGACCGTGGGGCTTGAAGGCTACGAAGAGCAGTACCCGTGGCAGCTTTCCGGTGGTATGCAGCAGCGGGCATCGATCTGCCGGGCGCTGATTCACCAGCCGCGCCTGCTAATGCTGGATGAGCCCTTCGGTGCACTGGATGCGTTTACCCGCGAGGAGCTGTGGTGCGTGCTGCGCGACCTGTGGGAAGCGCAGCGCTTTACGGTAGTGCTGGTGACCCACGATCTGCGCGAGGCGGCGTTTCTGGCCGATACCGTCTACATCATGAGCCGCCGCCCAGGCCGAGTGATCGAGCGCCGTCAAATCGAGCTGCCGCGACCCCGTGCACTGGAAACCACCTACCAAAAACCCTTTATTGATCTGGTTCAGGAGCTGCGGGCTCAAATTGGCGAAGTGCGCAGCACTTAATAAAAGCCCCCAGCACCTGATGAAAGGCGCACTTATGACGAAAAATAATCAGTTAATCGAACGATTGGCGCCGTGGATAGCGGTGGTGGCACTGGTCATCATTTGGGAAGTAACGGTGCGGGTGTTTGATGTGCCCAGCTTTATCTTCCCCAGTGCCTTGGAGACGGCCCAGGCGCTGGTAACTTATTCCGGGCCTATCGCCATGCACTCCTGGCAAACCTTCTGGACAACGCTGATTGGCTTTGGATTGGGTGTGGTCGTGGGGCTGGTGTTGGGCTTTATTATCGGCTCGTCGCGCTTTCTATATAACGCTTGCTACCCACTGCTAGTCGGCTTTAATGCCATTCCCAAAGTGGCTTTCGTGCCCATCCTGGTCGTCTGGTTTGGGATCGGCTCGGTGCCGGCGATACTCACCGCCTTTTTAATCTGCTTCTTCCCCATCGTGGTGAACGTGGCTACCGGTTTAGCCACGCTGGAGCCTGAAATGGAAGACGTACTGCGAGTGCTGGGCGCGCGGCGTATGGATGTGCTGCTGAAAGTGGGCCTGCCTCGCTCGCTGCCGTACTTCTTCGCCTCGCTGAAAGTCGCCATTACTCTGGCGTTTGTAGGCACAGTAGTGTCAGAAACGGTCGCCTCCAATCAGGGCATTGGCTATCTGATGATGAGCGCCGGTTCGCAAATGCGCATGGGGCTGGTCTTTGCCGGACTGCTGGTGATCAGCGCCATGGCGATGGTGATGTACGAGCTATTTGCGCAGTTGGAAAAACGCATGACCGGCTGGGCGCACCGCGGTCAGAATCGCTAGGGCCAGTGCGCAGCTCACCAGCGGTAAAGCAGTGAAGCGCTGGTGGTGTTGTCGGTGCGCTCGCTGGTGTCGTCAGGCGGTTGGGAGTTGTGCTTGATTTCGTGAGATAAGCGCAGCGACAGCTTTGAATTGAGCCTTGCCGTGAGCGCGGTAAGCGACCGAGACGTGGTATTTTGGTCGGTATACTCAAACGACATTTCCTGCTGAATATCGGCGTAGTCAGAAAAAAACCAGTGATAATCCAGCGCGGTATAAGCCACTGCTAACCGATAATCGCCGTGTTCGCGTAGTCGGTCATGACGGTAGCCTGGTCCTGCCTCCAGCGACAAAAGATGCGTATTGCTCTCTAAAATCTGTCTTCCATAACCCCCAATCGCCGACAGCTGCTGGTCGTAACCGGCAAAGCGATCCTTCTCCCAGCGGGCAAACCCAAACAGATAGTGGGGGCCATCCAGTTCATAGCGTTCGCGTCCTGCGACTAAGTACTGCTCGGCGCTGGTTTCGTCATCCTTGGTGACGTTACGCACTTCACCACGTAGCGAGTAGGTGAAGTTACCAGTAAGCCACGTCAGCAGCGTTTTACCGATCAGCGTCTGGCTATCGGTATTGCCCGAGAGGCGGGTAAAGCCCAGTTCAGCATCGCCGCTGAATACGGGCGCATCTTCCTGGGGGGGCGGTGGGGCGTAGAACGGGTTGGCATATGCCACGGTTAGCCATAGCGGCCAGCAGGCCAGTAAGAGTATCCATCTAACGATCGCCACTACATCCCTCCTTGATTTCGGCATTAGGCCATTATATCAGCGAACGATGACTCTGGGGTGACGGCGATTAACGCCGTTGGCTAGCGCGTGCCATAATGGCGCGGTCACGCATTGCGAGTTTACCTATGAGCGCTTCCCGCCCCCGAACGTTAGCCGACCTGCAGCGCTGGCGCCGCACCCGCGCAAGGCGCAGCTGGTACAAACGCAGTTTTCGCCTTCAGGTGATGCTGCTAGTCGGGCTGCTGTTGGCAGGCATGCTACTGGCACAGGGTACGTATCTCAATCACCGCAAGGCGGAAATTATAAGCCAGCAGATGGGCGAGCGAGCGCTGGCGGTGGCCAAAACGGTGGCGTCGATGCCGCAAATTATCAACGCCTTTTCAATTCCCGACCCCTCTTTCATTATTCAGCCCCTCGCAGAGCGCGTTCGCCATGAAACGGGCGCGCGCTATGTCGTTGTAGGTAACGCCCAAAGTATTCGCTATTCCCACCCCGTGCCGGAGCGGATTGGGAAGCCAATGGTGGGGGGCGATAATGACCAGGCGTTGATTCATGGCCAATACTATGTGTCCGAGGCAACCGGGTCATTGGGCACTGCCATTCGTGGCAAAGCGCCCATTTGGGACGAAGAGGGCAATATCATTGGCTTGGTCTCAGTCGGCTTTATGATGGATCGCGTGGACATGGACGTAGCGCGCTACAACAGCTTTGGCTGGGCGCTGGTGGCGCTGATGATTTGTCTAGGCTTTGCCGGTGCCTACTGGCTGTCGCAGCATCTCAAAAAGGTCATTTTGGGCCTGGAACCCTACGAAATTGCCCGCTTGGCCATGGAGAAAGAGGCCATTTTGCAGTCGATCCATGAGGGCATTTTGGCGATTAACCGGGAAGGTCATATTACCCTGGTCAACCAGCAGGCGCGTCGCTTTCTCAATCTGGACGATGAGCACGTGCTGCTGGGGCAACCCATCCGCGAGGTGGTGCCCAATTCGCGGCTACTGGAGGTGCTCCGGCGCGGCGAACAGGAGTTCGACCAGGAGATGTGGCTGGGCGATCACCCGGTGGTGGTCAACCGCGTGCCGATTCTGCACGAAGGCGAAATTGAGGGGGCTGTGGCCACTTTCCGCAGCCGTCGCGAGATCGTGGATCTATCCCACGCGCTTACCCAAGCCAGCCGCGATGTGGATATGCTGCGCGCTCAGGCCCACGAGTTTTCCAATAAGCTCTATACCATCTCAGGATTACTGCAGTTAGAACGCATCGAGGAAGCCCTCGCGCTGATCCATCAGGAAACCGAACGCGCCCAGGCGCAGATGAGCTTTTTAATGCGCAACGTAGCCGACGCCGTGCTTAGCGGTACGCTACTGGGTAAACTTACCCGGGCGCGGGAGCTGGGCGTAGCGTTGGAAGTCGATGAGCAAAGCTCACTCTCCTGCCCGCTAACGCCCACCGGCCAAGAAGTGATGATGAGCGTGGTGGGTAACTTGCTGGACAACGCCTGCCACGCAGCGCTGAATGGGCCGAATAAAGCGCCCAAAGTACGCCTGTTTTTCACCGATTTGGGCGAGCAGCTGTTGATCGAAGTGGAGGACAACGGGCCCGGAGTTCCTGCCCAGCTCGCCGAATCGATTTTCCAGGAAGGCTTTTCGACCAAAACGGGCAAACACCAGGGCATTGGCCTGGCGCTGGTGGCCAGGCTCTGTCGCCAGCACGGCGGTGCGGTGACCCTGGAGGAGAGCGAGCTGGGGGGCGCATGCTTTATCGCGGTGCTCGACCGCTCGCTCTGTGCGCAGCAAGACCAACAGCAGTCTCAACAACCGTCTCAACAACAAATTTAAAAACAGTGAACACAACGGCTAGGGGGAACGCAATGTCTGATGGGCAGTACGGCATTTTGGTCATTGAAGACGATTTTCGCATTGCCGATATCCACCGGGCCTTCATTGAACAGAGCGACGGCTTTTATGTGGTGGGCATGGCGCGCAACGGCAGCGAAGCCAAGGCGATCATGGCGGAGCAGGCCACCAACATCCAGTTGATCTTGCTCGATGCCTACCTGCCTGATGTTGAAGGCTTGGAGCTGCTATGGGCGATTCGCCGCGACTATGTGCATGTGGATATCGTCATGGTCACCGCCGCACGAGAAGTGGAAACCATCAGCGAGGCGCTGCGTGGTGGGGTGTTTGACTACCTTATTAAGCCCATTGAAGCCACACGCATGACCCAAATGCTGACCCGCTTTCGTCGCGAGCGTGAAGCCTTGGCCAACCGTGCCGAGATGAATCAGGATGAACTGGACTCCGTGCTGGCGCGCCTGAAGCCCGGCGAGCCGTTGCGTGCTAAAAGCCAAACCCTGCCTAAAGGTATTGATCGGCTGACGCTGCGCCGGGTGATTGATGCCCTGGCCGACGCACCCGACTCGCTCACCGCCATGCAGATGGCGCGCATCATGGGTGCCAGTCGCTCAACCGCCCGCCGTTATTTAGAGTTTTTAGTTGCCGAGCAGGCGGTGAGTGCTGAGCTGGGCTATGGTGATGTAGGGCGGCCTGAGCGCCGCTATCGGCTGTTGGAGGCAGCACACGAGTGGCTGGCTTCTCTATAAGCGCATGCTATAAGTAAGTCGGCGTGAACAAAATGAACAAAATGCCCATAAAGAACATTTTGTCTTTTATGCGCACAAGCTTGTCGGTCAGGGGCGTGGTCTTCTAACGTTCGCGGCGTGCAGTCTCACAATAAGAAGCTTTAAACAACAAACTCATCACACAACAAAACTGATACGTGGAGAACGCCATGATTCTCAAGCCTGCCTTTAAATATATAACCCTGCTGGCCCTTCCACTGGCGGCTGTTACAGCCTTCTCTAGCACTGCCGCTGCCTTCGAACCGGAGGGTAAGGTGGAATGTATCGCTCCGTCCGATCCAGGCGGCGGCTGGGACTTTACCTGCCGCAGTGTGGGTAATGTCATGCAGGAGCTTGATCTAGTACCGGCGAATGTACAAACCATCAATATGGCTGGCGCTGGTGGCGGTGTGGCGTTTGCTCATACTATAAGCAAGCGCGCCGGTGACGACCATCTGCTGGTAGCGGCGTCCACGGCTACTACGACTCGTCTGGCTCAAGGACAATTCCCTGGGCTGACCGCCGATCAGGTCAACTGGATCGGTGCTCTAGGTGCGGATTACGGGATTATCGCCGTAGCCGCTGATTCCGAGATCGATGACCTGAATGAATTGATGGACTCACTTAAGGAAGACCCGCGTAGTGTCAAGTTCGCCGGCGGTAGCGCTAAGGGCGGTTGGGATCATCTTAAAGTGTTGATTGCTGCTCAGGCAGCCGATGTCGAGAATCTTCCGCGTATTGCCTACCTTTCGTACAACAATGGTGGTGAAGCGTTAACCCAAGTGATCGGCGGGCACGTAGACGCCTTTACCGGTGATATCACCGAAGCCCAAGGGTTTATGGAGTCTGGCGACTTGCGCGTCCTAGCGGTACTCTCCGAAGAGCGCCTACCGGGTGACCTGTCTGATATCCCCACCGCACGCGAGCAAGGCATCGACGCCCTTGGCCCCAACTGGCGCGGCTTTTATATGCCTGCGGATGTCTCCGAAGAAGCTAAAGCGTATTGGACCGATGCCATGGACACTATTTACCAGAGTGAAGAGTGGCAGAATGTCATGGCTCAAAACGGTTTGATGCCTTTCCACATGACCGCTGGTGAGTTTGAAGAGTTTGTACTCAACCAGATCAGTGACATTGAACAGCTCTCTAAAGATATTGGATTGATTCAGTAATGACTTTCAATGACCGCATCTTTGGGGTCTTGATGATCGTCCTGGCCGTTGCGTACGGCTGGGCCGCGACTCAGTTCCCGGAGCCGTTTGGTGGGGCCGAAGCCGTCGGCCCTGACACTTTTCCGAAATTGCTGGCCGTGGTGCTGGCAATTTCCAGCCTTTATTTGATTGTACGCCCTGATCCCGACAACGCCTGGCCTTGGAGCCGTACGGGTGTCGAGCTAATCATCGCCGTGGTGGTGCTGATCTTTTACGCCATGCTGCTTCAGCCGCTGGGCTTCATTATTAGCACTACGCTTGCCGTGGGAACGCTTTGCTGGCGCATGGGGGCTCGGCCGTTCAATGCTTACATGACCGGGGCAGTCTCGGCAGTAGTCGTGTACTTTCTGTTTAGTTTTGCACTTGATCTCGCCTTACCGCTGGGTCTGTTGTCATTCCTGGAGGTGAACTGATGGAAACTCTAGGTTACCTAATGGATGGTTTTGGCGTTGCTCTGCAACCCCATAACCTGATGTTCGCCTTGCTAGGTGCTTTTCTTGGCACGTTGATCGGCGCTTTGCCGGGGTTAGGCCCTGCCAATGGCGTGGCCATTCTGATACCGCTGGCATTTAGTTTAGGGCTCGCTCCAGAAACGGCTCTGATTATGCTGACGTCAGTGTATGCGGGTGCCATGTACGGTGGGCGTATCTCATCGATTCTGTTAAATATTCCCGGCGATGAACCGGCCATGATGACCTGTCTTGATGGTTATCCTATGGCCCAGAAGGGCAAGGCTTCCGAGGCGCTGGCGATCTCTGCGGTGGCCTCTTTTATCGGTAGTCTTATCGCCACTATTGGTTTGATCTTGCTGGCACCATTGTTGGCTAACTTTGCTTTAACGTTCGGCCCTGCGGAATATTTTGCGCTCTTCCTGCTGGCGTTCGCTACCTTAGGCGGTATTACCGGTAAAAACCCCATCAAAACAGTGGTTGCCGCCTGTATTGGTCTAATGATCGCCACGGTGGGTATCGACAATACCGGTGTGCAGCGCTACACCTTTGGGGTGCTCGAACTTTTTGAAGGCGTGGACTTCATCATTGCTATCGTCGGTCTGTTTGCCATTTCCGAGCTGCTCTTCTTCATCGAAGAGCGTGCAGGCGGTGGTAAAGAGAAGATGAAGGTCAACAAACTTTCGCTCTCCTGGAAAGATATCCGCGAGATTCTTCCCACCAGTTTTCGCGGTGGGGTGCTAGGGTTTGTCGCCGGGGTGCTGCCTGGTGCTGGTGCTTCGTTGGGTAGCTTCATCAGCTATACCCTTGAAAAACGTGTGTTGGGTAAGAAAGGCTATTTTGGACAAGGCGACCCGCGTGGTGTGGCTGCTCCAGAATCTGGCAACAACGCTGCTTCGAGCGGTGCTCTGGTTCCCATGCTAACCCTAGGTGTGCCGGGTAGTGGTACTACTGCAGTACTCTTAGCGTTGTTGATTTCGCTCAATATTACCCCTGGGCCGCTGATGTTCACCCAGAATGCCGACATCGTCTGGGGCGTGATCGCAGCGCTATTGATCGGTAACTTTTTGCTGCTGATCCTTAATATTCCGTTGGTGGGCATCTTCGTCAAGCTGCTGTCCGTGCCGCCGATGTACTTGCTGCCAATCGTCACGATGATTGCCTTCGTGGGTATCTACTCGATCAGTAACACCATCTTTGACCTCTACTTTATGGTGGCCTTTGGGGTGGGTGGTTATGTCCTGCGCAAGCTTGAGATTCCGCTGGTGCCAGTGATTCTTGGCTTGTTGTTGGGGCCAGAGATGGAGAAGAATCTGCGCCATGCCATGGATATCTCTGATGGCGACTGGATGATTCTTTGGGATAGCGGTCTGGCTATCGGCCTTTGGGTTTTTGCTGGATTGGGCTTGATCCTGCCTTATATTGTGGGCCCTCTGCTGCGTCGTGGTATGAAGGCAACCCCCAATTCAGGTTCGCCTGAAAGCGATTAAATACTTAAAGAAGTAATGTTGAGCAACGGGGCGCCGACGAAAGTCGGCGCTCTTTTTTTATTTCCGTTTTTGACGGGTAACAAAGAGTGGTTCTGTAACTGATAAGTAATCACTGGGTTGCTGTTATGTATTTTAAAAGCCCGCGTATCTAATTGGTGCGCCGAATCTTATTGGTGCATTGGCAGGGTGCTTTAGCTGCTTTTCTGCGCTTTATTTTGGTGCATATTGAGAAAGTCGAGATTTTCTGATGATTATTAAGTGGCTGATTAGATAGCTATAAGACAACTTTGTGCCAATCTGGCGCACCCCTTGCAGGTGTTAATGGCTAGTGGACGTATTGGGGTAGCTAACACAACAACCCCGAGTGCGAAGCCAATCAACAAGCCCCGGACAAAAGGGGTGCAAGGAGGTTCAAGTGACCATTCTAAAACGCTCGACACACTCACTCTCATTCCTGTCACGTGGCCGTTTCGCGACGGCTCTACTCACTGCTGCCGTCATGGGTGCCAGCACCCAGGCCGTCGCCCAAGACGATGACTCGATCAAAGTCGGTATCCTGCACTCGCTTTCCGGCACCATGGCGATTAGTGAGACCGTCCTCAAAGACACCGTCGAAATGCTTATCGAGCAGCAGAACGAAGCCGGTGGTTTGCTCGGCCGTCAGTTAGAAGCCGTGGTGGTTGATCCCGCGTCTAACTGGCCGCTGTTTGCCGAACGCGCCCGGGAGCTACTAGACCAGGAAGAAGTGGACGTGATTTTCGGCAACTGGACGTCGGTTTCGCGTAAATCCGTACTGCCCGTCGTAGAGGAGCTCAACGGGCTGCTGTTCTACCCGGTGCAGTATGAAGGCGAAGAGTCTTCTGAAAACGTCTTCTACACCGGCGCAGCGCCTAACCAGCAGGCGATTCCTGCGGTTGAATACCTTATCAACGAAGTCGGTATCGAGCGCTTTGCGCTAGTGGGTACCGACTATGTCTACCCGCGCACTACCAATCGTATCCTCGAGGCCTTCCTCAAGGATGAACACGGCATTGCGGATGAGGACATCATGGTCAACTACACGCCGTTCGGTCACTCCGATTGGCAGAACATCGTGGCAGAAATTCGCCGCTTCGGTGAAGAGGGTAAACCGACCGCCGTAATCTCGACGGTTAACGGCGACGCCAACGTGCCGTTCTATACCGAGCTCTCCAACCAGGGTATCGACGCTGCCGATATTCCCGTCATCGCCTTCTCTGTGGGTGAGCAGGAGCTTACCGGTATTGATACTGGCCCGCTGGTAGGCCACTTGGCTGCCTGGAACTACTTCATGAGCGTCGATAACGATGACAACTACGACTTTATCGATGCCTGGATTGAGTACACCGGCGACGATATGGCAGTGACCAACGACCCAATGGAAGCGCATTACATCGGCTTCAATATGTGGGCCGAAGCGGTTCGCAAAGCGGGCACGACAGACGTCGATACGGTGAAAGACGCCATTATCGGTGTGACCGTACCTAACCTCTCCGGCGGTTATGCGGCGATGATGCCCAACCACCACATCACCAAGCCGGTGCTGATCGGTGAGATTCAGGACAACGGTCAGTTCGATATCGTTTGGCAGACGCCGTCTACCGTGGCGGGCGACGCCTGGTCTGACTACCTGCCTGGCTCCCGTGACCTGATTGCCGATTGGCGCAAGCCGATGGAGTGCGGCAACTTCAACGTCGTGAACGGCTCGTGCGGTGGCAGCACCGCAGCAGAAGAAGCCGAAGCGGCGCTCGCTGAGTAAGCACGTCTATCGCAGTGGAAATAACTTCTTTTAAAACTGCCCGCTCGCTGGTGCTAGGGCAGGCTGAAGCGAGGGTCTTTTGCCATGGATGGCAAAAGTAGCGCCCAAGGATGGGTTTACAGCGCCCTCGCGGAAGCCTGCGCTGGCACCGATATATTCAGTTACCCTCTTAGATAACCAAAGGAAGAACCCCATGAGGCGTTTCCTTTCCTTAGGGCTGCTGTGCCTACTGTTGTTAAGCATCACAGTGACCGCCCAAGCACAAACGAGCTCCACGAATACTGCCGACGATGACGCCGCGCTCGAGTTGTTAGAGGCGCTGGACGTTGAATCTTACGCTGACAAAGGCGACGCGATCACCGCCATTTTGCAAAGCGATGACGAACGCGCCCGAGACTGGCTGCAGGCCTTGCTGGATGGCCGCTTGCAGCGTACCGAAGATGACCGCTTTGTGCTGGTGCTCGATAACCGCGGCCGGGACTGGCCGGTGGCCGATGTCCTAACCGGCGAAGCGCTGGGCGAGATGTCCCGTCGTGATCTGGAGCGTATCGGCATCAACAACAACCTACGTAATCAACTGCGCAGTGCCATCGCGGTAGTTGACCTCTACTCGCCTAATGTGGAGCGCCGCCGCACCTCGGCCGAGCGCCTGTTAGGTGAAGTAGATGGTGAGCTGGTGCCCACCCTCGACGACTTGATCGAACAGGAAGAGGACGAGCAGGTGCGCTATCGGCTGACCCAAGCCGTGGCGATCTACCGCGCCGAAGCAGGTGAAATGGCCGGGATCGAAGCGCTGGACGGCAGCCTTCACCCCCGCTCCCGCGTGGCATTGAGCCGGGCAGCCAATAGTGATGATCCCGTCGTCGCCAATGCCGCTGCCGCTTCTCTGGCGGGCATTGAGCAGCAGCTCAAAATCAATCGTGGTCTGGAAACGCTCTATTTCGGCTTGAGCCTCGGCTCAGTGCTGGTGCTCGCGGCCATTGGCCTAGCGATCACCTTCGGGGTCATGGGCGTGATCAACATGGCCCACGGCGAGCTGATGATGCTGGGCGCCTACACCACCTGGGCGATGCAGCAGCTGCTGCCCGGCCAGCCTGGGCTGGCGTTGATTCTATCGATTCCCGCGGGCTTTATGGTCGCCGCTTTGGCTGGTGTGGCGATCGAGCGCGGTGTTATCCAGTTCCTCAAAGGCCGTCCGCTGGAGACGCTGCTGGCGACCTTTGGTATCAGTTTGATTCTGCAGCAGCTGGTGCGCACGGTGATTTCACCGCTTAACCGCACCGTGATTACCCCGGAGTGGATGAGCGGTTCACTGGTGGTTAACGATGCACTCTCATTAACGCTAAACCGCATGTACGTGCTCGGCTTTGCGCTGGTGGTGTTTGCCGGCCTGATGCTGATCATGCGCCGCACGCGGCTGGGGCTCGAGGTGCGTGCCGTCACGCAGAACCGCGCCATGGCACGCTCCATGGGCATTCGTGCCACTCGTGTGGATATCATGACCTTCGCGCTGGGCTCCGGTGTAGCCGGGCTTGCCGGAGTTGCGCTCTCCCAGCTCACCAACGTCGGCCCCAACCTGGGGCAGAACTACATCATCGACTCCTTCATGGTGGTGGTGTTCGGCGGCGTGGGTAACCTGTGGGGCACGCTGGTGGCCGGGCTATCGCTGGGGGTCATTAACCAGGTGCTGGAACCCTGGGCAGGCGCGGTATTGGCCAAAATTATCGTGCTGGTCTTCATCATCCTATTCATTCAAAAACGCCCGCGTGGACTCTTCCCGCAGAAGGGCCGGGCTGCGGAGGGCTAAGCGATGTCATTAACGACCGAATCATCGACGAATTTTTGGCTAACACGCCCATTCAGCGAGCGTTCCACGCAGATCTTTTTGGGCGTTCTGGTCGCCGCGCTGGCGCTGGTCACTATCCTGCACGTGGCGGTTCCGCCGGAGAACCCGCTGCATGTGGGCGCCTATACGGTCAATCTGTTCGGTAAGTACCTAAGCTACGCGTTGCTGGCCGTTGCGGTGGACTTGGTGTGGGGCTATTTGGGAATTTTAAGCCTGGGGCATGGCGCCTTCTTCGCCATCGGCGGTTACGCCATGGGCATGTACCTGATGCGCCAGATTGGCGACCGCGGCACCTACGGCCACCCGGTACTGCCGGACTTTATGGTGTTCCTGAACTGGGACAGTCTGCCGTGGTTCTGGCACGGCTTCGATATGGCCTGGTTCGCCTTTGCCATGGTGCTGCTGGCCCCCGGGCTGCTGGCACTGGTATTCGGCTTTTTGGCGTTTCGCTCACGGGTCACCGGGGTGTATCTATCGATTATCACTCAGGCACTGACCTTTGCCTTGATGCTGGCTTTCTTCCGCAACGAGATGGGCTTCGGCGGTAATAACGGCCTGACTGACTTCCGCGAGATCGTCGGTTTTGACCTGCGCAGCGACGCCACGCGCCTAGGGTTGTTCCTGGCCACCGGCGTTGCGCTGGCGCTGGGATATATCCTGTGCCGTGCGATTGTGACCAGCAAGCTGGGCCGGGTGAGCGTGGCCACCCGCGATGCCGAAGCGCGCACGCGTTTTCTCGGCTATCGGGTCGAGCGCTTTCAACTCTTCGTCTTTGTGGTCTCGGCGATGCTCGCAGGCCTGGCGGGAGCGCTCTATGTTCCTCAGGTGGGAATCATTAACCCCAGTGAATTCTCGCCGATTTTCTCCATCGAGATTGTCCTGTGGGTCGCCCTGGGTGGTCGCGCCACGCTGTATGGCGCGGTGATTGGCGCCATTTTAGTTAACTACGCCAAAACCATCTTTACCGGCGTCATGCCCGATGCCTGGCTGTTTGCCCTGGGTGCGATGTTCGTACTGGTCACGGTGTTTCTGCCCAAGGGTGTCGCGGGGCTGTTTCGCTACCTCAAGCGCCGTAAACGCGAGGAACAAACGACGGATCCTGACCATCAACACACGTCCAAGGAGGCCTCCGCATGAGTTTGCTGCAATCGCTGTCCCAGCGTGACCGGGTGTTCGATTTTATGGCGCCCCAAGCCTCGCCGGTGGACGTTCGCCATGGGCCGATTCTTTACATGGAAGATGTCACCGTGAGCTTCGATGGTTTTAAAGCCATCAATAACCTCAACCTGACCATCAACGACGGTGAGCTGCGCTGCATTATCGGCCCTAACGGGGCGGGCAAGACCACCATGATGGATATTATTACCGGTAAAACCCGGCCCACCAGCGGCAGTGTATGGTTTGGCAGCCGCCATAACCTGCTGCATATGAACGAGCCCGATATTGCCAGCCTGGGCATTGGCCGCAAGTTTCAAAAGCCCACGGTTTTCGAAGCGTTGTCGGTGTTTGAAAACCTGGAGCTGGCCATGGCCGCCGACAAGCGGATTTTTCCTACCCTGACCGCCCGCATGACCGGCGAGATCAAAGACCGCATCGATGAAGTACTGGAAACCATCGGCCTGACAGAGCTGCGTCATCAGCCCGCGGGTATTCTCTCCCACGGCCAGAAGCAGTGGCTGGAGATCGGCATGCTGCTGATGCAGCGCCCGCGTCTGCTGCTGGTGGATGAACCGGTGGCGGGCATGACCGAGCAGGAGATGGAGCGCACTGCCGAGTTGCTCACCGGGCTGGCCGGTAAACAGTCCGTGGTAGTGGTGGAGCATGATATGGGCTTTGTGCGTTCGATTGCCCGCCAGGTGACGGTCTTGCATCAGGGCAGCGTGCTGGCGGAAGGCACCATGGATCAAGTCTCCAGCGACCCCAAAGTAATTGAGGTCTACCTGGGTGCCGATGACGAGGAGGCCGCCTGATGCTAGCGATCGAAAAGCTCAACCAGTTTTACGGCGAAAGCCACACCCTCTGGGATCTCGATCTTGAGGTACCCGCCGGTCAGTGTACCTGCGTGATGGGACGCAACGGCGTGGGTAAAACCACGCTGCTGAAAGCCGTGATGGGCGAAGTGGCCGTCAAAAGTGGCGAGCTGCGCTACACCTCCGAGACCGGCGAGATCGAGCTGACTAAAAAAGCCGTTGAGGCGCGCTCGCGGTTGGGAATTGGCTACGTGCCTCAAGGGCGACAGATATTTCCGCTGCTGACCGTGGAGGAGAACCTGCGCACCGGTCTTGCCGCCCGCAGTGACGGGCTAAAAAAGATTCCCGAGCGGGTCTATGAGCTGTTCCCCGTGCTCAAGGAGATGAAACACCGCCGTGGCGGCGACCTTTCCGGTGGGCAACAGCAGCAACTGGCGATTGGCCGTGCGCTGGTCATCGAACCCAAACTGCTGATTTTGGACGAGCCAGGTGAGGGCATTCAGCCCAATATCGTCGCCCAAATTGGTCAGGTGATTCGTCAGTTGATCAACGAGGATGGCCTTACGGTACTACTGGTGGAGCAGAAGCTGCCCTTTGCCCGTAAATACGCCGACCGCTTTGTGATTATGGATCGCGGCCGACCGGTGGCCAAAGGGGAGATCAGCGAGCTCTCCAATGAGCTGATCAAGCAGCATCTGACGGTTTAAGTTATCCACACCCGGTTACCGCCTGCCCGGCCAAGCGGCTGTCGAAAGGCGGTCGCTTTTTTGCGCGCGGATGAGCGGTGTTTCCAAAAGCTGGGCTTCAAACGCTGGGCGGCGGCTCCACCGGCGCCTGGCGTGCCCGTTGGCGTTTGACCAGTTGGGTAATCACGCCGTAGCGTGGCCCTGCCAGAAAGGCGAGCATCAGGAATACGCCGGTCATGACGGCCATCATGCCGCCAATGGAGACGTTGAGATACACTGCGAGGTAGTAGCCAGAAATACTCGAGGCGATAGAAATTAGCGCACCGATGATAAACATCATCCACAGCCGGTCGGTCAGCAAATAGGCGGCGGAGGCGGGAACAATGGCAAAGGCGATAAACAGCACCGCGCCTACCGCATCAAAGGCCGCCACGGCAGTGGAACTAGTTAGCATTAGCAGCACATAGAAAAGAATCGAGGGCATAAAGCCGAACGTTTTGGCCAGCGCCGGATCGAAGGTGGCCAGCTTCAGCTCCTTATAAAAGAGTCCGATAAACGCGTAGTTGAGCACCGTCATCACGCTCATCGATACCAGCGCCTGGGGGATGGGCAGGCCGAAGATGTCGAGTGTATCCAGCCAGACAAAACCGATCTCCCCTAGCAGCACAGTATGCGTGTCGATATGCACATCATTGGCATAAATATTCAACAGCAGCACGCCGATAGAGAACAGCGCCGGGAAGACCAGGCCGATAGCGGTATCCTGCTTGACCCGTTTGGTGCTTGCTAAGGCTTCGGTGAGCAGGACGGTTAACAGCCCGGTGAGGGCGGCCCCGATCAGTTGTACCGGCCCGCTCTGTTGCTTGGTCAGCAGCCAGACGATGACGATGCCAAACACAATCGAATGGCTGATTGCGTCGGATAACATGCTGTTGCCGCGCAGCACTAAAAAGGTGCCCACCGCCGAGGAGGCGATGCCTACCATCGCGCCCACTAGCATAATGGGCAGGGCAGTTGTGGTCAGTAGCTCTGCCATCATGATGCTAATTCCTCAAAAGCCGCGACCACTCTTCTAGCCTCCGCCTGGCCCTGTGCCGTTAGCCCCCAGCCGCCGTCGCTTGGGGTGGCACCGCGTGGAGAGCGGGTTAGGTAGCCTTGCTGCTTAAGCTTGTTGAGCATCCTGCGTGAACCGAGTGTTGAGGGGGCGCATGAGGGATCGGCCGAGTGTTTATATAGCGCATAAAGTAGCTGCTGTTTCTGCAGCGCTGACTTCTGGCGATAGTGCTTTATCACACCCCACAGCAGGCCACGGCCGGGCGCCAATGCCAACGATATAAGCACGATGGCGGTTGCGGTAAGGACAATCAGCGGGCCGGTTGCCAGGCCACGCGATAGGGTGCTGATGGTTGCCCCTGAAACACCACTGACAATACCGACGCCTGCGGCGATGGTGAGCATGCCGCCTAGGTGGCGGCTCCACTGTCGGGCGGCGGCCGCGGGTGCCACGATCATGGCGGCCATCAAAATCACACCGACCATCTGCAGGCCGACGACGACCGCTAGCGCAACCATAGCGGTGAGCGATGCTTCAATCACGGTGATAGGCATGCCGAGCGTGCGGGCGTACTCCGCATCAAAGGTGACCAGCTTGGCCTGTTTCCAGAAGACGGCAAGCAGCAGCAGCGTAACCAGCGTAATGCTGCCCATCACCCATAAATCGGAGCGCAGCGTCGCGGCGGCCTGGCCGAAAAGAAAGGCCTCAAGACCGCCCTGGGAGGCGTTATTGGTACTCTGGATATAGGTGAGCAGAACGATACCCACGGCAAAAAAGATACTGAGGCAGGTGCCCAGGGCTGCGTCCGTTTTCAGGCGGCTTAAGCGCGTCAGCATCAGCATAATCAGCGCGGCGGCGGAGCCGGTGATCAGTGAACCAATAATAATCCCGCCAATATCCCGGCTGCCGGTGATGATAAAGCTTAAACAGATGCCGGGAAGGGCTGCGTGGGAAATTGCGTCTCCCAGCAGGCTTTGGCGACGCAGCACCGCAAAACAGCCCAGCGGGCCGCTGATCAGCCCCAGCAGCGAGGCGCCAATGACTACATTCTGAAAGGTGTAGTCAGATAAAAGCTCAAGCCACACCATGGGTTACTTCACCTTTGAGGCGGAAAACATTAACGATTCATTGTCGTTAAGTAGCGCGATTTGGCCGCCGTAAGCCTGGCGCAGGTGATCGATCTTGAACACCTCCTCGGCCTTGCCGCTGGCGATGACTCGCACGTTGAGTAGCAGTAGCCAGTCAAAGTAGGTGCGAACCGTTTGCAGATCGTGGTGTACCACAATCAGCGTTTTGCCCGCGTCGCGCAGGTGGCGCAGGATATCGATAATGGCCCGCTCGGTGGTGGCATCGACGCCCGCCATGGGTTCATCAAGAAAATACACATCGGCCTGCTGCACCAGCGCGCGAGCCAGAAACACGCGCTGCTGCTGGCCACCAGAAAGCTGGCTAATCTGTCGTTCAGCGAAGGCGCTCATACCGACCATTTCAAGTGCTTCCTGCGCTTCATGGCGCTCTTTGCGACCCGGTCTCTTGAGCCAGCCCAAGCGCCCGTAAAGCCCCATGGTGACCACATCCAGCGCCGTGGTGGGAAAATCCCAGTCAACGCTTGAGCGCTGGGGCACGTAGCCCACCCGTTTACGCTGTGTGGCGTAGGGCCGTCCATGCACCATCACCTCTCCCGACAACGACGGCACCAGCCCAAGCAGGCTTTTGATCAACGTACTCTTGCCCGCCCCGTTAGGGCCGACAATGCCCGCCATGACACCGGCGGGGATATCCAGATCGATATCCCATAGCACGGGCTGGTTATGGTAGCTCACCGTCAGGTTTTTAATGCTCAGTGCGGTGTCTGTAGGGTTGAATATCGCCATGGATGCACTGCCTTATCGAATGCTTATTGAGCGAGTTGCCACTCGCTGGCCCAGTCATCCAGTGCCTTTGGCAGCGGGGCCAGCGAACCGCCTAGCGCCTCGACAATGTGCTGGGTGTTACGGTAGATCATGCCCATATAGGTACCATCTACCGTGCCTTCATCGCCCATGGCGTCGGAATAAAGCTGGCCGCCGATGGTCACATCATGGCCTTGCTGCCTTGCGGCATCGATCACTGCCTGAATGGTGCGCGGGTTGATGGTGCTCTCGACAAATATGGCGGGCACGTTACGGGCAACAACGCTATCCGCCATGCTGCGAATATCGGCGATCCCAGTTTCGGTTTCGGTACTGATGCCCTGAATCCCTTCCACCTCAATGTCATAGGCACGACCAAAGTAGCTGAAAGCGTCGTGGGCGGTGACAAGAATACGCTGCTCTTCGGGGATGCTGGCAATGCTCTCTTTAACCCACTCATGCAAGGCTAGCAACTGAGCCTGATAACGCTCGGTATTGGTTTCAATCGTCGTGGCGCACTCAGGGCGTGCTTCGCTCAATGCATCGCTTAGGGTGGGCAGTGTTTGGGCCCATAAAGAGACATCCATCCACAGGTGAGGGTCGACTCCGTAGACATCCTGAGCGGTGATCAACGACGCCGGATCAATGGAAGCGGGCGCCACGGCAAGCGTGGGTGTTCGTGCCGAGAAATTCTCCAGCACACTCCCCAGCTGTCCTTCCAATGAGTAGCCTGAGTAGAGAATGTGTTCGGCGCCCCGCAGCAAGGCCACGTCGCTAGCGCTTGCCTGATACAGGTGGGGGTCTACGCCGGGGCCCATCATGGCTTCCACATTAACGCATTCGCCGCCTACTTCCTGCGCTACATCTGCAATCATCCCAATCGTTGCCACCACGTTTAAGGGCGTTTCATCGGCAGTTGCCAACGCACTAAAAGGCAGCGTTCCCAATAGAATCACGGCATATTTTGTTGCCATTATTTAGCTCCAGACTCGTCATGAGGTAGATGGGCTGAAATTGCTTTGTGTAAACTGATTGTCCCGAGGAAAGAAGTATAGCCTTGGCTAAGTTTGTGGCGCTATTCATGAAATGTCAAGCGGATAAAAGGCGCTGAGGTGGGCTGAAAAGGGGAGCCTGAGTTATGGCGGGAGTAAGCGCAAGGTGCGCTACTCACGTACCTCTACGCCAGGTAAGGCATCAACAGGCCTTGGTTATGTTTTGGAGCGTCACTCGCTTACCGATTGGCCCTATAGTATGGCGAAGCACCGCTGCCGCGCCGCCATGCGAGCCGCTTGTGGGCTTATTCGCTAAAACCCTGCTCTGTGTTCGGTTGACGAAAATGCTTGGCGTGTAATATTGGCTGTTGATCAATAAGAAGCAGGTGGGGTATGCGCTATAAAGATAAACATCAGCTCGCCGCCGAGTGGCAAGCGCTTCTGGAGCGCACGCCCAAACCGTTGCGGCAAGCAGTCGAGACGTTGGTAGAGCACCACGGGCAAAGCTTTGCTGACCACTTTTACCGGGTGATGTTGGAAGACCCGCATGCTTCGCTGTTTCTCTCCAACGATCAAGTGGAGCAGCGTTTACACCCCTCAATGCAGCGCTGGCTGAAAGCCATGTTTGCCGTTGAGCACGCCGATTTTGAGTCCCTGGTTGAGCAGCAGGAAAAAGTGGGGCAGGTGCATGCCCGCATCGATATTCCGGTCAACCTGGTGCTAAGTGGAGCGCGGCAGCTTAAGCAGGTGTTTTATCAACAGATCAACGCCACGTTCAAAAGCCCGCTATCGCCGGGGGATGCCTCGGTGTACGTCTCCGACCATATTGATATGGCCATGGAAATCATGAGCCACGCCTACTCGGTGGCCAGTGACCGTAATGCGCGCACTGAAGAGGCGTACAAGCTGTTTTCACTCACCCAGAGCATTGGCGACGAGCGTGAACGCCAGCGTTCGGCGTTGTTGAATTGGGAGAATGCGCTGATGTTTGCCATAGCTGCCCAGCAGGATATCGCCACGCTGCCGCGGTTATCCAATTCCGATTTTGGTCTGTGGTACTTCCATAAAGCGTGCCATGCGTTCGAGGGCGTGCCGGAGATTGCCACTATTTCACGCCATATTCAGCAAGTGGATCGTGAGTGGCTGGAAGTGCTGATGCATGAAGATGCTAGCCAGCGACTTAAGGCGCTGGGCGAGATTCGTGATGCCGCCCGTACGGTGTTGATGCTGCTCGACAATGTATTAGAGCGCGCCTCCGGTTTGGATGCAGGGCGCGACAGCTTAACCCGGTTGCTCAACCGCAAGTTTTTGTCAGTGGTGCTTAGTCGCGAAATAGACATTGCCCGCCACTCGGAGCACTGCTTTGCGCTGTTGATGGTAGATATCGATCACTTCAAATCGATCAACGATACCCATGGGCACGACGCCGGCGACAACGTGCTGCAGCAGGTGGCGAGCATCCTTGATCGCTCCACCCGTGGGGGTGATTACGTGTTTCGCATGGGCGGCGAGGAGTTTTTGATTGTGCTGGTCAATACTGACCATGACGGCAGCCGGTTATTTGCTGAGCGTTTACGCCAATCGGTGGCTAAGGAGCCGATGCTCGCCGGTGCCGATACGCTGCTTAACGTGACGATTAGCGTGGGTGTAACGCTTCACGATGGTCACCCAGACTATCACCACTCCCTGCAGCGTGCTGATCAGGCCCTTTATGAAGCGAAGCGCGGTGGGCGTGACCGGGTCGTTGTGCAGTAATGGTGTGAAGAGTGAGTGCAGGCTGAGCACTAAGCAAGTAGTGAGTGCATTTATTTGGTGCATTTGAGGTCTGATGTGGTGCTGTTTTGGTGCGCCTAGATGCGTAGCACTGCCAGTCACCGCCGTTCATCCCTACCATTGACCGCACAGCAGGGCTTTTCACCATTTTGGCGCATTAATTGCTTACCTATGTCAAAGGCTTAGTGAAAAGGAAGCGGTAGCAACCCATGATCCTGTGCGAACTCGCCAAACCACACATTGCCTCTGGCCACCGCTTCGATGCAGGCCGCCATTGGGCAGCTTCGTTAGCACTCACCTTCGCTCATCGGGGCAGTGCTACTCGCATGGTGCAGGCGCGTCATCAGGGACCACTGCGGGTGCAGCGCCCTTTCTATCCCGAAGGGCGTAGTGAGGCTTGTCATGTTTATGTGCTTCACCCGCCGGGCGGGTTAGTCAGCGGCGATGCGCTTACCATTAGTGCCCATGTAGAGAGCGGTGCCCATGCGCTGCTGACGACTCCGGCTGCCAATAAACTCTATAAAGCCGACAGCCAGGGCGTGGCATGGACGCAGCATACCCGGTTGAGCGTTGAAGATGGCGCGACACTTGAATGGCTGCCCCAGGAGACCATTGCCTTTGATGGTTCCAAGGGCGAGCAGCGCACCCAAATTGATCTTCACGGCAGCGCCCGTTGCCTGGGCTGGGAAGTGATGGCGCTGGGCCGCCCGGCCAGCGACTTACCCTATGTTTCCGGACGCATTGAGCAGCACTTCCGCTTAACCCTGGATGGCAAACCGCTGTGGCTAGAGCGCCAACCGCTAGACCCACTACACCCTCGCTTTGCCGGGCGATGGGGTCAGGGCGGAGCCACGGTGCAGGCCACGCTCTGGGCAGTGGGGATTGCCGACGCGCCTGCTGCCATTGAAGCCTTGCGTGAAGCGCTGCCGGATAACCCGCGCTGGGCGGTCACCGTCCGCCACGGTGTTTTGCTGCTGCGCTATTTAGGCAACTCGCGTAACGAAGCCTGGGCGTTATGCGAACAGGCTTGGCAACTGCTGCGCCCCCGCTGGATCGAGCGTGAAGCACATACACCACGAATTTGGCTAACCTAATTAGCATCACTGCGATGCACTGCTGGAGACACATTCCATGGAATTAACCCCAAGAGACAAAGACAAGCTGCTGCTGTTCTCAGCCGCCCAATTGGCGGAGCGCCGCAAGGCGCGTGGTTTAAAACTCAATTACCCGGAAGCGGTGGCGCTGATCAGCTTCGAGATTATGGAAGGCGCCCGGGATGGCCGCAGCGTAGCGGACTTAATGAGCTATGGTCGCGAAATCCTTAGCCGTGAGGATGTGATGGACGGTGTCGCCGAGATGGTCGACGAAGTGCAGGTGGAAGCCACTTTCCCCGACGGCACCAAGCTGGTCACTGTCCATACGCCAATTGTGTGAGGGGTTAATTGTGAGGAGTGAGGGGTGGATTGTGAGGGGTGAGGAGTGAATAGTTAGGGGTGAGTAGTAGTGGGTTACGCACCCCTCATACCTCTCTCTTTACACCTCACACCTCTCGCCTAACACCTCACAAAAAAACAAAGGAGCAACCAAATGATTCCCGGTGAATACAAGTTAAAAGAAGGTGAAATCGAGCTGTGCGCGGGACGTGAGCGGATTAGCGTCGAGGTGGCCAATACCGGCGACCGCCCGATCCAGATCGGCTCCCACTACCACTTTGCCGAAGCCAACCCGGCGCTGGTGTTTGATCGCGACAAAACCCGAGGCTTTCGCCTGGACGTGGCCGCAGGCACGGCGATTCGCTTTGAGCCTGGCCAGACCCGCGAAGTCACGTTGATTCCCTATGTCGGCAATCGGGAAATTTACGGTTTTCGCGGCGATGTCATGGGTACGCTCGACGGAGGTAAGCAATGAAACCGGTTAATAAGATCAGTCGGCAAGCCTACGCCGATATGTATGGCCCCACGGTGGGCGACCGCGTGCGTCTGGGCGATACCGAGCTTTGGATTGAAGTCGAACAGGACGCCACCCACTACGGTGACGAAGTGAAATTCGGTGGCGGCAAAGTCATCCGGGATGGCATGGGCCAAAGCCAGCGTGCTGACGACACGGTAATGGATACCGTGATTACCAACGCGCTGATTCTGGATTGGTGGGGTATCGTCAAAGCCGACGTGGGCATTCAAAATGGCCGCATCGCGGCGATTGGCAAGGCAGGCAATCCAGACGTACAGCCTGATGTTGAAATCGTCATTGGCCCCGGCACCGAAATCATCTCCGGCGAAGGCAAGATCCTGACCGCAGGCGGTATCGACTCTCATATCCACTTTATCTGCCCCCAGCAGGTCGAAGAAGCGCTGATGAGCGGTATCACCACCATGCTGGGCGGTGGCACCGGTCCGGCGACTGGTACCAACGCAACCACCTGTACCCCCGGCGCTTGGCACATCGGTAAGATGCTGCAAGCGGTGGACGATATGCCCATGAATATCGGCTTTCTGGGCAAAGGCAACGCCAGCCTGCCTGAGTCCCTAGAGCTCCAGCTCCAAGCAGGCGCCATGGGCCTCAAATTGCACGAAGATTGGGGCACCACGCCTGCCTCGATCAATAACTGCCTTAACGTCGCTGATGCCTATGATGTGCAGGTGGCGATCCACACCGACACCCTGAATGAGTCGGGCTTTGTGGAAGACACCCTGGCCGCGTTTAAAGAGCGCTGTATCCATACTTACCACACCGAAGGCGCTGGCGGCGGCCACGCCCCGGATATTCTCACTGCCTGCTCGAAAGCCTACGTGCTGCCCTCTTCTACCAACCCAACGCGGCCCTACACCGTCAACACCATCGACGAACATCTCGATATGCTGATGGTGTGCCACCACCTGGATCCCAATATCCCTGAGGACGTGGCCTTTGCCGACTCGCGCATTCGCCGGGAAACCATCGCCGCTGAGGATATCCTCCACGATTTGGGCGTGATCTCGATGATTGCCTCGGATTCCCAAGCCATGGGGCGGGTCGGTGAGGTGGTCTGCCGCACCTGGCAAACCGCCCATAAAATGAAGGTGCAGCGCGGCCTGTTGCCGGAAGACGAAGCCCTGGGTGCCGATAACCTACGCGCCAAGCGCTATATCGCCAAGTACACCATTAACCCGGCGATCACTCACGGCATCGCTCACGAAGTAGGTTCCATCGAAGTCGGTAAGCTGGCGGATCTGGTGCTTTGGAAACCGGCCTTCTTTGGCGTCAAGCCAGCGATGATGATCAAAGGCGGCATGATTGCGGCGGCGCCCATGGGCGACCCCAACGCTTCGATTCCCACCCCGCAGCCGGTGCATTACCGCTATATGTTCGGCGCTTTTGGCCGTGCGGCCAGCCAAACCCGGCTCAGCTTTGTCAGCCAGGCCGCGCTGGATGCGGGCATCAAAGAGACACTGGGGCTAAATAGCGAACTGGGGGCGTGCAAAAACGTGCGCCAAGTGCGCAAAAAGGATATGAAGCTAAACGATGCCTGCCCAGAACTAACCGTCGACCCGCAAACCTATGAAGTGCGCTGCGATGGCGAAATTTTAACCTGCGAGCCCGCCACCGAGCTGCCGCTGGCCCAGCGCTACCATTTGTTCTGAAAAAGTGGGCGACACCTCTACAGTCAGGTTAGCCGGGGTAGCTCGTAGTGAGGGTCTTTTGCCATGGATGGCAAAAGTAGCTTACAAGGATGTATTTACAGCGCCCTCACGTAGAGCTACCCCGGCTAGGCCGCGAAAATTTCAACGGGACGATAGCAATGCTTAAACTCATAGAACGCTTAGGGCCGATAGAGGAAAGCGCGGCGAGCGACACACTCACGCTGCCCTTTGAGCTACGTATTCGCGGGCGCTTAAAAGCCCAAAGCGATAGTGGCCGTGAGCTGGGGTTGTTTCTTGATCGCGGCCCGGTGCTGCGCAGCGGCGAAGGTCTAAAAGCCGAAAGCGGCGAAGTGGTGCGTGTCTGCGCCGCGGTAGAACCGGTGGTTACCGCGCGAGTGAGTACTGGCTTACCGCTGGCGCGGCTGGCCTACCACCTGGGCAATCGCCACGTGCAGCTGGCGCTGGGTGAAGATGAAAAGGGCGGCTGGGTGCGCTTCCCGCCGGATCATGTGTTGGAAGAGCTCGCCGAGCTGTTAGGTGCCGAACTAGAGCACCACAACGCAACGTTCGACCCGGAGCCGGGTGCTTATAACCAAGTAGGTGGCGGACATTCACATGGTCATTCGCACGGTCATTCACACGACCACGATCATGACCACTCGCATGAGCACCACCATGCCCACTGAACTCACTGCGCTAGAAAGCCAAAGTGATGAGCTAGCGCTGCTAGGGCTGATGCAGTTGGTGAGCCCAGCGTTGCCCATCGGCGCCTTTGCTTTTTCTCAAGGGCTGGAAAGCGCCTTTGAGCTGGACTGGGTGCGTGATGAAGCCAGCCTTGCCGAATGGCTAAGCGGCGTACTGGAAGATGGCCTGACCCGCTGCGAACTGCCGGTGCTGGCGCGGTTGCACGATGCATTTGGTCAGGCGTTTGGCCAAGCGGACATGGCAGAAGGTCGTAAATCAATTGCCGCGTGGGATGAGTGGCTGGCCGCCACCCGGGAAACCGCCGAGCTCGCCGCCGAAGATAGCAGGCTGGGCGCCTCGCTAAAACGCCTACTGGGCAGCTTGAACTTGTTGCCGAGAGAGCAGCAGTTGCAAAGTGAGGGATTGCTCCCACCCTTGCTTCCGCCCCAAGCAGGTTATGTAACGCTGTTTGCCTACACGGCCCACGTCCGTGGCGTGTCTGTTCGCCAAACGCTGCTGGGGTTTGCCTGGGCGTGGATGGAGAACCAACTGGCGGTGGCCTGTAAAGCCTTGCCACTTGGCCACACCGCTGCCCAGCGAGTAATTGAACAACTGCGCCCCGCGCTAGTGAATGCCGTTAATCAGGCACTTACGCTGGATGATGAAGAGCTGGGCCCGGTGCTGCCCGGTCTGGCACTGGCTAGCGCCTTGCACGAAACCCAATATTCGCGCCTGTTTCGAAGTTAGATGACCTAGAAGTTAACGAGGAGAGAACAATGACTCACTGTTTACGCGTTGGTGTGGGTGGCCCGGTTGGTTCTGGTAAAACCGCGCTGCTCAAGCAACTCTGTTTAGCGCTGCGTGATTACTACGATATCGCCGTAGTCACTAACGATATCTACACCCGCGAAGACGCCGACTTTTTGCTCAAGCACGATGCCCTACCGGCGGATCGTATTCTGGGGGTTGAGACCGGCGGCTGCCCGCATACTGCCATTCGTGAAGACGCCTCGATGAACCTGGCAGCCATCGATGAGTTACAGGGGCGTCATCCCAAGCTAGAGCTGGTCATGGTCGAGTCGGGCGGCGACAACCTCTCGGCGACCTTCAGCCCCGAGCTTTCCGACCTAACGCTCTACGTCATCGACGTCTCGGCAGGCGACAAAATCCCCCGCAAGGGTGGGCCGGGCATTACCAAATCGGATCTACTGATTATCAATAAAATCGATATCGCCGAGCAGGTGCACGCCTCACTAGAGGTAATGGAGCGCGACTCCAAGAAAATGCGCGGCGAGCGGCCCTTCGTGTTCACCAATCTTTATGACGGAGTAGGGCTTGAGGAGATTATCCGCTTTATTCTCGATAAAGGGATGCTTGATGAGCGGCGTCCGCAGGCCGAAGTGACCGCTAGCTAACGTCAATCGACCCGCGTAATCGGCTGGCGATTGGGGTCGACGTGCCATGGCAAGCCAAGGCGGGTATTGCGCTCTAATTCGGCAATCACCTGGGCGCCCAGCAGTAAAATGATGGCGCCCACTTCCAGGCTAATCAGTACGACCACCAGCGCTGCCAGCGAACCGTAGACGGCGTTAACGAACGAGAGATTGGCGAAGTAGTAAACCAGCAACAGGCGAACCCCCTCCCACAGCAGTGCTGCCACAAAGCCTCCTACGATTGCCCGACGCAAGGCGATGCGCACCACCGGCAGCACTTTGTAGATAGCGCTGAACAGCAGGAACACCCCAGTGAAACTGGCCAGGTTAAGCACCGGCTCTGAAAACCCCGCCAGCGGCAGTTCCCGTTCAAATAGCAGCATCACCAGCGTATTAAGCGAACTGGCCAGGGTGACTACCAGCGTGAGAACCATAAGCGCCGCCCCCAGTACCACCATAAAGGCGTAGGGCAACATTACCGAAACCCAAACGCTGCGCTTGATATGCGGGCTATCCGGCGCATGGAAAATGATCGCCAGGGCGTCTTCCAGCATACGAAAGGCGAATGAGCTGAACAGGAGCAGAATGGGAAAGCTCAGAATGCCAATCACATCACGCGATTCCAGCAGGCTGCGAACGGCCTCCAGCAACACTTCCGCGTGGGCAGGCGCCATATGGCGTGCCTGTACGGCCAGCACATTGAGTAAGTGCTGCTGATCGACGACTTGGGTTAACAGCACAACGAGCACGGCAAAAAGCGGCACGATAGAGAGCAGGATGTTGTAGCCCACTCCGCCGGCCAGCAGGACACCGTGATTTTTCAGAAAATTGCGTAATACGCGCCAAGCAAAGTGAACCAACCTAGGGAGCAGGAGCAAGACAGCGCTAACAAATGGGTGGTTTCGAACCATGCTTGCTATTCTCCTTGGACATTAGGCCCTATCGCCATGATACGCTGATGGCAATGGCAAATAACAAGGGCAAATATCAAGGAAGTCCCGAATTGCCTGATCTGGCTTCAGGAGAGAGTAGTAAGAGGCAGAAGCTAACTTACCGCCCTACAAACAAAAAGGTCGCCCTGACCAGGCGGTAGGGAGGTCAGGGCAACCGAAGATTGTGGTTAAGCGACTTGCTTAAAACGGGCCATCCCTGGCCACCACATCCTCACAGTGAACCTTTACTTTATGAATAACCTTAACTTAGGTTATGAACCTAACTATTAGTTGCTAATTATTTGAATCTTAAGTAAAAAAATAAAAAACTGGTAAAGTTCGTGCACTTTAGGTCGATAAGGCTCCTATAACTACTAAAAACTCTTCACTCAAGACTGACTCTGGAGCTTGCTCACATATGTCCACTCCTTCTGCTCCCAAACGAGCCCTTGGTTTACAAACCAAGGTACTGATGCTTGTACTGCTCCCTCTTTTGTTACTAACGGTTGTGTTGGTCGGGTTTAAAGCCTACAGCAGCGCCCAAGACACCCGCGATACGTTGGCAAACCAGCGTGAAATGCTGATTGAAGAGCGCCGCCATGCGGTGCGCGATATCGTCCAGATGGCGACTTCTGCCATCGAGCCCATTTACGAACAAGCCGGTGCCAACGATGAGGCAGCCAAGCAGCAGGTAGCCGAGCTGGTGCGTTCCATGCGCTTTGAAGATAACAACTACATTTTTATCTACGACTATGACGGTAACAATATCGTCACGGCGCCTGCACCGGAGCGTGAAGGTACCAACATGATCGACGCGCAAACCCCCGATGGCACTTATCTGATTCGCGAGATCATTCAGCTTGCTCAGAGTGGCGGGGGCTTCTACAGCTATATGTGGGATTACCCAGGTACCGACAGAATTGAACCCAAGCACTCCTTCGTTGACCGCCTTGAAAAATGGGACTGGCTCATTGGTGCAGGCGTTTATGTCACCGATGCTGACGATGCTATTGCCGAACTTGAAGCCGCGGCCGCCGCCGATTTGCGCCAGGGCATTATATTTGCCTCCTTGTTGGGTCTGGGTCTATTTATTGTGATTGCACTGATAGCGTATGGCTTGGTGCGTCGCACGCTGGGGCCGATCAAGCGCACTACTGCGGCTATGCACGATATTGCCCAGGGGCGCGGTGATTTAACCCGTCGCTTAGCAGTTGAAAGCGGTGACGAAATTGGCGAGCTTAGCGTTCAATTCAACGCCTTTGTAGCGCGGATGCAGAACACACTTCGTGATGTACGCAGCAGTACGCTCAGCGTGCACCAGGCCGCGGGGGAGATATCACAAAGCTCTGATGAGCTTGCCACCCGTACCGAGCAGGCGGCCGCGAACCTGCAACAAACCTCAGCTTCCATGGAAGAGATCACCTCGACCGTTAATCACAGCGCCGACAATGCCCAGCAGGCCAATACGCTGGTGCAGTCTACTGCTGATGTAGCCCGCGAAGGTGAGACCTCGATGGGGCAGGTGGAAAGCACCATGAGCGATATTAACGACTCCGCATCGCGCATCAGTGACATCATCAGCATGATCGATTCGATTGCCTTCCAAACCAATATTTTGGCGCTTAATGCCTCGGTGGAAGCCGCAAGGGCAGGTGAGCATGGCCGCGGCTTTGCCGTGGTGGCACAAGAAGTTAGGGTTCTGGCCAGTCGTTCCAGCGATGCTTCCAAAGAGATTCGTGCGCTTATTGATGCATCGGTTCAGCACACTAACTCCGGTGCGAAGCTGGTACGCAGCGCCGGTGATACCATGCGTGAGATTGTCTCCAGCGTGGCGAAAGTCACCGATGTAATCGGTGAGATCACCGCTGGCGCTAAAGAGCAGAGCAGCGGTATTGGCCAGATCAACACTGCCGTGGCTGAAATGGACACCATGACCCAGCAGAACGCCGCCATGGTGCAGGAGTCCACCACCGCTGCCGCCAATATGCGCCGCCATGCGGAGCACCTGAATCAGTTAATCAACTCCTTCGTACTTGGTGACGATGAGCCCACGCCGCGGCACGAAGCGCTAGCGTCTCCGGCCCCTCAGCAACGTGGCAGTGATAGCGCCATGAAGCGCCCTGCGCTTTCATCGCACTCCTCATCACAGCCATCATCAAAGCCATCACCGGCAAAGCATGCTGCAGATGAGTGGGAAGAGTTCTAACGTTCGCTACCAGTGCTTGTGATATCAGCGCTTGGGAAAGATGGGTATAAAAACGGGGCTTGCCATTTGGCAAGCCCCATTGTGTTAACGCCAGTGATGCTTATCCGGCATGCCGCCTGGCCAGTCCTTCAGCCAGCAAGATGACGGCCCGCTTTGCCAGCGGTGAAAGCAGGGCATCCTCGCGTTCCAGTGTGGCGACCAGGCGATGCTTCATTGACCGTGCCCAGAAGGTTTCCAGGTGGCGGCAGGTGGCCGCTGCCGCCGTTTCTTCATCGCGACCGCCGCCCAGGTTAGCGGCGATCTGGTTGGTCATGTGAATCAGCTGGTTATCGTGGTGCGACGACATGGTGTATCTCCTAAGCCGTGGCCATTGCCGCCGTAGCGGGTCGATGGTAGATCAAATGGCGGCCGGGCCGTGCAAAGCCTGCCAACAGCAGCCCCGACGCCTGGGCCTGCTCCACAGCCAGGGCGGTGGCCGCTGAGACAGCCACCAGTGCGCCAATGCCGGCACTGGCGCACTTGTGAACCATCTCGTAGCTGGCGCGGCTGGTGACGAGCGCGAACCCCTCACCTAGCGGGCTGGCCTCGCGGGCGAGCGCGCCGATCAGTTTGTCCAGGGCGTTGTGCCGACCGACATCCTCGCGCAGTTGTCTAATGTTCCCCCAAACATCGCACCAGGCGGCACCGTGGCTGGCGCCAGTGGCCGCCTGCAGCGGCTGGTGGGAGGACAGCTCCCGCAGGGAACGCTGGATGGCGGCATCACTCAAGGGCGGCGCCATGACATGGGGAATCGGGCGTATTGCCTGCTCCAGGGCTTCGGTACCGCATAGCCCGCAGCCAGTGCGTCCTGTCAGGCTGCGCCGCCGCTGTTTGAGCTCGGCCATTCGCTGGCTGGCAATAGTGAGATGAATGGTGAGGCCTTGAGGCTGTTCGTGGATGTCCAGATCGTAGCACTCGTCAACGTTTGCCAGGATGCCTTCGGAAAGGCTGAAGCCCAGGGCAAACTCCTCAAGATTCGTCGGGCTGGCCATCATCACCGCGTGGGAGATGCCGTTGTAGACCAGTGCCACTGGCCTTTCCAATGCCAGTAGATCCTCCTGGGCATCGGCGTACCAGCCGTTGGTACCCCGGTGCACTTCCACCCGCTGGCGCATCAGGGCCGCCTGCGGTACTGACGCCGTGCCGTTCATAGGTGCACTCATGGAACCTCCTGCTGGGCCTTGGCCAGGTAATCACGCTGGGCCAGGTCAAAGGCGCTAAAGCGCTGCTGCCAGGCTGACGGTTGGCTGACTTTTTCCACCTGCACTGCCGTGACCTTGTATTCCGGGCAGTTGGTGGCCCAGTCCGAGTTGTCCGTGGTGATGACGTTGGCGCCACTGCCGGGGTGGTGGAAAGTGGTGTAAACCACTCCTGGCTGCATACGCTCACTGAGCCGCGCACGCAGCACCGTCTGGCCGGCACGGCTGGTGATGCCCAGCCAGTCGCCATCGCGGATACCGCGCAGCTCGGCGTCAGAAGGGTGTAGCTCCAATACGTCCTCGTCGTGCCAGCGCTGGTTGTCGGTGCGCCGGGTCTGGGCTCCCACGTTGTACTGGCTAAGGATCCGGCCGGTGGTGAGCAGTAGCGGGAAGCGGCGGTTGGCCCGCTCCTCGGTGGCCACGTACTCGGTAATCGCAAAGCGGCCCAGCCCGATGGGGAACTCAACCTCGTGCATGGTCGGCATGCCCAGCGGGTACTCGGCGTTGCAGGGCCACTGCAGGCTGCCGTGTTCCTCCAGCTTGGCGTAGCTGACGCCCGCGAAGCTTGGCGTCAACTGAGCGATTTCGTCCATGATTTCGGAGGGGTGGGTGTAGTGCATCGGGTAGCCCAGCGCATTGGCCAGATACTGGGTGACTTGCCAGTCTTCCTTGCCTGCCAGCGCCGGCATCACCTTGCGCACCCGGTTGATGCGTCGCTCGGCGTTGGTGAAGGTGCCATTCTTCTCCAGAAAGCTTGAACCCGGCAGCAGCACGTGGGCGAACTTGGCCGTTTCATTGAGGAAAATATCCTGCACGATCAGGCAGTCCAGCGACGTGAGCGCCGCCTCGACGTGCTGAGTGTTGGGATCGGACTGGGCAATATCCTCGCCCTGAACATAGAGCGCCTTAAAGGTGCCTTCGATGGCAGCATCGAACATGTTGGGAATGCGCAGCCCCGGCTCGTCGTCCAGTTTCACGCCCCACACGGCCTCGAAGCGGCCGCGGGCGATAGGGTCGGCCACGTGCTGGTAGCCAGGCAGCTCATGGGGGAAGGAGCCCATGTCACACGAACCTTGGACGTTGTTCTGGCCACGCAGCGGGTTGACACCCACGCCTTCGCGACCAATGTTGCCGGTGGCCAAGGCCAGGTTGGCAATGCCCATCACCATGGTCGAACCCTGGCTGTGTTCGGTGACGCCCAGCCCGTAGTAGATCGCGCCGTTGCCCGCCGTGGCATAGGTGCGGGCGGCCTGGCGCACGGCCTCGGCGGGTACGCCGGTAATCGCTTCGGTGGCCTCCGGGGAGTGGCGCGGTTCAGCAATAAACTCACGCCAGCTGTTATAGGCATCGGTGTCGCAGCGCTTGGCCACGAACGCCTTGTCTTCAAGACCTTCTGTCACCACCACGTGACCCAGCGCGTTGACCAGCGCCACGTTGGTGCCCGGGCGCAGCGGCAGATGTTGGGCCTCGCTCATGTGCGGGGTCTTTAAAAGGTCGATACGGCGAGGGTCGGCGACGATCAGCTTCGCCCCCTGGCGCAGGCGTTTGCGCATCAGCGAGCCAAACACCGGGTGGGCATCGGTGGGGTTGGCGCCGATCACGATAATGGCGTCCGCCTTCATCACCGAATCAAAGGTCTGGGTACCAGCGGATTCGCCCAGCGTGGTCTTCAGGCCGTAGCCGGTGGGCGAGTGGCAGACCCGTGCGCAGGTGTCGGTATTGTTGTTGCCGAATGCAGCGCGAATCAGCTTCTGCACCAGATAGGTCTCTTCGTTGGTACAGCGCGACGAGGTGATGCCGCCGATGCTCTCGCGGCCGTGCTCAGCTTGAATCGCCTTGAGACGGGTTGCGGCAAAGCCGATAGCCTCTTCCCAGCTTACTTCGCGCCATGGCTGGTCGATGCTGTCGCGGATCATCGGTGTGGTTAGGCGATCCGGGTGTGTAGCGTAGCCGAAAGCAAAGCGCCCCTTCACGCAGGAGTGGCCATGGTTAGCGTCGCCGCCCTTGTAGGGCACCATGCGAACCAACTGATCGCCCTTCATCTGGGCTTCGAAAGAGCAGCCCACCCCGCAGTAGGCACAGGTAGTCACCACGCTTCTATCCGGCAAGCCGTGATCGATGACGCTTTTTTCCATCAGCGTGGCCGTGGGGCAGGCCTGCACGCAAGCCCCGCAGGAGACGCAGTCCGAGTCCATGAAGGCGTCGTTCTGGCCCGCCGACACCTTGGAGTCGAACCCGCGGCTATCGATGGTTAGCGCGAAAGTACCCTGGACTTCGTCGCAGGCGCGCACGCAGCGCGAACAGAGGATGCACTTGCTGGGATCGAAGGTGAAGTAGGGGTTGGATTCGTCCTTGACGACGTCCAGATGGCTCTCGCCCGTAAAGCCGTAGCGCACCTCACGAAGCCCCACGCTGCCCGCCATGTCTTGCAACTCACAGTCGCCATTGGCGGGGCAGGTCAGGCAGTCCAGCGGGTGGTCGGAGATGTACAGTTCCATCACGTTGCGACGCAGCTTGGCCAGCCGTTCGTTCTGGGTGGTCACCTTCATACCCTGCACCACCGGCGTGGTGCAGGAGGCGGGAAAGCCCCGACGCCCCTCTATCTGCACGGCGCACAGTCGACAGGAACCAAAGGCTTCCAGGCTATCGGTGGCGCAGAGTTTGGGAATGTTGATATCCGCCAGCGCCGCAGCGCGCAGCACCGAAGTGCCTTCCGGCACGCTGATCGTCACGCCGTCGATATCAAGGCTCACCGAGGCAGTGCCGACGGCCTGAGCAGGGAAGGGCGTGCCGAGGTCTTTGCTATGCCCGGCGTTGCTGGCATGCTGGCTGGGGTCGAAGTGCTGAATCATGATCTGTCTCCGTTCGCCGTCCGCTGGAAATCCTCAGAAAAGTGTTTCAGGGCGCTCTGCACCGGGAAGGGGGTCATGCCGCCCATGGCGCAGAGCGAGCCGTCTACCATCGTTTCGCAAAGATCACTCAGCAGGGCGAGGTTGGCCTCGCGATTGTCGTTGGCGCGAATGCGATCGATCACCTCCACGCCACGGGTCGAGCCGATACGACAGGGTGTACACTTGCCGCAGGACTCCACCTTGCAGAACTCCATGGAGAAACGCGCCTGCTCGGCCATATCGACGCTGTCATCGAACATCACCACACCGCCGTGACCGACGCCTGCACCGACTTCGGCGAAGGTTTCGTAATCCAGCGGCATATCCCACTGGCTTTCGGGCAGGTAGGCACACAGCGGGCCGCCGACCTGCACGGCGCGCAGCGTTCGGCCGCTTGCCGTGCCGCCGCCGAACGCTTCCATCAGGGTGCGCAGGGTGGTACCGAACGCCAGCTCCACCAAGCCGCCGCGCCGAACGTTGCCCGCCAGTTGCAGTGCCAGGGTGCCCCGGGAGCGGCCCATTCCATGGGATGCGTAGGCCTCGGCACCTTCGGCGAGGATAAACGGCACTGCAGCTAAAGAGAGCACGTTGTTGACCACGGTAGGGCGGCCGAACAGGCCCTCGATGGCGGGCAGCGGTGGCTTGAAGCGCACCAGCCCGCGCTTGCCCTCCAGGCTTTCCAGAAGCGATGTCTCTTCGCCGCAAATGTATGCCCCGGCGCCCAGACGTACTTCCAGATGGAAGGCGCGGCCGCTGTCGCGGAGGTCGTCGCCGAGATACCCGGCCTGTTCGGCGCGGCGAATGGCCTCGTCGAGGATCTCTTTCGCCAGCGGATACTCCGAGCGCAGGTAGATATAGCCTTGGGTGGCGCCCACCGCGAGGCCGGCAATCGCCATGCCCTCGATCAGCATGTAGGGGTCGCACTCCATCACCAGACGGTCGGCGAAGGTGCCGGAGTCGCCTTCATCGGCATTGCAGACGATGTACTTCTGATCGGCTGGCGTATCGAGCACCGTCTGCCACTTGATGCCGGTGGGGAATGCCGCCCCGCCGCGTCCGCGAAGCCCCGAGGCTTTGACTTCCTCGACGATATCCTGGGGCTCGCGTTGCAGCGCAGCCTCCAAGCCGCAAAAACCGTTATGGGCGCGATAATCCTCAATCGATAACGGGTCAGTAATACCGATACGCGCGAAGGTCAGCCGCTGCTGGCGGGCGAGGTAGTCGATTTCTTCCGTGGGGCCCTGCGCCAGTGGGTGGCTGACGCTGCCTTCCAGCAGGCCGCTATTGAGCAGCGCGGTGACATCGCCGGGGGCTACCGGGCCGTAGGCGAACCGGCCGATGGGGGTGTCGACTTCTACTAGCGGCTCAAGCCAGCTCAGCCCGCGGGAGCCATTGCGCACCAGCGTGATGGGTTGGCCGCGTGCGGTTGCCTCCCTCTCCAGTCGGCTGGCGATCGTATCGGCGCCCAGCGAAAGCGCGGTGGTATCGCGAGGTACATAAACGCGGATGCTCATCCCATCACCTCCAGCGGCCGGGTTTGTAGCTCATCTATCAATTCATCGAAGGCTTCCGGCGTGACGCGGCCGCGTACGCTGTCGTCCACGCGGATCGACGGGCCGCAGGCGCAGTTGCCCAGGCAGTACACGGCCTCGAGAGTAATTTCGCGATCCGCCGTGGTCTGGTGGTAATCGACCCCCAGACGCGCTTTGGCGTGGGCCTCGAGCTGGCGCGCCCCTACCGACTGGCAGGCCTCGGCGCGGCAGATCTGCACTACGTGGCGCCCCGGCGGCGTGGTGCGAAAGTGGTGGTAGAAGCTGATGACGCCATGCACTTCGGCACGTGTCTGGTGGAGGCTATCGGCGATGATCGGCACTGCTGCCTCAGGAATAAAGCCGATGCGATCCTGAAGGGCGTGGAGGATCGGCAGTAGGGCGCCGGGCTTGTGCTTCAGGGCGTCGACCTCGGCCTGAATAGCCTGTGGCGCCCACTCCTGGGAATGGTTCATGGTGCCTTCCTCACTACTGTTTATTATGTTGTAAATATGCACTGTTTTTCATATTTAAAAAGACGTGCATCACGGTTGATCTAACGCTAGCATCAAGTTAATGACTGCAAAATATGAAATTGTATGCCTATGAAACGGATCAAGGTAACGCCCACCTGGTGCTTTAGCGATGAAGATGGGCACCGTCTCGATACCAACCTTCTGCGCCTGCTGGGGGCGGTGCATCGTCATGGCAAGTTGACCCATGCTGCCGAAGAGGCGGGTATTTCCTATCGCCATGCGTGGAATTTACTGCGCCAGGGCGGAGAGTTTTTTGGTGTCACCTTGGTAGAAATGGCGCGTGGGCGAGGGGCGCGGTTATCGCCGCTGGGTGAAAAGCTGCTATGGGCCGAACAACGCGCCACCGCTCGGTTAAGCCCGCAGCTTGATAGCCTGAGCTCAGAGCTTAACCTTGCCATCCAGCAGCACCAGGAAGGCGTGCACCCCGTACTGCGTCTCCACGCCAGCCACGGTTTTGCGATAGAGCTGCTGCCGCAGCATTTGGGGGATCTGCAGCTTGACCTGCAGTACTGCAGCCCTCTGGAAGCGTTGGCGGCGCTTAACCGCAATAGCTGCGATCTGGCGGGTTGCCATCTTCCCCGAGGCGCGGTGGGCGAGAGCATGCGGCGCAAATACCGCCGACTGCTCAAGCCTCGCTATCATCGGCTGGTAGGTTTTATCGCCCGCCAACAGGGGCTAATGGTGGCGCCGGGTAACCCGTTGGGGATTGATGGCGTTGCAGCGCTGGCCGACAGGTCGGCCACGTTTATAAACCGGCAGGCGTCGTCGGGAACCCGGGAGCTTTTGGATGGCCTGCTGGCCGAGGCGGGTATTGCTGCAGCCAAAGTGAACGGTTATGAGATTGAGGAGTACACCCACTCGGCGGTGGCGGCCTATGTAGCGGCGGGAATGGCGGATGCAGGCTTCGGTGTCGAGGCAGCTGCGCAGCGGTTTGGACTTGATTTTGTGCCGCTGGCCACCGAAGACTACTTGCTGGCCTGCCACAAACGCTCCCTGAAAGAGCCTAAATTTGACGACTTTTTGCAAGCGCTGCGCAGCGCTTCCTTCCAGGAGGCGGTGCAGCGCCTGCCGGGTTATAGCCCGAGCCAGTGTGGCTGCGTGATCGAGCTTGCCAGCTTTTTATAAGGTCGCGCTGGTTGGAAGAGTGTCAGAGGTAGCTACGTTGGTGTAAGTATCATGAGTATCGTATTTAAACTATAGGCTCTCTCTTTAGCTAGAGAGGGCCTATAGTTCAGCAATATCATTTAGTGGCTGGCGCTTATCCTAAAAGTTAGTGACCCACAAAATGATGTTGGGAAATAGCGTAAATACTCCTATGGCGCCAAGTAAAATAAGCCAGTAAGGCAAGGAGGCCTTTGCTGCAGATGTTAAATTAACTTCATTTTTAGAAATGGATGATAGGACAAAAAGATTGAGTCCTACGGGCGGCGTTATCATACCGATCTCTATAAGTAGCGTGACAATAATACCGAACCAGATGGGGTCGAACCCTAAGCTTGTGATCATCGGGAAGGTGATGGGGAGAGTCATGAGAAGCAGTGATATGCCATCAAAGAAACAACCTAGCACGATATAGACGATGACGATCATCAGCAGTATGCCATATGGGCCTAGCCCAAAGTTGCCAATCGTTTCGACTGCAGTACGAGGAATGCCTAGTAGGCTGACGGCTTGAGAAAGGATCACTGTACCAATCAAAATCATACCGATAGCGGTAAACATGATCGAGGCGTGCTTAAACGCCTGCCATAGTCTTTTGAAGGTTAAATCACCCCATGTTAAACCTAAAACGATACTGGCCACTACGCCCAAAGCCGCCGACTCCGTAGGCGTCGCGATCCCCAGGTAAATAGTTCCCAGCACGAAGAAAATAAGTACGGGAAGAGGCCATATCTCCTTGAGTCCGGTTATTACGTGCTTGAAGGTCACTTTCTCTTTAAACGTAGGGGTTACTGGCTCGCCAATTTTAGAGCGGATCATGATCCATGTGGAAAAGGCGGCAGCAATGAGCAAGCCTGGCAGCATACCAGCGATAAAGAGTTGGCCGATAGAGACGTTTTGAGTCGCTCCGTAGATGATCAATGCCAAGCTGGGAGGAATGAGAAGCCCAAGGGTGCCCCCTGCAGCTAACGTGCCCACCACTACACTTGGCTTATACCCACGTTTTGTCAGTTCAGGATAGCCAACTGCGCCTATGGCGGCTGCGGTAGAGGTGCTTGACCCGCTAACCGCACCAAACAGCGTGCAGACGGCAATGTTGGTATGGAGTAATTGCCCTGGAACACGCGCGAACAGAGGGGTTAGGCCGTTATAAACGCGTTTTGACACGCCGCTTGCGAGAAGTATTTCACCTAAAAATATGAATAGAGGAACTGCGCTTAGCGTAAAATCCGTTAGCATGTTCCAAGTTGCGTTAATCGCCAAGGGGGTGGCGCCGTTAGCTTGAAAGTGAAGCAGGAGTAGACCCGTAAGCCCCAGCGCCGCCCCTAGGATTGCGCCACTGGTTAAAAATAGAACTAGCGCCCCGCTCAAGAGTAACCAGCTCATATCGCATCCTCCGCTGAGGCAGTGTCTGTCGTGGGCTGTTTAAAACCATGGCTGAGCTGAATCAAGATGCACAGCATCATGGAAAAAGGCATGATTGCCATCCACGGCCATAAGAGAATGCTACTGATATCCGTACGCGAATTGAGCGAGAACGAGAAGTTCATGAAATTCCAGGACTCAAAGGCGAAGATGGCGCAGAACGTGAGTAATACGACGACGCCAATAAAGTCCATTATCCTCGCGATCCCTGCTGGCATCAGGTTGACGAGTATCTCTATGCGTATGTGGCGGCCCTTATTGAGCACATAAGGTAGACAAAGGAAGGTCAATGTTAAGAACAGCAGCCCCGCCAGCTCATCGGAAAAACGCAAAGGATTACCACCCAGATAGCGCATCAAGGTGCTGACGAATATCAGTGCCGTCATTGCGATACCGCTCATAACGCCCAATAGAAAGAAGGCATAGGCGGTATGGTTCAGTACAGTGTTGATTTTTCTCATCATCACGACTAGCTCCAAAAAGAAAGAGCCAATAGGTATTGGCTCTCGATTGGTTTATGTACCCATTACTCTTCGGAGATCGCTTGAGTGACTGTCTCGTAGTAGCGTGTGCCGTCCTCGCCAGCGTTTTCCGCCATGGCTTGCCACGCCTGCCAAGCGGCGTCTACAAAGGTTTCAACGTCATCATCTGAGAAGTCGGGAAGCATGGTGATTCCCAATTCTTTACGCTCTTGACGCGCCTGCGCTTCGCGCTCTGGATCAACAGCAGTGGCGCGGGTCTCGTTCCAAATCTCTTCACCGGCTTCTTCCAGAGCCTGACGTTGGTTGTCGTTGAGGCGGGATAGCGCTTGTTTACTGATACCAAAGAGCCATGGGGAGGCAGCCCAAGGGTGTAAGTAAGACTCGTACTCGGTGACTTCTTGAAGCGAAACGGTGGGGGCCACGGTAGATAAGTAATAGGCACAATCTACAACGCCTGTTTGAAGTGCCATATACATATCGTTTTGCGGAATGACTTGAGCTGAAATGCCCAATAATTCAAAAGTATCCACAAGGTGTCTGGACCAGACGCGGACTTTTTTATCCTCTAGGTCTGCCAAGGAGTGTACCGGCTCTTTGCAGTGCAAACCTACATCGAAAATAGGAGCAACGACGCCACCAACGGTTTGAATATCCCAATCTGAGAAGCCGTCTTCATAGAGTTCCCTGATTACATCAAGAATTTCGTCATGTTGGGAAGATTCCGTAATGGCGCCCTGAGCATATACAGATGCCAAGGCAGGCGCATCACGTGTGTAATATTCACCATACAGTAGTGCCATATCGACCATGCCCTGCTGCAATACTCTCAGCATGTCGGCTTCTTTAAGACCTAAGGCGCCTGCATGGTAGACTTCGATATCAAGCTCGCCATCTGACTTTTCACTCACTAAGCTAGCGAATCTGTTGATCTGCTCTGCTTCAGGGCGAGATTGTGAAAGCCCGCTATGGAATTTCAACGAGATGTTCTCTGCCTGGACACTCCCGATGGTTGTTAAGGACAAAAGAGTCGCAGCGCCCAGAGTAACTTTTTTGCTTTTAGGATTATTCATAAGTTTATTTCTCAGAGGACAGGGGGATGGATTTTCATCTTGAATCAGTTACGACTTTCGAAAAGGTATTTTTTGCGACACTAAGGGCCTAAATAGCGACATTTGATGAACTTTTAAAAAGTACGTGGCGATGGGTATGTTTTTGTTATCTGACGAAGTAAGGCGAGAGGAAGATTCGCGCCGCGGGACGCTAGAGGCTAAGGTTGTGTTAGTAGTAGGCTCATGAGTGAAAATGACAAAGCCATCTCTACCCAGTGCGATATCGAAAAGTTCAGTGAAAGACGACTGATGTAATACTCGATTGGCTAATACGGCTGAAATTCGTACTTTTACTATAAGGTTTTTAAATAATATAACTATTTTTTACTTTTTAACCAGTCACGTAGGGTTCGTGTAAATTGTTCAACTTGATACAAGGTCGGGCAGGTTTTACATGATTGAGTTTGAGGTCTTGTGGTGTTGGTGAATTTTAATAATACTGATTTTAATGTCTTATTTTTCAAATGGCGTGATTTTTGCTTAAAATAACTATAGTTCAAAAAATTGAGGTTCATCATGAAGGATAGATTCTCAAGCATATTGAAAAATAAAAACATGGCTTATATTTCTTCGACTGACTCTTTAGGGGAGCCTAAGATAACAAAAAAAGTAGCTTTTATACTGCTAGAGAATTTTTCAATGATGGCTTTCACTGGCGCTGTGGATGCACTCGTTACAACGAATTTAATGCAATCTACTACGATGTATGAGGTCTTGGTGGTGGGTAGCGAGGCGCCTGCAACGGTTTCTGACTTAGGTATTGAGGTAGCCGCGGATTATTCGTTAGACCAGTTCGATGCTACAAGCCTCAATATTGATGTGTTGATTGTATGCGGTGGCCTGCGTGTACTTCCTAAAACAACCCTCCTACTGCGCAGCAAACTGAGGCATGCTGACAGCAAAGACATGATGTTAGGAGGGTTATGGAACGGTGCCTACTTCCTTGCAGAGGCGGGATTATTGAACGGCTACCAGTGTGCTTATCATCCTGATGGCCGCGCGATGATGGCAGAGCAGTTCTGGGATGTATCGGTATCTAGCCGTAGCTTTATTGTGGATCGTAATCGTATCAGCTGTGCCGGGGCGAGTAGCTCATTGAGCATGATGCTTGAAGTAGTCAGAACTGATTGTGGCAATGAGGTGGTCAATGCAGTTGAAGAGATGCTTAGCTGTGATAAGGGCTTAGACTCCCCAGATATTTCAACGATAGGTGTCGATCAAAACCTCACTCTGCCAGAAAAATTGAAAATATCACTGCAATTGATGAAAAATAATATTGAAGAGCCTTTATCCATATCCGAAATAGCTAATTGGGTCAATATTTCGAGACGCCAATTAGAACGTATGTTTGGTAATTACGTTAATGCTAGCCCTTCTCGATACTATATGGAACTTCGTCTAACGCGTGCGCGTCAGCTTCTTCAGCAAACTAACAAGCCCGTCGCCGAAGTGGCAGTTGCCACCGGTTTTGTGAGTATCTCTCATTTTCGCAGCTGTTTTTTCCAGCTCTTTGAAGTAACACCGGGACAGTTTCGAAAGTTGTGCCAAGCTGGCGAACATTCAATGTGAACTTCTTGTTTGAGTTCAAGATGAATGCACTGAGGCTAGATAAGCGTCACCTTAAAAAGAGAGCCAATAAGGCTCTCTTTAAAAAGTGCAAACGCTGACTTAACCACCCGACCAACCCAACATAATCGGCACGTAAACCACTAACAGCAGCACCCCGATCAGCCCCAGCAGGTAAGGGATGATCGCACGGGTAATGCGCTCCAGCGGTAGCTGGGTGATCGATGAGGCCACATAGAGGTTGATCGCCACCGGCGGGGTAATCATGCCGATGGAGAGCCCCACCACGATAATCAAACCAAAGTGGATCGGATCAATCCCCAACTGCAGCACCAGCGGTAGCAGCACCGGGGTGAGGATAATCAGTGCACTGGCGGTTTCGATAAACACCCCAGTGAGCAGAATGATCCCCACGATCAGCAGCATAATCACGTAAGGGTTGGTAGACAGCGACAACACGGCCTGGGCAATCGCCCCCGGCACTTGCCAGCTAGACAGCGTCCAGCTCAGCACCGCCGACATGGCAATCACCAGCATAATCACCGCGGTGGTCATCGCTGAACGGATCAGCAGCTTATAAATCTGGGGCAGGTTAAGGTCACGATACACAAACAGCGATACCAGCATGGCGTAGTTCACTGCCACCACGGCGGCTTCTGAAGGGGTGAAGATGCCCGAGAAGATACCCCCCAGGATAATCACCGGCGTCATCAAGCCCCAGCTGGCGTCTTTAAAGGTCGTCCAGATGGTTGCCAGCGAGAGCGGTGTGCCTTTGGGGTATTGGCGTTTATAGGCTTGAGCAATGGCAATCGCCATTAACCCTAAACCCATCGCCAGACCCGGTAAAAAACCGTTTAGAAACAGCTTAGAGACCGACTGCTGGGCGATCACCGCGTAGATGATCATCGGCACCGAGGGCGGAATCACCACCCCGATGGTGCCGCTGGCGGCGATCAAGCTGGCTGCTGAGGCCGGGTCATAGCCTTTGCGTTTTAGTTCAGGCACCAGACTGGAACCCACCGCTGCGGTGGTCGCGGCGCCAGAACCGGAGATTGCCGCAAAGAACATGCCCGCCATCACCGAGACCACCGAGAGCCCGCCGCGCATAAAACCGACCAGCGAATCGGCAAAGCTGACCAGCTTCTCGCTCACCTTACCCTGGGCCATTAAATCCCCAGCGAGGATAAACATCGGGATCGCGACCAGGGCAAAGGAGTTGATGCCCTGGAACATCTGCTGGGTGACGACCATCAGCGGCACGCCGGATTGATAGAGCGCATAGAGCGTGCTGGCGCCAATCGCAAAGGCAATTGGCACGCCCAGCAGCATAAACAGGAAGAACAGCCCAAACAGCAGCAGCGTCATAGCGACTCCTCCTGGGGCTGGGAGGTTTCACCGTTAATCAGCAGCTCGATGATATCGACCAGTGCATACCACGCCATAATCGCCGCGCAGATTGGCATCACCGCGTAGACATAGGTCATCGAAAGCCGCAGCGAGGCGGATTTCTGAAAGCTCTGTACCTGCATATAGCGGTAGCCGATAACGATCAGCGTGATCATGAACGCCAGCACCACCAGCAGAGCGGCAAGCCGGGCGATTTGGCGCAGGCGGCCGGGCAGGGCATCCACCACAAAGGTCACGGCAATGTGTCGCCCGCGCTGAAACGCCAAGGTGCCAGCTAAGAAGGTGATCCACACCAACAGAAAGCGGGCGACCTCCTCAGTCCAGCCCACCGCGGTGAATAGCACCCGGGAGACGATCTGCAGGGTAATCACCCCAATCAGCGCCGCCATGCCCGCAAAGACCACGGGCTGTAGAATGGCGTCCAGAAAGCGTTCAGTACGCTGTAGCAACATTACCAATGGATGCGTGTGAGTGGGCACTTACTTCACTTCCTCCTGGATGCGTTGCAGATAGTCACCAAACTGATCACCGTACTTCTCATACACCGGGGCAACGGCTTCCTGGAAGGCGGCGATATCGGGCGACTCATTAATTTCCATGCCTGCCTCAGCTAATTCGGCTAATTGCTCGGCTTCCATGATGGCATTTTGTTCTCGGGCATAGCTAGAAGCTTCGCTGGCGGCATCGAGTACGATCTCCTGAACCTCCTCTTGAAGGCCGTTCCAGGCGGGTAAGCTCATAATGAAGATCGCTGGCGCATAGATATGCCGCGTCATGGTGAGGTAGTCCTGGGTTTCCGCCAGATTAAAGGCATGGATGGCGTTAACCGGGTTTTCCTGACCATCAATCGTGCCTTGTTGCAGGGCGGTCAGCGCTTCTGTCCACGCCATGGGCACGGCATTGGCGCCGAGTTCCCGGAACGTATCCACATAAACCTCGTTCTCGATGACGCGCAGTGTTAGGCCTTCGAGATCCTGGGGCGCATTAATCGCGTGCTGACTATTGGTGATATTGCGAAAGCCGCGCTCAGCAAATGCCAACCCTTTAAGGTTCACATCCTCTAATTTGCCCAGTATTTCCTGGCCGATCTCACCATCCAGCACGGAGTAGGCAGATTCAGCGGAAGGGAAGAGGAAAGGCAGCTCAAATACCGAGAATTCATCAACGAAGTTGGCCACGGGCCCGTTGGTGATCACGCCCATATCGACAGTGCCGATCTGCATGCCTTCCAGAATGGTGCGCTCGTCTCCCAGAGAAGCGTTGGGGAAGATCTCGACAGAGACCGCGCCATCGGTCTGTTCGCTGACTAACTGCTGAAACCGCTCGGCGGCGATATGGTAAGTATCTTCTGTATTTACCACGGTCGCTAAGCGCAGATTGGTAGGCGTTATTTCCTCGGCGTGGGCCATGAGCGGTAAACCAAGCAAGCCAGCGCATAGCAATGTCAAGTTTAACTGTTTGAATTTACTTGTATAACAGGATGCGGCGTGAGCGGTGAAGCGGGCGTTGTGATTCACATTATCTCCTAGTGGTGGCTGTTCTTATTGTCTTATTGGGCTTCATCTATATCACATCGAACTAACAGGGCAAATTACTTATTTTCATTCCACTATTCGCGATAATAATCCAAAAAATCTTTATAGATCTGGGGCTTGAGAGTGGTGATAGTTAGCGCTAGCCTGCAAACATTACGATTGATTAAATGCCTTGGAAGGCCATTGTAAGGCTTAGTCGATGGCTAAGTCTTGCTACCCATGGCAACGCCAGCTAAAACAGGAATAACCAATGGACAAGTTGCTTAACGACCTAGTAGCGGTAGTCGGCCCAGAAGGCGTGCTGCTCGGTGAAGATGTCTCCCAGCGTAGCGTCGACTGGTTTACCGGGGCGCCCTGTCGTGCCAAAGCCATTGTAAGGCCCCGCAACACCGAACAGCTTAGCAAAGTCATGGCCTTATGCTATCAGGCCGACCAGCTGGTGGTGACCCATGGTGGCATGACCGGCATTGTGCACGGTGGGGAAGCCAGCCCTGAGGAACTGGTGGTTTCCTTGGAACTGATGAACCAGATCGAAGAGATCGACCTGGTCGGCTCTACGATTCAGGTTCAGGCCGGGGTGACGCTCCAGCGTGTACAAGAAGCCGCGGCGGAGATCGATATGCAATTTCCGCTCGATCTTGGCGCCCGGGGCTCGTGCACCATTGGCGGTAATATTGCCACCAATGCAGGCGGCATACGGGTTATTCGCTACGGCATGATGCGCCAGCAAGTGCTGGGGCTGGAAGCCGTACTCAGCGACGGCACCGTGGTCAGCTCGCTGAACAAAATGCTCAAGAATAATGCTGGCTACGACCTCAAACACCTATTTATCGGTAGCGAAGGCACGCTGGGTATCGTCACCCGCGCAGTGCTCCGGCTGCAGCCACATATGCCCAGCGAGCAAACCGCGCTGGTCGCAGTGCCCTCCTTCGATGCCTTGACCCAGCTGTTACGTAGGGTCTCCCAAGAGCTCGCCAATAGCCTTAGCGCCTTCGAGGCATTATGGAATAGCCACTACAAGCTGGTGACCACCGAGAGCGGCAAGCACGCGCCCCCGCTGGCCGACGACTCGCCTTTCTACGCGATCATCGAAACCCTGGGGCTAGATGACGCCCAGGATGCAGAGCATTTCTCTGAGATTCTGCAAAAGGCGATGGAAGACGGCTTGATCACCGATGCCGTGCTAGCCAGTTCCGGTGCCCAGCGCCAGGGCATCTGGGCGATCCGAGAGGATATCGAAGTGCTGGTGCACCAGCTGAAGCCGATGTTCTCCTATGATATCAGCCTGCCGATTCCCCATATGGACGCGTACGTCGATACCCTGGAGCAAAACCTCAAGGCGCAGTTTCCCCAAACAGGTAAAATGATCGTGTTCGGCCATCTTGGCGATGGCAACCTGCACATCATGATCACGGTGCGCGACGACAGCTCGCAAAGCCGCCGCCAAGTGGAGCAGTTGGTTTACTCGCCCCTGAAAGAGTACGGCGGCTCGATATCTGCCGAGCACGGCATTGGTCTCGAAAAACGCGATTACCTCAGTATTTCCCGCTCCAGCGAGGAGATCGCTTTAATGAAGCGCATGAAGGTCGCTCTGGATCCCAAGCTGTTGTTGAATCGAGGCAAAGTCGTGGCGGTGGAGTGAGTTTGGCGGTTTGATTAAGGGTCGCCCAGGGCGGAGGGGGCTGGTGTCATCAGCTCCCGGGTTAATTGCCGCAACCAGTGTATGCCAGGATCGTGATCCTTCCTTTCATCCCAGCACAGGCAGACTTTGAACGCCGGTACGTCCAGGGGCAGAGCGTAGAACTTCAAGCTATTGTTGCGGCAAATGACCCTGGCCGCGCTCTCTGTCACCACGCAAAGCAGTGCTGTGGATGCCAATATCTCCTGCAGTGGATTGATGTAGGGCGTCTTGGCGACGATTTTCCGCTCTAACCCCAGCTCCCTCAGTTTTTCATTAATTAACAGCGGGCTGTCTTCACGATGGGACAAAGCGACCTGGGGGGAGTTTAAAAACGCCTCAAGGGTAATGGCGCTACTCTCGCCATGAAATGTCGCATCACCCACACAGCCAATCACATCGTCAAACAGGTACTCATGATGAGAGGTGAGCGGCAAGGTTTCGAACTGCACCACCGCCAAGTCGATATCGTGCTCTTGAAGGACTTGCTGGGCACCTTCTGCACTTGCGATGCGCGTGGAGAGCATGTTGAAACACAAATCTGGCGCGTGTTCCAAGCAGTGCTGAATCAGCTTGGGTTGTAGCTGTTGGCTGACATAGTCCACCAAACTGACCCGAAACTCCCGCTTTGATGTGGCAGGTGAAAACTCGTTACTACTGTGAACTGCCTGATCAAGATAGAACAGCCCTTTGGCTACGGCGGCATCCATCTGCCGGGCAAGCGGGGTCGGTTGCATGCCCTCCAACGTCTTGGTGAAAAGCGGGTCGTCCATTAACAGGCGGAGTTTTTTCAGCGAGTGGCTGACGGCCGGTTGCGTCAGGCAGAGCGCTTGTGCGGTGAGCGTCAAACTCCTTTTCCAATACAGCGTGTGAAAAACCAATAGTAAATTGAGATTTATCTTATTGAGCCTGTTCGCCAGCTTCGTATGGGTGGTGTCAGCCATCAGGCGTGTCTCTTGGTTGGAAGGGCCGTTCCGGCGTGGGAACAGCCCTCAGCCACTGCTGTAAAAGCACTGTATCTAATGTCGGGCTTGCCTCGATGGGAAGCGAATTACTTGAGCGCTTCCTGAATGCGCGGCAGGTAATCACCGAACTGTTCGCCGTACTTCTCATACACCGGCGCGACAGCGGCTTGGAAGGCCTCCATATCTGGATCGTCGTTGATCTCCATGCCCGCATCGCGCAGGGCCTGCAGCTGTTCGCTTTCCATCTCTGCGTTTACTTGGCGCTCATGCTCCGCGGCTTCCTGTGCCGCCGCTAGCAGTACCTCTTGGGCGTTTTCAGGCAGTTGGTTCCAGGCGGGCATACCCATCACAAAAATCGCCGGGGCGTAGGTGTGGCGGGAAAGGGTCATGTAGTTCTGGGTTTCATCCAAGTTGAACGAGTGAATCACGTTCACCGGGTTCTCCTGGCCGTCGATGGTGCCTTGCTGCATGGCGGTGAGCGCCTCTGTCCACGCCATGGGAATCGCGTTGGCGCCCAGCTCACGGAAGGTGTCAGTGTAGACCGGGTTCTCCATCACGCGGATGCGCAGGCCGTCCAGATCTTCCGGCGAGTTTACGGCACGCTCGCTGTTGGTCAGGTTGCGGAAACCGCGTTCGGCGTAGGCCATGCCTTTCAGGTTCACCTCAGAAAGCTTATCGAGCAGCTCCTGGCCAATCGGGCCATCGAGCACTTCGTAAGCGGCTTCCGGGGAGGGGAACAGGAACGGCAGTTCGAATACCGCCATCTCTTCGACAAAGTTGGCCACCGGGCCGTTGGTGATCACGCCCATATCCACGGTGCCGATCTGCATGCCTTCCAGCAGCGTGCGTTCGTCACCCAAGGTGGCGTTGGGGTAAATTTCGATATCCACCTTGCCGTCGGTGCGCTCTTCCACCAGCTCTTCAAATTTGGTGGCGGCGATGTGGAAACCATCCTGCTCATTGACCACGTGGGCCAGGCGCAGGGTGACGGGATCCATATCAGCAAAATCAGCGGCGTTCGCGGCGCTCACCAGCGCCAGTGAGACGCCCAGGGCCAGCGTGCTACGTGCAAATGTTTTCATATTATTGTGTTCCCAATGGACTAAGGTGCAGAAGTGCTCCCAAAGCATGCACCACACCAGGGAAAACGGTCAATTGACTAAAGGTACTCAAGCGCCATACGGCTGGACACAGCGCCCCTGCACAGTTACGATACGCACCCACAAGCGCCCGTAGCTCAGTTGGATAGAGTATCGGCCTCCGAAGCCGAGGGTCGCAGGTTCAAATCCTGCCGGGCGCGCCAAACATCAGAAAAGGGGCCTGCGAGAAATCGTGGGCCTCTTTTTGGTTATGATGCGTATTCCAAGATTAACAATAGGAAATGACGCGATCGGTTGTTCAAGGATAATAGGTATTAACCTGTTGTTGATCCCAGATGCTTGAAAATAAAAGCTATCTTGGGTTTTTATTGGTTTTTTAAGTTATATATTTTTAATATCTTGCTCGATAAGTTTGTATTTTTCTTTTACTTCATCGCCGAAATAGAAATCTAAAAGATCTTTTTTTGATAATGTCCCATCAGACAAGAATTTGGTCAAAAATTTCATATTAAAATCCATCATCAACATGCTTTTTTCAAGTTGGTAAAGGATTTTATTATTGTTATCGATATTTGATTTCACTAATTTTTTTATAGAGGAAGCATCGTTTATATCTTTGATTAATCGGTTAACTATTATTTTTAATAATTCTTTGTCAGGTTCGAGTGTTTGCGAGTTTATAGCTATATCTCTGGAGAGCATATAGGCAATTATCAAACTCGTATAATCGCCCTTTTGGGAGTCGACAATAGCTACAAATCCTATCTCCGGAATAAAGCGAACATTCTGTATTTCACGCAACAAAACGCCATCAACTGAGGAAATGTCAAGCACTAACAGACCTATTTTTCCATCTCTATTAGCTTGAGCTTCTATTAGTTGACTCCACACAGTGTCTGTCTTGTTAGTAAATACTTCTTTGTCTTTGATATCCCCAAGTCGAATATTTTTGTCAAATTTGCATTCAATTACTATCTTAAGGTCGTCACGCCCATTGACATGACAGACAATATCACCGGTTTTGTTTTTATTTATAAGACCTTGAGACCCTCCCGTTAAAAAAACTTCATCTTTAAGATTGTTATCGCGAAAATATTTGGACAAAAAATCAGCTATGTCTTCTTCTGCAGCAACACCTTTTAGAGATGATTTATAAAATATCTCTTGCTTCATATCAAAAATGAGCTTCAAGCTTTCTAGCTCAGTGCCCAGTTCGTTAGATGTTTTTGCTAAAAAAGCTGACATCCTGTCTTCCATAAGTGCTAGTATTCCAATATATATTGCTTTGGTCAGCTTTTCGTCTCTATCTGCCGCTGGAAGTTTGTTGAAATACTCAAAAACGACTTGGTTTTCCAGTTCGAATTCATTTATTTCAACTCTCATTTTCTTCTGTGATAAAGAAACTATTCCCATAAGGTTTACACCTTGCTATAGCTATACTGACCTTTAATATTTGAAGCCAAATAACCTCCATGGGATGCTGCAGACATTATCCCATCGTATATATTTTTAGGAATATTGTAATATTGATAAACGCTCCCATTTAGAAACTCTATCTCAAGGGTTTCACTGTCGGCATCATATCCTATAGATGCAATATTGCTAGATTCAACTTGTACCTTGTCCATACTTTTCACCTTTTAGTTTTCGTACTCAAATGGATTCTGATTTCGCCAAGCGACAACCAGTTGATCATATTCTTCTTCAGCTCTGACTTTTGCCCAGAGCGAAGCAACTTGGGGGTCAATGCTGTCAGGATACCTACCTCGAGAGGGTACTTTAAACCTGCATCTCATTGGTAACTTGGCGCTCTCTCCAGCGACGATAGCCTCCCCTGTGCGAAGCACTGGTAGACTATCAATCATTCCAGAAACACTTTCCGACATGGCCGACTTGACTCTACTCCGGTCTGTTTGGTTGTTAATTCTCAAAGCAAAAAATGTTCCACATTGTGACAATATCGTTTCATCAATTTCTGAAGGTCGTTGGCTTACTAACATAGTTCCAAGACCAAATTTTCTTCCCTCTTTTGCTATGCGTCGTACCATATTTTTAGCAAGCCCGGACGAATCACTTGATAGGTATCTGTGCGCCTCTTCTAAAACCAATAGCAAAGGTCTGCTTTTCATGCCTTCTTTTAGACGCCTCCCCCAGAGAGCGGCTTCAAATAATATATCTAACAGGGATCCTAAAAGAAGATCTAGCCTTGTTGACGGAATTCCTGACAAATCTAATATAGTGACTGGTTTTTCATGTCCAAGCCATGAATTCAACAATTCATCAAGATCAGACTCAATTTCGTTTTCTAAATTAGGCTCCCATTTATCAGGGGTTAATAGAAAAGAATATTGATGATCTAAAAGCCTAGCCCTAAATAAATCAAGACTTCTTTTTAATATACCCTCTCCTCCTTTGTATGGAGCTGTACTGCCAGATGCAGGAGGGTTAAACTTAGCGGCAATTAATTTATCTGGATCACCTTCGTCAGCAATGGAAGGGGTTTTTTTCTCTTTCTCACCCCATGTTACAGCATCCTCAAATGAAAGATCATGCCACAATTTTTTTAAGCTAAATGGAATTGGGGTGTGCGAGGTTACTCTATTTAAATCAATTTTTTTGAACTTAGCTATGTTGGAGTTTTTTTCGATAAATTTTATTTTTTCTTGATGAATACGATCAATGATTGAGTTTTTGCTTTTATCATTCACTTGGCCGCATAGGAAGTCCACTAAGCTATCGGGCGAAACACACCAATATGGTATAAGTAGCTTTTCTTCTTCTGCTCTTGGGCTTGTTGAAAACGTCTTCGCTATATCGCCTAAAGCTGAGGAGTACTCTCCATGAATGTCGATCAAGACGATTCTAGATGATGGGTAAATTACGTTGCCTTCTTCGTCGCATACAATTGATCGTAGAAGGCTTGATACACTTGTAGATTTTCCTGATCCAGTAGATCCCAATACGGCGGAATGTCGTGTTACAAGTTTTTCAAGATCTACGCTCACGTCAATACTATCTGAACTCGAAAGTTTTCCAATAACTATTTGCCCGCTATTTTTATTTCCATAAATAAGCTTTAAATCAGCATCAGTAACAATGTGAGCTTCATCATTAATGCTGGGAAACTGACCAATTCCTCGCTCGAACTCTTCTCCAATTAATTCTCCAACAAGCTCGACCTTTATCCATCTTCTTTTTATTTTTAGTAATACACTATCGTCATCCAACGATGATTCACTGGTCTCAGATATAACTCCATACAGGTTATTGTACCCCTGTGGGATTCGGACAAAGGAGCCAACTTGGCCCACTCGATGTGTTCTGCCTCCAATGATTAGAAGTCCAGATTTCAACTGAGGCGTCAATTCTATCACTACTGATGAACCGGTAACTGCACTAACGCTGCCTAAATATGTAGGTTTATTCACTAGCTTCATTGCCAGCCTCCCCAGCTTCTAGGGCGTATATTTTCTCACCACCTGATTTGGCTAAAAAATGTGTGAAACGTTTAAAGTCACCCAGGTTGAATCTACTATCTTTCCAATATTCTTGTCTTATTCTTCCCCAGTTTTTGACAGGTTCTTCGCCTAGTTTCCAAAAGGCTTTAACACCATTAATTACAGCTCCATCAGAGCAGTATACACTCAAGTTCGGTCTTTTCAGAGCGATGCTTACAGCGCTAGATTCCTCCTCTAGTGTTTTGTATTGCAGAGCTATTATTGCCGAGGAAGGATTTGCTGCCATACACTCCATTAGTTTTGAAGAAATATGTGCGTCGGCAAATGAAAATCCATTCGCTATTAATATTGAATCAGGTTCTAACATGAAGCTTTTTAAACGATCAAATAAAGAGGTGAAAGGAGCGGCTTGCGTTTGGTCATATTTAATATGAGAAGGGTAAACCATTGTTTGGCCATCGGTAGAAAAATCTCTTATAACATCGCCTCTCTTATTTTCAGCCCACCTATTGAACCATGAAGCTTCCATAACCGTATCCAATTTACGGGTAGATCATTATTGGAAATGCTTGACGGATCAAAAAAGGCTGATTTAGCCCCAACAAATCCGTCAAAATACGGAGTTCTGGCCCTTTCCATCGCCTCTTCAAATAATAGATCGTAGTTAGTAGTGAATATTTCAACAGGTTCTTTTCTTGTAATTCCATTGACCCAAGAAATAAGATCGGAGTAGGGGTTCTCTCCATCAGGCAAGCCAACGTCAACAGTGCTCTTAATAGAATCACAAATTGACTTTGAAAGAGACTTATATCCTTCACCGTTCAAACCACAAACTTCGGCCACACCAATGACTTCAGATAGCCCCCTTACTCTAGATAATACTAACTCAATATTAGGGCTGCTGACTTGCTGCTCCAAGCTTATGTAAGCATCTTTCTCTATTCCTTTTAGATTTTCACGGACTTGATTTGTAAGGCCTTCGATATTTGGAATCAGAGGCTTATAATTACCTGAATCACCTATGTTTATACTTACAGGAGCGCCAGCACCAATTAATAATCCAATCTTTTTCCTTCCGTTTGTGATTATCTGGCGAAAGTCAAGCATATACTGGTCTGGGTTGTGAACGGTCGTATCCATCTTTATTCCTGACGTTTTATGTATTAACCAGCTATATGCCCTTTCATTATTATCAATTAAAAAGTGGCGTTATTGCTTTTAGGTTGTTAGCTGTATACATGCTCAATATTTATGAAGCGGCAATTTTTCTTGCACCGATGCTTAACTTTTAAACTCCCGCGTTTAATTTAGCCTAGCACAAGCTGCTGAAGTAGGCTGAGGTTCGTCAGCTTTTATTTTCAACGTTCCTTCGTGGCCTGCTGATTAGGAGCCGTAACATTTTTTAGCTTTGGCGGCTGTGCAGCAGACGCAGTCTTGATTAGATGGGAGCTGGGGAGCAAACAAGAACCCCGCGTAAGCTCGTGAAAGCCAAGAGGCGGGGCATGTACTTATGGTCATCACGCTGTTAGCTGCCTGTGCCAGGGAAGCGGATCTGAAGAAGCTAAATGCTAGATCAAGCACCGGCCTTAAGCCGACATAAAATCATTCCAGCGCCTTACCAAATAGTTATGCTCATCCATGACGGTATTCCACACCGCGATGCGGCTCATTCTTGTCTGGTAGTCTCCGCCGTCGCGGATTTCGCCTCAATGAATCATATCAGAGCTGCCATCGGAGCCTGGTAGGCTCTTGGCGGCAGGTTTGCCGTCATACCAAAAGTTCCACTCCGCAGCGGAAAGGTGAGGGCGGGTCAGTTCTGGGCGGAAATGTAATAGCCTTGGCGGGCCATGACGGCGCCGGGCCATCCAGAGACCCACCAGTTGAGGTAGTCATAGGCAGCATCTAGCGTGCGTCCCTTCACATGCCGTGAGATTGACATGCCACCGTACCAGGCGCGGTAGCCCTCTGTTGGCGCTGCCATGCGCACCTTGATGTTGCGTTTTTTGAGATCCGTCATGGCGGGTGACCATAGGCTTTCGATGCCGACTCGGCCGCGAACCATATCTGAAGAGGCTTGATCCTGGTTGCTCCAGAAGGCGCGAAAGTGTTGCTGACGCTTGAGATTGATCAGGCAATCAATAAGGCTTTCGATCTCTGCCAGGCTGAGATTGCCCAGGTCTTCGAACTCGGCTAGTCCTACTGCTTTTATTATGCAGAATACTGCTCATTAATTCTTTCTGAAGCATATTTTGCGCACTAAACTGCTCATATTGGATATCTTGAGCACTATTCTGCGCACAGGTGGCGCTTGAAACTGACAGTACAGATTCATTTTGATAAGGCTTGGCACGATGCGGGTTAATTGCCGTTACCTGCCCCCGAATATTGGACGCGAGGTTCGTTGGCTTGCGCACTCTTGATACTCGGCTCAAGCGCTGGGGGCTGTTATGAAAAAACACGCTGCTGATGATCGTGAAGCGGCGTTGGTGACGCTGTTGAAACGCTTTTATGCGGGCGAGCTCACCGATGGGCAGTTGTTACGTACCCTGCGGCGCCGCCGACACAGTGAGTTCAATCGCATCATGGCGCCAAAGTTCATCATCATAATCGATGGCTCGGCCATTCTGGTCGTAGTTGATGCGAGTGACGCGCTGAGCAGGCCCTCCTGAGGCCGCGCGCAGTGCCTCAGCAGCACGACTATGCAGTACCGTGGAGCAGAGTTCGAAGCTGACACGGCTGATGCGTATACCGTAGTGGCTGCGATAGAGCTCGGTGAGTGAGCAGGTCACGAGGTCGTGCTCGAGAATCCCGGGGAAGCAGTCCGCGCGTAGGTAGTGTTCGACATATAGCACGGGGCGCCCATCGATACGGCGTGCCCGGATGATGTGGAAAACCGGTGCTCCTTCCAGGATACCCAGGCGGGCTGCGACCTTGGGTTGGGCGGGGCACTCGGTGGCTTTGAGTACCTCGGTTTCCGGGCAGCGCTGCTGGGACGCTACCATTTCCTTGAACGGCAGAGAGGCGAGTAAGTCGTAGCGAAGACGAGGCGGGGAGACGAACCAGCCGCGGCGGCTCTCCCGATAGATGCGACCTTCGGCTTCCAGTTGCATCAACGCCTCACGCAGTGTGATGCGTGTGGTTGAGAAGCGCTCCATCATCTGCCGTTCGGAGGGTAGGCGCCCAGTGGCAGAGGGGGCCTCCTCGGCCAGCATGCCCAGTAGCGCCTGCTGAAGGCGGCTGGTCGGTGGCGTCAGGCGGGGTAAAGCGTTATCCGCGCTAAATGGCGTGGCATGTGGCAGCGTAGTGGTCAAAGGAAGCTCGCTTCTGGTCTAGTTCAGACTGCTTAAGCTCGCACGCAGTCGTCTGCAGGTTATTTTAGCGAAGGTATCATGTCAGGGCGATGACATGTCTAATCTATAACCGCCAATTTTAGCAGCAATTTCCGCTATTGTAAGGACATGTGAATGTCATTCAAGCGACATGCCTTTGTCATTTCCACCCCCTAGTATGCCTTTTGTCAGCCGTTACTGAACTAGACCAGATGGCGGCATCACCCTGACTAACCGAATGAGGCCATACTGTGAATCCGACACGCTCGTCGCTGCTGCAACTGACGCTAACCGCCGCGCTCGGAACGGCGCTTCTCGCCAGCCAAGCCCAAGCGGATACCGACCTGTCCGAACTGATCGCCGCTGCCCAGGAGGAGGGGCGCGTCGACAGCGTCGGCATGCCGGACTCCTGGGCCAACTGGAAAGACACCTGGGCCGATTTGCACGAACAGTATGGTTTGGAGCACATGGATACCGACATGAGCTCCGCCGAGGAAATTGCCAAGTTCAAGGCCGAGGGTGAAAATGCCACCGTTGACATCGGTGACGTGGGCATCAGCTTTGGCCCCATCGCCGTGACAGAAGGCGTGACTCAACCCTACAAGCCGACGACCTGGGAAGAGATTCCCGATTGGGCCAAGGATGAGGACGGCCACTGGGTATTGGGCTATACCGGCACTATTGCCTTTATGATCAACAAGCAGCTAGTGCCGGAGGAAGAGCGGCCGCGCACCTTTGCTGACTTGGTCGAGGGCGACTACAGCGTAGCGCTGGGTGCCGTAGGGCAAGCGGCGCAGGCTAACAGCTCTGTGCTCGCCGCCGCCTATGCCAACGGAGGTGATGAAAATAACCTGCAGCCAGGGCTGGAGCTATTTGCCGAACTGGCCCGTCAGGGGCGGTTGTCACTGGCGGATCCCAGCATCGCCAACCTTGAGAAGGGCGAAGTCGAGGTTGCGCTGATGTGGGACTTCAACGCGCTGAACTACCGTGATCAGATCAACCGTGATGCCTTCGATGTGGTCATTCCTGCCGATGCCTCGGTGACTTCTGGCTACGCCACCATCATCAACAAGCACGCCCCGCATCCAAACGCGGCCAAGCTGGCTCGCGAGTTCATCCTCTCCGACGAAGGGCAGTTCAACCTGGCGGAGGGGTATGCCCGCCCGATTCGCGCCGAGCACCTGACCCTCCCCGACGAGATCGCCGCCAAACTGCTGCCCAATGAGCAGTACGCCAATGCCCGCGCGGTAGACGATTTCGACGCCTGGGAAATGAGCGCCCGGCAGCTGCCGAGCCAGTGGCAGTCCCAGGTGCTGATCCATCAGCAGTAACCGCCTCCTCTTCCCGACTGATTGCCGCCTCCCCGGGAGGCGGCAAGGAGCATGTTATGTCTCACCGCGTCATTCTCGTGGTGCTCGATGGCCTTAACCATGCCGTGGGGCGGCACGCAATGGGTCACCTGCATGCCCTCTGTGAAGCGGGCCGTGGCAGCTTCCACGCGCTTAACTGCGAGCTGCCAGCCATGTCCCGCCCCCTCTATGAGTGTTTGCTGACCGGCGACCGTCCTGTGGACTCTGGGGTGGTACATAACCAGGTGGTGCGCCGATCAACGGGCACCAGCCTGTTCGATCTGGCGGTTCGCCAAGGGCGGCGTACCGCTGCGGCGGCCTATCACTGGGTCAGCGAGCTCTATCTTGAGGCTCCCTTTGTGCCTGCCCGCCACCGTTTCCACCAGAATGCGGAGAGCGCGATCCAGTCTGGCCTCTTCTACTGGCAGGATCACTACCCTGACGATCACCTGTTCAGCGACGCCGAAGCGCTGCGCCGGCTCAACGCCCCTGACTTTCTGCTGGTGCACAGCATGAATGTCGATGATGCCGGCCATCGCCATGGCGGCGAGGCGCCCCAGTACCGCAACGCCGCACGTCGGGCCGATAGCGCCCTGGCAGACTATTTGCCGCAGTGGCTGGCTGAGGGCTACCAGGTGATGGTGACCGCCGACCACGGCATGAACGCCGACGGTTCTCACTCGGGCCTGCTGGAGGAGGAGCGCCGGGTGCCACTATGGCTATTTGGCGAGGCATTTGCTCATGCGCCGGTGGCATCGCTGCAGCAGCCAAGGCTGTGCGGTACCTTGGCCACCTTGCTGGGCCTGGAGCATGACAAACCCTATCACGCCGAGCTGCTGGCCGAGGGGAGGGCGGCGTCGTGAAGCGTCTACTGCCCGCCTGGCTATGGCTGGTACCCTTTGCGCTGGTATTCGTGGCCTTCCAACTGGCGCCGCTCGGCTGGATCGCCATCAGTGCCTTCCACGTCGAGGGCGCCTGGGGGCTCGGCCACTTCAGGGAAATCGCGGGTTCGACCTTCTTTCGTCAGGCCATTGGGCGCAGCCTGGAGATTTCACTGATTTCGAGCCTTCTGGGGCTGATCATCGCCACCCTGGCGTGCCACAGCCTGACCCGCACCAGCGGTCCGCTGCGGCGCTGGATGATCGCCTTCACCAATATGACCAGCAACTTTGCCGGTGTACCGCTGGCCTTCGCGTTCATCATCCTGATGGGCGCCAACGGGGTGTTGACCATAGCCCTTCAGCGTCTAGGGCTGATCGATAGCTTCTCGCTCTATTCGCGCAACGGCCTGATCGTGATCTACACCTGGTTCCAGATTCCCTTGGGCATACTGCTGCTGTTTCCTGCTTTTGAGGGATTGCGGGCAGAGTGGCGGGACGCTGCTAGTCTGCTGGGCGCCGGGCGCATCGCCTACTGGCGCCATATCGGTCTGCCGATCCTCCGGCCGGCACTGGCGGGGACGCTGACGATTCTGATCGCCAACGCCATGGGCGCCTATGCCACCGTCTATGCACTGGTCAATACCAGCTACAACCTCATGACTATCCGTATCGCCAATCTGGTCTCGGGGGATCTCTTCCTGCAGCCCAATCTGGCCAGCGCACTGGCGCTGGTTCTGGTCGGGTTACTGGCAATGGTCACCCTGATTCAGCAGTGGATAGTGCGCAGGAGCCATTATGTCGCAGAACGCTGATCTCACCCTATCCCGACCAGGGGAGTCGCCACTGCCAGCACTTCGCCTTGCCTGGCCGTCGCCCTATGCACTGGTGGTGTGGGGTGTGTTCACGCTACTGGCGCTGCCGCTGCTCGCCACCCTGGGGTATGCGTTGGCGTCCAGCTGGGGGGCCACCCTCCTGCCTGATGGGGTGACCCTGAAGTGGTTTTGGGAGCTATGGAGTACACCGCGCTTTCAGTGGGCCTTCGCCCGCTCACTGCTGGTCACTCTAGGTGCGCTGGCGCTGAGTTTGGTGCTGGTGGTGCCGGTAGCTTTCCTGGCGCATACCCGCTACCCACGGCTGGATGCCTGGATGAGTGGCCTTATCCTGGTGCCCTTTGCAGTGCCTCCTGTGGTCTCCTCGGTAGGACTGCTGCAACTCTACGCTGGCGGCCCGCTGCCACTGGTGGGCACCCCCTGGATTCTGATGTTTACCTACGTGACGATCGCGCTGCCCTTCGTCTACCGGGCCATTGCCAACAGCCTGCGCACCATCGATGTAAGGTCACTGATGGAAGCCGCGCAATTGCTGGGGGCAACGCCCTTCAAGGCCTTCTTCCTGGTCATTCTTCCCAACATCCGCGTGGGAGTGCAGGTCGCCGTGTTCCTGTCCTTCTCCTTCCTGATCGGCGAGTTCGTCTTCGCCAACATGCTGGTAGGCACGCGCTTCGAGACCCTGCAGGTGTATCTCAACAATATGCGTGGCTCCAGCGGCCACTTCACCAGCGCATTGGTGATAACACTCTTCTTGTTCACCCTGCTGCTGACCTGGTTGGGGAATCGTCAGGCCGGTCACGCCATTACCAAGGGGGCCAACCCATGACGACCCTAAGCGGTGCTCCGGTAGCCAACGACAGCACCCTGGCCTCTGGCTATCTCCATCTCGAGGGGTTGGCCAAGCGTTTCGGCACTACCCAGGTGTTTTCTCACATCAATGCGGTGATAGCCAAGGGGGAGTTCGTCACGCTGCTGGGGCCCTCCGGCTGCGGAAAATCGACCCTGTTGCGATCTATTGCCGGGTTGAATCGGCTGGATGAGGGGCGAATCGTGGTGGATGGCGAAGAGATCACCGCACTTCCGCCCCAGCAGCGTGGTGTTGGCATGGTCTTCCAGCATTATGCGCTGTTTCCCAATATGCGGGTGACCGACAACGTCGCCTTCGGCCTGCGTATGCAGAAGGTGCCGCATGAGGAGCGCCGCCGCCGGGTGGATGAAGTACTGCGTCTGGTAGAGCTCAATGGGCATGCTGACAAGTTTCCCCACCAGCTCTCCGGCGGGCAGTGCCAGCGCGTGGCTTTAGCCAGAGCGTTGGTGGTTGAGCCACGTATCCTATTGATGGATGAGCCGCTCTCAGCGCTCGATGCCCGCATCCGCGGCCATCTGCGCCAGCAGCTGCGCGATATCCAGCAGACACTGGGGTTGACGACCCTGTTTGTGACCCACGACCAGGAAGAGGCATTGGTGATGTCTGATCGTATCTTCCTAATGCATGACGGGCACATCCTGCAGCAGGGAAGCGCCGAAGAGCTCTATACACGGCCCAGGGACTACCACGCGGCGGGCTTTATGGGGCACTACAACATATTGCTCGGCGATCAGGCCCGTCCGCTGTTAGGAGAGGGTTTCGACTCAGCACGCGTGGCGCTGCGGCCAGAGGCCCTTTACCTCCAGCCGCTGGCAGACGGAGCAATAGGCGTGGAGCGCCCGACTCGCCCTGGCCCAGAGTGCCCTGGCGTCATTCGCCGCTGCCAACTGCTCGGCAACATCGTGCGTTATTCGGTGGAGTGCGCCGGGGTGATGCTCTGTGTCGATACGCTCAACCGCGGTAGCCGGCATCTGCTGACGGAAGGCAGCCAAGTAGGGGTAGTGGTGGACCTCGATGAGGTTCAAGCGTTCGTAGAGTAATTAGGCCCCGTTTATCATGTGCCTTTATCAGTGGCGCTCTAAAGCATAGCGGTGGCAAGGCATATCGTAACGATAGCCAGCGCCGGCAGAAGAGAACGCCCGCTGAAGTGCCAGTAGTCGAAGCGAATGAAGGGCTGACATCCCCTTGGTCACCGGGGGCAAACAACAGAAGAAGCGCGGCAGGGGCGCCGCGCTTTCATGCCATATCAGACCGGAGGGCATAAATTATTAACGGGGTACTATGCCGTCGACTGACTCTTCTTACGGCGGGACAGTCGTGAAAAGAGTGGCGTAAGAATGACAAGAAGAATCATGGCAATAAGCACCTTCGACGTTGTATTCGCTGCCAAGGCTGTCCAATCGCCGCCACCAATACGCAGAGCCAGACGCAAGTTCTGCTCGGCGAAGCCACCGAGAATTAGGCCCAGCACGACTGGGGGCAATGGGAACTTCAGTTTGTCCATAAAGTAGCCGATAAAACCGAAGCCCAGCATCAAGTAAACGTCGAACATCCGGCCATTGATCGAGTAGACCCCCACTAGAACCAGGGTGATGATGAAAGCGCCAAGCAGTGGACGCGGCAGACGCAGAACCTGTGCAAAGCTGTTGGTGGCCAGGGCGCCGCCAAGTACGATCAGCAAGATGGCGGCGAACAGGAACTGCCACATGAAGCCGAACACAATGCCGGGGTTGTCACGGAAGAGCATCGGGCCAGGTTGCAGACCGTGGATCATCAGGCCACCGAGCATCACTGCAGCCACCGCGGTACCGGGGATGCCGAGCGTCAAGGCGGGAATCAGTGCTGAGGCGGTATCGGCGTTGTTGGCGGTCTCGGAGGCCGCTACGCCCTCGGGTTCGCCCTTGCCCCAGTCTTCGGGATTACTGGATGCGCGACGTGCTTCGTTGTAGCTGAGAAAGGCCGCCATTGATCCGCCAGCGCCCGGCAGGATGCCGACGAACACGCCGATCACCGAAGAGCGCAGCCAAGTCTTCCAGAATCTCAGCATGCTCGGAAAGGCCTTCCAGAGGCTCGTCGTATTGAGCTTTTTGGCCGTGGAGGTGTCGACATCCACGACTTCCTCCAGGAGGGCGATTGCCGGCGGTATGGCGTAGAGCCCGACGAGTAGCACCACGATGTTGATGCCGTCGAGTAACTCCAGGTGGCCGAAGGTGTAGCGGTCATATCCGGAGATAGAGTCTAGCCCGACCAGCGAGACAAAAACGCCGAAACAGGCGCTCAACAAGCCCTTGAGGACGTCTCCGCCGAGCAGGAAGACGATGGCCGAGAGGCCGAAGACGGCGACCCAGAAAACCTCGGAGGGGCCAAACAGCAGTGTTACCTTGGCCAGCGGCGGGGCCAATAGCATGAGCACGATAGCCGAGACGATGCCTCCGATGGCGGATGACACCACTGAGACCTGAAGCGCATAGCCGCCCCTGCCTTGCTGGGCCATTGGGTAGCCGTCGAAGCTGGTGGCTACGGCGGCGGGGGTGCCGGGAATGCGCAGCAGCACCGCGGGAATAGCACCACCGTACATGGCGCCGTTATAGATACCGGCCATCATGCCAAGTGCTACCAGTGGATCCATGCCGAAGGTGAAGGGAATCAGTACCGAGATTGCCATGGTGGCGCTGAGCCCGGGCAAGGCACCAATACAGATGCCCGTTATGACGCCGAGCACGACAGCGGCGAAATTGCCGAGAGACAGCACCGCTGGGAGTGCATCAATCAAACTTCCATACATGTGTCAGCCCTCTTTCAGCGTATAAAGAGTTCAGTGGGGAGATCCTGACCCATCAGCAAGGCGAAAATTATTGCCAAGCCGCCGGTGAATATCAGATCCGCCAGCAGCAACCGCTTGATATCCCGATAGCCGAAGCTCCACGCCACCAAAGGCACCATAACCGCGGTGGTTGTGTAAAAGCCGATCAAGCTCACGCTGGCCACGTAGAGCCCAATGGCCACGACAATGCCGAGAAAGCGCGGCAAATTCTCGAATATTTGGTGCCGTGGGGCTTTAAAGCGCTCGCTTCGCGTGGCGAAGAAAACCCGTAAAATCATTAATACAGAGAGCCCGATTAGCGTGCTCAGCATTGTTATCGGCAGCAGGGAGCTCATGGTCGGCATGTCGGGTGTGCGTAACAGAAGAAACCCTGCGACAACAATGATGGCGATACCGGTGATGAGGTCGGGATGAGGCCCTTGCCCTGAAGTGGTCTGTTTCATGTTCTATTCTCTGGCTGGCTTGCTCGTAGAGCGTCTACCACCAAGCGAGTCGAGCGACATGGTGGAGGTGACGTTTTATCCTGTTACGGGGCGTGACGAAGGGGGGCTTGCCATGGTTGGCCGGGTTGATTGAACACCCCGGCCAATCAATTTATTTCCAGGGTGAGGATTCCCAAACACGCTCGGCCAGTTCAAGCTGCTCTGCGTTAAGTGCTTGAAAATCATCTCCTGTCGTCAGACTGATAGGATTCCCAGATTTGAGCATAGCCTCTTGGAATTTTGGATCCTCGTACGTCTTCTCGAAGGCACTAATCAGGCTGGCCTCGACCTCTTCCGGCAGGCCGGAGGGGGCAATAAACCCACGCAGCGAACCGTTGACAAGATCGTAGCCTTGCTCGGTAAAGGTCGGCACACCTTCCAGTAGTTCAGAACGTTCGTTGGTGGCAATGCCCAGCACATTGAGCTCGTCACGGAAGTTGACCACCTCCGATAAGTTGATGATCCCCATTGCGACATGACCGCCCATGAGAGCACTACGCGCCGGCGCGGAGCCTGAGAAGGGAACGATGGTATATTCAGCGTCGGTCTCCTCGGAGAGCCGAATAAGGAAGAAATGATCATCGCCGCCGAGGCTTGACATGCTGACGGTGATGGCACCATCACGTTCCTGGGCTGCAGCGACCAGTTTTTCCATGCTGTCGATGTCGCTGCTCTTAGGTGTGACGATCACGTTGGGATCGTCTACCACGTTGGCCAGGTAGGTGAAGCTATCGGCGTCGTAGTCGGCGTCGCGGTCAAGGGTGCGGGCCATCATGCCGGGCAGGTTGTAGGTGCCGATAGTGTAGCCATCGGGATCGGCCTGGGCCGTGGCGGTGACGCCGATCTGGCCGCTGGCACCGGGCATATTCTTTACTACGACGGTAGCGTCGTCGCCAAGATACTGCTCAAGGAAGGGCGCAACGGTGCGGGCCATGACGTCGGTTCCACCACCTGCAGCATAGCCGACGATCAGGTCTATCTTTTTCTCTGGATAGTCGGCGAGGGCCTGAGTCGAGGTAATGCTAGCGAGGCAGAGAGTGGCGGCGATGGTTGAAAACTTTGTGATCATGTTGTTGTACTCCCGTTTACATTCACGGATGGTCTAAAAGGCAAAGCCTGTCTAGTGCAGTGAACAGTACAGAATTACTTGATAAAAGCGAATAATGTTTAACTGTGTGGTAAGTTTTTCTGTATCTATGGAAAGGATAGGCGATAAAGCCCATGTCATCGGGGTTGGCCGCTAATACCATGACGAACGGCCAGTAAAGGCTTACGACTATGGTCGGGGGGAGTGGGAGTAATTCAGTGTGACTATGTATTGAGTGAGGCTGGTGCGCCGGAGGGATGAAATAGAGATAAACCGGCGCGGGACAGCAGTGCCTCGCGTCGGTCTGTTAAATAAGATTACTTCCAGGGCGTCTCTTCCCAGGTGCGCCGCGTCAACTCATCCTGGGCCTCGGCCAGGGCTCGATAGTCTTCCCCATAGATGACGCTCAGCGGGTTGCCCTGCTGTGCCATGTCGGAGCTAAAGTTGATGTCCTCGGCCACATCCTCAAGGGCGCCCAGCAGAGCAGAGCGGATGTCAACCGGTAGGTTGGCCGGTGCCGCCAAGCCGCGGAACGAGCCCATTTCGATATCGAAGCCGAGCTCCTTCGCCGTCGGCACGTTGGTGGCTTGTTCCAGGCGCTTGTCAGCCAGCACGGCCAGTACGCGTAGCTCATCTTCAAAGCCCACCGTCTGGCTATATGCCATGGTGCCCATGGCCACGTGCCCGCCCATCAGTGCGCTGCGCGCCTGGGCTGCGCCATTAAACGGTACGTAGTTTAGTTCAATGTCGGCCGCCTCGGCGAACTGGATAGCGGAGAAATGGTCGTTGCCGCCTAGCGAGGACAGGCCCACCGGCATCTTGCCTTGGACGTCCCTGGCGTACGCGATCAGGTCTTCCACCGAGGCGATGTCAGAGTCTTTCGGCACCACTAGGGTATTAGGGTCGGAGACGAAGTTGGCCAGCCAGGTGAAGCTGTCCACGTCGTAGTCAGCCTCGCGGTCATAGGTCAGCGCCAGGGCAGCTGGCAGATTCATGGTGCCAATCGTGTAGCCGTCTGGACTGGCCGAGGCTAGCGCCGAAAATCCGATCTGGCCGCCCGCGCCAGGCATGTTCTTAACCACCACCGTGGCGCCGTCGCCCAACTGCTCCTCCAGATACTTGGCGACTGTGCGGGCCATGACGTCCGTGCCGCCCCCGGCGGAGTAGCCGACCACCAAGTTGATCGGTTTGTCGGGATAGTCGGCTTGAGCGAGGCTGGTGCCGACCAGGAGGGAAGTCGACGCGACAGCGGCGAGGGACAAGCTTAAAAAACGTTGTTTCATGTTGGCGTACTCCGATCTTGTTGTTGAACTTGCGGGCATGGCTCATTAACGGCGCGGTTAGTTAGGTCATGAACCGGCGGGTAGCCGGTAGACCCGTGTAGCCGTGTCGTGAAACACGGCGTTGCGTTCCTCCTGGCTCCAGGAGGCGGTGAGTCGGTGATAGGCATTCCACAGCACGCCGTAGGAGATACTGCCCTTATCGACAGGAAAGTTGCTCTCCAACATGCAGCGCGATGGTGTAAAGCGCTCAATGCAGGCGTCCACGTCGGGGGCGATGGCATCGGCAAGGTGCTGTGAGTTCGGTGGCGTCTTTCCTGTGTTGAAGCTGAAGCCCATGATCGGCATGCCAAAGCCGCCGATCTTGAGCATCACATTGGGGAGTTCGGCCAGTCGCGCCAAACCGTCGCGCCAGGCCTGGCGATGGATCGAGTTATGGTCACTATGAGGACTGGGATAGGATCCGACGCCCAGAGGCCCTCCAGCATGGTCGAGAACGATGGTCAGCTCGGGCAGGCGGCGGGCCAAGGTTGCTACCTCGTCGAGCTGGGTTTGGTAGGCCCATATATCCAACGACAGGCCGAGGCGGGACAGCTGCCGTGCTGCCTCGACGAAGGGCTTGCTGACCATCAGCCCCTCCGGTGCTGGCACGGGGTTGGAACGAACGGTGGGGTCGGGATGCGCCGCGACGGGCATGCGCACACCGCGAAAGTGCCCGCCGCCAGCCTCCATCAGCGCCTCGAGCACCGGCGCGACGCTAGCACCCATCAGTAGGTCGGCATAGCCAACGATGGCCGTTGCCACGTCGGTGGGCCCGTAGTGGCCGCTACGCGACTGGGCGGAGAGGCCGCGAACGAACTCGATCTCACCGACGGATCGATAGGCCTCGGGGCCGCTCGCGCGATACATCGTCCGGCACTGGATGTAGATCGAGGCAGTCACCCAATGGCCACTGTCGCCGATGTCGTCGGTGAACTCCTCAAGCAGATAGCGAAAGCCTCGGCGATCCCAAAGGTGGTGATGGGCATCGACGATCTTCTGATCCGGAGCCAGCGAGGGCTCCCGAACCTGGGTGAGCCAGTCCGGCCGCGGCGGCGGGTTCGGTGAGTCTACGACGGGGCGTCGGCGCCAGGGTCGCTCGTTGGCGGCATCGTCACTGTCTTGGTGATTCCGCTGGGTCGTGGAACAGGAGGCAAGGAAGCTGTCGTAGGGCTGCGGCTTCGTCGTCAGCATCACATACCCCAGCCGGAAGCCATGGGAAAGCCGCCGACGGGCAGCTCAGCGCGCAGAATAGTGCCGGTGTCAGACTCGGTGATGAAGAGTGTACGGCCTTCCGGCCCGCCGAAGGCGCAGTTGGTGGTGCCGAGCCCACGAGGGGATCTCACCACGGCGATTGGCACACCGAGCGCATCGTGTACCCAAACCAGTCCCATGCCGGTCTGACAGACCACCACGCCACCATCCTTGGTAAGCGCCAGACCGTCCGGGCCCGCACGGCCGCCGGAAAACTGCAGGAATAGCCCCGCTTTTACCACGCGTCCGCTGTCCGAGATCGGCAGACGCCAGACAGCATTGGCTCGGGTTACCGCCACATAGAGTGCATGGCCAGCCTTATCGAGCACCAGCCCGTTGGGGCTCGGCACTTTGTCGATAAGGCAGTCCAGCCGACCGCTGTCCGGGTGCCAGCGGTAGACACGGCCAGAGGGGTCCTGCAAGCCGGTTTGGCCCTGATCGGTGAAGTACAGCGAGCCGTCGGGGCCGAAGTGCAGGTCGTTGCAGCCCTTGAAGCCCTCGGTGTCAGCATCGCCCAGCGCGGTGGTCACTTCGCCGGTGTTCGGATTCAACTGCATGATGCCGTTACGAAAATCGGCAATGTAGATGTGCCCGCCCGTATTGATCTTCAGGCCGTTGGGTTGGCCTTCGTACTCGGTGATCTGCTCGACGGCGCCGTTAGGTGAGACGCGAAAGACACGACCGAAGGGAATATCAACGAACCACAGGTTGCCCTCAAGATCGAAGGATGGGCCCTCAATGAAGCTGTCGACCACCGCCCCGCGCCGGTTGCGATCCGCCCAGTAAGAGCGTTGGTCGGATCTTCTCAGTGACGTCGGCAGTGTGGTGAAAACCTCGGCCTCAATCAGTATCGGGTCGGGATGGGGGAATGCCATGTTCAACCTCCAAAGGTCGTGGTTGGGAGCCACAGGGCGATGTCGGGGAACCAGATCAGCAGAACAAGGAAGGCCAGGATGATCAGGAAGAAGGGCAGCACACCCATGACGACGTCTTCGACTTTAACGGTGGGATCCGAACTGGCGACCACGAACAGGATGATGCCCAGTGGCGGCGTCAGTTGGCCGAGCTCGACCAGGATGACTACGAACACGCCAAACCACACTGGGTCGATGTTCATCGCCATCAGCACTGGAAAAATGACCGGCACAATGATCGAGATCATGCCTAGACCTTCCATAAAGCAGCCGAGGATGGCGAAGGTGACCAGCAAGATCATTAGAAAAACGAACGGCGACATGTCCGCCTCGGACACCCAGCTAACCAGATCCTCGCCGACGCCGGATAGCGCAGTGGCGTAGGCGAAAATCATCGAAATGAAGACGATGAACAGCACGTTGCCGCTCATCACCAGGGTACGTGAGATGGCTTTGCGTAATATGCTCAAGCTGAGCCTGCGGTAGGCGGCAGCGATCACTACTGCCCCAACTACGCCAACAGCACCGGCCTCGGTAGGCGTAGCGATGCCCGAATAGATACTGCCCAGTACGAAGCTGATCAATATCATGAATGGCACGACATCCAGCGCCGCCTTCAGGTAATCGGAAAGCCGCAACTGGGTGGTGTCGCGTGGCACCAGCGAGGGGTTGAGTAGCGAGCGCGCGGCAATAAACAGGCTATAGCAGCCAGCCAGCAGGATACCGGGCACCAGCCCGGCCGCGAACAGCTTGGCGATGGAGGTTTCGGTGAAGGTGGCGTAGATGATCATGGTGATCGAGGGTGGAATCAATATGCCCAGGGTGCCACCGGCGGCCAGTGAGCCTGCGATGATACGCTTCTGGTAGCCCCGTGCGGATAGGGCTGGCAGGGCTACAGTCGACATGGCTGCGGCTGTGGGAGCGCTGCCGCCAGCGACGGCGGCGAAGATGCCGCTGCCTATGATGTTGGTATGTAGCAGTCCGCCCGGCAGGCGGCGCATGAAGGGTGCGATGCCGTTATAGAGACGGCCACTCAGGCCGCTGCCGAGTAGGATTTCCGCCATCAAGATGAACAGCGGAATGGCGGCTAGGGTGAAGCTGTTGGATGCCCCCCAGCTAACCATTCCAAGGGCATTCCAGCCAGCAAATCCCTTCATCAGCCAAAGATACCCAAGGGCCGCGGCTCCTACAGCGAAATGCACCCAAAGACCGCCGAGGATCAGTAGCAGCAAGACGGAAAAGGCAATGATTGCATCCATCAGCGTTGTCCTCCGATGCCTAGTTGCAGCAAGGCACGCTCTAACAGGAAAAGGGTCATCACGGACAGGCCCACAGGCAGCAGCATCTGCGGGATCCAAAGCGGTGTCATCAGAGCGGTGGGCGCCACGTTGCCGCGTGCGAACGAACTCATGACGAGCAGGGAGGAGTGCCAGGCGAGCACACCGCAGATGCCCATGGCTAGCGCGACGTACACCAGACCAAGCACCTGTCTGACCCGAGGCGGCAAGGTTTCGTATATAAAACCGACCTGAAACAATGCATTGTTCCTGATTGCTAGGCTAGCGCCGAACAGAGTGGTGGCGATAACCAAGTAGCCGGAGAGCTCCTCCACTACATGTAGGGAACTGTTGAAAAGCAACCGTGATCCGATCTCGGCGACGACCAATACCGTTAGCGTTATTAGCCCAGCGCTAGCGAGAATGCGCACAATAGCGGAGAGTACGTCAAAGATGGGGCCGGCGGAGGCCGGCCCTTTTCTTGTTTCATGTTGGGAGGCAGACATGTTGAGATCCTCTGAAAGATCAATTACTTGCCGAGCGCTGTGAGCACATCCTGCAGTGCCTGTTCATGCTCAGGACCGGCTTCACTGGCCCATTCCTGCCAGAAGGGGGCGAGGGCTTCCTGGGCCTTGACGATCTCTGCGTCACTTGCTTCAACAATGGTCATGCCAGCGTCCCCCTGAGATTCCTTTTGGGCCTGCTCGTCTAGAAGGAAGGCCTCGGTGATGTTAGAAGCCTCCTCTCTGATGATGGTGGCGAAGGTTTCGCGATCGGCTTCGTTCAGGGACTCGTAGGCGTTGGTATTGGCGATAATGGCGCTATAGGCGTAGTTCACCGGTAATCGGTAGTTGTAGTCGAGGAACTCGTGCCAGTTTTTTGCACCGCCCGCACTGGCTGTTAGCACACCATCAATTACGCCGCGCTCCAGGGCAGTTGGAACCTCGGAGCCGGATAGGGTGATCGGTGAGCCCCCGAAGGCCTCGACGAAGGCACCCTGCTCGGGCGAGGTCACGCGGATCTTATGACTTTCGAGATCGTCGAGGGAGTCGATCTCGAACGAGGTGAAAATGACTTGTTGAGGGTAGCGATAAGCGCCCAGAAAGGTAACATCCTGCTCGGCGAAGCCTTGCGTGAGATAGGGAGACATGGCCGCGTAGGCTTTATCCCACTCCTCATCGTTCTGGATCAGCATTGGCAGATTGAGGATACGCGCGATGGGCACATTGCCGGAAAAAAACAGATCAGCCGAGAAATCGATAAAGCCATTACCGACCGCCTGGGTAATATCGCTGGAGGCAATCTGCAGTGTTTTTCCCAAATGCAGCGTGATCGACAGGTCTTCGGTTTCAGCTTCAGTACGGTCTATGATGCGCTGCATTCCCTTTACTGCCGCGGTAGTGGAAACCGACGAATAGGTGTAGCCGGTCCAATCAGCGGCTTGAGCAGCACCTGTCGTGGCTATACCCATGATGAGTAGGCTAGTTACCAAAGAGGGCTTGAAGGCTTTCATATCGATACCTCATTAATCGTTGTTATGTCTCTACCGTTCGAGGAACTGGCGGTACAGCGCATGTTGTTAGATGTTGATCTATGATCGAAAAGACGCGAACCACGGGCATCTAAGCTATTGGTAAGCGTGTTTCTAGCAGAAGTGGAACATGAAAAGACTTTCTGTATAAAGCGCGTTTTTCTTGAAGAAGTATGAAGAATTTCTTTATTAAAAATTCGTGTTTTTACAGACTTGTATATGCCGCTTTAGTGGTAGTTTATTGGCATGGCGTAGCAAAAAGATGCAAACGTACCTGAGGCGATATCAACCTATACGACTGCATCGGGGGGGAGACAATCTTGGAACGGGGAGCGCGCCGAATCGAACTCCGCTAATCTGTATCAAAAGAGGAAAATGATGAGGTTTTACAGATTATCTAGTAACCCATAATAGTAACGTATCTATGAACGTTATTGATTTGAAGTCTTCTGCAGATTCAAGGGCTATGAGTCACTCAGCTTTTTTCGATCCTTGTTTAGAGCCACTAGCAGCACAAGCAACATTGCTACTATTGGTAGGCTGCTCAAGCCGAAGATGACGCGGTTGGATGTATTCTCGGCGATTAGTCCGGCTACCATAGCCCCCATCGCTGGTAGGCCTCGAAAGATCATTGTATAGAGTGACAGCACTTTTCCTCTCACCGACTCTGGCACCTGTGTCTGCAGAACAACTTGCGTACACACACCATTGGCCAGGATGGCTCCTGACAAACAGGCGAGGGTTAATAATCCTGCCCATAACACATGGCTAATCAGAAATAATCCGCATGCCAATATTGCCGATAGTCCGAAGCCTATGGCCAGTGAGAGAGGAGAGCCTTTTGTTAGTAAGAAGGAGGTCATCAACCCACCGCCTATCGCACCGAGCCCTTGAGCTGATGTCATCAAAGAGAAGGCCTTTGCTCTTGCTGCTTCTCCAATAACGACCTGACCGGCAAAAGCCGGTAATAATTCGAAAATAGGCCTATAACATAGCGCTAGAAGGGCGAAGAACAGCAGCAAGAGCTTGTGATGTCCAGTCAGTGCATGTATTACCGCTGACCATGTTGAGTGGCTGAGTTTGCCTTCCGTCGACCCTTCCAGTCCCTCAGACCCTCGCCTTTGGTTAGTATTTTCTGATTGGGAAAGCCGCGCTAGTATCAGTGCAAAGAGCAAATAGCTAATTGTGTTAAATAAGAAGACCGACCAAAGTGCTTCCAGCGTTAGCGCCATGCCGGCGGCGGCTGGACCTAACATCCGCGCAAGGTTAAACACCATGGAGTTGATCGTTATCGCTCCAGGCACATCTTCTTTAGGGACGATGCTACCGACAACGACCATACGCGTTGGATGATCGAATCCGTTCAGGATGCCAGTTAATCCAGCCACGATTAGCAACATTGTCGGGCTGACAAGCTCGGCCATTATGGCAATCAGCATAATGCAAGGCGGCGCTATTGAGAGAAGCTGCAGCCACAGGGCTAGGCGAATTTTGTCTTGTCTATCGACCAATGTGCCTGCAAAGGGAGCCACGACCATTGATGGCAGCAGGTCCGCCATTGCCATTAACCCTAGCATGAAGCTCGACTGTGTCATCTCCCAGGCGAGCCATAGTAGCACCACACGTTGCGCCCAGGTGCCAACAGCCGAAGCCGCGTTACCCGCCAAGTACGCGCGAAGCCGAGCGTTTGCCAGCGGGGCGGCGGCTTTGGGCAGGTGCAAACTCAGCCTCGCAGGAGGCTGCAGCCCGTCGTTTCCAAAGCCTTATCAACCCAGGTGCGGTCGTTCTCGCCAGTATGTATGGCGACCATTTGCTTCTCTTCGGAGGCCTGTTTCGCTTGGGCGGCTTTTAGCACTGTCTCGGCATCAGCGTAGGGAACGGCCAGCACGCCATCGGCGTCACCCAGAATTAGGTCGCCCGGCTCAATAACCATCCCGCCAAGGTTGATCGGAGTATTGATCTCACCTGGCCCGTTTTTGTATGGGCCGCGATGCGTGACGCCCACGGCGAAGGTCGGCAGGTTGGTATCGCGAAAGCCGTCCAGGTCGCGCAGCGCACCGTTGAGCACGAAACCCGCAACGCCTTTCTTGACCGCGTAAGCCAGCATTAACTCACCCATCAGGGCATTGGTGGTGTCCCCTCCGGCATCGCAGACGATGACGTCACCGGGCTGGGCCATGTCGATGGCCTTGTGCAGCATCAGGTTATCACCGGGGCGCGTACGAACAGTAAGGGCGACCCCGGCTAAATTGCCAGCGCGATGCATCGGGCGAAGGTCTGGGCCACCGGCGAAGACGCGGGACATGCTATCGCTGACCACCGCTACGGGCAGTACTGCGAACGCCTTAACGAGGTCGTCGTCGACACGGCGCTGGCGCTGAAGAACTCTATTTCCGACTGTCATGGCATTACTCCGTCATGTGACTCAACATTAAAGATGGTGCGTTCAGGCTAGGGTGTTGACCAAGCGGGCTTTCGGTAGGGTTTCTCCAGCGAGGAAGTCCACGATACCGCTTACCGCCAGTTCGCCGACGCGCTTGCCAGCTTCTTTGGTGACGCCTGCGATATGGGGCGTGAGAATGACTCGCTCAGACGCGGCCAGAGCGTTCACGTCCAATGGCGGCTCCTGTTCGAAAGTGTCTAGTCCTGCGCCTGCGATATGCCCACTCTCTAGGGCGGCAAGCAGGGCCGCCTCGTCGATCAGACCACCCCGAGAAGTATTGATGACGTAGCTGTCGGCCGGCATCAGGGCGAGCATCGCGGCGTTAAGCATGTGCGTATTGCTTTCGGTAAGGGGGCAGTGCAGGCTGACGATGTCCGATTGGCGGAGCAGGTCCTCGATGCGTTCGGCGCGGCGTGCGCCCATAGCTTTGATGGCGTCCACCGAGGCATAGGGGTCGTAGACGAGCACGTCGAGACCCATGCCTTTCACCAGCTTCGCTACGGCGGCAGCGATGGCGCCGCCACCCACTAGACCTAAACGCATGCCGGATAATTCTCGACCGAGGAATCCCGCCTTTTCCCAGCGTCCTGCCCGCATGCCTGCATCCAGTGGCAGCAAACGTTTGATCGTCGAGAACATTAGAGCAACCGTGTGTTCCGCAACAGAAACTGCATTGCCACCTGCCGCCCGGATGACTTGGATACCATGTTGGGTTGCTGCATCGATGTCGATATTGTCGACGCCTGCGCCATGCTTGGAGATAACGCGCAGCGATTTCCCTGCTGCGACAGCACCGGCACCAAATTGCCCCATTCGAGACACGACCCCAACCGGGTCGTACTGTTTGAGGAAGTCAGCGAGTACCTCCTCAGATGGATAGGGGGGTGTGTGAACAAGGGTATAGCCAGCGTCTTCGGCCATTTGCTTTGCAGTGGGGGCAAGGTCGGGGCCTGTTATTAGAATCAAAGGTTGTAGTGCCAAATCAGATCCTCCCTGTTGTAACGAGGGCAGCCGGACACTGATCGGCGTAGCATCACAGGCGACTGCTTTCGAATTGATTTTTAGAATACAGGAAGATTTTTTATACAAAAGCGAATAAAATTTGCCTTTATGTTAAGCATTTCTTCATTTAAGGAGGGTTTATGGACACTCGCCAACTACGAACATTCGTAGCGATCGCTGAGCATGGCACATTCGCGCGGGCGGCCTTGATCGTAAATTTGACCCCTTCCGCTGTTAGCCAACAGGTCCATTCGCTTGAGCAGGAACTGGATACCAAGCTGTTCAATCGTGACTCCCGCCCTCCTAGCCTCAACCTCCAGGGGCTGAAAATGCTTGAAACGGCTAAACAGATTCTGGCCTTGGTGGATGAAACGCGTGGCGTTCTGTCCGGGAAGCAGATAACGGGTACGCTCAATATTGGCTCGGTGCGCACCAGTACTATCGGCCTACTGCCACGTGCCATCGTGGCACTGCGACAGGAGTTCCCCGAGCTGAACGTAAACCTACGAGTGGGCATGTCTTCGACGCTGATCAGTGATGTCAACGCCGACCGGCTGGATGTGGCGGTGGTCGCCGAGCACTCCGGCGTGTCGCGCGATCTCTTGTGGTCGCCGTTCATACGCGAGCCGTTAGTGGTGATAGCGCCGCCCGGAACACCGCCGATGCCGGTTCAGCAGTTGCTGGAAACGTTGCCCTTCGTGCGCTTTGGCAGTAACGTGCCGCTGGGCGCAATGATCAACAACGAGCTGGCCCGGCTAGGCATAGCGGTGCAGGACATCGCTGAGATCGACACCGTGCCAGCCATCGTGGAGTGCGTGGCCGCGGGCCTTGGTGCCAGCATCGTGCCAAATGTCGCGGTGCGCGAGAACGGTCGCGACATGCTGACATTGCCGTTCGGTGAGCCCCAAGTCTTCAGACAAATTGGCATGATCCATCGCGCCAGTTCGGCCAAGGCCGAGCTACTGACAGCGTTACACAATAAGCTGGCGGAAGTTGCGGGAGAGTTTGGTGTTTATCGAGAATAGTCGTCATTACGGAAGTCGTAGATACAATATCGCACTTGCCCGAGCCGTCCCCGCTACGCTGATGAAACGTCAACAGGCCCTAGTAATGCGCGATCACCTGGGCCGCATTCGCCTTTAGGGTTACTGGCCACTTACCTGGCGCAAGCACTTTGATATTAACGCTTATGCCCATCAACCCATACAGGGTTTGCTGATCATGATGGATCCGTCAACTACCAGTTCATGAGCTGGTAACCTATAGTGTTCTTTCAGCGTGGTTAATATTGGCCATCTTGAATTCTGAATTCAACTAATAAGCGCAGCACTTTCGGGAAACATCGGCGAATCAGCTTATTGGTGGTTTTATTAGTATCAGCCTGGCATAAGCGGCACGATTCGAAAGTTGGTCTTTTTGAGGAAGGTTTAAAAACACCTTTAAGAGGAAGCGTTTATTGAAAATTATGTACTAATAAGTTCTAGCAAAATTATGACGCCTGGAATCCAGCCGGTAAAGATCGCACAAAAAATGGTATAAGTTGCAACGTACCGCTGAATAGGCTTCGCTAGCGCTAATAGGTAGAAGAAACTAAGCCATAAAAGAGACCATGAAAACCAGTTAACCGTATTCCATAATTTGAAACTTGTCGTGTAGCCAGCGATTGAGTGCACACCAATAACCGCGGCGGTGATGCTTACAAAAAGACAGAACCAACCTAATCCTTTGCCATCAGATTTTAGCCACTGATTGGCACCTACCCAAAGATAGGTTATTGAAAATAAGAGCGTAAAAGCCCCTGCGCTAATCTCAACCGTGTTGTTAGGGTCTTTGAAAATTAAGTGCATGGCTATAATAAAGCTGAGCAACCCAACCAGGACGTTGATGATTGAGACTTCTTGGTTGCTGATTTTTCCCAGCAGCCAGATACCATTTATAAACAAAACAGCGCCCACATATAGCAATGTAAGACCCAGGATCATACTGTCTTGCTCCAGATGTTTATTTTTAATAAAGCCACGTGCTCGTTCCCGTGGCTTTGCTTTAACGGTAGGGTGCTTTTAGTAAGGCACTACTGTGTATCGTTAGTGGGTATTGACCGCTTGCGCCGTTAGCTGCGGTGTTGATTCATTCAGCTTAAACCGGGCGACGATGGAGTTGAGGCGTTCGGCCTCATGCTGAAGCTCGATGGCGGCCGCACTGGCTTGTTCGACCATCGCGGCATTTTGTTGAGTCGTTTGCTCCATATCGTTAGCTGCGATATTAACTTCTCGAATACCCGCGCGTTGCTCTTCGGTTGCTACGGATATCTCGTCCATTAACGTGGTGACCTGGGTCACCGATGCCATGATTCGCGCCATGGTTTCGCCTGCTTTATCCGCTTGATGCGTGCCGGCTTCTACCATATTGACCGATGTTTCAATCAGCTTTCGAATATCCGTTGAAGCGCTAGCGCTGCGGGTAGCGAGCTGGCGTACTTCACTGGCCACTACCGCAAAGCCGCGGCCATGCTCTCCAGCACGTGCCGCTTCTACTGAAGCATTGAGGGCGAGAATATTGGTTTGGAAAGCAATGGAGTCAATCAGTTTGATGATGTCGGTGATTTTCTGTGAGCTTTCGCGGATGTTGTGCATATGGCTAATGACCTCCATAACCACACTACCGCCTTGATCCGCAGTGTTCGCCGCTTCACGAGCTACTTGTCTTGCTTGGATAGTGTTTTCGCTGTTGCGCTCCATTGTTGAGGTCATTTCTTCGATGCTTGACGCGGTTTCGGTTAACGAGGCTGACTGTCGTTCCGTACGCGCCGAGAGATCCTGATTACCTTTGGCGATCTCTTGGGCGCTGGTAAATACTTCGCTACTGCTTTCTCTAACCGTCATAACAGTTCCGAGTAAGCTTTGCTGCATATGACGCAGAGAGGTGAAAAGCACGCCGATTTCATTTCGACCGCGGGTTTCCACTTCTCTTGAAAGGTCGCCTTCCGCCATGCTCTTGAAATGCTCGGTAATGCGGTGCAAAGGCCGTATTAAATTAACACCTACGCCCCAGTAAACAATCACGGTAACCATGAGCGCTATAATGAAGACGGTGATGATGGTAATAGTGGAAAGGCTGATGACAGAGTCAAAATTGGTCAGCCGGTTGTTACCTTCTTTTTCTACTTGATGAAAAAAACCAATCGCATCTTGATAGAAAGCTGCATAAGCCTGGTAAGCGGCGTCACGCTGTTCGCGGTAAGTAACTGTATCGCCTTCATACAATGCAGCTACTTGCGGCAAAAGGTGTACATCTATCATGGTGTCAAAGCTTGTTACGATAGGCGAGATGATCGCCTCATGGGCTGCGTCGGCGGGCAGTGAGATAAAATTCGAAAACACGTCTTGGGTACTATTAAGTGAGCTATGCAGCTCATTAGCTCGCTGCTGCCTCTCTTCATTGGTAAGCGTTGTTTGTGGATCAATCAATTCCTCATAAAGGCGCGCCATGCTAAGGCGTGTGGCTTGTAGCGTAGAATTAGTTCGGTTGAGACTAGCCTGCTGGTTAACATTGACATTAGTGAGCTGCTCGATGCTTTGTTGGCTGTGATTGACGGCATAAAGCCCTGTGCCACTGAGCACAAGAAGCATAAGTAAGAATGAGAGTAGAACCAGCGTCCAGCTCATCCTTAAAGTCATATTATCTAATATACGCATTTATATTCCCAAGTTAACCTATAGAGCCATGCACCTTAACCACAAAATAGAACTGCCAGCGCACGCAGCAGTTCTATTTAATGGTGGCCAAATGGCTTCTAATTAGGTGTACATAAAACTGTTTAATTAGAGTGGGTGCTGTTTTGTGAGATTTTCTGGCTTCATTTGTCGCTGTCGGCCTTGGCCGCCTCAGCATCTGCTTTGGCGATCGCCTCTCGCTCTTTTTCCTCGTCGGTTAGTGATTTGTTAGGTAAGGCTATGTTAAGCGTGAAGGCTGTTATCGCAGCAACTACAATAGGCGCACCACCAATCAGGTCTCTCAACACCGTCGGAAACTGCTCAATGGCTGAGGGGACAGAAGCGATCCCTAGGCTCAATGCTAAAGCGAGCCCCACGATCGTCATATTTCGAGCGGACATTTCATCTTTTACCAACAGCTGAATCCCCGTCATGGTGATCATGCCGAATACGGTAATGGTTGCTCCACCCAATACGGGATAAGGAATGGTGGTCATGATTGCCCCAAACTTTGGGCTAAGGCCGGCCAGAATCATCATGATGCCCGCCAGCGCCAGAACATAACGGCTAATAACCTTGGTCATCGCCACAATGCCTACGTTCTGGCTGAAGGTGGAGGTAGGTAATGCACCGAAGAAAGAGCTCAGGGTGGTAGTCAGGCCATTGCCCAGTAAACCTCCCGTCAACTCGCGAGTCTTCAGCTCGCGATTCATGCCGCCGACGGTTGTTGCGGACAAATCGCCGATAGTTTGTACGGAATTGATGATGCAGATAACGACCATAGAGGCGATAGCGGCCGCGTGAAATTCCATCTCGAAAGGCATTACCTTGGGTATGGCCACCCAGGAAGCATTGGACACGCTATCGAAATTGACCATGCCAAGGGCGAGCGAGAGCAAGTAACCCACGACGATGCCAACAATGATTGCGGAAAGCTTCACCACGCCTTTACCGAACTGAGCGGCAATCAATACTGTGAGTAGCGTTACCACCGCCACGACCCAATTAATCGGATCGCCAAAATTGGGTGCGTTTACGTTGCCACTGCCCGCCATGTAACGAATAGCAATATCGTAAAGTGATAAGCCAATGACCAATACCACTGTGCCTGCGACAACAGGCGGAAAGAGGTGGCGGATATACTGGATGAAATAGCCCACTATCACCATGGTCATACCGCCGATTAACTGGGCGCCAAGAATCCCTTCAATACCATACTGAGCTCCTACTGCGACCAGGGTTGGTACATAGGCAAAGCCTACGCCAAAGATGGCGGGCAAGCGGGCGCCAAATTTCCAAACACCGTAAAGGTGGAAAACAGTACATACCCCTGATGCCAGCACGGCAATCTGAATAAGCAGGAGCTTTTCTTCTATGCTCGCCCCCACAACACCGGCAACGATAATGGGCGGAGTGATGACGCCAGCGATCATGGCCAGTAGATGCTGAAGAGATAGAGGTAAGGCCTTTGAAAACCGCGGTTTTCCATAGAAATCAAAGAGTGAGGTGTTCTTTTCGTTCACGCGTTTCCGCTGTTCGGAAGAGGCTAATGCATCATTCATAGATGAGGCTCCATTGTTATTGTATTCAGTGCTATTAATCTTTTGTTTATCTGATCTGATCATACTGTACACAAAAATAAATCAGAAAATAAATAATTTTGTAGCTCTCTGCCAGCCCTGTCTCATCAATGTGCATTTTTTTCGGTTAACTATACCTAGAAAACGATACTGGCGTTCTCAGTAGCTTCTAACAAAAATACAAGTAAAATAGTTAAATTACAGATATTTATGTTTTTATTTTTTGTTTTCCCTCTGCCTGCTGTAGCCGAGGCTTCTAAAGCTAAATTCCCTCACGACGTACCTACTAAAGTCGCACCCGCTAACGTTGGTCACCAAATACTTCAATAAATGTATACAAAAAATATTTGAAATGTGTCCATTAAAGAGCTAAAAATGTTGACTATAACCACATGAACGCTTTTTAGACTGTGCTAATACTGCGTTGCCAATGATGAGCTAGCGGCACAGGATTCGCGGAAAATCAGAGGAGAGAGGTGATGGGAAAACTGACAACACATGTTTTGGATACAGCCCAAGGCTGCCCTGGTGAAGGAATTAAAATAGAGGTATTCCGTTTAGATGGGGGGCTACGCCAGCTTCTTAAAATAGTTAAGACCAATGACGATGGTCGTTGTGATGCTCCAATACTTGAAGGAAGTGAATTAGTAAAGGGCAATTATGAAATGGTGTTCCATGCAGGTGACTACTTGATGCGCCAAGGCTTAAAAGCGCCAGAGCCGAGCTTTTTGGACATCATACCACTCCGTTTCGGGGTTAATGATGCGGCGCAGCACTATCATGTGCCGTTATTGCTAACGCCATATGCCTATTCGACTTATCGCGGCAGCTGAACATCCATTTTGAGCGTCAATGTACGTTTTGTAGTTAGCCACCCAACAATAATCAAATGAGGCGAGGTTCCCCTAATGGAAGCCTATTTACTTGAATTTGGAAACTTTATGCTGCGCTGGCTGCATGTCATCGCGGCCATCGCTTGGATAGGCGAATCCATCTATTTTGTGATGCTGGACAACGGCCTCAAAACACCTAAAGACGAAAACTGCCGCCAAAAAGGGGTGTTTGGTGAAATGTGGGCTGTACATGGTGGTGGTTTCTATCACAACCAGAAATATGCAACGAGTCCAGAAAAACTACCGGATGATCTGCACTGGTCGTTCTGGAAGTCTTACACCACATGGCTGTCCGGTTTTGCCCTGTTCATCATTTTGTATATGGTTAACCCAAGCTTCTACTTGGTGAACCCCAACAGTAACTGGGAGTGGGCGGCTAACCTTGCTGGTTGGGAAGCTAATATCCTGGCGCTGGCCTTCCTGCTACTAGGGTGGGTTGTTTATAACGAGATGTGTAAGCGTATCAGCCCGAACATGGAGCGTGATGGTCTCTTGAGTATCGGCGTAGCGGTCATGATGATCGTAGTTGCCTACTTGAGTACTCAAATGTTTTCGGGGCGCGCGGCTTTCCTGTTAACAGGGGCTGTGATGGCTACTGCGATGTCGGCGAATGTGTTCTTTTGGATTATTCCTGGTCAGCGTCGCATGGTAAAGGCGATGAAGGCTGGCGCAACACCCAATCCGCTTGATGGTAAGCGTGGTAAGCAGCGCTCGGTTCATAACACCTATTTCACCCTGCCCGTCGTATTGTTGATGATCAGCAATCATTACTCCTTTGCTTACACTCATGAACATGCATGGGTGCTGATGACACTCTTTATCTTTGCGGGTGCATTGATTCGTCAATACTTTGTCTTAATGCATGCGGGTAAAATTCAGCCAATTTATCCCATTGCTGGTGTTGCTCTTCTCTTAATAGCTTTTTGGGTGGCTATGCCTGCGCAAAGCTCGAGTCAATCTGGTGCTCAGGCAGCAGAAAAGGGGCCAGATATCACCGAGATCGGTGCCGTCATAGAGCAACGTTGTGTCGCTTGCCACTCACAAACGCCGACACAGCCAGGCTTTTCTGCTCCTCCTGCTGGTTTTGCATATGACGAAATCGAGCAAATCATTAAACAACAAGAGAGCATTAAGCGAGTAGTAGCGAGCAGCTATATGCCGCTTGGCAATATGACGAATATGACGGAGGAAGAACGTGCATTGATTGAGGAGTGGGAAGAGTAAGCGTCTAAATAATTCGTACGTATTTAACGTCAGTGCTATTTAAAGCCTGCCTTATGGTGGGCTGTATCTTTCGCTATGTACATTTTTATTGTTTTTAAACACTCATTAGATCGCTGTTTTATAACAAGGAACTTGCATCATGCATTCGCCCAATTATCCTCGTGACTTGGTCGGCTATGGCTGTAATCCCCCTCAGGCCAATTGGCCTGGCAAGGCGAAAATTGCTGTGCAATTCGTGCTGAACTATGAAGAGGGTGCAGAGAACTCGGTACTACACGGCGATACCGGTTCCGAGCAGTTCCTTTCCGAGATAGTCGGTGCGCCTGCTTTTTCCAATCGCCACCTGAGCATGGAATCCATTTATGAGTATGGCTCCCGGGCAGGGGTATGGCGAATCTTGCGTGAATTCGAACGACGTGGTTTGCCGCTGACCATTTTCGGTGTGGCCATGGCGCTGGAGCGTAACCCCGAGGTGGCTCATGCCTTTCAGGAGTTGGGTCATGAAATTGCGTGTCACGGCTATCGTTGGATCAATTATCAGGAAGTGCCAGAAGCGCTGGAACGCCAGCACATGGAGCGTGCTATCGAAGTGTTTCAGAACCTTTACGGCGCGCAGCCGCTGGGTTGGTATACCGGCCGTGACAGCCCCAATACGCGCCGTCTGATATTGGATCAAGGCGGTTTTTTGTACGACAGCGACTACTACGGTGATGACTTACCGTTCTGGACACGCGAGAAGGACAGCCAGGGCCATACGCACTCTCATCTAGTAGTGCCTTATACACTGGACTCTAATGATATGCGCTTTGCCTCGCCACAGGGTTTTAATACCGCTGATCATTTCTTTAGCTATCTGCGTGATGCTTTTGATGTGTTATACGCGGAGGGAGCAGAAGTGCCAAAAATGCTCTCTATCGGCTTGCATTGCCGCCTGATAGGACGCCCTGGCCGTTTTATCGCACTCCAGCGTTTTCTTGATCATATTGAAGCGCATGACCGTGTCTGGGTCAGTCGGCGCGTGGATATCGCCCGGCATTGGGTAAAGCACCATCCCGCCTACTGAGCTTATCGATGCAGGTCTAAAGAAATGTTTATTAGTAATTTCTTATCTACTAAGGTCTCTTTTTTTTGTTCGCCTAAAAGCGATAACCCTGAAGCGAGTGAACGAGCCATGAGTGACAAGGATAACAAAAAACATCTGATACCCGCGCTTGAACGAGGGCTAATGATCTTAATGGAGCTCAATCGTCATCACCGAGAGATGAGCTTTTCCGAGCTTGTTAAGCGAGTGGGTTATCCACAAGCAACTTCGCATCGAGCGGTTCAGACCTTGGAGCACATGGGGTTTCTACGCCATCACCCCGTCACCGGTTTATATTCCCTGGGGGTCAATGTATTGCGCCTAGGCTTTGAGTACGTCGCTTCGCTGGATGTAGTACAGATCGGACAGCCGGTTATTGAGTCTTTGTGTGAGCAAACCGGTTGTTCAAGCCATATCGCTATTCGAGATGGTCGTGATGCCGTCTATGTGGCGAGAGTTGGGGCATCGAACGCTACTATTCGCCGTGTGAGTGTTGGAACCCGCTTACCGTTGCATTGCACTTCTTTGGGACGAATGCTGCTAACCGATCTATCACGAGAGGAATTCGAAACTCTTTATCCACCAGATTACCTTTTAGATAAGGAACCGGGTGCTCCAGCCAACCGAGATGTTCTCTGGGATTTAGTGCAGGAAGACCGGCAGCGTGGATATGTTATTGCGGACTCCTATTATCACTTTGGTATCTCTTCTGTTGTCTATCCCCTCTATAACCATGATGGCTCTATGGAAGGCGTTATCAGCATTATGGTGCCTGTACATGAAGTCCCTGCCGAAAAGCGTGATCGTTTACAGAGCTGCGTGGCTGAAGCTGCCGCAACCATTTCCGCTATGTTGGGTTACGGATAAATTTCTTGATCCCTTTTATATATAAAAAAACCAAACGATAAAATGACCACAATAAAGGAAAGATGATGGCCAAGCGTAACTATTATGCCCCCAAGGGAGGGTTGCCAGCACAGACACAGCTGCTGTCGGATCGCGCCGTGTTTACCGAAGCCTATGCAGTGATACCTAAAGGGGTCATGCGTGACATTGTGACCAGTAATTTGCCGTTTTGGGATAAAACCCGCTTATGGGTGTTGTCTCGTCCCCTGTCTGGCTTTGCCGAGACGTTTTCACAATACATTATGGAAGTATCTCCTGGCGGTGGTAGCGAAAAGCCGGAACTAGATCCGGCAGCCGAGGGGGTGCTGTTCATCGTTGAAGGCGAACTGACTCTCACCCTGGCGGGTGAAACACACCTTATGCAGCCCGGCGGCTATGCTTTTTTACCCCCAGGTATTAGCTGGCAGGCGCATAACAGGGCTGACGAGCCGGTTCGTTTTCATTGGGTGCGCAAGGCTTACGAATATGTTGAAGGCATTAAAGCACCTGCGCCTTTCGTCACTAACGAAAATGCCATTGAACCATCGGCTATGCCGGATACCGATGAGAGATGGGTGACTACACGCTTCGTCGAACCGGATGACGTCCGCCATGACATGCATGTCAATATCGTCACTCTGCAACCTGGAGCTGTCATCCCTTTCGATGAAACCCATGTCATGGAGCACGGACTTTACGTGCTCGAAGGTAAGGCTGTTTATCACTTGAATCAGAGTTGGGTTGAGGTCGAGGCTGGCGACTTTATGTGGTTGCGCGCGTTCTGCCCGCAGGCCTGTTATGCCGGCGGCCCAGGGCCGTTCCGCTATCTGCTCTACAAAGACGTTAACCGCCATATGAAACTGGGTTGCGTGGGGGCACGCTGAGGCGTTACCTGGCACGAGTTGAAACCGAAGATGATGGCGATGACGTACACACTCTGATCAATAGCGTTGTTAGCCTGTTGAGATGCCTTTGGCGCTAAATTTTCTCGAATGTCATCCGCTATTCCTTAAGGTTTTTAAAGGCTAACAGCCAAGGCTGTTGGTCTATTAGTGGTGCCTGAATTTCCCTCCTTGGTTCTACGATTCCACCTCTGCACTATGTGCATATTCCCGTAGCTGTGATTTCAATAACCTTTTGTTTATTAAGGGTATATGTTGGCATTTAATTTTTTATGGAAATATTTTCCATAAAAAATTGACACTCATCGAGTAGGCGCCTATTTTTGAATACAAGAACAAATCGAAAATGAATACATCAATTGTATTCAATTGTTGAGGAGAAATTGTAATGGCTAAAATGACAGCTGCGGAAGCCGCCATTCACGTTCTGAAGAAAGAAGGTATCGACGTTGCCTTTGGGTTGCCGGGGGCCGCAATCAATCCTTTTTACGCTGCCATGCGTAAGGTGGGTGGAGTCGATCACATTCTGGCACGCCATGTTGAAGGGGCGTCGCACATGGCCGAGGGTTATACCCGAACCAAAGCGGGGAACATCGGGGTATGTATCGGTACTTCTGGTCCCGCCGGCACCGACATGATCACCGGGCTGTATTCCGCCAGCGCCGACTCCATACCGATTCTGTGCATCACCGGTCAAGCGCCACGGGCCAAGTTGCACAAGGAAGACTTCCAGGCAGTGGATATTCAGACCATTGCCGGGCCGGTCACAAAATGGGCGATTACCGTGATGGAACCGGCCCAAGTGCCGCGGGCCTTCCAGAAAGCCTTTCAACTCATGCGCTCAAGCCGCCCCGGCCCGGTGTTGATCGATCTGCCGATCGACGTTCAGATGAGCGAAATCGAGTTTGATCCGGATACCTACGAATCACTTCCGGCCTATAAGCCGTCTGCTTCGCGTGCCCAGATTGAAAAAGCGTTGACCATGCTCAACGAGTCCGAAAAGCCGCTGTTGGTCGCGGGGGGCGGGATCATCAATGCAGATGCCGCAGAACAACTTGTCGAGTTTGCCGAACTTACCGGCGTGCCGGTCATTCCGACGCTGATGGGCTGGGGTACGATTCCCGACGATCACCCGCTGATGGCGGGCATGGTGGGCTTGCAGACATCTCATCGATACGGCAACGCAACCATGCTTGCCTCGGATTTCGTGATGGGCATCGGCAACCGTTGGGCCAATCGCCACACCGGTAACGTCGAAACATATACCAAAGACCGTAAGTTTGTTCACGTCGACATCGAGCCGACGCAGATCGGGCGTATCTTCGGCCCTGATTACGGCATCGTTTCTGATGCCAAGCTGGCATTGGCACTTTTCCTTGATGTGGCTCGGGAAATGAAGGCGAAGGGCAAGCTCAAGGATCGCAGTGCCTGGGCCGCGGAGTGCCAGGAGCGCAAACGCACGCTGTTGCGCAAGACGCACTTCGATAACGTGCCGGTCAAACCCCAGCGTGTTTATGAAGAAATGAACAAGGTGTTCGGCAAGAATGCCCGCTATATCAGCACCATCGGTCTGTCCCAGATTGCGGGCGCTCAGTTCCTGCACGTTTACAAGCCGCGTCACTGGATCAACTGTGGCCAGGCGGGGCCGCTAGGCTGGACCATTCCAGCGGCGTTGGGCGTTTGCCGTGCTGATCCTGAAGCTGAAGTGGTGGCACTTTCCGGTGACTACGATTTCCAGTTCATGGTCGAAGAGCTGGCAGTCGGGGCGCAATTCAACCTGCCCTATATTCATGTGCTGGTGAACAACTCCTATCTCGGGTTGATTCGTCAGGCCCAGCGCGGCTTCGACATGGATTACTGCGTGCAGCTCTCTTTCAAAAACATTAACTACACCGACGAAGAGGCTGAATTAGCTGAGTACGGTGTAGACCATATTGCTGTTGCCGAAGGCCTGGGTTGTAAAGCGCTGCGCGTAATAAAGCCTGAGGATATCGCTCCGGCATTTGAAAAGGCCCGCGAACTGATGCGTGAACATCGCGTACCTGTAGTCGTTGAGATCATTCTTGAGCGCATCACCAATATCTCAATGGGTACCGACCTTGATGGCGTCAATGAATTCGAGGAACTGGCTGAAAACTTGACGGATGCGCCTAGCTCTATCGCCAGTTTGACCTAAGCTTGGCCCTGGTGACCACCGAGGTTCGGCACCAGGGCAATTATTATCACTAGGATAAAAACAAGGAGACTTGCATGCCCAAATTTGCCGCGAATCTCAGCATGATGTTCACCGAAGTAGACTTCCTCGATCGTTTTCAGGCCGCCGCCGGGGCAGGGTTCGAGGGGGTTGAATACCTATTTCCCTACGATTACATGGCGGCGGAAATCAAAGAGCGTTTATTAGCCAACGGCCTTACCCAGGTATTGCACAATTTGCCTGCGGGCGATTGGGCAGCGGGTGAACGCGGCATCGCTTGTCACCCGGATCGGGTGGAAGAATTCCGGATCGGCGTTGATCGTGCCATCGAATATGCCACTGCTTTGGGGTGCAAACAGGTGAACTGCCTGGCGGGCATTAAGCCTCAAAGTGTAAGTGATGACGAGGCACGCAGCACGCTGATTGAAAATCTGCGTTATGCGGCTGAAAAGCTCAAGTCGGTTGGCGTTCTTCTGTTGGCGGAGCCGATCAACACTCGTGATATCCCAGGCTTTTTCCTCAACCGCACCGAGCAGGCTCTGGCGCTGTTCGACGAGGTCGGTAGTGACAATCTGAAGCTGCAATACGACATCTACCACATGCAGATCATGGAGGGGGATCTGGCGCCCACGATAGAAAAGCATCTGGGCTGTATCGCGCATGTGCAACTGGCGGATAACCCGGGCCGTCATGAGCCGGGTACCGGTGAGATCAACTACCCTTTTCTGTTCTCACAGCTTGACCGCCTAGGTTACGACGGCTGGGTCGGCTGCGAATACAAGCCCAAGACGTCGACGTCGGAAGGGCTGGTTTGGTTGGAGGCGGTGCGCTGAACAGCCCAAGTATGAATAAGTACAAATTGCGTTAGTTTGAAGGAGAAAGAGGATGAGCAAGATTGGTTTTATCGGTTTAGGCATTATGGGACGCCCAATGGCAGGCCACCTGCTCGATGCGGGCCACTCTTTGATGACCGTCAAACGCGGCCCCTTGGATGCAACGCTTGCCGATAAGGGCATGCAAGAGGCGGCTAATCCAAAAGCGGTTGCCCAGGCGTCCGATGTCATTATCACCATGGTGCCGGATACGCCAGATGTAGAGAGTGTACTGTTCGGTGAGGACGGCGTGATAGAGGGCCTCAAGCCCGGCACCTTGGTCATCGACATGAGCTCCATTGCCCCAATGCAGACCCAGGCATTCGCCAAGCGCATTACTGAAGCCGGTGGTGAGTTTGTTGATGCCCCTGTTTCAGGCGGTGAAGGCGGTGCGATCAATGCCGCGCTGACCATTATGGTAGGGGCGACGGACAAAGGCTTTGAAAGGGCTAAGCCGCTGCTTGAAGTCGTCGGCAAGGTCATTACGCACATTGGGGGGCACGGAGCAGGCCAGACCTGCAAGGTCGCCAACCAGATCGTTGTTGCACTGACTATTGAGGCCGTTGCAGAGGGGCTGCTGTTTGCCTCCAAAGCCGGTGCCGATGTCGCCAAGGTGCGTGAATCCCTGTTGGGCGGCCTCGCTCAGTCGAAAATTCTGGATGTGCATGGCGAGCGTATGATTAAGCGTACCTTTGACCCTGGCTTTCGCATCCGCCTGCATCAGAAAGATCTCAACTTGGCATTGGAGGGCGCACGTAGCCTTAACCTCTCGTTACCGGGTACAGCAAATGCCCAACAGCTGTTCCAGGCATGTGCCGCTAATGGCGGTGCGGATTGGGACCATGCGGGAATTCTGCGTGCCCTGGAAAAACTGGCGAATTATGAAATTGGCCAGTAATGCCTTTTATGGCGCGACTGACTGATTGACGGAGGTTTCATTACTGTTTTACGGCGGGCATCGTTCTGCGGCCCGCCCTTGTTATTGCATGTGACTCGTTGCCTTTTCCCGGTGCAAGACCTCCGTTCCGTTATGTGTCTTTCACCGGTTTTTTTACCCCCTTTTTTCTATTCCCCCCGGCCCTTGCCTGTGGAGTCTATCGATGAATGCCCTTTTTCGCTTAGCACCCTTTACTAGTGAAGAGGCCTCGCGCCAGTGGTTAGTGCACCTGGCTGAAACGGCCATCGCTGCGGTGCATCCTTTCAGCTTACTGCCAGACCAACTACCAGAAAAACCGGCCGGACGAACCATTGTCGTCGGTGCTGGAAAAGCCGCCGCTGCTATGGCAAGCGCACTAGAGTTAGCTTGGGTTGAGCGTGCACGTAACAACGATGAAGCAATTGACTTGGACGGAGTGGTGGTGACTCGCTATAAACACGGTGCTGATTGCCAATATATCGAGGTGTTAGAAGCCTCCCATCCCATGCCCGATGCTCTTGGTGAGCAAGCAGCCAAACGTATGCTTGAAGCGGTGAAAAACCTCAGTGAAGACGATCAAGTGATTTCTTTGATCTCTGGGGGCGGCTCTGCATTGATGACGCTACCCGCCGCAGGTATCAGTTTGAAGGACAAGCAGGCTGTTAACAAAGCGTTGCTGCGCTGTGGCGCACCGATCCGCGAAATCAATACGGTGCGGCGTCACTTGTCTGGGATCAAGGGTGGTCGTTTGGCTGCTCACGCTCACCCCGCTCGGGTGGTGACCTACCTTATTTCTGATGTGCCGGGTGATGATCCTACCCTGATTGCTTCAGGTCCCACCCTGCCAGATAACTCAAAACCGCTTGATGCCCTGGAGATTCTCGAACGCCACGCCATCGAGGTTCCTGATAACGTGCGTCAACATTTGATGGCCAATCACGACGCGCCTCAAGCCTCTAGCCCTGAGTTTGCACGCGACCAGTTCATAATCCTGGCGCGAGCCAGTGATGCCCTTGAGGCTGCTCGACTCAGTGCTGAAAAAAGTGCGGTCGACGTCAGAGTGCTGGGCGATGATTTGGAAGGTGAAGCTCGTGATTTAGGTATTGCTCAAGCGCGTATGGTGCGCAAACTGCAAAGTGAAATTAAACGTCCACTGCTGGTGCTCTCCGGTGGTGAGACCAGCGTCACTGTGCGTGGCGATGGGCGTGGCGGGCGCAATGTCGAATATTTATTAGGGCTTTTCGACACACTTGAGGGTGCAGAGGGCGTTTATGCACTCGCTGTCGATACCGATGGCATTGATGGTTCTGAGGACAACGCCGGTGCTGTATTCGGCCCCGAGAGCTGGCAACGTGCAAAAGCCTTGCAGTTGTCAGCAAAGGATTATCTGAACCGTAACGATGCTTACAGTTTTTTTGCGGCTATTAACGACCTGGTTGTGACCGGTCCGACCCGAACTAATGTCAATGATTTTCGAGCTATTCTTGTTCTCCCGAGGCCAGCATGAAACCAACCGCTTATACCCCCATTCGTCGCACCAAAATAGTGGCAACCTTAGGCCCCGCCAGCGACCGTGAAGGTGTACTGGAAGGTATGCTGCGGGCAGGTGTGGATGTCGTTCGACTCAATTTCTCCCATGGTTCGGCTGATGATCATCGCCGTCGGCTAGTCGAAGTGCGTGAGATTTCCCAACGTCTAGGCCGAAGCGTCGCGGTGTTAGCTGATTTGCAAGGCCCTAAAATTCGTATCGCTCGCTTCAAGGACGATTCGGTTTTGCTTGGAGAAGGCCAGCCCTTCGTGCTTGATATGTTGTTGGATAGCAATGCCGGCGATATCACACGCGTCGGTTGTGATTACAAGACGTTGGCGGACGATGTCATCGTGGGTGACCGCCTCCTGCTTGACGATGGTCGTTTGGTGCTCGAAGTCAGTGCCATTGAGGGCCAAGAAATCCATACTCGGGTTGTTGTTGGAGGTAAGCTTTCCAACAACAAGGGCATCAATAAGGAGGGAGGCGGGTTGTCTGCGGCCGCTCTTACCGAGAAGGATAAACGAGACATTAAGACCGCCGTCGAAATAGGTGTTGACTACCTTGCGGTATCTTTTCCACGTAGCGCTGCTGACATGCAGGAAGCTCGCAAGCTGTTGGGTGGGCAGGGTAAAGAGATCGGTCTTGTCGCGAAGATTGAGCGTGCCGAAGCGGTGGCGGATGATGAAATTTTAGATGGCATTATTATGGCATCCGAAGCAGTCATGGTGGCACGGGGTGATCTGGGGGTAGAAATCGGGGATGCTCAGTTGATCGGCGTGCAAAAACGCATGATCAAGCGCGCGCGTAGCCTCAACCGTGCGGTGATCACCGCCACGCAGATGATGGAGACGATGATTAGTGCGCCGCTGCCAACGCGTGCTGAGGTTTTCGATGTTGCCAATGCCGTTCTTGATGGCACGGATGCGGTGATGCTATCCGCTGAAACCGCTGCTGGGGACTTTCCTGTAGAAACCGTGAAGGCAATGGATCGTTTATGCCTGGGGGCCGAACGTGAGCGGAGCGCTCAGGAGTCTGGCCATCGCATCCATCAAGATTTTTTGCAGGTCGATGAAACGGTCGCTCTTTCTGCCATGTACGCTGCGAACCATCTCGCTGGAGTCACCGCTATTGCCTGTATGACGTCTAGTGGTTTTACGGCGTTGATCGCCTCACGCATACACTCTGGATTGCCCATTATCGGTTTAGCGCAAAGTGAAATTTCTCAACGACGTATGGCACTGTATCGCGGTGTGGTCTCTCTGGCCTTTGATACAACAAGTATGAAAGCCGAAGAGCTCAATGATAAAGCAATAGAATTACTGGTATCTAAAGGAATTGTTTCCCAAAATGATCATGTCATTCTTACCCGTGGCAACCATATGAATGCACACGGAGGTACTAACACCATGAAAATTCTTGCTGTAAACCAGAGCATAAGATGATCGGAAACGCTACAAAAAATGCTTGAGTTAGCTCTTGAGAAATAACCATCTTCAACGATAAAGCATTGATCTTATGTTGGTTGTATTGGGGGATACATGTTAAGTTCCAGCGAGGATCGTTAGAGACAAAGAATATGAACCTCGGCTGGCATAAAAATCGCTTTAATAAACCCAAAGAAGGTCGCGTCGGCGACCAGGACATCGTTGACCACATCCGGTCGGCTGTGCTGATGCAACGTTTGACTCCCAATACTAAATTGCCTGAGATAACGCTAGGTGAAGTATTTGGAGTCAGTCGCTCGGTGGTGCGTAAGGCATTAACACGGCTTGATGCCGAGCATGTCATTGATCAACGCCCCAATCAGGTCGCTCGCGTGCGTGCTCCTTCAATCGAAGAAACTCGTGAGACCTTTTCTGCACGCAGGTTAGTCGAAGGTGAAATTGTTGCACTGCTAGCAGGCAAGTTGGAGACTAGCGCTAAGAAAGCATTGCAACAGCAAGTCGTACTTGAAAAGGAGGCTTATGAAAATAATAATGAACCAGCACGCATTGAACACTCTCTGAATATTCATCATCTTCTTGCCGAATGCTCACCTAATAGTATCATGGGTGCGATGCTTACTGATTTGGTACTACGCACTTCTATCGTTATTGCACTTTATAAACCGCCGAGTTTATTGTCTTGTTATTTAGAGGGAGACCATGCTCAACTACTTTCGCATCTTGTAAATGGCGATGCCGAAGCAGCTCGGAACTCCGTATATACACACCTCAATAGCTTAGAATCCTTGCTTGTACTCACCTCCAGAGAACCTGATGCTGATCTTATGGCCATTTTAGGTGGTAATTAAATTAATAAAGAAAAGTTTTTTATTTAAATAAATGGCGCCTATAAAGGCGCCATTTATAAGTCCCTTTTTTTATCGTTAACTACAACAGTAAGCGACGAATATCGGACAGCACATCGGCCAGGAAGGCGGTAAAGCGTGCCGCGTCGGCGCCGTTGATCGCGCGGTGGTCGTAGGAGAGCGACAGCGGCATCATCAGGCGCGGCTGGAAGGCACTGCCATCCCAAACCGGCTTCATCTGGGCTTTGGACACGCCCAGAATGGCCACTTCCGGCGCGTTGACGATCGGTGTAAACGCCGTGCCACCAATCGAACCGAGGCTCGAAATGGTGAAGCAACCACCGGTCATCTCGTCGCGCTTGAGCTTTTTGGTCTGGGCTTTCTTGCCTAGCTCCGCCATCTCCTTGGCAATCTCGATCAAGGATTTGTTATCGGCGTTGCGGGTCATCTCGTCGCGCTTGAGCTTTTTGGTCTGGGCTTTCTTGCCTAGCTCCGCCATCTCCTTGGCAATCTCGATCAAGGATTTGTTATCGGCGTTGCGCACCACCGGCACCATCAAGCCATCGGGCGTATCCACGGCAATACCGATATGGACGTAGTTCTTCCATACCAGGGTTTCACCGTCACCCTTCAAGCTAACGTTGAACTGCGGGAATTTACGCAGCGCAAAGGCGCAGGCTTTAACCATAAACGGCAGCGGCGTCAGCTTGGCACCCTGGGCTTCCGCTTCGGCCTTCATCGCCTTGCGGAAAGCTTCCAGCTCGGTGATGTCCGCTTCGTCGAACTGGCGGTGCAGGTTGGTCGCGCCCATCTTGAGCAGACGCCCCATCGGCTTCTCTTCCACTTCACCAAACTGGCTGAAGTCGACTTCCGGAATGGGCGGAATACCCGCGCCGCCGGTGCCTGCAGCTGCCGCGCCTGGCTGAGCTTTACCCTGATTGGCAATCGCCTGCTTCACATAGGACTGTACGTCCTCTTTGAGCACGCGATCTTTCGGGCCGCTGGGCTTAACGAGTCCCAAGTCGACACCCAGCTCACGGGCCAGCATGCGAACCGCAGGGCCGGCGTGCACCAACTTGCCATCCCGGGGCTTATAGGCGGCCATCTGGGCTTCCGGGCTGGGGGTACCGGCCGGAGATTCCGCAGGCTTGCTCGGCTGAGCTTGTTCAGGCGGAGTTTTTTCAGACAAGGCTTTGCCTGATGGATCTTGTTCGAGAGCAGCCTCTTCCTGCGCGTCTTCGCTGTCGTCGCCCTCGCCGACGATCTCCATCTGGCCGATGACATCGCCTTCAGAGACGGTGTCACCCTCTTTCACGGTAAAACTGACGATCTTACCGCTATGGGGGCTGGGCACGTCCATGGAGGCTTTGTCAGACTCCAACGTGATCAAGGTGTCTTCGGCCTCAACCTCATCGCCTTCGCTGACCGCGACTTCGATAATTTCGACGCTGTCCGAGCCGCCGAGATCGGGCACTTTGATATCCACCGTCTGCTTACCGCCGGCTGACTTTTTAGCTGCGGGCTTCTGCTCTTGAGACGGCTCTTTGGGTTTCTCTTGCTTCGCTGGGGCCTCTTCAGGCTGGCTGTCAGACGAGCTCTCTTGTTTCTCGTCGCCGCCACCTTCGACTTCCAGCTCAACGATATCGTCMCCTTCCGAGACGCTATCGCCTTCTTTGACCAGCACTTTGAGTACCTTGCCGCCTTTCGGGGCCGGTACGTCCATGCTGGCTTTGTCGGATTCCAGCGTGATTAGGGTGTCTTCCGCTTCAATGACGTCGCCTTCTGACACCGCAATCTCGATGATTTCGACATCGGTATCGCCGCCGATATCGGGAACTTTGATGATTTCGCTACTCAAGGTCGCGCTCCTTCCAAATCGGATCGAGCCGGTGGGCCACCGCCCACCGGTCAGCGGKTTAGCTAGTCAGCGGGTTAGGCTTATGGGCATCAATGCCGTACTTCTTAAGCGCTTCACCAACCTGCTTGCGATCAATCTCGCCACGCTCAGCCAGCGCACGTAGCGCCGCCACGGTCACGAAGTAGCGATCTACTTCGAAGAAGTAGCGCAGCTTCTCACGGGTGTCTGAACGGCCAAAGCCATCGGTACCCAGTACAGTGTAGTCACCCGGTACCCAGGCGCGCACTTGATCGGCATACAGCTTCATGTAGTCGGTCGACGCGATTACCGGGCCGTCGCGCCCTTCCAGGCACTGTGTGACGTGAGGCTTGTTGGCCTCGGCGTCTGGGTTCAGGAAGGCTTCACGATCCAGCAGCAGCGCTTCACGACGCAACTCGTTAAAGCTGGTCACGCTCCAGATGTCGGCGCCGATGCCCCAATCGTTCTCAAGCAACTCAGCGGCAGCTTCCACTTCGCGCAGAATGGTGCCAGAGCCCAGCAGCTGAACGCGGCCCTTGTCACCCTTGGTTTCGCGCAGTAGGTACATGCCTTTAACGATATCGTCGGCGGGCACGTTTTCCAGCGCAGGGTGCTCGTAGTTCTCGTTCATCACCGTCAGGTAGTAGAAGCAGTTCTCCTTGTCGGTGAACATGCGCTTCAGGCCATCCTGCAGAATCACGGCGACTTCATGGGCATAGGTCGGGTCGTAGCTGCGGCAGTTGGGAATGGTGGAGGCCTGAATCAGGCTGTGGCCATCCTGGTGCTGCAGGCCTTCGCCGTTAAGCGTGGTGCGCCCGGCGGTGCCGCCGACCATAAAGCCACGGGCTTGCAGGTCACCCGCCGCCCAGGCCAGATCGCCGATACGCTGGAAGCCAAACATCGAGTAGTAGATGTAGAACGGCAGCAGCGTGACGTTGTTGTTGCTGTAGGAGGTCGCCGCGGCGATCCAGGCCGACATGGCGCCTGCTTCGGTAATGCCCTCTTCGAGGATCTGACCTTTCTGATCCTCGCGGTAGAACATGATCTGGCCTTTATCCACCGGCTCGTACTTCTGACCTTCCGAGGTGTAGATACCCAACTGACGGAACATGCCTTCCATACCGAAGGTACGCGCTTCGTCAGGGATAATCGGCACCACCTTCTTGCCCAGCGTCTTATCTTTGACCAGGCCGTTAAGCACCCGCACAAACGCCATGGTGGTCGAGACTTCACGCCCTTTCGAGCCGCCCATTTGCGAGGCAAAGGTTTTGTCTTCGAGGCTGGGGATCTCCAGGGCCTCGAAGTCGCTTTGACGGCTGGGTAGGTAGCCGCCCAGACGCTCGCGCTGCAGGTGCATGTACTTGAGCTCGGGAGAGTCGTCTTCCGGCTTGTAGTACGGCACGTCTTTGAGCTGCTCGTCGGTTAACGGAATACCGAAGCGATCGCGGAAGGTCTTGAGCGCTTCATACTCCATGCTCTTGACCTGGTGCGCTTCGTTGGCCGCTTCGCCATCGCCGCTACCCATACCGTAACCTTTAACGGTGTGCGCCAGGATGACCGTGGGCTTGCCGTTGGAGGTGTTAACCGCCTCGTTATACGCCGCGTAAACCTTGAACGGATCGTGGCCACCGCGGTTGAGCTTCCAGATATCTTCGTCGGAGAGGTCTTTGACCATCGCCTCGGTTTCTGGATATTTGCCAAAGAAGTGCTCACGGGTGTAAGCGCCGCCGTTGGCTTTGTAGTTCTGGTACTCGCCGTCGACCGCTTCGTCCATGCGTTTCTGAAGGATGCCTTTCTTATCCTTCTCGAACAGCGGATCCCAGTGACGCCCCCAGACGACCTTGATCACGTTCCAGCCCGCACCACGGAAGACGCCTTCGAACTCGTCCATCACCCGCGAGTTGCCGCGCACAGGGCCGTCAAGGCGCTGCAGGTTACAGTTGATGACGAAGATCAGGTTGTCGAGGTTTTCGCGACCAGCCAGTGAAATGGCGCCCAGGGATTCCGGCTCGTCACACTCGCCGTCGCCCATGAAGCACCAGATCTTGCGGTCATACATATCCTTCAGCTCACGGTGATGCAGGTACTTCATCACGTGCGCTTGATAGATAGCCTGAATCGGGCCCAGCCCCATGGAGACCGTGGGGAACTGCCAGTAGTCCGGCATTAACCACGGGTGCGGGTAGGAAGAGAGGCCATCGCCATCGACTTCCTGGCGGAACCTGTCCATCTGCTCTTCCGATAGACGCCCTTCCAAATAGGAACGTGCGTAGATGCCCGGTGCTACGTGGCCCTGAATATAAATCAGGTCACCGGCAAAATCGCCCTGAGGCGCGCGGAAGAAGTGGTTAAAGCCCACGTCATACAGGGTAGCCGAGGACATAAAACTGGCAATGTGGCCACCCAGGCCCGGCTTGGCGCGGTTATTACGAATCACCTGGGCAATGGCGTTGTAACGGATCAAGGAGCGGATACGGCGCTCCATGAACAGGTCACCAGGCATCGGTGCTTCGCGGTGAACCGGGATCGTATTACGGTGCGGGGTCGTCACCGAGAAGGGCACCTTCATGCCGTCCCGGCGCAGGCGATCCGCCAGGCGGGTCATCAGGTAGCGGGCACGATCTTCGCCCTCACGATCCAATACCGATTCCAGGGAATCAATCCATTCCGTGGTTTCGATCGGATCGAGATCTTCTCTTGTCTCCAGACTCATAGAGGTCTCTCCGAATGACGATAAA